>NZ_JBBEBW010000038.1:0-9555 GCF_040882185.1 Marinobacter sp. | reverse complement strand
CGCTTTGCGACCTCAGCGTTCTTTGTTTCCGAATAGCGGATTGGGTAGGTCCCTATCTGAAAAGGTCCGCCTTTTGGTCATGGCATTGAACCCGTAGTCCGAAAGCGTACGGCGGCCGGCTGACACTGATAAATTGGCTGGCTATGATCGTATTGTTGCCGCCTGAAACCCGATCGCCTTCGCAGCCGCAAAGGCGGCATCAAGGCTATTGAAGATCCGAACCTGCTCTCGCCCGGCCTTGCGGCGATTCAGGGCCAGCGCCATATGCGATCCGTTACGTCTCCGGCATTCCAGCATCCAGCGGGCCTCGGGGCCAGGTTCTAAAGGCGCGGTGACGATTTCTGCTGAGAGCAGATCCCCAGCCTCGAAAAATAGGCGCAACTGGTCAAGTCGCATCATGATGTTTTGTCCTTTCAAATTTCCAATTTGAGAGGACAAGAGTAGCGCAAATAGCGGGTTTTGTTCATGCATTTCGGCTTGGTGCATCCTGCCTTTTTACAAAACATCCGTTATTCGCAGTTCCCGCTTTGTTGGCGCTCGATGGCGATTTTAGTTGCACTGGTAAAGCCGGAACGGGCCAGGCCAGGCTGGGTGATTCGTTTATTGATTAAATCGAATCATTAAGTGATCGGTTTTGTCCAATAAACGAATCACTATTTGATTCGATTAGCTGTTAGGATGGATCAGAATTGGTTCGAAAATGCCGGAGAGCTTGAAATGGTGTCGACACAAAGACCGCGCTGGATCTGGGAATACCCCGAATGGCCAGAACTGGGTTGGAGCGGTAGCGATATCGGTATGATCCTGCGCCGGGTCACCCTGCTTGAGGGTGAGCTGATTGGTGCCGCGGGCGGGCTTGCCGGTGGTGAGCGGGCCCAGGAACTCGACGGCATGCTATCAAACATCCTCAGTTCTGCTGCCATCGAGGGGGAGCGACTGGACGCCAACTCGGTTCGATCGTCCCTGGCAAAGCGCCTCAACCTTGCCTCTGACGGCTCTCCCATGTCTCCGGATGAAGAGGGGATTGTCCAGGTCCTGATGGATGCCACGTCCCGCAAAGACAATCAGATCACCAAATCCCGGCTTCTGGAATGGCACACCTGGTTGTTTCCGGCTGACTCACCTTCTGCAGATGGCATTATTGTGGGGGATTGGCGGGGCGATGATCCCATGAGGGTGGTCTCGGGCCCGATCAATAAACGTCGGGTGCATTATGAGGCGCCACCCCGGGACCGGGTTGACCAGGAAATGGATTCGTTTATCGCATGGGTGAATTCCTCAACTGTCCGCGAACAAGTGCCGCCAGAGATCATGTCTGCCCTGGCTCACCTATGGTTTGTAACCATCCATCCCTTTGATGACGGAAACGGCCGGATCGCTCGGGCCATCGGCGACTTCGTGCTCGCTCGAGCCGATGGCTCAGTGGCGCGATGGTTTGCGTTGCCAACGGCAATTTACGCCGATAGGCGTGGGTACTATTCAATGTTGGAGAACACCCAGAAGAATAGTCCGGTCGATGTGACTCCATGGGTACGGTGGTACCTAAGTACCATGGAACTGGCGATCACCCGAACGGTAACCCGAATCAGGGCCACAGTAGACAAAACCCGACTCTGGAAGAAGTTGGAGACTATGCCGGTCAATGATCGTCAGAGGAAAGTGCTCAACAAGATGCTGGATTCAGAGGTCCCGGGTACGTTCAAGCTGACCCGCCAGCGCTACCAGTCCATGACGAAATCGCCGTCCGCTACGGCAACCCGAGATATCAGGAGTCTGGTCGATATGGGGGTGATCGAGACCATGGGCGGGTCCACGGGCAGAGGGGTTGGTTATCAGCTCACATCTGACTGGCAGAAGGGCCAGTGATCCGGGTCTCTTACCCGGGCGCCCGGCACGCGCCAACGAGAGCAACGCGCCCGGACTCAATCTCCCTAAATTCTCTCAACGGTTTGCTTCATCGCCCTAATATCAGCATTTGCCTCTGGCTCAAGACATCTATGATGTCGGATTTTTCAGTTTTGAACGGCCCGACATTTCGGGGTACGGCTATAACAGAGAGGCAAGTCCAGTTTGCCACGCAAGCTGAATGGGATACCTTCGGTTCACTGACTTTTAAACACATAATGAGGCCATTAGTAATACGGCCCTCCGCGCTCTGCTAGGCCAGGATCAAGATATGAGCTTAACTTCGGAGTGGTTTGATGATTCATTGAACAGAATAAAAAAGTGGGATGAAGAAGGTCTTTCTCTAAAAGCGGCTGAAAAGGCTCTTTGGGGCTCTCCTTTCCATATCGAAACTACGGCATTTGTGCAATATTAACGCCTTCTTCTCGACAAGAAAGTGCGTTCAAAGGATTAGGTGGTGCTACGGCGCGAGGCTTGGCTTAAAAGTGTAACAAAAGCCGACGTGATACGAGTGCTGTTGTGCGTAAAGTGCGAGTGTAGTGTGTCGACCAATCGCAAGCGTCCGGCCATTACACCTGGCTTTGGCCGCATACAAGGGCCAAGACATGGTGGTTCTGAAGCTTATCGAACATGGTGGAGACTGTAACCTTAGCGGGAAGGTTATCGCACAACGCCCTATCTCCCATAGCCTCAAGCGAAGGCCATTCCGTTTACTTTGATCGCCTTTCATGAATGTTCGCTTTGCGACCTCAGCGTGCTTTGTCCGAATAGCGAATTGTGCAGGCCCCCTATCTGAAAAGGTCTGCTTTGTGGTCATTTTTCCTAGGGGGGAGCTAAGTTGTAATGATGGCAGTATCGCGCCAGCCGTTACCCACTATCGTTGAATACAGCCTATCAGTTGACGCTGCTTCAGAATGGAGAGTTCGGTACTTAGGGAGCCTCTGATTAACTCCTGGATCGCCTCTGGCTTTCAGAGCGATTCACAATCAAGGCGCGACTTTGCAGTCATGTCTAGACCTTGCAAGAAGTCGCAACGCGGAGTGTGAATCGCTCTGAAAGCCCCAAAGGGCGCGCAGAGACGATTCAGGAGTTAATCAGAGGCTCCCTAGCGTTTCTAGCGGTATTCACGGCCTTGTTCGCAACGGTTGCTTAGATCCGCCAGGCTGCCGATAACTCTCGATCGTAACAGCCGACGTCCTTACTCAAAACGCCACCCGGGGACCTCTTGGACGAGCCCCGGTTACCCGCTCTGATAACTCAGAAAAACCCCAGCGGATTGATGTCGTAGCTCACCAGCAGGTTTTTGGTCTGCTGATAGTGATCCAGCGCCATTTTGTGGTTTTCCCGGCCAATACCGGACTTCTTGTAACCACCAAACGCAGCGTGGGCCGGATACTGGTGAAAACAGTTGGTCCACACGCGGCCCGCCTGAATGCCACGGCCAACGCGGAAGGCGCGGTTGATGTCGCGAGTCCACAGACCGGCGCCCAGGCCGAACTCGGTGTCGTTGGCGATGGCCAGGGCTTCCTCCTCATCCTTGAAGGTGGTCACACCGACCACCGGACCGAAGATTTCTTCCTGGAACACCCGCATGTTGTTCTTACCCTTGAACAGGGTGGGCTGAACGTAGAAGCCGTTGTTGTACTCGCCTTCCATTTCCTGGCGTCCGCCACCAATCAGCACTTCCGCGCCTTCCTGCTTGCCGATTTCCAGGTAGGACATGATCTTGTCGAATTGCTCCTTGCTGGCCTGGGCACCTACCTGCACGTCGGTATCCAGCGGGTTGCCGCGTTTGATGGCCTTGGTGCGCTCAATCACCATGGCCATGAACTCGTCGTACATGTCTTCCTGCACCAGCGCGCGGGACGGGCAGGTACAGACTTCGCCCTGATTGAAGAACGCCAGCACCAGACCTTCCACGCACTTGTCGACGAATTCCGGCTCGGCTTTCATTACGTCGGAGAAGTAGATATTGGGGGATTTGCCACCCAGTTCCACGGTGGACGGAATAATGTTCTCCGCCGCGCATTTCAGGATATGAGAACCCACTGGAGTGGACCCGGTGAATGCTATTTTGGCGATGCGCTTGCTGGATGCCAGGGCCTGACCCGCCTCTACGCCATAACCGTTCACAATATTCAGCACGCCCGGTGGCAGCAGATCGCCAATCAGTTCCATCAGCACCAGAATGCTGGCCGGAGTCTGCTCGGCAGGTTTCATCACCGTGCAGTTACCGGCCGCAAGGCAAGGCGCCAGCTTCCAGGTCGCCATCAGCAACGGAAAGTTCCAGGGAATAATCTGGCCGACGACACCCAGCGGCTCGTGGTAGTGGTAGGCCACGGTGTTGCTGTCGATGGCGCTGGAGGTGTCTTCCTGGGCGCGTATACAGCCCGCAAAATAGCGGAAGTGGTCAATGGCCAGCGGGATATCGGCATTGATGGTTTCCCGCACCGCTTTGCCATTATCCCAGCAGTCGGCGACCGCCAGCATTTCCAGGTTTTGCTCCATGCGGTCCGCGATCTGCAGCAAGATATTGGAGCGTTCGGTGGTGGACATCTTGCCCCAGGCAGGCGCGGCCTTGTGGGCGGCATCCAGGGCGAGATCAATATCCTCCGCCTGGGACCGGGGGATTTCACAGATCACCTCACCGGTGATCGGGGTGATGTTATCAAAGTACTGGCCTTTGACCGGGGCGACCCATTCGCCGCCGATGTAGTTCTCGTATCGGGATTTGAAGGAGACAACTGAGCCTTCGGTGCCGGGGTTTGCATAGATCATGGTGTTGGCCTCTTGTTGTGATTGTTGCTTGGCAACGCGGCTTTCGCGTTTACCCATACAATGTAGATAGAAAACCCGGATACTTAAATACTGCGCGTATCCAAGTATGGCCTGTGTGATTAATCAAGACAGGTGATGAACTTCTTCCATGCCGTAAATGGGCGTCTCGATGCCTTCCATGCGGGCTTTCAGCTGCAGGGCGAGATAGCGGGAGTAGTGCCGGGATTGGTGGAGATTGCCACCGTGGAACCAGAGGCCCGGTTGCTGGGTTGGCTTCCACATGTTGCGCAGCTCGCCTTCCCAGGGGCCAGGGTCTTTGGTGGTGCCGGAGCCCATACCCCAACACTTTCCGACTTTGTCCGCCACTTCCTGAGAGATGATTTTCGCCGCCCAGCCATTCATCGAGCCATAACCTGTCGCGTAGACGATGAGATCAGCGGGCAATTCGGTGCCGTCCGAAAGCGTGACTGACTCCGGGTTGACTCTTTCGATGGTCACACCGCTCTTCAGCTTGATCTCGCCGTCGGCTACCAGCTCCGAGGCGCCCACATCGATGTAGTAGCCGGAGCCGCGCCTCAAATACTTCATGAAGAGCCCGGAGCCATCCTCACCGAAGTCCAGCATGAAGCCGGCTTTTTTTAGGCGCTCGTAAAAGTCGGCATCGCGTTCGGCGACCTGCTCGTATACGGGAATATGGAAGTCCGGCATGATACGGAAGGGGATGGAGGCAAAGGTCATGTCAGCCATGTTGGTAGTGATGCCGCTTTGTACAGCTTCCTCCGAGTAAAGCCCGCCCAGCACCAGCTCCATCAGGGTGTCCGACTTGATAATGTGCGTTGAAGACCGCTGAACCATGGTGACGTCAGCATCGTTCTCCCAGAGCGCGCCACAGATATCGTGCGACGAATTGTTGGCCCCCAGCACCACGACTTTTTTGCCTTTATAAGCTTCTCCGCCAGGGTGCTGACTGGAGTGCTGCTGTTCGCCCTTGAAAGTTTCCATGCCGGGGATGTCCGGCATATTGGGCACACCCGACATTCCAGTGGCAAGCACGAGTTGTTTAGGTCTCAGGGTCAGTTTTTCGCCGTCCCGATTGACTTCCACCGTCCATTCACCGGTCTGCTCATTGTAGCTTGCGCTTGTGCACTCGGTTGAGCCCCAGTAATTAAGTTCCATCACTTTGGTGTACATTTCCAGCCAGTCACCGAGTTTATCCTTGGGTGAAAATATGGGCCAGTTGTCAGGGAAAGGGATATAGGGCAGATGGTCATACCAGACCGGGTCGTGGAGGCAAAGCGATTTATAACGGTTGCGCCAGGAATCACCCGGCTTGGGGTTCTTCTCCAGAATAATAGTAGGCACATTCAATTGGCGTAGGCGCGCCCCAAGACCTATGCCGCCCTGGCCGCCGCCGACGATGACGCAGTAGGGCTGTTCTGTGTATCCGAGGGATTCGATTTCTTCGCGGCGCTCATCGGCCCAACTCGCCCGGCTTTTGTCCGCACCGTGTCTGGCGCCTTTCGAACGCAGAGAGCTCCTCGGTTCCGGGTGGTCCCTGAGTTCGGTCATTGCGGTCAACAGGGTCCAGCACTTGTCGTTCCTTAGCCGGATTTGGCCCTCGCACTGGGCTACATTGGTCTTGAAAGTCAGCCAGCCTTCGGTGACGCCATCAGCTTCGGTGGCTTCACCGTCTACCTTCCAATCATGGGGCTGGGCGCCGGCTGCCGTGGCGCCCAGCATGTCGCGGATACTCTGCCGCCCTTCGACGGTTTTTATATTCCAGGTCAGTGCGACAAGATCGCGCCAAAAGCCGTTTTCGTCGAATAGCTCTGCGGCATTCTGTGGTTGATCCGATTGCAGGATAGACTTCAGTTCGGCCAGCCAGTTTTGGATCTTCTGGGTAGGGGTTAACGCTTGATTCGTCATGATTTTTCCCTTGTCAATTTTGGTCTTGTTTGTAAGGGCCTGACCACGCCTTGGTATTTCCGGCATGTATTCAAGCGTTCGCATGGACCGTGCCAACCCCGGGCTGCCTAATCATTTTTTGTTCAGATATTTGTTTTTATTGATAATTATAAATTGATAAGCTAAAGGTTAAAGATCTGGCTCCTGAAAGGTAAGGAGGATTTTCGTTACACCTGTAACGGCCGAAGGCCTATGGGTCATACAGGTGTAAATGTGCAAAAATTGTACGAATGGACCATATCGCCAACTCTCAAGAGGTTTATACTCTGAGTCGAGTCTCCACGCGGAGACAGTCAATTTATAGATAGAGGCCTCTGCTATGAGCCTTCAATCTGCACAACGTCAGCATATCGAGGCGATACTTCAGTATGTGGAATCGGATTCGACCTTGGCGTTTCCCGGCCAAGCGCTGATTGGCCGGTCCTGGAAACGCTGTCTCAATGATTACGGGCTGGACCCGAGCCAGCCCCGGGAAGCACGCATCGTCACCCATCAGATCCTGCGAGAACATCAGGACTCGGTGGACGAATTTTTGAATGTGGCCCGGGCCGGCGTGGAGCAACTTCATTCCCAGATAACGGGCATGGGTTATGTTTTGCTCCTGACGGACCACAGAGGCATAACCGTCCAATTTCTCGGCGACAAGCGCCACGACCGCCGTTTGCGACAGGCCGGGCTTTATCTGGGCGCGGACTGGAACGAGCAATACGCAGGTACCTGCGCCGTGGGCACCTGTATCGCAGAAAAACTGCCCTTGACCTGTCATCGCGTGGATCATTTTGACGCCACCCATATCTCCCTGACTTGCACGGCGACGCCAATTACCGACCCCCAGGGCAATTTACTGGGCGTTCTCGACATCTCAGCGCTGGACTCTCCGAATGCCCGTCATAGTCAGAATTTCGCCATGCATCTCACCCAGCTCTATGCGCGGATGATCGAGGACGCCTACTTCCGTCGAATATTCAGCGACAGCCTGATTTTTCGCTGTGATCCATCGCGGGAGTTCGTGCAAATTAATGCCCAATGCCTGTTCGCGATTGATACTGGAGGTGTTGTCATTGCGGCCAATACCAACGCAAGGAGACTGTTGGATCAGGCAAAAGCTGGAGCATATGATTGGAAGGGGTCTCTTCTGTCGGATGTCTTTGACTGTGAAATGCCCGATATCTGGACGATTCCCTATGACAATAAAGACCAGGTGAGAGCCTTTCAGGTGCGCAGTAGTGGAGAGACATTGTTTGCGTCACTTATCGAACCCCGGCATATCCCGGTTGCTCTTCCCGATCCGGAGCATGAAAGGGAAAAAGCCGTGCCAGCTCTGGACGGCTTGGCGGATGATGACCCGGTGATGCGCCGTACCCTGTCGCTTGCAAAAAGATTTCGCAACCGGGATGTGGGTTTGCTGATACTGGGTGAAACCGGCACCGGTAAAGAAGTTCTGGCGAAAGCGATTCATGATTCAAGTCGTCGCGCGGACAAGTCCTTCATCGCGGTTAACTGCGCCGCCATCCCCGAGTCACTGATTGAGAGCGAGCTGTTCGGTTATGCCGCTGGCGCGTTTACCGGAGCCCGGCCAAAAGGCATGTCCGGTTTGATACAGCAGGCTCATGGTGGCACGCTCTTCCTGGATGAAATTGGCGACATGCCGCTGCAACTTCAAACAAGACTTTTACGGGTACTGGCAGAAGGGGAGATTTTCCCTTTGGGCGCTGACAAGCCGCTTAAGGTGGATTGCCGCATTATTGCCGCCACCCATCAGGATATTGCCAGTCTGGTGGACGCGGGCAAGTTCAGAGCGGATCTGTATTACCGGCTGAACGGGGCTATCCTGCGGCTGCCACCCCTGCGCCAGCGGGCCGACAAACAGTTCGTGATCCGTTCAGTACTGCGGCGTTTGATAGAGACCCGAATGTTGCCGGAAATAGGCATCAGGGCCGATGCCATGAGCGCAATGCTGGCCTGCCCCTGGCCAGGGAATATTCGACAGCTCACCAATGCCCTGACATTTGCCGAGGCTACCTCCGATGGCATTGAGATAACCACTAACGACCTTCCGGAAGAGTGCCTTGACGGCGGGCCTGCGCCTGCAGCCGGCCTCCGGTGTGATGAGCCAGAGACAGCGCCATCCTGCACAGCCGGAGCTAATACCAGTGACGCGCTATTGGCGGCGGCTCTGCAAAGAAAACAGTGGAATGTGTCGGCGGTGGCCCGGGAGTTGGGCATCTCCCGCCCAACCGTTTATCGTCGGATGCGGCAGGAGGGACTTGTTTCTCCAAACAGACGTTAGCCTAATGGGAACGGACGCGTCAGGCCATGTCATCAACTTACTTGATCACTCACATTAGTCAGGCAGGTCGTTGAATTGGCGTTTGTCGCACACCGGTATCTTGACTTGCCCCTCCCTCTGGATAAAACGGTTTCAGCCTAGTCATGTTCATCATGGCGACATACGTCGAAAGTTCTGGCCGAGCCGTACATTGGAAAGCGGACCTTTTTGTAAGCGCCGAGATGGGCTATTTAAGGTAGCTTGGACAATGCTCCAAAGAGCACATTGCTCGATTTAACGCTTTTGTAGTTGTAATGCTTGAAGCTGGGCACCAGCATAATTCAATTTCATTCTCGCATTACGTATGTGCTGAAGACGCTCATGAGCAGACGCTCCTTGCCCAAGTGTCATTTTGAAAGCAAGTGCTAGTGTCCCGTCTGGTTAATTCGTTGACCTACTGCGTGACGCTGGGGTTTCTGGCCAAGGCGCCTGTCCGAAGGTATGGTGGTTCCATATCAAGGGCAGGCAACACCGGCCAGAAACCCCAGCGTCGCGCCCTTCGGGAGCCGCTGAGGGCATTGAAAGCCGCGTTGCAACGTCTCGATTTGGAACCACCAAACCTTCGCCACTGCGCCTAG
>NZ_JBBEBW010000037.1:0-1639 GCF_040882185.1 Marinobacter sp. | reverse complement strand
ATTACCTGCAAGCCGTCATCAATGGCCATCGGCTGAGCGTGCACGGCAATCTCCACGACGATCAGCTGGTGCTGTTCTACGAAGGTGATACCTTCAGTTGTACTGTCTATCGTGAAACATTCGGCACCCAGGACTTGGCCGCCGAGGGTAGCCTGAAAGCACCCATGAACGGTGCTGTGGTGGCCATTATGGTAGCAGCCGGTGACACCGTTACCGCAGGCCAGACCCTGGTCATCATGGAAGCCATGAAAATGGAGCATGCCATCAAGGCGCCTGCCGACGGCGTTGTCAGCGAACTGTTTTTTGCCGAAGGCGACCAGGTAGCAGAAGGCAACGAACTGCTCGCGATTGACGTTACTGAAGAGGAGACCACCTGATGGCCTTTCCCAAACACGTCCGACTGGTGGAGATGAGCCCCCGCGACGGCTTGCAGAACGAGCCCGGCGACGTCATCGCCACCGCCGTCAAAACCGGCCTGATTGAACGCCTCGCTGACTGCGGCCTGAGCCACATAGAAGCGGCCAGCTTTGTGTCACCGAAATGGGTGCCCCAGATGGCCGATGGCGCCGAGGTGATGGCTGGCATCAAGCGCCGGTCCGGCGTTCGTTATTCCGTTCTCACGCCTAACCTCAAAGGTTTCGAAAATGCCCTGGCCGCGGGCGCCGATGAAGTCGCGGTGTTTGGCGCGGCGTCCGAATCCTTCAGCCAGAAGAACATCAACTGCTCCGTGGCCGAAAGCCTTGAGCGTTTTCAACCCGTCATGGAAGCGGCCCAGAAAGCCGGCATTCAGGTTCGTGGCTATGTTTCCACCGTGCTTGGCTGCCCCTACGAAGGCGATATCGCGCCGGAAAAAGTTGCCAGCGTTGCCCGGGCCCTGCTGGACATGGGCTGCTACGAGATTTCTCTGGGCGACACCATCGGCACCGGCACGCCCCTGAAAGCCAAGCGCATGCTGGAGGCGGTGGCAAAACACGTCCCGATGGAACGCCTCGCCGCCCACTTTCACGACACCTACGGCCAGGCCCTGGCCAACCTCTACGCGGTCATCGAAGAAGGTGTCGCGGTGATTGATTCGTCTGTCGCAGGCCTCGGCGGTTGCCCCTACGCCAAAGGCGCCTCCGGCAACGTCGCCACCGAAGATGTGCTCTACCTGCTGAACGGGCTGGGCATCAAAACCGGGGTGGATCTCGACAAGCTGGTGGCCACGGGCGACTGGATCAGCCAGCAGTTGAAGCGGCGCAACGGCTCGAAAGTCGGCCAGGCGCTGTCAGGAAGCACGACCCACAGCGCATGACCCAACCGCAGATCCGGACGCCTATAACGAAAGCAATCGGAAAGGACAGAGCACCATGAACGACATCCTCAAAGCCAAAGACGACAAACCCACAGGACTGAACCTGCCGGTACCGGAACTCAAAGACCTGCCGGAAGAAACCCGTCGCTACTTCGAGATCTGCCAGACCAAACTGGGCATGGTCCCCAACGTACTGAAAGCCTATAGCCAGAATCTCGCGCAACTCGAAGGCTTCACCCGCATGTACAACGAAATGATGCTGGGCGAAAGCGAGCTCGACAAGCTGGAGCGGGAAATGATCGCCGTGGTGGTGTCGTCTGAAAACAAGTGCTTCTACTGCCTGGT
>NZ_JBBEBW010000036.1:0-212562 GCF_040882185.1 Marinobacter sp. | reverse complement strand
CCTGAACGAGGCCCATCAACAAGACGCGGCTGCGCCGAACTTGTGCTGATAAGTGGAATCTTTATCTTTCAACCAGATCTACAAGGTTGTTGATCATTTCCTGCATAACGCTTAGTTGCTTGTTCACTCCTTCAATAACAACGGAGAGCTCTGTTACCTGAAGACCAAGTAAAACAGCAACAACAGTAAAGCCCAGGCAGGTGGTCACCCATACCCACTTCATTCGACGTTGGTTAGTGTGGAGATTCTCCTGATGGGAGAGTTCCATCCTTATCATGGTTTGTCTGAGTTGCCTGAGTTCATCATGAGTTTCTTCATAGGCAATCTCGAGAGTTGCAAGCCTGCCAGTCAACCTTCTTGTTTGCACAGGCTCTGCGCTGCCTAAGGCAAGGACCTCTTCGGGGAAAAATTCCTGATCATTCAGTTCCGGTTTTCCAGCAAATATGTCTTCAAGCGTTTGAAGAAGCTGGTCTCGGCTAACCTGTTTTCCAATCACACCGGCAGCACCTCGGGCTTTGGCTTCGCTCAAGTACCGCTCAGCGTTCTGTGAGGTATACATGAATACCGGGGTATCCCTGGTTTCAGGATTGTTCTTTATGGCTTCCAGAGCCTCGAAACCGTTCATGCCGGGCAAGAGATGATCAAGAAAAATAATATCGAACTGTTCGTTTTCAAGACGGCTTAACGCTTCTTCCGCTGAAGCAACGCTCTTCGTCGTGATATTTGCGCGTTCTAGTAAGCGAGCTAACAAAATTCGAGCTGTTGATGAATCATCAACAACAAGTGCGTGGCCCCGAGGCATGTCGGTCTCCCTGTAACACCAAGACCCCGACCCAGTATTAGACTGAATCAATCCCTTGAGGGCTCAGCTCACGTGAATGAGGTGGAACGGTCAAAGCAAGCTTCAAATTTCTATTTTCGTAAGTAGTAGGCTTCAGGGTAGCCAGATTTCAAAAACTCCTCCACCGAGCTGGCCTTGATTATGAAGCTTGATGAACCCTGAGCGATCACCTTCGCGGTGTAAGCGGGCAACAGATGACGCGAAATACAATCCCAGACTCGTGCTGCCATTTGCGAAATTCAGGGCTCCGGGCAGTGTGGCGCCTGCTTCTTGCATATGAGACGGATAGCCTTCACCGTCGTCTTCTACTCCGATCACAAGGTAGTCGCCCCGCTGATCGGCAGTAAACAAAATTTTCCCACGGGTATAGCGAATTGCATTATTAATGGTGTTATTAAGCACGCCTGTCAGAAGATCCTTATCGAAGAAACCATTGATGTCGCCGGACTCAATATTGTATTGAATATCATGGCCGTTCAGCAGTGGTTGGTGGCGGGCGAGCTGCTCGCTTAAAAAGTCGGGAACAAAATGCTCTTCCGTATGGGCGGACAGTGTTTTCTCACCCAGGCGATATAAGCCCAGTAGTTGAACCAGGTCACTGTGAACACGCTCAGTTTCATATTGCAGAGTGTTGAAACGGGAAGAGTTCGGTAGGGTTTCAGCATACTCTTGGCGCAACTCATCAAGTGAGTGAAGCAGCATGCCAAGGGAATTCTTCATATCATGCACAGCTGAAGCGATCACGAAAGAAAAATCGATCGATTGCTCATCAATTACTGAATTGATTTCGAAAGATTTTTTATTTTCAGGCATGACTTATAGCCTCCAATTTTTTCCGCAATTCGAGGTAGCGGCGATATTGCTGATGTTGCGTCGGGAGATTGGCCAATGCGAAAAGGCATTGCTGGCACTGCTTGATGGTGTCAGGGGGCGCACCGCCTTCTGACATTTGTTTCATAAGAACTTGAACGAGGTTCAGGTTCAGAGCGGTATGGGAGGGAACAATCGTCAGTGCCTTCCTGAACGCCTCTACTGCTTTGTCCAATGAGCCCGCCTCAAAAGCTCTAATGCCCTGTCGATTAAGTGACCGGGCATGAAGTTTTTCCTTGAAACCAACGGGCTCGTCGAGCAGGTTCTCAATTTTATGAACTGTGACAGGATCGGCTTCGAACCGCTGAGCGAGTTTATTTAAAAGGCTCTCAGCGCGCTCTGGTCGGTCCAGATGAAAGAGCGTCTTACCCAGTTCCAGGCCCAAGTCCGCAGTCATCATGTCCTGCTCAACTGAGGCCTCTGCTTGAGCAAGGCACTCGTAGGCATCTTTCTCACGATTTTGACCCTTGTGAATCCTGGCTTGAATGAGCAAGCTCTGGGTTTCGATATCAGCGATGTCAGGAAACCGGTTTGTCATTTTTTTCAGGGCCAGAATCGCCTCATCTGCTTGGCTCCGTCCAGTGTCAGAGAGGTCTCCCTCACTCACCTCAGAAAGCGTTCGGCCAAGGGACAGGTAATGGTCCGCACCGTCATGAATGGAGTGGGCTCCAAGCTTTACGGTGCGACGCCATGCTGCAGCTGCGGTCTCGATGTTCTGGTTTGAGGTCGCTAATTCGGCCAGCGTTTTATGCCGTAATAGCACGTTGGGAGATAGCTCCGTCGCTTTCTCCAGAATTCGTTGAGCTTCACTGGGTTTGCCGTCTCGGGTTAGAGTATCGGCCAGCACATCATACGCTTCCATGAAATCTGGATGTTTTGTGATGAGGTCCTGGAGCTCCATTTTCGCCTCGTCATAGGCCTGTTCGGCCAACAGCACTTTGCATTTACCTAATTGGGCCCAGGAGATGTCTCTCTGCGCGAGCACACTGTGATATATTTTTCTCGCATGGGCGTAGTCGCCGACTCTGATATAAAGGTCAGCCAAGGTCTTCATTAACCAGGATTTGTATCGTGGGTGTATGGGGATCGCTTTAACGCACAGGGAAATAGCTTCAGGTATATTCTCCAGATCAAGTTCCTTGTTGATAGGCAATAAGGCTGAGCGTTGTGCAATAAGGCTTGTTAGTCGACTCTCCAGCATCGCACGATTTACAGGCTTCGCCAGATAAGCGTCCGGTTGATACTCCCTTGCGCCCATTACCATCTCTTTTGAAGTTTCTGCGGTCACCATTAGGAAAAGTGAAGACCGCTTGAGAAGTTTTCTATGTCGAAGTTCTTCAAGAATGTGCTGGCCGTTTTTCCCCGCGCCGAGATTATAGTCGCACAAGACAACGTCGAAATGTTCGTAGGTACAGAGATGGATCGCGACGTTTCCAGTTGAGGCAGTTTCCACTTTATCGACGCTCAAACTCCGAAGAATCTGTCGCATGGACACCCTGAAGTTGTCAAAGTCATCAATGATCAGGAACCGGAGCTTTTGAAAGCCTTGAGTGGCCATTACGCCAGGAGCTATCGTCATGACCGTTTTGGTTTTAACAGTTTATTTACAAGCGCCCGGAGCGCTGCTGGCTTTACGGGTTTGTAAAGTATCTGATAACCCCGTTCGACGGCGTCGTCGCGAACTTCTACTCCCATGTAGCCTGTAATCAGTATACCGGGAAGTTTGCTGTCATAATCTGAACGCAGGGCATCCATGGCATCGAGACCATTTCTGCCTTCATCAAGCTGATAGTCGGCAAGTATGATGTCCGGTGCTGTTCCGTTCAGTTGTTCGCCAGCGTGCTCGAGGCTTTCTGCGACAGTGACACGGCAATGCCAATTTCCAAGTAACGCCTTCATCCCATCGAGAATATTGGCATCATTATCAATACACAGAACATGCAGGCCATTAAGGGTGGAGAGGCCTCGAGTGCTGCGCGTTGGTTTAGCATTTGATGCTGCAGAGATCACCGCCGGTGTTATAGGCACAGTGATGCCAAAAACGCTGCCTCGACCCTGGACAGAGCGGACGTTCACCGGATGATTAAGCATGCCGCTGATACGATCAACGATCGCAAGTCCGAGACCAAGGCCTTTTTTGTCGCGACCGTGTTGAAGTCTGCGGAATTCTTCAAAGATACGCGCAAGTTGATCTTCTGGAATGCCTGGCCCTGTGTCCCATACCTCGATTCTCAAGTATCCATTAAGTCTCCTGCAACCAAGCAGAATTCTGCCATTGGGGGTGTAACGTATGGCATTGGAAAGGAAGTTTTGTATCACCCGGCGCAGCAATTTTGCATCTGACCTGACCCAGGCGCTGCTGGGCACGAGATCCAGCACGAGCTTTTGATCTGCGGCGATGGCAGCGAACTCTGTAGATAAGTGGCTGAGCATATCAGTCACCGGGAAGCAACTGATCTGAGGCTCAAGCGCTCCTGCGTCCAATTTGGAAATATCCAGTAGAGTGCTGATGATCTCCTCCGCAGCACCCAGAGAGCTGTCAATGTGCTCGACAAGTTCCCGGACCTCACCGGATTGCGCCTTGCCTGACAGGGCCGAAGTAAACAGGCGGGCAGCGTTCAGTGGCTGCAGGAGATCATGACTCGCGGAGGCGAGAAAGCGGGTTTTGCTCTGATTTGCCTGCTCCGCCACGGATTTAGCTTTCAGCATCTGTTCATTAATGACCTGAAGTTCCTGGGTGCGCTCTTTTACCCGTTGCTCAAGGTAGATATTGGTTTCCTTTAGCGCCTGCTCCGTCCGGCGCATGGCGGTGATGTCCTGGAAGGTGGTGACGTAGCCGCCACCTGGAATAGGGCTACCCTCAATTTTCAGAACCGTGCCGTCGGGACGGTGACGTTCGTAGGACATCGGATCACCCTTGCGCATTGCGCGGCACCGATCAGCCACAATGTCATCGATTTTCCTGGCTGGGAGGTTGGCGGTCATCAGGTTGTAGCGCATCAGATCCTCAACCGCTCGTCCCGCCCGTACAAACCCTCTCGGGTAAGAGAAAAGCTCCAGGTAACGTTGATTCCAGACTACGAGTTGCTGCTGGTGGTTGACGACTGAAACACCGAGACTGATATTCTCTATCGCAGACTGAAGTAATTCCCGGCTGAAGGTCATGGCCTGGGATGCTTCATCCACGATGCTGACAACGTCTTCTATCTGCATGTCCCGACCGGTGAGAGTGGACTCGAGCACCACACGAGCCGTCGAGGCGCCAATCACCGAGGCAAGCTGCCGCTCAATGTATTTCATCAGGTGTGTCGAAGCTGGCCGCTGTGGCGAGAGTCTGATTGCGTTCCGCCGTTCGTAATTGCGAAAGAGAGCGTCGGCCCGCTCATCACCCATAAAACGATCCGCAAGAGCCTGAAGATCAGAGGTCAGAACTTCGCCTACCCAGGCTTGCTGCTGGGGTGTTTCAGAGCGAGGTTGTGGATCCTGAAAGAAAGAAGCAATCTGGATTTTCTCTCGTACCCGCTGTCGGGTGAAAAACGACAGGGTTATATAAAGGAAAGTGTTTACGCCAAGGCTCCAGATAATGCCATGGCTTACACGGTCTACTTCAAGTCCTAACAGGGCGGTTGGCCGAGTCCAGCTTAGTCCCCAGAGGCCCTCGTCGAGAAGGGTGTCTGATAGCCACCCTGTCGATGTCATAGCCGGGATCAATAGCGTGTAGCACCACAGTGCAAAGCCGAAGGCAAGTCCCCAGACGGCGCCGGTATGATTGCCTCGTCGCCAGATGATCCCTCCAATCAGCGATGGGCCGAACTGAGCGACAGCAGCAAACGAGAGCAGGCCAAAAGCCGTCAGGCTGTAATCGGCCCCAGCCAGCCGATAAAAGCCATAAGCTGTCAGTAGTACGCCGAAAATGGCCACACGGCGAATGGTCAACAACAGAAAGCTTAAATCATCACGCCTATTCATCCCTGGACGGAAGAACTTGAGCAGCGCCGGCATCACGATTTCGTTGCTCACCATGGTGGCAATAGCCACTGAGCATACGATAACCATTGCAGCCGCCGCTGAACCACCTCCAAGAAATGCCAGTATCGCCAGCCAATGCTCGCCAGCCAGGATGGGCAAGCTGAGAATAAGTGTATCGGGATTGGTCAGGTCTGCGCCCGGCGCCATCAAGCCTGCACCGGCAATAGGAATGACAAAAGCGCTGGCGACAATGAGGTAGGCCGGCATTGCCCAGCGAGCGGTCTCAAAATCCCGGTGATCGGTATTCTCTACAACCATGACGTGGAACTGGCGAGGCAGACAGATGATGGCAAGCATGGCCACAAGCGTCTGCGTGATGAATGCGGGTGCCTCAATAGAGTCCGTCGTCAAGACGCCCATTAAACCAGCAGCATCAATCTTGGAGAACAGATCGCCGAAACCGTTATAGAGCCCGAAACCGACGAAGAGCCCGACTGCAACAAATGCCACCAGTTTGATAACAGACTCAAAAGCTACGGCCTGGATCATGCCACGATGGTGCTCTGTAGACTCCAGGTGACGGGTACCGAACAGAATGGTGAATACGGTTAGCACGATCGTTATATACCAGGCAGAATCACCCCAGGCGGCCTGGCTGAGCTCGCCTGTGGCGGTTCCCGAGTCCGATAAAATACTGAAACCCATAGCTATCGCTTTCAATTGCAAGGCGATATACGGCACGCTACCGACCAACGCGATAAAGGCAATCATGGCGGCCAGAGATTGAGATTTGCCATAACGAGAAGCAATGAAGTCCGCTATGGATGTGCTGTTACTGCGTTTACTAATGAATATGATGCGGCGAAGCAAAGGCGCACCAAAGACGAAGATCAGCAAGGGCCCGAGGTAGATGGGCAGAAAACCTAGCCCCTCTTGGGTCGCACGGCCGACCGCACCGTAGAAAGTCCATGATGTGAAATAGACTGCCAATGACAGTGCATAGACTTGGGTGCGTGCAAACCGTTTGCGGTAAAGGGCTGGGTGTCGGTCACCAGCCCATGCAATAGCGAAGAGCAGCGAAATATAAGCAATAGAAATTAGAACAAGCAGCCATACGCTTAGCATAAAGAGGCTTTCTCGCACATCGAGTGAGACATTCCAACGGTATTGATATTCAAAGTCATAGCCGGTCGTTACATCCGTTCAATAATGCCAACAGTGTAGCGGAAACAACGAAGGGACAGCGTAGGGATTTGTGAGTCGTGTTTAAAGATTGCGGGACGCCAGATGAGTGTCCCGCTACATTGAACTAAAGGTTGCTTAACGACAGGCCGCCTCAAGAAGCTTGTTGCCTGATGGTAAAGTTTTCATGCCTGTAACCTCAGGCTCGCCAGCTTCACTAACCGGAACCAGTTCTCTTGATTGGCAATTCAATAAATAGGCCTTTTCTGCAACCCGATCACCATAACTGCTCTTGAAACGGTACAAAACAAACTGCACCACATCTTCACCCGCCACATCTCGTAAGATGCTGGACTTATCCAGCACTGTAAAGCGGGTAATCTGCGGGGCGAAATAGCTCCAGGGACGCCAGAAAACCTTGTCTTCCACTGTGCTGACAACTTCAGTCTCAGCAGGTAGGCGTGATTGCATATGCCCAAACCAGGTGTACTCGATATAGATCTGATAGCCCATCATGCCGAGACCGGCAAAAACAGGAATGATCCACTTAGGCGCCTTTTTCAGTGTCAGACCACGAATGCCGTAGGCAATACCCGCAGCACCCAGCCCGGCAAATACCGTCGCAACCAAATCCCAAAACATAATGTTTCCTTAAAAAAACGGGCCTCCTCAATGAGGAAGCCCGCTTTGGATCAACCCTTTACAGATGACTATCTGCGCAAGGCTCTATTATTGCTTAGTGGTCAGTTGCCTGGCCAGCGCCGCGTGGATAACGAACGCTTTCAACCAGTTCCTGGATCTCAACCGGTGGCTCTTCTGTTGCATTGGAGACAACGAACGCGACTGCGAAGTTGATCATGGCACCAATTGCACCGAAGGAGAGGGGCGAAATGCCCAGTAGCCAGTTGTCCGGAGTGTTGGCAAGGTTGTTGGTGCCAGGGATGAAGAACCAGCCCAGGAAGATGAAGATATACACCAGGGTTGAACCCAAGCCTGCCAGCATGCCAGCAATAGCGCCCTTGTTGTTAACCCGCTTGGAGAATATACCCATCATCAACGCTGGGAACAGTGATGCAGCCGCGATACCAAACGCCAGTGCCACTACCTGTGCTGCGAACCCAGGAGGGTTTGCGCCGAGATAGGTGGCCACCACTATGGCTACAGCCATCGATATACGTGCTGCCAGTAGCTCCCCCTTGTCCGAAATGTCCGGTTTGAAGGCGCCCTTTATCAGGTCGTGACTGACTGCCGATGATATTGCCAACAGCAAACCTGCCGCCGTCGACAACGCTGCTGCAAGACCCCCCGCTGCGATCAGGCCGATTACCCAGCCTGGTAGGTTAGCAATTTCCGGGTTGGCCAGAACGAGGATGTCGTTATTGTAGGTAAACTCGTTACCTTCCCATCCACGCGCAGCAGCTTCTTCAGCAAAGGCCGGTGTCTCGTTGTAGTGCTGGATGCGGCCGTCGTTGTTCTTGTCCTCGAATTGGATCAGGCCGGTAACTTCCCATTCACGAACCCATTGTGGGCGTTGCTCATACTCAATGGCCTGATTCTCAACGCCATCAGGGTAGATGGTGGTCATCAGGTTCAGACGAGCCATGGAAGCTACGGCAGGCGCTGTCAGGTAAAGCAGGGCGATAAAGATCAGAGCCCAGCCAGCAGACCAGCGAGCGTCAGCTACTTTGGGTACCGTGAAGAAGCGAATAATGACGTGTGGCAAACCGGCGGTACCGATCATCAGAGACAGTGTAAACAGAACCATGTTCAGTTTGTTGTCAACGTCAGCGGTATAGTCCCGGAAGCCCAGAGCCGTGATCACTTCATCCAGTTTTTCGAGCAGTGGTACGCCGGAGTCGATGTGAGTTGAGAACAGACCGAGAGGAGGAAGCGCATTGCCAGTCAGTTGAAACGAAATGAACACCGCTGGAATGGTGTAGGCAACGATCAGTACGCAATACTGGGCTACCTGAGTATAGGTAATGCCTTTCATGCCGCCAAGAACTGCATAGATGAAAACCACAACGGCTGCAATCATCAAGCCTGTGGTTGAGTCTACTTCCAGGAACCGCGAAAACGCTACACCCGCACCGGCCATCTGGCCGATTACGTAGGTAACAGACGCCACAATCAAACAAGCGACGGCAACAAAGCGTGCATTCCGGCTGTAGAACCGGTCACCGATAAACTCGGGTACTGTGTACTTGCCAAATTTACGCAGGTAAGGGGCCAGCAACATCGCCAGGAGTACGTAACCACCAGTCCAGCCCATCAGGAACGTGGAGTTGGCATAGCCGCCCGCAGCAATCAAACCGGCCATGGAAATAAAGGACGCAGCTGACATCCAGTCTGCACCGATAGCCATACCATTCGTGACAGGGTGAATACCACCGCCTGCTACGTAAAAGTCTTTCGTGCTTCCGGCTTTCGCCCAGATCGCAATTGCGATGTAGAGGAGGAATGACCCACCTACAAACATCAGGTTAATGGCAAATTGACTCATGGTGCTTACTCCTCGTGCAGGCCGAATTGTTTATCGAGAGTGTTCATTCTCCAGGCGTAGAAGAAGATCAGAACGATAAACGTGAGGATGGAACCCTGTTGGGCGAACCAGAACCCGAGGTCTGTGCCGCCAAACTGGATACCTGCCAGCAGAGGACGAAAGAGAATAGCGCAGCCGTAGGACACGAATGCCCAGACGACCATGCTCCCTACAATAAGGCGAAGGTTCGCCTTCCAGTACTTCACAGCGTTGTCAGCATGTTCGGACATAACACAGCTCTCCAGTGTTGTTATTGTTCACTCAAGACGTTTCAGAGGGGGTTGGTGGAAGGAAGTATTATTTTCATGTGCTCCTCCGACTTGTTACCCCTTAAGACTCTACC
Source organism: Marinobacter sp. (assembly GCF_040882185.1). Taxonomy (GTDB): domain Bacteria; phylum Pseudomonadota; class Gammaproteobacteria; order Pseudomonadales; family Oleiphilaceae; genus Marinobacter. The sequence continues at coordinate 202,815 of NZ_JBBEBW010000036.1, read as the reverse complement.
GCGCAACAGCTTTATAGATATTGGCAAAAGGTCTAATTTCTCAGGTGTTTCTGTGAAATAAAGCAAAGTTATGTGTCTGGCTTGGAGGTTATGGCTGCAAAACATTCATTAGCGGTGATTAATAGCGATTCATGGCTTTGAGCTGTCGATAGAACCGAAGTTTCTCAGTCAATTGCGCTACCGTCGTAATATCCTTTCTCAATGCCCGGCTGAGCGCCATTAACGTCAATTCGGCCGTTGCCATGGCATCCGCCGCAGCATGGTGGCGGGCGCTGATATCAAGCCTGAAATGATCGATCCAGTTGTCGAGCCGACCCCGGTTCATTTCAGCTTCCGGAAACAGTGCCGGCATGATTTCGGCCACATCAATCCAGGTATGTTGCTGGTTATAACCCAACATATGCTTGAGAGATTTTTCGAGGAATTTCTGATCAAAAGCAGAATGAAACGCCAGCACGGGATCGCCATTCATCCACTCCAGCAAATAAAGCAGTGCATCCTCTGTCTCATGCCCCCGAACTAGCGCTTCCGGGGTAATGCCGTGAATCAGAACCGTTTCGCTGATATCAAGTTCGGGGCGCTTGAGGATCAGATCGAACTGATCGTGCAAGGGAATTTTAAGTCCATCGATCGCCACGGCCCCTATGGCAATAACATGGTCCTTCGCCGGGTTGAGCCCGGTTGTTTCCAGGTCCAGCACGATTAGGCGGCAGTCTGACAGATGCTGCCCGCCTGCTATCTTCGGAACTGGCAAGTGTTGCAGGTCGTGGTGTTCTGCCGGGCCGGTCAGGCGCCGGTTAAGCCAGTCTTTAAATTGGTCCAGCATGAGGAATCCGGTTATTACAGCAAATAGGCTGTCTCGAGTTTCTGTTGCAGACGCTGGGCCTGGCGGAAAGACTCACGCAGAATACGGCGGTCCAGTGGGTTCAGGTCATCTGGATTAATATAGTTCGATAACGGGTGTTGTGCGGCCAGTTGCTCCTGATGGGTTCGCATACGAATGAGCTGTATGAGGCTATATGCCTCCTTCCATGCGCTCGCGTCCTGACGATCAAAAACGCCTTTTTCTACCAGTCGATCCATGCGCTCAAGAGTATTGGGCTCTTCAATGCCGTTGGCAAGGGCAAACACTCGCACCGCCTCAACAAAAGGTGCCAGCCCCTGTCGTTTCAGGTCCAGGGTGTTTTTTTCGCCATCGGGCGCATATCTGAACGTTCTGAAAACCGTGAGTGGCGGCCGTCGGGTGACGGCGTTCCCTGCCAGCATTTTCTGAAACAGACCGTTTTTCTCGATTCGATTCACGATTTTTTTCAGTAGGTCATCCAGAGGTTTATCGGGACCAAATACCGCCCGCATATCGAGAAAAATACAGGAATAAATCAGGTTTTGTGGCGTCGAGTCATCAATGAATCTGATAAACCAGTCGTCCCACTCGTTGCTGCTCAGACACAGTTTAGGATTGCTGGCCATGATGTTGCCTTTGCAAAGGGTAAAGCCGCATTCTGCCAGTTCGTGATTCACCCTCTCGGCAAATGGCAGCAATTTCTCTCTGACCTGGCCTTCTGTCATTCCGTCCGGCGTTTCGAACAAAATGCCATTATCCTGATCTGTTAGAAGAGTTTGCTCCTGTCGGCCTTCACTACCGAATGTCAGCCAGGTGAAGGGGATACCCGGATCATGTTTTTTGATATTTAGCTCGAGCACCCGCCGAACCGTCACATCATTCAACGTGGTTATTATTTTGACAATCTGACCAGAATCGGCGCCGTGGGCAAGCATTGTGTCCACTAGCCGGGACACCTCACTTCGTAAACTTACAAGGGTGCGTAAATGGCTTGCGGTGCCAATGGTGCGAGCCAGGTGAACAAGCCCCACTCGTTGGAGTGAGAACAGATCGCGCTCGGAAACAACGCCGATCAGGCGATCCTCCGAGTCCACCACACACAAATGGGCAAAATGGTGCTCCGCCATCAGCAAAGCGGCATCAAAGGCATGATCTGTGGACGGCAGGCAGCGTGGCGCAGGCGTCATGACCTTGCTCACCGGATCGTCCAGGGTTGCCTGTTGTTCGGCTACCATGGTGCGAAGATCCCGGAGGGTAAATATCCCAGTTGGATGACGGTTATCGTCAGTGATGATCATGCTGCCGACGTTGTTCTCATGCATCCTTGCCACGACCTTTCGCACCGGCAGGTCAGGCGAACATACGATAGGATTGCGGATAGCAAAGCGGTCCAGTGGGGTGTCAAGGGACGTAGTGGGGCTGATGGACGCCATGGCGCCGGACTGAATATGCCGGTTGACCTGATCAAGCAGACTGCTCACGCCTCGCAGACAGAAATCACGAAACGGTTCGCTTTCAGAAAACAGGGTAACGAAGCCATCATGGTCCAGGCTGAGGCAGAATGTATCGCCAGCAGCCCGGTGCAATGTTCGGGTAGGGCGTTCCCCGATCAAAGCTGCCAGCGGAAAACATTCACCCTGACTGATCTCGAAGGTCGTTTCGGTCTCTCCTCCAGAACTTTTCAGCCGCTCACCCCGGATACGGCCCTGCTTCACGACATTAAAGGTCGTCACGGCGCCGTCTTCAGGGCATAACACCACATCCTCATCGGCGTAGTATTTCAGGGTCGAATGTTCGGCAAAATGGGCGAGGTGGCCATCATCCATACTGGAGAAAGGGGCGTGTTCCCGAAGAAATGCCATGATGGCCCGAGTGTTCTGCGGGCGTATACTGGTGTTAGTGTGTTCCATGGTTCCTCCAGTGTCCCGTCTGGCTAATTCGTTAACCTACTGAGCCGCTGAGGGCATTGAGAGCTAGGCGCAGTGGCGAAGGTTTGGTGGTTCCAAATCGAGACGCTGCAACGCGGCTTTCAATGCCCTCAGCGGCTCCCGAAGGGCGCGACGCTGTGGCTTCTGGCCGGTGTTGCCTGCCCTTGATATGGAGCCACCATACCTTCGGACAGGCGCCTTGGCCAGAAACCCCAGCGTCACGCAGTAAGTCAACGAATTAGCCAGACGGGACACAAGGTCAGGACTTTGTTTGCATTGTAGCCCAGACGCGAAGTGCATAAGCCTGAATTATGGAAAAGGTAGCGTCGGGAACTGGTTTTCTTTATTGGTCGTATAACCAATGATAGAGTTTCAATACTTACGTTCCATCAGATACCGCTATGACTACTAAAGATGAACGCCTTGATTTTCTGCAGGAAATGCACGACGTCCGTCGCATCCGCCGCCCTAATCGCGCTGATGTCAAAGCCCCCCGGGAACTCACGCCGGGCCACCTGGAGCGGCAACGGGCAGCTCTGGATCAACCCAGGCGTGACACCAACCCATTAACCGCTGATGCTGTTGAGTTGCTCACTGCTCACGATATTCTGAGTTGGCAGCGTCCAGGCATTCAGCATGGGGTGTTCCGAAAGCTTCGGCAAGGCCAGTACCCTATTGAGGCCCGGCTTGACCTGCATCGAATGACCGTTGATGAAGCCCGCCGCGAAGTTTACGGTTTTGTTCAGGACTGTGTTCGTTATGGTGTGAGGTCGGTGCTGGTACTGCACGGCAAAGGGGAGCGAAACCCCGATAAAATTGCTCAACTGAAAAGCTACCTGGCCAAATGGCTGCCGGAACTTGATGACGTACTGGCTTTTCATTCAGCGCAGAAGCACCACGGGGGCACGGGTGCGGTCTATGTGATGATCCGCAAAAGTGACCTGAAAAAGCAGCTTAACCGTGAAGCTCATGGCGGCGATTGAGCCAAAGTGCTTTGCTTGGTGAATGTCTGGACGACTGAGCGAGAAACAGGAGGCGCGGACGATGCCCATAGCACTGACTGTCAACGGGGAAGAATTCACTCTCGATATCGAGGATGACACACCGCTGTTATGGGCGCTTCGTGATGAAGTTGGTCTTAAAGGCACCAAATTCGGTTGTGGTGCTGGGTTGTGCGGCGCGTGCACTGTGCACATGAATGGTACGCCCTTGCGATCGTGTTCGACCCCGGTCAGCATGGTTGCTGGTCAGTCCATTACCACCATTGAAGGCTTGCCGGAGAAAGGCAGACTTCACGTGCTACAACAGGCGTGGATAGATCATGGCGTGCCCCAGTGCGGCTACTGCCAATCAGGTCAGATAATGACTGCCGCTCATCTACTGGCCACCAACGCTTCGCCCTCTGATGACGACATCATCGCAGCCATGAGCGGTAATCTTTGTCGTTGCGGCACCTACTCGAAAATCTTCGCCGCTGTGCAGTCCGTGGTAGCCCGGAATGGGATCGAGCGCGGAGCAGAAACCGGCATAGTGACCGTAGTAAACAGCCCTGAGGTTTGAGATGAGTATGACTCGCCGTGATTTCCTCAAAGCTTCGGGTACCAGTACAGGTGGCCTGTTACTGGCATTCACCCTTCCGGGCTGTGGAACGACGCAAACTGAAGGTCTCGAATCTGAAGGCAACTGGACACAGGATGCCTGGCTTGAGCTGACCGCTGATGATGAGATCTTCTTCACTCTGGCAAGAGTAGAGATGGGGCAAGGTACCTATACGGGATTGACCACATTGATCGCTGAGGAGTTGGGTGTTCGTCCTGATCAGGTCCAGCCAAGATTCGCCCCGGTGGATACGGACTACCGGAATCCGCTGTATAAGCTCCAGCTCACCGGTGGCAGTACAAGTCTGGCCACAAGCTGGGGGCCCTTGCGGTTGGCCGGTGCGTCCGCCAAAGCCATGCTGGTAGCCGCCGCAGCCCGTGTCTGGGCTGTTCCTGCAAACGAATGTACCGTCGCCGAGGGGCGAGTGTCGCACCCCAACAGGCAGGAGACGCTGAACTTCGGTCAGTTGGTTGAGCTCGCGGCAATGGAGAATGTGCCATCAAATCCTGTTCTGAAAACTCCATCCCAATGGCAATACATTGGCAAAGTTCGAGGGCGGCTTGATGCCCAGGCCAAAGTAACCGGAAGTGCCGAGTACGGCATTGACGTAGAGCTGCCAGGCATGGTGTACGCAGTGATAACCCGCCCGCCGAGGATCGGTGCCCGAGTGAAGGCCTTCGACGCCAGTGGGCTTCGGGAAATGACCGGTGTAATCGACGTCTTTGAGGTCGCGGGCGGAGTAGCCATTGTTGCTGACAAATACTGGCGCGCTCGTAAAGCCCAGCAGCAACTCACCGTGACCTGGGATGAGGTCGATGCGTTATCATTGTCCAGTGACGAGGTCATGGAGCGCTATTACTCTGCAGCGGACGACGATGAAGGAGATAGAGAGCGGAGCGAAGGCGATATCGACGACGCTTTCGAACAGGCGACTGAGGTTTTGGAGGCCAGCTATGAACAGCCTTTTCTGGCCCATGCAACCCTGGAGCCCATGAATGCCACAGCCCGTTATAGCGATGGCAAAATGGAAGTCTGGGCTCCCACTCAGGCGCCGGATATTGGCCGTATCGCGGTAGCCCGAGTGACGGATCTTTCACCGGCAGATGTCACCATTCATACCACGTTTATCGGGGGTGGCTTCGGTCGACGTCTGACTCAGGACTTCATTGGTGAGGTAGCGGCCGTGGCTTTCCGCGTGGGTCGGCCGGTCAAGCTTTTGTGGTCGCGGGAAGAAGATACCCGACACGACTGGTTTCGCCCAGCCATGCTTCACCGTCTTAAAGCGGCCATCCGGAACGGAGAGCTCACGGGTTGGCACCATCAGATCGTCGGTCCGCAAATTCTTGACTGGTATGTCCGGGATGCCGCTCCGGCCCAGTACCCCTGGGCTCCGAAATTTCTATACGATACCTTAGGCTCGGTAGGGTTGATGGCAGAGGGAATCGCAACGCCCAAAGACGTTTCCGCGATAGAAGGGGCTATCGATTATCCCTATTTGGTCGATAACCTGAATATTCGCCATACCCACACCGACGCGGGCATACCGATTACCTGGTGGCGTTCAGTGGGGCATTCCCACAATGGTTTTGCGGTCGAGACGTTTATGGATGAGGTGGCCCATTCGCTGGGACAGGACCCGTTCGAATTCCGTCGACGGCTCATTGCCCATGAACCACGGCACCTGGCCGTTCTTGAGCGGGCGGCAGCACTGGGCAATTGGGGAGATGCACCCGCCAGCGGAAGGGCACGTGGCATCGCGTTGCATCAGAGTTTCGGGACTTATGTAGCACAAGTTGTCGAAGCCAGCATCAGCGCAGGGGAAATACAGGTGCACCAGGTGGCTTGCGTGGTTGACTGCGGGCAGGTGGTCAACCCCGATATTGTCCGGGATCAGATGGAAAGCGGCATTATCTTCGGCCTGACTGCTGCGTTGTACGGCAGGATCACGCTGAAGAACGGCTCTGTCCAAGAGAGCAACTTCCATGATTATCGGTTGATGGCGATGGCCGCCAAGCCTGACATACGGGTGGACATTATCGACAGCCGGGAATTGCCCACCGGCGTTGGCGAACCAGGCCTGCCGCCCGTTATTCCCGCTCTGGGTAACGCGCTGTTTGCATTGACCGGAAAGCGTCAGCGTATCCTGCCACTGGCGGTTTGACGACTTTGGCCAGCGCGGCTTTTCAGTCAGTACCCGTTACCGTTTGCGAGCGGGGTCTGCCGCCTTATAATAAAGCCAGCGATTATTCATGCTTGCCAGACTTCAGGGGATACCCAGTGTTCGACGTCACCCGTTATGCCGAGGCCGCTCAGGCCATTATTGAGGCAGGACAGTTCCTGTATCAGAGGGGTTGGTCTCCGGCTACCAGCAGTAACTATTCCGCCAGAATCGATCACGAGCATATTGCGATTACCGTCTCCGGACGCCACAAGGGCCAGCTTACTTCTGGCGACGTGATGGTGGTCGACCTGACGGGCAAGCCGGTCCAGAGCCAATGCCGGTCGTCCGCCGAAACCCGTCTCCATACCGTGCTTTATGAGATTTTCCCGGAGGTAGGCGTGGTACTGCACACCCACTCAGTAAAAGCCACTGTATTAAGTCGCTTATTGCCAGCAGGCGAGCCGCTGCAGCTCAAGGATTATGAGCTTCAGAAAGCCTTTGACGGCGTGGATACCCATCGATCCACGCTGGTTATCCCGGTGTTTGAAAACACCCAAAATATCGACGAGCTGGCAGAAGCCACGAAAGACTGGTTTGCGGCGTATCCGGATCAGCCAGGATATCTCATCCGTGGTCACGGTCTTTATACCTGGGGCCGCACCATGTCAGACTGTCTGCGTCATATTGAGGCTTTTGAATTTTTATTTGAGTGCGAACTGGAAACCATGAGGGTTCTGCGATGACAACGTTGACTATTTATCAGGAAGGCGCTCCGACAAGCCCGGAAACAGTAACGGATAACCCACCCAGGATTGCTGAATTACTGTCAGAGCAGGGGGTACGGTTTGAGCAGTGGCCAACCCGTGATTTACCTGCAGACGCCAGCCAGGGGCAAGTGCTCGAAGCTTATCGCGAGGAAATAGAAGGTCTGAAAGCGGAATGTGGTTTCCAGACCGCCGACGTGATCAGCCTCAGCGCAGATAATCCCCAGAAGGATGCTTTCCGCAAGAAATTTCTTGATGAGCACACCCATAGCGAAGATGAAGTGCGCTTTTTTGTACGAGGGCAGGGCTTGTTCTACCTCCACTTTGGAGAATCAGTTTATGCGGTTCTGTGCCAGAAAAATGACTTGATCAGCGTGCCGAACGGCACCCGTCACTGGTTTGACATGGGGCCAGAGCCCGAATTCACAGCGATTCGGCTGTTCACCAATCCGGAAGGCTGGGTAGCGGATTTCACCGGTGAAGATATCGCAAGCCAGCTACCTCGCTATGAACAACTGACTGGAGCGGCCTGATGATCAGGGTAGTGCTGACCGATATCGAGGGCACCACCAGCTCGATTTCGTTCGTACATGAGGTGCTTTTTCCCTATGCCGCTGAACACATGGCCGAGTTCGTTAAGGAGGGGGTTGCTGATAATCCTGCCATTCGCGAGCAGTTGGATGTGGTGGCGGCTCAGTCCGGCCAACCGGCAGACGCTGTCGATAAGCTGGTTGAAGTGTTGCTCGACTGGATTCGGGAGGATCGCAAGGAAACGTCATTGAAAGCCCTGCAGGGAATGCTGTGGGAGCAGGGTTACCAAAAGGGCGCCTTCAAAGGCCATGTCTACGCCGACGCTGCCGAATATCTTACCCACTGGCATGATCGGGGTTTGCGTCTGTACGTCTATTCTTCCGGCTCTGTCAAGGCTCAGAAACTGATCTTCGGCTTCAGCGAGTATGGCGACCTGACGCCCTGTTTCAGTGGCTATTTCGATACGCGCATGGGGCCTAAAAAAGAGTCGGCTTCGTATCAGAACATTCTGGACGAGCTCGGGCTCGAGCCTGTAACGGTTTTGTTCCTCTCCGATATTGAGGCGGAACTTGAGGCTGCGGAGGCGGTGGGAATCAAGACAGCATGGCTGGTCCGAGAGGGAAGCCTGCCGGTAACCGACCGCCCGGTCATGCGTGATTTCTCTGAAGTGGATGCGGTGCTCAAAGTGCGTTGAACTTTGCGAACCGCCTTACCTTTATGTGCAAGGACGTACTGATTATCTTCGGGGGCGTCGTGGCCAATACTCGCACAAGCAGTATGTTCGTGTGCCTGTTATTGCTGGCGGGCTGCAGTCCGTTTGACGCACCTGATGACATGATGGAAGAGTATGTCGAGCGCGTTGGCCGGGTGCTCGAGTTGGCTCCGGTCTTTTCGGAGATTCCTGATGTTAAACCTCTCCCCAGGCCCCGCGATCGCACTTTGGCGATTCCCGTCACCGAGCTCGGTATGCTTGATTTTCTGTCGCTCTATGGTTGTGAGCTTCAACGCGTGGTTGGCGAAAAAGCGTCAATCATGGGCCGGGTGATGCAGCCGCTAAACCGCTTGCGCTATGAAGTCCGCTTTATCCAGGCAGCCCGCAAGTGTCTGCCAAGCATCGAAAATGAAGAGCTTGCTTCGGACCTTCAAAAAGCCATCGCGAGTAAACAGAAATCTTTGCCTCTTGCCATTTGGAATGCCACCTGGGGAGTAGAAGAAATCGAGTCCTTGTTCACTTCGGCCAAGGGCAGGTTGCCGGTTGAGGCTCCTGCCAGCGCTGAGTTGACAAATGATCTCAGACAACTGAATCAAACCGTTGCAGCTTTAAATGCCGGGCAGCTTGATCAGGATCTGGATTACCTGGGAAATGTGCATCAGAGCTGGCTCTCGGAGCACAAAGCTGGCCAGTTGATTAACAGTGCAAGATTAGTGATTGCGAGGCTCACCGACGGGACGGGCCTGATTGCCCAGCGTCTCGAAGGCAGACCCCTGTGCATTGGAGGCCAGCCGAATGAACAGGCCAGAATTGTCCAGTCGATGTTCTTCAGTGTGTACATCGAGAAAATTCAGCCTTATCTCGCTTCCGTACGCCGCCACCGGGATACAGTGGTTGCGCCACTCACAGAGCTTGCGACGCAACAGCGCGAGGTCATGCCAGCAAGTTTCGAATCATATTATCGGACTACGTTGAGTGTTACTGCGGAAGACGGCTTGTGGCAACGATTGGACAAAGCGGTGCAACAGCACACCGAAGCCTGGCAGTCGTTACTGGAGCAATGCGGTATGAGGCCAACCGCCCAAGCCCGGAAACGAAACGCCTCAACGCTGGCTTTCCGGCGTCACCCGAAGGATTTCCTCGACCGTGGTTTGGCCAGCCGCGACCTTTTGGGCTCCGCTCAGGCGCAGTGATTTCATGCCATCCTTATAGGCTTTAACCCGGAGCTGTTCCAGCTCGCAGCGTTCATCAATCTGGCCGACCAGTTCGCTGGACAGTTGCAGAATTTCGTACACACCTGCGCGCCCCATGTAACCTGTGTTACGACACTCCAGGCAACCCACTGGTCGGTAGAATTCTTTCGGCGGGGCGGCCTTCCAGGGTCTGGTTAAACTCGCCCACGCCTCTTCATCAACGGGCCCCGGGCTTTTACAGTGAGGGCAAAGTGTGCGGACCAGACGCTGGGCCATGACCCCGAGTACGGTAGCGCGGATAAGGTAGGCGGGTATGCCCAGTTCCAGAAGGCGTGTTATGGCACTTGGTGAGTCATTGGTGTGCAGCGTCGATAGTACAAGGTGTCCGGTGAGGGCCGCCTGCACCGCCATTTCTGCTGTTTCCAGGTCACGAATCTCACCAATCATGATGATATCCGGGTCCTGGCGCAATAAGGAGCGCACCCCTGCAGCAAAGGTCAGATCAATGTTGGACTGTACCTGCATCTGGTTAAATGCCGGCTCTACCATCTCAATGGGATCTTCGATGGTGCAGACATTCACTTCTGAGGTGGCGAGTTGTTTCAGAGTGGAGTACAACGTGGTGGTTTTACCGGAACCCGTGGGTCCAGTGACCAGTACTATGCCGTGGGGCCTGCCGGTTATGTCCTTCCAGCGGCTTCGGTCCTCTCTCGAGAACCCCAATTGTTCGAAGCCTTTGAGTAACACTTCCGGATCAAATATCCGCATCACCATTTTTTCGCCAAAGGCGGTTGGCATTGTGGCAAGACGAAGCTCGACCTCGCTGTTATCAGGCTTGCGGGTTTTAATACGACCATCCTGGGGCCGCCGTTTTTCTGCGACGTTAAGCCGGCCAAGAATTTTCAGGCGACTGGTGACTGCAACGCCGACCTGTTCCGGAAATTCATAGACATTGTGAAGCACACCATCGATGCGAAAGCGAACCTGTACCACCCCACGTCTAGGCTCTATATGGATATCGCTGGCGCGCTGGTCATAGGCGTATTGCAGCAACCAGTCGACGATTTTGACCACATGCTGGTCATTGGCGTCCGGATCGCTGCCACTACCAATGTCCAACAACTGCTCAAAGTTGTGAAGATTGCCGCCCGCGCTCTTGCCCTGCCCGGAACTTGCTTTACTGACTGAGCTGGCGAGCTGATAAAACTCCACGGTGTAACGGCGGATATCTTCCGGGTTTGCGACTACCCGTTTGACGTCTTTCTGCAGAACATGGCGAAGGTTGGCTTCCCAATCACTTTTGAACGGTTCTGCACTGGCAATCAGCGCCTCATCCTTGCGGATTTCCACCGCCAGGATGCCGTGGCGCTGGGCAAAGGCGTAGGACATCGCCTTTGCAATTGCGGGAGTATCGATCTTGAGGGGATCGATATGGTAATAGGGCTGTTGCGACCAATCCGCAAGCCAGTGGGTGAGCCGCTCAAGGTCCAGCGAACGCTTGCTTTTCAAACTCGTGGGCGCGGCAATCGCGACGATTTCCAGCGGGTGCCTGGAGGCGCTTTCAGCCCCCAGATTGGCGGCCATAATGCGTTCGGCTTCCTCTTGATCCACCTCGCCACTGCTTACCAATGCTGAGCATACGTCCCTAAGGGTAAGCGTTGATCGGTGTGGCGCCGGAAGTGGGTGGTCGGCCATTAATTATTCCCTTGACAGTAAGTTTGAGGCAATACCTGAGACCGGATCAGAGCCGGTTGGTCTTGAGGTGAATCATGGCAACAGTAAAGAGGGCGAAGGTCAAGATTGCCAACAACACCGGTGCGAAGTCACCTTCGCTGAGCCATGCAGACACCACCGCCTGGGTGAAGTAGAAAATAACCACGAAGCTCAGCCAGATGTAGCCCCGGTTATCGCCCCGGAATACCGGCACCACAAATAAAAGAAGCGGAATCAGTTTAACGCTCAGAATCAGGATCACCGACACGTTTTCCACCGGCTCCGGGTAGAACGTGGTAATCAAAAGTGTTGCGAGGATGGCGAGATAAAGCAGTGCCGTAGAAACCAGAGTGATCTTTGCTTTTTGGGCGTACAGCATTAAGAATTCCTGTTGGGGGCAAGTCGCAGGGCAATCGAGGCGAGACGCTGACCGAAGGTCTGGCAAATCGCTTTCTCATGATCGGTCAGGGCTTGTTGGGCGCCGGTGCCTGCCCAATGGGAAGGTCCGTAGGGCGTTCCGCCAGACCGGGTTTCATTCAATGCGCTTTCAGAATAAGGCACGCCACATACAATCATGCCGTGATGGAGCAGTGGTAACATCATACTGAGAATGGTGGTTTCCTGGCCGCCGTGCAGACTGCCCGTGGAAGTAAATGCGCCCCCCGGCTTATCCGCCAGGGCGCCGCTTAACCATAGGTCGCCAGTGCTATCGAGAAAATATTTAAGTGGCGCCGCCATGTTGCCAAAGCGGGTAGGACTGCCCAGGGCCAAAGCTGCACAGTTTTTCAGGTCATCTTTGCTGCAGTATGGCGCGCCTGTATCTGGCACTGCGGGTGCAGAGGCGTCGGTATCCGCAGACACCGGCGGTACAGTTCGGACGCGTGCTTCCATACCGTTAATTCTGGCAACCCCCCGGGCAATCTGTGAGGCCATTTCCGCAGTTTGACCGGTTCGACTGTAGTATAGAACCAGCACATAATCATGGGCTTCCGACATGGTATTTTTCCGGTTTGATTTCAAGACTGTACGACGGTGAGCTCAGTTAAGCTCAAGGACTATTCGGGCATGTTAATGTCGATCCACTTGGCGTGGTGTCCTGGTAAGGTACAATCACCGTTCACTATGACTGCCACAGTCTAACAGGAGGCTCGTCCTTGAAGTACCCCAGGATCATGCTCGCCGCGCTGGTACTCGCGCTGGCGGGGTGTGAAAAAATCGAATTTGAACAGGCTTCTGGACAGACTCTCGATTGGGATTCCCTCCGCGGGCAGTGGGTGTTGGTCAATTACTGGGCTGAGTGGTGTAAACCCTGTCTGGAAGAAATTCCTGAACTTAACATCCTCGATGATAACCCCGACATCACTGTGCTGGGCGTTAATTTTGATGGCATCCGCGGGGAGGAGTTAGTGAATCTGGGTGCGAAGATGGATATTCGTTTTGATATGCTGGCAGAAGATCCCGGCCCTGCCTTTGATTGGAAATTGCCGGTGGCATTGCCTGCGACCTTTGTCGTTAACCCTGACGGCGAGTTGCTTGAAGCCCGTTTCGGGCCTCAGACCGAAAAAGACCTGCTGGATCTGATCAAACGCTGAGGCGTCCAGGGTAAGCTCGCCCTTTGCATTCATGCCTGAAAAATTGGAAATACCTGACGTTATGGCCACGACCTTTGTACATCTCCGCGTCCATTCAGAATATTCACTGGTCGACGGCCTGGTGCGCGTTAAGCCGCTGATCAAACGTGTAGCGGATCTCGACATGCCTGCGGTAGGTCTGACTGAGCAGTCGAATATGTGTTCGCTGGTACGCTTCTACAAAGGCGCGCTCGGGGCCGGTATCAAACCGATTATTGGAGCCGACATCTGGCTGGATAACCCGGAAGAGCCGGAGAGCCCGTTCCGATTAACGTTATTGGCCGCTGATGCCACCGGTTATCTGCACCTGACTGAGATTATTTCACTTGGCTACACCGAAGGTCAGCGTTATGGGCGGCCGATTGCCCAGCGAAGCTGGATAGAACAGCGTGCCTCCGGATTGATTGTGCTTTCTGGCGGCAAGCTGGGCGATGTTGGCAAGGCGATGCTGGCCGGCAAGCCCGAGCTCGCCCGCAGCCGAGCTGAATACTGGATGGCGCTGTTTCCGGATAGCTATTATCTGGAGCTGCAGCGGACCGGCCGTATCAACGACGAAGAATGCCTGCACTCTAGCGTCGAACTGGCCGAAGCCCTCGACTGTCCGGTCGTGGCCACTAACGATGTGCACTTTCTTTACGCCGATGATTTCGAAGCCCACGAAGCCCGGGTCTGTATTGGTGAAAGTCGCACCCTGGATGACCCGCGCCGTGACCGACGCTTCAGTGATCAGCAGTATCTGCGCAGTTCGGAGGAGATGGCCGAGCTATTTTCGGATATTCCCGAAGCGATTGAAAATACCGTTGAGATCGCCCGTCGCTGTAACGTGAAAGTTCGGATGGGCGAGTACTTCCTGCCGAACTACCCGATTCCTGCCGGCCTTACCATGGACGAATACTTCCGGAAGGTGTCTGAGGAAGGTCTTGAAGACCGCCTCGCCAAAACCCTGCCGAAAGACGATCCAGAGTATGACCAGAAGCGTCAGGCCTACTACGACCGGCTGAATTTTGAGCTCAATATCATCACGCAGATGGGGTTTCCCGGTTACTTCCTGATCGTTATGGACTTCATCAAGTGGGCCAAGAACAACGGTGTGCCGGTCGGCCCGGGCCGGGGGTCAGGTGCTGGCTCGCTGGTGGCCTACTGCCAGTCTATTACCGATCTCGACCCGCTGGAATACGACTTGCTGTTTGAGCGCTTCCTGAATCCTGAACGGGTGTCGATGCCTGACTTTGACGTAGATTTTTGCATGGAAGGGCGGGACCGGGTCATTGCCTATGTGGCCGAAAAATATGGTCGCGAAGCGGTCTCCCAGATCATCACGTTCGGCACCATGGCGGCAAAAGCGGTGGTGCGGGATGTGGCGCGGGTCCAGGGCAAGTCCTACGGGCTGGCCGACCGATTGTCCAAGATGATTCCGTTTGAAGTCGGCATGACACTGGAAAAAGCCCTGGAACAGGAAGAGCCTTTGCGGGAATTTCTGGAGCAGGATGAAGAAGCCCAGGAAATCTGGGAAATGGCCCTGAAGCTTGAAGGTGTTTGCCGAAATGCGGGCAAACACGCTGGCGGCGTGGTCATTGCCCCGACCAAAATCACGGATTTCTCGCCGCTGTATTGCGATGACGAGGGCGGCAGCCTGGTTACCCAGTTCGACAAGAACGATGTGGAAGAAGCCGGATTGGTGAAGTTCGACTTTCTGGGTTTGCGGACCTTGACCATCATCGACTGGGCGTTGGGCATGATCAACCCGCGCCGGGAGCAGCGGGGTGAATCAAAGCTGGATATCAACGATATTCCGCTGACTGATCGAAAATCCTTTGAAATGCTGAAAAAAGCGGACACTACCGCGGTGTTTCAGCTTGAATCACGGGGCATGAAGGATCTGATCCGGCGGCTGCAGCCCGATACCCTGGAAGACATGATCGCCCTGGTGGCGTTGTTCCGTCCCGGGCCTTTGCAATCCGGTATGGTGGACGATTTTATCGACCGTAAGCACGGTCGTCAGCCAGTGGCCTATCCCCATCCGGACTTCCAGTACGAAGGCTTGAAGCCGGTGCTGGAGCCCACCTACGGCATTATCCTGTATCAGGAACAGGTTATGCAGATTGCTCAGGTGATGGCTGGTTTCAGTCTCGGTGGCGCCGATCTGTTGCGGCGGGCCATGGGCAAGAAAAAAGCCGAGGAAATGGAAAAACAGAAAGCCATTTTCATCGAGGGCTGCAAAAACAACAACATCACCGAGACCCTGGCAGAAAACATTTTTGACCTGGTAGAAAAGTTCGCCGGATACGGCTTCAACAAATCCCACTCCGCAGCCTACGCCCTGGTGTCCTACCAAACCTTGTGGTTGAAGGCTCACTACACAGCAGAGTTCATGGCTGCCGTGCTGACGGCGGATATGCAGAACACCGACAAGGTCGTCACTCTGGTGGAAGAGTGCCGCCACCTCAAGCTGGACCTGGTGTTACCCGATGTCAGCACCTCGGAATATACCTTCACGGTTAACGATGGCGGCCAGATTGTTTACGGCCTCGGGGCCATCAAAGGTCTTGGAGAAGGCCCGATCCAGAGCATTGTGGACGCTCGGGCGGCGGCTGGCCCGTTCAAGGATCTGTTTGAATTCTGTCGCCGGGTAGACATGAAAAAGGTTAACAAGCGCGCCATGGAAGCCCTGATCCGGTCAGGTGCCATGGATAAGCTCGGTCCGGGACGGGCGCACATTACTGCAAGTATTGACAAGGCGATCCAACAGGCCGATCAGCAATCCCGAAATGAGTCCGTGGGCATGGTGGACATGTTCGGGGAGATGCTCGGTGGCGATGATGACACCAACCTGTTCGACGATGTGGTCAATATACGGGAATGGTCTGAAAAGCAGCGTTTGAAGGGCGAAAAAGATACCCTTGGGCTTTACCTCACGGGCCACCCTTTCGACGAGTACGAGCGCGAGGTCCGTCGGTTCGTGCGTTCATCCATTGCTGACCTTAAGCCTTCCCGGACGCCGCAACGCCTGGCGGGATTGGTGGTGGCACAGCGCACTATGAAAACCCGCACTGGCCAGACCATGTGCTTTATCACCCTGGATGACCGTAGCGCCCGAATTGAGGCAACGCTGTTCTCGGAAGTATTTTACGCCAATCGTGAATTGCTGCAGTCAGATCAGGTGATTGTGGTTGAAGGGCAGGTCAGCCATGATGATTACTCAGGCCAGATGAAAGTGCGGGTTAGTGATATTATGGATGTTGGCTCTGCGCGCCAGCGATTCAGTCGCGGACTTCAGTTGGCTTTGAAAGCAGATCAGTTGCAGAACGGCTTGCTGGACAGGCTTGACGAGACTTTGCGACCGTTTCGCTGTGAAGGGAGCCCGGTCTGGATTGATTATCAGGGCGCGGATGCCCGCACACGCATTCAACTCGGCGATAGCTGGCGTGTTCAGCCCGATGACGCGTTGTTGCTCGAACTGAGGTATCTGGTGGGCGACCAGGCAGTGGAACTGGTCTATGATTGAAGATGTGAATGGACAACTCATACCAATGTCCGCTTTTGCTTGTGAAACTGCGCTGCTATTTTTAGCGAAATTCTGAACTTGCGGGGGACTTTGCAGCAATTTATCCTTCGCTTGGCAAAAATGACGGAACATCATGAACCCAAACTATCTGGATTTTGAACAGCCAATTGCCGACCTTGAAGCCAAGATTGAAGAGCTTCGAATGGTGGGAAACGATACCGAAATCAATATTACCGACGAGATCAGCCGGCTCAAGAACAAAAGTGTCAGTCTGACGGAAAGCATTTTCTCCGATCTGGCCCCCTGGGATATCTCCCGCCTGGCCCGGCACCCGCGACGCCCCTATACCCGGGATTATATTGATCTGATCTGTGAGGATTTTGACGAACTCCACGGTGATCGTCATTACTCGGACGATCTCTCCATCGTCGGGGGCACCGCCCGATTGGATAATCGTCCGGTGATGGTTATCGGCCATCAGAAAGGGCGTGAGGTCCGAGACAAGGTCAAGCGCAATTTTGGTATGCCCCGGCCAGAAGGTTATCGTAAGGCTCTTCGCCTGATGGAGATGGCCGAGCGGTTTAAAATGCCGGTCCTGACATTCATCGACACGCCGGGAGCTTACCCGGGTATCGGAGCGGAAGAACGGGGCCAAAGTGAAGCCATTGCATTCAACCTGGCGGTGATGTCCCGCCTCAAGACGCCCATTATTTCCACGGTGATCGGTGAGGGTGGCTCTGGCGGTGCGCTGGCCATCGGTGTCTGTGATCGGCTTTTCATGTTGCAATATTCCACCTATGCCGTTATCTCCCCTGAGGGTTGTGCCTCAATCCTCTGGAAAAGTGCGGATTACGCCGCCACTGCGGCCGAAGCGATGGGTGTGACCGCTGACCGTCTGAAGACGCTTGGTCTGGCCGACCGCGTGATCTCGGAACCGCTGGGCGGCGCCCATCGCAAACCGGAGGAGATGGCTCAGGCATTGCGCAAGAACCTGAACGAAGGTCTTGAGGAGCTGTGCAGGCTGGCACCCGATGATCTGGTTGCCCAGCGTTATGAGCGTTTGACCCGTTATGACACCGGGCGGTAAAAACCGCCCGGTTGATGCCGTCTGGCCCCCGGAGCTCCTAGCCGCTTTAAGTGTCACCCCTTCAGCCTCAAAAGTGTGGGTGGCATTCAGCGGTGGCCTTGATTCCACGCTCCTTCTCTACGCTGCTCACCAGTGCTTCGGCGGCCACATCGCTGCTATTCATATAAATCACCAACTGCAACCCAATGCTGGTGAATGCGAGGCTCACTGCCGCGCGGTTTGCCATGAACTGGGTGTTGAGCTGGTTGTTGAGGCGGTGGCGGTTAACTCGAATAACGGGGCTGGTCTTGAAGAGTCTGCCCGGAATGAACGGTATCAAGCGTTCGAGCGGCGCTTGAGGTCCGGTGAAGTATTGCTGATGGCACACCACAATGATGACCAGGCCGAAACGGTGTTGTTTCGGTTGATACGTGGCACCGGGGTTGCAGGTTTGGCCGGTATGCCCGTCCAGCGTCCACTGGGAAAAGGGGTCCTGTTCCGGCCGTTACTGGCTTTCGACCGTGAGCAGCTTACCCGATGGGCGAACCGGTTTGCCTTGAAATGGGCGGACGACCCAAGCAATGACAACGAACGCTTTGACCGGAACTTTCTCCGTCACACTATCCTGAAACCGCTCAAGCTGCGCTGGCCTACGCTTCTGCAGCGTGTGAATCATACCGTGGAAGCCTGCCGTGAAGCAGACCAGTTGGCTGATCAACTGGCTCAGATTCAGTACGCATCGTGTGCCGATGCCAGTGGCGCTATCGGGCTGATGAGGTTCCGCAACATGACCTTGGCTGAGCAAAAAAACCTGTTGCATTGGGCAATTCGCAAGCGCGGTTGGCCGTTTCCGTCGATTAAGCAATGGGGGGAGGCTTTGGCACAACTGATCTCGGCAAGGGCGGACGGTGCGCCGGAGATTCAAGGTGATGGGTTCACCATTCGGCGCTACCGTGATGCCATATATCTGGTGGCTGATCCGAAATTGGTACCAGCCTCGCCCAGAGTTTTGTCTGCGTCATCTTCAGTGGAATGGGGCCTTTACCGATTTTACCTGGAGGCAGCCGGGACGGCTGGAGGTGTAGCGCCCGAAATTGAAGTCAGGGCAAGAGCGGGCGGAGAGCGCATTCGTCCGGAACGAAACGGTCCCTCACGGTTACTGAAAATCTGGTTACAGGAAACCGCCGTTCCGCCCTGGCAACGACAGGGTTTGCCCCTCTTGTGGGAGGCCGGTGAACTGGTTGGTGTGGCTGATTTGTGGATTTCCCCGCGGTTCTCGGGGGCAGGGCCGGAGAGCGGTTGGCGAATCCTGACAGAGCGGGATTTTAATTGAGAAGGCAGGGCCTTTCTGGTAGCCTGATTTCCCATCTTGAGATGACAATCTCCCTCCTTAAACCGAACAAGACTAACCACACGGAATCTGCATGACGCGTTATATTTTCGTCACCGGCGGTGTCGTGTCCTCCTTGGGGAAAGGTATCGCTTCGGCCTCTCTGGCAGCGATCCTGGAGGCACGCGGCTTAACAGTTACCATTCTCAAGCTGGACCCGTACATTAACGTGGACCCCGGCACCATGAGCCCGTTCCAGCACGGTGAAGTGTTTGTCACCGAAGACGGGGCAGAAACCGATCTTGATCTGGGCCATTACGAACGCTATATCCGCACGCCAATGACTCGGCGCAATAATTTCACCACGGGCCGGGTCTACGAAGAAGTCATTAAAAAAGAGCGTCGTGGCGATTACCTGGGGGGAACAGTACAGGTCATTCCTCACATCACCGACGAGATCAAGCGTCGGGTGATCGAGGGCGCAGCTGGTGTGGATGTAGCCATGATAGAGATTGGCGGCACCGTGGGTGATATTGAATCGCTACCGTTTCTCGAAGCCTGCCGTCAATTGAAGGTTGAAGTCGGTTCCCAGCGGGCGCTCTTCATGCACCTGACGCTGGTGCCCTATATCGCAACCGCTGGGGAAATCAAAACCAAGCCGACACAGCACTCCGTCAAGGAAATGCGCTCGATTGGTCTGCAACCGGATATATTGTTATGCCGTTCCGAGTATGAAGTTGACCTGAGTTCCCGTCGTAAAATCGCGCTGTTTACCAACGTTGAAGAGCGCGCGGTTATCCCGATGCAGGATGCGCGTTCAATTTACGAAATTCCCCGCATGCTCCACAGTTTCGGGCTTGATCAGATCGTTATTGAGCGCTTTAACCTGGACGCAGGGCCGGCTGATCTCAGTGAGTGGGATGCCGTGATCGAATCGCAACTAAATCCCGAGAACGAAGTCACCATTGCGATGGTGGGTAAGTACATGGAGTTGCTGGACGCCTACAAATCCTTGATTGAGTCGTTGCTGCATGCCGGTATAAAAACACGTACCAACATCGTGATGAAGTACATCGATTCGGAAGATATCGAACACGGTGGTACCCGGGTGCTGGACGACGCAGATGCCATTCTGGTACCAGGTGGCTTTGGTGAGCGTGGCGTCGAGGGTAAAGTCAGAACGGTACAGTATGCCCGAGAGAACAAAGTACCTTATCTGGGTATCTGCCTTGGTATGCAGGTTGCGGTTATCGAATACGCACGGAATGTGGCTGGTCTGAAAGACGCACACAGCACTGAGTTCCGCGAGCACACACCCGCGCCGGTGGTGGGCCTGATTACCGAGTGGCTGGATGCCAGCGGAACAAAAGAAGAACGCACTACTGAGTCGGACCTGGGCGGGACCATGCGCCTTGGCGGGCAGGACTGCGTGCTGACAGAGGGTTCCACGATCGCCGCTTGCTATGATCGCAAAGTAATCCGTGAGCGCCATCGTCATCGCTATGAAGTGAACAATCATTTTGTCCCGCAGCTTGAAGAAGCCGGTTTGCGTGTGGCTGGCCGTTCAACCGACGGTGCATTGGTCGAGGTTATCGAAGTGCCGGACCATCCGTGGTTCGTAGCCTGTCAGTTCCACCCTGAATTTACTTCGACACCGCGGGACGGACACCCTTTATTCAAAGGCTTTGTTGAGGCGGCACTGGTGCATCAGAAACAGAACGCCGGGAAATAACAATCAAACGCCGGTTCAGACAATCTGAACCGGCGTTTTGGTTTGTATGACATGAAGAGAGCTCCCATGGAACACAAAACCGTTACGGTCGCTGACCTGAAAATTGCCAACGATCATCCTTTCGTTCTGTTTGGCGGCATGAACGTGTTGGAATCTCGTGACATGGCGTTCGAAGTGGCTGAGGCGTATGTCGAAGTCACCCGCAAGCTCGGCATTCCCTATGTGTTCAAGGCCTCATTCGATAAGGCTAACAGGTCGTCGGTGAGCTCCTTTCGTGGCCCCGGGCTGGAACAGGGGCTCCAGATACTGCAGGACATCAAGAGTCACTTCGGGGTTCCCGTGATGACCGATGTGCACGAACCCTGGCAGGCGGAGCCGGTATCTGAGGTGTGCGATATCATCCAGTTACCCGCCTTTCTCAGCCGACAAACCGATCTGGTCGTGGCTATGGCCAAGACCGGCGCGGTGATCAATATTAAAAAGGCGCAGTTTCTGGCGCCCCAGGAAATGCAGCACATCATCCGCAAGTGCAAAGAGGCGGGCAACGACCGTATTCTGCTTTGCGAGCGGGGCAGCAGCTTTGGCTATAACAACCTGGTCGTGGATATGCTCGGCTTCGGCATTATGAAGTCCTTCCGGCACCCGGTCTTCTTCGACGTCACCCATGCGCTTCAGATGCCGGGCGGCAGAGCAGACTCGGCCGGTGGCCGGCGTGCGCAGGTGGCTGACCTGGCGCGGGCTGGTATGTCCCAGAGGATTGCAGGGCTATTCCTTGAGGCCCATCCCGATCCGGATGCAGCACTGTGTGATGGTCCTTGCGCTCTTCGATTGAGCCAGCTTGAGCCGTTCCTGGCCCAGGCCAAGGCAGTGGATGACCTGGTCAAGGGCTTTGCCCCTCTGGATACTGCCTGATTCCATAAGCTGTTAATGAAACCGATATTTAATCAATGAAACACGACTACGTTGGAGACCCGATAGCATGACCAAGATTGCCAACATCAAAGCCCGTGAAGTGCTGGATTCTCGTGGGAATCCCACCGTTGAGGCGGATGTTATCCTCGAAGATGGAACTTTAGGCCGGGCTTGTGCTCCTTCCGGAGCATCCACCGGCTCCCGCGAGGCACTTGAGCTGCGCGACAAGGATGCCAGTCGCTACCTTGGTAAAGGGGTATTGAAAGCTGTCGGTGCCATTAATGGTCAGATCCGCGACGCGTTACTGGGTAAAGACTCGGCGAACCAGCGAGATATCGACACCACCATGATCACCCTTGATGGCACCGAGAATAAAGCTAACCTTGGGGCCAATGCCATTCTGGCGGTATCTCTGGCGACCGCAAAAGCGGCTGCCACTTCGTTGGGCAAGCCACTGTATGAACACATTGCCGATTTGAACGGAACTTCGGGCAAGTTTTCCATGCCAGTACCGATGATGAATATTCTCAACGGTGGTGAGCACGCCGACAACAACGTCGACATCCAGGAATTCATGATTCAACCTGTCACCGCGACCTCTTTTGCAGAAGCTTTGCGAATCGGTGCCGAAATCTTCCACAGCCTCAAAAAGGTGCTCAGTGGTAAAGGCTTGAGCACAGCCGTTGGGGATGAGGGTGGATTCGCGCCAGACCTGCCATCTAACGAAGGCGCTCTTGCGGTCATTCAGGAGGCGGTAGAGAAAGCAGGTTACGTGTTGGGAAAAGACATCACACTGGCACTTGATTGCGCGTCCTCAGAATTCTACAAGGATGGCCAGTATGATCTGGCAGGTGAGGGTAAAAAGTATTCCCCGGAAGGGTTTGCAGATTACCTGGCGGGTCTCGCGGAGCGCTATCCGATCGTCTCGATTGAAGATGGTATGGATGAGAGCGACTGGGAAGGCTGGGCGATACTGACCCGGAAGATCGGGGCGAAAGTGCAGTTGGTTGGCGATGACCTGTTCGTGACCAATACCCGGATTCTCAAGCGCGGTATCGACGACGGCGTGGCGAACTCCATCCTGATCAAGTTCAATCAGATTGGTAGCCTGAGCGAAACGTTGGATGCGATCAAGATGGCGCAGAATGCGGGTTACACAGCGGTCATATCCCATCGTTCCGGTGAAACCGAAGATACCACCATCGCGGATCTGGCAGTCGCCACTTGCGCTGGCCAGATTAAAACGGGCTCTCTGTGCCGTTCAGACCGGGTTGCCAAGTACAACCAGTTGTTACGTATTGAGGAAGCTCTGGCAGGTAAAGCACCGTATCGCGGTCTCAAGGAGATAAAAGGCCAAGGCTGAGGGATCGCCAAATGCCTGCCGGTGGGCTAAACTTCCGGGGTGCTGAGAAGTTCCGGCTTTTCAGCATCTTTTTTGGTTTGCCGGGAACACTTTGCCGGCTACACAAGGATTGGTTGAATGAAGTTGCTTTGGACCATACTAGTGGTACTTATTCTTCTGCTACAAGTGCGCTTGTGGGTTGGGGAAGGTAGCTTTGTTCAGGTCTGGGCGATGGAAAATACTGTCGAGCAACAGCGTCAGGAAAACGCCAAGCTTGCCACCCGGAATGAGCGTCTTTATGCAGAGGTACGCAATCTTCGCAGCGGGCAAGGGGCCATTGAAGAGCGCGCTCGAATGAACCTCGGCCTGGTTCGGGATGATGAGACCTTCTTCCTGGTAGTTGAGCCTTAAACCGTAAGCCTTGTGACCGCTTCATGACCAAACCTCGATATTGGCTTGTCATTCCTGCTGCAGGTATTGGCCAGCGCATGAATTCAGACTGTCCCAAACAGTATCTCCGCATCCACGATCGTTTCATCGTCGATATTGTGTTGTCTCGTCTTCTGGACGGCCTCACTTTTGATGGGTGTATGGTAGCGCTTCATCGGGATGACAGATGGTGGTCGACCACTGCAAGCCAATGTGATCCGAGGGTGCAGGTATGTGAAGGCTCATCGGAGCGCCATCTTTCGGTATTGGTGGCACTTCAGGCGCTGGCAGAGCAGGCTGGAGAGGACGATTGGGTGCTCGTGCACGACGTGGCCCGGCCTTGCATAAGCTGCGAAGATGTCCAGAACCTTATGACAACCCTGGCATTGGACCCCGTCGGCGGTCTTTTGGCCGCTCCCGTCACGGATACCCTGAAGCGCGTCACGGGTAGTGATCATCGGGTATCGGAGACGGTTGATCGTGGGCGACTTTGGCGGGCATTGACGCCCCAGATGTTTCGTTTTGGCGCGCTCAGGGCCGCCATTGAAAGCGTGGTCCGAGCCGGTGTCTCAATAACCGATGACGCCTCTGCCATGGAGTACATCGGCGCTGTTCCCCAATTGGTAAAGGGCCGTTCGGACAACATCAAGATTACCGTTCCGTCAGACCTTGCCTTGGCCGCCTTCCTGCTGGATGGGGCATCTGTTGAGCGAAAGCCGAAATAATCTGACCTGAATGTGATCATCATCGCTATAACAACCGGAGTAGAGCAATGCGCATTGGCCAGGGGTTTGATGTTCACGCGTTTGGTGAAGGCGACCACGTTATTTTAGGCGGTGTTCAGATTCCATTTAGGCAAGGATTGGTGGCGCACTCAGACGGCGATGTATTGCTCCATGCTGTGTCGGACGCTTTATTGGGTGCTTTGGCCCTCGGCGACATCGGGCACTTCTTTCCCGATACGGCGCAAGAGTGGGCGGGCGCCGACAGCCGCAACCTGCTTCGGCAAGTCATGAACCGTATTTCGGAGCAGGGCTACGAAGTCACAAACGTAGACTCCACCATTATCGCCCAGGCGCCCAAAATGGCTCCCCATATCGAGCAAATGAAAATCAACATCGCTAATGACCTTGGTATTTCATTGGGGCAGGTCGGAGTGAAGGCAACCACTACGGAATGTCTGGGGTTTACCGGCCGTGGCGAAGGCATCGCTTGCCAGGCCATTTGCTTGCTGAGCAAGGTGGGTTTATGAATACCGGCCCTTGGCGTCTCGACTGGCCTACCGCAGGAGGCCCACGTCTGGGCCGGGCAACCATTAAGGCCAGCCCCCATGACTTTTACGTCGACGAGCAGCTCGAGTTGCCGGGCGTGCCCAATGTTGAACCAACACATCGAAAGCACGGAGCACTGGAGAAGAAAGGCCAGATAGTTGTCTCAGGGGCGGGAGAACATCTGTGCCTGCGAATCGAAAAATGCGGTGATAACACCGATCACTTGGCCCGGAAACTGGCGCAATTGTCCGGCTGCAAGCCTCATGATGTCGGATTCTGCGGGCTCAAGGACCGGCATGCGGTGACTCGCCAATGGTTCAGCGTTTACCGACCCGGCATGATGGCTGAGGACGACGGGTTCATCGCCAAGGTACGGGAATGTTGGGCAGTGCTATCCGCCCATCGTGTCCCGCGTAAATTGCGACGCGGCGAACATCGGGCCAATCGCTTTGAGATACTGGTGACGGATATTGATGCCTCGCCCTCGGAAGTGGAGCAAGTGCTCAAGCGCATAAGGGTACAGGGTTGTCCGAATTATTTTGGTTCCCAGCGTTTTGGCTGGGCTGGCAACAACCTGGCTCAGGCGGTGAGAATGAATCCCGGCAAGCGGCGGGGTAAGAATAATCGAGACGGATTGTACTTTTCAGCAGCGCGTTCATGGTTATTCAATGAAGTCCTTGCTGAACGCGTTGTTGCCGGAAACTGGCTGCAGTTTCTGCCCGGCGAACCTGTCTCGGATGATGTAACAGGTCCGCTCTGGGGTGATGGCGGTACTGCTGCCACTGAGGTTCTTGGCGAGCTTGAACGGACGGTAGTAGCCCGTCATCCGGACATGGCATTGGTGTTTTCCCAAACCCGCATGAAGCCGGAGCGTCGCACTCTTGCCCTCGTGCCAGCAGATTTTTCATGGCATTGGACAGTCAGGGGTGACCTGTTCCTTGGTTTCGAGTTGGCGCCGGGTCAGTTCGCTACGGCGGTGCTGCAGGCGTTATTTGAAATTTCCGATGCCTCCAGTCAGGCGGAGCTCGCAGCAAAGTCCTAAACAGGGCATATTAAATAAAACGGTGATGGAACTGGCGGCTTCTGGCTGGTCTCAAAAGAATTCAGCTGGCACCTCGATGCTGGCAACTTAGCGGAGACATTTGTGCGTATTCTGTTGTCCAATGATGATGGTGTTCACTCACCTGGCCTCAAAGCGCTATACGATGGCCTGGGTGAGTTGGGGGAACTTTTTGTTGTCGCGCCTGACCGTGATCACAGCGGAGCCAGCAATTCTCTGACGCTGAACCGGCCATTGACGGTGGAGAAACACCCCAACGGCTTTCGTTCTGTTGACGGTACGCCGAGCGATTGCGTGCATCTTGCTGTCAACGGCCTTTATCCCAAAGGATTTGATCGCGTGGTGTCTGGCATTAATACGCATGCAAATCTCGGTGACGATGTGATTTATTCAGGCACGGTTGCGGCCGCTACCGAGGGGCGGCATCTGGGCTTACCTGCGATCGCGGTTTCTTTGGTTAATAACGGGCATTTTCACTACGACACCGCAGCCCGCGTTGTGCAATCCCTGCTTCGCTATGAAACTCCCGTGCCTCTTGGGGCACGCTGTATTTTAAACGTGAACGTGCCGGATGTGCCGTGGGAGGAGCTCGCGGGCTTCCAGATTACCCGCCTCGGTCATCGCGATCGGTCGGAGGGTGCTGTTCCGATGACTTGCCCTCGGGGGAAAGAGCGCTACTGGATCGGCGCCGCAGGACAGGGCAGTGATGCTGGAGCCGGGACCGATTTCCATGCGATTAGCCATGGCTATGTTTCCATTACGCCGGTACAGGTAGATATGACTCGCCATGAGTGCCTTCCTGCTCTGCGGGAGTGGCTTGAGGGAGTGGTCTGATGGTGCCGGAACTGCAAGGAATTGGCATGACCTCAAGACGCACACGTGCGCGTCTGATTCAGCGTTTACGCGAGTCCGGGATTGTTGATGAGCAGGTACTCTCAGTCATGGAGGAGGTGCCTAGGCATATTTTCCTCGATGAGGCGCTCTCACATCGGGCCTATGAAGATACCGCTCTTCCTATTGGCCACAGCCAGACCTTGTCCCAACCCTATATTGTTGCCCGTATGACCGAAGTGCTGATGCGCCATAAACCCGGTCGTGTGCTTGAACTTGGCACCGGATCAGGCTACCAGACCGCTATTCTGGCGGGGCTGGTGAAAGATGTTTACAGCGTGGAGCGAATAAAGGCCTTGCAGGACCGGGCCAGGGAACGCTTGAGAGCACTGGGCTATCGTAACGTGATGCTTCGGCTTGCAGAGCGTGGAATCGGATGGCCTGAAAAGGGGCCTTTTGAGGGCATTCTTGTTACCGCTGCACCAAAAGAATTGCCGAGAGATCTGATGATGCAATTGGCTGACAGAGGCGTAATGGTCATCCCGGTTGGCGAAGGAACCCAGATGCTAACTCAGGTGATCCGGCGGGGAGATGATTTTGACATCACGGATATTGAGCCAGTCCGATTTGTACCGTTATTGGGGGGCGTTGTCCGATGAATAAAACGGACAACGAGCCAACTCCGGAAGCCCAGCATCTGCTGGGCGTTTTTCTGCGTGGTATGGCGATGGGCGCGGCGGATATCGTGCCAGGAGTATCGGGTGGCACCATCGCGTTTATCACGGGTATCTATTTCCGTTTGTTGGCGGCAATTGATTCGATACCGTTCGCCTTTGTCCGGCAACTCTGCCGTGGACAGGTTAAAAACTTCTGGCAATCAACAGACGCGAATTTTCTGCTTAGCCTGTTAGCGGGCATCCTGACCAGCGTTATTACGCTGGCCTCTATTATCAGTTATGGATTGGAGCAGTACCCGATACTTTTATGGAGTTTTTTCTTCGGGCTTATCGTGGCCTCGGTCTGGCACGTAGGTCGTGAGATCAAAGTTCAGCGGTTTGTGTTGTTGGTGCCGTTGCTAACCGGGGTAATCTTCGCATGGTGGGTTACCACGTTGTCATCAGGCCAGGTTGAACCTTCTCCGCTGGTCATTATTGGCTCTGGTGCTCTTGCAATCTGTGCGATGATTTTGCCAGGCATTTCAGGCAGTTTTATCCTCGTCATACTGGGTATGTACGCTCCGATTCTGGCAGCGATAAAAGGCGCCGAAGTGGGAACTTTGCTCCTGTTTGCTGTCGGGTGTGTGGCAGGTTTACTTTCCATTGCCCGCATACTGACATGGGCAATACACCGTTTTCACGATGCTATGCTCGCTTTGTTGACCGGTTTCATGATCGGTGCGTTAAACAAAGTATGGCCTTGGAGGGAGGCACTGAGCTGGCGGACCAACAGTGCGGGCGAACAGGTGCCGATAGAGGAGATCAGCGTTTCGCCGATGCAGTATGCGGATGCGACCGGAGCGGCCCCGGAATTGCTGGGGGCTTTATTTGCCGCATTGGCTGGATTTTTCCTGGTGTTACTGATTGAGTGGATGGCGACGGCATTCAAAGCGCAGCCCCTAAGGCAATGAGTGAAATACGGAAGGGGTCACACAGCTATTGTGAATCGGTGTTACTTTTCAGTTGGTTTTGCTGTTTCCGGGAGTAACACTGATGGTGCAAAGGTAACTTGGATTTGCACACGAAATGTGCAATATATTAGCAAGTTATCGAGCTTACTTTAGAAAACGCACCATTTTTAATATGAATTTGAAATAAAAAAGGCGGCTTATATACTTTTTCCATCGTTGCGCAGTATTAAACATGATGGCCCGGTTGCCTGCCTGGTTGGCAATGTCAGGGCAGTGCGCTTTGGGAGGTACGGTTACCTGGGCTGCATTGTCCGCGGTCTGAGTCTGCCGGTGATACTGGCGCTGCTGCTCAGTGGTTGTAACACCGCTGCGATCTATCAGGACGATCGTTACAACCCGCCGGTTTTTTGGGGGCGTCACGTAGTAAAGTCCGGTG
This sequence comes from Marinobacter sp., assembly GCF_040882185.1. Taxonomy (GTDB): domain Bacteria; phylum Pseudomonadota; class Gammaproteobacteria; order Pseudomonadales; family Oleiphilaceae; genus Marinobacter. The sequence goes on along the minus strand of NZ_JBBEBW010000036.1, from coordinate 174,198 downwards.
AAACCCTTATCAGTATTGCCTGGCGCTATGGGCGCGACTATCGCGAATTGGGCAATGCCAACGGTATATCTCCACCTTATAAGATTCGGGTCGGCCAGGTTCTGCGGCTAGATCTGCGCGGTAAAGTGGTGGCTGGGTCGGACTCCCGGTCCACACCCACGCCGACTGCTCGAACGAGCGCACCTCCATCCCGAACGTCTGCCCCGCCAAGATCCCAGCCCGCTCCGAGAGTTGAGCGTGCTCCTATTAGCAGTGCACCTCTGCCAGATCAGACCCAGAAGGTATCGGGCATCGATTGGCGATGGCCTCACGTTGGCACCGTACTTGCAGGTTTTTCAACGTCCGGTAAAGTCAATAAAGGTGTTGATATTAATGGCAATGCTGGTGACCCGGTTCGGGCGGCAGCCTCCGGGAACGTAGTGTATGCAGGTAGTGGGCTGCTCGGTTACGGCAATCTGATTATCGTGAACCACAACGAGCATTATCTGAGCGCTTACGCGCACGCCCGAAAAATTCTGGTGAAAGAGGGGGACAGCGTCCAGGCCGGAGAGACGATTGCAGAATTGGGGAGTAGTGGAACGGATCGCAACAAGTTGCATTTTGAAATTCGGAAGAACGGCAACCCTGTGAATCCGCTGCCTTATTTACCATCCCGAAAATGATTACTGGTAGGGGAGTAAGAATCTGTTGATGAAGTGTGTTTTAGAGGAGTACTTTGAATAAGTGCTTTGCGAGAAGGCGCTCTGAGAATATAGGAGACCGAAGAATAATAAGTCAGTCGCACGACGACTGGCCCGAAAAGAAAATGTCCTGATATAAGAAAGTATTAATAAGAACGCAGCAGGTGCTCACGAAAATAAGAAGCCGGTGGGCGAAAAAACAGGGTCATTGAAAGGCGGGGCTAGGAATATGTCAGCAGATCATGAAGAACTCATTGTTGATCGTGTATCAGATGTTGAAAATTCAGATGAGGTAGAAGCAGAGGCAGAAGAAAAAGACACGCCGGTTGCAGACGCCACCGACGATAAGGAAACCTTCCCATCACGAAGCGCCCCCGGGCGCTATTTCAGTGCATCAAAGCAGTTGGATGCCACGCAGTTATACCTCAACGAAATCGGGTTCTCCCCATTACTGACGCCTGAAGAAGAAGTCTATTTTGCTCGCCTTGCTCGCAAGGGCGAAGAGTCCGGTCGTAAACGAATGATCGAGAGTAACCTTCGACTGGTGGTCAAAATTGCACGTCGTTATGTCAATCGCGGACTGACCCTGCTCGATCTTATCGAGGAGGGCAATCTGGGTTTGATTCGCGCCGTTGAGAAGTTTGATCCTGAACGGGGTTTCCGCTTCTCCACCTACGCGACCTGGTGGATTCGTCAAACCATTGAGCGGGCAATAATGAATCAGACCCGCACCATCCGTTTACCGATTCATGTAGTAAAAGAGCTAAACCTCTATCTTCGCGCCGCTCGGGAACTGACGCAAAAGCTTGATCATGAGCCGTCTGCAGAAGAAATAGCACAGATGGTTGATAAGCCGGTATCGGATGTAAAGCGGATGCTCGGTTTGAACGAGCGGGTGGCATCGGTCGATACACCCATCGGCAGCGGGGGTGAAAAGTCCTTGCTCGATACTGTGGCCGATGAAGCTGCTTCTGATCCTGCGGACCTGCTGCAAGATAATAATATGCGCTCTTGTATTGAGAACTGGATTGACCAGCTCAGCGACAAACAGCAGGAAGTACTCTCGCGCCGGTTCGGACTGAGGGGATATCAGACCAGCACCCTGGAGGAAGTGGGCCAGGAAATTGGCCTTACCCGCGAGCGTGTGCGGCAGATTCAGGTTGAAGCTCTGAGACGCCTTCGGGAAATTCTGGAGAAGGAAGGATTGTCGGGCACCATGTTGTTCAAATAGCCCTATATTCGTAAAACCTTTTTAAAAGCCGGTCAGTAGTATCCCTGACCGGTTTTTTGAGTGGCCCATTGAGAACCAGACGGGACACTAGATATCCATGTAGTCCCGCTTCTGGCGGAACTCGCAGAGATCCTCGATGATACACGCCCCACAACGGGGTTTGCGCGCTACACATGTGTAGCGCCCGTGTAGAATCAGCCAGTGGTGGGCGTCCAGCAGGAACTCCCTGGGTACCAGCCGCATCAGCCGTTTTTCCACCTCTAGCACGTTTTTCCCAGGCGCTATGCCGGTCCTGTTGGAAACCCGGAATATGTGGGTGTCTACCGCCATGGCTGGATGCCCGAATGCCGTATTAAGAACCACGTTGGCAGTTTTCCGCCCGACGCCAGGCAGAGCTTCCAGTTCTTCCCGGCTACCCGGAACCTCACTGTTGTGCGTTTCAACCAGCGCCCGACAGGTTTTTATGACGTTCTCTGCCTTGCTGTTAAAAAGGCCGATGGTCTTGATGTACTGCTTCAGGCCGTCCACACCAAGGGCAAGAATCGTCTCCGGCGTGTTCGCGACAGGATAGAGTTTGGCTGTTGCTTTGTTTACGCCAACATCTGTGGCCTGTGCCGAAAGGATCACTGAAATGAGCAACTCAAACGGAGAGGTGTAGACCAACTCTGTGGTTGGTGCTGGATTCGCCTTTCTCAGACGTTCGAAGATTTCAGTGCGCTTCTGTTTGTTCATGGTGTTAGTACCTTCAAGAGACATGGCCGGTTACACGTACCCGTTTGCTCCCCGCTGTTTCTGGCTGTCGGGCGTTTGCCTGTCGGCGGGCCGCTATACGACGGTCGATGCCGTTTTTGAGGGCGATGAGCAAGCCAAGCCCGACAAAAGCACCAGGTGGCAGAACCATAAAAAGCATATCCGGATATTGCTCAAATGGTCGGATCATCCAATCGCCCGCTATTGGCCCTACGAGCAAATCCATGCCAGCGAACAACGTGCCCTGGCCAAGCAGTTCGCGAAGGCCTCCCAGCACAATGAGCACCAATAGAAAGCCGATGCCCATCATGGCGCCGTCGAGAATGGCGGGGCCCGGGGCATTCTTGGAAGCAAATGCATCGGCGCGGCCGAGGATGGCGCAGTTCGTGACGATCAGTGGTATGAAAATGCCCAGGATCTGATAAAGCTCATAGGTGTAGGCCTGCATCAAGAGTTCCGCGCAGGTTACATAGGAGGCAATGATCATCACGAAAGCAGGCAGTCGGACGGATTCCTGTACGAAATTGCGTATCAGCGACACCGCCAGGTTGGAGCCGATCAGAACCATCAGGGTGGCAAGCCCAAGCCCAATGGCGTTAACCACGGTGCTGGTGACTGCCAGCAAAGGGCAGAGGCCAAGTACCTGAACCAGCGCCGGGTTGTTGGTCCAAAGGCCGTCCTTGATGATCTCAGTGCTGGTCTTCGTTGCCATTAGATTGCCCAGGTGCTGCTGTTGGTCAGACGTCGTCGCGCCGAAAGATTTGCTGATGGTCCCGTACATAGTTCAGGGTCTGTCGAACCGCCTTCACGACTGCACGGGGAGTGATGGTAGCACCGGTAAACTGATCAAATACTCCACCATCTTTGCTCACAGCCCACCTATTCGGCTCGGGATCGCCCAGGGAGCGACCGTTGAAGGACAGAACCCAATCAGATTTCCGGAGTTCAATCTTGTCGCCGAGGCCGGGGGTTTCCCGATGCGCGGTCACTCGCACTCCCAATACAGTACCATCTGGAGCCACGCCGACCAGTAGTCGGATATCCCCGGAGTAGCCATCGTTTGCGACCACCGGGATGATAATCCCGGCAGGCTCGCCGGCCTCACGCGCGACCCAGGCGTCAACCGGTTCCTTGTTGCCCAGACGCGGGTCTGGTGCCAGTTCGACGGTGTCTGCCAGAAGGTCATTATCGTGCTGTTGTTCGGGAATAATCTCGAACAGCGCTGCAGCTTCCGCCCGGCGAATCTGGTCTGCAATGCGCTCTGCGGTGACCACCTGAGTAATGGCGATCACACCGGCGGTAATCACGGCAAAAATTCCGAGGCCGATGGCGTTGCGTGCGATGGACTGTCTGATGGCTGCCACGGTCACTTCGAACTCTTGTGAGCAATGCCACGGCGGGGCTTACGGTGGCCGTAGGTGCGGGGCGGCGTGTAATGGTCAATCAAGGGAACCGCAAAATTCATCAGTAACACTGCGAAGGCGACGGCATCGGGGTAGCTTCCCCAGGTCCGGATGATATATAGCAGCAAACCGATACCGGCTCCGTAGACCAGTTTGCCCTGATGACTGGTGGCGGCCGAGACCGGGTCCGTGGCGATAAAAAAAGCTCCAAGCATTGTGGCACCGGCCAGCATGTGCAGGGACAGTGGCGCGTAAAGGTCCTGATTGCTGCCGAAAGCCAGACTCGTCATCGCTAGTGTGGCCAGGACGCTGACCGGAATATGCCAAGTGATGACCTTCAGGTAGAGCAACGCCAGGCCACCCGCCAGAAACGCCAGGTTAACCCATTCCCAACCCTTCGCTATGCCATCACCGAAACTGGGATGTTGCCGCACTTCGTCGGCTACAAGAGCACCAATCTCGTGTTTGTAGACATCCAGAGGTGTAGCCATTGTGTAGGCGTCAATGGCGGTTTGTTGACCCATTGAAATTATGCCCAATGTTTCAACGAAGCCGGGAGTACCGTTTAAAAGGCCTGCAGGCGCTGCCCAATTGGTTGTCATGGCGACTGGAAACGAGATCAGCACCAGCGCATACCCCACCATTGCCGGGTTAAACGGGTTGGAACCCAAACCTCCGTAGAGTTGTTTTGCCATCACAATAGCTGAAATAACCGCGACAGCGGATACCCACCATGGAGTGAATGGAGGTAACGCAAGGCCCAGCAGCAGGCCGGTGAGGGCGGCGGTGTTGTCAGATAGGTAAAACCCCAGCGGGCGCTGACGGAGCCTGAGAACAGCTGCTTCTGCTCCGATGGCCAGGGCTATACACCACATAACATTGATCAGGTTACCCCAGCCGAAAAAGACCGTTTGCGCGACCAGCCCCGGCAGGGTTGCCAGCATCACCCACAGCATGACGCGGGCGGTTGAGCGTGCACCACGGGTGTGGGGGGATGATTGTTGTCGTAGTGTCATCAGTATTGCCGTTACCGCTTCGTGGGGCTGTCGTTCGGTGCATGCTCCGCAGCCTGTGACTGCTGCGACTTCTGTTCCTTACGGGCCAAAGCGGCCTGAACAGCGGCTGTTTTGGCAGCGCGGTCGTCCAGTGGCTTCGGGTTGGCGACATTATCAGTCTGCTGGCTCTTTCTCGTCTGAGCATCTGCCGCCGCGCGGGCGCGTTCCTCCCGGCGGGCCTCTTTTTCTGCCTGCTCCCTTTCCAGCCTTGCCTGACGAGCCTCGAAACGTACTCTTGCATGATCAGACTTCAACTGTTCAGCGTTGTGAGTTCGTATTTCGCCTTTGGCAAAACGATAATATTGCACCAGGGGTATACTGCTGGGGCAGACATAAGAGCACGCGCCGCATTCAATGCAGTCGAACAGATTCTGGTGTTCCGCTTTCTCAAACTCTTCGGTTTTCGCGTACCAGAACAATTGCTGTGGCAACAACTCCATCGGGCAGGCTTCCGCGCACGCGCCACAACGGATACAGGGCTGCTCGGGTGGGGGCTCGGGTAGCTCGCCACTGACGGCGGCAATGATACAGTTGGTCGTCTTTATGACCGGTACTTCGGCACTCTGCAGGGTGTATCCCATCATGGGGCCACCAAGAATCAGGCGATCAAGTCGGTCAATTTGGAGACCCGCCTGCGTCAGCAGGTACTGAATAGGTGTACCAATCAAGGCTTCAACATTGCCGGGTGTGGTTACGGCCCTTCCGGTAATCGAGGTAATGCGACTGATCAGCGGTTCACCATGATGAATGGCCCGAAAGACGGCCACTGCTGTGCCCACATTCTGGCACATGGTGCCGATATCGGCCGGTATACCACCGTGGGGTACCTCCTCACCGGTGATGATCTGGATCAGTTGCTTCTCGCCGCCGGAGGGGTATCTGGTCCGGATGGCGACCACTTCGATCAGCGTATCCTGTGCAGCGCTGCTCAGGGCAGCGATTGCCTCAGGTTTATTATCCTCTACTGCGATCACGCAATGGGCCGGTTCCAGCAGCCACGCCATAATGTTCAGGCCTTCCACCACTTCGGCGGCTCGCTCCCGCATCAGAACGTCATCAGCGGTGATATAAGGTTCGCACTCGGCCCCGTTAAGAATCAGGGTCTCAACTTTGTCATGCCTTGGTGGATGCAGTTTAAAGCTGGTGGGAAAGCCGGCACCGCCCAGCCCGACAATGCCCGCATCCCGAATGTGGGCGAGCACTTCGGAGCGTGGGTGCTGGGTGTAGTCAGGCATGGGATGACGTTTGCCCCAGGTGTCCCGGTCGTCCGGTATCAAGGTAATGCACCAGTCCACCATGCCCGAGGGGTGTGGAACCGGCTGCTTTGAAATGGCCTCCACCCTACCGGAAGTGGGAGCATGAACCGGAACGCCAAGAATGCCGATCGGGGTGGCCAGGCAGTCGCCCTTCAATACCGTATCGCCCACGGCTACGCGGATTTCAGCAGGGGAGCCGATGTGTTGCTGCAAGGGTAATATCAGTTTGTCCGGGAGCCCGGCGTGGCGGATGGGCTGCGTGTTGGACTGGTTCTTTTGCTGCGGTGGATGAATACCACCAGGGAAATCCCAGAGTTTGCGCATCAGGCCATTGCCTCCTGACGATCAGTGGCAATAATCGACTTGCCCGGAGGGCTCCACGTCCAGTTCCGGATATCGGGCTCAAGGGTCACCATATCGATGCAGTCTACCGGGCAGGGGTCAACGCAGAGATCGCAGCCGGTGCACTCGCTCTGGATCACCGTGTGCATGTGTTTCGCCGAGCCCAGGATGGCATCAACCGGACAAGCCTGGATACACTTGGTGCAGCCGATGCATTCATCTTCGCGAATGATGGCGACACGTTTTTCCTGTTCAATGCCGTGTTCCGCGTCCAGTGGCTGGGGCTCAATATCCAGCAGATCTGCTAGCGCCTTGATAGTACCTTCACCACCGGGCGGACATTTATTGATAGCATCCCCGTTGGCAATGGATTCCGCATAAGGACGGCAGCCGGGAAAGCCACATTGCCCGCACTGGGTTTGTGGCAGCAGCGAATCAATCTGTTCGACCAGCGGGTTGCCTTCGACCCGGAAGCGTTCTGCGGCGTAACCAAGTATGCCGCCAAAGATGAGCGCCAGCGCCAGGAGCACCGCGACAGCAATTACTATACTGGTCCACATGATTCGCCTCCTTATACGCCGACCAGGCCGGTGAAGCCCAGGAATGCAAGCGACATGAGACCGGCGGTAATCAGGCCTATAGAGGCCCCCTGAAAAACTCCCGGCACATCAGACACCGCTATACGCTCGCGCATGGCGGCAAACATCACCAGTACCAGGGAGAAGCCGGCCGCTGCACCAAAGCCATACAAAACCGACTCGACAAAGTTGTTCTGGCGATTGAGATTCAGCAAGGCGACTCCCAACACTGCGCAGTTGGTGGTGATCAGCGGCAGGAAAATGCCCAGAACCCGGTAGAGCAGAGGGCTGGTCTTACGAACCACCATCTCGGTGAACTGCACCACCACTGCAATCACCAGGATAAAGGTAATAGTCTTCAGAAATTCCAGGCCCAGGGGCGCCAGCAGATAGGTAAACGCCAGATAGCTGCAGATAGAAGCGAGAGTCAACACGAAAGTGGTCGCCAGCGACATACCCATGGCGGTTTCCAGCTTCCCGGATACGCCCATAAAAGGGCATAGACCCAGGAACTGGACCAACACAAAGTTGTTCACCAGAATGGTGCTGACCAGTATGAGCAGGTATTCCGACATCTTGGCTTGCTCTCGTTTTACATGATCCGCATGCCGGGGGTAGCACCAGAGTCTGGTGACAGGATAAAGATATCCTTGCCCCCGGGACCTGCAGCCAGCACCATGCCCTCAGACAGGCCGAATTTCATCTTGCGGGGCTTGAGATTGGCGACCATAACCGTTAACCGGCCTTGAAGTTGCTCCGGTGTATAGGCTGACTTGATGCCAGCAAACACATTGCGCTCGCCTTCACCAATGTTCAGGGTCAGCCGCAACAGTTTATCGGCGCCTTCCACATGTTCAGCCTTGACGATTTCCGCCACCCGCAGGTCCACTTTCGCGAAGTCGCCGAAATCGATTTCATCGGCAATTGGCTCCGCGTTTGTTTGCGTTGGCGCCTTGTCGCCCACAGCGGCTGGCATCTCCTCTTTGGAGGCCTCCAGCATCTTGTCAATCTGAGGCATTTCGACTCTGCTCATTAGCGGGCTGAATTTATTGATTTCATGACTTTCAAGGTGTTGGGATCGATTGTTCCAGTCAAGTCTGGAATTAAGAAAGGTCTCCGACGCCTCGGCGGTTTGCGGCAACACCGGTGCCAGGTAGGTCATCAACAAATGAAACATGTTGAGGGCGTTAGTGCATATAGCCTGGAGCTTGTCGTCCTGGCCGTCCTGCTTGGCAATCACCCAGGGTTGCTCATCATTGACATACTGGTTGGCAATATCCGCCAGCTCCATGATGCGGCGCATGGCACGACCGAATTCCCGGGCTTCGTAGAAATCGGCGATATCATCCCCGGCGTCGATGAAGGTTTTCATATGGTCAGTTTCTGTCACCTGGCCGAGTTTGCCGTCGAAGCGCTTGGTAATAAAGCCCGCACTGCGGCTGGCAATGTTGACCACCTTGCCCACGAGGTCGGAATTAACCCGGAACGCAAAATCTTCCAGGTTCAGGTCCATATCGTCGACGCTGCCGGTGAGTTTGGCCGCGAAGTAATAGCGCAGGTACTCCGGGTTCAGATGGTCAAGATAGGTGCGGGCCATAATAAATGTGCCACGGGATTTGGACATCTTTTTGCCATTAACCGTCACAAAGCCGTGGGCGTATATGGCGCTGGGAGTCCGGTAGCCGGCGCTGTGGAGCATAGCGGGCCAGAACAGGGCGTGAAAGTTGATGATGTCCTTGCCGATAAAATGGTAGACCTCGGCGGTGGAATCCGGCTTCCAAAAATGGTTAAAGTCTATGCCTTCCCGGTCGCACAGGTTCTTGAAGCTGGCTAGATAGCCAATGGGTGCATCCAGCCACACATAGAAATACTTACCGGGTGCGTCAGGAATTTCAAAACCGAAATAAGGCGCATCGCGACTGATGTCCCATTCCTGCAGGCCAGCGTCGAGCCATTCAGCAAGCTTGTTCGCTACCTGAGGCTGAAGGGTGCCGCTACGGGTCCAGGTTTGCAGGAAATCCGCAAACTCGGGCAGGCGGAAGAAATAATGTTCGGATTCCTTTTCGATCGGTGTGGCACCGGATACTGCTGAACGTGGGTTAATCAGTTCAGCGGGCGTGTAGGTTGCACCACAGGCTTCGCAGTTATCACCGTACTGGTCTTCGGTCTTGCACTTGGGACAGGTACCCTTGATGAACCTGTCTGCCAGAAACATCTGTTTTTCCGGGTCGTAGGCCTGGACGATTTTACGAGTGGCAATGTGCCCGTTGTCCTGCAACTGTTTGTAGATGTAGTTGGAAAAGGACTGATTTTCTTCCGAATGCGTGGAGTAGTAGTTATCGAAACCCACATGGAAACCGCTGAAGTCTTCCTGATGCTCCTGGTTAATGCGTGCAATCAGCTCCTCGGAGGTGATGCCTTCGCGCTCTGCCCGTAGCATAATGGCGGTACCATGAGCATCGTCGGCGCAAACGTAATGGCAGTTGTTGCCACGCATTTTCTGATAGCGCACCCAGATGTCCGTTTGGATGTATTCCAGCAAATGCCCGAGATGTATGGGCCCGTTGGCATAGGGCAGGGCACTGGTCACCAGAATATCGCGCTGTTTCAGTGAGCTCGCTTGCGTCATTTTAGGTCCGAACCTTGGTCAAGAATGGTTATGGTCAGAAGCGGGCACAGATGATACCTTCCGGGCACTTTTTTTTCATCTGGCCAGCCGTGTTTTCGTCGCTTTGGCCCGTTTTTTCTGAATTTTACCCCTGTGGAGAGTTCGATGACCCAGATTTCCCAACAAGCCCTTGAAACCGCTGTCGGCCAGTATCTGGACCCCTACCTTGAACAGAACCTGTACGCGCTGAATGCGGTCAAGACCCTCATCGCCGGGGAAGATGGCCAGGTTACGCTGACCGTTGAGCTACCTTACGCATCAGAAGGAATCGCTGGCGCGCTGAAAGAAATCGTCCGGAATGCACTTGAGGATGTCCCCGGTGTGACCGCCGCTACCGTCAAAGTAAGTCAGCGTATTCGTGCCCACCAGGCCCAGGGTAATCTGCAGTCCATTGCGGGGGTAAAGAATATTATTGCAGTGGCATCTGGCAAGGGCGGCGTGGGTAAGTCCACTACAGCAGTCAACCTCGCGCTGGCCCTGAGTCAGGAGGGCGCCCGGGTCGGAGTACTGGACGCCGATATCTACGGTCCCAGTGTGGGCATGATGCTGGGCATTCCTGAAGGCCAGAAACCGGACACCAAAGAGGGCAAGTATTTTATCCCGGTGCCTGCTCATGGCATCCAGGCCATGTCGATGGCGTTTCTGGTCAACGATAAAACCCCGATGGTCTGGCGCGGGCCGATGGTCAGCGGGGCGGTTCAGCAGTTACTGACCCAGACTCTTTGGGATGATCTGGACTATCTGGTGGTGGATATGCCACCGGGCACCGGTGATATTCAGCTTACGTTGGCGCAGAAGGTGCCGGTCACCGGTGCAGTGATCGTTACTACTCCTCAGGATATCGCGCTGCTGGATTGCAAAAAAGGCATTGAAATGTTCCGCAAGGTCGAGATTCCGGTGTTGGGGGTGGTGGAAAATATGAGCGTTCACATATGCAGCAACTGCGGCCATGAGGAACATCTTTTCGGTGAAGGCGGCGGCGCTCGCGTGGCGGACGATTACGACACCACGTTGCTCGGCCAGTTGCCACTGCACATGACCATCCGTGAACAGACCGATGGTGGCACGCCTTCCGTGGTGGCGGAACCGGACTCCGAGGTGGCTCGACGTTATCGGGATATTGCCCGCCGGGTAGGGGCGACCCTGTCTCAGCGAGCCCGAAACCTGAGCTCACCCATACCCAGTATTTCCATGAGTGATGACTAAACGTGAACAGGTATCCGTATTGCCGGTTATGGGCAACCCGGGTTACCGGCGTTGAGGTTGCGTACTGCCATAATAATGTCCTCCGCCAGCGCCTCGATGTTCAATTGGTGAGCGAGGACAATGGAGTCAAGGGTGTTACCTGACTCGCTACGGCGTCGAATGCTGCATTGCAGCGCGGACGTCGCCAGGTCCGGATTGCCAGCCAGTCGATAGTCGGCGTCCAGCCAAACGCTCTGGCCGGGTATGGCATCAAATCTCGTAACCGAAACCCAGACCCTGGTCCGATACTCTGAGCCTGTTGTCTGCTCGAGTCGAGTGGCGAGGGCACTGCGAATTTCTTCCGGTAACGGGGCACCCCACCAGTCCGACTCCAGTACCAGCAATTGGCTGTCACCTTTGCGGAGAATCAGTTCGGTGCGGTTGAGTTGTGGCGGTACGCTTACGCGCTCCACCGCAATCGCGTCGGGGCTGCTGTCGTTCTCGCTTGCCAGCGGCGGTGGCACCAGCGTGTGAACGCGAATCTGAGAGCTGCTGCAAGCGGATAAGGCAGCCAAAAGCACGAAGGTGAGAAAACCTCTGCAGGCACACCCGGATTCGGGCCGTGGGATAAGTAATAATTTCATTGGCTGAACTCGCTCTGGCCCTGCTCATTCCGTCCCCGCAGCAACGCTTCCGGGTGGCGGCGCAGATAATCCGAGAGCTCCCTGACGGACCGGGACATCCGCTCCACCTCGTCCAGAGCCAGGCCCAAACGCTGGCGTTCCGGTGAGTCCGGTGACAAGGTGGCGTCTGCCGATGCAAGCGTCGATGCCATGCTGTTCATGAGCTCTTCTATCCCCTTTAAGGTGTCGAGAGTTGTCGGGAGCGCTTCATTATTGATAGATCGCAATGTCTGTTGCAGTTCTGCCAGGCTACTTTCCAGGTTATTTGAAATGCTGTCGAGCGGCAGAGAGTTGAGAGTCTCAAGGAAGGAGGTAAGCTGATCCTGCATTTTGTCGAGGTTGGTGGCTTGGGTCGGAATCACGATTTGATTCGAGTCGACCAGTGAGACGGAAGCCTGGGTGCTTTGGGCTCCAGGAAAAAACTCGAGTGCAATATGGAGTTGCCCGGTCAGAATATTACTGGTGCGTGCCTCAGCCCTCAGGCCATGCTTGACCAACTGTCTGAACAGTCTTGTCGCCATGGGTGCCTTGGGGTTTTCATCATCGGCTTTATTACCGACGGTCTCCAGCAGTTGGTCGTAAGCCTGGCCCATCAGACGGGGATAAATTCTGGCGTCCACCACCACCGGAAAGGTTTGCTGCCTGGCATCGTAATCTAGAGTTACACTGGTTACTTCACCGATTTCATTACCCATAAAGTAAACCGGGGCTTCCTCGTTCAGTCCCAACAGCGATTGATCGAAACGCATATGGATCGAATGGGCAGGGCCCTTGTCAGGAGCCATTGCCGAGGCCCTGTCATTGTATAGCGTGAATTCGTTCTCGGGGCTGGCCGACTCTGCTGGCGGCTCCCGGGCGGGCACTTCAAAGGCGATTCCGCCTGCAAGCACTGCCGCCAGAGACTGCAGATCAAGTTCGATGCCCTCAGTAGTGACCCCGAGATCAATGCCGCTGGCATTCCAGAACCGAGTGTTAGCGGTGACGTACTGATCGTTTGGAGCGGTAATAAATATTCCCAGGTTGACCCATTCGCCGGACGGGTCCAATTCATAGGAGACCACTTCACCAACCCTTACCTTGCGATAGTAGACTGCTGACCCGATATCAAGGGAGCCGAGGTCAGGAGCTTTCAGACCGAAGCGCTTACCCGGCTCGTCATAGGTGATCGGTGGTGGCGTTTCGAGCCCCCTGAAGGTTTTAGAGGCGGAGTCGGAGGTGCCGGGGGTGGCCGCAATGAAATCGCCGGACAACAGTGTATCCAGCCCGGAAACACCTGCTGCGCCGATGCGTGGCTTCACGACCCAGAAGCGTGAATCCTCACGGGCGAATGCGTCGGCACTTTTGTTCAGATCCACGGTAACAACCACATTGTGATGGTCGTCACTGAGTGTGACCTCTCTGACCTCACCGATGGCTACGTTCCGATATTTAACCGGCGATTTCTCCGGGGTGAGGCTGCCGGCGGAGTCAAAGGTGATTTCGATCGTGGGTCCAGCGTCACGCCATGATCCGACAAGCATCGAGAGTCCGACCAGGGCGGCGACGATCGGTACCAGCCAGGCCAGTGATAAACCGACACGACGGGAGCGGACATCGGCCTCGCCGGGCTGGGTGGAAGGGCTATTACTCATTTTTTGGTTGTGAATCCCATATCAGTCGTGGATCAAAACTCAGCGTGGCCATCATGGTGAGGATAACCACCAAGCCAAAAAACAGAATCCCTGCCTTTGGTTCGATGGCCCCAAGGGCACCAAACTGCACCAGGGCTGCTAGCAGAGCAGCTACAAAAACATCAAGCATAGACCAGTAGCCTATCAATTCGAGCAGTCGGTATAGCTTTGTCCGCTCTTTGCGTGACCGGATACTGCCTCGCTGAACGGTGACCAACAGCAATCCGAGCACCAGGAATTTGGTGACGGGCACACCGACGCTCGCTATAAATATAATGGCGGCAATATCCCATGCATCTGCCCGCCACAGTGTAACAACGCTACCAAGAATAGTGGTGGTCGACTCATGGTGCAGTGCACTGGTGTGCAAAATGGGCAGCACGTTGGAAGGTATGTAAAGAATAAGAGCGGCAATCATCAGGGCCCAGGTACGAGCGATAGCGTTCGGTTTCCGCGCAAGAAGATGTGTTCCGCAACGCTGGCAGGTTTGTCCGGTAACGTCACGAGTGCAAACAAGCCGACAGCGATGGCACTGTAGCAGATTAAGTTCACGGGCGGATGGAGGGCTCACAACAGCTTTTCCCAAAGCAGAGGCAGGTCACGACCGGCAATGCCAATCATCAACAGGCTGAGACCGCCCAAAGCAAACAATCCGACTGCGGGCAGCGCTTCAAGGCGTCCTGTGAGCTTTACAATGGCGATTACCGCACCTAACAGAAAAACCTCAAGCATATTCCACGGGCGCAACGCAGTAAGCGTGAGCATGGCCTGTCGAAAGCCGGGCGCACGCCTTGAAAAACGTGAGTACACAAGGATCCAGAGGAGTAAAGTAATCTGCATTGCGGGCACCAGTAAAACCGCAAACGCGGTGGTGATGGCCATTATGCTGATGGGGCCCTGAGCCAAAGCCAGCACGGATTCGATCAAGGTTGCTGACTGAGTCTGGCCTCGGGTCTGAACGATAAGGATTGGGTAGAAAAGAAGGAAGCACAAGAGCATCGCGGCAGTCACGGTGAGCGCCAGTAACTGATCCAGGGATAAAAAATGGTGGCGGGCGAGTATGGCGTCACACCGTTGACACCGAGCCTGCTGGTGGCTGGCTAATGCGGGCCGATGATAAACCGAATCGCAATAATCGCAGATAATAAGTTCGGTCGGGTCGTGCACCACGCTGATTCCTGTTGCTGACGGTCAGACGTCAGCTTGGGTGAATCGCGACTCCCTGTCCAGAGTGGTGCACTTCCACTGTTACTGCAAGCGCTTGGGAGCCTCTGATGAACTCCTGAATCGTCTCTCCGTGCTCTGAAGACTGTAGGTGCCAGGCGAGGCTCGCTTGTTCTTTAGAACAACAGACGCACGCCAACCCGGCCGGTATCAAATTCTGGTCCGTCGTTGGTGATCTGGCCGTTGAAGTCGTCTTCGTCAATATCAACGTTGTAGCGGTCGTACTCCGCGAACGCAGTCAACTGTTGGGAGATGCGGAAATCAATACCTGCACCGACGAAAGGTGATACGTCGTCGTAGGTCTCGTCTTCGTCAAAAGCGTCAACGTCAAATGCAGACACGAAAGCACCGGCTTTTGCGTAAACGCCAAAGCTTTCTGTGACCGGCAGCCGTCCACGCACCGACAGTCCAAGACCTTTCAGGTCGGCTTTTACATCGTCATCACCAAAATTACCGAAGTCAATATAATCGGCTTCAAGGGCGAAGAATTCATTGAACTGATAGCCCACGGAAGCACCAAACAGGTCGTTCTCGTCTTCAAATTCGCCGCCATGTGACTTGTAGCCACCATAGCTACCGCTGATAAACAGTCCGGAATCATCTCGGCTGTCCTGAGCGTAGACTGCAGGTGCTGCAAACGCAGCAGCAGTGAAGACGGTCGCACATGCAAACTTGGTTTTGTAGTTCATATCGTTCCTTCCCTGTGGTTCATTAAATAAACTGCTTAAGCAAATAAATTCATTTGACTTGATTGGGGTAACAATTCAAATCGAATGACTTGTAATAATAATACGCTGAAATTTATAGCTTTTAGTTAAATTATAAATACATATATTTAATGTTTCCTAGCATTAAATAGATTAGCTAATCATGTGATTTTTTATAAAATCCACTTTGATGTTTGTTAATTGTTGGTAAATATAAACATAGGTTGTTTTCCCGGGTCTGGGATTCTGATCGGGCCGGAGGGTCTTGGGTTCCCCCCCCCCAGCGAATTAGCACCTGAAGCCTTGATACGCTTGGAATGCCAGGATCGGATACACATTTTGTATTCGACCTGCACTGGCGTTAAGATACGCCTCCGTCAGCCGAGAGACGGGCGGCAACACCTTTCGAACTCATGATGAGACTGCACTGATGAGCATAAAATCCGATAAATGGATTCGTCGTATGGCCGAGAGCCACGACATGATCGAGCCTTTCGAAGCTGGCCAGGTTCGGGAATCTTCCAAGGGCCGGGTCATCTCCTATGGTACTTCCAGTTACGGCTACGACGTTCGCTGCAGCAATGAGTTCAAGATTTTTACTAATGTTCACTCGGCTACGGTGGACCCGAAGAATTTTGACGACAACAGCTTCGTCAATATCACCAGCGACGTGTGTATCATTCCGCCCAATTCTTTTGCGTTGGCTCGTACGGTGGAATACTTCCGTATTCCGAGGAACGTACTGACGATTTGCCTGGGTAAATCAACTTACGCTCGTTGTGGGATTATTGTGAACGTCACGCCACTGGAGCCTGAATGGGAAGGTCAGGTGACGCTGGAGTTCTCCAATACCACCAATCTGCCTGCGAAGATCTACGCTAATGAAGGCGTCGCGCAGATGCTGTTTTTTGAATCCGATGAAGTGTGCGAAACCAGCTATAAGGATCGCGGCGGAAAATACCTTGGCCAGACCGGTGTTACGCTACCGCGCACCTGAATGCACATTATTGTTCAAACGCATTACAGTTCAGGGAGACAGTCTTGAACGGGGAGGACAGTCTTGAACGCTAATCAGTTCCTAAAGGCGGTTGAACAACTCCAGGGTTGGCGCGAATGCGCCTTTCTGTTGGCGCTGGCTGAACGCGCCTTTCCGAATTACGCCCTGTTTTCTGATGCCATTGGCATGAAGGGCGGCGGTAAAATGCGTTATCTGCTCGACCAGGCTTGGGCTATGTTGCAGGAAGAGCCCTCGGAATCTGCAATTCCCAATATGCTCGCCAGGCTTGAAAGCCTCTCTCCCGATGTTGAGCAATACGATGCCTATGGGGTATATCCGGCCTTCGATTGCTGTCGGCTGCTGGAGCAGGCCCTGTTGAACCGTCTCAACCCGGACCGTCACCGTGCCACCGAAGCTTCGCAATGGGCTACAGGCACGGTTATGAGCTTTATCGAAGTGTCGGAAGGCGAGGGCATGGAAGAAGATGAGTTGGTGCGATTGCTGGATCGCCATGACTTGATGAAGATCGATAAAGCTTTTCAGCGTGACGTAGTGTTATCGGTAAAGCGCCAACGGACCCCGACAGAGCAGTTTCTCGAGCGCCTCAAAGAGGAATCAGCCAATCAGGGTGTGAGTAATATAGGGATTTCCCTCGAGGGTTGATTCTGGCCAGCTTGTTTTCGCTATCCCGAGGTAATGGTTGAACTGATGAAGTTATCTGCATTTGGTCAGAAAATGGCGGTCGAGTCCGGTATCACGTCGTTAATGGACGATTTGGGCAATGCCTTGGCTGCTGGCGACGACATGATCATGATGGGTGGTGGCAATCCAGGTCACATTCCCGAGGTTCAGGACCGGCTAAAAGACATACTGGGGGACATCTCAAACGACCCGGAGGCATTGCGAAGACTGGTAGGGGTTTATGATCCGCCTCAGGGCGAAAAACGCTTTATCACCTCGCTGGTGGCCCTGCTCAACTCGGAATATGATTGGGGCCTCACTACCGACAATATTGCGCTAACCAACGGCAGTCAGGCGGCCTTTTTCATGCTGTTCAACATGTTTGGCGGTGATTATGGCGGAGGTGATCGCAAGCACATATTATTGCCACTGGCTCCCGAATACATCGGCTATGCCGATGCGGGGATTGGGCAGGATCTGTTCCATGCGGTGAGACCGGACATATCCTATACCGACGCGCACGAGTTCAAGTATCGGGTCGATTTCGACGAATTGGAAGTGACGGGTCAAACCGGTGCAATTTGTGTTTCACGTCCCACTAACCCCACCGGCAATGTGATTACAGACGACGAACTTTCCAGACTTGAAGCATTGGCGCGAGTCCATGACATTCCACTAATAGTCGATGGCGCTTACGGTACGCCGTTTCCCAGCCTGCTTTTTGTCGATGCGGCACCACACTGGAATGAGCAAATCATCCTTTGCCTGAGTTTGTCCAAACTTGGGATGCCAGCTGCAAGAACCGGTATCGTTATTGCGGCCGCGCCGGTTATCAAGGCGCTATCCGGCATTAACGCGATCATGAATCTGGCAACGGGCAGTTTTGGCGCTATGCTGGCAGAGCCACTCGTTCGTAGTGGTGAAATCCTCCGCCTGAGCCGCGATGTAGTGTGTCCCTTCTACAAGGCAAAAATGGAGCGGGCGGTCGCGGCCTTTAGTAAAGCCATGGGGGAAGATTGTCAGTGGTATGTTCACAAACCGGAGGGCGCCATGTTCCTCTGGTTGTGGTTTCCTGACTTGCCTATCACCAGTTTCGAGCTCTACCAACGATTAAAGCAGCGGGGCGTGTTGGTGGTTTCAGGGCACTATTTCTTCCCGGGCTTACCAGAAGATGGCTGGCGGCACCGGCTGGAGTGCCTGAGAGTGACCTACTCCCAGGACGATGAGCGGGTGGCTGAAGGTTTGCGGATTATCGCAGAGGAAGTAAAAGTCGTTTGGCGAGAGAGCGATGAACATTAATCACTAATATCCGCTTCCTTGATTTCGATTTCGTACCGGGTCCCGTCCGATTCCACTTGCACCAGGCGAACCAGTAGATAATCGAGTTCCGGTGCAAACCACATCAATGTTTCACGCTTGCTGTCGGAATCTCGAACCTTCTCCGCCTTGATGGTATTGAGTTCGCCCAACGCAGTCTTGAGTGATTCTTCTCCGAGCACAGCAAAGCGATGCTCATCATAATCGCCCTCGTCGGTCACGCTATAGGTCAATTCCCGCCTGCCTGCTTTGAGGTCCAGCATCAGCTGCAACTGATACCCCAGTGGATCAAGGGCATTCTTTTTCAGATCCATCCGGAACTTATCACCCTCAAAGTGACCGCTGACCGTTTGCGCCTCCTGATTGAACTCAATGCTGCGTTCCCGGTTACGAATCATAAAGCCGGACAATTTGTAGCGATAATGCAGGGGGATGACCTGATTGTTTTCCCACCTAAAGCTCAGGGATTCCTCAATATCTGCAATGAAAGAATCCACATCAAAACGGTACAGCCAAGTACCGTCAGACTGGGGTTCAAGGCTACGAACCGCGCTGCCATTAATGGCAACACCCTTGTCGATAGAGGCGCTGTACCTTGATCTAAGAGCCGTGAGCTTTCCGCTGGGCGTTTCTGCCGGATCCGTTTTCTTCAGTATCTGCCCATCAGGGATGAGTTTTTCCGGAACGGAGGCATTGGCCGCCCCGGCCATCACCAGCGCAGAAGATGTGAGCAATAGCGCATAGACGCAAGAGGGCAGTTTCATTGTAATTCCCTAACCAGGTACGGGTGAAAAGCCAGATACACTTGATGGTATGCCAACGGCGAGTCGATACCAAAGTTGTACGATGACAGTCAGGTCATACGGCTGTGAATTTATTCTTCTTCGGCCAGGTAAAGAGGTTTTGGGAGCGGCGCTCCGTCGAAGTGAACACGGTCTGCTTCCATTTTAAGTCGTCCCTCGCAGTACCAGCGCACCACGATCGGGTAGAGCAAATGTTCTTTTACCCTGACCTTTTCAGCAAGCGACGCTGCGGATTCTTCTGGGGAAATCATCACTTCTGCCTGGGCAATGACCGGCCCGCCATCCAGGTCTTCGGTGACAAAATGAATGGATACACCATGCACTTTGTCACCGGCATCAAGTGCTCGCTGATGGGTTCCAAGGCCAGTGTACCTTGGCAGTAAAGATGGATGAATATTGATCATGATGCCATGATAGCGACGCACGAACTCAGTGGTCAGGATACGCATGAACCCTGCGAGAACCAGAAGATCCGGCGCGTACCGGTCAATTTCTGCACGTAGCGCAGTATCAAAACTTTCCCTGGAGTCATGCTCTGTATGGTCTACGGTAAAGGTTTCGATTCCGGCCTGTGACGCACGCTCGAGGGCAAATGCCTGGGGGCGGTTACAGCCGACCGCGACAATCTTGCCGGGAAAATCCTGACTTGCGGTGGCATCGATAAGAGTCTGGAGGTTGGTGCCGTTGCCTGACGCCAACACCACTATACGGGGTTCCGTTATATCCGGTGCCATCATGCCTGCAAAAGCCCTGGCGCATAGCGCACTTCAGGTTTCAGTTCGTTATTATCAACGCGCTCAATGACGCCGAGTTGCCAGGCGTTTTCCCCCGACGCGCTCAGCGTATCAAGTGTCAGGGACACCTGGTCAGCGGGAACACAAACCACCATACCAATTCCGCAGTTGAACGTACGGTACATCTCGTGATCTGCAACGCCACCTGCCTGCTTTAGCCACTCAAAAACAGGTGGCAGTGACCAGCTCTCGGTATCGATTGCGGCACAAACGCCGTCAGGCAATACACGAGGGATATTTTCAGGCAAGCCACCGCCAGTAATATGAGATAAAGCGCGAACATCAACCGTTTTAATAAGTTGTAGGATGTTCTTCACGTAGATTCTTGTAGGCTCCATCAGCGCGTCAGATAGCGTGGCTTCGCCGACCTGCTGGGTCAAATCCGCAGAGCTGACCGCCAGAATTTTCCGAATCAGTGAATAACCGTTGGAGTGTGGGCCAGAGGAACCAATGGCGATTAAAGCATCACCTGCCTGAACACGCTGGCCATCAATGATTTTACTGCGCTCGGCTATACCGACGCAGAAGCCAGCCAGGTCGTAGTCATCGCCCTCATACATACCCGGCATTTCGGCGGTTTCTCCTCCGACCAGTGCACAGCCAGCTAATTCACAGCCTTCGCCAATGCCTTCGACCACACTGGCTGCGATATCCACATTGAGTTTACCGGTGGCGTAGTAATCCAGGAAGAATAGTGGCTCAGCGCCGCCCACAATCAGATCATTAACGCACATGGCCACCAGATCGATCCCTATGGTGTCGTGCTTCCCAAGTTGCATCGCGAGTCGAAGCTTGGTGCCCACGCCGTCGGTACCCGAAACCAGTACGGGTTCTTTATAACCGGTCGGAATGGAAACCATGGCCCCGAACCCACCCAGCCCCCCCATAACTTCCGGCCGCCGAGTGCGGGCCGCGGTGTTTTTGATACGATTGACAAGCTCGTTGCCAGCGTCAATGTCAACACCGGCATCGCGGTATGTAAGGGAGGGCTTCTGTTCGCTCATGGTATGGCAACCGCCTTGGCCTGAAAGAATAAGCGCTGGATTTTAACAGGTGCGTCAAGTCGCTCCAAATGCAATTGAAGGAGGTTCCCTGATTTACCAGGGCGCAGGCTGTAATGTCCAGCAGGTACACCCTTACCAATTATCCACTTACCTTTATCAATGGGCTCTGATTGCTACTCAGGGTAAATGGCTTGGTGTATCCTATGCGCCATTCCAGCGAATTCCAGGGTGCCGAATGTCTATAACAGCGCAACTGAAACAGAAAACGGGTCTAATGCTTATAGTGCTGGCCGGGTTCTGCATGCCTGCGGCAGCGGTAACTGTTGACGGACTCTACTCCATCCAGGTGCCCGTTGCAGGTTCTGCTCCGGAGGATTTAAAGCGAGGATACGCCGATGGCCTTCGCCTGGTGCTCCTGAGGGTCTCGGGTGATCGCGATATCATGAGCCGTGAAGGGATGGCATCGCTGATGGACGAAGCGCAGACACTAGTGCAGTCGTATCAGTTTTTGCGAGCTTCTGGGACTGGCGCTCAGGATCGTTTGAGCATGACTTTTGGCGCGGTTGGTGTTAATCGTGCCCTGGCATCTCTGGACGCTCCGGTGTGGGGGGCAAACAGGCCGCTAACGTTGGCTTGGGTCGCTGTTGAAGACCGAGGCGACCGGCAGTTGTTGAGCAAAGACGGTGCGAGCAGCAACCGAGCCTGGAATCAGGCTTTTTCGGCGGCGGCTGCCAGACGTGGATTACCGCTGGCACTGCCATCGGCTGACCGCGGAGCTGATCGTCGCCTGTTGTCCGAAGTGTGGGGCCAGTTTATGGGCCCCGTGAGAGAGGCGTCGGAAAGTGTTGAACACGATCTGTTGACGGTGGTCAAAATCAGTCGGCGGGGCGATCAATGGCAGGGCGCATGGCGTCTCGAAGGCAGTGGCTTTGAAACCGGTGATGAAATGGTTAGTGGCTCCAGTCCCGAGCAGCTGACGAACGCCATTGTCGGCGCCTGGGCAGACATGCTGGCGGATCGCTATGCGGTCGCCGCAGGGGACGTCGAGAACGCAACTCGGGTAGATATTGTCGTTGACGGGGTCCGCTCAATGGACGATTACGCGTCGGTTCAGCGCACATTCGCACAGATGACGCCGGTGGTTGGAGCTAATCCGGTGCGGGTGACAAAGGACAGAATGACCGTGAGAGTTTCATTCTCCGGCGAGCTGTCGCAGCTTGAACGTTACATTGAGCTTGACGGGCGGTTCTTTGAAGGCCAGTCCCGTCCCGGCAATGGTAGCCCATCGGAAACAGAAACTGTCCCGAAGCCCGGCGCTGAAAGCAGCTCAGACGAGCCTGTGGTCGTTGATACGCCCGAAGCGCCGGGTGCACCGAACGCGGATGAGGGCGATCAGGGGCTCCAGTTTAGCCCGCTGGAGACCGCAAGGGATGAGAGCGACGAGAGCACTGCTGCCAAGGCCTTCGAATCTCTGTATCAGACCTTGAGATACCGCTGGCAAGGGGGCGATGTAGTGGCAGTTCCCGACCAATCAACGGATGGATAAAACAATGAGCGGAGCGGAGCTCTGATCATGTCAACCTATTGGCGCTGGATTCCCAACGCACTTACATTTCTCCGGGTGTTGCTAATAATCCCGTTTGCCTTGGCGTTGCTTGAAACCCAATATCGAGTCGCCCTGAGTGTGTTCTTTATCGCCGCTGTGACCGACGGTATCGATGGATATCTTGCCCGGCACTTCGATTGGCGCACCCGGGTGGGCGCCATCGCAGATCCACTCGCGGATAAGGCACTTCTGATTACAGCGTATTTGATGCTCACCTGGACAGGCGTATTACCGCTGTGGCTGTTTCTCATTGTTCTTGGCCGGGATGTGCTGATTGTTCTGGGCGGACTTTTATTTCACTACAGTGTGGGCAGGTTTGAACTCCAACCGAGCCTGCTGGGCAAACTGAATACGTTTGTCCAGATTCTGGTCGTACTGGCTATTGTTATCTTGCTGGCCGGGTTTCCCATACCGCCCTGGGTGCTACCGCTGGGCATTGATCTAGTTGCGTTGTCGGCTGTCGCCAGCGGCCTGCACTATGTCATCATCTGGACGGGCAGGGCATGGCGGTCAAAACGAGGATGAGTGGTCCCCAGCTTGCGTTAGGCGTCAGACTCAGTGATGACGCCCGGTTTGAGAACTTTCACGGTGAACGTAATGCCCGCGCCGCTGAACGTCTGGTCAGTCTCTGCACCGCTACTGAACACTTTGTTGCAGTGGTTTGCGGGGACAAAGATACCGGTAAGAGCCATCTTCTACAGGCGGGGTGTAGGCGAGCGGATGAGCTCGGTCGAACGTCTGTGTGTATGAGCATCGACGAACTGTTGCGGTTCGGGCCTGAAGCCCTGGTGGGACTGGATTCGCCCAGTCTCGTGGCGCTGGATGATCTTGATCTCATCGCTGGAAATACAGAGTGGGAAGAGGCCGTGTTCCATTTCTACAATCGGGTGGCCGATCAGGGGCATTCCCTTTTAATTAGCCTCAAGGACCTTCCAGGTGTACTGCCTTTTGAGCTTGAGGACCTGGTATCCCGACTTCGGCATGGCCTGGTCATTCAGCTTGGCATATACCGGGATGACGACCGCATGACCATATTGCGGTCAAGGGCAGAGCAGCGAGGCCTCGTTTTGAGTGACGAGGTGGCGGTATTTATTATGCGCCGGGCGTCAAGGGAGCTTGCGGAACTGCTAATGATACTGGACCGGCTTGACGAGAATTCTTTACGTGCACAGCGAAGGTTAACCATTCCGTTCGTGAAGTCGGTAATGGCTTGGTGACGCAGGCAGGGTCTACGGGGGCCGCTGCGTCTGGGTTTTTCTCAGGGAAACGATGCCAGAGGGCGATATGAGACGAGTGGTATTTAATCAAAAAGGCGGTGTTGGTAAATCCAGTATTGTCTGTAACCTGGCAGCGATCAGCGCTTCCCGGGGCAAACGCACGCTGGTGGTCGATCTTGACCCACAGGGTAATTCAACTCAGTACCTGCTAGGTAAGCCTGCCAGTGGACTGCGAGACACGGTCGCGGATTTACTTGAACAGACGGTGTCTTTCACCGTCTTTAACCGGCGTCCAGACGAATTCGTCCATGCGACACCTTACGACAACCTGTTTGTGCTGCCCTCGAGCCCGGAGCTGGATTTTCTTGAGCGCAAGCTTGAAGCCAAACATAAAATCTACAAACTGCGAGAAGCATTAAAAAAACTCGGGGAAAATTTTGATGAAATTTATATCGATACTGCCCCGGCACTCAATTTTTATACCCGCTCAGCATTGATTGCTTCTGAGCGCTGCCTGATTCCGTTTGACTGTGACGATTTCTCCCGACAAGCGCTGTATGGACTTCTCGGCGAAATCCGTGACCTGCAGGAAGACCACAATGAAGGTCTGGCGATCGAAGGCATTATTGCGAACCAGTTTCAGGCCCGGGCGTCACTGCCACGGCAACTGGTTCTGGAACTGATGGAGGAGGGGTTGCCGGTGTTGCCGGTCAGGCTCTCCAGTTCAGTCAAGATGAAGGAGTCCCATCAGGCTGGACGACCGCTGATTCACTTTGCCCCCAAGCACACCCTGACGTTACAGTATGTGGACCTTTTCAAACTGCTGCAGGGCGAGTCAGTGGAGCTCACGCCCTTGACCTGAGCCTGTGACCGGAGTTTAACGTGGATAAGTACTCAGAAGTGGCGGACAGCTTGCTACGTATCGAAATCGAACTGCGGCGCCTCTCGGCCTGGTCTGACTCGCCACCACCGGACGAGGCTTTACAAAGCTCTCAGCCGTTCTGCATTGATACGCTGAAGTTTGTTGAATGGCTTCAGTTTGTATTTCTGCCCAAAATGAAAGTTCTGGTCGAGCACGGTCAGGATTTACCGTCGGTATCTGGTATGGCGCCCATGGCAGAAGAGTGCCTCCAAGACAGTGCTCTGTCTGGCGAGTGCCTGATACGGGAGCTTCAGGTTATCGACCGCCTGTTGTCCAGGCCAGCATGACGGACGATGGGTTTCAAGTGAACGTCACTGATCACCGGTATGAGGGGACTCACCCGATAAAGGCAGACTGAATTGGTCGGCTGGTAAGAGGGTGTAGCCCTGTTTCACCCGTTGGAACAGGGCGGCGAGCTCTTCGCTTGAGATCGCCGGGCAGAAACGGTGACCCTGGAGTAGATGGCAGCCAGCTTGACGCAGGAAAGAGTCCTGATCTGCTGTTTCGATGCCGGTTGCGGCCACCGTCAGTGACAGTTGTCGGGCCAGATTGATGAGTGTATGTACGATGGCACCCGTGCTCTCTTCAGTCGTGGCGTGTCGCAGCAGATGCTGGTCAATTTTAACCTGGTCAAAGGGTAACTCTCGCAGCAGTCGCAGCGACGACAGGCCACTACCGAACCGGTCAAGTACAAGTCCTATCCCCAGTTCTTTTAGCTGAGCCAGTGTTTTGGCAGTCTCTTCCAGGCGATCCGAAAGAATTCGCTCATCAATTTCAATCAGCAAAAGCGTGGGATCCAGACGGGTTTCCCCGATAATCCGACCAAGCTGCTCGGTTAGCTTGGGGTGATTGTACTGACGTGATGAGAGGTTGATGCTAACGGGAACCGGATACCCGCTCATCGCCTGAATAGCGCGGGCCTGGAGGCAAGCATTGTGGCATACCCATTCTCCCAGCGCCTGTAGCTGGCCGGTCTGCTCGGCAACATCGATGAAATCTTTCGGTACCAGCATGCCCTTTTCCGGATGATGCCAGCGGAGCAATGCTTCAAGGCCAACAATTTTTCCACTTTTTGCATTAATAACAGGCTGATAGTGAAGCTCAAACTGACCCGCTTTAATGGCTTCCCGGAGTTCGTGCTCAAGAGACATTTGACGCAGCATGTCTTCGTTCATATCACTCGAGAAAAACTGGAGGTTATTACGGCCCGCTTTTTTTGCCCGGTACATCGCCATATCTGCATTTTTCAGCAGTTGCTCGTAGCTACGCCCGTCATCCGGTGCCAGCGTGATGCCGATACTTGACGTAATGATAACTTCGCCGCCAGGTACCGCAATCGGCCGGGTCATGGCGTCAAGAAGTCCACGGGCGACTTTTTCACAGCCCTCCGCCCCGCTTACCTGGCTGAGCAGTACCGCGAATTCATCGCCGCCCAATCGGGCAATGGTGTCTTCCTCTCTCACGTTTTCGCCAAGTCGACGGGCGATCTCCTGCAACAAATGGTCACCCGCGTCATGGCCGAGGGTATCGTTGATGCGTTTGAAATGGTCAATGTCGAGCCCAATCAGGGCACAATGATGACCATGCCGGAGTGAGCTGGTAATAGCCTGGCGACAGCGGTCTTCGAACAGGCGGCGATTGGCGGTGTCGGTCAGCACATCGTAGTGGGCGAGGTAATGGAGCTGATCCTGGGTGCGGCGAATTTCTGAAATGTCCTGACCAATTAAAATCAGCTGGGCACGGCCGTCGTCTTCGTCTTCGTGGAGCCGGTTCAGGTTCCACAGAATGATATGACGGTTTCCACTGAAACTTTTGATCTGGGTTTCGATCGTATCCTGGGTAAGGCCGCTATTGAGCACCTTCAGAATCTTCCAGGCCAGTTCGTCCTTTTGCTCTCGGGGGATGAAAGCATCCGTCAAGCTTCGACCAACGGCCTCATCACGACTGTAACCAAACAGGATTTCTGCAGCGCCGTTCCATTGACGGATCCGGATGCGGTCATCAATGACAACAATCGGATTGGACGCAGTTTCAAAAAGCGCCCGATAATGTCTCGAGGAGCGGCGGAAAGATTTCTCGGCCTGCTGACGAACAAATATTTCATCCTTGAGTTCGTAGTTGGTCAGTTGCAGTTCTCTCGTACGTTCTTCAACGACGGCTTCAAGGCCATTTTCGATACGCTCACGGTCTTCCAGTAAAACCCTGACATAACAGGAAGCTGCCACCATCATGGCAATCAGTGTTTCAGTCAGCAGATAGAGATTGCCGTTTTGATCCAAAGGTAATGCAACAAAAGAGCAGGCTAGCCCGCTCAGGGCCGCAATACCGATGGCGAGCATGGCTCCTGGCAGCGAGAATCGGGTTGCGGCCCAGGTCATCAGGGGCAGCAGCAGGAACAATGTCTGGACCGGTTCGTAGCTCGCCATAGTGATTACAAAACCAAGGGTGAGAAACCACACGAACCACTCAGCGGGGCGCTGAACCCGACGTGGAAAAGCCGATGCCTTGCCTATGGCAATAATGGCCGGAGCAATAATCAGGCTACCGAGAAACGCACTGAATGAACCTCGCAGCAACAGGCTGTCACCCGCCATCGCCGATTCAGGCTGAAAGAGGAGGGTATGAAAAACCAGCGGAAGCGTCGCCACGACCGATGCAAGAGTCAGAGTACCGAGTAGCCACAAAAAGGCCTTATAGCTGACCAAGGGCGATGGTTGGCGAGACGTCTTGTGGTAACTCCACCAGGTTACTACGGGCACGATGAAGCCATAGGTTGAAAGTACAGTCAGCATTACCGGCGTCATTTTTACCGGTTCAGCTACTGGCATGAGGGCCTGTACCCAGGCAGAAATAATGGCGCCGACGAACACTAAGGGCAGTGCCCGAGAGCCTGATATGAACATCAAGGCAAGCCCGTAACCTGAAGGTAACCAAAGCGCAGGGACATAGGCGCCAGAGGTATTGAAAGCGGAACTGACCACTGCAAGAACCAGGAACATCGCTATATGCCCGAGCACACTTCGCCACTTTAATCCCCGGGGTTGTAACTCAGTGGTATTCAAGGGTGTCCTTACCTCTTTTGTGACGGAGTGGATACAATTCCATATCCGGTCTCCGGATTTCATCAAGGGCCGCTGTCGGCGGCCAATATCATGCAAAAGCGTCAGCCTTTCAGACGGACGCGCCAAGTCTCATAGAGAGGTCTATAGCAATGACGTCCTTTGTCAGCGCCCCTATAGAGATAAAATCGACACCGGTTTCCGCTACGGCAACCAGTGTTTGAGCGTTTATACCGCCTGACGCTTCAAGTTTAGACTTTCCGCTTGCCAGCGCAACTGCAGCGCGCATGTCTGCCAGCAGGAATTCGTCCAGCATTATTATGTCCGCCTGGGCAGCCAGAGCCTCCTCAAACTCGCCCATATTTTCCGTTTCAACTTCCACCGGCCGTCCGGGCGCGGTCTCACGGGCGGTATTAACAGCAGCGGCAATCGATCCGCACGCTGCGATATGATTTTCCTTGATCAGGAATGCGTCGTAGAGCCCAATGCGATGATTGTGACAGCCGCCGCAAGTGACTGCGTATTTTTGAGCCAGCCGCAGACCTGGCAGGGTTTTGCGCGTATCCAGCAATTTGACGCTGGTGTGTTCCACTTGACGTGCATAGAAGGCACATCGCGTGGCAACTCCGGACAATGTTTGCAGCCAGTTCAGGGCAGCCCGTTCTGCGGTTAGCAGGCTTCGGGCGTTACCTTCGCATGAAAATAAAATCTGATCCGGAGCCGCTTCATCGCCATCCTGAACATGCCAGGTCAGAGAGAGGGTGGGATTCACCTGGCGAAAAACCTCTTCCACCCACGCCACACCAGCTATGATGGCACGCTCTCGAGTGATGACGCGCCCGACCGTCGTTTTACCGGCCGGTATCAAAGCCGCAGTGATGTCGCCATCACCGATATCTTCTCTCAGGCTCTGTGCGACACCTTCGATTTGCGCCTGCCTGAGCAGGTCCGGGGGTATTTGGCTCATGTTCAAGTAAGGCTCTGGCTGGCAACATAAAAATGAAACATGATTCTATAGTTACTCAAAGCCGGGGCCAAATTAATCCTGTTACGAGATATTTACCTCTCTGACACAACGCGTCAGTTTTTGTCACTCGATTTGCGCAACGGTGGAAATTTGGCTGTGCCAACGCACTTGATGTGAGTCACTATGACCTCAGTATTTGGCTTAATATGTGAACCGGTTCCGGCAAACACAAAAGGTGACAAATCCTGACACAAGGTGACGCATCAAGCGCCTATGATGCGAAATATCAGTTCCATAGATGCAAAACCGGAGTAAGCCGTTATGGCGCAGGACAACAAGGTCGTCAGTCTGAAAGGACAGCGGGGGATGGATCGTTTTACCATGCCCGCGACTTTGATTCGGTTGCGGGACGCCTCCGGTCAGTCGCTAAAAACACTGTTGTCTGAATTTTTTGACGGTGCCGATGATGCACTGTTCAACATGGCTGACAAGGCCGGTTCAAACCAGGAACAGACGGCGTATTTTGACGCCATGCGTGAGCTTAGGTTGCGTCGCAAAAGTATGACGCTGTCAGTGCTGCAATGGCTGGGGCGAGCCTTCAATGAATTAGGCCGGTTTGATCCCTTGCCGGGTAACAATGCACTGGAAAATGTTGATCAGAATTCCCTGACATTGATGGACCATGGGGATCTTGAGCAGAAGGTTGCTCTGGATAATCTGATTACCAAACTCCGAAATCGTTACAGCGATACCATTCGACTGCTGGTTGTGCGCGTTTCCCACGTAGCCTCGGGCGTGCGGCTGGAAGATCGCCAGATGCCCCTCAGTCCAGAAGTGATTTGTACCGGCCTCGGAGAAGCATGCGGCGAGCTTGATATTGATATCCGCGCTAAACTCGTGGTCCTGAAACTATTCGACAAATTATTGATAAGCCGCCTGGAATTGCTTTATCAGGACGCCAATAGGTTGTTGGTGTCAGAGGGTGTTTTGCCCGACATGAAACGTCCACCGGTCGGTCATCATCGGTCAAAGCTCGGTGAGAACACAACAAGCCAGGATACCGTCTCACCCAGTCACTTGGTCAATGCAGAAGGCGAGTCTGTAGGTCAGTACGAGAGCGGCGGTAGCGGTCAGGGTACGTTTTCTGAGCTCAGCGCGTTGTTACATCGGGACGGTTCAGGGGTGTCTCGTCAGTCCGGACCTGCAGGGGGCCGTCGACTGAACACGGATGTTTTGATCAGCCGACTGGGTGAAATCCAGGCGGAGGAGTTTGTCGTCAATGGTGCGAACACCATGTCGTTGCAGATGCAACTCAAGCGTATTCTGGATTCTGGGTCTGGGTCAGGGGCAGGGGAGGTTTATTCCGTCCAGCAAGTCGACAATGATGTGATCAACCTGGTCACTATGCTGTTTGATTTTATTCTTGAAGACCGTCAGTTACCACCGGTTATGAAAGCGCTGATCGCGCGGCTGCAAATTCCTGTCCTTAAGGTTGCATTGTGTGACCGCAGTTTTTTCAACCGTGGGGGTCATCCCGCCCGTAAGCTTTTGAATGAGCTGGCGATGGCAGGTATTGGCTGGAATGAAAAACCAGTCGGCCAGCGTGACCCATTGCGGGAGAAAATTGAGGCAGTGGTCGACCGGTTGCTTAATGAATTCACCGACAACGTGGACTTGTTCTCGGAGTTGCTGAAAGACTTCGGCCATTTCATGGATCTTGATCGTCGTCGTCGCGAGCTGGTCGAGCAACGCCTGAAGGATGCAGAAGAGGGGCGGGCAAAGCAGGAGCGTGCGAAAGAATCGGTGGACAATCTGGTGGAACTCGCTCTTACAGAACGGAATGTGCCGCCAGCGGTGGAAACGTTGCTGGCAGGCCCATGGAGAAAATATCTGCAATGGGTCATCTTGCGGGAAGGGGTTGATAGTGAACTCTGGCAGGATGCATCTGACCTGACTGGGAAATTGATCTGGAGCGTCGACCCGGTCCCGGTAGGTTCAGACACCCGTAGCGAATTGCTTCGGGCGATTCCCACGATCGTGGACTCCCTGCGAGCTGCATTGCACAGCGTGTCCTGGGACCCGTTTGCAATTGACTCAGTAATAAGGGACCTGGAGCTTGCTCACGTTGATGTCATGCAGCAGCTCGTTTCTTACAGCGACGTTCGCAAGGCGCCACCGGCGGAGGCGCCTGTTCAGGATGTGGCGTTGGATGCGCCATCTTCTCAACCACCGGCCCAATCGTCGCTATCGGGTCCTGATCATCTTATCCCGGTATCAGAACCTGTCCTGGGCGCTTTGTCCGAAATATCACCATCGCTGGACGTCGTGACTACCGAAGTCTCCACGGAATGGCTAAGCAAAGCCGAAAGCATGCGAGTAGGTTCGTGGATCGAGATGGCCAATGGCGACCAGAAAATCCGATGCAAACTGGCGGCATTTATCAAGGCGACCGGAAAGTATATCTTCGTCAACAGAAACGGTGCCAAGGTGGCGGAGTATCAGCGAGACAAACTCGCCGCTGAGCTAGCCAGTGGTGATATGACAATGCTGGATGACGGACTTATTTTTGATCGGGCCCTGGAGTCGATCATCGATAATTTACGCCATAGCCGTAAGGACTGACTTGGGGCCGACCTCTGGCGACTTCCCTGCCTATGTGCTTCAATCCCGGGGATGAGCCATACAAAACGTTCCCCTGCTGATCAGGCCGCAAGCTTGCGGCGTACCGGCCTTCTGTCCTCGGTCAGATGGTGCCCGTCTCCAAATTTTGGACCCCGCCCTGCGGGTTCGGAAATTTCATTGTTGGTAGTGCACAACATAAGCTTGCCGCCCGGCCAATATGGGGGGCCTGAGATTGAAGATTTTTTCTGTAACCGCCTGGATTCATCCGGTCATCCATATCTGGAAACCATTGCCGAAATGCAGGTTTCTTCCCATGTGCTGGTCCGACGCGATGGTCATTGTGTTCAGTTTGTGAATTTTCTTGAGAGGGCATGGCATGCTGGCCGCTCTGTTTTTGATGGTTGCCCGGAGTGCAATGATTACTCAATCGGTATCGAACTGGAGGGTACCGATGATGATCCCTATACAGTGGCTCAATATGATGCACTTGCGGGCCTGACCATCCTGATTATGGAGGCCTGGCCTGCCGTAACGCCCCAGCGGGTTACAGGTCACAGTGATATCGCACCGGGCCGGAAAACGGATCCTGGCCCGGCATTTGATTGGCAATATTATCAACAGTGTTTGTCTGTTCGGGGCATGGCAGAGCGCACCGGCGATGGCGAGATTGTTTTCTGATGCCGTTCTTCATACTGTTACTGGCCTATGTGACCCGTCGGAGTCTCGACAGTGCCGATCGTCTCAATACCGAATCGATTTGGCGCCAGAGTTTCAGTTGGGGCGCAAGCGCACCTTCCGGCCGAGAGGCTCGGGTATGGCCCGGAATAGTGATTGTGATTATTCCCACGCTGATGTTGCTCGCCCTCGATTATATTTTGAGAACCCTTTCTTTAGTAGTTTTAGCCTCGCTAGTTGATTATCTGTTGCTTGTACTTCTTATGGGGGCTCCCGGGTGGAGGCTGCGTATGGAGGTCTATGCAGAGGCGTGGCGGCGCGGTGACATGCAAGCGGCGTGGCATCATATCAAAGACAGTTTGCCGGCAACCGAACGGGGAACTGCTTCGGCCCCCGAACACCTGCATTTGTCGGTCTCTTCCCGGTTTATGGTGGTGATGTTTGAACGCTATTTTCTGATTATTTTCTGGTACGTCGTTGGAGGTATTGCTGTTGCCTTTCTGGTGCGGGCGGTTATTGCCTTGCGCGACCACTGGCCTCAGGCCGCGGCCCGTATCGGTTTCGGAGTAGCTGCCAACTTACTTGCATGGTTTCCCGTTCGGGTGCTGTCGTTTACGTTCGGACTGGCCGGGGATCTCACAGGCTGGCTTCGGGCAGGGCGC
This sequence comes from Marinobacter sp., assembly GCF_040882185.1. Classification (GTDB taxonomy): domain Bacteria; phylum Pseudomonadota; class Gammaproteobacteria; order Pseudomonadales; family Oleiphilaceae; genus Marinobacter. Next base: position 141,440 of record NZ_JBBEBW010000036.1, on the reverse strand, counting down.
AGCAGTATGAGTAATTTCTCCGCGACTCCTCCTCTGGTGCTTATGGATGCGGCCAACAGCGCTTTGACCGGCTATGCGCTGGAGCCCTCGCGATTTCAAAAACTGCACCCTGATGAGTGGTCAGAGTATGGCGGGCGCAGCTTCTCTGCTATTCGTGATCTTCTGAATCGCAGCATGCTGGTATGGATTTGCGTGCTGGCGCTGTTGGTGATCGCGGGTTTTATTGCGTGAAAGCGATAGTTTGGGAATCGGTAAAATCCTCGAACGGATCACGATAATTACAAATAAATACTAATTTCCCTTCAAATTTTGAAGGAAGCGTCCGACAACTACTGTATAAAACACAAAAAATCGGTTGTCGCATTTATTGGGGGTTTTCTTGAACCATCTTATCCGTCCAGCTGTCACTCTGATGAACCGGTTGCCGATGTTCTACAAGTTCAGCCTGATCAGCATTCTGTTTTTATTGCCAATTGTGGCTCTCTCTTTCCTTGTCGTTAGTGAACTCAATCGCTCAGTCGCCACGATTACCAAGGGCATCGAGGGCACAGATCGCCTCCAGCGGGTCAACTACCTGCTTGATGCCGCTTATCGATATCGGGACTATCGGGCGCCAGGAAAACTTAAAGAAGACCCGGAGATTCTGGCCTTGGCGGATACGGCTCGGGATGACATCGATCGGGTGTTGGCGGGCTTTACCGCAACGGATGCCATGTTCGATAACAACGGCCATTGGAAAGCGCAGGTTGAGTCACTGCAAGCGGACTGGGAAACGCTCAAGAGCGAAGACATATACCAGCAAAACATGGGTCCGCAGTTCAAGTATTACCAGGAGTTTGTGCAGAAGGTTCGCGCCTTGCTGTCCGCCACGATCCAGATTTCAGGCTTGTCCCAGGACGCTTCCCGGGAAAACCAGCTTTTGTTGGAATTATCGACCTATACCTTACCTAACGCTTACAACATGATAGGCCAGGCGCGTTCTTATGGCATGTTTGCGTTGCTGGAAGGCCAGCTTGGCTACTCTCTGGGGGACACCGCCAACGAGATCTACGATGGCCTCACCAATCTCGATACGCTTTTGCAACCAGCCCTAAGGGTAGCGGCCAGCGGTTCACCTGCGTTTAATTCTCGGGGCATGGACGCTATTGAAGGTGTCTCGAAGAGTCTTGGAGCCGTGCAGCTTATGCTTGATGAACACATCATAACGCCGATGCGTCTTGAAATGTCCTGGTCTGAGTACAACGACCAAATGGTTTCACAGATAGACCATATGCGAGCAACGAATGAAGTTATTTTTGATGTCATCGGGGAGAATCTTGATGGCCGTTTGGCGGATGAGCTGAGTCAGCGCCGATGGATATTCATTGCCCTGATTTCGATACTGATCATTGTCGTGTATCTCTACATTGGATTCTTCATGTCGGTACGTACTGCGATCAGCTCATTCAGCAAGGCTGCCCGGGAGGTGGCTGCAGGCGATATGACGGTTCGGATAAATCTTGATAACCGTGATGAGCTGGGTGAGTTGACTGGTGAGTTCAATAATATGACCTCAAAGATGGCCGAGCTGATTCGTTCCGTTGGCCAAACAACCGGTAATGTCGACCAGCAAGCCACCCGGGTGCATGAGACCGCAACCTCAAACAGTGAGGCAGTGGCGCGCCAGATGGATGAAACCAAGCAGATCGCGGAGGCCATGCACCAGATGGTGGATACGGTCCAGGAAGTCGCAGAGAGCGCCCATCGCGCCTCTGATTCGGCTGGACAGGCGGAGCAGGATGCGGATAAGGGTCGCGAAGTAGTCGCTGAAACGGTTGCCACCATCAATCGGCTCTCCACTGAAATTACGGGCGCGGTCGACGTTATAAACCGGGTCAGCGCTGACAGCGGAAGCATCAGTCAGGTGTTGGTGGAGATCAAGGCCATTGCTGAGCAGACAAATCTGCTGGCATTGAACGCGGCCATTGAAGCTGCTCGGGCGGGAGAGCAGGGCAGAGGCTTTGCAGTTGTTGCTGATGAAGTGCGCTCGCTTTCTCAGCGGACTCACAAATCCACCGAAGAAATTGAAAGCATGATTTCCCGTCTGCAGGGCGGTGTTAAGGATGCCGTCACCGCTATGAATAACAGTCACGAGGTGACACAGGCAACCGTCCAGAAATCCTCTGACGTAAGCGAGGCCCTGGACCGCATCGTCGCGGGTATCGCTACCATTGTTGATATGAGTCACCAGATTGCCCAGGCCGCCGAAGAGCAGGCTGCCGTGGCCAAGAACGTCAATACCAACGTCGATCAAATCAGCGTATTGGGGCAGGAGACCGCAGGCAACGCAGACGAAACTCTGCAGGCCTCCCGTCAGATGTCAGATCTGACCGCTTCGCTACAGAAACTTGTTGAAGCGTTCAGAGTCTAAGGAGCCGACTATTGACCTTGCTCCCACAGAACTTCCTGGGCGCCTTCGCGGCGCGCCAGACAGCGCGCCAGCACGAATAGCAGGTCCGATAAGCGATTCAGGTAATGCCGTGCAGCGGTATTTATGGAATCCTCATGGCCCAATGCCACCACAACGCGTTCGGCACGACGGCAAGTCGACCGGGCCATATGGCAGTGTGCTGCAGCCAGTGATCCACCCGGCAGGATAAAATTTTTCAGTGGTGGCAGGGACTCGTTGAACTTGTCCAGGGTCTGCTCCAGCCACTCGATATGCTCGTCTCTGATGACACGACTGCCGGGAATCGCAAATTCGCCACCCAGATCAAAAAGGTGATGCTGGATACGCTTTAGCAACGGCGTGATCTCATCATCATTACTCAGACACTCAATTAGCACACCGATCTGGCAGTTCAGTTCATCTGCCGAGCCCATGGCATCCACGCGCTGGGCGTTCTTGGCAATTCGACTGCCATCGGCCAGACCGGTTGAGCCATCATCTCCGGTTTTGGTGTAAATCTTTGAAAGGCGGTTGCCCATGGTTTATCCCCGTTGCTGAGTGTTAGTGATGGAATGTACCCGTTCGGTCAGCATACGGTTCACCGGCGCGGGCAGATTCAGAGCTGCACTTTGCCGAGCGACGTAGCCGTTGATGAAGTCAATTTCCGTCGGCCGACCCATTTGCACATCAGCGCGCATGGATGAGGTGTTGCTGGCCGTTGCCTGCGCAACTGTTTCGATATCCACACGCAGGTTCTTTGCGTCCGCAGGGATACCTTCATGATTCATTAACTGGGCAAGCTCCTCGCACACGGCATCGATGTGTCGAAGGAAAAAAGTCTGATCACGAAGTTGTCCGTTCGGACAATCTAGCAGGGCGGTGAATGGGTTGATACCTGCGTTGATCACCAATTTCTGCCACAGCCCTGAGGTGATATCGGTGGCCGCCCGGATCTGAAGATGACTGCGGCTCAAAAGCTCTACCACGGGCGTCAGCGCCTGTTTACCGGTGGCATTCAAACCGCCAATCCAGGTAACGCCACGCCCTGCGTGCACGACGACATCCGGTTGTGGTCGGTTGGCGGCTTCGGTTGTCGTCGCGGCAAGGATGGGCCGCTCCGGAAACATGGAAGCCACTGCCTGTTGGCTGCCCATGCCGTTCTGGAAAAGTACGATAGGCGTTGCGTCGGGCAGCGAAGCTGCAATGCGCGTCAGCGCAGGCAAAGCGTGCATTGCTTTGGTAGTGACCAAAAGCGCGGATGGCGTGTAGGGCGCAGGCAGCGGTTGCCAGGGTACTGAAACCGTTACTGAAGAGCCCTGGAAGGTCTGGAGTAGATACTCACATTGGCCAGAGAGCATTGATTCCGGACGCGGTACAAAGTTCGCCACGCCCGGAGCCAAACTGGCTGCCCAGAACCGGCCCAGTGAGCCGGCACCCAGTATCAGACAGCCTTTCGACATCACATCGCCTCGATGGATTTCCGCTGGTCGCCAAGACGCTTAAGGCCACCCTCGGCATCCCGGAGTTTTTCCACTTCTTTCTCTACCACCTCGGCTGGCGCTTTGGCGGTGAACTTTTCATTGTTGAGCTTGCCTTGCAGGCGTCCGATTTCTTTATGGAGTCGTTCCAGTTCCTTGTCGAGACGGGCCAGTTCGGCTCGCTTGTCGATGAGCCCGGCCATGGGAACCAATATTTCGGTGTCGCCCACCAACTGTGCAGCCGACATGGGCGCCTCGCCGTCACTCAGCCAGTCAATAGTGTCCAGTTTCGCCAGCGAACTCAGGAACTGCCGGTTTTCCGTCATCCTGCGCCGGTCGTTTTGATGCTCGCCCCGCAGTAACACCGGGATTTTCTTTGCCGGGGAGATATTCATCTCACCGCGGATATTGCGTACCGCTACGATCACGCCTTTCACCCAATCGATATCCGCCCTGGCGCTGTTATCCTGCCGGCTTAGGTCTGGCTTGGGGAAGGGCTGAAGCATGATGCTATCGCCCTGCTTGCCAGCCAAGGGGGCGATCCGCTGCCAGATCTCTTCGGTAATGAATGGCATGATCGGATGAGCCAGTCGAAGCACCGCCTCAAGCACCCGGACGAGCGTGCGGCGGGTACCGCGTTTGGCGTCATTGCTGGCGTTTTCATCATTCAGAGAAGGTTTGGACAGTTCCAAGTACCAGTCGCAGTACTCATTCCAGATAAATTCATACAGTGCGTAGGCGGCGAGATCAAACCGATACTGGTCGAGATGACGGATGACATCCTGTTCGCACTGTTGCAGCTCGCTGATGATCCAGCGATCCGCCAGTGAAAGCTCAACGGGCTCATTGTTAACGCCACAGTCCTCGCCTTCGGTATTCATCAGCACGTAGCGGGCGGCATTCCACAGCTTGTTGCAGAAATTTCGGTAGCCTTCCAGGCGGTTCATATCCCAGTTGATATCACGACCGGTAGTGGCCATTGCAGCCAGGGTGAAGCGCAGGGCGTCGGTACCATGGGCGGCGATACCGTTAGGAAACTCTTTCTGGGTGCGTTTGCTGATCTTCTCGGCCAGTTTTGGCTGCATCAGGTTGCCAGTGCGCTTTTCCAGCAAGTCATCCAGGCCAATGCCATCGATCATGTCCAGCGGATCGATGACGTTGCCCTTGGACTTGGACATCTTGTCACCTTGCTCATCCCGTATCAGGCCGGTGACATAAACTGTCTTGAAGGGCACTTGCGCGCTACCGTCTTCGTTCTTCATGAAATGCATGGTCATCATGATCATGCGGGCAACCCAGAAGAAAATGATGTCAAATCCGGTGACCAGCACATCAGTCGGGTGGAAGGTTTTCAGGCGCTCGGTGATCTCCGGCCAGCCCAGGGTGCCGAAGGTCCAGAGTGCGGAGCTGAACCAGGTGTCGAGTACATCGTCGTCCTGTTTCAGGGCCAGATTAGCTGTCAGACTGTATTTCTCCCGCACTTCCTGTTCGCTGCGGCCGACGTAAATATTGCCGTCCACGTCGTACCAGGCCGGAATGCGATGCCCCCACCAGAGCTGGCGGGAGATGCACCAGTCCTGAATGTCCCGCATCCACGAGAAGTACATGTTCTCGTACTGCTTCGGTACAAACTGGATGCGGCCATCCTCCACTGCTTCGATAGCGGGTTTGGCGAGAGTCTTGGCGTCGGCGAACCACTGATCTGTGAGCATCGGCTCGATGATCAGGCCGGAGCGATCGCCCCTGGGCACATTCAGTAGGTGGTCTTCCACCTGCTGAACCAGACCTTCCGCCTCCATGTCGGCGACAATCAGTTTGCGGGCTTCTTCGCGGGTCAAGCCAGCGTAGGCGGCAGGCAAGCTGGCGTTGACCTCCGGGTTTTCGCTGCCATCAGCGTTGAATACTTCGGCAACGTCACGGACACAGGCATCCTGGGTCAGCACATTGATCATGGTGAGGTTATTGCGCTTACCCACGGCGTAGTCATTGAAGTCATGGGCCGGGGTAATCTTGACGCAACCGCTGCCTTTTTCGGGGTCCGCATGGATATCAGCAATAATGGGAATTTCGCGATTCACTATCGGTAACAACACGGTTTTGCCAACCAGGTGCTGATAGCGCTCATCGTCCGGATGCACGGCTACGGCGGTATCGCCCAGCATGGTTTCCGGGCGTGTGGTGGCAACGACCAGATAATCTTTACCATCTTTGGTTTTGGCACCGCCCGCCAGGGGATATTTCAAGTGCCAGAAATGGCCTTTTTCTTCCTTGTTTTCCACTTCCAGATCGGAGATGGCGGTGTGCAGCTTCGGATCCCAGTTCACCAGGCGCTTGCCTCGGTAGACGAGGCCTTCATCGTAGAGCCGGATAAAAACTTCCTGCACCGCTTTGTAGAAGCCATCATCCATGGTGAAACGTTCGTGGTCCCAATCTACCGAGTTGCCCAGCCGACGTATCTGGCCGGTAATGGTGCCGCCAGACTGTTCCTTCCACTGCCAGATGCGCTTGATGAATTCGTCCCGACCAAGATCGTGTCGAGTTTTGTCTTCTTCCACTGCAAGTTTACGCTCGACCATCATCTGGGTAGCAATACCTGCATGGTCGGTCCCGACCTGCCACAAGGTATTGCGGCCCTGCATGCGCTTGAAACGGGTCAGTGTATCCATGATGGTGTGCTGGAAAGCATGGCCCATGTGCAGGCTGCCGGTAACGTTGGGCGGCGGGATGGCGATGCTGAAAGATTCGCCATCACCTGACGGGCGGAAGTAGCCTTTTTTTTCCCAGTTTTCGTACCACTGGCGCTCAATGTTTTCTGGCTGGTAGGTTTTTTCCATGGGGTTTCTGCTGATAGCCGGTTGTGTTGTTTACAGGGGTAATTTGAGAGCGGCAATTATACATGGTCGTCACGGTTGCGGCGAACCGCGCAGAGACGATTCAGGAGTTAATCAGAGGCTCCCTAACGTCATATCACGATTCAACCGGTAATCAGCAAAGTCCCGCGCCAGAAAAAGATTGCCGCTGTACAGTGCTCCGGCCTCGACAGCCATTCACCGACCTTGCCAGGCAAGAAATTAACGCAATAAAAGGATTAGCACGGCAACGGCAAGGAGGGCGGACACCCCTTGCCAGAAGACGACTGGGTTGCGCTCGATGAGAGGTGGTCTGGTTTTGTTGATGAACGCTTTGTTGGGCCGCCGGAGATCAAAGGTGAATTCGGACAACTCCTGATAGCGCTTGTCCGGATTTGGATGAACAGCTTTTTTGAGGGTTTCGTCAATCCACGCAGGGATTTCACGTTCGTCATCCAGGACGGTCTGGTAGAGCAGCCTGCGCTGGGCAGCTGCGGTTCTGGTCTTCGCGACCCCTGTGCCGTAAGGGTAGCGTCCCGAAAGCATGTGATAGGCCAGTACTCCCAATGAGTACAGGTCGGAGCGGGCGGTGCCGAGTTCCCCCATAAAGTATTCCGGGGCCATGTAGAGGGCTGTACCGGGAGCACCGTTTTGTTCGGAAGTGGTGGCCTCACCGATACCGGCAACTCTGGCAGAGCCGAAATCGATGATCTTTACCGTACCTGAGGTGTCGATCATAATGTTCGCGGGCCTCAGATCCTGGTGCAGTATTTCCATGCGATGCAGAGCGTAGAGCCCCCGGGCAAGCTGCTCGACTATTCCACGCACGGCTTCCAGGCTTGGGCTCGGATGGTCGACCATCCATTGGGCCAACGTCTGACCGTCGATGAACTCTGTCACCGTGTACAGATAATGCCGTTGCCGGCTTTGCATACCTGCTTTCAGCACATGCGCACTGTTGATGCGCCGGGCTATCCATTCCTCCATGAGAAAGCTTTCGAGGTAATGGGAGTTGTCGCGAAGATCGATGGAGGGCGTTTTCAGGATAACCTGTGCGCCTGTCTCTTCATCCTCAGCCAGGTAGATATGACTGCGGCTGGATGCATGCACCTCCCGCAATATTGCGTAGCCGTCAAACCGGTTCCTTGGTTCCAGGATGGGCGGGAAAGGTAAGTCTTCAAGTTCCTTGTTGAAGTCATTGGAATCATTATTGTCGGGAAGGTCGTCAATACGGACAATCTGGATGCTGAGGTTGTCTTCGCTGCCATTCTGATACGCGTGATCGACAATAAGGCGCGCAGCCATATCCAGATTGGCAGGATACGCGCTGATCATACGGGTGATGTGCCCAGTCTCGGTATGCTCGTACACGCCATCGGTAGCCAGGATGAAAATATCACCGATTCTTACCGGTAATGCCTGATGATCAAGTTCCAACAGTGGTTCCACCCCCAACGCTCGGCTGAGATAGCTCTGATCCCCGGACATCCACAGGCGATGATCATTGGTCAGTTGTTCCATCCCGTTATTCCGCAGGCGGTATATGCGGGTGTCGCCAGCATGGAAAAGGTAAGCCGTGGTGGCTTTGATGATCAGGGCACTAAGCGTGCAGACGTAACCCCGGTCTTTTTCGTAGCGGTAAGGACTGTTCCGGGTTTGGGCGTAAAGCCAGGAGTTGGTGGCGGTCAACACGCGCTCGACAGAATTCCGGACTGACCAGGTCTCTGAGGTGCAGAAATAGTCATCGAGAAAACCGTGTATGGCCGCCTCACTGGCAATGTGGCTGACATCACTGCTGCTGATGCCATCGGCCATCGCGAAGGCGATACCTTTGAGGCTGAGTTGTGGTTCGTTGGGCTGACAGGAGCCGTGGAAATCCTGGTTCGATGGTTTCCGACCTTTATCAGAATGCTGCCCTATTGAAACCGCTAAGCGTCGCGTCATGGTTGGGTGTCGGCGCCCATGCCATCAAATAGGCTGCGGGCGCCGAGTTCCTCCTGATATCAGGCGGGTACGCGCTGTGCGGGTGCTGAAGTGCGCTTGGCGCCGGTGCGAAGGTGGGTGGTGTAAAGAGTCAGGCCGGTGAAGGCGATGCCGCCCACGAGGTTGCCAAGTACGGTGGGAATTTCATTCCAGACCAAATAGTCCATGACAGAGAAATTGCCGCCCACAATGATGCCGAAGGGAAACAGGAACATGTTGACGACTGAATGCTCAAAGCCCATGAAGAAGAACAACATGATTGGCATCCACATGGCAAGAACTTTACCGCCGACAGTGGTGGAGATCATAGCGCCCACGACACCCAGAGAAACCATCCAGTTACACAGCATGCCACGAATGAAAATGGTGACCCAACCGGCTGCACCGTATTCAGCATAACCCAGAGTGCGAGCTTCACCGACACCGGCAATTTTCTCGGCAACTGCACCGGGTTCAATATTGAAGCCATAGGTGAACACGAAAGCCATCATGAACGCGACGGTAAGGGCGCCGGCGAAGTTGCCCACGAATACCAGACCCCAGTTGCGCATGATGCCGGGGACGTCCACTCCGGGACGCTTATCCAGGAGGGCGAGGGGGGTCAGCATGAAAACACCCGTCAGAAGGTCGAAACCCATCAGGTAAAGCATGCAGAAACCAACCGGAAACAGTATTGCTCCCAGCAGGAAGCTCCCGGACTCAACGGCAACGGTTATGGCAAAAACGGCTGCCAGAGCCAGGATCGCTCCCGCCATAAAGCCTCGTATCAATGTATCCCGGGTCGACATGTGAATCTTTGATTCACCCGCATCAACCATTTTTGTAACGAACTCTGAAGGAACCAAGTAAGACATTCTGTTACCTCTTTCATCAGTAGAGTGTTGGTGGCCCTTGGGATGGCAGTCGGTGCCGGGCTGATGAGCTGAACCTGGTCTGGTTACAACCAGATAAAAAAAGCGCCATTCACACAAACCGGTTTTCAGGAGGGTGTGGACGCCGCTGTCCGGGTGCTGCTCAAATTGTCGTGGGCTACCGTATCCCGCCGGGGCTTTCGCCGAATACACCTTGGTAGGCTGCAACAGTCATGCCGATTTTGATTTCAGATAAAAGAAGTAAATATTTATCAACAGGTTGAAGCGCTAAGCTAAAAGTGGAAGTAAGAGAAGCTTAAGGTATTGGGAGCAGTGTGCACTGGCAGGAGGCACGGAAGCGCAAAGCAAAGGCTCCCATGCCCCATATCGGTTCGCCTCGGCTGGCGCCTTCGGGCGGGTTATAGATCCTGATGTTACCAGCGATAGCTTACGCTACCCACAACACTTCGGGCTTCACCGTAATAGCACCAATAATCACAGCTGGCGACGTATTCTTTGTCCGCCAGATTGTGGACATTCAGCTGCGCCCGCCATTGGCGAGTAAAGTCATATTGCGCCATCAGGTCAAAAACTGTGTAAGACGGGACTTCAGTTTCGCCGTCGCGGGTCTCACCGACGAAGCGCGCGCCGCCGCCAATTTTCAAGCCTGGTGCCACCCCTTCAAAAACATAGTCCAGCCAGGCGGAGGCCATGTGGCGGGGAATCAGTCTGGCTCGCTGTTCCCCCTCGTTGCTGGACTTGTTTTCAGTATTGGAATCACTGTATGTGTAAGCCGCCGTCAACTCTAGCTGATCGGTGAGGTAGGCTACGCCCTCAAGTTCAAAGCCATCAGTGGTCCTTTCACCTTCCTGTACTTGAAAGCCGCCAGGGGAGGTCACTAGCGAATTGTCTTCCTCGATTCTGTACACCGAGGTGGTGACGTAGCCATCCAGATTTTCGGGCGCAAATTTCACGCCAGCCTCAAGCTGCTTTCCCTCCCTCGGATCATAAAGTTCACCATTGCTATCGGTGCCTGCAATCGGCTGAAAGGATTCAGCGTACGAGATGTAGGGCGAAACGCCGTTGGCGCCCAGATACATGATGCCACCGGACAGGGAGAGTTGATCGTCATCCGAACGCTCGGTGGTGTTCGAACCCCGGTTGGTATTGTCGGTTTCAGCCCGGTCGTAGCGCACTCCGGCCAGAAACACCCAGCGGTTATCAAGTCGCAATTGATCCTGAATATACAGTCCGGTTTGTTGCTTGGTGATATCACGACTGACCAGATCACTGGGGGCAACCGGAGTGAAATTACCGTACTGGGGGTCAAAAAGATCAATGGGCGCGTTGCCAAAGCTGAACAGATTCGCTTCGTCGCCTTTGTTCTCAAGGTCTTGATAATCCACCCCGAGAAGTAGGGTATTTTCTGTTCGGTTAGTGAACCACTTACCGACCAGCCGGTTGTCTATGGTCCAGCTGTTTATTTCCCCGTCACGGTAGGTAAGACCCCGGCTGCCTTCCCTTGGCCCTGTCTGGGCGAGAATGTAGCTGCTTCTCAGTAACAGGTCGAGCTGGCTATAACGCAGATCCTGCTCGAAGCGCCAGGTGTCGTTGAACTGGTGACTGAGAGAGTAACCAATCGCGGATTGAGTGCGTTCGTTAGTGTCGTAACCGGGTTCGCTGTAATTGGTAGACCGGTCAACCTTGCCAAACGGAGTGTTCTGCACGGTGCCATAGGGCAATTTGAAACCGTTGAAAGGCACGGCGTCGTCTTTTTGAAAACTGGCCAGAAAGGTCATTCGGGTCTGATCAGAAATATCCCATTCCACACTGGGGGCTATGTAGTAGCGCTCATTCTCGGTGTAATCAAGATCGCCGTCTCCGCCACGGTAGAGACCGACCAGGCGATAGCGAATATCGTCGCGGCTACTGACCGGGCCCGACGTATCAATGCCAATCTGTTGGTGATCGTTAGTGCCCGCCTGGATCTCCAGCAGGCCTTGTCTGGTTTCAGTAGGGCGCTTGCTGATGGCGTTAATAACACCGCCCGGAGGTGCTTCGCCGTATAGTATGGACGCTGGACCTTTCAGCAGTTCAACGCGTTCCAGGCCGAAAGGTTCCGGCAACCATTGATAAAACCCCTCCCGGTAGATACGTAAACCGTCCTGATAGGTGGACTGATCGAACCCCCTGATTTTGAACCAGTCCGTGTCGTTATCGCCACCGTACAGGCCAGACAAAACCCCCGCCCGATAACGGAAGGCTTCATCCAGTGACTGAACATTGCGCTCTTCCAGTTCTTCACGTTCGACCACAGAAGCCGTACGGGGTGTTTCCACCAGGGGGGCTGCAACCTTTAACGCTGTTCCTGAAACCACCAGTGCATCAAGAATGGTAGTGTCTTGCCCCTCGTCCTGTGCCAAAGCAAGAGCAGAAAATCCGCACAGGGCCAAGGGTAACGAGCGGCGTATCGCATGGGTCAGACGATTCAAGGGCAATATTTGCAAGTGCATGGGTATCCTCGACTGCAGAAGGTGGGGCGATACCGCCGCAAAGCGCCAATATCATTAACGCGAATAATAAAGATTCATTAATTTAAACGCAAATCATTACTATTAAGGTTGTGGGCGAGCCGTGGTATGAGGCAGCTTCTAGGGACGAGTAGGCGCGAGGAGGATTCCGGTCAGATAGCTAAGAGGCGGGGTTTTGGAGAAACAGTTTCAATTCAGTGGGTAAGGGCAGGTATTTATAAACCCTTACAGATTTTTCCTCTGGTCATGCACTTTTGGCTCGATACCCAGTGCCCTCAACTGTTTAAAGTGTGAGCGGGCCTGATCGAGCATTGATGTCTCGTTATGGGCTATCAGTGCCAGCCGTTTGAACTGACCGGCCTCTGCTGGAAGTGTGGCTGAGAGCATAATAACCGTGTCCCAGTCGGTGGGCGCTGGCGAATACAACAGAACGCCTACAGGCTCCACACATGGTGCGTTCGCCTCGGAGACCACACTATGGGGAATGAACGCCTCCGGACTTGTGTTCCAGAGCAGATTATCCAACTCGTCGGCATGCTCCTCGCTATCGCAAACGATACACACGCGATCACCCTGTTGCCACGCTTTAGTCACAAGTTTGACCGCGTGGAGATTGCGGGCAGCAGCGTTGCTCTGAGCAAGGATGTGGAACCAGTAAGACTGGTTCCGCGCATCCTTTACGACGCTGACGTCAGTATTACTTGCCGACATGAGACATCAGGTAATCAACGAGCAATGGCACAGGCCGACCGGTAGAGCCTTTGGCTTTGCCGGAGTTCCAGGCCGTGCCCGCGATGTCCAGGTGGGCCCAGCGGTAATCCTTGGCAAAGCGTGACAGGAAGCAAGCCGCAGTGATGGACCCGGCTGCCCGGCCTCCGATGTTCTGCATGTCGGCAAAATTACTGTCGAGCAGGTTCTGGTAATCATCCCAAAGCGGCATCGGCCAGGCGCGATCGCCTGCGCGTTCGCCCGCTGCCAGAAGCTCCTTTGACAGACCTTCGTCATTGCTGAATACAGCGCTGGCATGGTGCCCCAGGGCAATAATACATGCACCTGTCAAGGTAGCCAGATCGACGACAGAGGCCGGGTCGTAACGCTTCACGTAGGTCAGGGCATCGCAGAGTACCAGGCGGCCTTCGGCATCCGTGTTGAGAATTTCAACGGTCAGCCCAGCCATCGTGGTGACAATATCGCCCGGGCGCGAGGCGCCTCCATCCGGCATGTTTTCCGCTGCAGCAATGACAGCAACAACATTGATTTTAGGTTTTACTTCGGCAATAACCTGCATGGCGCCCAGAACGCTGGCAGACCCGCCCATGTCATACTTCATCTCGTCCATGCCTTCACCGGGTTTCAGGCTTATACCACCGGTATCAAAGGTGATGCCCTTACCAACCAATACATGGGGTTTGTCTTTGGCTTTGCCGCCACGGTATTCCATGATGATGAAACGAGGTGGCTGCGTACTGCCTTTACCAACCGCCAGGATGGTGTTCATGCCGAGCTTTTCCATCTGCTTCTCATCAAGTATTTCAGTCTTGATCGCCTCATGGTTTTTCGCCAGCGTCTTCGCCTGTTCGGCCAGCCAGATCGGATGGCAGATATTGGGCGGGGTATTGCCCAGATCCTTGGTGAAGTTCATGCCGCGGCCAGTGGCAAGGCCAAGCTGAAAGGCATCTTTCTGACTCTTGCCAGCAGCCGAGGCTGTTACGGTAATTTTGTTGAGCTTGCGACTGGCCGGTTTTTCACTTTTGAAACTGTTAAAACTGTAGAGCTGATCTTCCAGAGTACGGCCGATGAGGCTGAGTTTTGCTGACTCAGAGCTCGCCGTGTCATCGCCGGTTAGCGGGGTGTCGTGTAGGGCGACCAGAGCGTGCTTTGCTGCGCCCTCTTTCAACTGACCGGTCATGGCAATCAGCGCTTTGTGGAAAGTGGCCGTTGTGCGGCTTTTATCTGAACCGGTACCGACTACCAAGAGTCGATCCCAGGGCTGGTCGGGTGTCGGAATCATTACGGTATGGGCATTTTTTCCTAAGAGGTCGCCGCTCTTTTGCAGCTTTTTGATCAGCCCGCCCAGCGCCTCATCTGCGAGTCTTGTGGATTCCGGTAAGTCGCCCTTGTCTGGGAGAGCCACGACCAGACAGTCTGCCTTCACATTGGTTAGAGGTTTATTGCTGAGAGTAAAGTTCATAAAATCTCCGGACGGTCAGAAAAAATGTAAGCCAGGGACTCGCGGGTTTACATCTGAAAGCTGCACAAAAAGCGTTGGTTTACGCTCTATCTTAGGGTGAAGATTCACTATATCAAGCGCCTGATCTGTTTGAGCACGGGCAGGCGCTGTCATTCGAGATTCAGGTTCCATAGAATAGCCAGCACACAGCCGGGCTGTCACTGGACGCTCGCCCTTTATTCATCGTGTTTTTCAGGCCGAGACCGCTTTGAGCATTATTTTTCGCTATCTGACCCGACAAGTGATGATCAGTATGCTGGCAGTATCCGGCGTGTTGCTGATGGTGTTCATGAGTGGCCGGTTCATAAAGTACCTGGCAGATGCCGCCGCCGGTGAGTTGGCTGGCGATGTACTGTTCCAGATCATGGCTTATCGTTTTCCCGGCTTCCTGGAATTAATTCTGCCCCTCGGCTTTTTCATTGGCATTTTGCTCGCCTATGGCCGCATGTACCTTGAGAGTGAGATGACCGTGCTGTCAGCCTGCGGCTTCAGTGAGCGGCAGTTACTCACACAAACTCTGGTTGGCAGCCTTCTCGTTATGGTGATTGTTGGCGCTATGAGTCTTTATGTCTCGCCCTGGGGGATGAAGCAAGTGGAAGCCATCTTCAATGAGCAACGCCAGGCCACCGAGTTTGAATTGCTTGCCCCGGGCCGCTTTCAGAGCCTGGAGTCTGGCGGTCGGGTCACATACACGGAATCGCTGAGTGATGATAAGCGGGAGTTAAGAGGTGTGTTCATCGCCGAATTCTCCGAGGGTGGGGACAACCTGACATTGATCTCTGCTGACACCGGTTCCCAATTTATTGATGAAAGTACCGGAAGCCGTTTCCTGGTGCTTGAGGAGGGTAATCAGTTTCAAGGAGTGCCTGGCCAGCTCGATTTCGCGGTCACTGAATTCGAAGCCTACGGATTGCGCATCGAAGGCTCAGGCGGGAGCGACAAGACTCTGGAAGAGGCGCTGAGCACCCGTGAGCTGATGGCCTCCAGTGACCCCGAAGCCAGAGCTTTACTTCACTGGCGTTTCTCGCTTCCATTGATCGTTCCCATTGTGACACTGCTCGCGGTCAGACTCAGTCGGGTGAACCCACGCCAGGGCCGTTTTTTTCATCTATTACCGGCCATGCTCCTGTACATTCTCTATCTTGGTTTGCTGATTGTTGCCAGGGATGCGCTTGCAAGTGGCAAAGTGCCTGAGTGGCTGGGCATGCTCTGGGTCCACGCGCTGTTTCTTGGGTTGGGCATTTGGCTCCACCTGGGGCCCGCCTGGATGCGCAAGCGACGGCTGCAAAAGGAGGGCGCGAGCCGTGCATAAACTCGACCGTTATGTGATGCGTACTGTCGGTGGGGCTATGTTCCTGGTGATGGTCGTCGTGTTGTCGCTGGACCTGATTTTCGGTTTTATTGCCGAGCTGGATGACGCCCGGAACGATTACCAGATGCTGCAGGCGCTGGGCTACGTATTCATGACCGTGCCAAGACGTATATACGATTACCTTCCGCTGGGCGCATTTATGGGCTGCCTGGTAGGGCTTGGTGCGATGGCGAGCTCATCGGAACTGACGGTGATTCGCGCAGCAGGGGTGTCCATTCGGCGTATCGTTTGGTCTGCGATGAAACCCACCCTGATAATTGTGATTATTGGCTTGTTGATTGGAGAGTACGTGGCGCCGCCCTTTGAGCGGATGGCCCAAAGCCAGAAGGCGATGGCGCAAGGAGCTGGCCAGAACATCGCCTCGGCATCGGGTATCTGGCACCGGGAAAGCGACACGTTTATTCATCTGAACGCGGTGCAGCCGAATGGGTCGCTTTATGGCGTGTCACTCTTCGAGTTTACCGATGAGCACTGGATGGCAACGGCGACGTTCGCCAAGCGAGGGACGTATCAGGATGGCCACTGGATTCTCGAAGATGTCACCACGACAAAACTGTCGAAGCAGGAAACGTCCCAGGAGAGTTATGATCGATTGCGCTGGGACTCTGGCCTTACCCCCGAGGTTTTAAGCGTGCTGATTGTTAAACCTGAAAACCTCTCCATCAACGGTCTGTATACTTACGCGACATATTTGGGAGAGCAGGGTCTCACTGCAGCACCTTACTGGCTGGCATTCTGGAAGAAGGTGCTGATGCCTCTGGGCACGGGCGTTATGGTGCTGGTGGCGATCTCTTTTATTTTCGGGCCACTGCGTTCAGTGACGATGGGGTTCCGGGTGTTTACCGGGTTGATCGTAGGCTTGTTATTCAAGTACATGCAGGACCTGCTTGGCCCTATGAGCGTGGTATTCGGCTTCAATCCGGTACTTGCAATACTGGTACCTATTGCCATTAACGCGGCCGTCGGCCTCGTGCTGATGCGCCGGGCCGGGTAGCCTCCTTCGATCAAACAACCATCACGATTTTTATCTTTCCGGCGGGGCGACATAGACAACCCGGCTTTCCGAGAACTTGTCGGTCCAGGTCATCTTGTCTTTGTTCCAGATCATCCAGAAAAATCCCAGCCCTAAGGTAATCCAGCTTGCCCATCCCATCATGAACCGCAGCAACGCCTGAACCCAACTGATGGAAACGCCGTTGCTGTTCTCAACCCGGATCCGCCAAACCTGCATGCCAAGGGTTTGTCCGGTGCGGGTCCAGAAGTAGCCGTAGAATAAATACAGAATAATAAACAACAGAGACGAAAGCAGCGGGTCGGTGTTGAGTTTTCCGGCTTCCGCCATATCCATATAGCGGTCAAAACCAACGACCCATGCCGCCAGCATCGTGTAGCCCCAGGTTGCGACGATCAGCACCGCGATACAAATCAGGCCATCGTAAAGCATCGCCAGCAACCGCTTGATCAGCGACGCGGGGGGAAATGCTTCGTTACCTTCGTGAAAACGCCGTGCCATATGAGCTCCAGACTGACGGAAGACGCCCGGGGCGCCCCAGGATAGTAAACAGGCAATAAAACCGGCGCCGAGTATAGCGTATTCGTCCTAAAGATTGCGTGCCTGGAACCGATAACCAGACTTGTGTTTGAGGTTATTTCAGGGCTTTGGTCCGAATCAGGAGAGTGTCATGGTTTCACCTGTTAACCCCATGTCGTCCGGTAGAGCGCAAGCTTTGCCTGATGCGACCGATGCCCGCTCAAATCGCGGCAATGCCGCTAAACCTGAAAGCCTACCAGAACAGGTAAGTGCCAGCTGGCGCATAGTAACCGCAGAGGACGGCATCGCAATCCTCAGGAAGCGACTTGAACAGCGTATGCAGGCGTTTGATATAAAGGTTGGTCGACCTGCTCTGGGGGAATTGGAGCGCCCCAGCGCGGTTCAGGTGGCTAATCGCATACTGGGTTTTGTCGAGGCGAGGTTGGCCCGGGAGCAAGCCAGCGGTGCAGATCCGGAAAGGCTGGAAAAATTGTTAGCCCAGGCGCGGGAGGGTGTGACCAAGGGCTTCTCGGAAGCAAAAGAGCAAATACAGGCCTTGGGCATGATGACGGATGAGCTGGAGGGTGATATTGGCGACAGCTTTGCCCGTGTCAATGAGGGTCTGAACCGGCTGGGAGAGCGGATTTCAATTAATGGAACACCAGAAGCGATACCTGGCGGATCTGTTGTCAATTATGAAAGCGCCTCCCGTCAACAGTTGGCTTTTGAGGTCTTTACCCGTGATGGTGACCGAGTGACTGTCACGGTGGACGAACGACGTTTTCAAAGCGCGGCGCTTGCAGGCTCGGCATCGGGCGACGACGCGATAGTTGCTTCCTCGAGTACACAGATGTTTGCCGGACGTTACGCATTCGCCGTCGAGGGCGAGTTGGACAGTGGCGAGCTGAAAGCGCTGGGCGTGCTTTTCGAGGGAGCACAATCAGTCAGCGAACGTTTTTTTAGCGGTGATGTACTGGGGGCATTTGAAGAGGTGCAGTCTCTCGGTTTGAACGGTGATGAACTTACCAGTTACAGTCTGAATCTCAGTTATGCCCGGGTGAGCCGAGCGACCTCCTATGCGGAAGTGGCGTCTCAGCCCGCTTCTCCGTTATCGAAATTGAGTAATCTTGCTGAAGGTTTTCGCGAGCTTTCTGAGCGGGCCGTTCAGGCCAATGTTGCCGAGCCTCAATTAGTGCAATTGATGGAACGCACGATGGCGGAGGCCCAGCAACGAGCTGCGGTGGAGTTAAGTGAGCCGGTGGAGAGTCTGATGAATCGCTTTTGGCAGGCTGTCATTGCGCAATTGGCAGCCGATCGTGACACTGACGCGACATCAGACAACTGATCCCCGCCGGTTTGTTTGCAGTCAGTACTGACCAGATGCATCCTGCTATTTGACGGATTAATTGATGCGATTGAGTTCCGCGTTGACCTTTCTCGTTTTTCCTTTTAGGCGCCTATGCTAGAGTAGCGGCCTTGTGTGGCTTGGCTGGGCCCGACCAGGGTCTAACCGAACCCGCTAATGACTTCCTCATCGAAAGACTGGTCGATAAATCAGGGCAGGGTTATGAAAACCGCAGAGTTGCGACAAGCGTTTCTGGATTATTTCAAACAGCAGGGTCATACCATTGTTTCGAGCAGTTCGCTGGTGCCAGCGGACGATCCCACTCTGTTGTTCACGAACGCGGGCATGAACCAGTTCAAGGACGTGTTCCTGGGCCGCGAAGCGCGGGACTACACTCGGGCCACGACCACCCAGAAATGTGTCAGGGCTGGCGGCAAGCACAACGATCTTGAGAACGTGGGCTACACCGCGCGCCACCATACATTTTTTGAAATGCTGGGCAACTTCAGTTTTGGTGACTATTTCAAACGCGAGGCGATTAACTACGCCTGGACATTCCTGACCGGTGAAGAATGGCTCAAGCTACCCAAGGAAAGATTGTGGGTAACCATTTACGCCACAGATGACGAAGCCTTTGATATCTGGAATAAGGAAATTGGCGTCCCTGCTGAGCGCATTATCCGCATAGGGGATAATAAAGGGGCACCTTATGCCTCCGATAATTTCTGGCAAATGGGCGACACCGGTCCTTGCGGCCCCTGCACTGAAATATTCTTTGACCACGGCCCAGATGTTGCTGGCGGCCCCCCGGGCAGCCCGGAAGAGGACGGTGACCGCTACATTGAGATCTGGAACGTGGTTTTCATGCAATACAATCGCCAGGCAGATGGTGAAATGCAGCCTTTACCCAAGCCGTCGGTAGATACCGGCATGGGGCTGGAACGCATCACCGCCGTACTACAGGGGGTACACAGCAATTACGAGATCGACCTGTTCCAGGACCTGCTGCGTGCGGCATCGGATATTCTGGGTGGTGTTAACACCACAGAGGCATCGCTGCGCGTTGTGGCTGATCATATTCGCTCCTGCGCCTTCCTGATCGCGGACGGCGTAATGCCTTCAAATGAAGGCCGGGGATTTGTGTTGCGCCGGATAATTCGTCGAGCGGCTCGCCATGGCAATAAATTGGGTGCTACCCAGCCATTTTTCCACCAGTTGACCGCAGCCCTGGTGGAACTGATGGGCGATGCTTTCCCCCAACTGGTCCGGAGCAAGGCCCAGATCGAGAAAGTGTTGCTGCAGGAAGAGGAGCAGTTTGCCAAAACTCTGGATAAAGGGTTGCGGTTGCTTGAGCAGGATATCAGTGAGCTGAAAGGTACTGAGATTCCTGGCCAAACCATCTTCACCCTTTACGACACCTTCGGTTTTCCGGTTGATCTAACCAACGATATTGCCCGGGAGAGGGGGCTTACACTGGACTACGCGGGCTACGAAAAGGCCATGGGTCTCCAGCGCGAGCGCGCGCGAGCGGCCAGCAAATTCGGTATCGATTACAATGACAGCCTCACCATTGAAGGCAGCACCGAATTTACCGGTTATGAACACATCGATGGCCATGAAACTATTCGCACGGTGATCGTGGGGGGCGAAGAGAAGAGCGCCCAGGCTGGCGATGAAGCCATTGTGGTGCTGGAGCGTACCCCATTCTATGCTGAGTCTGGTGGCCAGGTTGGCGACACCGGTCTGCTTACCTGGAGTGGCGGACGGTTTCAGGTAACGGATACTCGCAAAGACGGCAACCATCACCTGCACATTGGTAGCGTGCTTGAAGGTGAATGGTTTCCCGGCCTGGAAGTGGATGCCCGTATTGACCACGCTCGTCGTCAGGCCACCGCCTTGAACCACTCCGCGACTCACCTGCTGCATGCAGCACTACGCCGAGTGCTGGGCGAGCATGTGACTCAGAAAGGATCACTTGTTGACCCCGACAAGCTCCGGTTTGATTTTTCGCATTTCGAAGCCCTTACAGCCAAGGAATTGCATGAAATCGAGCGGCAGGTAAATGAGCAGATTCGTAGTAACAGCCCGGTTGCGACGGAACTGACAGATATGGAACAAGCCCAGGCTAAAGGCGCCATGGCCCTTTTCGGGGAGAAGTATGGCGATACCGTCCGTGTTCTCAGCATGGGTCTCGATGACTACTCGGTTGAACTCTGTGGTGGCACCCATGTCTCTCGTACCGGCGATATTGGCCTGTTGAGAATCACCTCTGAGAGTGGGATATCGTCTGGAGTTCGTCGTATTGAAGCGGTTACCGGCGAAGGTGCCCTGCAGTGGATGGATCAGACCGAGCAGGCATTACGTGAGCTCGCGCGCCTGGTTAAAGGTTCGCGAGAGTCCGTCGTCGAGAAGGTGCAATCTACGCTGGAGCGTACCCGGCAGTTAGAGAAAGAACTCGAACAACTGAAATCGAAGCTTGCGAGTTTTGCTGGCACCGATCTGGCCAGTTCAGCGGTTGAAGTCAACGGCTTGAAAGTTGTCGCGGCTGAGCTTGCCGGGGCTGACAAGAAGGCATTGATGGAAACGGCGGATCAGCTCAAGAACAAGCTTGGTGAGGGCGTCGTAGTACTCGCCAGTGTTGAGGATGGCAAGATTACCCTGGTGGCCGGTGTCTCCAAATCGGTGACTGGCCGCGTTAAAGCAGGCGATCTGATGAAACACTTGACGAGTCTTGTCGACGGTAAGGGTGGTGGACGCCCCGACATGGCCCAGGGCGGCGGTAACGACCCCTCCAAACTGACGGACGCGCTTAAAGGTGTGCCGGACTGGGTAGCCTCAGCCACTGCTTAAAGCGTTGTTGTCTGGAGAATGGGCGGTCTATAATCCGCCGGTTATACAAGGGTGACGCCTGACTTGGTGTCATTGAACGCCCCCTGATTGGACTTTGGGAAGACCATGGCTCTGTTGGTTCAAAAATTTGGTGGTACCTCGGTAGGTACCACGGACAGAATCGAAGCGGTTGCGGAAAAAATTGCTCGATTTCGTGAGGAAGGGCACGACATTGTGGTGGTGGTCTCCGCCATGAGTGGTGAAACGAACCGGCTGATCGGGCTCGCCAGCGCGATCATGGAAGAGCCGACTCCCCGTGAGATGGACGTGCTGGTTTCAACGGGTGAGCAGGTGACCATTGCTCTGCTGTCTATGGCACTACAGAAACGAAACTGTGACGCCCGCTCTTACACCGGCGCCCAAGTGCGCATCCTGACCGATAGTGCTCATACCAAGGCCCGGATCCGCCAGATCGACGAGCAGCGTATGAGGGAGGATCTGTCGGCAGGGCGGGTGGTCGTAGTGGCGGGTTTCCAGGGTATCGATGAGCTTGGCAATATCACCACCCTCGGGCGGGGCGGCTCTGATACTACGGCCGTGGCTCTAGCTGCGGCACTTAAAGCTGATGAGTGTCAGATATACACAGACGTGGATGGTGTTTACACCACTGACCCGCGGGTAGTAGATACTGCACGGAGACTGGATCGCATCACATTTGAAGAAATGATTGAAATGGCGAGTCTGGGCTCTAAAGTGTTACAGATCCGCGCGGTTGAATTTGCAGGCAAATATAATGTCCCTCTCAGAGTGCTTTCCAGTTTTCAGGAGGGCGAGGGCACACTGATTACTTTTGAGGATGAGAGTGTCATGGAGCAACCACTGGTTTCCGGCATCGCGTTTAACCGGGACGAAGCCAAACTGACGATTTCCGGTGTGCCTGATACTCCAGGCATCGCTTTACGTATATTAAAGCCTGTAAGCAGTGCGAATATCGAAGTGGATATGATCGTCCAGAATGTCGGTGCGGATAACCGTACGGACTTCACCTTTACCGTACACAGGAATGATTTCAAGCGTGCGCAGCAAGTGCTTCAGCGCGTCGCAGATGAGCTCGGAGCTCGGGAGGTCAGCGGTGACAGTAAGATAGCAAAGGTGAGCATTGTCGGTGTGGGTATGCGCTCGCACGCGGGTGTGGCCACTAAAATGTTCGAAGCGCTGTCCGAAGAAGGTATCAATATTCGTATGATTTCCACGTCGGAAATCAAGATTTCGGTGGTGATCGACGAGAAGTATCTTGAGTTGGCGGTTCGGGCGCTTCATAGTGCGTTTGAATTGCATAAGCCCCAGATTGAGACCTGATAAGGCGAAGCATAGATCGATTCGTCCAGGTCTTGGTGAAAAAGGGAACCATTCCCTATATTTAGACGTCAGAGTAATCGATGTAAGTGATTGTTCTGCTTTTGAAGCATAGTGCGTGGTCCCAGTATAAATATATGACGTACCGCTAACGTCGGACAGGTAGCTTTGATAAGGGAGTATAGAAAATGTTGATTTTGACTCGTCGTGTCGGCGAAACCCTGATGGTTGGTGATGAAGTCACCGTGACTGTCTTGGGGGTGAAGGGGAACCAGGTGCGTATCGGTGTTAACGCCCCTAAGGAAGTTGCTGTTCACCGGGAAGAAATATACCAGCGCATCCAAAGTGAGAAAGGTGACTCGGATGGGCCGGAGCCTGGAAACAGCTGAGTATGAAAACCGTCTGAGCATAAGCAGGCGGTTTTTTTTGGCTTTGATTTTTCTATTCGGTGAAAACAGCAAGAAAAATCCGGAGTCAACCCTATGAAAACAGAAAAATTATGGTACTATACGCCGCGTTCTCAAGGAGAGGTGGGTGAGTGGCTGAAACCAGCTCCCTGCTAAGGAGCCATACGCATTGCGCGTATCGAGGGTTCGAATCCCTCCCTCTCCGCCATCCTCATTTTGGTGAGAGAAAGAGAACATTGTGCGGCTGTAGCTCAGCTGGATAGAGTACTCGGCTACGAACCGAGCGGTCGGAGGTTCGAATCCTCCCAGCCGCACCATTAATTAAGTACAGTCTGTCGTAAACCCCGAGCATTCGTTATGCTCTAAGGCCAGACAGGATTTGAACCGTAAGAGGTTCGACCGGAGCAGGCACGGCCTGCGGAGGAACGTCGGAGCAACGCGACGACGACCCCGAAGGGGTGAGGGCCAGAGGCCCGAATAATCCTCCCAGCCGCACCATTAATTAAGTACAGTCTGTCGCAAACCCCGAGCATTCGTTATGCTCTAAGGCCAGACAGGATTTGAACCGTAAGAGGTTCGACCGGAGCAGGCACGGCCTGCGGAGGAACGTCGGAGCAACGCGACGACGACCCCGAAGGGGTGAGGGCCAGAGGCCCGAATAATCCTCCCAGCCGCACCATTAATTAAGTACAGTCTGTCGTAAATCCGGAGCCTGAGCTACACTCCGAGACACGACAGGGTTTGAATCGTAAAAGTTCGGTCAACGCGTTAAAAGCTAATTTGCGGCTGTAGCTCAGCTGGATAGAGTACTCGGCTACGAACCGAGCGGTCGGAGGTTCGAATCCTCCCAGCCGCACCATATCAAACAAAGAGCCCCGCCAAGAGCGGGGTTTTTTGTTTGCATACCTCAGAGTCTGCCAGGATTTGAACCGTAAGAGGTTCGACCGGAGCAGGCCTCGCCTGCGCAGGAACGTCGGAGCAACGCGACGACGACCCCGAAGGGGTGAGGGCCAAAGGCCCGAGTAATCCTCCCAGCCGCACCATATCAAACAAAGAGCCCCGCCAAGAGCGGGGTTTTTTGTTTGCATACCTCAGAGTCTGCCAGGATTTGAACCGTAAGAGGTTCGACCGGAGCAGGCGCCTTACCACATCAGATCATCAGGAATTTCGTACCCTGCATAGGGATCGTCCGACGCGTTGTCGTCCTGCTTGCGATCATGGAGCACCAACACGGCAGACTCGTCGCGTTCCTGAATCTTTCGTGCCACAACCTCGGGCACCAGTTCATAGCTGTCGTTCACGCAGATAACAGCGAGACGGCCCCGTGAGAGCTGATCGAGCATAATGTCATCCACGTAGATTTTTTTAATTTTCTTGTCATGGACGAACTGATAGGCGGTTTCGCCATACTTGCGATCCAGGCGATTTGACTCCACAAGCTGACGAATCTGGGCCTGGACAGCTTTGCGTTCAGCGATCTGCTGCCGTTCCCGGTTCAGTTGCCGGTCGCGTTCTGCTTTTTCAGCCTGGGCCTGTTGTGCGCGAATCTGGGTTTCGTTAACTTCGGTAGTGCCTTTGGGCTGCTGTTTGCGCTGCTTGTACTTTTCTTTCTTCAGGGCTTTGGCCTTTTTCTCGTCGGCCAGGCCTGCTTTCATTAATTGTTCCTGCAGTGATGCCATAATCAAATGCTTCCTCGTGTTTATGCCGGACGCTGTCGCTTTGATGGGTTAGTATACGCGCAGATAACGTCTTTCGGGGCCAACCGTATCCATGTTCAGGGCTGTTTATGTCGACTTTTGACCACCTCGGGCTCTCGCCCGCTATGCTTGCCAACCTTGCCCGGATAGGCTTTGGCTCGCCCACGCCGGTTCAGACAGCCAGTATTCCCCCTGCTATTGCAGGCAGGGATGTTATAGCCATGGCCAAAACCGGTAGCGGAAAAACCGCAGCATTTGGTATTGGCCTCATTGAGCGACTCAATGTCCGGCATTTTGCAGTTCAGGGCCTGGTATTGTGCCCTACCCGGGAGTTGGCTGACCAGGTCGCCAAGGCACTGAGGGAGCTTGCCAGGGCCAGAGATAATGTGAAGATACTGACGTTGTGTGGCGGGGTGGCTATCGGGCCTCAAATTGGCTCCTTAAGCCACGGCGCTCACATAGTCGTCGGTACGCCCGGGCGCGTGCAGGACCATTTGCGCAAAGGTACTCTCACGCTAGACAAGCTTTTGACGGTCGTGCTTGATGAGGCCGATCGGATGCTCGATATGGGCTTTAGTGAATCCATTAACGATATTCTTGCTCAAACACCCGCTCAGAAACAGACTCTGTTGTTTTCAGCGACCTGGCCCGATGCCATCCGTACTCTCAGTGAAACGTTTCAGGTCGATCCGGTGGATGTTCGCGTTGCGGATTCGGAGCCAGAACTCGATATTGAAGAGTGTTTTTACGAGCTTCAGCCCGGCCAACAGACCGATGCTCTGGCGGCCTTGCTATCACAATCTCGTCCGTCCTCGTGTATTGCGTTCTGCACAACCAAACAGCAGTGCGACGAGATTGAGGCTGCTCTGAAAGGGCGTGGTTTCAGTGCGCTGGCCCTGCACGGCGATCTGGACCAGAGAGATCGCGATGCGGTTCTGGCCCGTTTTGCCAACCAGAGTTGTGCCGTACTTCTCGCCACGGATGTGGCGGCCCGGGGCCTTGATATCAAGGCATTGCCGTTGGTCGTCAATGTAGAGCCAGCCCGTGATTCTGAAATTCATACCCACCGCGTTGGCCGTACCGGCCGGGCGGGTGAGAAGGGGGTCGCTGTGACATTCTGCACGCCTTCTCAGGGGCACCGGGTGTCTCGGCTTGAAGTTATTGCCGGAAAGCCACTCGCGTGGGGCGATACCCCGGCACTGCTGGCGACATCGGATCACCCGGTAAAGCCTGAGCGCCGAACACTTTGTATCGCCGGGGGACGCAAAGACAAGGTTCGTCCGGGTGATGTGCTGGGCGCTTTAACCGGCGAAGCGGGGCTTGCTGGAGCGGCGGTAGGTAAAATCGATCTTTTTGAATTTCAATGTTACGTGGCCGTCAATCGTGATGTTGCTCACAAAGCGCTGAAACGCCTTGAAGAAGGCAAGATAAAAGGGAAAAAATTCCGGGTGCGGATGGTGTAATGAAATCTCTGGATGAGGTGGAGAAAGGTGTATCAAAATGTACACTTGATGGTCTGAACTGTGCATTTTGTTAATTGATTTGGTTGCTCATAAATTGCTAAAACGGTAAATTACGCAGGATTTTGTCCCCCGGTTCTGACGGGCTTTCTCATTTCCGCCCTATCAGGCCGGGGAGAATCGAACAACTTTTACAGGTAGCCCATTTATGAGTGAGCTAATGTCACAAGCCATCGAACTGATGGTCGCAGGTATGGGATTTGTATTTGTATTCCTGGTCATCCTTGTATTTGCCACTTTGCTCATGTCAAAGATCATCACCCGGTTTTCAGAACCGGAGCCGGCAACCCCGGCACGCTCCTCACGTGCAAAAAAACCCGCCCGTCCATCGGTTGACCCTGGTACGGCTGAAGCCATCAAAAAGGCAATTGCACAATACCGGTCGCGCCACAAGAAGTGATCCGGCACACGAATTAGAACCTTTTAACAGAAGGCTGACACGATGACAGACATAAAGAAGCCGCTGGGGATTACGGACGTTATCTTGCGTGACGCTCACCAGTCCATCCTTGCCACTCGTATGCGTCTTGATGACATGCTTCCCATCGCCGAGAAACTCGATAAAGTCGGTTTCTGGTCCTTGGAGTCCTGGGGCGGCGCAACATTCGACGCCTGCATCCGCTATTTGGGGGAAGACCCATGGGATCGCATTCGCCAGCTTAAGAAAGCCATGCCAAATACGCCGCAGCAAATGCTGCTGCGTGGGCAGAATCTGTTGGGCTACCGCCATTACGCAGATGATGTCGTTGAGCGTTTTGTGGACCGGGCGTCAGAGAATGGCGTCGATGTGTTCCGCATTTTTGATGCAATGAACGACCCCCGTAACCTCGACACCGCCATCAAGGCTGTTCGCAAGACCGGTAAGCATGCCCAGGGTACGATTTCCTACACTACCAGTCCGGTCCACACCATTGAGATGTGGGTAGATCTGGCCAGGGAAATTGAGTCCATGGGTGCTGACTCGATAGCGATCAAGGATATGGCTGGTCTGTTGAAGCCTTATGTGGCATTTGATCTGGTTACACGCCTGAAGAAAGAGCTTAAAGTTCCGATTCACATGCAGTGTCATGCCACCACGGGTATGTCCACCGCCACGGCCCTGAAAGCTGCTGAAGCTGGTATTGATAACGTTGATACCGCCATTTCTTCCATGAGTATGACCTACGGGCATTCGCCCACTGAAGCAGTGGTTGCCATTCTGGAAGGAACAGACCGGGATACCGGGCTGGATCTTAATCTGTTGGAAGAGATTGCTGGTTACTTCCGTGAAGTGCGCAAGAAGTACGCGAAGTTCGAAGGCAGCCTGAAAGGTGTCGATTCCCGTATCCTGATTGCGCAGGTTCCCGGCGGTATGCTGACCAATATGGAAAGCCAGTTACGTGAACAGAATGCTGGCGACAAGTTTGATGAGGTTTTGGCAGAGATTCCAAAAGTTCGGGAAGATCTTGGTTTTATTCCGCTGGTGACGCCAACCTCCCAGATTGTGGGTACCCAGTCTGTTCTGAATGTGCTGACGGGAGAGCGCTACAAATCTATCTCAAAGGAAACCGCTGCAATTCTGAAAGGTGAATACGGCTCCGCGCCCGCACCATTCAATAAGGAGTTGCAAGAGCGTGTGCTTGATGGAAAAGAGGCGATCACCTGTCGTCCGGCTGACCTGATCGAGCCGGAAATGGACAAGTTAACTGACGAGCTTGCCAAACTGGCAGAGGAAAAGGGTATCAAGCTGGCGGATGAGCAAATAGACGATGTGCTTACTTACGCATTGTTCCCGCAAATTGGTCTTAAATTCCTGGAAAATCGTGGCAACCCGGCTGCATTTGAGCCAGTTCCGACAGCCGAAGACGCCAGTGTGGCCGCCGCGCCAACCAAGAAAGGTGGTCAGGAGACCTACACCGTTACCGTCGACAGTAAGGAATATGTTGTGGCTGTGACCGAAGGCGGTGAGATCAGTCAGATCGAGTCCAAAGATAGCTCTGCAGCAAGTGGTGCCCCGGCGTCGTCTGCAACGCCAGCACCTGCTGCGGGTGAGGGTGAAGCGGTCCCGGCTCCACTGGGGGGTAATATCTTCAAGATTCTGGTCTCGCCGGGTGATGAAGTTGAAGAGGGCGATGTGCTTATTATTCTTGAGGCCATGAAAATGGAAACCGAGATTCGCGCACCGAAAGCCGGCACGATCGGCGAAATCTTCATCAAGGTCGGTGACGCCGTCGCTGTTGATGATGAAATGCTGACAATCGCATAAGGGCCAGCATTCCATGGATAAATTACTGACACTCTGGACGGGCAGTGGCCTGTTCAATATCGAAATTGGCCAGTTCATCATGATCGTGGTTGGCCTTTTGCTTCTGTACCTTGCTATTCGCAAGAAGTTTGAGCCATTGCTGCTGGTGCCGATCGGCTTCGGTGGTATTTTGGCGAACATTCCGGAGGCCGGGCTTGCCCTGTCTGCTGCGGAGAATGCTATCCATTTTGCCAAGCCGGAGGTATTGGCAGCGTTGGCGAGCATTCTTGATGTTGGTTACCAGGCTGGCCAGGTTGTTACTCCTGAAATCAAGGAGGCCTTCAAGGCTAGCTACGTTGATGCCAGCTACGCCAGCATCAACATGGCCAACGCCGTGGCTCAGGACTTTGGCTACTTCAATGGCATGCTGTACAACTTTTACACCGTTGTGATTGGCAGTACTATTGGCCCGCTTGTGATCTTCATGGGTGTTGGCGCAATGACGGATTTCGGTCCGCTGCTGGCGAACCCGAAGACGATGCTGTTAGGTGCTGCGGCCCAGTTCGGTATTTTCGGGACTGTGTTGGGAGCTGCGTTGCTTGATTGGCTGGGTATTCTGGAATTCACCATTCTGGAAGCCGCTGCAATTGGTATCATCGGTGGTGCGGACGGACCGACATCCATCTATGTGTCCAGCGTTCTGGCTCCCCATCTGCTCGGTGCGATCGCGGTATCTGCCTACGCTTATATGGCCATGGTGCCGATGATTCAGCCGCCAATCATGCGGGCGCTGACCACGCAGAAAGAGCGGGCCATCAAAATGTCCCAGCTTCGCCCGGTGAGCAAGAAAGAAAAGATTATTTTCCCGTTGGTCGTGCTGATTGCGGTAGCTCTGTTCTTGCCAGATGCAGCACCGCTGTTGGGTATGTTCTGCTTCGGTAATCTGATGCGCGAATGTGGCGTAGTGGAGCGTCTGAGCGATACCGCCCAGAATGCACTGATCAATATCACAACCATCCTCCTGGGTCTGTCCGTCGGCTCCAAACTGATGGCGGACAAGTTCCTGGACGCTCAGACGCTGGGCATCCTGGGTCTGGGTATCGTGGCCTTCGGTGTGGGGACAGCCTGCGGTGTTCTGATGGCGAAGTTGATGAACCGTTTCACCAAGGAGCCTATCAACCCGTTAATCGGTTCAGCCGGTGTATCGGCTGTGCCAATGGCGGCGCGGGTATCCAACAAAGTCGGTCTGGAGGCCAACCCCCACAACTTCCTGCTGATGCACGCCATGGGGCCAAACGTGGCGGGTGTTATCGGCTCTGCGGTTGCTGCGGGTGTGATGATCAAATTATTGAGTTGATGTCAGCTCAATAGTTTCTGAAGCCCCATCGGTTATGCCGGATGGGGCTTTTTAATGGAAGTCTCTTGAAGGCACCTTCATGGTTTGAATCAGATGACTCAAATCCGACAACTTGCCAGCCATAACATGAGCAATATTGCCTTCCCGCTCAAGAATACCTTTCACATGCATCAGGCGAGCGGTCAGTAGCGGCTGGCGTTGGCGCCTGGCAGTATCAAGCCAGACTACGACGTTGATATTGCCGGTCTCGTCTTCCAGGGTTACAAAGGTGACGCCAGAGGCGGAACCCGGCCGTTGCCGGCCGGTTACCAGGCCAACCACCTGAACCGGACGGCCCGGTTCGGCGGTGAGTAATTGCTGGCCATTCAGGCATTGGCGAAAGTGCCCCTGCGCTCTGAGTATCGCAACAGGATGACGCCCCAGGGTGAGGCCCTGGGTTGCATAGTCTTCCAGGATATTCTGGCCTTCGCTGGGGTCCTCCATCGTTACCGGGTCGTCATCGAGGTAGCTGTTCCGGACGTCGCCAACAAACATCGCTGCCGGTGAGGTATCGTCGAGTAATTGCCAGTACGCTTGACGTCGGTTCTCACTGCAATCGACCAAGGCATTCGCCGCCGTCAGGGTTTCCATGGTTTGTTGATCCAACCCCGTGATTTGCCTGAAGTGAGTGATGCTCTGATAGCCATTTTCTGGTCGCCGGTCGACTACCATTTGCCCCGCCTGCTTTGAGATCCCTTTAATCAGACGCAGGCCGAGACGTAATATCTGATGCTGATTCTCAAGGGTATGATCCCATTGACTGACGTTCACATTTGGCGGTAACACCTCAACATTATGACGCCTGGCATCCTGTACCAGTTGGGAGGGTGAGTAGAAGCCCATGGGTTGGCTGTTGAGCAGGCCGCAATAAAAAGCTGGCGGGTAATGATGTTTGATCCAGGCAGAAACATACACCAGCAAAGCAAAACTGGCGGCATGAGACTCTGGAAAGCCGTAGCCGCCGAAACCGCATATTTGTTTGTATATCCGTTCGGCAAACTCGGCGCTGTGCCCCCGCTCCAGCATGCCGTGAAGCAGTTTTTCCCGGAAGGGCGTCATGTCACCATGGGATTTCCAGGCCGCCATGGCGCGACGAAGCTGATCGGCTTCGCCTGCGCTGAAACCGGCGGCAACCATGGCAAGCTTGATAACCTGTTCCTGAAATATGGGTACCCCAAGCGTGCGTTCAAGCACTCCGCGGATAGCACTATTCGGATAGTCCACCGTTTCCAGTCCGTGCTTACGACGCAGGTACGGATGAACCATATCGCCCTGAATCGGTCCGGGGCGGACAATAGCGACCTCGATGACAAGGTCGTAGTATTTCTCCGGCTTCAGGCGGGGCAGCATATTGATCTGGGCCCGTGATTCGATCTGAAAGACGCCAATGCTGTCACCCGTTTGCAACATGCCATAGACCTGGCTGTCATCGGCAGGGATATCCTGCATGCGTACGGTGTGGCCTTTCTGTTCGCTGATCATTTCCAGAGATTTACGGATCGCCGACAGCATTCCCAGCGCCAGCACGTCGACTTTCATCAGGCCGAGGCTCTCCAGATCGTCTTTGTCCCATTGGATCACGGTGCGGTTTGCCATGGCTGCGTTTTCAATGGGTACCAGTTCGGACAACGGGCCGGCACTGATAACAAAACCGCCCACATGCTGGGACAAATGTCTGGGAAACCCCAGCAAAGTTT
Source organism: Marinobacter sp. (assembly GCF_040882185.1). Taxonomy (GTDB): domain Bacteria; phylum Pseudomonadota; class Gammaproteobacteria; order Pseudomonadales; family Oleiphilaceae; genus Marinobacter. The sequence continues at coordinate 109,716 of NZ_JBBEBW010000036.1, read as the reverse complement.
TAACCAGGGAAAAAAACTGGGTAGCCACTTTCGGATTGCGGGTCAGCTTTTTATCAAGAATCTGCTGGCGCCAGTCGGTTTCGCGATCTCTCCAGTCAATACCATTAAGCAACTGCTCCACCAAGCTGGCATCAAGCCCCAGGGCTTTGCCAACATCCCGAATCGCACTGCGGGGGCGGTAGCGGATGACCGTGGCGGCAAGGGCGGCGCGCTCACGGGTATAACGACGATAAATATATTGGATGACCTCTTCGCGACGTTCATGCTCGAAGTCGACGTCTATATCCGGTGGCTCGTTCCGATCTTTGGAGATAAAACGCTCGAATAGTAGCTCTACCATGCGCGGGTCTACTTCGGTGATGCCCAGGCAATAGCAGACCGCAGAGTTGGCAGCAGAGCCCCGGCCCTGGCAGAGAATACCCTGGCGTCGTGCGAAGTCGACAATGTCGTGAATGGTCAAAAAGTAATGCTCGTATTTCATTTCCGAGATGAGTGCGAGTTCTTTCTTGATCAGGGCTTGAATGGGCAGCGGCGTACCTTCTGGAAAACGGGTCTGCTCGCCTTGATGGGTCAGTTGGGCCAGATAATTGGCTGGACTAAAACCTTCTGGGACCAGATCTGACGGGTATTCATATTTTAATGACCCGGGATCAAATGTGCAGAGGCCGGCGATCACCGTAGATTCTTCCAGCCAGGCCTCCGGATAAAGGCGCTGCAAAACCGGTATTGGCCGCAGATAACGCTCGCCGTTCTGGAACAGGTGTTTGCCAGCGGTTTCCAGGGTGCAGCCGTGGCGGATAGCGGTCAATACGTCCTGCAGCGGCTGTCGGTCCCGGCGGTGGGTGTGCACATGGCCTGCCGCAGTAATGGGGCATTGCAGGTGGCTGGCCAGTGCATTCAGTTGTTGCAGTTGCTCTTCTTCACGATTCTCCAGCGTTCGCTCCGCCGCCAGCCAAAAACAGGCGCCAAAAACAGACCGCAGCCATTGGCCGCATTGTCGGGCCTCCTCGAAGGCCACCTGATAAAGCCTCTTTGGCGCCCATAAACACAGACAATGATCCAGCTTGTGCACGGTCAGGTCTTTGCCGCTCAAATAATACTGGCCTTTGGGAGCGCGACGCCGGGCGGTAGTGATCAACTGGCAGAGCTGACCGTAACCGACCCGGTTCCGGGCTAACAGGATGATCTCGGTGGTGAGGCTGCCGGGATCTTCGCTGACCGCAAAATGACTACCTGTGATCAGTTTCACCGGACTGTCTTTCAATGCGGCCCACGCGCGGGGAATACCGGCGACGGAGCAGGTGTCGGTTATTGCCAGGGCGGTGTAGCCCAGTTCCAGCGCGCGGGCTGCAAGCTCCTCCGGATGCGATGCTCCGGTCAGAAAGGTAAAATTACTGAAGCAGTGTAGCTCGGCATAAGGCATGCGGACTTACCCGAACCAGCCGTGGATGTACCAGCCACCGCTGACATCCCGGAACAGCCAACCAAGCTGACCGGTCTTTAATTGCGCAATATAGTAATCCCTCTGTACCCGCTCACCGTCCCACCAGCCACCACTGATACGCTCCGGTCCTGCCAGCCAGGCCTCTGGAAGATGATGGACAGCCTGTGGTGTGCGTAACAACCATAGGGGGCGGTAGGGAAGAGAGGGTGCATCAGGAAAATGGTCATCCCGATGTGCTGAAATTTTCCCCGGCTTTGACAGGGTTTGTTGCGTCCAGGCTTTTTCAGGCCGGTGATCCGGATGGGAGGCCAGAGTTTTTATGGCAGATTCTCCGAGCCTGGCCTGAAGTCGACCGACAAGGGCCTGCCAGGCTTCGTCCGGACCTGACTCTGAACCGAATAGATCGGTGTTTGCGGGCTGGCCCCGCGCCATGAACCTGCTCACGGTCAGGGTCATGGCCATGACTGGCGCTGCCAGTTGCTGTTGCTCCAGTTGGATTCTCGCCAGGGCCATGAAGGCGACAGCTTGATGTTCCGGCCCTGCAGTACGAATGGCCAGATGTGTTTCCGCATGATGCCGGTGATGAAAACTCAGCTTCAGATAATCGGTGTCCTGCTGGCGCCATTGCAGGTCCGTTTCCAGCTCTCCCAGTGCCCGCTGCAAGGGAAACAGCAAACCGGCCATCTGCTCAATGTCGCTGGCAAAATCCATCCGTTGACGAAAATAAAGAGGGGGCTGCCAGCGCGTTTGCGGGTCGGGGCGGGTACCGTGTATTTGCTGTAAACGCTGTAGGGTTTCCGGTTCGAGGCGATGGGCGATTTCATTGGCAGGCAATGACAGAGCGTCGTTCAAGGTAAGAAGGCCGAGCTTCCCCAGCCGCTTCACAGTTCGCTCCGGCAACCCAATCTGGTCAATCGGCAGCGCCTGGGCAAGCTCTCTTAAGGTTTCGGGGCAATCCGTGCACTGGCCACGGTTCATTTGCGCCAAGGAGCGGGCGGCAGAGGGCGTCAGGGCAGTGGCCATCTGGCCAGTCAATTGGCGACGATCCAGCTCCTGTGACAGGTTCTGCCACAAAGGCGTCAGCCCTCCGTAAAGGCGTTTCAGGCTACTGACTTCGGTCAGTAAACCGTTGGGTGGGTACAGGCTGATATAGGCAGCCTGTCGGTAAAGCCAGCGAGCCTGCTGTGCAAGTGCAAACTGCTCCCGCCCGCTATCCGTACGGGCAACAACCAGGTCCGGGGCCAGGTTGATTGCTGTTTTTAATCGCATGCCTGTTCGCACACCCAGCTCTCGCGCTGCGCGATTGGCTTGGTAAACCAGCCCCTGGCTGCCTGCTGAAATAATCAGGGGTGTTTGACCGGCCTGGTCCTGGTTTACGTGCTCGAGTAACAGGTTGGGCAGATGGATATACAGCCATAGCATGATCAGGAAATCTGCATGGTGGCGTTAGCGTCCAGCCAGGGGCCGCGAACCACCCGATTACTACCGGGCGCCTGCTCTGTGAACCGGCCAGTCAGCGACAGCGTGCAATCACTGCCTTGCCAGCCGCCTCGGCGTTTCAATATACGAACGCTCAACTGTCTGTCTTTCGCTGGCGACAGCTGCAGGCGCAAGGCGGCTGGTGAGCTTTCATCGCCTGCCCGGGTGTGCCGGAAAAGCACGCACAATCCACCGCCAGCTTCGGCTGCCAGTTGCAACCGGCGAATGCCCCGGGCTTTCAGGGACCCCGGCCAGGCCATCACCAGGCCGGTAACGCTTGAACGCAGACAGTTTTCCAGGGCCCATAGGGTGTCTGCTGACTTTTCAGTTTGCACCACTATTACTCGTGACAGATCCAGGCTCTCCCGTTCCAGGGCGGGGGCGTAGGGCGTGTGTGGCGGGTTTATCCAGAACACCAGGCGGTCGTTGGCAAGTTGGCGCCGCATAAGGGGGAGCAACAGCTGTAGTTCACCAATGCCGGTGTTATCCAGCAGACATTCAGTCAAGGCTCCCCGAGGCCAGCCAATACCCAAAAGACAGCGATCCAGAGCCTCATAACCGGTGGATTCTTCAGCTTCCGGAGTGGGTATCTGTTGCCTGCCTTGCCACACGCGGGCGTCCTGAAGCAGGGTGTCCAGCAATTCTTTCATGATGACGCTTTCCCAGTATACTGTTTAAATATACAGTATATTGAGTTAACCGGGATTTCAACAATGGTATTTGCGAACGAATCCTATGGCGGGCTTGCTTCCGGTTCTGGCAGTGCTCAGGCTGGTAATGGTTGATCACACAAGAGGTTTGATATGAGTAATTTGACAGAGCAAGCCTGCGAAGCGTGCCGCGCCGACGCCCCAAAGGTGTCATCGGCAGAGCAAAACGAACTGCTCCAGCAGGTCCCCTCATGGACGCTGGTAGAGCGTAACGGTGAACAGCAGTTGGAGCGGCAGTTCAAGCTCAAAAATTTCGTCGAGGCTCTGGCGTTTGCCAATAAAGTGGGCGAGCTGGCGGAATCGGAGAACCATCACCCGGCTATTCTGGTGGAGTACGGTAAAGTAACGGTGAACTGGTGGACCCATAAAATCGGCGGTCTTCACAACAACGATTTTATTATGGCCGCCAGAACGGACGCCTTACACGCGTCCTGACAATCGGCTATCATGCGCGCTCATTGTTATCACGTTACAGAGCAGCAAGGGCCCCATGGAGCATACATACCGTCTGGTGATTTCCTGTCCTGACCGGGTAGGCATCGTCGCTAAGGTCAGTAACTTCCTGACCACCTACAACGGCTGGATTACTGAAGCGAGCCATCACTCCGACAGTCAGGCTGGCTGGTTTTTCATGCGGCATGAGATCAAGGCCGACTCGATACCTTTCGGCCTTGAACAGTTCCGTGCCGCTTTCGAGCCCATCGCCCGGGAGTTCGACATGCGCTGGCACGTGGCGGATTCCGCCAAGCCCAAGCGTGTGGTGCTGATGTGCAGTAAGGAGTCCCACTGTCTGGCAGACCTGCTGCACCGCTGGCACAGTAAAGAGTTGAACACTGAAATTGTTGCTGTTATTTCCAACCATGATGATCTTCGCCGTATGGTCGACTGGCATGATATTCCTTACCATCATATTCCGGTGACGAAAGAAAACCGGGAAGAGGGTTTTGCAAAAATCAGTCACCTGATTGATGGCTACGAGACCGATGTGGTTGTGCTTGCCCGCTATATGCAGATATTGCCGCCGGAATTGTGTGAGCGTTACGTCGGGCGGGTGATCAATATCCATCATAGTTTCCTGCCGTCTTTTGCCGGTGCGCGCCCTTACCATCAGGCCTACAGCCGTGGTGTCAAACTGATCGGCGCCACCTGTCATTATGTCACCCAGGATCTGGATGAGGGTCCGATTATCGAGCAGGACGTCATTCGGGTGAACCACAGTGATTCCATTGAAGATATGGTGCGTTTGGGCAAGGACGTAGAGAAAAGCGTGCTGGCCAGAGGGTTGCGGGCGCACATTGAGGATCGGGTTATCACCTACGAAAACAAGACCGTGGTATTTGGTTGATTTAAGGTCATTGTTTGCCAGTCCAAAGCCACCCTTTCAGGCTTCAGATGTGTTAGTATTATCCGCTTGTTAATGGCCGGTACGAGAGGCTGTGTCGGGACCCTTTTACCCGCTGACGGAAGGCGTCCAGACATTGCTTTGCCCGCCCTTACAGAGAAGAGCGGGCTCGATCTGCTCCATAAAAACGACGACTTCCAGCAAACGCAAAGGAACCTTTCTCGATGGGTGAATTAGCCAAAGAGATCCTGCCGGTAAATATTGAAGACGAACTAAAACAGTCCTACCTCGATTACGCCATGAGCGTCATCGTCGGCAGGGCGCTTCCGGACGTTCGGGACGGCCTCAAGCCGGTGCATCGCCGCGTTCTGTTCGCTATGTCCGAACTGAGTAACGATTGGAACAAAACCTATAAAAAGTCTGCCCGTGTGGTCGGTGACGTGATCGGTAAGTATCACCCCCATGGTGACTCTGCGGTGTACGACACCATCGTACGTATGGCCCAGCCATTCTCGTTGCGTTATCCACTGGTGGATGGTCAGGGTAACTTCGGTTCCATCGACGGTGATAACGCGGCAGCCATGCGTTATACCGAAATCCGGATGAAGAAGATCGCCCACTCGTTGCTGGCCGATCTGGATAAGGAAACCGTCGACTTTGTGCCCAACTACGATGGCACCGAGCAGATTCCCGAAGTACTGCCGACCCGGGTCCCTAACCTGCTGGTTAATGGTTCTTCCGGCATTGCGGTGGGCATGGCGACTAATATTCCGCCTCATAACCTGACCGAAGTCGTTAACGGTTGCCTGGCGTTGATTGACAACCCGGATATGACTGTCGACGAGCTGATGGAATACATCCCCGGCCCGGACTTTCCTACCGAGGGCATTATCAATGGTCGTGCTGGCATCGTTGAAGCCTACCGTACCGGCCGGGGCCGCATTTATATCCGCGCCCGTCATGAAATCGAGCATGACAACAAGACCGGTAAAGACGCCATTATCATCACCGAGCTGCCTTATCAGCTCAACAAGGCGCGGCTGATTGAGAAAATTGCCGAGCTGGTGAAAGAGAAGCGGCTGGAAGGCATCACGGAACTGCGTGACGAATCAAACAAGGAAGGCATCCGGGTGGTGATTGAGTTGCGTCGGGGTGAAAACCCGGACGTGATCATCAATAACATGTTTGCGCACACCCAGTTGCAGACGGTGTTCGGTATTAACATGGTGGCGCTGATTGATGGCGAGCCCCGGATACTGAACCTGAAAGAAATGCTCGACGCTTTCGTTCGTCATCGCCGTGAAGTGGTGACGCGCAGAACTATTTATGAACTGCGCAAGGCAAGAGAGCGCGGCCATATTCTGGAGGGCCTGTCAGTTGCGCTGGCCAACATTGACGAAATTATCGAGCTGATCAAGCAATCGCCATCTTCCGCTGAAGCTAAAGAAAAGCTGATGGCTCAGGGCTGGGCGTCGGAAGGCGTCATGGCGATGCTGGAGAAGGCAGGAAAAGACGCCTGTCGTCCAGATGACCTGCCGGAAATCTATGGCCTGCGCGACGGGCTTTATCATCTTTCGCCGGACCAGGCCCAGGCCATTCTGGATCTACGTCTGCATCGTTTAACCGGTCTGGAAACTGAAAAACTCCAGAACGAATACCGCGAAATTATTGATAAAATCGCCGGTTTGCTGGAGATCCTGGCGGATCCTGACCGCTTGTTGCAGGTTATTCGGGAAGAGTTGCAGGCCATTGTTGAAGAATACGGCGACAAGCGTCTCACCGAGATCACCAGCTCCAAACGTGATCTGACCATTGCCGATCTGATTGATGAAGAGGATCTGGTGGTCACTATTTCCCATGGTGGTTACGCCAAGACTCAGGCCATTGAAGATTATCAAGCCCAGCGCCGTGGTGGTCGTGGGAAAGCATCCACTTCAATGAAGGAAGAAGATTTCATTGAGAAGCTGTTGGTCGCCAACTCCCACGACACCATCCTGTGTTTTACCAGCCGGGGCAAGGTGTACTGGCTGCGGGTGTTTGAGATTCCGAGAGCCAGCCGCGCCTCACGCGGGCGGCCTATGGTCAATATCCTGCCGCTGGAAGAAGGCGAGCGCGTCACCACCTTTCTGCCGGTCAGGGATTATCCGGAAGATCACTACGTGCTGATGGCAACGTCTGCCGGTATCGTCAAGAAAACGCCGTTGCCGAACTTCTCACGCCCCCGCAGTAATGGTCTGATTGCGTTGTCCCTTGATGAGGGGGATACCCTGATTGGGGCCGCTATTACCAAGGGTGATGCAGAAGTCATGCTGTTCTCTACCGCTGGCAAGGCTGTTCGGTTTAACGAAGATGCCATTCGTCCCCTCAGTCGAACTGCCCGCGGTGTGCGCGGTATTCGTATGCCATCAGAGCACCACGTTGTCTCGCTCATTATTCCGCAGGATGATGACGGCATTATACTGACCGCCAGCGAACACGGTTATGGTAAGCGGACTCTGATTTCCGAGTTCCCCACCTACAGTCGTGGCAGTCAGGGCGTTATTGCGATGCAGTGTTCTGATCGTAACGGCCGTTTGGTGACGGCGCTGCAGATGTTCGACGGTGACGAGATGATGTTGATCTCTGACAAAGGTACGCTGGTTCGTACCCGTACTGACGAAGTGTCGGTATTGAGTCGTAACACCCAGGGCGTTCGTCTGATCAAGCTGAGTCAGGAAGACGAACGGTTGGTCGGTGTCGAGCGAATTGCGGATACCGGTGAAGAGGCTCCCGATGTTGAGGGTGAAGAAGCTGCTGGCAACGAGCAGCAGGCTGATGACGCAAATGAGGGTGCCAGCGAGGAGTGAGTTGCCGGTATATTGTTGCCTTCAGGCCGTAAAGGCCCGGAGGCAATGGCTCCATAGTTGAACGATGAGAGATCAGTGGCAATGACCAGGGCGTATAATTTTTGTGCAGGTCCGGCGACACTGCCGGAGAGCGTGCTTCAACAGGCGCGGGATGAAATGCTGGACTGGCGCGGGACCGGCATGTCGGTGATGGAGATGAGTCATCGCAGCGATGAGTACGTGGCCATCGCCAAAGCGGCAGAGCAGGATTTCCGTGACCTTGCCGGTGTCTCGGATGAGTATGCAGTGTTGTTCATGCAGGGGGGCGCCAGCAGCCAGTTTGCAACCGTGCCACTGAATTTGCTGGGTGAGAAATCGTCTGCGGACTACGTTAATACCGGTATCTGGTCTACCAAAGCCATTGCGGAAGCCCGACGGTACGCTAATGTCAATGTCGTCGCGAGCAGCGAATCCCGTGGTTTTAAGGATGTGCCAGACCCTTCTACCTGGCGATGTGATCCTGATGCTGCCTATCTGCATTATACGCCGAACGAGACAATTGGCGGCCTGGAATATGACTTCATACCGGAAATCGGCGATGTGCCGCTGGTGGCGGATATGTCCTCCACCATTCTGTCCCGCCCGATAGATGTATCGAAGTTCGGAGTTATCTATGCTGGTGCCCAAAAGAATATAGGCCCTTCCGGCCTGGTCGTGGTTGCAGTGCATAAAAGTCTGTTGGGTCGCGCCCGCAAGGAAATTCCGACCATGATGGATTATAAGGTTACGGCGGATAATGGCTCCATGTACAACACGCCTTCAACCTATTCCTGGTATCTGGCTGGTCTGGTATTTCAGTGGCTGAAAGCCCAGGGCGGTGTTGAGGCCATCGGGAAAATCAATGCCCGGAAGTCAGAAAAGCTTTACGGTTTTATTGATGCCAGTGACTTTTACGCCAACCCGATTACCCGACGTTTCCGGTCCTGGATGAATGTCCCGTTCACGCTGGCTGATGATTCGTTGAACGGTGCGTTTCTCAAAGGTGCCGAGGAACGTAAACTGCTCAACCTCAAAGGGCATCGTTCAGTGGGCGGCATGCGGGCGAGTATTTATAACGCCATGCCGGAATCGGGCGTGGATGCATTGATTGATTACATGACCACCTTTGAGAAGGAGCGGGCCTGACCATGACCGACGAGCAGATCCGGTTAGCAGAGCTGCGTGAAGAGATTGACCAGCTTGATCGCCAGATTATGGATCTTATCAGCGCCCGCGCCCGTTGTGCCCAAGAGGTGGCCGCGGTAAAACTGGCCGCCCATCCGGGTGAGGATGTGTTTTTCTACCGCCCGGAGCGTGAAGCTCAAGTACTGCGCCGGATCAAGGAGCAGAACCCGGGGCCGCTGTCTGGAGAAGAGATGGCCAGACTGTTCCGGGAAATCATGTCTGCCTGTCTGTCTCTTGAAAAGCCCATGCATATTGCTTTTCTCGGGCCCGCCGGTACATTTACCCAGTCCGCAGCACTCAAGCATTTTGGCCATTCTGTTATCAGTGTCCCGTTGCCCGCTATTGACGCGGTTTTCCGCGAAGTGGAGTCCGGTTCGGCACATTACGGTGTGGTCCCGGTCGAGAATTCGACCGAAGGTATGATCAACCATACGCTCGATATGTTCATGTCGTCGCCCTTGAAAATCTGCGGTGAAGTTCAGTTGCGAATTCACCATCACCTTATGTGCGCGCCCGGTAGCGACGCGAAAAATATCAGTCGAATCTATTCACACCAGCAATCTTTTGCCCAATGCCGCCAGTGGCTGGATGCAAACCGCTACGGTATCGAGCGGGTCACTGTCAGTAGCAACGCAGAAGCGGCCCGACGAGCAGCGGAAGAGCCCGGCACCGCGGCGATTGCAGGTGATATGGCAGAAGAGTTATATGGGCTTAAAAAGCTGGCTAACAGCATTGAAGACCGGCCCGATAACACTACCCGGTTTTTGATTATTGGTCGGGAGGCGGTCAGTCTGAGCGGACATGATAAATCGTCCATTCTCGTCTCCATGCGCAATAAGCCAGGAGCGCTTTATCAGCTGCTGGAGCCTTTCCATCGCCACGGCTTGAGCCTGACACGGCTCGAAACCCGGCCTTCACCAAGCGGCACTTGGGCCTACGTATTCTATATCGATTTTGAGGGTCATATGGATGACCTGAAAGTCAGTAAGGTTTTAGAGGAAGTTGAGGCGGAAGCAGTGGAATTAAAACGGCTTGGTTCCTATCCCATTGGGGTGCTTTGATGAACGCGCAATGTTTGACTGCCCGGAATTCCGGTTAGGGGGAATGAATAATGGCGATTGATTACCAGACCCTTGCCGTAAAAGGTGTTCAGGGCCTTATGCCTTACCAGCCGGGAAAGCCAATTGATGAGCTCGCCCGCGAGTTTGGCCTTGATCCGTCAGGTATTGTGAAGCTGGCCAGCAATGAGAACCCGTTAGGCCCCAGCCCCGTTGCATTGGAAGCTGCCCGCAAAGCGCTCAGTGAGTTGTGTCGCTACCCGGATGGTAACGGCTTTAATTTGAAGGCGAAATTGTCTGAAAAGCTTGGCGTGTCTGCAACACAGATTACTCTGGGTAATGGCTCTAACGATGTGCTGGAGGTAATTGCTCGCGGTTTTGCAGACGCCAATACCGATATTATTTATTCCCAGTATGCCTTTGCAGTATATCCGCTGGTGACCCGTGCTATTGGCGCCCATGGTATTGAGGTGCCAGCCAGAGACTGGGGTCATGATCTTGAGGCGATGGCTGCAGCGGTCACCGATAAAACCGGGTTGATTTTTGTTGCCAACCCCAACAACCCGACCGGTACGGTGCAAAGCGCCGAAGCCGTGGAGAAATTCCTCGCGTCAGTACCTGAGCGAGTCATTGTGGTGCTCGACGAGGCGTATTGTGAATACCTTGAAGGTGACGAGCATCAGCATAGTCTTGGCCTGTTGGCGCGATATCCGAACCTGATCATATCCAGAACCTTCTCCAAGGCCTGGGGGCTGGCGGCTTTGAGGGTAGGTTATGGCATCGCCTCTGCAGAAATTACGGATATTCTCAACCGTGTGCGTCAGCCGTTTAATGTCGACGCTATCGCGCAGGCGGCGGCGACCGCCGTACTGGACGATGATGATTACCTCGCACGTTCGAGGCAGGTCAATACGGCCGGGCTGAAACAGCTTGAACACGCATTTGACCAAATGGCACTCTCCTATATTCCTTCCTCAGGCAATTTTGTTGCCGTAGATGTGGGGGATCAGGCGCCAGCTATCTTCAACCAGTTATTGGCTCAAGGCGTCATTGTACGCCCGATAGCCGGTTACGGCATGCCGCGGCACTTGCGGGTATCAGTGGGGCTGTCAGAAGAAAACCAGCGCTTCATTGAGGCGTTAGCTCACGCGCTCGAGATTATAGAGGAACAAAAGGACCATGGGTGAAGCTGCCCCGGTCTTCCAGCGTATTGCTATTATCGGCCTTGGGCTGATCGGCGGATCATTGGCAGCGGCGATCAAGAAGCACAAACTGGCAGCGACGGTAGTGGGGGCAGATCAGAGCCAGACTGATCTGGCGCATGCTTTGAAAGCCCAGGTTATCGATGAGGCAGCGGGCTCAATTGCCGAGGCTGTCAAAGCTGCCGATCTGGTGGTCATCGCCGTACCAGTGCGGGCAACGGAAGCTGTTCTGCAGCAGGTAAAACCCGCCATCGGAGCCCAGGCGCTGCTGACAGATGTGGGCAGCACCAAAGCAAGTTTTGTAGCGGCCGTGAGTTCCGTTTTTGGTGAGCAGCGGCCAGCGTGTATTCCGGGTCATCCGATCGCCGGCTCTGAGAAGAGTGGTATTGCCGCCGCCAATCCGGAGCTCTTCGCCAAACACAAAGTAATTCTCACGCCCCCGGACGATGTCGATGCTGCCGATCTTGCCAGACTCAGTGCTCTCTGGGAGGGGTGTGGCGCGCGGGTGCTGACAATGCCTGTGGAATATCATGACGAAGTGCTGGCGGCGACCAGTCATTTGCCCCATCTTATCGCCTTTTCGTTAGTGGATACCCTGGCGGGAGAGGACGAGAACCTTGATATCTTCCGTTATGCTGCGGGCGGCTTCCGTGACTTTACCCGCATCGCTGCCAGCAATCCGGTGATGTGGCACGATATTTTTCTGTCCAATCAGCAAGCGGTGCTAAAGGTTATTGATCATTTTACTCATGATCTCAATCAGTTGCGTACAGCTATTGCGGAGCAGGACGGAGCGACCCTGCTCAGGGTTTTCACTCGTGCCAAAGCGGCGCGGGAACACTTTTCAAAAATGCTTTCAGGGCAGGCCTACGTGACAACCAACAACCAGAAACAGGTAACGTTCAGTGTTCAGCCCGGCGGTAAGATAACCGGCGATATTCGCGTGCCGGGCGACAAATCCATGTCTCACCGCTCCATCATGCTTGGGGCATTGGCGGACGGCATCACGGAAGTGGAAGGCTTTCTCGAAGGCGAAGACAGTCTTGCGACCCTGCAAGCATTTCGGGATATGGGCGTGACTATTGAAGGTCCGCACAACGGGCATGTGCGTATTCATGGGGTCGGGATTGACGGCCTGCAGGCGCCACGAGGGCCGCTATATGTGGGTAACTCAGGTACCGCTATGCGACTTTTTTCCGGGTTGTTGGCTCCTCAGGCGTTTGACTCCGAATTGACAGGTGATGCCAGCCTTACCGGTCGGCCAATGGGGCGAGTCGCGGAACCGTTGAGAGCGATGGGCGCGGTAATTGAAACCGCAGAGGGCGGCAGGCCGCCGCTCAAAATCAAAGGGGGGCTGGCGCTCAAGGGCTTGCATTACGATATGCCCGTTGCCAGTGCCCAAGTCAAATCCTGTCTGTTGCTCGCCGGACTTTATGCGGAGGGCACAACTTCGGTCACGGAGCCCGCACCCACTCGTGATCACACGGAGCGTATGTTGGCTGGATTTGGCTATCCGGTGAAGCGGGAAGGGGCGACTGCAAGCGTTGTCGGCGGCGGTCGTCTTACGGCAAGTGCCATTGATGTACCGGCAGATATTTCATCGGCTGCTTTTTTCCTGGTGGCAGCCACCATCGCCGAAGACTCAGATCTGACATTGCGCCATGTGGGCATGAACCCGACCCGTGTCGGTGTAATCAACATACTTCGGTTGATGGGAGCAAATATTGAAGTCAGCAATGAAAAGGTAGTAGGTGGTGAGCCCGTAGCGGACTTGCGTGTGACGTCTGCCAGGCTCCACGGTATTGATATTCCGGGAACCGAAGTACCGCTCGCTATAGACGAATTCCCGGTGCTTTTTATTGCGGCCACCTGCGCGGAAGGCAAAACGGTTTTGCGGGGCGCCGAGGAACTTCGGGTTAAGGAAAGTGATCGGATCCAGGTTATGGCGGATGGTCTGGAGCAACTGGGGGTGCAGACCACCGTGACACCGGATGGTATTGAGATTGAAGGTGGTCAGACAGTGGGTGGCGGTCACGTGGATAGCCACGGCGACCATAGGATAGCTATGGCCTTTGCGGTGGCGTCGTTGCGGGCCACAGGGGTGATTACTATCAACGATTGTGCCAATGTGGCCACCTCATTTCCCGGGTTTGTCAAGCTTGCAAGGCAGACCGGCCTCCGCGTACAAGCTGAGGGAGCATAGTTCATGACGGCACCAGTCATCACTATTGACGGCCCGGGTGGCTCCGGCAAAGGCACCGTTACCCAGATGCTGGCACGACGCCTGGGCTGGCACTTACTGGATAGCGGAGCGCTCTACCGTCTGACCGCACTGGCAGCGAAGCGCCAGGGGGTATCGTTTGATGACGAAGCAGGACTTGTCGCTGCTGCGCTTAATCTGAATGTCACTTTTGAGCCGACCGCTCCTGGGGAACCGGTTCGAGTGCTATTGGCTGGTGAAGATGTAACCGGCGCTATCCGCACTGAAAATTGTGGTGATGATGCCTCCAAAATAGCCATTATCCAACCTGTAAGAGATGCGTTATTACAGCGTCAGAGAGATTTTCAGAAACCGCCAGGCCTGGTCGCTGACGGTCGGGATATGGGTACCGTAGTGTTCCCGGATGCGCCGGTTAAAATCTTTCTCACTGCGAGTGCGCAAGAGCGGGCAGAACGTCGTTATCGCCAGTTGAAGGATGCGGGTGTCAGTGTTAACATTGACGCCCTTTTAGAAGAGATCAGGGCGCGTGATGAGCGGGATATGAACCGTTCTGCCGCCCCGCTGAAGCCTGCAGAAGATGCGCAAGTCATTGACTCGACAGGCTTAAGCATAGAAGAGGTGTTGGATCAGGTTATGGCCTTGGCGGGTCAGACCTGATTGCACCTTTTTGTTGTTGGAAACCGGATGCTGCGTTAACAGCCAGCCCTGGCAATATCCGGATCACGATTCACAGACCGTGTCGCTGGCAGCACGGAGTAAACTTGCGTTGATCACATAGGACACATAATGAGCGAGAGCTTTGCGGATCTATTTGAAGAAAGCCTAAAAGAAATTGACATGCAACCGGGTTCCATCGTCCAGGGAACCGTGGTTGATATCGACAGCGACTGGGTAACGGTTAACGCCGGCCTGAAGTCCGAGGGTGTCATTCCAGCCTCACAGTTCCTTAATGAAAAGGGTGAGATGGAAGTCCAGATTGGTGACACTGTCGATGTGGCTCTCGATGCGGTCGAAGACGGCTTTGGTGAAACCCGTCTGTCACGTGAGAAAGCGAAGCGTGCAGAAGCGTGGAAGGTTCTGGAAAAATCCTTCGAAGCCGAAGAAGTTGTCAAAGGTGTGATCAACGGTAAGGTTAAAGGCGGCTTTACAGTCGACCTGGCCGGAATCCGTGCCTTCCTTCCTGGTTCCCTGGTAGATGTTCGTCCGGTTCGCGACACTGCGCACCTGGAGAACAAGGAGCTGGAATTCAAGGTCATCAAGCTTGACCAGAAGCGTAACAACGTTGTTGTATCCCGTCGCGCCGTGCTGGAAGCAGAAAACAGTGCAGAGCGTGATGCACTACTTGAGACGCTGACTGAAGGAATGGAAATCAAGGGTATCGTCAAGAACCTGACTGATTACGGCGCATTCGTAGATCTGGGTGGTGTTGACGGCCTGCTGCATATCACAGACATGGCCTGGAAGCGCATCAAGCATCCGAGCGAAATCGTGAATGTGGGCGACGAAATCAGCGTTAAGGTCCTGAAGTTTGACCGCGAGCGTAACCGTGTTTCTCTGGGTCTGAAGCAACTGGGCGAAGATCCCTGGGTCGAGATCAAGGCGCGCTACCCTGAGAACAGCAAGGTTACAGCCCGTGTCACCAATCTGACCGATTATGGCTGTTTCGCTGAGTTGGAAGAGGGTGTAGAAGGTTTGGTTCACGTGTCCGAAATGGACTGGACCAATAAAAACATCCATCCGTCCAAAGTGGTTCAGGTCGGTGATGAAGTTGGTGTGATGATTCTCGATATCGACGAAGAGCGTCGTCGTATCTCCCTGGGTATCAAGCAGTGCGTGACCAATCCATGGGAAGATTTCTCCAGCAACTTCAACAAGAGTGATCGCATCTCTGGCAAGATCAAGTCGATTACCGATTTCGGTATCTTTATTGGTCTTGATGGCGGCATTGATGGTCTGGTTCATTTGTCTGACATCAGCTGGAACGAGACCGGTGAAGAAGCCGTCCGTGAGTACAAGAAGGGCGACGAGGTTGACACTGTCATCCTTTCGGTTGATCCCGAGCGTGAGCGTATTTCTCTTGGTATCAAGCAGCTCGAAAGTGATCCGTTCGCCGAGTTTGTTCAACTGAACGACAAGGGCTCTATCGTTAAAGGTAAGGTTTCTGCGATTGACGCGAAATCTGCCACGATTGCCCTGAATGATGAAGTTGAAGCGATTCTGAAGGCTTCTGAAATCAGCCGCGATCGCATTGAAGATGCGCGCAACGTGCTGAACGAAGGTGACGAAGTTGAAGCGAAGATTATCAGCATTGATCGCAAGAACCGCGTGATCAACCTGTCGGTCAAGTCGAAGGACGTTGAAGATGACAAGCAGGCGCTGCAAACTGTTCGCGAGAAGACTGCAGAAAGCTCCTCTGGTGCCACTACCATTGGTGACCTGATTAAAGAGCAAATGCAGCAGCAAAACGCTAATAAAGACTGAATGTCTGGTTAGTAATAAAAAAACGGGCTGTAACAGCCCGTTTTTTTTGTGTTTTTTTGGGGTTTAGCTAAACTACGTTCTAGGCGATGCCATCAGCTTCGCAATAAGAACGAAAAAAGGATAAGCCTCATGACAAAGTCCGAGTTGGTAGAATTGGTTGCGTCGAAGCAGACGCAGCTTTCCGTAAAAGACGTCGAGCTTGCAGTAAAAACGGTCATTGAACATATGTCCCAATCATTGGCAGAAGGTCAGCGCATAGAGATCCGGGGCTTTGGTAGTTTTTCGTTACACCATCGAGCAGCCCGCACGGGGCGTAACCCGAAAACCGGCGAGGCGGTTAAATTGCCGGCTAAGTTTGTTCCACATTTCAAGCCTGGTAAGGAGCTCCGTGAACAGGTAAACGACAGCATGAAAAAAGGCTATTGATCTACTGCCCGGACAAGCACGGTTAATACAGGTATTATTGGTTGGGTACCGTGTTCAGTGGATGAATGAATCAGGAGTGTTTTGAATTATGGCCGGGTTACAGAAAATACTGATCATTCTTCTGGTGTTATTTCTGGTGTTGTTGGCTCTGGTTTTTTCGCTCAACAATCAGATGGCAGTCTCGCTTAATTTCCTTCTCTTTGAAACGGCTCCTCACGGCGTCGCAATCTGGATCATATTGTCATTTGTAGTTGGCGCATTGGTGGGTGTCTTGTTGACCATGTTGGCGACCGTGCGCACATCAGTGTCCCGACGCCAGCTCAAGAAGCGGCTGACGAGGGCAGAGCTGGCCTTGGAGAAGTCCAGGAATACGACTGATCGGACCACCTGATGGATATTGTTTTTCAGTGGCTGCTATTGACTGTTGCGGTCGCTGCTGGCTGGTTTGCAGGTCGTTCTGGCCGCTCTTCTGAACGTTCAACCACGGTTATATCTGATGAAAACTCAGTGAAAGACCGTCTTCAGTTCCTGTTTACCAACTATTCTGACCAGGCCGTGGAGAATTTTGTCCAATCGCTGGCAGTCAGTCGCGATACTGTCAGTCTACATTTGTCCATCGGAGCGCACTTCCGCCATAAAGGGGAGACCGACAGGGCCATCGTGATCCACCAGAACCTGTTGGCACGCCCCGAACTGCCGTCACGCTTTTCACCCCAGGTTACCTTTGAGCTGGCACTTGATTACCTGGCGGCCGGTTTGCTTGATCGGGCAGAAACGCTCTTTCATGAGTTGATGGGCGACCGGGAATACGGCCGCAAGGCCTCGACCCAGTTGGTAGAGCTCTACCAGCAGGAAAAAGAGTGGGATAAAGCTGCCCAGGTCACTGCCACGCTGGTCACCGGTGTGTCAGATGCCGGTCTTAGTAAGCAACTTGCCTATATTACCTGCGAGCTTGCCGATAAAGCGTTGCGAGAAGACGACCGCTGGAATGCGCAAAAGCTTGCCAAAGAAGCGCTGGAACATGACCGGTCCTGTATCCGGGCCACTCTGATCATCGTCAGCCTACAGCGTCGGAACGGCAATTACCGGGACGCCTCTCAGACATTATTGAAGGTTTTCGACCAAAATCCCGAATTCGGCTCTGAAGCCGTAGATCGGCTGATGAAACTCGAGAAGGAACACGGAGATATTGCCCGGTTGGGGAAGAAGCTCAGGAAGCTTTACCAAACCTGGCCAAGTACCAGTTTGCTACTGGGGTTGGTCGAATCCATTGAGCGTTCGTCCGGGCGGCCTGTCGCTATTGAATTGCTGAGGGCAGAGCTTGAAATAAGACCGAGCGTCAGAGGGCTGCTTCGGCTAGTCGAAATGGCGGGATATGAAAAAGGTATGACTACCGATGAGGGTCGGTTGGTGAGCCGTATTGGACACCTGCTATTAGTTAATCGGCCGATTTATCGTTGTACCAGTTGTGGCTTCTCGGGGCAGCAACTTCATTGGCTGTGCCCAAGCTGTAAACAGTGGGAAACAGTGCGCCCGATCCAGGGTGTGGAAGCAGAGTAGTTAGTCTGCACAAGGTACTTCGAGTGAACGTGGAATCAAAAAGCAGGTAATTTGAACGTGCAAATATCCCTTGGACAGCGGCTTATTGTCGCACTGGATTTTCCCTCTGAGCAATCTGCATTGACGCTTGTCGATGCGCTCGATCCAACTTTGTGCCGTCTTAAGATTGGTAAGGAGTTGTTTACCCGGGCAGGGCCGGGGCTGATACGTAAACTTCACCTGCGGGGGTTCGACGTATTTCTTGACCTCAAGTTCCACGATATCCCGAACACGACTTCTGCCGCTGTTGCTGCTGCCGCGGATCTCGGCGTCTGGATGGTTAACGTGCACGCCTCCGGCGGTCAGAAAATGATGGCAGCCTGTCGGGAGAGCCTGGAGGTTTTTGGAAAAGAACGTCCGCTACTGATCGCGGTTACTGTACTGACCAGTATGAGCGCGGACGACCTGATGGGGGTTGGTGTTCATTTCAGCCCGGAACAGCAGGTATCACGGCTTGCGGCCCTTACCCGAAACTGCGGGCTGGACGGTGTGGTTTGCTCTGCTCAGGAGGCTTCGCTACTGAGACGGGAGCAAGGCAATGACTTTAAATTGGTCACCCCCGGTATCCGCCCGGCGAGTACTGCGAAAGGCGATCAACAGCGGGTTATGGCGCCTGCCGAGGCGATAAAAGCGGGCAGCGACTATCTTGTGATAGGGCGCCCTATTACCCAGGCTGAAAATCCCCTGGAGGCCCTACAAGCCATCTACAACGAAATCACCAGCGCATCAACGTAGGAGCGACTTCAGTCGCGATTCTTTAATCAGTCCAGATTTGGTTCGCGGTTAACACCACTCCTACGTTTACGTTATTTCCGATATAAAAAAAGCCGCTAATTCATCGAATCAGCGGCTTTCCTGAATAATGGCTCCCCGAGCTGGGCTCGAACCAGCGACAAACGGATTAACAGTCCGTTGCTCTACCAACTGAGCTATCGGGGAACGTCGTCAGTCATAACGAGGCGCGTATGTTACGGCGGGCGCCCCGTCTCGTCAACCCTCCCGGAGCATTAAGCCAGCGCTTTTTTCAGTCGGGCAATAGCCTGCTCCAGATTACTCATACCGGTCGCAAAACTCAGGCGCATATGACCAGGAGCGCCAAAGGCTGAGCCTGGTACCAGCGCGACGCCAGCTTCTTTCAAAAGCCATTCCGCGAACTCCACATCGTCCTTGACCGCCGGGTTGGCTTCAATGGCCCCCTGGAAGCTCGGGAATGCGTAAAACGTGCCGTCACCGGTCAGACACTCCACACCGGGCAATTCGTTGAGAGCTTTCACCAGATAGTCATGGCGTTCCTTGAAGGCTTTAACCATGGGCTGGATGCAATCCTGAGAACCATCAAGCGCTGCCTGAGCTGCCGCTTGAGAGATCGACGCAGGGTTGGACGTGCTCTGGGACTGGATCTTTTTCATCGCACCAATGACTTTTGCGGGGCCTGCGGCGTAGCCAATACGCCATCCCGTCATTGAATAGGCTTTGGATACCCCGTTCAGAACAAAGGTACGGTCATACAGCTCCGGTGTAGCGTTCAGAATGTTGCAGAACGGCTGACCCGTCCAGAGGATGGGCTCGTACATGTCATCGGTGGCTATCATGATATGGGGGTGGCGTTTGAGCACTTCACCCAGAGCTTTAAGCTCGTCCAATGTATAAGCCATGCCGCTCGGGTTGGATGGGCTGTTAATGACAAACAACCGTGTACGATCTGTAATCGCGCCTTCGAGCTGTTCAGGGGTAATCTTGAAACGAGTCTGTGCTGAGGTTTCGATAACAACTGGTTTACCCTCTGCTACCAACACCATATCCGGGTAAGAAACCCAGTAGGGCGCGGGAATTATCGCTTCGTCGCCAGCGTTCAGAGTGGCCAGCGCGAGGTTAAAAAAGCTTTGTTTACCGCCGCTGGATACCAGAACCTGATTGGGCTCGTAATCCAGCTCATTGTCCCTTTTGTATTTGGCGATAATGGCTTTTTTCAGAGCAGGGGTACCGTCTACCGCCGTGTACTTGGTCTGACCAGCCTTGATGGCCTCAATAGCCGCCTCTTTAATATGGTCCGGGGTATCAAAGTCAGGCTCGCCCGCGCCAAGGCCAATGATATCCTGGCCGGCGGCCCGGAGTTCGGCGGCCTTGTTGGTAACGGCAAGGGTCGGTGACGGCTTGATTGCCTGTACACGGCTTGAAAGTTGAAGGTCCAAACTTGCGCTCCTTAGAGATGCGGCTGAGAAAGCTCCGGCGGCGCGGTGCGACTAAGTGATTGCCGTCGGACGCCTGCCATCAAGGCTTCTGATGTTATCATGAAGCTGACAGCAGAATAAGGTTGGCAGGCGACGTAAAGTATGAATCTTCACACTAGAAAAGTGTGATTAATAAATTCCGGAGGATGTTCCATCAGTATGTTTAAAGTCGATTCACCATTTGAACCAGCGGGCGATCAGCCCAAGGCCATTGCCGGATTGGTTGATGGAATTGAATCCGGTCTGGCTCATCAGACGTTGCTGGGTGTGACGGGTTCGGGCAAGACATTTACGATTGCGAATGTGATCGAACAGATCCAGCGTCCGACCATTGTGATGGCCCACAATAAGACATTGGCTGCCCAGCTATATGGTGAGTTCAAAGAATTCTTCCCGGATAATGCGGTCGAATATTTTGTCTCTTACTACGACTATTACCAGCCAGAAGCCTATGTGCCGTCCTCGGACACCTTTATAGAGAAGGACGCATCCATCAATGAGCACATTGAACAGATGCGCTTGTCGGCAACCAAAGCATTGCTGGAGCGACCGGATGCGATAATCGTGGCAACAGTTTCGTCGATCTACGGTCTGGGTGATCCCCAATCTTACCTGAAAATGATGCTGCACCTGGACCGGGGCGACAAGATTGATCAGCGGTTTATCCTGCGCCGTCTTGCTGAACTTCAGTACACCCGCAACGATATCGAATTTCATCGCGCCAACTATCGGGTGCGAGGGGATGTGATTGATGTTTTCCCGGCGGAATCCGAGAAAGAAGCCATTCGTATCGAACTGTTCGACGACGAAGTAGAAAACCTGAGCTATTTCGATCCGCTCACCGGTGAACAGTTAAGGCGCGTGCCGCGAGTGACCATCTATCCAAAATCTCATTACGTCACTCCTCGTCAGACCGTGCTTGATGCGATTGAATACATTAAAGCGGAGCTGGACGGGCGCCTCACCCAGTTACGGGATAATAATCGCCTCGTGGAGGCCCAGCGTCTGGAAGAGCGCACCCGCTACGATATTGAGATGATGCTGGAGCTGGGCTATTGCAACGGCATCGAAAACTACTCCCGTTATTTGTCCGGCCGCCCTCCCGGTGAAGCGCCTCCGACGCTGTTTGACTATCTACCACCCAATGCTCTGTTAGTCGTGGATGAATCTCACGTGACTGTTTCCCAGATCGGCGCAATGTACAAAGGCGACCGTTCTCGCAAGGAAACCCTGGTGGAATACGGTTTCCGTTTGCCTTCGGCTCTGGATAACCGACCCATGCGCTTTGATGAGTGGGAGCGCATAGCACCCCAGATGATCTTCGTCTCTGCGACGCCCGGCAATTATGAGGCTGACCACGCGGGGCAGACTGTTGAACAGGTGGTCCGCCCCACCGGTTTGCTGGACCCGGAGATCGAGGTGCGGCCGGCTTCTACTCAGGTTGATGACCTGCTTTCCGAAATTCACAAGCGGGTGGCCGTTCAGGAGCGGGTATTGGTGACCACGCTGACCAAGCGAATGTCGGAAGACCTGACCGATTATCTGATGGAGCATGACGTCAAGGTGCGTTACCTGCACTCGGACATCGATACCGTTGAGCGGGTAGAGATCATCCGCGATTTGCGCAGAGGGGTATTTGATGTGCTGGTGGGCATCAACCTGCTGCGGGAAGGGCTGGACATGCCCGAAGTGTCGTTGGTCTGCATTCTTGATGCTGACAAGGAAGGTTTTTTGCGATCGGAACGTTCACTGATCCAGACCATCGGCCGCGCAGCCCGTAATCTCAATGGCCGGGCTATTCTCTACGGTGACAGGGTCACCGGCTCTATGCAGCGGGCGATGGATGAGACCGAACGGCGTCGTGAAAAACAGCTTGCTCACAACCTTGAACATGGCATTACGCCGGTAGGTCTGAACAAAAAAGTGTCTGATATCATGGAAGGTGCCTCTAGTGGTGGATCGGGCCGCAAGCGGGCGGAGCGCCCTGGCCAGAAAGCGGCAGAAGAAGCGGAACAGTATCGGGCCAGGGTCGGTGGCCGTTCGCCTGAGCAATTGCTCAAGGATATGGGCAAGCTCGAAGACGAGATGTACAAAGCCGCTTCAGAGCTGGATTTTGAGCGTGCTGCTCGTTTGCGTGACGATATCGCTGCATTGAAAGAGGCTGCTCTAAGAACGGCGTGAGAACGGGCGAATCAACCCGCTAATCGGTGCGACGTGGGCCCACAATAACGGCAGCCTGCAAAGGCTGATTCTTACCGTATCGCGCCATCTGATCAAAAATACGCCGGTCAACCGGCAGATATTGCTTGTCCGCGACGGTTTCACCCTCGGCGATATCGATTTCGGGATCATGCAGGTACACAAACTGGTCATCTACGGCGCACACCGTGACCCAGTGCGGCACCCGGCTGCGGTTAAGCTGCCAGGTGCTGATCAGAATAATTGGTACCCGGCCGACTTTGAGTGCCTGTTCCATTTTTCCCAGAGTCAGGGGGTCGTGATGCAATTCGATTCCGGTCTGCCCCAGGTCATGCATAAAACCCTCATGTACCAACTCAAGTACCCGCTTCTTGTCGTCGTTCCTGACAGTGTCCTTGAAAAGTGCGCCTTCCTTACTGATGTAGGCAGCGGCCTCAAATCCCCGATTCCAGGCCGCCAGAGCCAGGCCATGAGGTCCACACCCGCCGTGTCCGGCCAGCATGAAAATAGTGGTGGCCTCACGCCAGATTTTAAGCTCTTCCAGAGTGGTGAGTGAAAGCTGATCATCCAGTGTGGCCATTGCCATAATCAGTGCTGCGGGCCCGCATGAAAAATCAGTTGTCTGGGGGTAGTAGGGCACCGCAAGGAATTGCCTGGACGGCTCATAGAAAAGTATCCGTCGCTCAAAGCGCAAGGCCGTGCCATGGTCTTCATAGTAATCACGATAGGTGCCAAACACCCGGTAGCCGAGGCGGCGATATAGCGCAATGGCACCCGTGTTATCTTCGCGCACTTCAAGGCGCATCACGATGCGGCCAGCTTCGACCGCGTGTTGCTCGGACTGGCGAATAAGTTGCTCCCCAAGCCCTCGGCCCCGGGCCTGTGGTGACACCGCAATGGAATAAATCCTCGCAAGCCGGGTCGCTGCGTGCATGAGTACCAGGCTGTAACCCAGGATCCGCTCGCCCTCCATCGCGACCACGACTCGGTCGCGGGGCATTTCGATAAAGCGTCGAAAGCTGCGGCGGGAAATTCGATCTTCACTGAAACAGCGGTTTTCGAGTGACACCAGATCGTCTATGTCGGCGCTGACCGCCAGTCGGAAACTCATTTCGGTCATACCGTCGGGGGCCTTGGACAGGGAATGAAAACACCCTCTATTATGAGAGACGTCCAGTATAGTTAACAGCAAAGAATAGTGCGTAAAATCACGCATTTCGGGATGATTGTGCGAACCGCGTCAGCGGCGTATTGTCGAGCTCAAGCCGTTACCGTCAGCGCCAGGCAAAGACCTCATGGAGGATCGCCATACATGTCACGTTTACTGATTGTTGTCGACCGCGCAAAGGATTGGGCGCCTTACTACCCTAGCGACGATGTTCTGACCTTTGATGAGTATCTTAAGTTTACCGCTCCAGCCTCCAGTCGGGTTCGGGTGATCAATCTTTGCCAAAGTGCGAAGTATCTCAGCCGCGGTTATTACTGTTCGTTACTCGCTGAAGCGCGGGGCCACCATGTCGTACCGTCGGTCATTACACTTAATGACTTGAGCCGCAAAGGCCTGTTCTCGCTGGAGCTGGAAGAGCTTGACGCTAGTGTGCTGGAGTGGCTTGAAGCTGCTGGCGCCGCGGTAAAGCCCGGCGAGGATGACCGGGATGCCACCCATCAGGTTCGTATCCGCACCTATTTTGGCCAGGCTGAGCACGCCGCATTGAAGCCGGTCGCCCGGGCTTTATTTGAACGTTTTCCTTCTCCTATTCTGGAAGTGGTCTTCAAGAAGCGTAAGGGCTGGCAGATCGAATCGATGAAACCCGCCTCGCCAGCAGACCTTGCGGAGCATGAACAGGACGCTTTTGCGGCCGCTCTTGACCGTTTCAGCAGCATAGTCTGGCGGCGCCCGAAATCCCGACGTCGCTACCGGTTCGACCTTGCGGTGCTGGTTAATCCGGAAGAGCAGTTACCCCCGAGCGATAAAGAGGCTTTGGAGTGTTTCGAAAAGGCGGGCAAGAAACTTGGCATCAATGTCGAGCTGATCACCAAACGGGATTACATGCGGCTACCGGAATACGATGGCCTGTTCATTCGTGAGACTACAGCCATCGATCATCACACGTATCGGTTCGCCCGCAAAGCTGAAGCTGAAGGTATGGTAGTCATTGATGATCCTGTGTCGATTCTGCGATGCACCAATAAGGTATATCTGGCCGACTTGTTGAAAAACAACAAAATACCGACTCCTAAAACCCTTATCCTATCCAAGGACCAGAAAGATTCGGTTCAGCAGGTGATCGATCAACTGGGCTTTCCGGTGGTCGTGAAAATTCCTGATGGCGCTTTTTCCAAAGGGGTGTTGCGGGCGGAGGATGAAAAAAGTCTGAAAGAGGCCCTTAAAACACTCTTCAAGCAATCGGCGCTGGTATTGGCCCAGGAATATTTCTACACCGAATATGACTGGCGCATCGGGGTTCTTGGGGGGCGTGCTATTTTTGCCTGCAAATACTTTATGGTGCAGGGTCATTGGCAGATCTACCAGCATGGTGAAAATCAGGAAGTCGATAGCGGCAGTTTCGATACACTGCCTACCTATGAGGTTCCCCGGAACGTGATCCAGGCAGCGCTCAATGCCACACGCCTGATTGGCAATGGACTTTACGGCGTTGATATTAAACAGGCAGGCAATCGAGTTGCTGTGATTGAGGTAAACGACAACCCTAACGTGGACGCGGGTGTTGAGGATCGCTTTCTAGGCGGTGAATTGTATACCTTGATCATGCAGGAATTTCTTTCCCGCATGGAAGAAAACCGTCGCCGTTAAACTCTGGTTTTCCGTCAGAGGGCTTCACCAGAATACCAGATGCGAAGGCTGCCAAACCAGTCCCGGGGCTCAAGCTGGTCCCGGAGCTGTTGTTCCAGGGAATCCGGGAGTTTTCCTGCTGAATGTTCAACAAACAGTTCCAGGTGCACTTGGTTACCCAGGTAATGCAGGCGCAAATGTGTTTTTATCGGAAACTCGTCGCTGACTACGCTGATCAAATCCCCTATCTCCTGACGGCTAGGCAAGCGCGCTGTCGTGTGCTGCACCAGTTCGTCGTTTTCTGCATCGATATGGAAGTTGATGTCTTTCAGGTCCGGAAAGGCTTCCCTCATTGCCGCGACTACTTGCATGCCAACCTGGTGGCCTTCAGAAACACTGATCTCCGGTTTCACCAGGAGATGAACGTCCAGCAGGATATCGTGGCCCATGAGGCGGCTACGTAATTTGTGGACACCGCGAATGCCTTCTGTCTGCTTGGCGATGTGAATAAGCTTTTCAGTATCCTCGTGGCTCATCGCGGTATCGACCAGCTCCTTGACGCTGTCCCAGGTAAATCGCCAGCCAATTCGACATATGATAAAGGCGATAGCTACTGCTGCAACCGCATCGAGCCAGATGTGTCCCATCATGGCACCGATGGTCGACAACAATACGATAATGGAGGAAAACGCATCGGTTCGGCTATGCCAGGCGTTGGCGAGAATGAGGTCGGAGCGAATGGCCTCACCCACCCGGCGGGTATAACGAAAGATCCATTCCTTGCCAATCACGGAGGCAATGGCCGCTACCAGGACTGGCCACTCGGGTAAGCGATCGGGAGAGGGGGCCATGAGTCGCTGCAGGTTGTCCCAGGCCAGGGCGCCCCCTACAGCGATAAGTAGACTTCCCAATAACATGGTTCCCATGGTTTCGATTCGTTGATGACCGTAGGGGTGGGATTGATCAGGCGCCTGGCGAGAAACTTTCATGACTGCCAGAACAACCAGGTCAGATGCAACATCGGTGAATGAGTGAATTCCATCGACGACCAAAGCTTGTGAGTGAAACAGCAGACCGCCCGCACACTTTATGACCCCGAGCACAGCATCGAGCATCATGCCGATCACGGTTACTTTGGCCGCAATCCTGAGTTCGGACTTTTGGTTACCTCCGCTATGGGAGGATTTTGTCTGAGTAGCACTCAAAGTGTCGCCCTCAAGGACATATAAGGAAGAGAAACGCAATTTATTTTTTGGTCTTTTTATTAACCTTATGCACAATTTCGGAACACTGCATGTCACTCAAACAGGGTTAACATTTGTTATTTTCTGCCAGGATGATCTTTATATTATCTTTAATTTCAAAAGGTTATAAACTGATCAAAAAATGATCAATCTGTAGACTGGCTTGCTCCCCAAGGGCTACCTAAATGTAATGAGGCATTTTCAACAGAGTTATCCACAGAATCCGTGGAAAAGATCACAAGACCTTAACAGGACAGTCATTTACCCGTCATCAACAGGGTGTATGAGCGTCTGTGGAAAACTTTCGATATACTCCGCGCCATTGTTAACTGAGCGATGCCCATAGCGTTATCATAGCAAGGAGTTATCAAATGTACGGTTTTATCCGGTCGCTGTTGTTCAGGTTACCTCCTGAGCAGGCACATTCTGTAGCGCTGAAAAGTCTGGATCTGATTGAAAAACTGGGCCTGGCGCAACGTTTTTCGCCATCTGTGCCAGCGACCCCGGTAACGGCCATGGGTTTGACCTTTCCCAACCCGGTGGGGTTGGCGGCAGGGCTTGATAAGAATGCGGATCATGTGGATGCTTTGGGCGCGCTTGGCTTTGGTTTCATTGAAGTCGGCACGGTAACGCCGCTGGCCCAGCCTGGAAATCCGAAACCCAGAATGTTCCGGCTGCCTGAGCATCAGGCCATCATTAACCGAATGGGGTTTAACAACGAAGGTCTGGACCATTTGCTGGTTCAGGTTGATCGCATGGCGTACCGGGGTATTCTCGGTATCAATGTCGGCAAGAATGCCGCTACGCCGGTTGATCAGGCGGAATCTGATTACCGCAAAGGCATCGCTGGCGTATACAGCCGCGCCGACTACATAACCGTCAATGTCTCCTCTCCGAACACTCCGGGGCTCCGCGATCTTCAGTTCGGCGACTCCCTGTTGCGGCTGCTTGAGGCGATAAAAGATGAGCAGAAAACCCAGCAAGCGAATCACGACCGATATGTACCCGTTGCCGTCAAGATAGCGCCGGATATGGACGACGACGGTATCCGTTTTGTTGCAAACGCGTTAAAGAGCACCGGTATGGACGGCGTAATTGCTACTAATACGACGGTTAGTCGTGATGCGGTTGCAGGCCATCCGCTAGCCGCGGAGGTGGGAGGACTTAGCGGTGAACCAGTGCGGGAACCATCGCTACGGGTTATTCGCGGTTTGCGTGCTGAATTGGGAGCAGCCATGCCCATCATCGGAGTCGGCGGTATTATGGATGGTGCAAGCGCGCTGGCAAAAATTGAGGCAGGGGCAAATCTGGTTCAGATATATACCGGATTCATTTATCGGGGCCCGGAGATTATCGGTGAGGCGATCAGGGCCATTGATTCCAGGCTACTTTAAACCTGAAACTTTTGTGGTGTAAAAAGAATGGGCCCGCTAAGCGGGCCCTTGCGGGGAATAAACCCCGTGGCGCATCAACGCATGATGCGGGTTGGATAGACCCGCTTGTTTTGCTGCTTCTTTTGGAGAGTTTGAGAGACCGTTGAGGGTCTCCCGCCGTGTTCGGCATACAATCGTATACTTGAAACGCTTATGCCGTTGTCACATTTGATAGTTTGTGGATCCCGGAAACGCCGGTCATGCCCTCCCAATTGTCTGTCCGGCCTTCTCGCCACCCAGAGAGCCATTCCTGTCTGGCTTCAACCTGGTCAATAGGGCAGCTGTCTTTTGATTTTCCGGACACACCGGCCAAATAACCCCGTTTAAATGCACGAGCATACATATCTCTTTTCTGTCTCTTCATGCTGTTCCTCACTTCATGGATTAAACAGAACAAGCGTGTGCACACGTGCTATGACCGATACGGCAAACGCCACCCATTCGGGAATTGTGCTGATTTGCCCTTGGACAGCCATAACATTTCAGGAACCTGATTGAACAACCGGGGTTGTTCTTGTAACGACGCGTCACCTACAAGGTAAGTCGAAATATTGGCCGCTGTACACTACTTATTTCATATAGATGATGTGTTCCTTATGTTTGTGTGAAATAACGCCTTCTCGGTTAGACTACAAGTCCAGTGACCATGCGCCTTTACGCAACCGATTTTTCCCAGGAGTGAAGCTTTCCGATGCTTATGTTTTTTGTAACCTGTCCCAAAGGGCTCGAATACCTGTTGGCCGATGAGCTGAAGGGCTTCGGGTTTGAACCTGTTCGCAACGCGCCAGCCGGTGTCTGGGTTCAGGGTACGCTGGAGGCCGGTTATCGCGCCTGCTTGTGGTCCAGGCTGGCAAACCGGGTGATCCTGCATCTTGCAGAGGTCAACGCGACCAGCGGCGATTTACTTTATGACGGCGTGAGCGCGATTCCCTGGCGTAATCATCTGGCGTTGGAGGGTCGGTTTAAAGTGGCCTTTGTCGGCCAGAATGATGCCATCAGAAATACCCAGTACGGGGCCCAGAGGGTCAAAGATGCGGTGGTGGATAGTTTGCGGACGTTGGATGGGGCGCGGCCCTCCATTGATACCGTGGCACCGGATCTGATTGTATCGGCGCGGCTGCACCGGGGCATTCTTCAGGTAGGTATCGACCTCAGTGGCGACAGCCTACATCGACGCGGATACCGCACGGAGCAGGGCGCGGCGCCACTAAAAGAGAACCTGGCGGCGGCTTTGCTTATCCGGGCTGGCTGGCCTGAGCTCTCAATCAAGGGGGGAAACTTCATTGATCCCATGTGCGGTTCCGGCACACTGGTTATCGAAGCTGCGTTGATGGCTATGGATCAGGCGCCGGGGTTGCTGCGCGAACAGTTCGGATTTAATCGCTGGCTCGGTCATGACCCGGATATCTGGGCGAACCTGTTGCAGGAGGCCACCGCCCGAGCGGTTGCTGGCAAAGCGGCCAATCGATTGAGCTTTACCGGTTTTGATCAGGACAGGGCGGTTGTTACAACCGGGGAGCGCAATATCGAACGCGCGGGGTTGAAAGAATTCGCCACCCTGCAATGTCGCTCAATTCAAAAGTTCAGTCCGGCTGAGCCGGCGTCTGAAACGGGGCTCGTGCTAACAAATCCGCCCTATGGCGAGCGACTGAGCGAACGTAAGGCCCTGGGGCCGCTTTATCAGTCCCTTGGCGAAGCCATGAAACAAGCGCTACCCGGCTGGCGGCTCGGCGTATTCACCGGTGCTCCGGAAGTAGGTCATGCCATTGGTTTGCGGAGTTATAAACAGTACAAACTCTTTAACGGCAAACTGCCCGCTCAGTTACTGCTGTTCAACATCGATAAGGTCAGTGAAACGGTCGCTCGTGAGCGTACTGATACCGGTGAGCTGTTTCCAAAAATAAGTCACCCTGAGCGGGCCGCCATGCTGCGCAATCGGTTACGGAAGAACCGCAAACAGATCGGTCAATGGGCACGGAAACAGGGCATCGAATGTTACCGCCTCTACGATGCAGATATGCCGGAATATGCGTTGGCGATCGACATCTATGGCAGCCGTGTTCATGTACAGGAATATGCCCCGCCAAAATCCATTGATGCCCGTATCGCCCGCGAACGTCTGGCAGAGGCGTTAGCCGTTATTCCGGAAGCGCTGGACATCGAGCCGGCTCAGATGGTCTGCAAGCAGCGTCAAAGGCAGGCTGGTACACAGCAGTATGAGAAGCATGGCGACACCAGTGAGTTTTTCACTGTGCTGGAATACGGCTGCCAACTTAAGGTCAACCTGAGGGATTATCTTGATACCGGTCTGTTTCTGGACCATCGGCCGGTGCGCCACTGGATTCAGCAGCATGCCGACGAGAAGCGCTTTCTCAATCTGTTCTGTTACACCGGGGTAGCGACGGTACATGCTGCAGTGGGAGGTGCGGCCAGTTCCCTGAGCCTGGATATGTCCAACACCTATGTCAATTGGGCAAGGGAAAACCTGGCCTTGAACCA
Organism: Marinobacter sp.; assembly: GCF_040882185.1. Lineage (GTDB taxonomy): Bacteria > Pseudomonadota > Gammaproteobacteria > Pseudomonadales > Oleiphilaceae > Marinobacter. The sequence goes on along the minus strand of NZ_JBBEBW010000036.1, from coordinate 79,305 downwards.
TCTGCCCGCCTCCAGACACGTGGTTCGGCAGGCCGACTGCCTGGAATGGCTGGCAGCTAAAGCTGATCCTGCCGATCACTTTGATCTGATTTTCATGGACCCGCCAACCTTTTCCAATTCCGCAAAAATGGAGGGCGTGCTGGATATCCAGCGGGACCACACTCTGTTGATCAAGCAGGCGATGGCCCGCCTGACGCAAGATGGTTTGCTGATTTTTTCCAATAATTTCCGCCGCTTCAAACTGGACAGCGCCCTTGATTCATCGTTTGATATCAAAGAGGTGACCGCCTCAACTATCGATAAGGACTTCCAGCGCAATGCGCGGATACACCGGTGCTGGCACATCCGGCATAAGATACAGTGAGCGCATCATTCAGGAGTTGTTGAGAGTTGCTCAGAATTCATAGCGCGGGCCAGTCGAGAACCGAAAGCCGTTTTGCCGTCGACCCAGGTCACACTTCGTCGGTTGGATCATCACTCGGATCATCGGCTTGCCCTGATACCTCCACCAGGCCTTGCTGTTCAGCCAGCATAAGAAGCGCATAGACACCGTTTTCCGGCAACTGAGGTTCAAGTCCATGCTGAAACATCAGGCTACGGCGCCAATCTTCAATGTCAGCCAGGCTCAGCGTCGTAATCAGTTCGCTGACGGGTGCCACCTCGAACGGTGCGTCCATGGATACCGCTTCAAAAATCATCTCAACCAACGACTCGTCAGGGTCCAGGCCATCTACGTAAACGGTCTGGTCGGGAAGGTCTTCATGGAGTACCTGGGCGAGTTCGATCAGTGGAACTCCTTGTTCACGCAGATAACGCAGGTCGACATCGGGCGGGTCGCCGTCATCGGGTAGCCAACTATCGTCCGGCTCAATCATTACCGTCTTCATCTGTCCGTTCGGGAGAGACCAGGCGATGGCAAACGGGAAGGAGCACTCGTCAGACTGGCAAAACTCTATGTCCAGGAAACAGGGAACGGAGGTGGTCTGGGGCAAGGCGAAACTCCTGCGTTGTAAATGGTATTTATCAGTATCAGCTCAGTGGTGGCGGCTTATGAAATCCGTCGCATCATGCCATACTGTCGTCATTATTATCAGAGTAGCAAGGACACTATGGAACACACGCAATTCAATCAGGGCCTGCTGGATTTTCTGACCGACTCCCCAACCCCCTGGCATGCTGTTCGCCAGATGACGGCCATACTGGATCAGGCGGGTTTTACAGAATTGAACGAGCGCGATGAATGGTCGCTTGCCAAGGGTCGGGGCTATTATGCCGTTCGAAACGGCTCATCGCTGGTGGCTTTCCGGACCGGTGAAACGGATCCGGTTGAGGCCGGTATCCGGATGGTGGGGGCTCACACCGATAGCCCTTGCCTGAAGATCAAACCCAATCCGGAAATCCGTCGTAAGGGCTTTTACCAGTTGGGTGTCGAAGTTTACGGTGGAGCATTGTTGAATCCGTGGTTTGATCGTGATCTCTCGATTGCTGGCCGAGTGACCTATGAGGATGGCGCGGGTGCTGTAAAGGACGTCCTGGTGGATTTTCAGAAAGCAATTGCGTTTATTCCCAGCCTCGCCATTCATCTGAACCGGGAAGCCAACAGCAACCATTCAGTGAATGCGCAGACGGATTTGCCGCCGGTCATTTTACAGGCCCCGGAGGACGATACCACTGGCTTTCATGACCTGCTTCTTGATCATATTAAAACAGACAACCGCCAACTGGATATCCACCATGTACTGGGCTACGAGCTGAGTCTTTACGATACCCAGAAGCCTGCCTATGTGGGCCTTAGGGATGAGTTCATCGCCTCGGCCAGGCTGGACAACCTGCTGAGTTGCTATATCGGCTTGCAATCCCTTCTGGACACCTCCGGAGCACAGCCGGCATTGCTTGTCTGCAATGATCATGAGGAGGTCGGCAGCATGTCTGCTGAGGGCGCCCAGGGACCCTTTCTGGCATCGGTACTCGACCGTTGGTGTGGAGCCGAAAAGCGTGGCCGGGCGATTGCCCGCTCAGTGATGATTTCGGCGGACAATGCCCACGGAGTGCATCCGAATTTCGCCGACAGGCACGACGAAAATCACGGCCCCTTGTTGAATGCCGGGCCTGTTATCAAGGTGAACCACAATCAGCGCTACGCCACCAACAGTCGGTCAGCGTCGCTCTATCGTCAGCTCAGCGAACAACTGGGCTTGCCGAGCCAGACATTTGTGGTGCGCAGCGACATGGGCTGTGGCAGTACTATCGGACCCATTACGGCCGGTAATCTGGGGGTGACCACGCTGGATATCGGAGTGCCCCAACTGGGGATGCACTCGATTCGCGAAATAGTGGGCTGTGAAGATGGCCACACGCTGTATCGGGTTCTGGTGGCGTTCATGCAGCGTGAGTTGGTGAACTGAGCCATAAAAAAAGCCGCTTACCTTGAGAGGTCAGCGGCTTTTCAGAATAAGTGGCTCCCCGAGCTGGGCTCGAACCAGCGACAAACGGATTAACAGTCCGTTGCTCTACCAACTGAGCTATCAGGGAACAGTGGTGCAATGACGCGCATAGTAAGTGCTTTGATGACGGCGGTCAAGACCCTGAAATAAGTGATTAAAGAGTGACCAAGACGATGATTTTCAGAAGCAGAATGCGGGTAGCCTTTCGTTTATGCCGAGATCAGGCGTGAGCCGTTTTGCCACCGAGCCCCACCCGCTTCCAGTCGGTATCGGTCCGCGGGCACAAGTGTATCGGCCGCCCCGCTGGCTCCGTAGCGGTCACTTGCAGTCTGTCTGGCCTTCGCTGTTTCGCCACGTAACGCTTACTTCGCCAGTACCGGAGGTGATAAGGACACCGGACGACGATGAGCTACACCTTGACTGGTATCGACAGGGCAGCCGACGCCTTGCCGTTCTTTGTCATGGACTGGAGGGCCACAGTCGTCGGCCCTATATTCGTGGTCTCGCCCGGGCATTGCTGAGAACAGGGTGGGATGTATTAGCCTGGAATTTCCGTTCCTGTGGCGGGGTAATGAATCGACAGCCGCGGTTTTATCACAGTGGCGCGACCGAAGATCTCGGACGTGTTATCAACCACGGCCTGAAGCAGGATTACCATACTCTGGCATTGTCAGGTTTCAGTATGGGGGGCAACCTGAGTCTACTCTATCTTGGCGAGCAGGCGGACGCGCTTAATCCCAGGATTCGCGGCGCCGTCACATTCTCAGTGCCCTGCGATCTGGCTGGCAGCGCCGATATGCTTGCGCGCCCCAGCCGTAAAATCTACATGCAGCGTTTTTTACGGGATCTGCATGTAAAAATGTCGGAGAAGGCACGCCTGTTCCCGGACATCATTGATGTGTCGGATTTTGAGTCAATTCGCAATTTTCACCAGTTCGACGATCGCTACACGGCTCCGCTGCATGGGTTCAGGAATGCGGCGGACTATTGGAGCCACTGCTCCGCCCTGGCTCAGCTAAAAAACATTCGCGTGCCTGCGCTTATGGTCAATTCGGTGGATGATCCTTTTCTTTCACCAAGCTGTTTTCCAGAGAGCAGGCAGGTACTGGGCAATAACGTCATATTGGAAGCCCCGAGGTGGGGTGGGCATGTCGGTTTTGTCGAACACGCCCGAGACGGCTATTACTGGTCTGAGCGACGGGCAGTATCTTTTCTGGAACAAATGGCTTAGCCGTCGGTCATAAGGGGTTCGAGCTGGGGCCATACGTTTTTGAGCAAAATAGGTTGAGCTTCCTGAGTGGGGTGAATGCCGTCATCCTGCATCAGGTTTTCGCCCTCAAAGATACCGTCAAGAAAGAATGGTACCAAGGCAGTTGACTCTGATTCGGCCAGTTGCGGGTAGATGTCGGCAAAGGCTTTGGTATAGCGCTCACCGTAGTTGGGCGGTATCTGCATGCCCAGCAGCAAAACCCGAGCCCCGGCTGCTTGCGATTGCCTGATCATAGCCTGCAGGTTTTCCTCAATGACGTCCGGCGGAAAGCCGCGCAAGCCGTCATTGCCTCCGAGCTCAAGAATGACGATTTCCGGTGCATGCCGGGAGAGCAGGTCTGGCAGACGTCGCAGGCCGCCGTCGGTGGTCTCGCCACTGACACTGGCATTAACAATTGTCCACCCTGACAAATTTTCATCAGCCAGCCGCTCTTCCAGCAGGGCAACCCAGGCCTGATCAGTCTCCACACCATAGGCGGCGCTCAGGCTGTCACCCATGACGAGCACCGTGCCGGAGGCGCCGTGGGCCTGGCTCAACGCTATAAGACAAAGCACAAAAACTATTGATCTCAGGCGTAAAAATACCGTATGCATAGACATCTGTTTTCAAACCGTTTGCTGGAGAAACCGTGAAAGATTCAATGACCGCGATACCCGATGAAACCGGGACCATGCTCAAAGCAACCAACCTGAGTCACAGGGTTGATCTGGGTGAAGATACGCTGACGATCTTGCAGGGGGTCAATCTCGAAATCAAGCGTGCGGAGTCTGTGGCCATTGTTGGGCGTTCTGGCTCGGGTAAAACGACCTTACTTGGTCTGTTGGCAGGATTGGATACACCCTCGGAAGGCTCGGTGGATCTCGACGGGGCGACCATCAGTGCACTGAGTGAAGATGAACGTGCTCAGCTTCGCGCCCAGCGGGTCGGTTTTGTGTTTCAGTCTTTCCAGTTACTTCCAGCCTTGACCGCGATCGAAAACGTCATGTTGCCGTTGGAGCTTGGGGGGCATGAAAGTCCCGAAGCAAAAGCCAGGGAATTATTGGTTCGCGTAGGTTTGGGAGAGCGGTTGCATCACACCCCCCGTCAATTGTCTGGGGGCGAACAGCAACGGGTGGCTATTGCCCGCGCGTTTGCCGCCGATCCGATTGTGCTGTTCGCCGATGAACCTACCGGTAACCTCGACAATCACACGGGCCAGGCTATTTCAGAGCTGTTAATGACGCTGAACCGGGAGCAGGGCACCACCCTGGTTATGGTCACCCACGACGAACAACTCGCAGCACGTTGCAAGCGCCAGTTCCATATTGAAGCGGGCAAACTGTCAGAACCGGCCTCGCAAAATGCGGCAGTAACGGAGTCGATGGCCTGATGGGCGCTACCAAAAAACTGTCTTCGGTGCGTCGTGATTGGCGTGAACGCGACGTTCGGGTTGTTCTGGCGGCGCTGATTGTGGCAGTCGCTACAGTCGCAACGATTGCCTTATTTGCCAGTCAGCTGCAAAGCGCTCTGATCTCATCGGCCAGTACTTTTCTGGCGGCGGATCGCAAACTTGAAGCGGAAAACGGCGTTCCGGCGCCGCCGGAGTGGCGCGCCGAAGCCGAACGGCGGGGCATAGACACCGCCGAGATGGTGGAATTCAGTACCATGGTTTTTGGTAATGATAGCTTCCAGTTGGTGGCGGTAAAGGCTGTCAACGACAACTACCCGCTCAAAGGCGAGGTTGAATATCAGCTTGGCGAGGAGGCTCCGAGGCAAGTCTCGGCCCGTGGCCCTGATAGGGGGAATGTGTGGGTGAACCCCAGGTTGCTGCGGCTGCTGGATGTAGAGATAGGAGGCAGCCTGGAAATCGGCAATAAGGCTTTGACTGTTTCGGGATTGCTGATCCGTGAACCTGATGGCGGGTTTAACATGGCCGCGCTGGCTCCGCGAGTGATGATGCACACGGATGACGTTGCAGCGACCAACGTCATTCAGCAAGGCAGTCGCGTGGAATATGTGTACCTCTACGCGGGTGAAGAAAGTGACTTGAATGCCTTTTACAATTGGCTGAAGCCGCGTTTCGAACCCAGTCATGAATGGGAAAGTATCCGCGATGGCGAAGCGCTGTCCCAGTCTCTGTTGAAAGCCGAGCGCTTCCTGTTACTGGGAGGGAGCCTCGCGGTTCTGCTTGCAGCTGTTGCTGTGGCAGTGGCCAGTCGTCAGTACGCCATGAACCAGCGCGACACCGTGGCTCTGTTAAAAACCCTCGGCCTTAGCAGTCAGGGCATTGGCAAGTTATACATTGGCCGTTTGGTGTTGTGGGGGCTAGTAGGTATTGTTGGTGGTTTGCTGATTGCCTTGCCCATCGTTTGGATGCTGAACAGTCTGGTTGCCGATTTGCTGGACCGGCCGGTGGACTTCAGGATTGATATTCTGGCGCTGACGCCAGCACTGATGACGGCGGTAGTGTCGCTTTTCGCCTTTGCCTACCCCCCCATCCGCCGGCTTCGAAATGTGCCCGCCATGCGGGTGCTGCGGAGTCAGCCGGGGGAATCGGGCCGGGAAGCGTGGTTGGATATTGTGATTGCAGTGGTGGCCGTGTTCGGGCTGGTGTGGCTTTACGCCCGAGAAATCACGTTGGTCCTGGCACTCCTGGGTGGTTTGGCCGCTTTGCTGGGTATACTGGTGGTTCTGGGTTGGTTGATGGTGATTGGCTTGCGGCATGTCTCTGGGGGCGGTAACGCCTGGCGCCTGGCCCTGGTGGCGCTGTACCGACATCGACGGGCGAGCCTTTCGCAGATCGCTGTATTTTCAATGACACTGATGCTCGCCTGTACGTTGGTACTGGTTAGATCCTCTCTACTGGATGACTGGCAGGCCCAATTACCCGAGGATACGCCCAACCATTTCCTGATCAATATTGCCCCGGATGTAGTAGATGATGTCGAAGACTTCCTGCAGGCGCGCTCGCTGCCCCTGGATACGCTGTACCCCATGGTTCGCGGAAGATTGACAGAGCTCAATGACCAACCGGTCAAGGAGGCAGTGAGTAAAGATGAACGGGTGGGCGCACTTAATCGGGAGCTTAATTTAACCTGGATGGATCAGTTGCCTGATGACAACCGTATCGTGGACGGCGAGTGGTTCGAAGAAGAGCAGACCTCCGGGGTATCCGTGGAGGCAGAGTTGGCTGAAAAGCTTGGGCTCAAGTTGGGGGACAAGCTTGGGTTCACCATTGGTTCTGACAAGGTGAGTGCGGAGATTACCAGTATACGAACGGTGCAATGGGACAGCATGAAACCAAACTTCTATATGGCGTTCCCGCCCGGAGGGGCACTGGATACAATGCCAGCGACCTGGATAACCAGTTTCCACCTGCCAGCAGACCAAAAGTCTGAGCTTAATGCATTTTCTCGCACGTTCCCGACTATTTCGGTGTTAGAAGTGGACCACATTATCGAGCGGATTCGAAGCATTGTGCAGCAGGTAACCCAGGCTATTGAAGCCATCCTGGTGATGATATTGGCTGCCGCGCTGGTGGTTATGGCGGCGGTGGTCAGCGCTACACTTCAAGACCGTCAACGTGAGGGGGCGTTGCTCAGAACCCTCGGAGGTCGCCAGTCGCTGCTGGTGCGAAGCACCATGGTGGAATTCGCGTTACTGGGTTTCTTTGCCGGAATACTGGGGGTGGCGGCGGCCGAGGCGGCAGTCTGGGCGTTGCAGTATCGTATGTTTGAGGGAGAGTTCAACTGGCACTGGAGTGTAGTGCTACCCATTCCTCTGATCAGTGCGATACTGCTTTCCATATTTGGCCGCTTACAGCTGAGACCTGTGCTTGAGGTGTCTCCAATGCTGCTGTTACGACGCCTTGAGTAAGCATCTTCAGCCAGGGTCGTGCCAGACTGCGGATTAGCATAAGGCGTGGGAATTTAACGATAGCGATTCAGAATCTGGTCCAGTTCACCGGATTCTCGAATCCGGGCCAGTTCGACATTGAAGTCTTTGGCGAAGCTGGCCCAGTCTTTTCTCAGCATCAGGCGGAATCCAAAATCGCTGATACCATTCTCGGTGTAACTGAATTCATGCTGCCAACCGTTTTCCCCGATGATCCACTGGCCCACCGCCAAATCGGCAATAGCGGTATCAAAATATTCGGCATTGAGCAGAAAACTGAACATATCCTTATCCTGTGAAACATCAAAGCGTTCGGCTTTGCCGGACTCGAACATCTCCGCGAGTGCAGGGTAGCGATAGCCCAGGTGCGTCACGACGATTAATGACTCGATGTCATCAGGCGCTCGGTATTGAAATTCATTGCCTTTCCGTGTGAAGAATACTTCCTTGATTCTCACCACCGGATCGGTGAAGACATAAGCGTCGGGATCAGTGGTCCATTCGATAGCGCGTGGGGTGCCATCAATGTAACCGTCCAGCAACATGCCATCGACCCGTTTGCGGGGAATTTTATGGGGCTCCACCTGATAGTTAAGGCGCTTGAAAACGGTTTTCACTACATCCCAGACGATGCCGGAGTATTGAGCATCTTCACCGATGATGATGTAGGGGGGGTATCCGTTAGGAGAAATGTTGAGTTTGAAAATGCCCGGGCCTCCCGGGTTGTAGCTTTCCAGTGAAGATTCGGCAAACCCCATGGTGGGCAACAGGCCAGCAAGTAAGCAAAACAGGTAAATGATGGGCGAAGGCTGGCGATAAGGTTGAAACATAGACAACTGACTCTGAAAAAGAAGACCGGACAAGCGTGTTAAGGACCTGTGAGAGCGATCAGCGCCATTCAAAAAAAGGCCTGAGCACGGAAATCTCAGGTCAAATTGTTACTCTTTTTTAATGTATTTTCAACGAATCCGGTGTGACAAATAGTCAAATGACATCAAGATTCCGGGTTAGTTTTATGCCCATGCACGTGTAAGCACCCTTTTGGCATCTGCCAACGTGACCTCTTTAGGATTAAACATGATAGAGCCGTCGTCCAACGCGAGAGAAGCAATTCTATCCAGTTGATGCTCCTCTACTTTTCCGGTTTCCTGTAGGGTTCGGGGCAGCTTGCAGTGTTTGTAAAGCGCATCTCTCAAGCGGCGAATAGCCGAAATGGACGCTTCGGCTCGCCGGTCCGCCGGTGTCGCTGCATAAGCGTCCGGGCCGTCGAGATAAAGCAGGAGTTCACCGAGTGGGCTACGTATGGATTCCAGATTGTATTCCAATACGTAGGGAAGGTAGAGACTCATGCAAAGACCATGGGGCAGGTGACACAGCGCTCCGGTGGCATGACCAAGCGCATGCACCAGTCCCACCATCGAGTTAGAGAACGCAATACCGGCCATGGTGGAGGCCTGGGCCAATTCGAGCCTTGCTTCCGTATCTTTAGGGTTATCCATCACCGTTAACAATGAGGTACTGACCTTCTTCACGGCTGCAGTAGCAAACGCGTCGCTCAAAGGATTTTTCGCCATACACGTGAAGGCTTCAGTGGCGTGGGTCAGGGCATCCATCGCCGTTGCTGCCGTAATGTGAGGGGGCAAAGTCAGTGTCATCCGCGGGTCAATAATGGCGGCGTTGGGCAGCAGGAAGGATGAGGTGAATGGCAGTTTAACTGATTTGGCAGGGTCCGAAATGACCGCCACTGCAGTGACTTCGGAGCCGGTGCCCGCAGTCGTTGGCACCACAAAAAAAGGCTTCAGTGGACGTTTGAGTACACCTGCTCCAACGTAAACACTGATGTCATCACCGCCTTCCGAGACCAGAATGTTGACTGCCTTGGCGGTATCAATGGCTGAGCCGCCACCTACCGCAATGATTGAGTCGCATTTCTCCGAGCGATAAAGGCGGGCAATCGCTTTCACTACACCTACAGAAGAGTCCGGGGGCACGTCATCGTAGATAGTAATGATATCAAGCCCACTTTCTTCGCAGGCGGAGATCACCGGCTCCAGCAGGCCCGCCGCCCGAACACCTTTATCAGTGATAATCATCGGCCGCTTGGCCGCCAGACCGGTTAGCTCATAAGGTATGTGCTCGAGTGCGGCTTTGCCCGCTATGACTTTGACCGGGCAAAAAAATTCGTAGTAGCTGTTTTTCATAATGCTCTCACCGTGTCGACAAAATGGGTGGCGACTTTCAGATAAATTCGCGCGGCGCTCAGAACTTTTTTCGGCAGGTTCAGGGTAGCGGGATATTCCTTGACCGCTCTGCTGGCGATCAGGCGAGGCAGGATAAAGACCTCAAGCCGGTTAAGGACACGGGTCATGCGGACGGCAAAGCTGATGTCGCCATTGACCAGCATGCGGTCGTTAGCGAAGGCCACTGACGTTTTTTCCTGGAAGGACAGTACCAGAAAGGCGTGAGCCACGTGTTTGAACTGGATGGACAGATCGACAGGGCGAGGAGCGGTATCGCCATGGTAGTGAAGGCGGCCGTCGCCAATGTGCTCGACAATGAGCCCTGAGCCATCCGGCATCACCATCATCTCGAACAGGAAGCCCTCTGGTAGTACTCTGACCTCGGACTGAACATCCTGGTCTACCTCACTGACCGCCTGCAAGGCCCGGCCCATCACCTGGAACATGATCTCTACATAGAGACGGCGTGCCTGCAGTGCCATGGGTTTGATGTGTCTGGCTATCATGGAAAGCTCCCGCGTTGTTGCAATAGCTCAATTTTTAGAGTTATTGCTCTAAAAGTCAATGCAGTTGCTAACCCGGGAAGTTTGTCTGAAGCGCAACTCTTGCCCAATGGCGTGGGCTGCTTCCATTAGAGGAAGCAGCTATCTCAGGCGGTTGCCGCGTTAGCCTTGGACCAACGCAGCCAGTTTGCGCTGGGCCTCTTCCGCGACGGCGCCTTGGGCACCTGCGGCGGTCCGGTAATACTGGATGGCATCATCACGGCGGTTTTCCTTAATCGCAATGTCGCCAAGACGAAGAAATGCGATGGATGTGGGCACCACCTTATTGGCTTCGGTGAGGTCGGTTTTAGCCTGGGTAACATTGTTTAATTCGAGCGCGTTAAGACCACGCTGTAGGCGATAGGAAAACATTTCCGGGTACAGAGAGACGGCTTTGTCGAAGTCAGCCTGTGCTTTCTTTTCATCCTCCTGAAGTCTGAAAATGTGTCCGCGAAGGGCATAGAACGAGGCCTCATCCGGCTCAATTCCAATGGCTTCATTGATTTTCTTCAAAGCGGCGTCAGGTTTTTCCTCGTTTAGCAGACTGGCTGCTTCATCCTGGGCATCGTAGGCTGGCTGGATGCGTTTGAGGTAAGCGATTTTTTTCTGATAGGTTTCCCGGCCGCGGTAGCCGCCAGCACCAAGCTTCTGGACAAGTTCGCGATTTTCGTCAACCCGTTTCTGGGACGGTGGGTGAGACGCAAACAGCCCTTCGACAAAGCTAGTCTTCCGGCCTTCCGACAATTTAAGGAAAATTTCCTGCAGTTCGACGGCAGCCTGGGGATCATAGCCCGCTTCTTTCATATAGCGAATGCCGTAATGGTCGGATTCAAGCTCATCTCCCTGGCTGTATTGCGCCAGGGCAATCTGACTGCCAACCGCCGCGCCGCCCATAATCATGCCCGCGAATTCGTTGTCGGAGAGCGCCAGACCGAGCCCCGCCATACCGGCGCTTAGCAGCATGCCCTGTTGCATTCGCTGCACACTGTGCCGTGCCGCTGCGTGGACGATCTCGTGACCGAGGACGGATGCCAGCTGCGCTTCGTCATCAAATTCCGCCAACAGACCCCGGTTGATCGCAATTTTTCCTGATGGCAGCGCCCACGCATTGGGTACGCTGCTGTTAAGAACGACGAACTCGTAGGGCAGGTCAGGGCGGTCACTCACAGCCGCAAGTTTTTGGCCCACCTCACTTACGTATAGCGTGAGCTCGGGGTCCAGATAGAACTTGCCGCCTTGCATCTGCTGGGTGGGTTTGTACTGCTCCGCGCCAATAGACAGTTCCTGACTTTCGGGAATCAACGATAGCTGCCGGTCCCCAGTGACGGGGTTCACCGAACACCCCGTCAGGGTAGCCAGAAAGGTTAGTAATATCAGCGTGTGGAAACCCGGGGTGTAATTCACAGTAAACTCCTGAAACGAATCCATTGTTTGATTGCATTGACTCGATGCCACTACGTTCCTGAAGGCTTTTAAACAGCCTGGATACAGAGGCTAACGGCTTTATAATAGCCTTCATCTGCTGCAGCGGGTTACCAGCATGTCAGATAGTTTACGTAACGTATGCCCTATAGAGCACCCTGGGGTGATCAGGGGGAATCAGGTATGATCTGCGCCGGTCATCGCTGGTTTTCCTTTTCTTTTATCATATTGTCCGGGATCCCTGAATGACAAATTATCTGGAAGTAATTCCGCGCTCAGGACCAAACTTATGACCATTAACCACAGAGCAGAGCGAGTAGGCCGCTTTATCAATACCCTGAACCAGGCTTGTGAATTGGGCCTGACAGTCACCGAAGCAACTGAGGCGCACCTGACGCTCTGTCTGCCATACAGTCGGAAAATTATTGGTAACCCCGACACGGGGGTAATCCACGGAGGTGCGATTACCACTCTTATGGATACGGCTTCCGGTTCAGTTATGCTCTGCGTTTTCGACGACTTTGAGCTGTGTCCGACGTTGGATCTGAGGGTGGATTACATGCGCCCGGCTGAGCCCGGGTTGCCGGTTTATGCCCGGGCGGAGCCTTACCGGGTAACCCGGAATATCATTTTTACCCGCTGTGAGGCTTTCCAGAACAACGGTAACGTTATCGCGCAATGCGTCGGCACATTCATGCGGATCGGCCGGGAGGCAACGCCGGAATCCTATCGCGACTTGATCGCCGGAGGCTCCCGATGAGCACTCCTGAGATCCTCAGATACACCCGGAAAACCGGAGACTTTTCCCGAATGGTCGAGAGCATTCCCTACGCTGGCTTCATCGGTCTGAAATGCGACCGGTTTGGGGATGACCTGATATTCCGTTTGCCCCCGAAAAAAGAAAATATCGGCAACCCGATACTGCCCGCCATTCACGGCGGTGTCATCGGTGGTTTTATGGAGTTGTCCGCAGCGATTTATCTCATGATGTCGCAAGAAACCCTGCGGATGCCGAAGATCGTTGATTTCTCCCTCGACTACCTGCGCGCCGGTCTTGACCAGGAAACCTTTGCCGAATGCCACCTCACCCGTCAGGGTAATCGGGTGGCGAATGTGATGGTTAGTGCCTGGCAGAAATCCCGTAGCCAGCCTATCGCCACAGCCCGGGCGCATTTCCTTTTGACGGATTGAAGACTTGAAAACCTGCGCCTGAACCCCATTTACAGGGACAACCAAACAACCCGGTGTTCGAGGGTTTTGGGGAGACTTTTACACTCTTCAATCGCTTTCAATGCCGCAAAGCAACAAATAAGCAGCCAGGAGATATTTCCCGATGACGGTCGAATCACAGAAAGAAACCTTGGGCTTTCAGACTGAAGTGAAGCAACTGCTCCACCTGATGATCCACTCGCTCTATTCCAACAAGGAAATATTCCTTCGTGAATTGATTTCCAACGCGTCGGATGCCGAGGACAAATTGCGGTTCGCTGCCCTGAAAGATGACAGCCTGTTTGAGAATGACCCGGAACTGAAAATCCGTCTTGATTACGACGAGAAAGCCAATATCGTGACTCTCACGGACAACGGTATTGGTATGAACCGGGAAGAAGTCATTCAGAACCTCGGCACTATTGCCCGGTCCGGTACAGCAGAGTTTCTCGGACAGCTCACCGGGGACCAGAAAAAAGACAGCAAGTTGATTGGCCAGTTCGGAGTTGGCTTTTACTCCTCCTTCATCGTGGCCGACCGCGTCGAAGTTTATTCCCGTAAGGCAGGTGCGCCAGCGGAAGAGGGCGTGCACTGGGATTCGAAAGGTGATGGTGAGTTTTCCATAGAGCCCGTAAATCTTGAGCAGAGGGGCACGCAGATTGTGCTTCATCTGAAAAAAGGTGAGAGTGAGTTTGCCAACGGTTTCCGGCTGCGCAATCTGGTCAAGAAGTACTCGGACCATATTTCATTCCCGGTCGTGATGAAAGCGGAGTCCGAAGAGGAAGACAAGAAAGGTACCGACGAAACCGTCAACGAAGCAACGGCGCTCTGGACCCTGCCTCGCACCGAGATCAAGGACGAAGAGTACAAGGAATTCTACAAACACATCGGTCACGACTTTGAAGATCCTCTGAGCTGGTCACATAACAAAGTGGAAGGCAAACTGGATTACACCAGTCTGCTGTATGTGCCAGCCCGTGCTCCGTTTGATCTGTACAACCGGGAAGCACCCCGGGGCCTGAAGCTCTATGTGCAACGCGTCTTTATCATGGACGATGCCGAGCAGTTCCTGCCGCTGTACCTGCGTTTCACCAAGGGTGTCATTGACTCCAATGATCTGTCCCTGAACGTGTCGCGGGAAATTCTGCAGAACGACAGCACCGTCGAGAGCATCCGCTCTGCCGTTACCAAGCGTGTGCTGGACATGCTGACCAAGCTTGCCAAGAAAGAGCCTGAGCAGTACCAGAAGTTCTGGACTGAATTTGGTGCGGTACTGAAAGAAGGCCCGGCCGAGGACCATAGTAATCGCGAGAAGATTGCCAACCTGTTGCGCTTCGCCTCAACTCATACCGGTGAAAGCACCCAGAACGTCTCGCTGGATGATTACATCGCGCGCATGAAGGAAGGTCAGAACAAGATTTATTACATCACCGCCGATAACTTCATGGCCGCCAAGAGCAGCCCGCACCTCGAAGTGTTCCGCAAGAAAGGCGTGGAAGTGTTGATTCTCTCCGAACGTATCGACGAGTGGATGATGGGGTATCTCAGTGAATATGACGGCAAATCATTACAGGACGTCGCTCGCGGTGAGCTGGATCTCGGTGATGTAGAAACCGAGGAAGATAAGAAGCAGCAGGAAGAAGCGACCAAGGCTCACCAGGGTTTGCTGGAGCGAATCAAGACGGCGCTAGATACCGATGTGCAGGAAGTCCGGGTCACCAACCGCCTGACCGACTCGCCCGCCTGTCTTGTGGTCGGAGACCACGACATGGGTATGCAGATGCGCAAGATCATGGAAGCCGCCGGTCAGAAAATGCCTGACAGCAAGCCGATCTTCGAGATCAACGTCGAGCATCCGCTGGTGCAGCGCCTCGAGAGCGAGCAGCAGGAAGAGCGTTTCAAGGAGCTTTCGGCGGTATTGTTTGACCAGGCCACGCTGGCCAGTGGCGAGCAATTGAAGGATCCGGGCGCTTACGTTACGCGGCTGAACCGTCTGTTGCTGGACCTGAGTAACTGATCCAACCATGCAGCAGATTATTGTGGACATCACCATCAGTTCAGATGAGTGGCTAAAGCTCTATCAAGGCGTTGCTCGTGATGTTCATACCACGAGCCGGGACGGACGCAGTGTCCGTTTCCCGGCCCGTATCCTTTCCCGCTTTTATCTTCGCGACGGTGTGCGTGGCAGTTTTCGTATCCTGTTTGATGATGCGGGCAAGTTTGCCAGTATTGAGCGTCTTGTCTGATGTTGCAGGGTTGGAAGTAGATCATGCGAATTATTCTTGCGCCCATGGAGGGGCTGGTGGATTCACCCATTCGTGAATCCCTGACTCAGGTTGGGGGTATTGATCGTTGCGTGACGGAATTTATTCGCGTGACCCATGGCATGCTGCCACCCCGAATTTTTTACAAGTACGCACCTGAGCTCCATAACCGATGTCTGACCCGAACAGGTGTGCCGGTGGCGGTGCAGTTGCTCGGGTCCGACACCGATCAGATGGCGCTCCACGGCGCCCGTGCGGCAGAACTCGGTGCTCCACAGATCGACATCAACTTTGGCTGTCCTGCCAAGACTGTGAACAAGCACAAAGGCGGCGCCGTGTTGTTGAGAGAGCCAGAGCTGCTTCATCGGATAACAAGTGCTATTCGTCAGGCCGTCCCTTCAACAATACCTGTAACGGCCAAAATGCGCTTGGGTTATGAAGACCGGTCCATGGGCATAGCGTGTGGACAGGCGCTTGAGGCTGCTGGCGCGGCAGAAATTGTTATCCATGCCCGCAGTAAGGTGGATGGCTATAAGCCTCCGGCTTATTGGGAGGACGTCGCTCGGGTGAGGGAAGCGGTGGCGACGCAGGTTATAGCTAATGGGGACATCTGGACGGTTGATGATTACTGGCGGTGTCGTACAGTTTCGGGCTGCGACGATGTCATGATTGGCCGCGGTCTGATTTCCAGGCCGGATCTGGCCGTACAGATCAAAGCCAGCCAGAGCGGGCAGGTACTGCCGCCCATGAGCTGGCCTGAAGCGGTCGGCCTGGTGAAAAATTACGGACGAGCGTTACAGGGTCACCTGGAGGACAAATTCGTTATCGGCCGGATTAAACAATGGTTGAATTATCTTCGCCGGGGATTTGTCGAAGCCGAGGCGGTATGGCCGCAGGCTCGCAAGCTCCGGGAATTAGCCGCACTTTTTGCTTGCCTGGAATCAGCGGTTTTGAAACCGCGAGCGGCATGACTTTCTGATCATCCGGATTCAGGCGCGCCAGAAGGGCTTGCGGAATTCGTTAAGCGCATCCAGAGGGGTAATGCCAATATCTTTCAAAAGGCGCTTATCCATCTGTCTTAGCTGATTGCGGGACGTTATGCGGGTTTGCCAGACCTGCTGTTTGGCTTTGATAATCTTGATCACGGATAGACTCTTACAATAAAGGTTTAATGGGGCTTGTGAATTAGCGGATGATTTAGCTTTTTAAGTAGCTGCCTATTATTTTATTGACCTTTGTAATACCTTGCTATACGCAGAACTCGCAAGAACCGTTAACAGCGAGACATCCAGGGGAGCGCTATGTCACGTCGCTGCGCCATCGGCCTAACCATGCTTGCGCTCGTTCTGGCGGCCGTCGCCGCCGGAGGCTTCTATCTGGTTCAGAGTTGGCAACAGTTCAAGCATGTCCATGGTGTCCAGAGTTTAGAGTGGGAAGAGCTTGCTCTCTCTTTCAGCGAGCTGAAAGTCGGGCGCATTGAAGTTTTACAGCGACAGCCAGACAAACAACTCAGGGTCAGAGCCAATGCGCTTTCATTAAGTTGGCATTGGCAATGGAGCGGGCCCCGGCCAATCAAATTGTCGGTCGGTGCGCTGGATATTGACTGGCAAACAGAAAATAAGACGACTGTTAAATCAGAACCAGAACAACCACTCGAATTATCCCGTCTGCCCTGGCGCTGGCTACCCTATGAGCTGGCTATTAATTCCTTCCATGCCACTGTTCCCTGCGCAGAGGGACGTTGTGCTCTGAATGGAGCATTGAAAGCAACCAGAGGGCCTGATCTGCTGCCAGTCATCGCATTGCTGGAACTTGAGCACCAACAACATCTGGTTCAGGTTGAAACTCACCTGGATGGCCAGTCCCGTGACGACCTCAGTCTAACCGCAACCGTGTCGATTGATGGCGAAACTCATGCTGAGATGATATCTCGTTATCGGACTGCAACAGAGCATCAGCAAACGGAATGGAGCGGGTCAGTGAGGGTGCCAGAATTACCTCAAGCTGACTGGTTGCTTGCCTGGCTGCAAACCTGGCATCCCATGCAGGTGGGGGAGTTGCCCCCGCAACCCGATAGCGCCAGCATGATGGCCAATTGGGAAATGGCTGGCCCGGCGGGTCCTGACTTTTTCCAGAACCTGTCCGGGAATCTGACAGTTTCCGCCAACCTACCACAACCATGGCCGGTTCCGGGCGTTGCAGTAGCTCAGGGGCGTATTGAGCTGGCCCTGTCAGCGACTCATGGCCACTGGCGAGCGAAAACCGTTAACGCCGATCTGACACTCGAAAAGCCGGGTGATTGGGCTCAGCAGCTTCCCGAATTCCTGCAACCCCATACCCTGGATATCAGGATTCGCCCTGAGGACGAGGTGTCTGATCTGCCCCCAAGCGATCGTTTTATTGCTCTCAATCTGGCGGTGAGCAGTCGGGGACTCAGCAAGATTGATATCGACAGCCAGCTTGCGGTCGCGACAGCCAAACCATGGGCAGTTCAGGTGGGCGAGACCCGAATCGAGGCCAGCCTGCAGACCTTAAACGCGGGGGATTGGGCGCTTCGAGAGGTCAACCTCGGCCTGTCGGTTTCAGGCCAGGTGGATGAGCAGGAAATGACGCTGGAACTCGGCCCTGGCTCCACTCTGAACATCCGCAATGTTTCCAACCTTGAACCTGACAACCCGTTCGAGCTCGATCAAGTGTCGGCAGACCTGAAGCAACTCGAGGTCATTGCTGGCTATAACCCGGAAGAAAAGGAATTTGAGCTGTTATCCCTTAAGGGCCCGTTAAGCCTCGGCAGTGCGGAGGTCACTCAGCCGATACTGCATTCTCAAGCCTGGCGCTTCGAGGGTTTGCTGAATAGCGGTTCCCGGCACCTCAATCTGGAGGGTACAGTGGATTCCAAGGCGGGAACCTCCGCTGATATCGACCTCGCGTATCCTTTCGGTGGCGACCTGACTATGACTGCCAACCTGAGTATGGAAGGGGAAACCTCCGCCCAGGCATGGTCCGATACGCTGGCGATCTGGCCACAGAGTCTGCACATTACCGAGGGCAAGCTCACGGCCGATGCGAACCTCGAGCTACCGGCGAGCGGGCCGACAGAGCTGGAGGCCCAGTTGGTCATGACCGATGTGTCTGGCGTGTTTGACCGTACTGCCTGGACAGCGCTCGAGGGGTCGTTCGACGTCGGCCTGCGTGGATCGGAGCTGGCCGTAACTATACCGAAGCTGACACTTGAGCAGGTAAACCCGGGTGTCCTTCTGGGCCCCGTGGTTTTAGGGGGCAGCTATCGTGCACCAAGGTCAGATGTCTCTGGCGGCGAGCTGACGTTGAGTCGAGCGAACGCAGGATTTCTCGGCGGCTTCGTGAAAGTTTCCCCGGCGACATGGGATCTGGGAAATTTGCCGCTCCGGGTTCCTCTCGAGCTCAGTCAGCTTGAGCTCGCCGAACTGATGAGTGCCTACCCGGCGCAAGGCCTGTCCGGGACTGGCACACTTACCGGGCAAGTTCCCTTAGTAATTGATCGGCAAGGTATTCGCGTAGAGCAGGGCAAAGTAACCGCTGTAGAGCCTGGCGGCACGCTCAGCCTCCCGGCCGATCGGCTGCGGGGCATCGCGCAGGGTAATCAGGCGATGGAGCTCGTGGCTAGCGCGATGGAGAACTTCCACTATACGGTGCTTCGTAGCACCATAGACTATGATCAGGACGGCACGCTTTTTCTGGGGCTTCATCTAGAGGGCAATAATCCCGACGTGCGGGATGGCTATCCGATTGAGCTCAATATTAATCTGGAAGAAGATGTACCGGCGTTGCTAACCAGTCTGCAGCTCAGCGGTAGAGTCAACGAAGCTGTGACTGAAAGGGTTCGCGAACTGGTGCAGGAGCGTAAT
This sequence comes from Marinobacter sp., assembly GCF_040882185.1. GTDB lineage: Bacteria > Pseudomonadota > Gammaproteobacteria > Pseudomonadales > Oleiphilaceae > Marinobacter. The sequence continues at coordinate 60,154 of NZ_JBBEBW010000036.1, read as the reverse complement.
GCTTTGCAGGGCGAGGCGAAGACGGAGGATTAACCGATGGCCGATCCAAGGTTGGTTCGGCCGCAAAGAGGAGCAAGCTCAATGAAAGGATACAGTCCGGGCACGAAGTCCCCGAGAAGACTGCTGGTTTTGATAGCGTCGATCATGTTGACCGCTTTGATGGCGTCAGCCTGCACACCTACCGTCCAGATGGCGGCGCCAAAAGAGCCGATCACCGTGAACCTGAACGTCAAAATACAGCATGAAATCTATGTGAAGGTAGATAAGGATGTGGACGAGCTGTTCAGTGAGAAAGGCCTGTTTTAATCCTATATCAATATTTTCAGGTTCGAAAGGAGCACCGAATGAAACGATCTGCGAAGTTCACTAGCCTGGCGATGGCGTTGTGCCTGAGTTTGCCAGCCTTTGGCATTAGCCTGAATGAAGCAAAAAACGAGCTGGACAGTGTCAAACAGCAAGGGCAGGTGGGCGAGACACCTACCGGCTATCTTGATGTGGTGGACTCGGACGGGCGTGCGCGCGAGATTGTGGACGCCATTAACGAAGCCCGTCGCCAGGAATATACCCGCATTGCACAAAAACACGACATCCCGGTCACCCAGGTAGAAACCGTCGCTGGCGAAAAAGCGATAGAGAAAACACCTTCGGGCCAGTTTGTGTTGATTGAAGGGCAGTGGGTCAAAAAGTAAGACGTGCCAACAGACGTGCTATCAATAGAAACGAGTGAAAATAGGCGATATTGAACAGATCGAGTTCAAGAGAGCGAGCGAGACAGGCACGGATCAAGCGGGTTCGGCCAAAGCCAGCGAGATTTCAGTTGGCACAGAGTAGCTGAACCTTCGCCGGTATTGCTCCATGGTGCATCCTGCCTCTCTTTTGAACAGGCGCCTGAAAGAACTGACGTCCTCATAACCGGCCTGCCAGATGATTTCACTGAATGAAGTGATGGTTGTCTCCAGCAGGGTTTTAACCTTTTCTACGCGAACCTGCTGCAGATAACCAATAGGCGTTTCACCGGTGGCTTCCTTAAAACGCCGTTTGAAGGTTCTTGCTCCCAATCCCACAGTTTCGGCGATCTCATCAATGGAGATGTGTGACCCATGGTGTAATTCAATCCATTCTTGCGCGCGTTTTATTCGTTCATCTTTATGGGATTTGCTGCCGTTGAACATCCGATAGGGCGCCTGGTTTTGGCGGTTGCTGTCGAATACATGCAGCTTTGCACACGCCGAAGCGAGCGCCGGGCTGGCGAAACGCCTGATAATATGGAAAGCCATGTCGATAAAGCTCGTCGTCCATACCCGCCTGTTGGAGGAGCAGTTTGGCGCTGAGCTCTAGCAACGACTGGATATGACCCGGTTGGCCGCACGACTTGAAGTCGAGGGGCTGGTAATCAGTGACGCCCATGATGGGGAGATCCCCTCCTTGCATGGTGAATTGATTGCCGGTCATTGGCCGCGTTCCAGATTTATCGAGACCCAGCATCTCGGACATTACCGGATACTGAAAGACAGGCGCGTCCTGGAGCAACTGTCGACGTTTATGAGCGAGCTGGGGCAAGCGGTACGTGTAGCTGAAGGCTTGGCCAACCCCGGGCGTCAGGCTGCTCTTACGCGCGCCATCAGTGTGGACCAGGCTATGGGGAGGTGCCGTTCCAGTGCTTTGAGTCGTGGGTCTTCCGGGCCCAGCGGCTCGAAGTACTGTTTGCAGGCGTACAGAACGTAGTTGTTGGTTTTGCTTTTGAACAGCAATACGCAGGCAAAGAGCTGTCGAATGTGGGCATACAGGCGGCCATCAAGGGTCGGCATTCGGTGGTAATTGATGGCCAGCCAGCCTTCGGAGGTCAGCGTTCGTTCGCATTCGTCGATGAACCGCCTTTGGGACTGGGCTGGGCTCATCCGATCTGCGCCGTACAGATCGGTCAGGATGAAGTCAGTACTTGCGGTCGGCATATCACGAAGGGCTGGCCGGGCATCGGCAATCGTCAGGCGGACCTTGTCGGCCTCCGGCAGACTGAAGAAACGCCGGGCGACGTCCGCGACCTGGGGGCGAAGTTCCACGGCGTGGAGTTCGCATTCCGGCAACAGATAGTGGAGGGCCCCGACCAGGACTCCTCCGCCAAGCCCAAGGATGGTCGCTCGCCTGGGTAAGCTGAAGGCGATGGGCAGCAGCATCGCACGGTTGTATTCGTGGACCGGTAAATGGGGTTTGCCCCGCGCGATTTTACTTTGCTCGAAGACGGTGTCGAAGCTCAATATCCGGTGCTTCCCATGGTCGAGCACGAGAATGCTTCCCAGAGCATCCTCAGTTTGATGGATTACCGTGCCGCGGAGGCGCAAACTCATTGGTGGCTGCCCTGATTTATGCAGTGATGGTAAGTGTTTTGGGGAGTTTACATGAGCAGGCGGTCGACATCCTCAAGCGCGTACATCCGTTTACCCACGACCTGAAAGACATCTGGGCGCCCCGGTCGTAAGATAAACTGATCAAACAAAAAGAGGACAGTGTCATGATGGGAACGCGATGGATGTGGGCGCCTGCCATAGCAGGTTGCCTGGTGTTTACTGGGACAGTTGCAGAGGAAGGGGTCGTGACGGTGACACCTTTGGGTGGGCAGGACGGTGAATTTTGCGCCCGAGACAGGGCATTGGTGTTTGAATATCCGACTGGCACCCGTATTTTATACGATGCGGGTAGAACCGTCGCAGGGCCCAATGATCCGAGGCTGGGAGACATAGACGTGGTGTTGGTGTCCCATGTTCACGGTGATCACGTTGGCGACCAACATATACCTGAACCGAACGCTGGTAGCTGCGCCTCGGCAGATTCGTCTGTGAATGCAATGCCGAATTCGAACTCCGTTAATATTGCCGTAGGAAAGGGTGCCAAGATGGTCACCGGCAGCGATATGCCAGCTTTCTTTGCAAACAAGATGCAAGCGGCTGGCGGCAATGGTTCGGATTCTGTCCTGGTGAGATTTGGTGGTCTTGTCACGATAGGAGGCGTCGAGATTACTACGGTGCCTGCGACTCACAGCAACGGTCTGGAGGCCGGGTTTATCACCGGACCACTTGCCGAATACCTCAAAGGTTCCGGGCTCAGTGCATCCGTCGGGCCACCAACAGGGTATGTACTGAAATTCACCAACGGCCTTGTGGTTTATCTGTCCGGGGATACCGGCATTACCGCAGAGCAGGAGTTGGTGGTAAAGGACTACTATGAGGCCAGGCTTGCGGTGATTAATATTGGCAGCACTTTCACGACAGGTCCGAATGAAGCAGCCTATGTGATCAATGAGCTCGTGCAACCAACCTCAGTAATTGCATCTCACGCTAACGAAGTAGCCACGAAGGACGGTAAGGTTGTGGCCGGAACCAAAACTGAAGCTTTTATCAAGGCCACAGATGTCCCCGTTCACGTGCCTCTGAGCGGCGTCACTATGTCCTTTGACGGCGAAGCGAACTGTACGAATGGGTGTTCCTGATACTTTAAAGGCAAAATAAAAAGAGCGAGTCCTTGTTGGACTCGCTCTTTTTGTAATCAGACCAGGGTCAGGGTCACGTCAATATTGCCTCGGGTCGCGTTGGAGTAGGGGCAAACCTGATGGGCTTTGTCGACCAGCTCTTTAGCCTGCTTTTTGTCCATGCCCGGGAGGTTGATCTTGAGTTCGACCTCAATACCAAAGCCGTTGGGGATGGGGCCAATTCCGACCGCACCTTCAATAGATGCGTCCTCAGGCATTTCGATTTTCTCCTGCCCGGCAACAAACTTCATGGCACCGATAAAGCACGCTGAGTAACCTGCGGCAAACAACTGTTCAGGATTCGTGCCTTTACCACCGGCGCCGCCCATATCTTTAGGGGTAGTGAGGGCGACATCAAGAACGCCGTCGGAAGAAATGGCCCGGCCATCACGGCCACCCGTTGCTTCTGCGTATGCGGTATAAACGACTTTTTCGACTGACATAATAAAGACTCCGTTCGATGTTGGTCTTGAGGATGGGTCCTGCTACTGAGTCATAACGCAGGCGTGTTACACGGGAAGGACCGTGTTAAATGATTCAGATTAACTTAACGCACAATAAATTAGTGCGCAAGACAAATGTTGAATTGAATGGTTATAAAGAGAACTTTTATAGAACTGCATCTAAAAAATAGGTGAAGTTTTCTCTATAAATATAGAAAATAAATCAATGAAAATATCGTGTTAAATTGATTTATTAAGGTTATCTCTTAAATCTGTTATCTGCCGTTTCAAAGCCATCAGCTGTTCAACTGATTGACCCGCCGAGCCGACAATACAGCTGGGAATCGCTTTCGCCTGCTCCCGAAGTCCCCAGCCTTTCTCGGTCACCGTCAACAATACACTTCGTTCATCCCGGTCACTGCGAGTGCGACGGACTAACCCCTCGGTCTCCAGACGTTTCAGCAACGGCGTCAATGAACCGGGATCGGTCAGTAACCGCGAACTGATCGTTCCTACCGTCAAACCGTCTTCTTCCCACAACACCAGCATAGCCAGGTATTGAGGGTAGGTGAGTCCGAGCTCCTTCAACAACGGCTTATAAACTTTGGTCATCAGCAATGAAGTGGAATATAAGGCAAAACATAGCTGGTTATCCAGCATCAGGTCTGAACAGCTGTCCCGATGGACCATAATAAAACTCCGAAATGAGCGTAGACGATGTTTACAAGTTATCGCGCTAAAGGCCGGGATGCCAAATACTGTTTGAGTTTAAAGGTCACGGAAATAAAAAGGAGCACCTATCAGGTGCCCCTATCAATTCAGGCCGATTCAAACCTCAGCAACTGCTCAGCCACATTTGCTGTCACCACATGAGAGACAGGTGGCACAGCCATCCATTACGATGACGGCTTTGGTGCTGCATTTTCCACACATGGTAGCGTTGGCAGGGTAATCACCGACAGTATCATCGTTGTTTGCGGTCGCTTTACTGGCTTCAAACTCTGCACGCTTCTCGGCGAGGATGCGCTTGGTAACCTCGCTCATTTCTTCACTCTCGATCAAACCGATGGCCTTCAGGTGCTTTTCGATCACCGCGCCAATTTCCGCTACCAGGGACGGCATGAATACACCGCCCTTTTTAAAATAGCCACCGTTGGGATCGTAGACGGACCGCAATTCTTCCACCAGGAAGGTAACATCACCACCTTTGCGAAACACCGCGGAAATAACCCGGGTAAGGGCAATAACCCACTGGAAGTGCTCCATGGATTTGGAGTTGATGAAGACCTCGTAAGGCTGACGGCTTTCGTGATCCGTGTCTTCGTTAAGCAGGATGTCATTGATGGTGATATACATCGCATGCTCGGCAATCGGCGGCTTGATCTTGTAGGTTGTGCCCAGCAGAAAATCTGGCCGTTCGATGTACTCATTCATTTTAATCGGCGAGGGCAGCGCCTCGATCGCGGTTGCGGGTGTTTCACTCGCTTTGTCGGCTTTGGTTACCCGGTAGCCGACAATTTTATTGCTGATTTTAACGGTCATGTTCGATGTCCTTTGTCGGGTTTCCGGTTTAATACTTTCCGTATGTGCCTTCTTTCAGGGCGTCAAACAGGTTAGCGGCATTGTGGATCTCGCCGTCATACTCCACCTGCTCATTACCCTTCAGAGTGACCTTGCTGCCATCGTCCAGAGTGAACTCATACAGCGTATTTTCCAGATCTGTTTCTTTCACCAGTACACCCTGAAAAGCTTCGGGGTTGAAGCGGAAGGTAGTGCAACCTTTCAGGCCCTGCTCGTAAGCGTACATATAAATGTTCTTGAAGGCAGGATAAGCGAAGTCCGTAGGCACATTGGCGGTTTTTGAGATAGAGGAGTCTACCCATTTTTGCGCAGCGGCCTGTATGTCCACATGCTGATCCGGAGACACATCATCAGAGGTCGTGAAGTACTCTGGCAGGCGTGTGCCTTCTTCAGTTGAAAAGGGCATCGCTCCGGAGTTCACCAGGTGACGATAGGCCAGCAGCTCATAGGAAAACACGTCAACTTTTTCCTTGGTTTTGCGACCTTCACGGATGATATTGCGGGCATAGTGATGCGAAAAACTTGGCTCAATACCATTGCTTGCATTGTTGGCCAGTGAGAGGCTGATAGTGCCTGTTGGAGCTATGGAGGTATGATGGGTAAAACGACCACCTTTCTCTGCCAGGGTGGCAACCAGTTCGGGCTCCACTTCAGCGATGCGCTCCATGTACCGACTGTATTTTGCGTGCAGTACCCGACCCTTCACCTTATCACCCAGTGCGTATCCATCTGCCTTCAATTTCGGGCACTTGGAAAGCATCTTTGGAGTGATTTCGAAGTCATCATTCATGATGGGCGCAGGGCCTTTTTCTTCCGCCAGAGCGAGAGACTGACGCCAGCCTTCGACCGCCATTTCCCGAACCACTTCTTCGGTGAAGGTTACCGACTCGTCAGAACCATAAGGCATACGAAGCATGGCCAGGGTAGATCCAAGACCCAGAATGCCCATGCCATGGCGACGCTTGTAATTGATTTCGTGGCGCTGTTCTTCCAGCGGCAGACCGTTTATCTCCACCACGTTATCCAGCATACGGGTGAAAATAGCCACAACCTTGCGATATTTCTCGTAGTTGAAGCTCGCCTTGTCAGTGAACGGTCTGTCTACGAAATTGGTCAGGTTGACGGAGCCCAGCAAACAACTGCCGTAAGGGGGTAGAGGCTGCTCACCACAAGGATTGGTGGCACGAATGTCTTCACAGAACCAGTTGTTGTTCATCTGGTTGACCTTGTCAATCAGGATGAAACCGGGCTCGGCATAGTCATAGGTGGCCGTCATGATGCTGTCCCAGATGAACTGGGCTTTCAGGGTGCGGTAGATACGGCAGGCGACTTTGCCTTCCTCGTTGGTGACATAACCTGTCTGAATCGGAAAGTCACGGTAGATAAACTCGCTGCCGTCAGTCAGATCGAGTTGTTCCTCGGCCACTTCCTTCTCGGTGACAGGAAAGGAAAGCTGCCAGTCACCGTCATTTTTAACAGCTTCAATGAAATCTTCAGTAATCAGCAGTGACAGGTTGAACTGGCGCAGGCGGCCGTCTTCTCGCTTGGCCTGAATAAAGTCCAGTACATCCGGGTGATGCACGTCGAAGGTCGCCATCTGGGCACCACGGCGGCCACCGGCAGAAGACACGGTAAAACACATACGATCAAAAATATCCATGAACGACAGCGGACCGGAGGTGGTTGCACCAGCGCCTGCAACATAAGCGCCCCGGGGCCGCAGCGTCGAGAACTCGTAACCGATGCCGCAACCGGCTTTCAGCGTCAGGCCTGCTTCATGGTTTTTCTCAAGGATATCGTTCATCGAATCATTCACACTGCCGGAAACCGTACAGTTAATGGTCGACGTAGCTGGTTTGTGAGCTTCTGCACCGGCATTGGAAATAATACGGCCAGCGGGAATGGCGCCATTTTTCAAAGCCCAGACAAACTCTTTCATATACTTGACGCGATCAGCCTTGGCTTCAACCAGTGATAACGCCGTGGCGACTCGCTCGTAGGTGGACTCTATAGTGGCGTCTACTGGTTCGCCGGTTTTGGTTTTCAGCTGGTATTTGCTGTTCCAGATATCCAGCGATGCGTCCTGCATGGGAATAGTTGTTGTCAATGCCTGTGCCTTAACGTTCATTGCCACCCTCGGAATTTCAGATGTTGCCGATGAATGATGCCGCTCTTGAGCCTGCGTCATCCTACTAGAATATGTTTTGTCCAGTGACCACTATATCTGGTGTTTCATAAAAAATTGGTCAACCCCGAAAGCCGTTCGGTTTGCGGCCTTTGAGCAGCCGGCGATAGATCACTGGAACGCTCGGGTAAAGCCGGTAAACGCGTTGTTATTATTCGGGCATTTTTCGCTAAAAACCCAATATATCGGCGTCGGTCGACTGAGTATAACAGGATATTGTGGTCTGTGAAGAAGGGGAGAACTATCAGTAAGGCCGGTTTCCGTATGGAAAATCAATTGAAATCCACTTGAAATATCCCTTGAGCCTGTCAGGACGGACGTTTCGGAAGATTGTAACGAAACACAACATATAGTTGCTCGGAATACTCCGCACTTTGTTCGTATCGGGGATGAACTGTGACCACCCGCACGTCTATTGCGCTACCCGGGTTAACAGCGTTACAGAGATGGGGTGGTGATATGATGCGCCCGAAAACCGTTGACAGCGTTCTGAAATAACGGAATAACCCCAATATTAGAAACCCAAAAAAAGCGAAGGAAGGTCCATGGACAGCAAAAACAAACTCCCTCTTGAAATGATCTATCACTGGGAAACGGCCCGGGCCGAGTCGGTCTATATGGTGCAACCGATGGGTGATGGTAAAGTCGAGGAATATACTTGGCGCCGTGCCGTAGGCGAAGCCCGTCGTATGGCCGCCTACCTGAAGTCCCTTGATCTGCCCGCTAATAGCCGGATTGGCATTATTTCCAAGAACTGTGCCCACTGGATTATGTCGGATTGGGCCATCTGGATGGCGGGTCATTTATCTGGCAGTAACGCCCACTACTTGCCAGGCAAAGGCGCTGAAAACCCCGCAGCTTGACTGGCGGGGTTTTTACTGGTGTTCGCTAACGCAAAAGCCGACGTTAGTCGCATAGGGAAAGCAGCGAGAGGCTACTAGACTGAGTTCAGAGGACAAAGAAATGATGACTCAGCTCGCTCGATTCAGAAAACGTATCAATGAGGTTATTCCTCTCACCCGGAGCCTCGCCGTTGAGCTGGTGGCCTATGATGGCCGACAGCTGTTAGTGAGTGCACCGCTGGAGCCGAACCATAACCATCAGGGCACCGCTTTCGGCGGCAGCCTTTATTCGGTAGCGGTTGTCTCGGCCTGGGGGCTGGTGGAGCTTCTGCTGGCGGATGCCGGGCTGACTGGCAACATTTTGATTCAGAGCGGTGAAATGGACTACCTTGAGCCCGTCGAGGGCGACTTTTACGCGCTCTGTACGTTGACCGATGAGAACCTCATGCGCCGCTTTCATAAAAGTCTTGCCCGGTACGGAAAAGGCAGGTTGAACCTGACGGCACAGATTTTTCGGGGAGAGGCCTCCCTTACGTCGGGCACCAAACCCCTGGCGGCGTTTCGGGGGCGTTTTGTGGTTCAGGAAGCACGTACGGACTTCTGCAAGCTCTGATTGCTATTTCGCAAGCTGTGCTGGTTTCAGTTAAAGCTTCTGGACTGGCCAATTGATCGGCTCATCAAAATGATGGGCACGATGCCTGCCAGTACAATAATCAACGCTGGCAAAGCACTTCGGCTGAGCATTTCATCGGAGGCAAACTGGTACACATAGGTCGCCAGAGTGTCGAAATTGAACGGGCGCAGTATCAGGGTGGCGGGCAATTCTTTCATACAATCCACGAAAACGACGAGTGCAGCAGTTAACAGAGTTCCCCGAAGGATCGGGAGATGTACATGGATCAACGTACCAGCGGGGCCCTGACCCAGTGATCGGGCTGCCATATCCATGCTCGGCGTCACTTTCTGCAGAGCACTTTCAATACTGCCTGCAGAGACCGCAAGAAAGCGCACCGTGTAAGCAAACACCAGCGCAAACGTAGTGCCGCTGAGTAACAGGCCCGTATCCAAGCCGAACCAATGCTCCATAAGCCCATCCAGCCAGTTATCAAAGCTGGCCATAGGCACGATCACACCCACCGCAAGTACTGCACCAGGCATGGCATAACCGAGGCTGGACAGCCTCATCAGGACCCGCATGCCGGGTGTATCGTGTAGTCGCCGACTGTAGGCGAGGGTAAGGCCAATAACCAGGGTCGTCATGGCAGCGGTTGCCGAGAGCAACAGACTGTTAAGGGCGTTGCTGAAAAATTCGGTGTTCCAGCTTTGCTCAAAATACTCCACTGCGTAATAGCCTAGTACCAGGCCCGGTATGACAAAGCCGAACACGACCGGAACTGCACATACTGTGATGCAAAGTGCTTTGCGGGCGGGAGTGAGTCGAAAACGGTGTACCGGTTGACGGTTGTCCCGGGCTGAGAATTGCTTCTGGCGACGGCGGGAATAACGCTCTAATGTCACCAGAATCAGAACGAACGAGAGCATGACCGTAGCAATCTGAGCTGCGCCCCCAAGGTTGCCGAGATTCATCCAGGTATCAAACAATCCTGCAGTGAGGGTCTGTACTGCAAAAAAATCAACGGTACCGAAATCGTTCAGGGTTTCCATCAAAACCAGTGACAACCCCACCGCAATTGCTGGGCGGGCAATCGGAAGTACCACCCTGAAAAAGGTACTCAGTGCCGAGTGTCCGAGACTGCGGCTGACTGCAAAAAGTGAAGGGGACTGCTCCAGAAATGCCGCGCGGGAAAGCAGGTAAACGTAGGGGTACAGCACCAGGCCGATCATCACAGTGGCGCCCCCAAGGCTTCTGATCTGAGGGAACCAGTAGTCCCGGGCGCTGGTCCAGCCAAACCAGTCCCGTAGGGCAATCTGAACCGGTCCCGCATAATCCAGCAGGTCTGTATAAACATAGGCGATGACGTAAGCGGGTACCGCAAAGGGTAGCAGCAGAGCCCATTCGAAAAAGCGGCGGCCGGGAAACTCGCAGACGGTCACAGCCCAGGCAGTAGACACGCCAAGAAACAGGGTAAGGAATGCAACGCCGAGCATCAGCCGAATGGTGTTATCGAGATACCGTGGCAGAGTAGTGTCTATCAGGTGGGGCCAGATGTTCTCTTCTGGGAACAGCGCCAGATAAAATACCGCGAATACAGGCAGGGCAACGATGAAGGTTGTCGCAAAGGCAGAAAACAACCAGCGGCGAGAGGTATGGCCTGCGAGTAGCGGCTGGTGAGTCTGATACTCGTTGGTATCCACTGCCTGGTTCATAGTGTTCCCGTCGGAGAATCAGAAGCGCGGCAAGTTTAAACAGGCGTGCCTTTAACTGCAACGAATTCGCCAGACGGGACACTGCGGTTCAGAGGCTCCTTAGTTGTCGTAGTCAACCCGGTCGACCATGCGAACGGCTGTGTTGCGGTTATCAGCAATTTCTTGTAGCGATAGGGAATCCGGGTTCAGATCACCCCAGCTTGCCACCATGCCGGAGGCTTCAACCGCTGGATTGGCAGGGTATTCGGTATTGGCTTCGGCGTAGATATGCTGGGCCTTTTGCTCTGACAGAAACTCCATAAGCTTAATGGCATTTTCGCGATTTGGAGCACTCTTGGTCAGCGCGACACCACTGATGTTGATGTGGGTTCCACGACCGTCAGAATTTGGGAAGACCATACGGGCTTTTTCCGCGGCCGGACGCTGGTTTTCATCTTCCAGCATGGCGCCGTAGTAGTAGCTGTTACCAATGGCTATATCACACACGCCCTCAGCAATCGCTTTAATCTGGTCTCGGTCACCACCCTGGGGTTTGCGGGCCAGATTATCTTTGACACCTTGAAGCCATTTCTCGGTTTCCTCTTCGCCATGATGCGCAATCATCGAAGAGATCAGTGCAATGTTGTACGGATGTTTTCCACTACGGGTACAGATACGGTCATTCCACTTATCATCTGCCAGTTGCTCGTAAGTGGTTATCTCGCCTTCGTCAACGCGATCTACAGAGGTATAGATCATCCGACCCCGGGTAGTAAGGGCGAACCATTTGCCCTCAGGATGACGAAGGTTTTCGGGGATGTTCTCTTCAAGTGTCGGGTTGCTCACGCTTGCGGTCAGATCTTTTTCAACCAGTTCGCTAAGACGCGAAATATCGACAGTCATGACCAGATCTGCAGGACTGTTGTCACCTTCGCGCTCAAGACGTTCGGAAAGACCGTTTTTTGCAAAAACCACGTTGGTCTCTACACCGGTTTCTTCGGTAAAGGCGTTCAATAGAGGTTCGAGTAGAAAAGCCTGACGGTAAGAATAGATGTTTACTTCGCCATCTGCGCTGGCACTGAGTGGTATCACGGAAAGCGCAAGTAACGCGCTTGCAGCAAACTTCATTTGCATAATCATCGTCCTGATCTGATAAATAAGAGGAAGTGAACCAACAGCTGTCTCACTCAAGGTCTAATCAATATCGAAAACACAAACCATTCTCATTAAAGTTAAATAAAGTGTCAATTATTCCAGGCCCGAATTTCAACTTTCTCAAACGGTGCTATGATCCCCTCGATTGGAGAAAACCGCAGAGAGTCCCGAGTTACCTGCTAAGGGCTTTAAAAATAAAGGCAGAACAGGCGAAACTGAATGAGCTCAGATAATCGTAGAGAGCATATCAGGACAGCGCTGAACGCAAAGGTCAGTGTTACGCATCCGGAAATTGGCTCCAAAATTTTCTCGACCCGGGATATTTCTGATGGAGGCATTTTTATCGTGGTAGAGGATGAGTTTGCTCCCCAGTTAGGCGATCGAGTGCAGGTGCAGGTGCAAGGGCTGCCAATTCCTGCACCGGTGCTGGAAATGGAGGTGGTTCGTAAAACCGTGGATGGGTTCGGACTTCAGTTTGCGGACTGTTAGGAAGCCCCGTCAGGCCTGATTGACCCGGGAAATTGCGGAGTATCCTTGTACTGGGTGAGTGTGACGACGATCACATTGCTACGTTTTGTTTCCTAATGACATCTTTGGTAACGCCCTGTCGCCAATCGGTTACCGTTGCATACGAAACTGTAATGGACTCTTTCTACCCTTCAGTCAAAATGGCATTCAGTGAATTCCATAAATGAGGTGTACCGTGGGCGTTCGTCAGAGAAGAGTGGCGGTTCGTGATCTGGAGGTGGGCATGTTCGTGTCTGATCTTGATCGTCCGTGGCACATGACCCCTTTTCCGATTCAGGGCTTTTACATACGCTCTGAGGATGAGATACGTTCATTGGTGTCCCATTGTAACTGGGTCGAGATCGACGTAGCTGAAGAGCGTGACTCAGCTGAATATGATGAAGCCAAAGCCCCGGTTTTTACCCGCCGGAACAGCAAACGCAAAGCTCAGGAAACGCTCCAGCTTCCGCCTCTTCATATCAAAAATCCGGTCCAACACCAGATCATCTCCACAATGAAAAAAGAGCTGAAGTTTGGTGAGCAGCTTCTCGGAGACGCCGAACGGGCAGTCGATCATGTAGCGGCAAGCGTTCGTGACGGCCGTATTCCCGACTTTGGTCCGCTGACCCGGGTGACCCGAAGCATGACATCAAGTGTTGTCCGTAATCCCGATGCGCTGCTCTGGCTGGCTCGCGTACGAGATCACGACGACTACACCTATCAGCATGCTCTCAATACTGCTGTCTGGGCGTTGGTGTGCGGACGTCATCTGGGGTTGAATGAGGGGTTGCTAAATCATCTTGCTATGGGTTGTCTGCTTGCACATGTGGGCAAAGCAGACTTGCCGAAGGAGCTCATAGTTAACGAGCATTGCCTGGACGTTGAACAGTTTGCGGAATTCAAAACCTATGTTGAGAGGGGTGCCTCCCGGCTTCAGGAAGCCGGCCTTTCCGGCGCCGTTGTCAGCATCGTTCGTGGCCACCGGGAGCGGCACAATGGTTCTGGCTTTCCGACCGCTTTAAAAGGAGATCGAATTCCCCTGCTGGCAAAAATTGCAGGCCTGGTTGATTACTATGAAACGCTGATTGAGCCCCGCCATGGTCATACGCCGCTAACGCCCGCTCAGGCGGTCAGCCAACTCTTTGAGCAACGTAACATTGAATTTCAGGAAGACCTGGTCGAGAAATTCATCCAGTCCGTTGGTATCTATCCTACCGGCACTTTGATCGAGCTAAACAGCGGCGAGCGGGGAGTGGTGGTTTCTCATTCCCCATCTCGCCGTCTGTGGCCCCGCATTATGGTGATGACGGACCCGCAGCAGCAGCCTCTGCGATCGGCGAAAGTGATCAACCTGGCCAGTTTAAACGAGGGTCGGGCACCCCAGGAAATGCTGCGCATTGAAGGCTGTTTGCCGTTTGGAACCGACGGGCTCAACCCGACCCAATTTGATGTGACCGGCAGCGAGTCCCGCTGGAGCCTAAAACGATTTATGGGAGGTTAGTCGATAATCACGTTGACCTGCTTTTTACCCAGCGGTAGTCTCCGCTGAGCTTGAAGTTAACGAGTATCCCGCCTTCTTCCCGCCCATTGCCATCGATAAAATATCCCACTTTTCCGGCCTGCCTGCCTCGCCGATCACGGCCTGCCTCTTGAATTTACGAGGTTCTGCCACAAACTATCGAGTTCACTTTTAACTAAGGAGCCTCTGATTAACTCCTGAATCGCTCTGAAAGCCCCGAAGGGCGCGCTCTGAAGGCTGCATCTGCGGCGTTGCGACTCTTGCCAAGGGCTACGGCCATTGGCGGCGAGCCGCGCCTTGCACCTACAGCCTTCAGAGCACGCAGAGGCGATTCAGGAGTTAATCAGAGGCTCCCTAACAGGCGGGGGCTGGCCAGGATCTATGGCGGGCGATTCCCGGAGCGGCTTTATGAGCAATGCGCTAGAAATCAACGGGCTGGTCAAAACCTATGGCGACGGGTTTGAAGCCCTCAAGGGGATTGATCTGCACGTGGCAAAGGGCGATTTTTTTGCCTTGCTGGGTCCGAACGGAGCAGGGAAATCAACCACCCTGGGCATTGTCTGTTCATTGGTGAACAAAACTTCCGGGAGCGTCAAAGTGTTCGGTCATGATATTGATACCGAACTCTCGGCCGCGAAACTCAATCTCGGTGTGGTGCCGCAGGAGTTTAATTTCAACCAGTTCGAAAAAGTTTTCGATATTGTGACTACGCAGGCAGGCTACTACGGTATTCCGCTCCCTAAAGCAAAAGTGTCTGCCGAACATTATCTGCGGAAACTGGGCCTTTGGGAAAAGCGTGATTCTCCGGCTCGTATGCTTTCCGGTGGCATGAAACGGCGGCTTATGATTGCCAGAGCCCTGGTACATGAGCCCAAACTGCTAATTCTGGATGAACCCACTGCCGGTGTGGATATCGAATTGCGGCGGTCAATGTGGACGTTTCTTGATGAAATGAACCGGCAGGGCACGACTATCATTCTCACGACCCATTATCTGGAAGAAGCCGAAGCCTTGTGTCGTAACATTGCCATTATTGATCATGGCAAAATTCTCAAACACACCAGCAAACGGGCGCTGTTACAACAACTGAGTGTTGAGACGTTTATCCTCGACACGGATCAGACGACCCCGGAAGCCCCCCGGCTACAAGGCTTTGTCACGCGCCTTAATGACGAAGGTGCGCTTGAAGTGGATGTCGAGAAATCCCAGGGCCTGAACGGTGTGTTCGTGGAGCTGGAGCGACTGGGCATCAAGGTTCTGAGTATGCGCACTAAGGCGAACCGGCTGGAAGAGCTCTTTCTTCGACTGGTCGAAGATAATGCACGCGACCGGAGGGCACCGGTATGAGCCCTCATGCTATGTTCACAGCCTTCGCGACTATCGTATTACGGGAAGTCCGCCGCTTTACCCGTATCTGGCCGCAAACATTGTTGCCGCCCGCTGTCACCATGACGTTGTATTTTGTGATTTTCGGCAACCTGATCGGATCGCGCATTGGCGATATGGGCGGCTTTAATTATATGTCGTTTATCGTGCCCGGCCTGATCATGATGTCGGTTATCACCAGTTCATACGCCAATGTCGTGTCTTCATTCTTCAGCATGAAGTTCCAGCGCAGTATCGAGGAGTTGCTGGTGTCTCCGGTGCCTAACAGCGTTATCCTGGTGGGTTACGTGGCTGGCGGCATGGCCCGCGGGCTGGGAGTTGGCCTGATCGTGACGCTGTTATCACTGGCATTTACCCGCCTTGAAATCCACAATTTACCTGTAATGATTCTGACGGTGTTCCTGACCTCGGCCTTGTTTTCCCTCGGCGGATTCATTAACGCGATGTTGGCCACCAAGTTTGATGACATATCCATCGTCCCCACTTTCATTCTGACCCCGCTGACGTACCTCGGGGGAGTGTTCTACTCGATCCAGCTGTTGCCGCAGTTCTGGCAGGCGGTTTCCATGGTAAATCCTATCCTTTATATGGTGAATGCGTTTCGCTATGGCATTCTGGGAGTATCCGACGTAAACGTGGGGGTGGCTCTGGGTATGATTGTTCTGTTTATTGCTATTCTGTCTGCGGTTTCCTTGCGAATGCTCAAGCGCGGGAAAGGGATCAGGCACTGAACCAGGAAGCCTTTATGGCCTTGCATGATGCTCCGCTGGGTAAAGCCAGCGAATACCCGGCCAGCTATAATCCGGACCTGTTGTTTCCGATACCGCGAGACGATAATCGGCGCCGTATCGGTTTTCAGGATGGCCGTTGGCCCTGGTTTGGGGAAGATCTCTGGCAGGCCTGGGAGTTGTCCTGGCTCCGCCCCAATGGGGTTCCAGCGGTGGCCTGGGCCGAAATTCGCGTGCCAGCGGCGTCGGCATCGCTGATCGAGTCGAAATCCCTCAAGTTGTATCTGAATTCCCTCAATCAGGTAGTGTTCTCTACGCCGGGGCAAGCAGCAGAAGTCATCGAGCGTGACCTTTCCAGTGCCAGCGGGTCAGCGGTTAGTGTCACGCTATATGATGTCGACCAGCCGATGGTGATTTCCGGTCGTCCTGACGGTTTTGAGCTGATCGATGATGAACCTATCGAGCGCGCGGGCTATACCTATTGCCCGGATGAGCTGCAGGCTGCTGGCGAAATAGTCACCGGGCGCCTGTGCTCCCATTTGCTGAAAAGCAACTGTCCGGTGACTGGTCAGCCAGACTGGGGCTCGCTACTGATCGAATACACCGGCTCCAGAATCTCCAGGGCAGGGTTGTTGCGGTATGTGGTGGGTTTTCGGCAACAGCAGGATTTCCATGAGCACTGCGTTGAGACGATGTTCAACGATCTAATGCAGCGTTGCGATCCTGAGCACCTGACCGTGTGTGCCCGTTATACAAGACGAGGCGGACTTGATATCAACCCCTGGCGCAGCACCTCTGCAGGTGAGGTGCCCAGCATGAGACTGATCAGGCAATAACGCAGGCATCTTACAGGATTGGCGGCAGAACCTCAGGCGTCTTCCTATCGCAGTCGGTCGGCAGCATCTTCAAGAGCGGAGAGGATAGCTTCCCGCTCTTTATCGGTTACCTTGTCGGAATCCAGATACATCGCAAAGCCGCTGTGTTCATGCTCCAGAAAGCTTCTGTTCGGTCCCAGATCACGCCTGAAATCGACCACTTCATAGATCGGAACCGGCCGCCCGAAGCCTTTTACGGTGATTTCACCTTTGTCTCGGCACATAATACGGTCTTTGATCAACGAATAGGTCTGGTAGGAAATCAGTATTTCGCCCGGTTCAGCGAGTGACTCCAGCCGACTGGCCAGATTTACTTCCTTGCCGATAATGGTGTAATCCATTCGGTTTTCGGCGCCAAAGTTCCCTACCGTTGTATAGCCGGTACTGATGCCCATGCGTATTTCGAGCGGTGTTTTGATACCCTGACTGCGCCACTTCTGACGCATGATTTTCATGTGTTTGCGCATGTCGATAGCCATGGAGACGCACGCGGAAGCATCCTCACGTTGACCGCGACTGGTGGGGTCGCCGAAGAAAATCATGATGGAGTCACCGACAAATTTGTCGATGGTGCCCCCGTACCTGAGGGCGACTTCCGACATCTCATTGAAATAATGATTGAGCAGTTCCGTCAGGGCTTCCGGCTCCATCTCCTCTGACAGTTCGGTGAAGCCTTTGATGTCGGAGAAAAAAATCACCAGTTTCTTGCGCTGGGTCTCCAGGCGCACGTCACGCTCACCGGTGAAAATGGATTGCCAGACTTGGGGAGAAAGGTATTTGGACAGCTTATGAGATAGGGCAACGGATTGTTCGCGCTGGTTCTGAATCTGGGTTTTCGCCATCATCAGAGCCCGGGCTTGTTGGTGGGCATAGAGGGCCGTCATACAGATGTACAGACCGGTGGCGAGTATGGAGACGATACTGAGTCCCAGCGGAGATTCGAACGACTCGGAAGGCCCGTTAATGCTCCAACCTATCGGTATGGCTATGATCAGCAGCAGAAGACCGAACAGCCATTGCCGAATGCCACCAACGATCAGACAACTGAACATCAGCATCAGAACAACGGCAATGCCGGGAACGGCGACCAACCCGATCAAGCCGACAAACGATCCACCGATGGCACAATCAACCAGCAGCATCTTTTGCCGGATACGCGGCGAGAGTCGAAGAAAAGTCCGTCGGGTCAGATAATAGACGACGTGGGGCCAGATAAATGCGCCAGCCACCAGCCAAGCCATCCAGGGAGCAAAGATGCCCTTGGATAGCCCGGTAATGATAATGGCAGCGGTGGCACTGTATGCGATAACTCTGCCCTTATAGTCGGGCATTGGTGGGATCGCGATTGGATTGTTCTGTGAGTCCATAACGATGGATTTGCTCACGGAAAGCGAGGCATTCATCATGCTGTTGCGAAGCCTGAACTCATGGACTTTCTACCGAGTGATTTGTTGTTTTGAGGTAGAGGCATATAAGACTAAAGGTTAACAGTATTACTACCTAGTCTCAATTTTAATGCAGGCCGGAAGATGATTCGCCCCATCGAACGGCTCGCCTGAATGATCAGGACCACTTATGACAGATCTAATTGATGCGATAATCAAGCGAACCTCCGAGCCGAGGTTGATCGCACCAGCCCCCAGCGGAGAGGTGTTGGAAAGGGTGTTTGAGTGTGCAGCCAGAGCACCTGACCACGCCTTGCTTCGACCTTGGCGTTATCTGGTTATCGAGGGGGAGGGAAGGACGGCACTGGGAGAACTGTTCGCCCAGGCTGCGGATAATGACGAAAACCCGCTGCCAGGGAAAAAAGAAAAACTCAAAAATTCCCCGTTGCGAGCCCCGATGATTATTGTGGGAATTGTTCGCCATACGCCTCACCCCAAGGTGCCTGACATTGAGCAGTACGCCTCTGCCGCTGTCGGCCTGGGTTACGTCCTGCTCGCGCTTCAATCTGCGGGGTTTGGCGCAATGTGGCGAACTGGCGCCGTTGCTTACCATCCGCAAGTCGCGAGTGGCCTGGGCTTAACTGAAAACGAGTCAATTGCCGGTTTTTTGTATGTTGGTACCGTTGACTCCCATAAACCCGAAGTTCCAAGAGCCGATACCGCAGAATTTGTGAGCCGTTGGCCGAATTCCTGATATTTACCAAAATAAGCGGATGATAAGAGTCGCCTGGCGCCAGGTTCAATCCTGCCTTCAGGTTCAACTCCGCTTCCAGGTTCAAAAGTGCCGTGGGAAAGTGATTGCCGCTTTTCCCGATGGTTGCCGCTTTGAACGATCTTGATCCTATCAACCACCCCCGTTTTCCCCGCCCCACACCCGAAAAACATCACTTTTTAAAAATTGGCATTGCTGTTGCTTCAGTCTGATTAACAACGCTTGGACCGGAACGTTTCAACCGCCAGGCAGGATCAGAGCTTTGGAGACCAACATGGCAATCACATTCGATAAAGCGCTCGGTATTCACGAACAGGCCCTTCATGCCCGGGTTAAAAGGGCGGAAGTGCAGGCCAACAACCTGGCGAACGCGGATACCCCTGGGTTCAAGGCACAGGATATTGATTTTCAGGCCATGCTCCAGCAGGCCCAGGTCTCCCAGGAGCTGAAAATGGCCGAGCCCCACAGCGGTCATATGGATCTGGGCGGCGGCGCTGACGGTGGCGAGCTTCTTTATCGCGTACCTCATCAACCATCGCTTGACGGTAACACCGTTGATGCCCAGCAGGAACAGAGCCGCTTCATGCGTAATGCCATGGAATACCAGGCCAGCTTCCAGTTTTTGAGCAGTAAGTTTTCCGGCCTGAGCAAAGCCATTAGCGGCGAGTAAGGCAAGCACATTAAAGTGAGACAGGAGCTTCATCATGTCACTTGGTAGCATTTTCGATATCGCCGGCTCAGGAATGACCGCCCAGTCCCTGCGTCTGAACACCACGGCTTCCAACATTGCCAATGCGGAAACCGCCAGTTCCAGCACGGATGCCACTTATCGCGCCCGCAAGCCAGTTTTTGCTGCCATTCAGCAAAGCATGGTGAACCCCTCGCCACAGGGTTTCGGTATGGGTCGCCAGGATGCCTCAGGCGCTGGTGTGAGTGTTGAAGGCATCGTTGAGAGTGATGCCGAGCTTCAGATGCGTTACCAGCCGGAGCATCCGGCTGCGAATGAAGACGGGTATGTGTTTTATCCCAACGTCAATGTGGTCGAGGAAATGGCAGACATGATGTCTTCGTCCCGTAGCTTCCAGATGAACGTGGATGTAATGAACACCGCCAAATCCATGATGCAGCGCATCCTGACCCTTGGGCAGCAGTAACAACGCATTGAGGAATAAGCCATGAGCACGGTGAACGGTACCGCAGCGTCGGATGTACTGAGCCAGTATCAGTTGAAGGGTCAGGAAGCTGGCAAGCAAGATGAACTCGGCAAGAACGAGTTTATGGAGTTGATGATCGCTCAGCTCAAGAATCAGAATCCACTTGAGCCACAGGATAACGGCGATTTCATTGCGCAGCTGGCTCAATTCAGCTCTCTTGAGGAAATGCAGACACTGTCGGGCAACGTCAACGATGTCGTCGGCGAGTTCCGTTCCACTCAGGCTCTCCAGGCTTCCGCCATGGTTGGTCGCAGTGTGCTGGTTCCTGCTGAGAACGGATTACTGGGTGCCGACGGGCAGATCAAGGGCGCTGTGAATGTACCGGCATCGACGTCGAACCTGCGGGTGTCGATAGTCAACCAGGCTGGCGAAATCGTTCGCCAGATAGAGATGGGGTCAAGTGAGCCCGGTCAAACCAGCTTTGTATGGGATGGTAAGGACGGTAATGGCACCACCATGCCAACCGGAACTTATGGGGTGATCGCGCAGGGGGCTTATCCATCCGGAACAGAACAACTTGCAACGGTAGTCAGTGCCAATGTGGACAGTGTCTCTCTTGGGCAGGCTGGCGGTATTACGTTGAATCTTGCAGGCATGGGCTCCATTGCTCTGTCTCAGGTTCAGCAGATCAATTAACCAGGTTAGAAGGCGAGGTGTGGGATGGCGTTTAATACAGGACTTAGCGGTTTACGCGCTGCATCGGTAGACCTGGATGTCACCGGTAATAATATAGCCAATGCGAGCACGGTAGGCTTCAAGAGCAGCCGGGCTCAGTTTGGCGATCTTTATGCCAATGGTTTTTTGAGTTCTGGCGCCAATCCAGTCGGGGATGGCGTTCGGGTTCAGGACGTGAAGCAGAGCTTCGGCCAGGGCAATATCAGCTTTACCGACAATGGTCTCGACCTTGCCATTAACGGCGATGGGTTTTTCGTACTGAATAACGGCGGTGAGGTAAGGTACTCACGGGCTGGCCAGTTCGCTATCGACAAGGATGGCTTTGTCACCAATAACCAGAACATGCGAGTGCAGGGTTTCCAGGCCAATGAAGACGGCGATCTGTCCGGTATCCGTGGCGATCTTCAGGTCGATGCTTCTAATCTGCCGCCTCGGCGGACCACCGATGTCCAGTCTGAGCTTAATCTGGATTCACGGGAAGGGGTACTGGAGGTTAGCGGTACGACGTTTCAGACCGTGCAGCCTGCTGTCAACACCACCGTTAACGCCCAGACCTTCACCATCGCGCTTGCTGATGGCACTAGCGCAAATATAGCCATTCCTGCAGGCAGCACGGCTAGAGATATAGCGGAGCTGCTGAATCAGCAGGATGACGTCAGTGCCTCTGCCCGCACAGAGTACGCCCTCCCGGTGGGCGAAATTCAGGCCGGGGAAACGGTGACTGTTCAGGGTACAGATTTCGACATTCCGGCGGGTGAAACCGATCCCATCGGCTGGCTGCAAGACGCTATTAACAATTCTCCGCTCAATTCGAGTGTCAATGCCACAATTACTCAGGATGCCGGTGGCAACCCAGAGTTTTTGCGGTTGATCGAGAGCCGGGGGAACAACCTGAGCGTGGCCTATCAAGCCGCCGCGGGTGCTGTTAACGACGTGCAGGTGGGCAGCTTTAACACCACGCTACCGGTTGATTCCACGCTGACCTCCGATGGTGCGCTGTTGGCTGGGGCCACCACAGACAGTTTCCGTACCAACACCTTTGACCCCAACGACCAGCGCAGCTACAACCACGCAACATCCTTTAACGTGTTCGACAGCCTGGGTAATTCCCATGAGCTGACCCAGTACTTTGTCAAAGAGCCTGTTTCTGGTGGTGGTAATGTCTGGGCGATGTACGTTCAGATTGATGGAGAAGATGTTGGCGACCCCCCAGCGGCCAACGGCGACCCATCAAGGGCCCGCTATGAGCTGCAATTCAACGTTGACGGTACACTCCAGAGTATTGATGGGGACCCCAGCGGCGAAGTTCTGATTTCGAATTGGACGCCGCTGGATTCAAACGGTGATCCTAACGGCGCCGATGGCCCGTTACTGACTGCCAACGGCGGTGCCACACCGGTACCAGAGCCGCCGACCAGTTCCAACTTTTCGATAAACCTTGATGAGACAACCCAGTTTGGCAGTGCGTTCGGGGTGACTGACCAACGTCAGAACGGCTATACCACCGGTCGACTGTCCGGTCTGGATGTATCGGATACCGGTGTCCTGTTTGCCCGCTATACCAATGGCCAGTCCGATACTTTGGGGCAGGTCGCCCTGGCGTCTTTCCGGAACACCGACGGCTTGGCGCCAGTAGGTGAAACAAGCTGGGTGGAAACCTTTGATTCCGGACAGCCGATTATAGGCCAGCCGGATACCGGCACCCTGGGTTCCATCAAGGCCAGTTCGGTGGAAGAATCCAACGTTGATCTCTCGGCTGAGCTGGTTAACCTGATCATCGCCCAGCGAAATTATCAGGCCAATGCTAAAACCATCGAAACCTCGGATGCCGTAACCCAGACCATCATCAACCTGCGTTAATCCGGTCGCCGGAGGTAGCGTTTGAAGCTGCCTCCGGCACCCCGCAAACCCTCTCAAATTGACGTCCAGGCGCCATGCGCTCACCGTAGTATCCACAAATAGTTCAATATTGCCGTTATGGCACAACTTCTGCATTACTTCCTGTATTAGTCAAAAATCCGGCAGGAGCTGTCCGATGGATAAGTCGATTTTTATTGGTATGTCCGGCGCCAAGCAAACCATGTTGTCGCAGCAGGCCCATGCCAACAACCTGGCCAACGTGACCACCACAGGGTTCAAACGTGATTTTGCCCAGGCCCGGAGTATGCCGGTATACGGCGAGCACTTTCCGACCCGGGCTTATGCCATGACGGAGCGTCCCGGCACCGATCTCAAGTCCGGCGCGCTTATTGAAACCGGTCGAGACCTGGATATTGCCATTAATGGTGAGGGCTGGATGGCGATCCAGAACGACAACGGTGAGGAGGTTTTTACCCGCGCTGGCAGCCTTCAGGTAGATGTTAATGGCCTGCTGCGAACAACCAGTGGCGAACCCGTTCTTGGCAATGGAGGCCCGGTTGCTCTGCCGCCTTATGAAAAGCTCCTGGTAGGCTCCGATGGCACCATTTCGATTATTCCGGTCGGTGGTCCGCCAGATCAGTTGGCAGAAATCGACCGCATCAAATTGGTTAACCCTCCTGCTGAAACTCTGGAGAAAGGCGAAGACGGCTTTATGCGCCGTAAACCGGACGCAGCGATTATAGGGCCGGAAGCGCCGGACGCCGATATCCGGGTCACTTCGGGCTTTCTGGAAAGCTCCAACGTAAACGCCGTTGAAGAGATGATTTCGAACCTGCAGCTGTCCCGACAATTCGAGATGCAGGTGAAAATTATGCAGACCGCCGAGGAGAATTCCGAGGCGACGGCACGGCTGTTGCAAAACCTTTAATTAAAGCAGGGAAAACCGACCTGATGGGTAAAAGCGGCAACGCTTCGCCGCTAACGGGTTTCAACGAGGAGTAGGATCATGCATCCAGCATTATGGGTCAGTAAAACCGGGTTGAGTGCGCAAGACACCAACATGACAACCATTTCCAACAACCTGGCCAACGTTAATACCACGGGTTTCAAGCGTGACCGGGCGGTGTTTCAGGACTTGCTGTATCAGGTCAATCGACAGCCTGGCGGCCTCTCATCCGAGAACTCGGAACTGCCCTCCGGACTTCAGCTCGGTACCGGTGTCCGGATAGTGGGTACGGCCAAGCAGTTTACCCAGGGCAACCTGCAGGTGACCGAACAACCTCTGGATATGGCGGTCAACGGTCGTGGGTTTTTCCAGGTGCTGTTGCCGGACGGTGACATTGCCTACACCCGGGATGGCCAGTTCCAGCTTAACGCTGATGGCGACATCGTGAACCCGGAAGGTTACTTGTTGGAACCAAACATCAACGTTCCTGAAAACGCCACTACGGTCACCATCGGTAAAGACGGCACGGTGTCAGCGGTAGTGAATAACCAGGCGGCTCCGGTCAATCTCGGTGAAATTCCACTGGTGGACTTCATCAATCCGCAGGGCCTGCAAGCCATGGGTAACAACCTCTATCGTGAAACCAACGCCAGTGGTGATCCGATCGAAGGTCAGGCGGGCATAGACGGTCTGGGGACAGTGGAGCAGGGCATGACAGAAGCATCCAACGTCGAGGTCGTCGAAGAGCTGGTCAACATGATCACCACTCAACGGGCCTATGAAATGAACTCGAAAGTGGTTTCTGCCACTGACCAGATGCTTCAGTTCATTACCAACAACATCGGTTAAATGGCTAGCCATTTCACGGGTATGAGGTATTCATCATGAGCGACCTGAACAGACGCTCCCCCTGGCTCCTGAGTCTGATTGTCACCTTGACAGTGTTGCAGGGCTGCACGGCCGTGAGCCGACCCAGAGCCATGCCCGATGACCCTGCCTTCGCACCTGTGCGAGCCCAGGCCATGATGCAGCGTGATCCCAACTCCGGCGCCATTTATCAGACCAGCCGGAACACCAATTTATACGGTGACACCATTGCTTTGAACGTCGGTGATGTTCTGTTGGTGGCATTGGAAGAATCTACACAGGCGAGCAAGAACGCTGGCAGCAGCATTACCAAGGACAACGAAATTTCGTTCAGTGACGGCAGCATTCTCGGGCGCACCGGTTTGAACCTTGGTACTGACCTGCGATTGGAGCGTGATTTCGAAGGTGAGGCAGAAGCGGATCAGAGTAACCGGCTGGCCGGTAGTATCTCTGTCACCGTCACCGAAATACTGCCAAACGGTGTGCTGATGATTCGTGGCGAGAAATGGTTGTCTCTGACCAATGGGGATGAATTTATCCGGCTGACTGGGCTGGTCCGTCCCCAGGACATTCTGCCAAACAATACCATTGCCTCCAATCGCATTGCTGATGCCCGAATTTCCTACGGTGGCACCGGCGATTTCGACCAGGCAAACCAGATGGGTTGGCTGGCCAGGTTCTTTAACAGTGAGTGGTGGCCTTTATGAGCTGTATTCGAATGTCCGTAATGGCTTTGGTACTTGCGCTGATTACTGCGCCAGTATTGGCAGACCGCCTCAAGGATATGGCACGGGTCAAAGGTGTGCGCTCCAACCAGTTGATCGGTTACGGTCTGGTTGTGGGCCTTGATGGCACCGGAGACAAAGCGCCGTTCACCAACCAGACTTTCCGCAACATGATGAACCAGTTCGGCATCGTCTTGCCGGACGGCACCAACCCCAATCTGGCGAACGTGGCTGCGGTCACCATCCACGCCAGCCTGCCACCGTTTGCGAAACCCGGTCAGGAACTCGACATCACTGTTTCGTCGATTGGCAATGCCGACAGCCTCCGGGGTGGCAGTCTGCTGATGGCGCCGTTAAAAGGTGCGGATGGGCAGGTCTACGCGATGGCTCAGGGTAGCCTGGTGGTGGGTGGTTTTGGTGCTGGTGGCGCGGATGGCTCACGGATTACCGTGAATGTACCGAGCGTTGGCCGGATCCCCAATGGCGCGACCATCGAACGGGAAGTAACGTCCCCGTTTGCGCAGGGCGACACCATCACTTTTAATCTGTTGCGTCCTGATTTCACGACAGCTCGCAGGGTGACGGAAGTCATCAATGAAACCTTGGGCACCGGGATGGCCTATGCCCACGATGCGACGTCGGTATCGGTGAAGGCGCCCCGGGACCCGTCCCAACGGGTCAGCTTCCTGTCCATTCTGGAAAATCTGGAAGTCGATCCAGCCGAGGAGTCTGCCAAGGTGGTCATCAACAGCCGTACCGGAACCATTGTGGTTGGTCAGAACGTCCGGGTGAGCCCGGCAGCGGTTACCCACGGAAGTTTGACAGTGACGATTAAAGAGAATCTGGAGGTCAATCAACCCAACCCGTTTGCGGATGGTGACACCGTGGTAACCCCAAATACCCAGATCGCAATAACCGAAGAACCGGCCCGGATGTTCCAGTTTGGCCCGGCGGTCACCCTGAATGAGATTGTGCAGGCTGTTAACCAGGTAGGTGCAGCCCCAGGCGATGTCATGGCAGTACTGGAAGCATTGAAACAGGCTGGCGCCCTTCGCGCTGAACTGATTGTTATATAGGTGAAGTGATGCAGGATTCACGTCTCCAACAGGCTCAGGTATATACCGAATTCAGCGGGCTCAATGCGCTGAAGACCCAGGCGCGCACAGATAAAAAAGGCGCACTTGAGGAAGTGGCGAAGCAGTTTGAGAGCCTGTTTGTATCGGAGATGCTGAAATCCATGCGGGCAGCCAACAAAGTGCTGTCGGAAGGCAATTACCTCAATAGCAGCCAGTCCGAATTCTATCAGGATATGTTCGATAGTCAGTTGAGCCTGAGCATGTCACAGCAGCGTGGCCTGGGTCTGTCAGAAGCGTTGGTTCGACAGCTCAGCCGCCAGATTCCAGGCATGACTGATGAAGGTCTGAAACTCACCGGGCATAAGGGCACGCTGGCGGATTATGATCGCAGCCTGCCAAGGCTTTCTCCTGAATTGCCAGACCATGTCCGGCAAGTCGATGAGGTGGTTGATTCTGGTTTAACCGTGCCTGCCAGACCAGACGTAACATCGGCGGTCAACCAGGCACGGTTCGAGTCTCCCGAAGCGTTTGTTCGTGAACTATTGCCCCTGGCACAAAAAGTCGCGGGTGAAAGTGGTCTCAACCCAAGGGTCATGATTGCCCAGGCGGCACTGGAAACTGGGTGGGGCAAGCATATGATCGAGAGCAGCACGGGCGGCCCCAGCTTCAATCTTTTTGGTATCAAAGCCGACAGCCGGTGGCAGGGCGAGGCGGTCAATATTGCTACCACTGAGTATCGTGAAGGTGTCCCCATGAGTGAGCGGGCCGCGTTTCGGGCTTATCCCGATTACGAGGCAAGCTTCCGGGACTATGTCAGCTTTCTTGAGAGCAACCCGAGATACCGTGAAGTATTGGCGGCTGCAGACAAACCGGAGCAGTTCGCGGAGAAGCTCCAGGCTGCAGGCTACGCAACAGACCCGGAATACGGAGCGAAAATTCGCCGGATTATGGATGGTAGCCTGCTTGAGGCAACTGCTCCCGATTCTGTCTTGACTGGTTCTGGGGAGTAACGGCTATGGCAGGTCTTATTGGTATTGGTCTGACCGGCATTCTGAGTCATCAGGCAGCACTGAATACCACAGGTAACAACATCACCAACGCGAATACGCCGGGTTACACCCGCCAGGAGGTGGTCTTTGAAACCCAGCCGGGTCGCTCGACCGGCGCTGGCAATGTTGGCAGTGGCGTCAACGTCAGTGATATCCGTCGTATTGCCGATGCCTTTATCAGCGAGCAGCTACGAGGCGATTCTTCTCTGTTTAACGAGCAGGACACCCTTAACAAAGAACTGTCCCGTCTCGACAACCTGCTGGGTGGTGAAAGTACCGGGTTGAACAATGCCCTGAATAATTTCTTTGCCAGCCTCCAGAGCGCTGCCGAAGATCCTGCTGCCTTGCCTCAGCGGCAGTTGGTACTGAGCGAAGCGCAGGGGCTGATTAATCGCTTCCAGGCGTTGAATTCCAGTTTTATCCAGCAACAGCAGTCCGTTAACTCACAAATGCGCGCGAATACCTCCGATGCCAACGCCCTGCTTGCCAGTATTGCGGAACTAAACCTGGCGATATCTGAAACGCCGGGCCTCGCCCAAGGTAACGAGCCCAATGCTTTGCTGGATAAGCGGGACGAAAAACTCCGTGAACTGTCGGAGCTGATGAAGATCCGCGTGGTGCCGGCCGAAGGTGGGCAAATCAACGTACAGATGACCAACGGCCAGGCGCTTGTGGTTGGCAATCAGGCCTCGACTCTCTCTACCGAGGCCAGTGACGAAGATTCATCCATGCTGAAGTTCACGCTGACCAGTAGCGGCCGGGCCCGGGACGTCACTGAACAGATCGTCGGCGGCAAGTTGGGCGGATTGCGACAGTTCATGTCCGAAGGGCTCGAGCCTGCGTTTGACGAACTTGGCCGTATTGCGCTGGCGTTGTCGGACCAGATTAACCATCAGCATCAGATAGGCATGGATCTCGAGGGGGATCTGGGTGGTCTGTTTTTTACCGACATAAACAGCCGAAGCGCTCAACTTAACCGCGTCTCCCCGAATGCTGAAAATCAGCCGCCCAAAAGCGGAGTCGTCGCGGTTGAAATAACCGACAGCAAGGCGCTCACGGCAGGCTCCTATACACTCCGGTTTACCGGCAATAATGGCGATAATTTCGA
This sequence comes from Marinobacter sp., assembly GCF_040882185.1. Classification (GTDB taxonomy): domain Bacteria; phylum Pseudomonadota; class Gammaproteobacteria; order Pseudomonadales; family Oleiphilaceae; genus Marinobacter. The sequence goes on along the minus strand of NZ_JBBEBW010000036.1, from coordinate 31,426 downwards.
GCTGGTTGATCGTGCCAGCGGTGAGGTCGTCCGTCAGGGCGCGCTGCCAACGCCGTTACCGGCCGAAATCTCCATGCCAGGTTTTAATGTTCGTATCGAATCCGGAGCTTTCGAACAGGGTGACAGTTTTCTGGTTCGGCCCACCCGTTCGGCAGCCACAGATATCGCGCTGCAGGTGGAACGGGAAGAAGAGCTGGCCTTTGCCAGCCCGATCAAGGCCGAGGCGGGCAGCGGAAACTCGGGCAATGGAGTGATCTCCCAAGGCACCATGCTGGATGTCAAAAATCCGCTGACAAATGTTCCGTTGTCCGAGTTCACTACCCGGGGTGAGCTATCGCCACCGCTGATGGTGCGATTCACCAGTGCGATGGAGTACGACATTCTCGATGCTTCTGACCCGACCAACCCGCAGCCTCTGAATCCGCCGGTGACCGGGCAAACATTCCAGAACGGCATTTCCAACAAGCTGTTTTCAGAAGATCCCCAGAACGCTAACTACCGGGGCTTCCAGTTCGAGATAAATGGGAATCCGCAGGCTAAAGATGTCTTCCAGATCAATTACAACACGGACGGCATATCCGACAACCGGAACGCACAATTTCTGGGTGGGCTTGCAACGGCGAATACCATGAACGGTGGCAATCAGAGCTTCACCGAGGCCTATGGTGGTCTGGTGGGGCAGGTCGGTGTCACCACTCGTCAGGCGCAACTCGACGTGGATGCAGGCCAGGCCTTACTGGAGCAGACCACGAATCAGCGTGATTCCATGTCCGGGGTTAATCTGGATGAGGAGGCCGGTCGATTGATTCAGTATCAGGCTGCTTATAACGCATCGGCGCAGGTTATGAGTGTTGCTCAGGATCTGTTTGATACACTTCTGAATACCTTCCGCTAAGTTGAGGTAACTGACTATGGTTCGCATTTCATCTCAACAGGTTTTCCAGGGTGGTATCAACAGGCTGCAGGACCTAAATTCCGAGCTGCAGAAGACGCAGCAGCAGATTTCAACGGGTAAACGGGTGATCAACCCTTCTGATGACCCCGTAGCAGCAGCCCGAATCCTGAAACTGGATCAGGAAACCGCTCAGATCGGCCAGTTCCAGCGTAATGTCGACCTGGCGGAGAATCGGTTGGAGCAGGAGGAGAGCACTCTGGCCGACGTCACCGATCTGATCGAGCGTGTCCGTGAGCTCACGGTGCAGGCGGGAAATGGCACCCTGTCTGCGGATGACCGCAACTCTATTGCATCAGAGCTGCGTCAACGCCTGGACCAACTGGCCACTCTTGGCAATTCCCGTGATGCATCCGGTGAGTATATTTTCAGCGGGTTCAAAGGCAATACGCCTGCATTTGGTCAGAATATTTCCGGCGACTGGATCTACCAGGGCGACGAGGGTCAGCGTTCGCTGGAAATTGATACCGGCGTGAAAATCGCAATCAGCGATACCGGCAAAGAGATATTCACCGGCATAAAAACAGGCGAGCCAACTTTTTTTGCCAGCGCCAGTCCTACTAATACCTCTGGCGGGCGCATCAGTACCGGCATGGTGCTCGATCAGGATATCTTTAACGGTTTCTACGCTGGTGATACGGACGATGTTGTGGTCGATATCAATGATGATGGAGCGGGGGGGCTGGAGTATGAACTGCGCTTCCGTTCCGATGATCCCGCTGATCCGGGATATACCCCAATCGCAACTGGCGCCTACCAGAGCGGCGACAGCATTCGGGTAGCGGGAATTCAGTTTGAGATAACAGACGCCCAGGCGGGAGATCGTTTCGAAATTCAGACATCTGAAAAACAGTCAATGTTCACCAGCATGGAAAAGCTGATTTACGGGCTTGAAAACCAGGCCAAGGCGCCTGCGGTGGCGACTTTGCCAGCCGGAGGATTTACTCCGCAACCGGATGACACGTTGACGATTAACTCGGTCGACTTTACCGGGCTGACGACTTTGGCGGATCTCAGGGACGCGATCAACGCCAGTAATGCCCCCGAGCTGGAAAACGTAACCGCAGCCCTCAACGGCAATGGTGATCTGGAAATCACCTCCCTGAGTGGCAACCTTGATTTTGAGGCTGATGATAATGGAACGCCCGGCGGCCAGATCCAGGTAGAAGGCGCCCAGTTCGATAATCTGGACCTCGCTGGTGGCGTTACAACGGCCACGGTTGCAAATGGCCAGCAGGCATTCGAGAACCTGATTTCAAGTTCTATTGTAAATCTGGATAATTCCCTGGAAAAGGTTCTCGTTACACAGACGGAAATTGGTGGTCGTCTTAATGCTCTGGAGTCGACCCGGGAATTTCTGGCGGATTCGTCCGTTTATACCGATGAGATACGCTCGGAACTCAGAGACGTTGATTATGCGGAAGCGGTCAGCCGCCTGAGCTTTCAAAGCTTCGTTCTGGAAGCGGCGCAACTGTCGTTCGCCCAGGTTTCACGGCTCTCACTATTTGACCGGCTATAATCGCTCAATCCGGAGTGTTTAAGCAGTTGCTTTCACTGATAACCTCAGTATAATCGCCTCCACTCTCCGATGCCGGGGTGGTGAAACTGGTAGACACGCGAGATTCAAAATCTCGTGCAGGCAACTGCGTGTCGGTTCGAGTCCGACCCTCGGCACCATGTATTGGCCGCATAGCGGTATCAGCGAACAGCCTTTCAATGAACGTCTCGGATTTCCACTTTGAATTACCCAGCGAGCTGATTGCCCGATACCCTCTGGCGCAGCGCAGTGCCTCCCGATTACTAACACTTGACGGCGCTACGGGTAAGACTAGCCACCATCGGTTTCTCGATTTACCGACATTTCTGGCTCCCGGCGACCTGCTGGTTTTCAACAATACCCGCGTTATACCTGCCCGTCTGTTTGGTCGCAAAGAGACCGGAGGCCAACTTGAGATTCTGGTCGAGCGGGTGACGGGCGAGCATAGATTGCTTGCCCATGTGCGCGCGTCCAAATCCCCTAAGGCCGGCCAGAAAATCATTCTGGAAGACCAGTCTGTACTGCGGATGCAGGGACGCCAGGACGCGTTGTTCGAATTATCCAGTGAGTCGGGGGAGCCGGTTCTCGATCTTCTGGAACGTATCGGTCATATGCCGCTTCCCCCCTATGTAGACCGGCCCGATGAATCCACAGACCGTGAGCGTTACCAAACGGTCTATGCCCGCGAATCAGGCGCGGTGGCAGCGCCGACGGCAGGGCTGCATTTTGACCAACCATTACTGGCGGCCCTGGCGGAGAAAGGAATCGAGAGCGCGTTTGTGACACTTCATGTAGGCGCGGGCACCTTTCAACCGGTTCGGGTCGACCGCATTGAAGACCACATCATGCACAGTGAAATTGCGCATGTGCCCGAGGAAACCGTCGCAGCCGTTGCCCGTACGAGGGCAAGAGGCGGTCGGGTCATTGCCGTGGGAACCACTTCGGTCCGATCACTGGAATCTGCCTCACGGGAAGGCCAGTTGAAACCCTTTCGTGGTGAAACCGATATCTTTATTTTCCCGGGTTACCGCTTTCAATGCGTCGATGCCATGGTCACCAATTTCCATTTGCCGGAATCGACCTTAATCATGCTTGTCAGCGCGTTTGCGGGCCAGAACCATGTTATGGCGGCTTATGAAGAGGCGATACGCGGGCGTTACCGGTTCTTCAGTTACGGCGATGCCATGTTCATCACGGGGCAGGTGTCCAGTCTCGGAGCTGCCAATGCGAATACCCCGCCAGGAGACCTACTTTGACTGACACTGCAAACCCCTGCCGTATGTCCTTTGAGAAGCTCGGTGAAGACGGCAAGGCCCGGCGCGGGCGCCTGACTTTCCCCCGGGGCCAGGTTGAAACCCCTGCTTTCATGCCGGTGGGCACCTATGGCACCGTCAAAGGTATGTTGCCCCGGGACATCGAAGGCATTGGTGCCCAGATTATCCTGGGTAACACCTTTCATCTCATGTTGCGGCCGGGTACCGAGGTCATCAAGGCTCACGGTGACCTCCACGACTTTACTCAATGGCAGGGCCCGATTCTGACCGATTCCGGCGGTTTTCAAGTATTCAGTCTGGGGGAAATGCGCAAGATCACTGAGGCAGGGGTCACTTTCCGCTCGCCGATAGACGGCTCGCCGGTGGAGTTGTCGCCGGAAATTGCCATGCAGGTTCAGCGAGACCTCGGTTCAGACGTCGTGATGATCTTCGACGAGTGCACACCATACCCCGCGACGGAAACCCAGGCCCGCGACTCCATGGAGCTCTCGTTGCGGTGGGCTCAGCGCAGCAAAGAGGCTCACGGCAGCAATACGGCGGCGCTGTTTGGTATCGTCCAGGGCGGCATGTATCCCTCACTGCGGGACAAATCCCTTGAGGGTCTGGTTAATATTGGCTTTGATGGCTTTGCCATCGGTGGCTTGTCCGTGGGCGAGCCCAAGGCGGATATGCTGAATATTCTGAATGAACTGCCCGCTAAAATGCCGGAAGACAAGCCCCGGTACCTGATGGGCGTTGGCAAGCCCGAAGACATCGTTGAGGCCGTGCGCCGTGGTGTCGATATGTTTGACTGCGTCATGCCTACCCGTAACGCCCGCAATGGCTATCTGTTCACCGCAACCGGCGTGGTCAAAATTCGCAATGCCCGGCACCGTCATGATACCGCTCCGCTGGATGATCAATGTGACTGCTACACCTGCCAGAATTTTTCTCGAAGTTATCTCCATCATCTGGATAAGTGCGGTGAAATGTTGGCATCGCAACTCAATACCATTCACAACCTGAGGTATTATCAGAACCTGATGGCCGGATTGCGTGGGGCCATTGAAGCAGGTACATTGTGCGACTTTATTGACACGTTCTATGCCCAGCGCGGTGAGTCTGTGCCGCCGTTGTAACTAACCCGGAAGGCTTTGCCCGACGGGCAGAGCCACCGACCAAACCAAGATCAATGGAGATCCAAAAATGAAAGCAATCCAGACCCTTTTTATCACTTTGCTGGCGATGGTGCCTGGGCTGGCCTTCGCTCAGGACGCGGGCCAGGGCATGAGCGTTATCGGCCAGGTCATATTTTTCGCAGGCTTCATCCTGATCTTCTACCTGCTGATCTGGCGTCCCCAGTCCAAACGTGCCAAAGAGCATAAAGCTCTGATGTCCGGTCTTGATAAGGGCGATGAGATTGTTACCTCTGGTGGTGTCGCGGGTAAAATCACGAAAGTCACCGATGACTTCATTCTGGTTGAAATTGCCGAGAATGTTGAAGTCAAGGTTCAGAAGGTAGCCGTGGCTTCAGCTTTGCCCAAAGGCACATTGAAAGATATCTGATCGTTGATTTAACCGGTTCTTCTTAACGCGCCACTCCAATACGTACGAACGGGATTGCTGTTCAAAAAAGGCACCGCATGCTGAATAAATATCCACTTTGGAAAAGTCTGGTCATTCTGATTGCTGTAGTGATTGGCTTTATCTATGCATTGCCCAATCTTTATCCAGACGATTTTGCTGTTCAGATAACCGGTGCCCGAAGCAGCACCACGGTAGATGAGCGGACGTTAGAGCGCGCAGTTTCGAGTATCGAGGAAGCCGGGTTCGAGGTTAAGGCGGCGTCCATTCAGGAGCGTAACGGCCTGATTCGGCTACAAAGCGCTGAGGCTCAGCTCAGGTCCAGGCCGCTGGTTCAGTCCGCACTGGGCGATGAGTATCTGGTGGCATTGAACATGGCGCCCTCCACTCCGGACTGGCTCCGCAGCTTGGGCGCTGGCCCGATGAAACTGGGGCTGGACCTTCGCGGCGGTGTGCACTTCTTGCTTGAAGTGGATATGGAAAGTGCCCTTGAGCAGCGGCTGGAGGCCTACTCCAGCGAAATCAAGCGCGAGCTGCGGGAAGAACGAATTCGTTATCGCGGCGGTGATGTTGTGGACAATAACAGTATTGTCCTGACGTTCCGGGATGAAGCAGCCCGTACAGAAGCATTCAGTCAGGTGAGGGATCGATACAATGAGTTTGTGCTTGACGAACGCAGCCCCAGCGAAGAAGAGTTTGAACTCGTACTGACGTTATCGGAGCAGGAAATCCGTCAAATTGAGGATTACGCGGTAGAGCAAAACCTGACGACGATCCGTAACCGGGTCAACGAATTGGGTGTCGCCGAGCCAATGGTTCAGCGCCAGGGCCGCGAGCGGATCATCGTTCAACTCCCTGGCGTCCAGGATACCGCGCAGGCAAAACGTGTCCTGGGTGCCACCGCCAATCTCGAATTCCGCTTGGAAGCCCGCCAGGATGCGCCTTCGGGAGCCACCGAGGTTTTACCTTTCCGCAATGAGCCAAACCGTACTGCCAGACTTGAGCGTGAGGTTATTGTCACCGGTAACAACGTGGCCAATGCCCACCAGGCGTTCGATGAAAATGGTCAGCCGCAGGTGAACATCACTATGGATGGCCCTGGTGGGGATATGATGAATCGTGCTACCCGAAACGCCATTCAGCGACGGATGGCCGTTATTTTCATTGAGTTTCGGACGGAAACAGAAGAGCGTATGGTCGATGGCGAGTCGACGACGGTTGAAAATCGGATTGAAGAGCAAAGCATTATCAGCCTGGCGACCATTCAGTCGGCCTTGGGTGCCAGCTTTCGTATTACCGGGTTGGATTCAATCAATGAAGCCTCTGAGTTGGCTCTGCTTTTAAGGGCTGGTTCCCTGGCGGCTCCGATGTATTTCGTGGAAGAGCGAACGATTGGTCCAAGCCTCGGTCAGCAAAATATCGATGCGGGCTTTATGTCTGTGTCCCTGGGCTTCATCCTGGTATTGCTTTATATGCTGGTCTATTACCGGGGCTTTGGTTTGGTCGCCAACGTGGCGTTGTCCATTAACCTGATGCTGTTACTGGCCTGTATGTCGATTTTGTCAGCAACCCTGACACTTCCGGGTATCGCTGGCATCGTATTGACGGTGGGCATGGCGGTGGATGCGAACGTATTGATTTTCGAGCGTATAAAAGAAGAGCTCAAGGCGGGTATGCCACCTCAGTCTGCGATCAGTGCAGGTTATTCAAGAGCGTTCGTTTCTATCGTGGATGCGAATATCACGACTTTGCTTGTCGCTGTGATCCTGTTTGCCATGGGTTCCGGCCCGGTGAAGGGTTTCGCGATTACCTTATGTATCGGCATCCTGACGTCCATGTTCTCCGCTCTGCTGGTCAGCCGCGGTTTGATCAACCTGGTTTATGGTGGGCGTAAGGTCGAGAAACTGTCTATCGGCGGGAAGTTGTCCAATGTCTGAAGTCGAGAAGAAACCTATTGATTTCATGGGGATTCGAAAGTCCGCAGCGGTATTTTCGATCGTTCTCTTAGTTGCTTCTTTTATAATCATTGCTGTTAACGGGCTCAATTTAGGGCTCGATTTCACTGGTGGCGCCTCGGTCGAACTGCAATACGAGACCCCCCCCGAACTGGACGAGGTTCGCGGGACACTCTCCGACGCCGGGTATGAGAATTTCGTGGTGCAGAACTTTGGTAACGAATCCTCCGTACTGATCAGGCTTTCAGAAGCCTTTGATGATGAGCTAGCGGGTCGGGTGACTGATGCTTTAAGGGCAACCGGTGATGAACTTGAGCTGGTCAGCTCGGCTTTCGTCGGGTCTCAGGTAGGGGAGGAGCTTAAGGAAGACAGTGGTCTTGGTCTTCTGCTGGCTCTTGCTGTGGTGTTGATCTACGTGGGTATGCGCTTCCAGTTCAAGTTTGGCATTGCGTCGGTCGTACCGCTGGCTCACGATGTCATTATTATTCTCGGTATTTTTTCACTCTTTCAGTGGACCTTTGATCTGAGCGTGCTGGCTGCACTTTTGGCCGTCATCGGGTACTCCTTGAACGATACCATTGTGGTGGCGGATCGCATCAGGGAAAACTTCCGCAAAATGCGAGTGGGGGATGCCGAGCACATTATCAATGAATCCATCCACCAGACTATCAGTCGGACATTGAACACATCCGGCACTACGTTAGCTGTGCTGCTGGCGCTGTATTTTTTCGGTGGCGAGGCGATCAATAACTTTGCGATCGCGCTGATTATTGGTGTCGTCGTTGGTACATATTCATCCATCTATGTCTCAGCAAGCCTGCTGATAGCATTGGGCGTGACCCGGGAAGATATGGTTGTACCACCGAAAGAAGGTTTGGTCGGGGCAGAAGAAGAGGAAGAACAGCCGCCTGAATGGTTGAACCGGATGTAATCTGGTTTGGGTATAAAAAAAGCCGCGAGACTTATGTCGGCGCGGCTTTTTTGTGTCAGCAGTGTAGCGTCAGCGAGGCAAGCGACCCCGGAAAGGCTGCAGAACCTTGAGGATGTCCTTGAACAGCTTCGGATTGGCAACAACTATCTGGCGCGCCTGGTCCGTCGACGGGTTGCCCGAAAAGTCACCGGTTAACGAGCCGCTTTCGTTCGCAATGATCAGGCCAATGGACAGGTCGGCGGCCTGGGGACGGAAAACAATGGCTGCGTCCAGATGACCAGCGGCCACCCTGGCCATATCCAGGGCAACACATCCGGTGGTTCTGATCAGGCTGGACTGCTGCGCCAGAGTTGCTGCCAGTTCACCCCAAAGTAGCGGGTCGTCGGCGCCGCGGGCCTGGTCAAGCAGGTTGGTCACGATGGCAGCATCTTCAACGTGTTTGACTGTGCCGGTCCGCACACGACGGCTGTTAAGCCCGGCACCGTGGCCACGACTAGCGGAATACTCCTCGCCGGTAACAGGATTGACCAGCAACAGGTTTTCCGCCCGGTTGTCCTTCTTTTGCATCAATGCCAACGCGAAGTCAGGAATACCACGCAGGAAATTTTCACGGCCCAAAAGCGGAAAAATGTGCCAGCTGCGGGAGTGCTCGCCAGCATCGGACTCTCCACTGGGGGCAATGGCGTGGTCCTTGTAAGCCTTCTGAAGCTGCTCTGAAAAGTTTTCGTAGAGCGAATGTTCTACCCGGTCGAGTTGGCTTTGCAGTTCAGTCTGGTCTCGCTCAGACAGCTCCTGTCGTTCGAAGTGGGCTTTCAGAAAGTCTGAGCCCTGGCGCGCAACGCGCAGAGCCATTTTGATTGCTGGTTGCATCGGACTATTCGTCACCTGGCTGAGAAAAGGTTGCGTATCATATCAAAATGACGTTTTCGCTTATACGTTTATTGGATGCACAAGGTGTCTGAATTGCAGGTTTGAGCAGGATAACGGGGTATGACGACTGACAACGGAGTCTGACGACTGACTGGACGACTGACTGAGAGTGCTCGGAGGAGGTTGCTGGGTCTGTTATTATATTGCGTCCAATTTTTGAACATTAGAGAAACCCTCTCATGAAAAAAGCGGCGATGCCGGTGACAGAGCATATTCCCTCCTGGGACAACATTCGTGTGGTACTGGTAGAAACATCCCATTCCGGCAACATCGGCGCGGTTGCCAGGGCCATGAAAAATATGGGGTTTTCCAATCTATGGTTGGTTAGCCCGACGTCGTTTCCTGATGAAACATCCTATGCGCGCTCCGCAGGGGCAGCTGATGTGCTGGACAACGCTCAGGTGGTAGCGACTCTGGGTGAGGCAATTGATGACTGCGTCATGGTGATGGGAACCAGCGCCCGCGGCAGAAAAGTTCCCTGGCCGGTTATTCCGCCTCCCGACGCTGCCTACAAAGCATTCGAACATGCGCCCCATGGGCCGGTAGCGCTGGTTTTTGGAAGAGAAAACCACGGTTTGAGTAACGATGAGCTCCAGCGTTGTCACTTTCATATTCATATTCCGTCCAATCAGGATTACAGCTCTCTTAATCTGGCGATGGCGGTCCAGGTAGTTACTTATGAGTTAAGGATGCACTACCTGCGTGGTCTGGAAGGGGGCGATGGCAGTTCGCAACTAACGCCTATGGTCGCGCCTGGGGATCCAGGATGGGACTCCCCACTAGCGCCGGTGCGAGAGGTGGAAGGACTATTTGAGCATCTTGAAAAAGTATTGGTTGAGATTGAGTTTCATAGACGGGACAACCCGCGGCAATTGATGTCAAGGTTGCGGCGTTTGCTTCAGCGGGCACAGCCAGACCAGATGGAAATCAATATTCTCCGGGGGGTGCTCTCCGCGATCCAGAAATCGGTAGGTAGCCGTGTCGGCGGGAAGCATTCTGGACCGCCTCCAGGCGACGTGGGGCCCGGCTGAATACTTGACTGAAATACTTGGTCAATTCATACTCATGCTTTGAGTTTTACGAATTCTCGCAACGTCGAGGCCTTGTGCTATGCGATTGACCACGAAAGGCCGGTATGCCGTCACTGCCATGCTTGATCTGGCACTTCACTCTGACGAGGGGCCGGTGAGCCTGGCAGACATCTCCAGCAGACAAGGGATATCGCTGTCTTACCTTGAGCAGCTTTTTGCCAAGCTGCGTCGTGAGCAACTGGTGATCAGTGTGCGAGGCCCGGGTGGGGGTTATCGTCTGGCCCGTAGCAACGATCAGCTCTTTATAGCAGAAGTTGTAGATGCGGTGCATGAGTCGCTGGATACCACCCGATGCAAGAATCAGGGTGATTGCCAAAACGGTGAGAAGTGCCTGACCCACCATTTGTGGTCTGATCTAAGTGATCAGATCCATCAGTTCCTGAGCGACATTAGCCTGGCGGATCTCCTCAAGAAAAGGGAAATTCAGCTTGTCGCTGATCGTCAAAATCGACAGCATCAAAAGGCTAGCTCCCAAACTATCAACACCGAGCGCCTTTCTAGCCAGGCCCCGGTCTGACACTCCGTGATGCTATGAAAACACCTGTATATTTCGATTACGCGGCGACAACGCCTGTTGATCCTTCGGTCGCCCAGACCATGATGAAGTACCTGACGCTGGACGGCGTATTTGGTAACCCGGCCTCTCGCACCCACGGCTTCGGTTGGCAGGCGGAGGCCGCCGTGGAAGCTGCCAGGAGACAGGTCGCTGGTCTGATTAACTGTGATCCCCGGGAAATTGTCTGGACTTCTGGCGCAACCGAAGCGGATAACCTCGCTATTAAAGGTGCGGTAGCCGGGCATGCGAACCCACATATCATCACCTCTGCTATCGAGCACAAAGCGGTAATCGACACCTGCGCCTGGCTCGAATCCCAAGGGTGTCGTGTTAACTGGCTGAAACCCGACTCGACCGGGCGTGTATCGGTGCAGCAGGTAGCTGATGCGCTCACCGCTGACACGGTGCTGGTTAGTCTGATGTTGGTCAACAATGAGCTGGGGACGGTTAACGACATCCCGACTATTGGTGCCTTCCTGCGTGAGAAGGGGGTCTTGTTTCATGTGGACGCAGCCCAGGCTGCAGGTAAGATGCTGGTGGACGTCTTGACGATGCCAATGGATCTGATGTCATTGTCAGGCCACAAGGTTTACGGACCGAAAGGTGTCGGAGCATTGTATGTTCGCCGCGACCCCGGGATCGGAATCGAGGCTCAAATTCACGGTGGTGGTCATGAGCGGGGTATGAGGTCTGGCACATTGCCTACCCATCAACTGGTGGGGATGGGCCATGCCTTCGAGTTGGCGCAAAGACAGCTGGCGGACGACTGCGAATTTCTTGAGGCCTTGCGGGCCCGGTTCATGGTGCAATTGGAAAGCTTGCCGGGGGTGGCCTTGAACGGAAGTCGTGAGCATCGGGTGCCGGGAATCATGAACCTTCGGTTTGAAGGGGTGGAAGCCGAAACCCTTATGCTGGGCCTTAGGGAACTCGCGATTTCCTCAGGCTCAGCCTGTGCCTCCGCTGCACTGGACCCTTCATTCGTATTAAAAGGGATAGGCCTCTCTGATTCAGAGGCACATAGCTCATTACGTTTTTCCCTAGGCCGGTTTTCTACCGAAGAAGAGGTCGATTTCGCAGCGCAGCAGTTGAAGGATGTCGTTCCACGTTTGCGGGCTGTGCGCCGAACTGTCGCCTGATTGGTGGCGTTCCATCGAGCCCTGGTAGGAAGTTGCCCCCCGACTGCGTATAATCGCAGGCCTGAAATTTTCCCTGACCATAAATTGGAGATTTACCATGTCAAATGAGCGCACGCTCTCGATCATCAAGCCTGACGCCGTTGCCAAAAACGTTATCGGTGAAATTTACAGTCGTTTCGAAAAGGCAGGTTTGAGCATCGTGGCATCAAAGATGATGCATCTGACTCAGGACCAGGCAGAGGGTTTTTATGCCGAGCACAGAGAGCGTCCGTTTTTTGCTGATCTGGTTGCGTTCATGACCTCCGGTCCGGTTGTGGTTCAGGTTCTTGAAGGTGACGGCGCAATCCTGAAAAACCGTGACCTGATGGGAGCTACTAACCCGAAAGAAGCTGAAGCAGGCACCATTCGTGCTGATTTCGCTTCTTCTATTGACGCTAACGCCGTTCACGGTTCGGATTCCGCCGCTTCTGCTGAGCGCGAAATCGCCTATTTCTTTAACGATAACGAAATCTGCCCGCGCGGCTGATGCAATTGTCGATTAAGCCCGGGTGCATCGAGGCTGCCGGGTTTCCTGTGTTTCCGAGCATCAAGGTGCTTATTGAGGTTCTGTCATGACGTCGCCCGTTGAAAAGATCAATCTCCTGGGGCTGCCCAAGCCCAAACTCGAAGCGTTCTTCGAGACGCTGGGAGAGAAACGTTTCCGGGCCACCCAGGTGTTGCAGTGGATTCACCAATGGGGTGTCGACGACTTTGATCAAATGACCAATATGAGCAAGGTGTTGCGGGAGAAACTGAAAGAAGTTGCTGAAGTCCGCGGTCCCGAAGTGATTGTTGACGAAACATCCAAGGACGGTACCCGTAAATGGGTGATGCGGATGGATAGCGGCAACGCCATTGAGACTGTGCTGATTCCAGATGGCCATCGTGGGACGCTTTGTGTGTCCTCACAAATCGGTTGCAGTCTGGATTGTTCTTTCTGCTCGACAGGCAAGCGGGGGTTCAATCGTAACCTTACGTCTGCAGAGATTATTGGCCAGGTCTGGGTCGCGCGCAAAGCTTTTATGCCGTATGAGCCGGGCCCGGATCGTCCTATTACAAATGTCGTCATGATGGGCATGGGAGAACCATTGCTTAACTTCGAGAACGTGGTTGACGCCATGAACCTGATGATGGAAGACCTGGCATACGGTATATCCAAACGCCGGGTCACACTGAGTACATCGGGTGTTGTTCCTGCTCTTGACCGACTCGGTGAAGTGACTGATGTGTCATTGGCGATTTCATTGCACGCGCCCAATGATGAATTGCGGAATCAGTTGGTTCCCCTGAATAAAAAATACCCTATCGCCGAACTTTTGGCGGCCACCCGTCGCTACCTTGCGCGGTTGCCTGACAAGCGCAAGGTAACGATTGAGTACACCGTTATCGAAGGGATGAATGACACCCCAGCGCTTGCAGCGGAATTGGCGGAGTTATTGCGCGGCTTGCCCTGTAAAATCAATCTGATACCGTTTAACCCCTTCCCGGAAAGTGATTTCCGGAGGCCGAAGCTTTCAGCAACCCGTCGTTTTCAGAATGTGCTTAATGAGGCGGGCTATGTCTCGACTATCCGCACGACCCGCGGGGATGACATTGATGCTGCGTGTGGCCAATTGGTAGGACAGTTTGAAGATCGTACCCGCAGAAGCCAACGATACATTCCCGTTCATCAGATGACCCCCTGATGACTGGCCATAACTGACAGGAAAATTCAGTGACCCATGACATGAAGTCCAAACTGAGTACTGTTCTTATCAGCCTCGGTATGGTTGTTTTGCTGGCGGGTTGCGTGACCTCCTCAGACAGCCGATTTGCCCGGGAGGCTAACGAAGACAAAGCCGTCAGGAACTACGTTCAGTTGGCTACTGCCTATATTGACCAGGGCAATCTTGATCGTGCGAGGGATCATCTTGAGCGTGCTCTGGAAATCAAGCCGGATAGTGCCAGCGCGTTAGCTGCGATGGGGCTGATCTATCAGCGGGAAGGCGACTCACAATTGGCGAGGGAGTCTTTCGTTAAAGCCGTCGGCAATGATGGCAGTTACACTCGGGGCCGCGTTTTTTACGGTGCTTTTTTATTCGAGCAGACTGATTTTGATGGTGCAAAAGCACAGTTTTTAAAGGCTTCAACGGATACAGGTTATGAAGATCGTGGCTCTGTCTTTTTTAATCTGGGCCGAATTCATCAGCGACTCGGCGAAACGGAAAGTGCCATTAACGCATTTCAGCGTTCCGTAGAGTTGACGCGAGGAGAGCCGAGAGCGCTACTGGCACTGTCCACAACCTTGGTGGAAACCGGCTCATATACAGAGGCCTCGCGTTACTACAGTCAATTAATGAGGGCCATGCAAGGCAACCGTCAGATGCAGCACTCACCGGAAAGTCTGCTGACAGGTATACAGATTGCGAGATATTTCGATGAGTGGGACCGGGAAGCGAGTCTTGCCCTGGTGCTGAAGAACCAATATCCAAAGTCAGACCAATACCAACACTATAAGGCGCTGATTTCCAATGACCAGTGAAGACACCTCTCCATCTGTCAATCAGGGTAGTGCCGGGACGCAATTGCGCCAAGCTCGCGAGGCAGCAGGGCTGACAGTGGCGCAGGTCGCAGAGAGCCAGCATCTTCGGCCGACGATTATTCAAGCCATTGAAGAAGGTAACTACAGTCAGGTTGACAGCGAGTTGTTTCTCAAGGGGTACGTAAGAACTTACGCAGGCACGGTCGGTCTTAATCCCGACAGTGTGGTCGCCTCGCTAGACAAAGAACTTGAGCCACTTCGCAAAGAGAAAGCGGCTGCAGAAGAGATTAATCCGCTCCAGGACATTGAGCGACGCAAACGCCAGAAAGCACGTGTTGCCAAAGGAATTGTGCTGATTTTGGTCGTCATTGTGTTAGGTCTCCTGGCGCAACGATTTATTTCATTGCCAGGTGAGAGCTTCACGCCGGAGCCGTCGGCTGAATCCGAGTCTGCAACGGACCCGCAAGAATCTCCAGTCGATGAGAGTGTCGAGGAGAGTATTGAGGATGGGGAATTCCAGAATGAGGGTCGCCAGATCGAGCCCCCAGAAGAGACTGAAGATTTCAGTCCGGGGAGTGGCAGTAACGGTGACAGCGAAATCGCGGATGTGGAATCTGGTGTGGATGGCCTGGCAGCGGAGTTCAGTACGGATGGCAACGCCGAGAATCTGACCGGGGGTGTTGCAGTCAGCGAAGCTACGGACAATGTTGATTTGGTGGTAGAGAATGATTCTGGCGCGCCTGCTGAAGTGGCTGATATGGCTCAGCCGGAGAGTGAGAGCCAAAACACCGATACAGTGGATCAGGCCCAGAACCTTTTCACAGCCAGCTTTTCAGATGATTGCTGGGTTCAGATCACGGATGCTAGCGGCCAAACCCTGGTGGCGGCAATACGCCGGGCCGGTGAACGCATTTCGGTCGAGGGTACACCGCCATTAAGGATTGTGCTGGGGGCGGCGGATGCCGTCGAACAACTCGAGTTTGCAGGGGAATCTGTGGACTTGTCTTCCTACCGGGCCGTAAACAACCGGGTAGAGTTTACTCTTGATGTTTAAAGTTTCCATTTAGCCTCTTTGAGGTCTGGTTGAAAGCTTATGAAGCAGGAATCTCCAATTAAAAGACGCATTTCCCGCCAGATTATGGTGGGTAATGTGCCCGTGGGCGGCGATGCACCGATTGCCGTTCAGAGTATGACCAACACCGACACCTGTGATGTCGATGCCACGGTCGGACAGATCAGCGATCTCGAGCACGCCGGAGCCGATATTGTCCGGGTCTCTGTCCCTAGCATGGATGCCGCAGAAGCGTTCGGGAAAATCCGTGCACGGGTCAACGTGCCATTGGTTGCGGACATTCACTTTGATCACAAGATCGCACTGAAAGTCGCGGAGCTTGGCGTGGACTGCCTCCGCATCAATCCCGGCAATATTGGGCGTGAAGACCGGGTCAGCGCAGTTATTTCGGCCGCTCGTGACAAGAACATCCCAATCCGGATCGGTGTGAATGCTGGCTCGCTGGAAAAAGAGTTGCAGCGGAAGTATGGCGAACCAACCTCGGAAGCCCTGGTTGAGTCTGCGATGCGGCACATTGATATTCTTGATCGGCACGACTTCCAGAATTTCAAAGTCAGCCTGAAAGCTTCGGAAGTTTTCATGACGGTGGCTGCCTACCGCCAGATCGCTACCCAGATTGATCAGCCCCTCCATCTTGGCATCACCGAAGCGGGTGGCTTTCGATCCGGTACGGTCAAGTCGTCTATTGGTCTTGGAATGCTCCTGATGGACGGTATTGGTGACACCATACGAGTGTCCCTGGCGGCCGATCCGGTTCAGGAAATCAAAGTCGGTTACGACATTCTCAAAAGTCTGCGCTTGCGGAGTCGCGGCATTAATTTTATCGCCTGCCCAAGCTGCTCAAGGCAAAATTTCGACGTGATTCAGACGATGAATGATCTGGAGGCGAGACTGGAGGATGTTCATGCGCCGCTGGACGTTGCCATCATTGGCTGCATCGTAAACGGGCCCGGTGAGGCAAAAGAAGCCGATGTTGGATTGACGGGGGGGAGTCCAAAAAACCTGTTTTACCTCGCGGGCCGTCCCAATCAGAAACTGAACAATGCGACTCTGACGGATGACCTTGAGCGGCTCATTCGTGAAGAACTCGCCCGTCGTAAAGAACAGGAAGACCAGATCATCGCGCGCTCGGAGACTTGATTTAGCCGGGACCCGAGTGGGCCCGGGGCATAATGGGTCCGCGTTCCAATTCAGCATGTATCAGCAGGGTAAAGGTTTAACGTTGGCAAAAATTCAGGCGATTCGGGGTATGAACGATATTCTCCCCGATCAGACTCCATTGTGGCAGTTCCTTGAAAATACGGTTCGCCAGGTACTGCGGTCTTATGGCTACCAGGAGATCCGTATGCCCATCGTGGAGCAGACGGAGCTTTTCAAGCGTTCCATCGGCGAGGTGACAGATATCGTCGAGAAGGAAATGTACACGTTTGAGGATCGCAATGGCGACAGCCTGACACTTCGCCCGGAGGGCACAGCTGGATGCGTTCGGGCTGGCGAGGAACATGGTCTGCTGTTCAATCAGACCCAGCGGCTGTGGTACACCGGCCCTATGTTCCGGCACGAGCGCCCACAAAAAGGCCGCTATCGTCAGTTTCACCAGATTGGCGTTGAATGTTTCGGCATGAGCGGCCCTGATATTGACGCCGAGCTTCTAATCATGACAGCCCGCCTGTGGTCAGCTCTTGGGCTGCGCGCCCATACCCGTCTGGAAATTAATTCGATAGGCACCGCCGATGCTCGCAGGCGTTATCGTGAAGCGCTCGTTAACTACCTGAGTGAGTTCAGGAGTGAATTGGATGCGGACAGCCTTCGTCGGCTTGAGTCCAATCCGCTCCGAATTCTGGATAGCAAAAATCCGGAAACCCAACGGATCCTTGAGAACGCTCCGGTTCTGGAAGCGTTTCTTGATGAGGAGTCTGTCGTGCATTTTGCTCGCCTCAGGGCCTTGCTTGATGCGGCAAATGTGGTGTATGTCGTCAACCCGCGCCTCGTCCGCGGTCTTGATTACTATGGGAAAACCGTATTTGAATGGATTACGGATAGTCTTGGCGCCCAGGGAACTGTCTGCGCGGGCGGTCGTTACGATGGCTTGGTAGAGCAATTGGGTGGTAAATCCACATCGGCAGTTGGTTTTGCCATGGGGATTGAAAGGTTGGTGCTGCTGATGGAAACTCTCGGGCTGGTTCCTGAGCACGTTACTAACGATGCCGATGTCTATGTGATGGCTATGGGGGATGATGCAGTTGCCGCTGCCATGGCGCTGGGCGAGATCATCCGTTCTGATCTGCCTGAAAAGATAGTTGTGACCCATTGCGGGGGAGGAAGCTTTAAAAGCCAAATGAAAAAAGCTGATCGTAGTGGTGCCCGCGTAGCTATTATTTTGGGAGAGAACGAGCTCGCTTCGGGTACTGCCTCAATGAAACCATTGCGGTCGGACGAACCACAAACGGCAGTAGAACAGGCCCAGTTGCCCCGGGTACTGAACGAATTTTTCGGCAGCCGTTAACGGCCTGCTTTACAAAACCTAATATTCAGATTTTTCAGGAGTTATCATGGCTGAGATGCGTACTGACGAAGAGCAGGTCGAAGCGATCAAGGATTGGTGGAAAAGGAATGGCAGCTCGCTTCTGATCGGTATTGTCGCAGCGTTGGCCATTGTATTCGGGTGGCAGGCCTGGCAAGACCATCAAGCCGAAAAGCGCAGCGTTGCAGCCGCTCAGTTCAGCAAGCTGGTGAATTCATTGGGTGAGGGCAGCGACGAAGAACGCACTGAAACCGTCGGCTATCTCGCAAAAGAACTTCAGGAAAACTTCGAAGACAGTGCTTACGCCATTTATGCCACATTGATTCTGGCCCAGCAGCAGCTGATGGATCAAGCGGAGCCAGAAGCCGCAGAAGCCTCGTTGGAATGGGCTCATGCCCGTGTGGAAGGGGGCAGCGCCCTTGAACTGATTGTCAGAAGCCGGCTCGCGCAGGCCCAGTTCGCTGCTGGCAGGCATGACGAAGCTCTGGAAACATTAGATGGGGCGGGGGAGACCGGTGAATTCGCGGGAATTTACTCAGAATTACAAGGCGATATCCTGTTGGCAAAAGGTGATAGAGCGGCCGCTGAGGAAGCCTATCGCTCAGCACGGGAAGCATCTACCAGCGGCCAAAACGGCCTTCTGGAGCTCAAATTGTCTGATCTCGCGATTGGGGAGGACGTTTAATGCCTTTTGGCAAACACTCAGTCTTGCGCCTTCTTGTTTTTCTGGCATCATCGGCACTGATCGTTGGCTGCAGTACCAGCGAGCCTGTCGAACAGCCAGATCTGGTGCCGGAAATAGTGGAATCGGTGGAGTTTGATCAGATCTGGACAATGACTGTCGGCGACGGCCATGACGAGCAGCATCTGCACCTCGAGCCTCTCATTCAGGGCGATACTCTTTTTGCGGCTTCAGCGGATGGAATATTGGTATCCGTTAATCCCGAAAATGGTGCCGTCAATTGGCAACAGGAGTTGGGCCGGGAGATCATGGCCGGTGTAGGGGGAGATTTGGATCAACTGTATCTGGTCTCCCGAGACGCTAAACTGATTGCCTACGGTAAAGAAGAAGGTGAGACGCGCTGGGAAGTTCGCCTCCCCAATGAGTCTTTGGCCGCGCCGCAATCCAATGGCTCAATCGTGGTTGTCCAGACCATCGATGGAAAGGTTTTTGCCTTTGACATTGCCACTGGCGAAAAGCGCTGGCAATACGATGGCGTGGTGCCGGTACTTACTCTCAGAGCAACGGCTAAACCTTTGGTGGGGAGTGAGTTGACCCTTGTATCCTTTGCCAATGGCCAGCTTTTTGCCTTGTCCTCGGAGAACGGCCAACCTATCTGGCAATACACCGTAGGTGAGCCACAAGGCCGCACAGAACTTGAGCGTCTGGTAGATGTTGCCAGCCAGCCATTGGTTCTGGATACGGCCGTGTTGGTCACCGGGTATCAAGGCAAGCTTGCCGCAGTTGATCTGCGAAATGGTAACGAAATCTGGAGTCGTCGGACCTCCAGCCTGCAAACCCCGGCAATTGCGTATGGCAATATTTTCCTGTCCGAGTCTAATGGCGACGTTATCGCGCTGGAAGGTGCAACCCGAAGGGTTATCTGGAGTCAGGAAAAACTCTCATGGCGTCAGCCGACCCAACCGTTGGTGAGAGGTGACTATCTGCTGGTAGGTGATTTTGAAGGCTACATCCATGCGCTTTCGTTATTGGATGGCTCACTTCAGGGTCAGCTGGAGTTTGATGACGACGGGCTGAGGGTGCCTATGCAACCCTGGCAAGACGGGTTCATTGTATATAGTAACGGCGGCCTCCTTTCGCTGTTGGAACTTGAGCAGAAAGACTGAATATTCTCAGGCCGGGCGCACCGTCCGGCCTTGATGTCCCTTGGTAGTGGAACCCTATGACCCCTGTAATTGCCCTGGTTGGACGACCTAACGTCGGCAAATCAACGCTTTTCAATCAAATGACCCGATCTCGGGACGCGTTGGTGGCTGACTTTCCCGGGCTCACTCGTGATCGTAAGTACGGTGAAGGCAACTTTGAGGGCCAGCGGTTTATCGTTATTGATACTGGCGGGCTGACTGGTGACGAGCAGGGCCTGGACGCCGAAATGGCGAAGCAGTCAGTGTTGGCCATCGAAGAAGCGGATATTGTGCTGTTTCTGGTTGACGGTCGTTCCGGCCTCACTGCCGGTGATGAGTTGGTCGCTAACCAATTACGTCGTACGGGGAAACGGGCGCATTTGGTGGTCAATAAAACGGACGGTATGGATCCGGATATCGCCACCAGTGATTTTTTCAGTCTGGGTTTCGATTCGGTGTATCAGGTGGCGGCTTCCCACAACCGGGGCATTCGCTCCATGCTGGAAGACTTGCTGCCATCGGCTGAAGATATGGCGGAGCAAGACCGGGCGGAACTTTACCCTGGAATTCGTATAGGTATTGTAGGGCGCCCGAATGTTGGCAAATCCACACTGGTTAACCGAATGCTGGGCGAAGAGCGTGTTGTGGTCTATGACATGCCCGGAACCACCCGTGACAGTGTGTATATCCCCTATGAGCGCCATGGAGAGCAATATACGCTGATCGATACGGCAGGCGTGCGTCGACGTAAGAACGTTCACGAGACCGTTGAAAAATTTTCAATTATCAAGACCCTGAAAGCGATTGAAGATTCCCATGTGGTTATTCTGGTACTGGACGCCCGGGAAGGGCTGGTCGATCAGGATCTACACTTGATTGGATTTGTGCTGGAAGCTGGCCGGTCATTGGTTGTAGCGATCAATAAATGGGATGGCATGGATCCTGAGAATAAAGAAAAAGTGAAGGAGCAGGTCAAGCGTCGGCTGGAGTTCCTCGACTTTGCCGACAAGCATTATATTTCGGCGCTTCACGGCTCTAATGTTGGCGTCATGTACGACTCCATTGCCAGCTGTTATGAGTCGACGATGGCCAAATGGCCGACGAACAAACTCACGGTGATTCTCGAAGATGCGGTTTCTCAGCACCAACCTCCGATGGTTCACAACCACCGTATCAAACTGCGTTATGCTCACCAAGGTGGCTCAAATCCGCCAATCATTGTAGTACATGGAAACCAAACTGCTTCTTTACCAGGCGCTTATAAGCGTTATCTCGAAAATACTTTCAGGCGTGTGTTAAAAGTCCGGGGCGCCCCTATACGCTTTGAGTTCAAGTCGAGCGAAAACCCCTTTGCCAATCGGGTTAACCGCATGACTCCCCGACAGAAGGTCAAGCAGGAGAAGGATATCAAGCAGGGTAAACGACTCAAGAAGCCGAGAATGAAGAGCAAAAAGGCTCCTTAAATTTTGCCCCGGTGATTAGTGCGAACCCAGTTCTCGAATTCACTCTCCGGTGCCGGGCGGCTGTAGAAATAACCTTGAGCATAGTCACAGCCCTCCTTCTGCAGGAAGTGAGTCTGAGCCTCCTCTTCAACACCTTCTGCAATCACTTTCAGACCGAGACTGTGGGCCATGTTGATAATGGCTTTGACCAGGGAGGCGTCATCCTGCTCAGTCATAATGTCGCGGACAAAAGACTTATCAATTTTGAGCGTGTCAAAAGGGTAGCTTTTGAGGTAGCTCAGTGCTGAGAACCCGGTTCCAAAATCATCGACGGACAGCCGCACACCTTCCTGATCCAGTCGACGAAGGATGTCAGCCGTTTCAATGGTGTTGTCCAGGATAAGCCGCTCAGTTATTTCAAGTTCCAGCTGCCGCGGCTCGAGACCCGAATCCTGGATGGCGCTCATGACTGCTTCCACGAATCCGGGATCCCGGAACTGCCTTGGTGACACGTTGACTGCAATATTGAGTTTATTCCCGGTGGATTTTTCCCAGCGTACTGCGGCATTGCAGGCTTCAACCAGAACCCACTGTCCAATGGGAGTGATCAGGCCGGTCTCTTCTGCCAACGGAATAAACTTGTCTGGCATGACCATTCCCATGGCAGGGCTGTTCCAACGAATCAGTGCTTCCGCTCCGGTTAGCAGACCGCTGGCCGTTTCAACTATTGGTTGGTAATAGAGCTCAAACTCATTCAGTTCAAGAGCGCGACGCATGCGGGATTCAATTTGTAGGCGCTCGTGGGAGACCTCCTTCATCTCGGGAGCAAAGCGCTCATAAGCACTTTTGCCTTTGCTCTTGGCCTGATACATGGCGGCGTCGGCATGTTGGAGTAGGGTGCCACTGTTGTCGGAATCCGTTGGATAGATGGCGATACCGATGCTGGTGGTCACAAAGACTTCCTGACCGCCCACAAGATAAGGCGGCACAAAGGTATGAAGAATCCGGTCTGCAACCTGCTCGGTAGATTCCGGTCCGGCCAGCCCGGGCAGGATCACCAGGAACTCATCACCACCCAGGCGAGCGACGGTACTGGTACCTCGAAGACAGCTGGAGATTCGGCGTGCCGCTTCGATCAACAGGTTATCGCCGGCGTCATGGCCCATGGTGTCGTTGATGTGTTTGAAGTTATCCAGATCCAGGAACATTACCCCAACAAGGGTGTTCTCCCTCCGAGCCTGCGCAAGAGCGAGCTTCAGTCGGTCCAGCGCCAGCATGCGGTTCGGCAAACCGGTCAAGATATCGTAATTTGCCTGGCGGAGCAGTTGCTGTTCGTAGCGCTTACGAATACTGATGTCTTCACCCAGAATCAGATAGTGAGTGACTTTACTTTCCGAGTCCTTGATGGGCGTGACGACTACTTGCTCCCAAAAACGCTCGCCGCTTTTACGGATGCTGTTTACCTCCCCCTGCCAAACACCGACTCGCTGCACCTGCAGACGAATGTTTTGCCAGAGCTGTTTGTTCTCGCGCTGAGCAAACGCCTCGTCGGTAAGCATGCCAGGGTGTTTGCCTTTGATATCGACAGGTTGGTGGCCAGTCAATTGGGAGAATTTGTGATTTACAAATTCGATATGCCATTGCCGATCGCAAATCAGCACGGATGAGGGGCTTTGTTCGATGGCCAGGGACAACTTACGGATCTGGGCCGCATCGTCTTCCTGACGCGCAATGTCCTGATTCAACCGTTCACGCATGTGATTGATTGCATCGGTCACCTGGCCTAACTCATCCCGACGATTGGTGGGCGTATTCGCTCGATCAAGTTTCAATGGTTCGTCGAGGCTGTCCAGTGAAAAATGGCGTGCATAGTTTGCCATGGCAGAGAGGTGGCGGGTCACGAAGTACTGGAATATCCAGACGATAAGTATGGAAATAAAGAAAGTCTTGAAGAACTGGGTTGTCAAAATGATAAATACTTTGCGACGCATGTTGGTATAGATTTCCTCCATGCTCGCAGTGATTGTCAGTTCACCGAGATCATAGCGGGCGTCTCCCTCATGGGAGAGTATGAAGGTTCGCTCTTTGGTGGCAACTTCCCGTGGTTTTTCACCCATCACCAGTTCGGAGTCTGGAAGAATTCGCAATCGGAGGTGGATAATGTCTGGCAGGCTGAGAATGCCTTCCATTTGAACCTGGAGGAGTTTTTGGTCAAGCGCCCACAAGCTTCGGGACAGGCTGCTGGCGTAACTTGTCTCAATAAC
Organism: Marinobacter sp.; assembly: GCF_040882185.1. Lineage (GTDB taxonomy): Bacteria > Pseudomonadota > Gammaproteobacteria > Pseudomonadales > Oleiphilaceae > Marinobacter. The sequence goes on along the minus strand of NZ_JBBEBW010000036.1, from coordinate 7,773 downwards.
CAACATGCGTTCGTCAATGAGTGAGACGTCTTTTCGAAAGTCGGTGTAAATCTGGATGCCGGATGCCACCAGGGTAAATAGCGAACTGAATAAAAGGATATAAGCCAGTAGCCTGAATGACAGCGGCGAGCTGGAACGAAACTGTTGCAAGCGGTGTGACAGTTTTTGCATGCCGTTAATTTCAATCAGTCTGTTGCACCGGAGCAGGTGCGTGAATGGGTCTGTGTTGTCCTGTCAGATCATGCCGTCTTCTCTGGACGCACATATATACTCGCACGTCATATACCATTGAACTATAGCAGCACTTAATACTGTACGCTGTTTAACAAGCTGAAAAATTTGCAAAAAATGAGAAGGGAAGGCAACTAGTGAGGCAGGTTGAAGAGCCAGCTTATGACAATCAAGGTGAGATTTTGGAAAAGTGGCGTCCCCTAGGGGGTTCGAACCCCTGTTACCGCCGTGAAAGGGCGGTGTCCTAGGCCACTAGACGAAGGGGACGCATCGTTCGAAAACTTGCCTCGTCGAGGTGGCGCGTATATTAAGTAAGGCGCTTTGGGCTGTCAAACTTTTTATAGCAGATCAACCAACGGCGTCTTCTAAGGCCGGTTTAAGATCTGGGTAGTCGAATACAAAGCCTTCAGACGATAACCGGGAGGGCAAGGCGCGCTGACCCGTCAGTAGCAGGCGTGACATCTCACCGAGGGCTATGTTGAGCACCGGAGCTGGTGCCGGGAGCATGGCAGGGCGATGGAGGGCCTCAGCGAGGCTCTTTGTAAACTCGCGGTTAGTGACAGGGTTGGGGCTAACCACGTTGTATGGCCCCTGAGCTGAGCTCTTCTCGAGCATCCATGCCAGCGCATTGACTACGTCGTCCCTATGAACCCAAGGCATGTATTGATGGCCATTGCCCAGGCGGCCGCCGATTCCCAGTTTAAAAGGCAGCAGCATGCGTTGAAGAAATCCACCGCCGGGGCCAGCGACCACTCCGGTTCTGGAGAGACAAACGCGGACGCCGTCTGAGTTGAGTGCCTGAGCGGCCAGTTCCCAGTCCCGACATAATTGGTGCGTAAACTCATCCTGGGGCACCGTATCCTCGGTGACTGGTTCATCTCCCTGATTGCCATAAAAACCGACGGCAGAGCCAGACACCAGAACATCCGGACGCTGCTTCCAGGAACGAATGGCGTTGACTAGCTCGGAGGTCAGAGCTATACGGCTATCCCTCAACGCTTGCTTGCGTTCGAGTGACCAACGCTTGTCTGCAATACCCTCGCCGGCAAGATTGATCACTGCATCAAAGCCCTGGTGGTTTTTCACCTGATCCAGGGATTGAATGGCGGCAACCCGTCCACACAGGGCAAGAACATCCGGTGCCTTTTGCCTGCTTAGCACTGTGATACCGTATCCTTTGGACTGCAAAGCGGGACATAAACGTTGCCCAATGAAGCCTGTACCACCGGTTATCAGAATAGTCTTACTCATGGTGCCTCACTTGTCGGTTTGCCAGCCATATTCAGGGGCGGGATGAGTTGAGCGTCTGTTCGACTACCTCGCGGATTGCAAGCCCGAGCTGCGGATTCTCACCGATCGGTGGCGCTAAACTGATCTTTACCTTATGGGTTTTCTCCATAACACTGATCATTTCTGGAACATCTTTACGCAAATGCCTTCCAACGGCGAGAAACAACGGCATGATGGTAAAATTGTGACACCCTTGTTCGACGGCATTGGTAACAATAGACTCCATGGACGGTTCGGCAAGCTCCATGTAAGCGACCACGGAACCAGGGACAGCGGCAATGGTAGGCGCTGCCAGCTTTTCGAATGTTTCGCACCATTTCGGATCGCTACTGCCGTGTGCGAGTAAAATCACCATAGGTTGCTCGGACATGAAGCGTTCAACTCCTCAGTAAAGGGTGGGAGATATGAGTTTGGAGCCAAGATTCCGATAATTGTTCCTCGTAGCGTGAACTGAGTTACATGGGCTACATCGATATCCAGGCAGTGTAGCGCGTTTTTCACTACCGAAACCCGGAGGCTTACCTGATATGTTCGGATGGCAGGAAATTTTGGATTTCTGGTTTGGAGAACTGGATGAAATAGGGCTACCTGATGAGTTCCACCGCAATCGGTGGTTCCGAGCCAGTAAGTCCTTTGATCAGGAGATGCGTCGCCGATTTCTTTCCATGACCCTCATCGCCTCGGAAGGCGGGCTGGAACATTGGCGCAAAGAACCGGGCGGAACCCTGGCGGAACTTCTTTTGCTGGATCAGTTCACCAGGAACATATACAGGGGCAGTTCCCTGGCGTTCGGGAATGACAAGCTGGCGCTAAGAGTCTGTAAGCAGGCGATGGATAAATCACAGGACGTTAATCTTCCATCTGTTTACCGTGGCTTCTTCTATATGCCACTTCAACATTCTGAGCGGCTGGAAGACCACGAACTTGCCATTGAGCGCTACGAGCAGTTGGTGGCATCCTCAGAGGGCATTCTGAAAACCTTTCTGGAAAGCTTTCTTGAGTCTGCCCGTGATCACCAGGAGATCATCCACAGGTTCGGTCGCTTCCCGCATCGAAACCAGGCCTTGAAAAGAAGCTCTTCGACTCAGGAGCAAGCTTATCTGGCAGGAAACGGAAAGCGTTTTGGTCAGTAAATAACCGTTACGAAGGATGGTGTTCGCGGGCAGGGTTTATCATTGATGAAATGAGTGTTGCACCGGATAAATGGGCTACGTATAATCCGCTTCCGTTGTCCAGCTACACCACAGCCCGACAGCTGAAATTGCGGGAATAGCTCAGTGGTAGAGCACAACCTTGCCAAGGTTGGGGTCGCGAGTTCGAATCTCGTTTCCCGCTCCAGATTCCGAAAACCCAGCTCAAAACGGCTGGGTTTTTCCGTTAAAGGTTGGCGGTTCATCGCCCAACTCGAGATCGTTCTCGCGTATACTTGCCCGCACAGATTGGCGCGATAAAAACCCTTTGATGAGTGCGCGCTCCTGGCAGACCCAAAACCGGAATCTATAAGGCAGGTGAACCATGCAGGTTCAATCTCTGTATTACTACCCCGTAAAATCGCTTCCCGGCATCAACGTTGAACGTTTGGAACTCGATGATTTTGGCCCGGTGGGCGACCGGCGGTGGATGATTACCGACCAATTCGGGCAGTTTATCACTCAGCGCAACTATCCCGCTCTCGCGCGCGTCGGAATTTCGGTAGATGCAGGTGTGGTGTCAATAGAGGTTCCTGATCAGGGGCGTTTCAGGCTGATTGCCAGCGCAGAGGCTCATAACGTCATGGTCTGGAATGACTGGATTGAAGCCGAACGTGCGGAGGCAGGACCGGCGGAAGGTCTGAGTAACTATCTCGGTATCAAAGTTGACGTGGTCTATATGCCAGACCGGACTTTTCGTATCGTCGACCGCGTGTGGGTCAAAGAGCGGCGCCGTGTCGGTTTTGCCGACGGATTCCCTTTTCTTATTGTTAACCAGGCGTCGCTTGATGAGCTTAATACCCGCCTCGAAGACAGCATCGATATCCGACGGTTCCGCCCCAATATCGTAGTCACGGGAGCGGAGCCCTGGGCGGAGGATCACTGGGGGGTGCTGCTCATCGGCTCGGTCCGGTTCAGCCTGGTGAAACCTTGCTCCCGCTGTGTGTTAACGACAGTAGATCCCGATACGGGTACCAAAGCGGCCGATCAGCAGCCTCTTCGTACTCTTGGTAGCTATCGTCGGCAGCCCGGCGGAGTGATTTTTGGAATGAATGCAATACATGGCGGTGAAGGCCCGGTTGTTCTGGGTGATGCCGTATCGTTTGATGAATTTGGAGAAAAGCAATAATGCCTTTGTTGACCCTGGATGATCTGTCCCTTTCGTTTGGCCTGCAGCCGTTACTGGATCACGCATCCTTAACGATTGATCCTGGCGAACGGGTTTGTCTCCTGGGTCGGAATGGCGAAGGTAAGTCGACCCTGCTGAAAATCGTCAGCGGCGAGGTGGTGCCCGATGGCGGCAGGGTGAGGTTGGACGAGGGTGCAGTGCTTGCGGTTTTGCCGCAGAACCTTCCGGCTCAGGACCGGAGAACGGCGTATGAGGTTGTAGCGAGCGCGTTTCCGGAAACCGGCAGTCTGCTGGCAAAATTTCACGCGCTGTCGCAATCAGCAGACGAACACAGCCTTGATGAACTGATGAAGGTTCAGGAGCGGCTTGAAGCTCTGGACGGATGGCGCCTCGACCAGAAAGTGAATGCCATTCTGGCCCAGTACCGTATTGACCCGGATCAAACCCTGAACACTCTCTCCGGTGGCTGGCAGAGACGGGTATTGTTGGCGCGCGCGCTGGTAGGCGAACCCCACATTCTGCTTCTGGACGAGCCGACTAACCATCTGGATGTACCTGCGATAGCCTGGCTGGAAGAGGCATTAAGTCAGTTTCGTGGAGCCCTGCTTTTCGTCAGTCACGACCGGGCCTTCATTCGCCGTATGGCCACCAGGGTAGTGGAGCTCGATCGGGGGCATCTGATCAGCTTTGCGGCTACTTACGATCGTTATCTCGACCTGAAGGAAAAAGCGCTTGAGGAAGAAGATCGGCAGAATGCGCTTTTTGACAAGCGCCTGAAGCAGGAGGAAGTCTGGATAAGACAGGGCATCAAAGCACGACGAACCCGGAATATGGGTCGGGTGAGGGCGCTCAAGGCTATGCGCGAAGAGCGCCAGCAGCGGCGGGAACGTACGGGTACTGCAAGCTTTGCCGTCGAGGACGCTGCTCGATCCGGAAAGCTGGTGGTTGAGACGAAGGCTGCCGCCTTCGGTTATGACGCTGATACTTCGATCGTTTCCGGCCTGAATCTGACGGTAATGCGTGGCGACAAGATTGGCCTGATCGGTGAAAATGGCACTGGTAAAACCACCTTGGTGCGCCTGCTTCTTGGCGAACTGGAGCCCACAGCGGGCACTATTCGCCTCGGCACCAACCGGGAAGTGGCGTACTTCGATCAATTGCGGGCAGAGCTCGACCTTTCCCTGAACGCCCTGGACAACTTGGCCGAGGGGCGGGAGTTCATTGATATCAATGGCCAGAGCAAGCATGTCCTGGGCTATTTGCAGGAGTTTCTGTTCACCCCGGAACGCGCACGTTCCCCCGTAAGTGTGTTCTCTGGCGGGGAACGGGCTCGTTTGCTGTTGGCAAAGCTGTTCAGTAAACCCGCCAACATTCTGGTACTCGATGAGCCGACTAACGATCTGGATGTGGAGACCCTTGAACTACTGGAATCGCAGCTTGTCGAGTTTGCCGGCACCGTGGTGGTTATAAGTCACGACCGTGAATTCCTCGACAATGTGGTAACCGATACGCTCTTCCTGAATGGTACAGGGGAGGTAAAGCATTTTGTCGGTGGTTACAGTGACTGGCGTCGCCAGAACGGTCGCTTTCCTGCCGAAGAGAAAGCTGGCAAGCCCAGTGGCAAGGCATCCTCCGGAGTGGTATCAACAAAGAAGCAGGGCTCCAAACCCGTTGCTCCCAAAAATGAGAAGCAGGCCAAGCTCAGCTACAAGTTGAAACTGGAGTTGGAGCAGTTACCAGGCAAGATAGAGATATTGGAAGCAGAGCTTGAGACGCTGCGTGCGGAAGTCGCTGCACCCGAGTTTTACTCAAGGCCATCTGGAGAAGTGACTGCAGTGCTGGATCGGTTAGCTGAAGGCGAAGCACGGCTGGAACAAACAATCGAGCGATGGATGGCGCTGGAAGAACAGAACTCCTAACGACCCTGTTGAACTTTTTTCAATGGTTTCGAGCGTAAGCTCTGCTCTTGAAAGCCAGCTCCACAAACTTGAAACACGTATGCAGGGCGACGCTATTTAATCAGCGAATTCTAACGGCCAACACATCGCATATGGCTCCGTGAAGAACGCCATTTGCTGTAGAACCGAGAAGTAACTGGAAGCCCTTGCGTCCGTGGCTCCCAACAATTACAAGATTAACAGACAGTTCTTCGCACAATCGATGGATTTCAGATTCCGGTCTTCCCACCGTCACAATCAGGTTTGCTTCCGGCACGCCGTACTGTGTGCCATAGGATTGAAGCTGAGCTTTGGCTGCTTTGTCCAACTGCTCCTGCAGTTCAGTAAGGTCCATCGGGATGTCACCACCATAAGCGTAGCCGACGGGTTCCACCACGTGGACTAGTATCACTTCTGCACCGCTGGACTCTCTTATCGCCTTGGCTTTTTCCAGTACCTGCGGTGCCTCTTCTGTAAGATCGATCGCAACCAGAATTTTACCGTATACGGCCATGCGCACTCTCCTTGGTTCATTGATGACGAGTAGCGTATTTCATATTTAATTCTAGGCCAGTTTTGGTGTTTTTGCAGGGAGTTAATCAGAGGCCCCCAAGTTCACCGGAAAATGTCAGACGGTTTGTTGCAGCAATTCGATAGTTTCACGAAGTCCTTCGAGAATACCCTTTGAATACCGGTCAATAATAAAAGGAACGTTGTCGTCATTATAGTTAACGTAGGAACCTCTAATAAATTGCCATTTGGAGGACACCCCATCAATGGTCCTTTTCAGATCGCCATCGCTGGTACCGGCATTCAATATAACCATCAGGGCATCGAAATTCTTTGCCTGTGCATCCAGAGGCACTTCAGTGTCTGCTCCCTGAAATGTCTGTGCGACTGAAGAGTTGGACCTTGCGGAGTATTTTGACATCATCTGAGCCATCAGAACGGCTGCGGATCGCGCCGCCTCAATACGCTGGTCACTATCGGTCTGGGAACTCTCTTGAGCTCGCGTGTACAGTTTGGTCGAAATGTTGCTGAGCGCCTGGGCCTGGTTTGCCATTTCCGACATCAGTCGCATATCCGGGTAGCCTTGCTGCCTTACGTCGTTGATATTCTGTTTCATGAGCTCTTTGTATTTGTCGAATTCATCGCTTAATCCGACTAGCTGATCTTCTGAGAGTACCTCTGAATCATTCTCTTTAAGAGCATTCATCGCACTGTTGGCGCTATTCACGCTTTCAACGACTCCATTGAGGGTGACAGTGTCTCCGCTTGCACTGAACTGGTAATAGGCTGCCAGGCCGACAAAATTACTGATGCGAAAACTATGAAGGTCAGCGAGGATGGCCGACTCGTCAGCTCTGGTGCCAAAAGCGGCGAGCAGCAGGGCGACACCGACAAGCAGTGAACGGGTTCCGTTGCGAGCGTCTTTCATCGGATTGGGTCTCCGTTGGTGCAGTTTTATTATTGTATTCCCGTCAGTCCGACCGATGCGGTATCGCCTGCATTCTGATCATCATGGCGGGTGACTTTGTCTCTGGTCATGCCTTATTGGATGCCAGCCTGTTAGACTAAAGTTCGACGTTGAAGTTAAAGTAACTATGTCGCCCGATCAAGCAGTTTTCTGTTTTACGGGATGGTTTAAATTGTAAAGAAATTTTACGGATAGCCTTCAGAATGACTGTAGTTTCTGACAGTTATGCATTAACCCCCTGAATACCTATGGTTAATTTGCCAGATGTCGATGTTTGCAGGCACGCTGGTAACAGGGTTGGCTCGCTGAGCTTGTAAGAAACAAATTGACAAACGGACCGTTTTTTTTCATCGTGTGCCCTCTCGATTCAAACGACTGTATGAATTTTGAATCGAATGACCGGGCAATGACCGAAAATACTGCCCGAACGGATCACCGGCTGGATTCTTGCCGGTGGGCGCGAGCAGTTCCCAACACAGACTGGAGATCAGTTGATGATTTACGAAGGTAAAGCCATCA
>NZ_JBBEBW010000035.1:9819-57939 GCF_040882185.1 Marinobacter sp. | reverse complement strand
GCTATGGCAGCGTGACTTAAACCAACGGGCCTCCGCGATACCCGGGGCGGTTCATTCTTATTTGCATCTCTTGCTGTTGTTGTTTCCATACTTTTTTCTGTGGCTAGCCCTGAATCCAATTATGGAAAGTTAGTACATTTTGTTATTGGAAACAAAGAGTTCCTAGTGCTGGACAAAGACGACTGTAGGCTCAAAAGCTCTGACGTTGATTGCATCAACAGAGAGAGTAACGCTCAATGAACATCCTTCCTTAAATCACTTTTGTGACAATCACAGTCATGGCGACGCCTACTTCATTGCAGCTTCACCTCCACCTCCATTCCGTAGCCGCGCATGCTGTTGTCGTTGAGGCTGTAGAAAAACCCCGAAAACACCTTCCAAGCACTACAACTACGACCAGAACGCCTTGGTCGTCATCAACTACCAGAAATAACTCCAGTCCGGCACCTTCGAACACGCGGTGCACTACCTGATTGAACACAAGCTGGAATCCAAGGGTTTTAAAATCCCACGGCCGTTAGGCTGTGCCGGTCCAAGTCCGGCTCCGGGCACCATTAATACCGCAATTGTAAAATCCCGTTAAAGCCATCCCAAGCCCGATGATTTTATTATGGTAACCGTGCATAATGAATGTGTAACAAAATGTAATTTGCAAGCCACCTTCACTCCTTATTAGGATGAGTGCACATATTTGCGACGTAGCCACAAAGGTATCGGCTGATACGTTTGCTTGTCGCCCACGCACGTAACGTACAATTTAAGGAATTAAAGATGTCTGGAACACTCGAGCTCAAAAAAGTTTTCATACCGGGAGTATGCGCTGCTGCGCTTCTGTTAAGTGCGTGTGGTGGCGGTTCCAGTAGCTCTACCACCGTAAGAGATGAGACTCCGCCTCCTGAAGATACCTCAAGTGGTCGAGATGACTTTTCGGGGCAAGGTGTTAAAGACTACTTCGTGGGACCTGATGCAACACCAGAAGCCGGTGTTTTTCTCGGCGAAGTGACTTATACGAATGAGACCCCAGCCGTCGAGGGCATGATGTTTTTGAGTCCGACGGGTAACTTTTCCTTCATTCTGGGAGCCGATTCAATTACTTCGGGCACCCTGACGTTTGATGGCACCAACGTAGTGGGAACGGCCGTTGAATACGAACTCTTCGATAAGTGGTTCCGTTCGCCTGGGGCTCTCACAAGTACGGCTGTTTCAAATGAATCTGCGACGTTTGATCCTTCAGGCATCGTAGATGAATTTACGATTACACGGGATAGCGTGGCCAGTGATCAAACTCTGACTTTCGACCAAATTCAGGGCCTCTACAAGACCACTGCCGGTGCAGAACCGCAAATCACTGTTGATGTCGACGGTGGGATAAATGGCGTTGACAGAGGATGTATTCTCAAGGGCCAGATTACGATTCCGGTTCCTGCGATCAATGTTTATGAACTCAACTATGAAGCTTCAGGTTGCAATGCTGTGGGTGAAGTTACAGGTTCGCAAAGGGATGGCGAGTATCTAGGTGTGGGTACTTTCAACCCAGCGGATGCTGGTGGTATAGAGTTCGGCGCGAGCAATGGTAAAATCGCCTCCTTTTTCACTGGTACGAGATAAGACGCTATACCCAGTTCAGTTATAGACTCTGAGCAACGGTATTCGGGCATCATTCTCAAGCTCAGGACAGTTCCCGAAGTTGACGGATTCAGCAATGATGCGCTGTTTCCGTCAACCTGCAATATTGAAACTGGCGTTGCTTGAAATCGCTCGCGAGCAGACAGCAAGTGTGTGGGTGCAAAGCGTCGTTACAAGTGACTGTTGTCGACGCTTTAAATTTCCGCACTTGAATCTATTACGTTCCCTCACGTCTACTTTTGCCGCTCCCTCATTCAGACTTCCTGAGTAATGACTCACTTAGGAGTTGAAAATACTATGGCTCTAGAGCTAGTCACCCGATTCTATTCACCTCTATTCTGAAATAACGTAAGATTTTATTTTCCCGGCGATTTCCCCCACTCAAAGACGATACATCGGACAAGCTCCATGAAAACCATAGGCCTGATCGGCGGCATGAGTTGGGAATCAACCCAGACCTACTACCGTCTACTCAATCAGAAGGTTGCCGAGCAGTTAGGCGGGCTTCATTCTGCGAGGCTCATTCTCTATAGCGTTGATTTTGCCGAGATTGAGGCGCTTCAAAATCAGGGGGATTGGGAGGCCACCGCTGAAATTCTTGGATCGGCAGCCCGGTCGCTTCAGTTGGCAGGCGCCGATTTCCTGGTTCTCTGTACCAATACCATGCACAAAGTTGCTGCCCAGATTTCAGACGCAACAGAGTTGCCATTGCTGCATATTGCGGACGCCACGGCTGAAGCACTCCTGCAGGATGGGATAACCCGTGTGGGATTGCTGGGTACACGGTTCACGATGGAGCAGGCATTTTATCGGGAACGGCTTGAGGCCCATGGAATCGAAGTCATCGTGCCGGATGAAAGCCAGCGTAACATCATCCATAAAGTTATCTACGAGGAACTGTGCCGCGGGGTCATTAACCCGGATTCCAGGGCAGCGTATCTTGATATAGTGTCGTCTTTGGCTGATAAAGGTGCCCAGGCCGTGATTTTGGGGTGTACGGAGATTGGTCTGCTGATTAACAGCTCCGATACCTGTAGTGGTTCAATGACCCACGTGAAACTGTACGACACAACCGAAATTCATGTGGAGCAGGCGGTAAAGCTTGCCCTGAAAGGAACGTCACTATGAGCAGCGATGAATTACAGCAAGTGCTTGGTATAGACGGGGAAGAGCGGTTCGACTATTTTCTGAGCAAAGTCGTTGAAGACCGGGAAATCTGGATACTGGTTAACGCCGAGAATCGATTTCTGAAGATTGTTGCTGAAGACGGCGGCTATGAGTACTTACCGGTTTGGCCGGAATCGGAATTTGCCCGCGAATACTCTGAAGATTCTGATGGCCTGGTTCCCAAGAGCATTTCGTTGCCGGAGTTCTTCAAGAAATGGGTGCCGGGTCTTGAGAAGGATGGGCTGGAAATTGGTGTATTCCCGGGCTCCGATAAAACCTTATGGATCACTGAGCCATCAGAATTAAAAGATGACCTGCAGGATGAACTGTCAAAACTTTAAGACCGATATCCTTCTCGAGGCGCTTACATCATGACCATCGACCTGCGCAGTGACACCGTGACCAAGCCTACAGCCGCCATGCGGGAAGCCATGAGCAAGGCTTCCGTTGGAGACGACGTATTCGGCGATGATCCCAGCGTTAATGCCTTTGAAGACGCGGTTGCCCAGCGCGCAGGCTATCCGGCTGCGTTATTTTTTCCTACTGGCACCCAAAGCAATCTGACGGCGTTAATGTCTCACTGTCAGCGAGGCGACGAGTTTATTGCGGGCCAGCATGCTCACCTTTACAAGTATGAAGCGGGGGGCGCCGCGGTACTTGGAAGCATTCAGCCGCAGCCGGTCCGGCACCAGTCGGATGGAACCTTGTCGCTGGAAGATATCGCTGAGGCGATAAAGCTGGACGATTTTCATTATGCCCGTACCCGCCTGCTGGCGTTGGAGAACACGTTTCAGGGCAGGGTGATTCCGCAGGAGTATATTAATAGAGCAACGGGGTTTGCGAAAGAACGGGGGCTTGCGACTCATCTTGATGGTGCCCGTCTTATTAATGCGTCGGTTGCGACCGGGAAGCCACTGTCTGAACTTTGTCAGGGGTTTGATTCAGTGTCGCTGTGTTTTTCCAAAGGCCTCGGCGCTCCGGTCGGTTCCGTTCTGGTGGGTAGCGATGAATTCATCGCCACAGCAAAACGAATCCGGAAGATGCTTGGTGGCGGCATGCGGCAGTCCGGCATTATCGCAGCGGGCTGTCATCACGCTTTGGACTGGCATGTTGATCGACTCGCGGAAGACCATCAGCACGCCTGGCTTTTGGCCGAGGGCCTGGCACAGATCCAGGGCGTTGAGGTTTTATCCTGCGACACCAATATGGTGTTTGTCAGGTTCCGGGAGCAGGATTGCCAAGGGTTGCGGGAACATATGGCGTCACATGATGTCGTGATGATGCCAGCGGCGAGAACACGGCTGGTTACGCATCTGGATGTTTCTGCAAAGGATGTCGAGGGGGTGGTCGGCTTGGTTAAGGCGTATTTTTCGGATAACCGATAACAGTCGTCATTCTGCGCGATGCGGCATCAGCCTCAACACCGATCGTATTTGAATTTCATGTAGGTTATCCCGAGGCTCATCACCAGCCGCCAGGCCAGTTCCACGTCGTTATCGAACTCCGGGTCATAATCGTGAACGGTGGCGACGAGGCTGTCCATCCAACAATCATAGAAAGCGGGTTTTATGTCCAGCTCCCGGGCGCTGTGTTTATAGGCGATTTTCTCGAGTACATTGTCTGCGGCGCCGCTCGCATAGAAAGAGATCAGGCTGTAGAAGGATTTTTTAAGCATCCTGCGCTGCTTTTCCATATCGGTGTTCAGGAACTGCTCGCTGATCAGAGCGGAGGAGTCCAGAAAATGCTGGTAAAAGGTCTCGAAAAAATCGGTTCCATCGGTGCCGGTTTCGAGAACCCGTTTATAGCTGGCGTCGAAAATGTTGTCGTAAGACATCGGGGCACCCCTCACGGGTAGGTGGGTCGCTTGAACAAACTCTATTCCTTCACTGTAGCAAAAATTCGCCAAACACCATTCGACAGGGTCGACAAACTCTTCAATACTGGTGTGGATCTGCTGAAACAATAAGGGGCTTTTATGACAATGTCTGACTCTCTCGTGCTTGTTAACACGGTCGACGGTATTACAACCGTGACGCTGAATCAGCCTGATCGCCGGAACAGTTTGTCCATGTCCATGCTGGAGGCATTGTCTGGAGCGCTCAACCAGCTTGCCGAAGACGAGAACACCCGAGTGGTTGTGTTAACGGCAGCAGGCCCTGTGTTCTGTGCGGGGCACGATCTGAAAGAAATCCGCGAGCAATTTGATCAGACGGATGCGCAGCAGCGTTTGTTTCAGCTCTGTAGCAAGGTCATGCAGCAAATTATCGGGTTGTCCCAACCGGTGATTGCCAAGGTTAAAGGCGTCGCAACGGCCGCTGGCTGTCAGCTTGTGGCAAGCTGTGATCTGGCGATTGCGACCACCTCGTCGCGGTTTGCGACGCCGGGCGTCAATATCGGGCTGTTCTGTTCAACGCCGATGGTGGCATTGTCCCGAAACGTATCACGCAAGCACGCCATGGAGATGCTGTTGACTGGCAACATGATCAGCGCGGAAAGAGCAGAGCAGACCGGTCTGATCAATCGTGTTGTGGATGACGCTGCACTTGATGAAACGGTTCATTCACTGGCAACCACCATTGCCGGGAAATCCAGCCATACGCTGAAGATCGGTAAAGAGGCGTTCTATCACCAGTTGGAAATGGGGCTTGCGGAGGCTTATGACTATACCTCCAATGTGATGGCGGAAAATCTCGACGCCGTGGATGCTCAGGAAGGCATTTGCGCCTTTCTTGAGAAACGAAAGCCGGATTGGAGGGGGCACTAACAACAACCCACTTCGATAAACGCTCACTGGCAAATGTCGTTGAGGGCGAAACGGTGCCCCACGGCAAACCCGTTCTGAGCAAAATACCCTTTGTTCATTTCCAGCGCCAATGTGAACGAGGCGCCGGCCGGATAGGTTGGACAGCGTAATACGTCGTTGGAGCAAGGCTCCATGGTATTGATTGCACGAATAGTACCTGAGCTGTCAATAAAGGCAATATCCAGTGGAATCAGCGTATTCCGCATCCAGAAAGTATGGGAGGGCGGGCGCTTGTCCTTGTAAACAAACAACATGCCGTCAGTTTTACCAAGCGTGGTTCTGCCCATTAATCCCTGTTGTCGTTGTTCGGATGAGCGGGCAACTTCGATGTCGATGGCAATCGATTGAACGTCGTTCATCAGACAGGCCGTTTCTGACTCAAACGACAGTTCATTGCTGTGGACGCAACCCGCAAGTGTCAGCAGCAAACTGGCCACTATAATCCTTGGATGATGGACAGGTGAACTCATAATATTCGCCTCTGGGCATCATCAGCTACGCAAACGGTAGCCGGTTTTGAATATCCACCAGATGCCGGCCATACAGGCAAACAGGAAGAACAGGGTCATCCCCACGCTGATGCCAATATGGACGTCAGACACCCCGTAAAAGGCCCACCGGAATCCGCTGATCAGATACACCACGGGATTAAACAGCGTTATGGTTTGCCAGATATCAGGGAGCATATCGATGGAGTAGAACGTGCCTCCAAGAAAAACCAGAGGCGTCACAATCATCAGCGGCACGATCTGGAGCTTTTCAAAGCCATCCGCCCAGATACCGATAATAAAACCAAACAGGCTGAACGTGACTGCGGTGAGAACGAGGAACGCAAACATCCAGAACGGATGCAGAATATCATAGGGGACAAACAGCCTTGCTGTAATGAGGATAATCAGGCCCAGGATGACGGACTTGGTGGCAGCTGCGCCTACATAGCCAATCACTACTTCAACGTAGGAGACCGGCGCCGAAAGCACCTCATAGATGGTGCCAGAGAATTTCGGCATGTAGATGCCGAAGGAGGCGTTGGAAATGCTCTGCATCAGTAGCGATAGCATGATCAGCCCGGGAATGATAAATGCCCCATAGCTGATGCCATCAATATCGCCCATGCGAGAGCCGATTGCAGACCCGAACACCACAAAATAAAGACAAGTGGATATCACAGGCGAGGCGATACTTTGCATCAGGGTTCGCCACATGCGGGCCATTTCAAACTTATAGATTGCCCGTATTCCGTGCGTATTCATTGCTTTCTCCCGAGAGGATGTACCAGACGTTCTGAGCTGGTTGGGCAGGCGCCGGTTTATTCGTGTACAAGCCCGACGAAAATCTCTTCAAGAGAACTTTCCCGGGTCTGCAGATCCCTGAAATCAATGCCCTGGTCCCCGAGTTGTCGAAGCAACCTTGCTACGCCTGCCTGCTCTTGTTGGGCATCAAAGGTGTAGACCAGCTCATAACCATCCTCAGACAGCGCCAGTGGTTCAAGTGCCAGGATGCCGGGTATCTTGTCCAGCGGGGCCTGAAGTTGTAGCCGAAGCTCTTTTTTGCCAAGCTTTGCCATCAGGCGGTGGGTCTCTTCCACCAGAATGATTTCCCCTTCCCGAATCACACCGATGCGGTCCGCCATTTCTTCTGCTTCCTCGATGTAATGGGTAGTCAGAATAATGGTGACGCCTTTGTCTCGCAGGCCGCGGACCATATTCCACATATCCCGGCGTAATTCCACATCAACGCCCGCAGTAGGTTCATCCAGAAACAGGATCTGGGGTTCATGTGACAAAGCCTTGGCAATCATCACCCGACGTTTCATACCTCCGGACAACGCCAAAATGCGATTATTGCGTTTGTCCCAAAGCGAGAGATCCCGAAGTACTTTTTCCAGATGGGCAGGATCAGGGCCTTTGCCGAACAGGCCGCGGCTGAAGGCGACGGTGTCCCATACGGTCTCGAAGGCGTCGGTATTCAGTTCCTGGGGAACCAGGCCTATTTTAGAGCGAGCTTGCCGGTAATCTTTGACGATATCGTAGCCAGCCGCCAGCACACGGCCCTCACTAAGGTTAACGATACCGCAGATAATACTGATCAGCGTCGTTTTGCCCGCCCCGTTTGGCCCAAGTAAGGCGAAGATTTCGCCTCGTTTAATGTCAAGATTGATTTTCTTCAGGGCGTGAAATCCGTCTGCGTAGATTTTGCTCACATTCTGTACGGAGATATCTGGCTGCACGATGGAATCCTGTTGGTGAGGAATCGATTGATAAAATCGATTCAATATTTTCTCACGATGACAAGGCGATGCGGAACCCTGAATTGCACCTACACGCCGGTTTGGGCAAGCCGACTGGACACGGGTAAACGCGGTAGTCGCAACCAGGAATTGACTCAGCAGGTCGGCATGGTCTGCAGAGCAAGACGTCGACGGATAAGCCGTGACAGACTATCAATTCCGATATTCAGCATGGCTGTAATCAGAATCAGCACCATCGCTCGGTCAAACTGAATATTCTGGATCGAACTGTCGATGTAAAAGCCAAGGGTTGCCACCCCCAGAATGCCCAAAATGGCGGTTTCCCGCATGATGATTTCCCAGCGGTAGAACAGGAACGCCAGGAACGAACTGTAGATCCGGGGCACCAGTTCATAACCGTAGCGATTCAGACCGGTACCGGCATCAGCCCTGAGCTTGATCGTGTTACTCTGACGGCCAATCAGGTGGCCAATAATGCCCCCGTTGTGTAACGCGAGGGCGACTACGGCAGGTAACATCGACGGCCCCCAGAGCTGTAGCAGGATGTAAGCCAGAATATATTCCGGGGTGGACCGGGCGATTACCAGGAAAATATGCCCTGATGTTCGCCGGGCAGGGCCGCCAAAATGTGTTGATATCAAAGGAAACGCCAGTAGAGCCAGCAGGCCGGTGAAGACCAACGCTATCTGGGTCAGAACCACCGTATTCCAGATGCCGGGCAAGGCTTCAGTCAGCATCAAATCACTGAACCACACACCTAACTCACCGAAACCCTCGTTATTTCTGATCGGAGAGGGAACAATATCCTCGGTAAAAAACCGCGCTACGTTGCCCCACACAATCGGTAGACCTTCGCCCAGAAAGAAAGGTGCGCCGATTACATACACTGGCAGCAGTTTAGGCTTGACCCACAGGGGAATGGTTGCAATCAAAACATAGAACAGGATCAGCAGGGCGCCTGCCTCTGAGTATTGTCCCTGAGAGAAGGAGCTCTCAAGATAGAAGCCAATCGTAGGCAGCCCAACAAAGCCCAATATCGCACTCGAGCGCATACCGCATTCCAGTCGATAGGACGTGTAGGTGCGAATTCTGTCCCATACGTCGGGCACCCTGGCGTACAGAAACATCGAGATCGCGCTTGTGCCCATCGGCAGTAACGCTCGGGGTTCCGGATCTGCTTCATCGAGAATTTCCGAATAGACTTTAGCGAAGATGCCGGAATAGGGGATCGCGATTGCAAGCACGCCTGTGAGCGGGTGAAAGCCAAAGAACTGCAGGAAAATAAGCGCCCAGAAGAGTTCATGAATTGCGCGAATGAAGGCTGAAAAAAGTCGGACAATCCGCCACCGGTAGACCAGCGCTAACAGAAATCCACACACGCTGCCCAGTGCCACACCGGTAAACGCAAAGGCGACGGTTCGAAGAATTGCCGTGGCGAGGCCTTCGGTTGAGAAAAAATCGGGTGTGACCACACCCAGGAAAAAACGTCCCAGGTCACGCCAGGGGTTAATTGAAGTAATCGCAATATCTGAGAACGCCAGGGCGATAATCGCGATGGCGACAAACAGGAAAGTGGTGCGAATGGTTGGGTAAGAAAACATTAATTGGCTCAGTACAACGGCAATATGTCGGATTCAGACAGCCGGGAACTGGCTTCATCAAGCGCTATCTGGCCATCCTGTATGCCGACAATGCGGTGGCAATAACGCAGGGCTAATTCAACATCGTGCAGCGCTACGATAGAGGTCTCATAAGCATCATTCAGGTGTGACATAACAACGTGAGCCATGGGACCGTCGAGGGCTGAGACGGGCTCGTCTGCGAGCAAGATGTTGGCTTTACGGTAGATTGCACGAGCGATCGCTACGCGTTGCCGTTGCCCTCCTGAGAGACTCGCCACCGTGGCCCAGACTTTTTCCGACATACCCAGTTGCTCCAAGAGTGGGCCAATCTCGGTGCGCTCGCGTTTGAAAGGACGTATAAGAGTGACGACGTTGTACCAATTCGGGTGTTGGTCAAGCCTCGCCATATAGACATTATGAAATACTGGCAGGGCATGAACGAGGCCAAGGTCCTGAGGAATCAAAGAAGCCTGGTTATTGGCCTGCTGGTATAACAATCGAATCAAAGTGGATTTACCAGCGCCGCTTTTGCCTACCAGGGCAATACGTTCACCGGGCTCCAAATTAAGCGAAAGCGGGCCAAGAACCCGCTCGCCACCAAAAGAAGCCGTTACACCAGATAGCTTGATACCTGGCATCAATCAATGATTCCCAGTTGCTCTGCTACGTCCTGAATGGGTTCGTAGTCATCATTCGATGCGGGCACAAAACCGGATCTGGGGAAGCTCTCCAGAAGCTTGGGGTCATCCAGTGCCAACAGGGCCTGCTTTACCCGCTCTTTGAAGCCCTCACCGAAGCGCTCATTGACGTCGCCACGAATGCTCCACTGATAGTTAGGGTAGGCCGGCGTCTTCCAGATGATCTTGACACTGTCCGTGTCGATATTGCCGTCTTCCAGTTCTTTTTCCCAGACCTTATAGTTCAGGGCGCCAACTTCATAGGTGCCCGCTTCAACCAGTCTCAGTGTCCGTGTGTGGTTACCGCTGAAACCTACCCGCTCGAAGACTTCCTCGGGCGCTTCACCGAAGGTCTTGCGAATGTGGTATTCAGGAATCAGCCGGCCGGACGTCGAACCTTTCGAACCGAAAGTGAAAGTTTTGCCACGTACATCGTCAGACAGGGTGTCTGATCGTTCCAACCCTGTGCTTTTGTGGGCAATGAAGTAGTTATAGAACTCCTGATCTTCCACGCCTTGGGCCAACGCTTCCGAGCCTTCTACCAGCGCACGGGCCTGGACTCCCGAGAGGCCACCAAACCATGCCAGTTGCACCTGGTTATTACGGAAGGCCGAGATGGCGGCCGCGTAAGATTTGACCGGGATGTAGCGAACCTCGACATCGAGCTGTTCGGAAAGATAGTCGGCTACGCCACGGAAGCGCTCAACCAGCTTGGTCTCGTCTTCGTCAGGAATGGCGGTAAAAACAAACGTCTCGGCGTATGCGGGCATGACCGCGCCCAGGGCGAGAATGATGGAAAGCGCAGTATTTCTGATTGATCGTGTGAACATTGGAGAATCCCTGCAGTGATCAGTGGTTCGGTCTGTCCAGTCTGATGCCTTCAACAGTCCGGGAACAGCCTTGGGCGAACAGGATACTCTTAATCCCATTCTCGATGAACACTCATACGAAGAAGTGCCTGCTTTAGCTTTTGTTTTTCAGACAAATGTTGCTACTTTCTTCCTCGTTGACGTACAACTTGCTCGCTGCCGTACAACTTGATAGAAATGACCAACCTGCCTGGGAGCCGTGTATTAATGCTGGATATTCTTATTGTTACGCCTGCTGAACCAGGTTCGAAAGCCGGGAACCGCGCCACGGCTGAGCGATGGAAACGCTTGCTGGAAAATTCCGGGCACACGGTCTCCATTCTTACGCGGTATCAGGGGCAGGCTGCTGATCTTATGATTGCATTGCACACCTGGCGTAGCCACGAAGCAATCAGGCAGTTTCGTGAGATGAATCCTAAAATCCCCCTGATTGGTGTGCTTACCGGAACAGATGTTTACAGTCCAGAATTCCGCGATGAACAGGCGACCCACGAGTCAATGGCATCGGCAGATGCACTGATTGGTTTGCATCGAAAGGTGGCAACGGACATCCCCGAGGGGTTTCGCGACAAGGTCAGGATCGTTTTGCAATCTGCAGAAAAACCGACTCAGTCTCGCTGTCCCGCCACGGATCCGTTTGATTGCTGTGTGATCGGCCACCTCAGGGATGAGAAAGACTCGTTGCGTGCGGCGATGGCGGCCCGACACTTACCGGATGACTCACGCATACGTATTGTTCAGGCGGGTAAACCACATAACCCGGGCTGGCGAACAATGGCTGAGCAGGAAGCGACCCTTAACCCCCGGTTCCATTGGCTTGGCGAAATCGACCGTACTGCGGTTCAATCATTGATGAGGTCCAGCCAGGTGATGGTGATTAGCTCACGGATGGAAGGCGGGGCCAACGTCGTGTCTGAAGCATGCCGGGGCGGGTTGCCGATCATTGCCTCGGACATTCCAGGTAACCGGGGTCTGCTGGGTGATTCGTATTCTGGCTACTATCCCGTAGAAAATGAAAAGGCCCTGGCAAGCTTGTTACTCAGGGCCGAACGTGATGCTGATTTTCTTGCAGAGCTTCGAAACAAGGTCACCGAGCTGGCCGGAAATTTTACTCCGGCAGCAGAGCAGGCCGCGCTGATAGCGGCCATTGACTATGCTTTTAGCAGGATGGGCTCGATTGCTTCCCCCTGAGGTACGATCCGTCCAATGATGGCTGTGTGAGGATAGCCAATTGCCTTGAGCTCTGCCACGCAGGCATCGGCTTTATCTGCAGCTACGCTTGCCAGCAAACCACCGGCCGTTTGGGGATCAAAAATCAGCGGGTATCTGGGGTGCCTGACCCATTCTTCCTGATTGCGAATGCCCCGGCGAAGCCGAATATTTGCCGGTTGAAGCGAGCTGAGAATGCCAGCTGCTGCCGTCTCTTCAGCACCGGGCAACACCGGAATCGCCCCCAGGTTCAATTCGGCGTCCACACCTGACGGCCGAGTCATCTCTACCAGGTGGCCAAGCAACCCAAAACCGGTAACGTCGGTACAGGCTTCTGAACCATAACGCCTGAGGCAGCGGGCACCCTCGAGATTCGATTGCATCATCGAGATGAGGGCACTGTCGATCCACCGTCCGCGAGCCGCCAGCCTGGCATGGGCAGCAAACAGTGTGCCGGTACCAATGGGTTTGGTCAGGATGAGCACATCGCCTGCTTTAAGGCCGCCTTTGCTCATCACTTCTTTCGGGTCAATCAGGCCATTGACCGCAAAACCGAGCGCCAGCTCCCGACCTTCGCCAGTATGGCCTCCCACAAGAGCGCAACCGGCTTCATTCAACACGTCTACCGCACCGCTCATCATCTGGAAGACTATGTCTTCGACTTTCGATTCGATGCCGTAAGGTACAGTGGCGACCGCGGTCGCACTTTGAGCCTCGGCGCCCATGGCAAACACATCGCCAAGGCTATGGTTCGCTGCAACACGTCCAAATACGTAGGGGTCGTCAATGAACGCCCGGAAGAAATCGACCGTGTGCACCACCGCCTTACCGGGTGGTACCGTAAGTACGGCTGCGTCATCAGGGGCATGGAGCCCGACCAGAATGTCATCGCGCTCAATGGGACGAAGCTCGCCAAGCGCGCGGGACAATACGGTACTCCCCACTTTTGCACCACATCCACCACACCGCATGGCGACCGCGGAAATCGCCTGGGAAGCTTCTTCCTTGTTCTGGGCTGCGGAGGTGTCCGGCAAGTCGGCGTTTTCCGCCATGGCTGGCAGGTTATTAAATTTCGCCATAAACCGCCGGTCTATCCAGTCTTTCCAGCGCCAGACCAGTTTCCCATATCGGGCTTTGTCGCCTCTGGAGGCAACAGCATATTTGTCGCCCGTGCTGATCAGCGCCAACCATTTTTTCTGGGGTACAAACGGTTTTGGTTTGCGTCCCAGGGCCGCAAGACGAAGATTGTCAGCAAGCGGACGGCCCTGACGCACTGCAAACACCCCTGCTTTTTCCCTGGGATGTTTAGTGACGTTGGCAATATCGCCTGCTGCAAAAATGTTTTGATCGGTCTCCGTCTGCAGGGTGTCTTCGACCCTAATAAACCCACCGTCATCCAGTGCCAGCCCTGTATCCTGAAGCCACTCGGGGCCTCCGGCACGGGTGACCCAGAGAATCTCGTCCACTTTCAGAGTCTCACCTGACCCGATTATCAACTTCCCGTCATCCACCTGGGTAACAGGGGAGCCCAGGTGCAGCTGAACGCCACGGGATTCAAGGCATTCCTCAAATTTGCCACGCACCTTCGCATTGTGAGTTGGAAGGATCGTACTGGCGCCATCGAGCAAGTGGAAGGTTAGTTGATCGGGATCACCTCCGCGTGCTTCGAGTTCCCGGCGCAGCCGAAATTGCATGGCAAGGGTAAGTTCAACACCCCCTGCGCCAGCACCTACTACTGCAACGGCCATCGGGCCCTGGTGACTTTCGATACGGGCCAGTAAAGCCAACCAACGAGCATTAAACCCGTGGATTGGTTTAACCGGCACCGCATGGTCCTGAGCACCGGGTACGTCATTTACACGGGGGGCAGACCCTATGTTTATGGACAGCAGGTCATAAGGCACTGCCGGTCGGTTACGACAGACCACACGCTGGTGGTTGCGCTCGATTCCAATCGCCTCGTCACGATAGAAGCGCGCACCGGCAAACTCCGCCAGGCGACTTAAATCGATATGAACCTCGTCGTAGGTGTAATGACCTGCCACGTACCCCGGCAACATACCGGAGTAGGGGGTGTGGGTGTCACGACAGATCAGTGTCAGACGGACACCCGGTACAGGGTTCATTGCAAAACGTTTCAGAACACCTACATGACTATGGCCGCCGCCGATAAGAACGATGTCACGCAGGACAGGCTGTTCGGTTGCTCGCATCAGGTCAGTTTCTTCGCTTCTGCCGGCCAGGTTTCAAACCCTTTCATGGAAGAAAATGCTTTGAGCTTTTCCTTCTCCGCTTCGGTCGGGTTTGCAATCTGATCAATGGAGGTGATTCCCGCTTCCTTCATTTTCTTGGCTGTAGCCGGTCCAACCCCTTTCACCAGGGTGAGGTCTGATTTGTTGACAAGCTTGGGGCCAGAATTGGTAGTCGGTTTCGTTGCCGGTTTGGCAGATGCCGTTTTTGGAACAGCAGGCTTCGCCTTGGGTTTGGCTGGTGTTTTCTTTGCAGCAACTGGCTTAGCACTGGAGGGCGAAGAGGAGGCAGTGGAGGCAGCTTTCGCCGTTGTCTTGCGAGTTTTTGCCGCCACTTTATCTGCTTTTACCGCTGTTTTCTTGGGAGCCGACTTTACTTTTTTCTCAGCTTTCCTGGTGGAGTTGCTGGCCTTCGCGCTCGCCGCGTTGGCAGCTTTCTCAGCGTCTTTTTGCGCATCTTTACTGGCAACGCCGATTCGTTCCAGCACTGAGTTCTGGATTTCGTGGAACTCGCCGAGACGACGCTCAAGCTCTTCATTGAACCGTTTCATTTCACGATCTCGAAGCTGGTCGATATCGCCAATCAATTTACGGATGGGTTCCTGAATCTGGTGCTGCAGGCTATCAAATTGCTTGAGGGCATCGCTGATCAGACTTTCGATCTGGGTGGATGTCTTCTCGAATTCCTTGTTTACCTTTTTAACGATCTTATCAACGCTTGGCTTTTCTTTCTTGGCCATGATGATGCTCTCCCTGGAGTTGATTTTATGCTGATATCTTGTCAGGTGCGGGTCAGGCGGTTTGACCGAAACTGGACGAGGTGCCAGATCGGCGTGATCGAAGGGACTGTTTTTTGCCCAGTACATTTCGTATTCGGCTCAACTTGTCGGATAACGAAGGTTGGGGATGCGCATCTCCCGAGATGAAATCAACTGAATAAAAATAATTGCTGCAGTGTTTTCTGCGCTCGGTTACCAGCCCATTCACACCTTCAGCCTCGATATTATCGAAGGGCATATCCATGATGAGGTCCAACAACAAGGTGTCACCCGGACTAAAGATTTTGTCGGTCTTCAGTACACAACTGAACTCATCGAGAGCGTATAGATTGGCTTCAATGCGTTCTTTCCTGAACAGTCCGCGTTTGACTGTGAAACGGGCGATCAGATCGGGTAAGGCTTCTCTTAATTCGGTCTGTTTTTGCATGTTCCTTCCATCGATCAGAGCGAACCGCCCATTTATCGCCCAAAACCTTCATCTGATAGTCTGTTCGTGGTTAAACAATAGCCAGTGGACACCCGTTTGGCAATCGCCCCAACACAATACCCTTGTGTATTGAGGTGGAGCATCAACTGTTCCCGTTCGTTATTCGGGCCAATTATTCATCATTCGGACTTCAAACAAGTCGGTACGGCGATCTTTGAGATTGGTTACCGAACCTTCGTTCCTGACCAGTTTCAACTTCTCCAGGTCCATATCGGAGAACATGATCATCTCCGTGTTGGGCGTCGTCTCTGCCATCACGGCATCGTGAGGAAAGGCGAAGTCCGAGGGCGAGAATACGGATGATTGCGCATATTGGACGTCGAGGTTTTCAACTTTTGGCAGGTTACCCACACTGCCGGTAATCACCACGTAGCATTCGTTCTCAATGGCCCTGGCCTGGGCACAATGACGTACTCGCAGATAACCGTTTTTGGTGTCAGTCCAGAACGGCACCATAATGATATCCACCTCTTGGCTGGCGGCAATCCGGCCGAGCTCCGGGAATTCGATGTCGTAGCAAATCATGATAGCCACGCGGCCAGCGTCGGTATCAAAAACCTTGAACTTGTCACCACCCTCAATTACCCAGTCCCGGCGTTCGTGCGGGGTGATGTGGATCTTGCGCTGCTCGTCAACACGCCCGTCCCGATGGCAGAGATAAGACACGTTGTAGACACGGTCATTCTCCAGCAGGGGCATGGAGCCGGTAATAATATTGATGTTATAGCTCACCGCCATGTCCGACATTTCATCCCGGAACTGCTGAGTGAACCCTGCCAGGAACCGGATTGCCCGGGTCTGGTCCATCTGGTCCGTCAATCCCATCAGCGGCGCGTTGAAGAATTCCGGAAACAGCGCGAAGTCGCTCTTGTAATCGGACAGGGCATCGACGAAATACTCGACCTGCTCGAGCACTTCTTCTACCGACCCGAATTCCCGCATCTGCCACTGGACTGCACCCAGCCTGACCTGGGTTTTCCTGACGTTCAATACTGAGGAAGGGGGCGTGTAGAGGATGTTATTCCACTCGAGGAGTGTGGCGTAACCCAATGATTTTTCGTCTTCCGGTAGATATTTGTGCATCAGCCGGGTGACCTGAAAATCATTGGACAGCTGAAACGTGAGGATCGGGTCGTAAATTTCTTTCCGGTCAACCCGCTCGATGTATTCGGCAGGCGTGTATTGATCAGAATATTTGTGATAACTCGGTATGCGGCCACCGGCCAGAATGGCGCGCAGGTTCATTGACCGGCACAGCTCTTTACGGGCTTCATACAGACGGCGCCCCAGGCGATAGCCCCGATATTCCGGGTCTATGAAGACATCAAGTCCGTACAGGGAGTCGCCTTTGGCGTTGTGGCGAATTTTCTCATTCTTGAGGATAAGATCATCATAGGTATGGGGATTGCTGAACCGGTCGTAACCCACCAGCACCGTCAGAGCGACGGCGATGAGTTCGCCGGAATCCTCGATACATATCTGGCCATCCGGGAACTGCTCAACCAGTGCTTCTATCGTTTCCTTCGGCCAGGCACCACCAATGTCATTATAGATTCTGTCCATCAAAATCTTGAGCTGGTCGTAGTCGTCCAGCGTGAGATTTCTCAGGTTCAGGTGCAGTTCTTCATGGGCCATAAAAGCGAAACTCCGGGTAATTTTAATTGCAGTCAACGGTCAGCAGTTTACCAGATTCAGGTAAAGAGTTCGCCGTGGGGCGGAGGTTCTGTCTGATAATGAGAATGTTGGGACCACGGGCAATTGCTTGCAGAATAACTTCCTGCAGAAGTAAACCACGCTTCTCAAGGTCTAATTATCAGCATGGAGCGGCCCTTCAATGCGTTGACGCAGCGACTCAAGGGCCCGCCGTGCAATAGGACTGGAGTCCTCACTCAGGTAGGGGTTGTCGAGCATCAGGACCGTGCGTTCGTTAAGACGTAGGTGCTCCATGGCTACAACATAGTAAGTTTCGAGATAATCGCTGAAGCTACCATCCCTGATCGCTCGCTCCATGCCGAGCTGGATACGCTGTGCGGTTTCATGGTCATCGGGACCTGCAAAGAAATAGGAAGGCATGGGGTAGCCAAGCAAAAGATAGGGCTCGACGACCATGCCAGCATCTTGCAGAGTATCGAGGTCGTGCAGTACTTCGTTAATTCCTCTGGCGAAGCAATCGAAACGCTGCCGTTTCAGCATGGCGAACAGGACATCGAAACGAGGGTGGTCAACTACTTCAATCCCGCTTGCCCTAAGGATGCCGGTGTCAGGCCAATGGGTGCCCTGGCCAATGCGCAGATTCTGATCGGACAGGTCCGCCACTCGCCGAACATCGGAAAACAACTCCTTGTCTTCAGCTCTGACCACGCAGACCCGAAAGCCCAGCAGGCCTCCATCGATGGGAATTGGAATGGCGAGCAGTTGCTCTTCCCGATCAACGGAACTGGCAACATTTGCGAGACTGATGACGCGCTGATTATTGTTGGCCAACTCTTTCACTGCACGTCCCTGACCCATTTCCGGACTTCTGAGAATGGTGTAGGGGCCGTATTCGGGGGTTTTCTCCAGAGCGAGTTCCACCAGGGCTTTCACAGCAGGGCTGTCAAAATTTCGATGCCAAAGCAGGAATTGCTGAGGTTCAGAGGCATTCGCGGCCAGGGGGAGGGCGTTTGAGGCGTTAACATGGGAAGAATTGAATATAAGGTAGGCGACGAGGAAAAGTACCCGGCGATTTCCTACTAAGATCAGAGCGCTACGGTAACGGCAGCACAACGGCTTCTGGCGATAATGCATCAGGCAATCACTCCTTTTGATCGCTCGAAAATCACGTAAGTCTAGTTGCTCTGGCTATGAAAGCCCTATTTAAACTGTGAAATAATGAAAACTTGTAGAAATTCATCTCGATGGTGAAACGTTCAGCCTGCTTGAGTGACGCCTGAATCCAAAGCTGCGATAGTTTTGAGGAAGGCGTCTCCATAGCGTTCAAGCTTGGCTGCACCGACGCCACTTACACCTGCCAGTTCATCGAGTGATTGCGGGCGACGCTCCAGAATCTCGAACAGCGTCGTATCGTGGAAAATCACGTAAGGCGGTACGCCTTGTTCTTCAGCCAATGCTTTTCTGCAGGCTCTGAGCGCTTCCCAGCCAATATGGTCGGTGATCTGATCTTTTACCTTGTTGCCGGTTCCCGCAGCTTTCCGGCCTTTCACTACCGGATCTTTACGCAGACTCACGGTCAACTCGCCTTTTAGCAGCGGTCGACAGGATTCCGTTAATTGCAGGGCGCCATAGCCGTCGGGATCAGCGCGGAGGTGACCGTTAGCCACCAGTTGGCGGAAGACTGACTTCCACTCCGCTGAACTGAGTTCGACGCCAATGCCGAAGGTTGAGACCGCATGGTGGCCCGCCTGTAAAATCCGGTCATTCTCAACGCCCCTCAGGACATCGATCAGATAGCTAACGCCAAATCGTTGGCCGGTACGAAACACACAGGACAGGGCTTTTTGAACCGCAACTGTACCGTCCCAGGTTTCGGGCGGCACCAGGCAAGTGTCGCAGTTTCCACAAGGGTTTTCCTGTTTGTCGCCAAAGTAGCGGAGCAAAGCTTGCCTGCGACAGGTGGTTATTTCGCACAACCCCAGCATGGCATCCAGTTTCTGGCGCTCGACCCGTTTGAAATGGTCGTTACCTGCGGAACCTTCCAGCATCTGCCGAAGCTTGATGACATCCTGCAAGCCGTAAACCATCCAGGCGGTAGAGGGATTGCCATCACGGCCCGCACGACCGGTTTCCTGGTAGTAGGCTTCGAGGCTTTTGGGCAAGTCCATATGGACCACAAATCTCACATCGGGCTTGTCGATACCCATACCGAAAGCAATTGTCGCGACCACAATGACGCCGTCTTCCCGTAGAAACCTTTCCTGGTGTTCCGCCCGCATCTCCGAGGGCAGGCCAGCGTGATAGGGCAGTGCGGTATAACCTTTGCTACATAATAACCGTGCGGTGGCCTCGACCTTATTCCGGGACAGGCAGTAAACAATGCCGGAATCACTATTATGTTCAACTTTAATAAAATCGATTAACTGTTTGTTTGCATTAATTTTAGGCGCGATTCTATACTGGATGTTCGGGCGATCGAATCCGCTGATGAAGTGGCGAGCCTCAATGAGCGACAAGCGTTCGGCTATTTCCTTGCGAGTGCGCTCATCAGCGGTGGCGGTCAACGCAATACGGGGAATATCGCTGAACTCCCGCGCCAGAATATCAAGGCCCAGATAATCCGCACGGAAGTCATGCCCCCATTGCGAGACACAGTGGGCCTCATCAATCGCAAACAGTGAAATCGAGGCCTGATGCATCAATTCCAGGGTGCGCGGTTGCAGCAGGCGTTCCGGTGCACAGTAGAGTAAATCCAGCTCCCCCGTTAGCAGAGCATTCTCGGTATCCCTTGCTTGCTGGAAATCCATGGTGGAATTCAGAAACGCGGCCCGGACCCCGAGTTGCTGCAACGCCATGACCTGATCCTGCATCAAGGCAATCAGGGGCGATATTACGATACCGGTACCCGGTCGCACGAGCGCTGGCACTTGATAACAGAGTGATTTGCCACCGCCAGTTGGCATCAACACCATTGCATCCCGCCCGGCCACCAGTTCGTGGATTACTTCGCCCTGAAGTGGACGGAACTGATCGTAACCAAAGACCTGATGCAGAACTGTTTCCGGCGCAACGTTTGCTGTAAGAGGCTTATCAATGGTGAGGTGGTGAGAATCCATGGAATAGACGGTCCAGAAATGCGCGGAGTGAGTGGCGCTGAGTATGTTAGCAGAATTCCATATGCCTCTGAATTATTCGTGACACTCGCCTGCGTCACACTCTCCGCAACAAGCAGTTGGGCACAAAGGACCCTAAAGGTTTACAATGGCGGCGTTTTTGAACCGATCTGGTCTGAAAATAAACAAAACAACAGGAACTTCATGCAGGAATTTGACGCCATCCGTCCCTATGGTGACGACGAAACTGAGGCCGCCATTGCTCGCCTGATGAATGACCAGGAATTCCTGAGTCTGATTGGACGTTTTAAATCACCGACGCTTAACCGATGGCTGCCGGGACTCGTGCGGGTAGCGGTTCGACGCTGGTTGAAAGAACAGTTCGGCGATGCCAAAAGCATCGGTGATCTTCAGGCCAGGCTCTATGATTACGTAGACCAGCTGATTGCCAGGACGACCAATCGGGTGACCTATTCGGGCCTGGATAATCTTGATCCGTCAAAAGCCTACCTGTTTATCTCCAACCATCGGGACATTGTATTCGACCCTCTGGTGGTGAATTACCTCTTGTTCGCTAACGGTTTCCCCACCACCCGAATAGCCATCGGCGACAATCTACTGCACAACCGGGTGTTTGCCGAGATGATGCGTCTGAACAAGAGCTTTGTGGTGAAGCGCAACATTCCCAGTCCCAGAGAAATGCGCGATGCCTACCTGACGCTTTCCTCCTTTATCAATCACAGCATCGAAAACAGTGAGAGCATCTGGATTGCTCAGCGGGAAGGTCGTGCAAAAGACGGAATAGACGAGACTGACCCCGCAATCACAAAGATGTTCTACATGTGTCGCAAGAAGACTGGGGAAACATTTGCCCAAGCGATGAACCGGATCAATATTGTGCCGGTATCGATCGCCTACGAATATGATCCCTGCGACCGGGATAAGGCGAGGGAACTCGAAACAAGGGCCCGAACCGGGAGTTATACCAAAGCGGCGAACGAAGATACTGATCAGATCGTCAAGGGTCTGACTGGCTATAAAGGTCACGTTCACGTCCACTTCGGGGTACCGATATCCGATTCGCCGGATACGCCGAAAGAGCTTGCCAGCGTGATTGACCGTGAAATGCACGCCAATTACCACCTGCATGCCTCGAACCTGGTGGCCCACAACCTGAGCGGTACCCACCCTGGCGCTCACAATGTTCCCGAGAAGGTACGCGACACGGTTGTAACAGCCGAAGCCTGGACGCCTGCCGAGATGGAGTCTGCAGAAGCTGAAATGAACCGAAGGCTTGATGCCTGTAATCCGGCTATCCAGCCGTATTTGCTGGGCATGTATGCCAATCCGGTATTAAGCTCACTAAAAGCCCGGAACACAGTCACTGAAAAATGCTGAAAGCAATCGAGGCAATACAGTGAATCATCTTGCTCATCTGTTTCTGGCTCGCCCAACGGTGGAGTCCAGAGTAGGTAATTTATTGGGGGACTTCGCCCAGGGGCTGGATGTGAAAAGCCTTGCGGCACCCGTCAAGGCGGGGTTGATCAACCACCGGAAAGTGGACGCCTATACCGATAGCCACCCGGACGTGATTGCCTGTAAAAGGCTGTTCTCATCCCAGCGTCGACGGTTCGCAGGGGTCGCACTGGACGTGCTTTATGACCACTATCTTTTACGACATTGGGATATCTTCACCAACCTGTCTCGGCAGGCTTTTATCGGCTCAGTCTATCGGGATCTCGAAGCAGGGCGTTATCTGATGCCGCCAAAAATGGCAGCTGCCACGGCCCATATGATCGACCACGATTGGTTCAATTCCTATACCGATCTGGAGAACATCGGCTATGCCCTCGACAGGATTGCAGGCAGGATTCGTTTCAGAAACGATTTCGGGGGCATTATTGAGGAAATACGGGCGCATGATGCGGTGCTCGAAGAGCACTTTTTGAGCTTTTTCCCGGGCCTGTTGAAATTCGGTCCGCCGGAGGGGGGGCCAGGGACGCAACACCTTTATTAAAAAAGGGGCCTTTCGGCCCCTCAAAATACAACGTGACCCTACATCACGTAACGTTTAGAAGGTAACCCGGGCGCCAAGAAGCGCTACAAGGTTATCTTCATAATCAACGCCGGTGCGATCCAGGGAAATGGAGCGCAGGCTGGCGTAGAAATCCGTACCAATCGAACTGACTTTTTGCAAAGCCTGGAAACCGATCACTTCGACGGTATCATCTTCGCGCTGGAGATCATCAGTTGTGTGATAATCCACTGAGAAGTGCGTAGTGCCCGCGTCGATCAGTTTGGTCTGGTAGCCCAGTTTGGTGTAAGCGAAGGTAACGTCTTCCAGGGAAGAGTCATTCTTGCTGGCTTGGCCAAGAGCAACAGTAGCGCTGAAGCCAGAAGTATCCAGAACAGAAATAGAACCGGAAACCTGATCATCCAGGGCTGCTGCTCCGTCATTCCCGGTGGCTTCGTCGCTGTTTGCCCAGGCCATACCTGCTGCAATTTTCAGCCGATCAACATTGCCTGAATAA
Organism: Marinobacter sp.; assembly: GCF_040882185.1. Lineage (GTDB taxonomy): Bacteria > Pseudomonadota > Gammaproteobacteria > Pseudomonadales > Oleiphilaceae > Marinobacter. The sequence continues at coordinate 34,903 of NZ_JBBEBW010000035.1, read as the reverse complement.
AACAGCGCTACGTCAACTCCGCCCTGGTTTACGGCGGAGGTACGAAGCTGGAAACCATTAAATTTTGGAGTGTCGTAACGGATACGGGTGTTTCTTCCCAGGCCGTCCAGGTTGGTCGCCACGGAACGGAGATCCGGGTTGTTGGGGCCGCGTGGCGACAGCTCGCCATCAAAGCCTTTCTCCCGAAAAAGAATACCACCGCTTGTTGTATTAACTTCAGAGTATCCGGCGATAGCCGTTCCCGACAGGTCATTCTCACTCACGCCCTCGCTGGCCGTCCAGCCTTGTCCGAGCCAGATTTTACCCAGATCTTCATTGGCGAAATAGACTTCAACCCGGCGATTACGGAATGCTGACGCATCATCCTGATTCTCGTCCAACTGGCTGATAGTGAAACTGTTATTCAGTCGGAATTCAGTTTCCAGAGCCGCACCGGCGGACCATGGGCCACTGGCGGTAGACTCGGCAATGAAACGAACACGCGAAGAGCTGGCGTTGTTATCAACGTTCAGCAGTGTGGTGTCTTCGCCATCTTCGACCAGCATTGCCGCACGGTTGATTTGTCCAGAGATCGAAAGCTTGACCGCGTCCGAACCGGAGAGAATATTGCGGCTTTCAGATTCTGCCTGAGCGTGTGAGAGGCCGGAACACAGGGTCAGGGCCACTGCCGAAGCCAGTGCAATTCTCTGGTTGTTAATTCCTGATCGAGGAGAAATTGTCGTATCGTTGGTGTTTGTCATATTGTTCCCAGACGTTGCGTTGTTTTTATGCCTTGCATGGATTCAAAAGAATCCTGAAAGTGCACTAGCACAAAACGCGCCAAATTTTTAAACGTTTGGGATCAATAGCTTGGTCGTTTACACTGTTTAAATCTACGCAAATGAATGCGCAGATTTAAACAGTCTGTAATGAAGTGTCCATTTTCGCACAGTGGCGGACGTCCTATGCGGTGTCCTGCGGATGTGGCGCGGTTGGGGTACCCGTTTGGAGACAATCACCAGCTTGCTGCAAGCTGGCCTGGGAAATCTGACTCTCCGCTGGCACACTGCGTGTCAGCCAGACATTACCGCCAATGACCGAGCCTTTGCCGATTGTGATCCGGCCCAGAATCGTCGCGCCCGCGTAAACCACAACATCGTCTTCCACGATGGGATGGCGGGGTTCACCTTTCTTCAGTGACCCGCTTTCATCTTCCGGAAAGCGGACCGCCCCCAAAGTCACAGCCTGATATAAACGGACCCGCTCGCCAATCACGGCGGTTTCGCCGATCACCACGCCAGTGCCGTGGTCGACAAAAAACTGGTTGCCGATGGTCGCCCCCGGGTGAATATCGATACCGGTTGTGGAGTGGGCCTTTTCAGCAATAATCCGCGCAATGAGTGGCAACCCGACTTTATAGAATTCATGGGCAATCCGGTGATGAATGATTGCACGGACACCGGGATAGCAAATGAGCACTTCGTCCACACAGGTAGCAGCCGGATCACCTCGATATGCAGCCACCACATCCATATCAAGAGTACGCCGGATCGCAGGTAATTTGCGGGCAAATTCCTGAATAATCGAGCGGGTCTTTTGTTGTAACTCGCCCTGATCAACCACACGACGTTTGTAGCTCAATTCCAGTTGAACCTGTTCCAGCAGCGCATTCAGCGTATTGTTCAACCGGTAACCTACGTAGAAATCCTCGCCTTCTTTGGTGAGCTCCGAAGGTCCGAGACGCATCGGAAACAGAATGCCGCACAAGGTATCGATGATTTCATGGATTGCTTGCTGGGAAGGCATTTCACGACTGCCCAGATCCAGATCCCGGCCGTGTTGCTCACGCCAGTCATGACGGGCTTCCCGCAGGCCGGCAATAACATCCCCAAGTGGCCAGTCGGTCTTCTGCTGACCGTTGGCACTTGTAGCGACTGATGACGATTTGAGTGTCATGGGGTTCCCCGTTGCAGTTTGAATGCGGCGTATTCCATTGTATCGGAACGCGCGTCACTATGGCGTACCTTGCACCGATCTACCTCACTATATAGGTGCTCTTTATTCAGTTTAAAGGCTTGAGCAGCATTGAAAAAGCCACTGTTTTAGTTCGCCTCCGGTTTCATCATCAGGCTCATCGGTTAGAATGCAGGTCATCCTGATTGATCCACCGACTGAAGAGGGCGCCCGTGAGCTATTTGAAAAGCGTAGAAGTTGAAACCAATCCATCGCCAGATGCATCTGTGATCTGGCTCCATGGCCTCGGCGCCAGCGGTCACGATTTTGAGCCTGTGGTGCCGGAACTCGGGTTGCCAAAGGATGCAGCCATCCGATTTATCTTTCCCCATGCGCCCAATTTGCCGGTGACCATCAACGGCGGTATGCAGATGCCAGCCTGGTATGACATCAAGGCAATGGACATTAACCGAACAGTCGACGTGGAGCAGCTAAAAGCATCAGCGGACGCTATCGCACGCCTGATCGAACGCGAAGTGGAACGAGGCGTAAAAACCGAACGTATTATCATCGCCGGGTTTTCACAGGGTGGGGCGGTCGCCTATGAACTTGGCCTGAGTTATCCCGAAAAACTGGCGGGAATCTTCGGCTTGTCGACCTACTTCGCAACGGCGGACACCGTCAAACCTTCTGATGCAAACAAAAACATACCGATTCGAATTTACCATGGCACACGTGATCCTATGGTCGCCGAATCACTCGGGCGCATGAGTGTCGAGCGGATGACCGAAATGGGTTATCAGGTTGAGTATAAAACCTATCCCATGGATCACAGCGTCTGTCTGGAAGAGATCCGGGATGTCGGTCAGTTCATCAAGGTCAGCCTGGACCTGAAATGAGCGACGATGTCCTCTGAACGCGCCCGCCTACACGCCTCTCCCGATATGGCGCTCTGAGTAGTGTAAAACCACCCAACATTGATTAATGATGGGTGGTCTTCCCCCCAAAACCTGGTCACAACACTCATCAGATAATTCCTTCGAATTAGAAAAGTCCATGGAAATAATGGGTTAGGAAGATACCTGTTAACTGGCACCTTAATTGCGATGTGCAAGTAATAAGTGGCTTGTAAGCATTCGCCACTCTTGGACTATTCATTTTTACAAGCGATCTTTTTTTGAACAATCAACAAGACTTATAAAGGTTCCATGCTATGGCTCTGACGATTACAAGGCCTTACGCTGTTCAAACGATTGCAAGGACCGCACAAACAAAAAGTGTTACCGGGCTTTTTACGGATCCCGCTTCACAGAAGCTTTATACCCAGCTGATTCGTGTCGCAGCCAGCTCTCTCAATGTATTGGTGGAAGGGGATACGGGCACCGGCAAAGAAGTTGTCGCAAGGGAACTTCATCAACACAGCACGCGGGCTGACAGACCGTTTTTTGCAGTCAACTGTGGCGCTATCCCGGCAGAATTGATTGAATCAGAATTGTTTGGCCACGAACGCGGTACGTTTACCGGCGCCTCCGAAATGAAGAAGGGCTGGTTTGAAGTGGCTGAAGGCGGAACGTTGTTTCTGGATGAAATCAGTGAATTACCGCTGACTTCTCAAGTGAAATTATTGCGTGTTTTGCAAGAAAAAGAAGTAACAAGGCTGGGTAGTCGCCAAGCAATCGGTATCGATGTTCGACTCATCGCTGCAACCAACAAAGCGTTGGTGAGCAGGGTGCGCAGTGGACATTTCCGTGAAGATCTTTATTTCCGGCTCAATGTAGCCATGCTCAAATTGTCGCCATTGCAAGCCCGACCCGGAGATATCCTGCCCCTAAGCGAATTCTTCGCCCATCGTTACCAGTTTGAGCACGGTGTCACCAGCCCGGTCAGCTATACCGCTGCAGCCCAGGCCAAACTTTTAGGTCATTCCTGGCCCGGGAATATTCGGGAACTCGAGAATGTTATTCAATACGCTCTTCTAATGACGGACAGCCACGAGATTGACCACCACCATCTGGCATTTGACCAAGGTATCGGAACGCTTCACGGTATATCAGATCAGCTTAATCAAACGAATGAAGCATTTTTTGACGACTATGCTCGCCCACCGGAAAGCGAAGCTTCTGTACTGATTCAGGAAGGCATCACCCGGTTATTGCAGTCCTCGCCCGGCAACCTGCTCAGCGACATCGAGCGCCTCGTGGTCACCGAAGCTTACCGCCAATGTGATGGCAACCAGGTGCACGCGGCCCACTTGCTTGGCATTACCCGCAGCATGCTGCGGGTGCGTCTCAAACGTTACAAGATGATCTGATGCCTCGCTAACAGTGGGCATTCCACGAAAATCAGAAGTTTGTCAGCGGATTAATTTGTAGACATTCATTACATACTGATTACTGTTTTGACAGGTTAATAGCGCCTCTCCGATGACTTTGGCATGATTGGCTCCGTTGATTTTTTCAGCCCTTACAGCGGAGTATCTTATGAAAACCGGTCTAGCTTTAGGTCTTGCCGCAACAATTGCGTTATCTCAGCCAGCCATGGCGGATAACGACGAGAAGAAAGATATGCCACAGGAAACTATGGGCTTCGTTGAGTGGGTTGTGTTGCAGGATACCGGGCTGAGAATGAAAGCGCGGCTTGATACCGGTGCTAAAACATCATCGCTGCACGCTGTGAATGTGGAGCCTTTCAAAAAAGGCGACGACGAGTGGGTGAGTTTCCAGATCCCGCTGGCTGATCACCAGGATATGGACGAGGTGGAAGTTGAAGGTGTTAAAAAGCCCGAAAGCGTTGTGCTGGAATTCGAGCGTCCGGTTGAGCGGACCGTATTGATCAAGCGAAAGGGCGCTCCGTCACAGCGTCGCTACGTGGTCAGAATGGAATTCTGTATCGGTGGCAGCACCCATGAAACCCAGTTTTCGCTAACGGACCGTGGCAGGTTCAGCTATCCGACACTGCTCGGCCGTCGGTTCCTTGAGGATGACAATATTCTCGTGGGATCCTCAGACAGCTTCCTTGCGGAGAAAAAATGCGAGTACAACGAGCTACCGGAAATTGTTGAAAAAAACGAAGATTGATGGTGGGCAAACCAACATTCAGCGTGGGGATTTCGTTTGGGGTACCTCGGTCAGGTTATCGGTGAACCGATAGCCGACACCGGATTCCGTCTCGATTAACGACGGGTTGTCGGGATTATCTCCCAACTTTTGCCTAAGCCTTCCTACCACCACACGGAGGTAATGGCTGTCATCACCATGACTGGGGCCCCATATCTTGGACAGTAGCTGAGTTTGCGTGACTACACGCCCCGGATGAGTGGCTAGCTGTTCTAGCACGGCGTACTCTTTAGGGGTAAGGTGCACCGGCTCGTTGAAAATCGCCACCTCCCGCCTGGCCAGATCTATCCAGAAGTTACCGGTTTCAAAAACCGTCGTTCTGGGAGTCCTGGCAGGCGGCTCGTCCCTTAGCATCCTTCTCACGCGTGCGAGAAGTTCCTGGATTCCGAAAGGCTTGGTGACGTAGTCTCCCGCCCCCAAATCAAGCACCGCCACTTTTTCGTCCTCATCATTGCGCACCGAAAGCACCAAAACCTTCCCGGCCTTGCCGGTGTGGCTAATGGTCTCCAGAACCTTCTTGCCATCCATATCAGGCAGGCCGAGATCAAGAATGACGAGATCTGGATCATAAGCACCTATTTTCATCAGGCCTTCGCGCCCATCCCCGGCTTCAATTACGCGATAACCCTGAGACTGCAGGCTTATGCCAAGAAAACGACGGATTTGAGGCTCGTCATCAATCACCAGTAACAGCGGAGAGTTCACAGTTTAATCTCCGAGGTGTTCTTGTCTGGTCCTGAGGTGTCATCGTCTGGCTGAAAAGGGCTTTCCTGGGAGAGATGGAGTGGTATATACAATGCGATGCACATCCCCGACCCCTGGCGGCCAGGCTTGGCCTCGGCAGAGCCGCCGTGTACCTCCAGTACACTTTTGCAGATCGCCAACCCGAGTCCACTGCCGTTGGAGTCCTGGTCACCACGTTCGCCCCTGAAAAAAGTTTCGAATATCTTCAGGCGTTGGTTAGCTTCAATGCCCGGCCCTTCGTCGGTCACCGAAATAGTCACCACGCCTTGCTCCCTGGTCTGACTAACTTCTACCCAGATATGTCCGCCTGCCGGGGAGTAGCGCTTTGCATTGTCCAAGACATTGATGAGCGCCTGTTCCATCAGCGCGGGATTGTTGTACAGCAACGGGAGCATTGGCGCAATACGACGTTCCACAGTTAACGTCGCCTCATCAATATAGGACCGTCGCAACGCTCCAGCGATCAGATCCTGGGCGCTAATCCAGTCTTTTTTCAGTTGCAGCTGGCCATTTGCAAGCCGGGTCATATCCAATAGATTCTGGATGTAACGATCAAGTCGCTGACCTTCCGCCAGTACTGTATCAAGCAGTTCTTTTTTGTTCTCAGGAGTCAATGTGTCCGAGAGGTCACGGACACTGCTGGCCGCGCCAATGATCGAAGCGAGTGGCGTGCGTAAGTCGTGTGAAACCGACGACAAAAGAGTAGCCCGTAGCCGTTCAGTTTCTTCGGAAAGTCTGGCGTCGTTTAATGTCTGATCAAGATAGGCTCGCATGAGCGCCATCGAAAGCTGGCTGGCGTAGGCCTCAAGCAGCGGTAGGCGGCCCTGGCCGACTGGTAGCATGGTCTCGGGTTGCAGACGAATAGCCAATACGCCCAGCCATTGGTCATCATGCCTCAGCGTCAAACAGTGCATGCGGGTATTACCCACTTTCAATTCGAGATGAGGCTGCCTGGAGTGAATCAGCTCGGTTATCTGCTTGTGGAGGGCAGGTGATAGCTCCGGCCCGGTGATTGCCCATTCCTGATCTACTCCCAGCCGGTATTGTATGGTCACTGTAGTATTGAGATATCTATCAATACTCCCGGCGGCCGCCTCGCAAATAGCATGAGATGTGGAAGCACTCGCAAGACAGCGGGAGAAATCAAGTAATGCTTCGGTCTGTGCATTGGATAGTTTCAAACGTTGCAACTGTAACCGCAGCCGACTCGCAATATGGCCGGTTACAACAGAGACCAGCAAGAAGAAAAGTACAGTAGCCAATTCCTCCGAACGCATGATGTGAAATGTCAGCCGGGGTTCCGTGAAGAAAAAATTGTAGCTCAGGAAACTGACCATCACAGCGACCAGAGCAGGGCCGATACCATACTGTGCCGCCACCCAGAGCACGGCTGTCATGAAGACCAGCGATAAATTCCCGATCGGCAGGAAATACTGTAACCCGAAGGCCGCAACATTAGCTGCCAGCAGAATCAGTAGTACGACCAGATATCGGGAGCCCAAGACCATTCCTTTTAGTTGCGCCAGAAAACGGGAGAGAACAATACAATAACACTGAGCAATTCCAGTCGCCCCATAAGCATACCGGCGGTGAGTATCCACTTTGCAGCGTCCGGCAGTGTCTGGAAATTACCGGCCGGACCAATAACGTCACCAAGACCGGGACCAACGTTTGTCAGCGCTGTCAGTGAGCCTGTAAGGCTGGTCATGAAGTCCAGCCCGAGGCTTGCCAGTGCAAGGGTCATTACCAACAAACAAAACACGAAGACAAACCCGTAAGCAATCAATGAGGTAATAATGGCATCGCTCACTGGACGTCCATTGTAATTTCGAGTTAGCACCGCTCGAGGATGTATCAATCTTGTCAATTGCTCACGTAAAGCCATGAACGATAACTGGAATCGAAAGATCTTCATGCCACCGCTGGTTGAACCTGAACAACCCCCCACAAAGGTAAGAAAAAGGAAGGCCGTGTAAGCCAGCGGACCCCACAGCGAATAGTCCTCCGAGGCATAGCCGGTGGTAGTGACCACAGACGTGACGTTGAAAAGCACCGCGGCGAAAGCGGAAAACGGTTCAATATCCGGCTGCACGTAACAGCGATGCAGTGTCAAAAGCGTTGTGACCAGCAATAGGAATGAAAGGAATGCTTTCACTTGCTGGTCCCGAAGCAGAACGCCGTGCTGCCCGTGCAATTCTCGAACAAACAGGAAAAAAGGCAGGCCGCCGAGCATCATAAAAAAGGTTGATTCGAATAACAGCAGATCGGATTCAAACTTGCCCATGGACATATCAGAGGTAGAATAGCCTCCGGTTGAGAGTGTGGTGAGCGCGTGATTTACAGCATCAAAAAGGCTCATGCCCGAGAACCAGTAAACCATTGCGCAACTGAATGTGAAAAAACTGTAGATCAACAGGAGACCACGGCCGAGGCTTTTCATTCGTGGCAATTCTTTATCAGTCCATTCCGAGGATTCAGTCGCGAACAAACGCATACCACCAATGCCAAGAAAGGGCAGAACAGCAACAAACATACCGATAATACCAATGCCGCCAAGCCATTGGAGAATAGACCGCCAAATGAGAATCTCAGGCGCCATATTGTCCAGACCGCTCAGAACCGTTGAACCCGTGGTTGTGATACCGGAGATGCTTTCAAATATGGCGTCCGTCCAACTGAGCTGAAGACTGCTCTGATAGAAAGGTATGGCCGCCAACAGCGATACGACAACCCATACGTTGACGGTCAGAACAAACATGTAGCGGGGTTTCAGGTACCGGGGCTGGTTTCGACTGATTAAAATTCCCGCCAGCCCTACCAAAAAGATACCCATAGCTGGCTGCGAGAACGCTGACGCATTCTCAATAGGAACCCCGGCCAACAATATGACCGGTAACGTCATGAAAATACATAGAATGAACAGCAGGATGCTGGTTATGAAAATGACCGGATAGAGGTTCTTGAACAAGACGGAATCCACAGCATCACGCAGAGTAAGTGTGATAGAGAATACAACGGGAGGCAGGGTGTTGCTGTAAAAAGGGAGTAAAAATAGCGGAAGGGCTACATGCCGACACCATTCTCACATGAAGGGTTGATTGGTCTAACCCTCCAGACGTTCAGACGTTTATCTTTTGGCGAAAGCAGCAGTTAAAGTCAGAGATCTCCTCATGCACTCCGACTCCGGTAAGCGTTTTACCGTGGTTTATTCGGGCCAGATCGACCACCAACCCACTCGCCGTAGCGCTCAGCCGGTATGGCAGGGGAGAAAAGGAAGCCTTGGGCATGGTCGCATCCCAAACATTTCAGAATGTCACGCTGGCCTGAGGTTTCAACGCCTTCTGCTGTAACAAGTAAGCCAAGAGCGTGGCCAACCTCGATCATGCAGGAGATAAGCCGCCGCGACTTTTCATCGGTCTCCAGGTCGGTCACAAATACACGGTCAATTTTAAGCCCTGTCACTGGCAAGTGCCTTAAGTATTCGAAAGAGGCAAACCCTGTACCAAAATCATCAATACTGACTCCGACGCCGAGGGAGCGAATTGCCTGGATAGACCGCTTCGCTGCATCGAGGTTTCGCATCAAAACAGACTCGGTAAGCTCGATTTCCAATTGCCCAGGTGGAAGGCCGGTTTGTTCAAGGAGTTTTCCCATTCGGTTAATCAACTGTTGATCAAGTATATTGCGGCCCGAAAAGTTAATGCTCACGACACCTGATCGCGTACCTGCAAACCTGAAAGCCTCTTCCAGAACAAAATGAGTGACCGGTGTTATCAAAGTTGTATTTTCAACTTTTGGCATGAACTTACCGGGTGGGATGAAGCCGCCGCTTGAGTGGTCTCTCCAGCGAATGAGTCCTTCACAACCGCAGACAGTATCGTCTTCAAGTCTGATTTTTGGCTGATAATGCAGTTCAAATTCATACTTATCCAGGCCTTCACGGACCCGGGAAATCAATTGAATGGTTTCAAGAGTGCGCCGCCGGAGCGAGGGCGTAAAAGCCTGATGACTGTTACCCTTTTCGATAGAAGAAAACATTGCCATTCGCGCTTCGCTGATCAGATTCGCCGCCGTCGAGTCCGCTCTGTAGGTACTACTGCCAAAGACCATCTGTGCCCGCATGGGCATGCCTTGGACGGTTAAATTTTCTTCACCTGCATCAATGAGGTTTTGCACAATCTGCTCTGTGTTTAGCCTTTCTACAGCAGGTAACATCACCATGATTTCCGAGTTGCTAAACCGGTATAAACTGGCCGACGGGGGAACTAGTTTTATAACTCTTTGACCAACAGCTGCCATTAACTCGCCTGAGGCATCCATTCCCAGAACCTCGAGAACTTCAGTAATATCGACCGCGCGGATCAGCACCAGCGTGATGGCTTGATCCTCTCGCTGAGTCATCATCTTTTTATCCAGATGTTTTCTGAGAGCCGTTACATTGAGAAGGCCTGATTCGGCGTCAACATATAGCAGTTTTTCCCTACTGCGGTTTATTCTGAACATGGATTGAAACAATGAACCGGAAAAAGCGCCGATACCTATATAAAGCGCGAGCCGGATAGCCCAGTTAGATACTCCCTGAGTGATTCCTCTGTCTACGTCCAACGGCATGGCGGCCATCAATATCCCCGCCATTGCTGCGGTGACTACGCCGCCTACTAAGCGATACCATGCCGATGCCAGCAATACCGGTATAAGCATAAGATAGGGGTACGCAAACGCTGTTCCTCCGGTTTGATAAACAATCGCGGTTCCAGCACCCAGCAGCGTTGCTAGAATTGCAAAGCACAGAATATGACGCTGCTCATTTCGGAATGAGAAAAAAGTGGGTTGATGTGTCTCGGTGTGGGAAGCCAAGGTGTTCGAGGAAATCATCATTTTTCCTTAACTACAAGGCACCAGCGGACATTCCAGACCTACGGCGCTTCGTCCGAAAATACAGGAAAAGAAGTTCTTGAATAACTCTAGACCCTTGCGTACGAGTTACAAATTGTCAGTTGTAATGATTTGTAGCAGTCATGTTGTCGCGGGAGCGTGTCCAAGAACATTTTACCTCGGTGATGAAGAAGCGCAGAGAGCACCCGAGCCAGGGCTCCCTTGATACGCTGGTGGTTGATGGCACGAAGGTCCGTACCACCAATCATCAGGCTTTCGTCATCACGCCTTGCTGATTTTCGACGCTTTAATAGGTTGAAAGAGAGCCAGCAGGGCTTTAAACGTAGAAGTCCAGTTCCTCCTGGGCCTTCAGCAGATCCCGCATCTTGATGGGGTCGTCGCCAAAGAAGAAAACCAGGCCCCAATGGGTGCCGAAGGCCGAGCGGTCAGGCACCGTTTCTTCTGCAGGCGCAACCAGTTCGTGAGACTCGAAGTAAGGGTGATCAACACACTCTGGCGGCATTTCCAGTTTGCTGACCACGCGCCGTCTTGGATATACACCAAAACAACCCGCATAGCCCTTGGCATCTTCCACTTCGCGTGGGAAGAAGGCATCGACCTCTTCCTTGGTGCTCTTGGGATCGAACACCAGCATTGAAGCCTGATAAGCGTTGAACCCGTAAGCTTTCTCGATCAATTCGAAAGCCTTGAAGCCGGGCGGACGGTACGCAACCTCGCCAAAGTACATCTCGCCGTCTGCGGTGACAAAGTACTCGGGATGAATCAATCCGAATTTTATCTCGAACGTTTTGATCAGCAACTCAATCTGCTTGGTGATGGCGTTACGCCAGCTCTCAAGCTGCTCGGTTGCCGGTACGAAGACCGAGTAGCCCAGGGTCACGTATTCGGAAATATTGAGGAACTTGATCTTGCCATCGTGGATCCAGGCTTCAACCGCAAACTCCCAGCCGTCGAGGTGGCTTTCCATCAGCAGGGGATATTCTTCGGCCGGTATGCTGTCGATCTCTTCTATTTTCCGGATCATCCGATGGCCAAGGCAACCGGCTTTGTCGAAGGCCTTGACGTGAATCGGGTCATCCGGGTCACCGTCAAGCTTGAGCAGCGTCTGGTTGACACGCTTCATGAAGCGGACGATGTCATCTTTCTCGTGAGCTTCCTCGAAGATACCGACACGAATGCCACCAAGCTGAGCGCGGCGTTTCATTAACGCTTTGTCCCGGAACAGAATGGATTGCCCATACATGCGCGGGCTGTCCATCAGTACGGAGTTGATTGCTCCCGACCACTCGACGGTTTCTTCGAATAGAGGAATAGCGACATCAACGCCTTCTGCTTTAAGTCTTTCTGCAATCTCCAGGGACCGATCATTTAGACGAATAAAATCCCAGGGGATGAAAGGTATCTTGTTGGCGGTGCAAAAATCCGTCGCCCATTCAGGAGCCACGACGATGTAGCGCCGGTCGAACTTCTGCGCGGCCTTGATGGCGTTGACGCTCCACCCAAGCAGGGCGATGTAGCCTTTGTTCGGATCCTTGGGAGTTTCAGTACCGCGAACCGAGTCCATGGTTGGATCGAGCCATGCTGCTACTTCTTTGGGTAGATTTGTATCTGATGCTGTCGACATTCGGTGTTCTCCTTGCTGGTTAACCCAGACAAACTGCGCCCACATTGGAGCGCACTAGGTGAACTGAGCCATTTGGCAGTGTCGTATACAGGGGATTGAGTGACCCAGATAGAGGCGAGACACTAAAGTCCTTGAGGTACTCACCGGGCGGATAAAGCGGGTCAGTAGATCCCAATAATCAACTTCAATATAGTCGGTATGGTTACAAATAGAAACAAAAGCCCCGGAATGATTTGCTTCCGGAACGCCTTAAGGGCATCTTTGGGCGATCCCGAATGGCGTAAAAAGTTAGCAAGGAAAATATCATGGCCATACCGAGTGCAGACAACAATGCTTCGATTACAAAACTTGACGAAGCTCTGGAAAAGCTTGCGCTTGCACGCCAGAGTGACCCCAAGGCACCCAATACCGAAGTGCTTGAAACAGCGCTTATTGTCATGGCTGAACCCGGCGGTCTGGACGCATTGTATGCCCGTGTACCGGCTATCGAATCCAACGGTGTGTTTACCAACGGAGACTGGGGCAAGCCTGCCATCCTTCAACCCGCGTTAGCCGTGCGAACCTTACGTCAGGGCGCGCCCGACTATACCGCTATTGAAGCACTGAGCGAGATTCGCCTACTGGCGGTGGCTATGGGTGATTATCGCCATCGAGGTATTTCGTCGGAGCAGGCCAGAAATTTTCTGACTCAGGTAACGGCACTGAATCTGGACCTGCTATCCGGGCAGATGAGCGAGGCAGACCGGGAGCGGCCGCAAGGTCTCGGCGACATCGTCAATTCGCTGTACCAATATCTCCTCGAAAGGCTGGGTTATGAGAGCATTCTCGAAAGCCTGGTGGATGAGGTGAGGCGATTGCTGGCCCAACGGCCAATCCAGACTGACAGCATCAAACGGATGGTCAGCCAGATAGCCAAGTGTCTGTTCGATCCAACCATTGAAACCACTGGCATGGACAAAGCCGCTCGGCTTGTCAGTGCTTTGTTTGGTCCAACCGAAGGTTGCCGGGATGACCCGGGTTTGGCGATATACGGTGAACGCCTGGTAACCATGGATGAACCGGCGTTGGCACAGGAAGCGGAAGACTTTGCCCGCGCGATGCATGCGACTGGTATGGTGTCGCCCTACCATCCAATGCTGCTGAGACACTTGCGGGGTCTTCGGGACGACCTTATCCCGATGGCGCTGGGCCTGAGCATTACTGGAAATGATGTTCTCCAGTGTTACCGGCAGCTTGTGCTCGAACTTATTGATCAGGCAGTTTATACCGAGACGAGTCAGGTTGTGTATGGGCTGGCCATGTTTCTTGAGCGCGGTTCTCTTTTCACGCCGCCAGTAGCTTCAGGTTTATGGCGGCAGCTCGAACTGAAATTGTGCCCGGACGCAGCCGCAAAACTGAGTGCTGTTTTTGGGGATGCGCATCCGCCACGAGTGTATTTGCTCGCCGGGGTGCTGAGCCTTCTAGGGCAGCCTTTAGGCGTGGGGCAGGGTAATAATCCTACCTGCCAGTCTGTCATTGGTCTTTCAATGTGGTCGTTCAACGACGCTGACTATCTGCTGCAACTGGTGGCATGGGCCGCACGTGATGACGATGTCATCATGCGCTTCGAAGGCCAACATATTAATTCGCAACATCTCGAACCTGGTCTTGCGAAAGAACCTCCAACCGATGTCGACCCGGTTTCGCTGGTTCTGGTACCCCACCTTGACCGTATCTATGGGGAAATGGGACGCCTTTGCGGCGAGCGGGACGACGATCTACACCGATGGATCAACCCGGAAATGTATGGCTGGTGGGTAGGGCACGGGTTTCTCAGCCTGACTAACCCCGAGACAGGTAAGATCGACGATTACGATGGCTTCATTCGCCATTTTTTCGCCTGCTATCATCCATATTACAATGGCAATCTTCCGGTAATTCACCCGCAGCCCGCCGGTATTGTCGTTACTGACAGTGGTGGGCGTCTGGTTGGGCGACACGCCATCACTCTTACAAGGGTTGGTCTGGACCGCGATGGAGAGATGCGCGTCTACTTCTTTAACCCCAATAATGACAGTGGCCAGGACTGGGGCCAGGGTATTAATTGCTCCACCCATGGCAGGGGTGAATTCCATGGTGAAGCCTCACTGGTGTTCGCGGAATTTGCCTCGCGCTTAAGTGTTTTTCATTATGATTCTAGGGAGGTGGGAGACATAGCGGCTGTTCCGGAAGCAGACGTTATGCGCGCTACCGGGCTAGGCCACGGGAGTTGGGCCGAGGGCTTTGAATAAACGGACGATAGAAAGTTCAGCCCGGCTCCCTTCATTCACGAAATTGGTTCATGTTCGCCGTTTGCGCCATTGTGATGAATCATAAGCACAACTTAGCCAATAGTGAGCCTAGCCAGGGCCTGTACTGCTTTGTTTCTGAGAAGACTCGAGTTTGAAGATATGTCCCGTAATAATTATAAGCGCTGACTGCGGTCCTTTACCCATTTTTGATACTCATGCAAAGCAAGAGGCCTTGAGTAGTGGAAGCCCTGAGCCACATCCGCGCCCAGCTCGGTGACAATCTTTCTTTGTTCCTCCGTTTCAATACCCTCAACGGTCACTTCGAGTTTCAATGCCTTGGCCATGGAAATCATGGACTCCATAATTGTGCGGGCATCAGCGCTTGTTTCCAGGTCGATGACAAATGCCCGGTCGATCTTCAATCCCGACAGTGGCAGGTTCGTCAAATATTGAAACGAAGAATACCCTGTGCCGAAATCATCCAGACTGACTTTGAACCCTTGATCGCGTAGGCGCCGAACGGCCGCCTTTGCTTGCGTTGGATCCCGGATCAATGCGCCTTCCGTAATTTCAATTTCCAAAGATTCCGGGTTTGCACCATAAGAAGATACCATCCTTCCCAGATCGTCGATCAAAGACAGGTTCATCAAATTGTTGATCGCGAAATTCACGCTAACCGGCATAAGGTTCTGTGATCTGATGTTATCGCAGGCTCTGGCGATCACGAATCGCGTGACCGGGTCTATCAATGTTGTACTTTCAACTTTTGGCATAAACAGCCCGGGCATAACCATCTTTTTTTCATGGTTAAACCAGCGCAGCAAAGCTTCTGAGCCAACGTGCTGGCCAGTCTTCAGACATATCTTGGGTTGGTAAAATAACTGAAATTCCTGATTTTCCAAGCCATCGCGGACCCGCGCTATAAGTTGAACGCGCTCTGCCGTTTTCTGGTCGAACATCGGATCGTAACGTCGATAGGGAACATTATTCTCGATCGCTACGGACAAACCGGTTCTCGCGCGATTGAGAACAATTTCCTTATTCTGATCATTCTCTCGAATGAGGTAACTTCCGGCAACAATCTGAACGCGTAGTGGGATGCCGTTTACGGTCGTTTCTTCTTCACCAATTCTCTGAGCAATCTCAAAAACGGAGCTCACTTCTTTCTGGGAATCTACATCCTCCTGAGATGCGACGTAGAATAAAATGGCAAGCTCCGATTTACTGAACCGGTAGACCTGATGGGAGATTTTAATATTTTGGCTGATTCGGTTAGCCAGGTTTTTGACCACCTGTTCAGCCGTTTCGGCGCCCATTGACTGTAGAATTTCCCACAAGTCTTGCATACGCAGCAGAAGTATCGCGGATGAGGGAGTATTGCCCGGCCTCACCCGGCGAAGCAGCCTTTCGAGGTCCCGGCTGAGGGCAGCCTGGGTACGAAGACCGGTTTTCTGGTCGATTTCAAGCGCCTGCATATGGCGTTTATTGGCCAACCGAAGGCTTTGGAAAAGCCCCGTTGAAAAGACTCCGATAAGCAGGAAGAAAGCGGTTCGTGCCAACCAGTTTTCGGTTGATTGGTAAGTGCTGGTTGAGACGTCCAGAGGCATTAATGGGCCAAGAAGAAGCCCTCCCATTACTGAGCTGAGGACTGCTCCGGATGAGCCAAACCATACTGCTGATAGAAGTACCGGTACCAGGATTACATAGGGATAGGCGTATCCTGTGCCCCCGGTGGAATACACCAACCATGTGCCCGCAGCCAATAAGGCGCTGACAATAAGCAGCCTGCAAATTATCCTCGCAGACCCTGATATTTTTGGCCATTTCTGCGAATGCCATATATTTTCGAAGGTCGGAAAGTAACTGCTACTCTGTCTATTCATTGGACTGCCTTGAACACGATTAACCACTATCAGCGTAGTTCAAAAAAGAACCACCACGCTGTAAAAAAATGTTACAAAATATGTTGTTAGGATAATTTTCGCTTTTTGGAATAGATGAGTCATGTAAGATCCCGCCTAGCTCGAGCAAATGAAGGCCCAGGATTTAGTACACAAGCGTCGCATTAGCTCCCCGCGCCCAACATCCTCAGAAGCTTGGCTTCCGCCATCGGTCGGGCGAAATAGAAACCCTGGCCATAGCGGCAGCCCATGGCCTGAAGCATGCGCCACTGAGCTTCTGTTTCGATGCCTTCCGCCAGCGCTTCGATGCCCAGGCTCTCAGCCATTTGAGTTATGGTATTCACCATCATGACTGCTGTCTGATCGTCGGGGGTATCGCGAAGAAAGCTCCGGTCGATTTTCAGTGTGGTAATGGGCAGTGATCTGAGTCGGGCGAGGGAGGAATAGCCGGTCCCGAAATCATTGATGGCAACCGGAATGCCTGCCTCTCTGAACTCCTGAATAATGCCTTCCATACGAAAGACGTCTGTCATGATGGCGCCCTCGGTCAATTCTATTTTGAGAGCCTTTGGCGGGATTCCGAGTGAGTCCAACTGTTCGACAATGCCGGCAACCAGGCGAGGTTGCCATAGCTGGCTGATTGACAGATTGACCGACATCTGGAGATGTGTGAAGCCCTGCATTCGCCACCGGTGAATTGCCTCGAGGCTCTCTGTCATAACCCAGTCGCCCATTTGGATAATGAGGCCGGTTTCTTCCGCAATGGGGATGAACTGCCCCGGCGATATGCTGCTACCATCGGGCTGAGGCCAGCGTATCAGGGCTTCCACGCCCACAACGCTGGTTGTCGCCAGGTCAATCAAAGGTTGGAAGACCAGCTTGAACTGATTCTCCTCGACGGCTTTATAAAGCCGATTCTCCATTTCCAGGCGGTGTTGCTGACGTTGGGACAACTCTGAGGAAAAGAACCGGTAGCGACTACCACCGAGGCTCTTGGCCTGGTACATGGCGCTGTCTGCTCGCATCATCAGGGTCGACGCGTCGCAAGCATGCCCCGGGCACAGGCTGATACCTATACTGGCGCCGAGATGATATTCACGACCCTGGAGATCAAATGGTTTCTTCAAAACCTGAAGAATACGCTCCGCGACCCGGGCCATCGCTGCCTTGAGCTCACCAGACTCGATCGTGGACAAGCTATTCCCGATCTCGTGCGGGGCAAGGATTATAAACTCGTCACCACCTTGCCTGGCGACCAGATCGGAATCCCGCACGACAGAACGGAGGCGGTCCGCCACCTCGATCAGTACTGAGTCTCCGGCATGGTGGCCGAGGGCGTCGTTGATCAATTTGAAGCCATCGAGGTCAAGGTACAGTAACCCGGCGGCCGGGGGGAAAGGTCCGACTTGCCTTAGGTGCCTGTCGAGGGCTTCGATGGCGGCGGTACGGTTAGCCAGACCTGTCAGACTGTCCCTGTAGGCCATCTCATGGGCTTTCTTTTCACTTCGGCGGCGAAGATACTTTTCCCGCAGGGAACGAATGCCGTGGATGATGTTGTCGACCATGCGCTGAAGCAATTCAATTTCGGCTCTGGCGAAACCGCTGGTATCGGTAGAGTAAATGGCCAGGCAAGCCTCGGGCATATTGCCGCGAATGGTGAGGGGAAAGACGATGACCGAATGCAGTTGATGCGCCTTTGCGGACTGCCTCCAGGCCGACAATTCGGACCGGTCGGCGATTCCTGATACCTGGTGCCGAGTCCCGCTGCTCAAAGTCTGCTTAACAGGGCCCTGACTCAGCAGGTCACTGTCCGGGTTGCTGCCAATACGGTGAATACACTCACTTGCGGGGCCCGCAACTGCCAGAGCAATAGTACGGTTGCCCTCCTGTCCCCCCGCCTTCCCAACCCAGGCAAGAGCATAGCCGGCGTCTTGGGCCAAACTCTCGCAAATAGATCTCAACATTTGATGTTCATTACGGGCATGAATAACCCGTTCATTACTGGAACTGAACGCATGCAGCGCCCGGGTCGCGCCCTGCAGTTTAGACTGGGTGTTTTCGGTCTCCTGCTTCTGGGTGCAAGAGAGTTGTCGCAAACGAAGCAAATTGTTGACCCTGGCGATCAGTTCAATTCGGCGGATAGGTGTCCGGATAACGTCTTCTGCGAGGTGACCAAGCAAACTGTTGGCTTTTTTCAGTTCCGGTTCTGAAGCTGCCAGTAAAATTGGCATTAATGCTGGCGCCGACCCCGCCCGAAGCGCCCGAATTTCTGGCTCAAGGCGCAGAAGCGTCTGTACGTCAACAATGCCCAAATCGAATCCGGCTTCCGCAATGGTAGTGGTGTCAGGTTCAATACAGGGGTGCCGGAGTAACTGGGTGAGTACCCGGCGATCAGCTGCGCGGCTCAGCATGACGGCTATAACAGGCTCCTCCGCGTCTACGGTGGCCATTGCTGAGGGATCAGGCAACGTAGTGGCTTGTTTATTCACTGGCACCCTCATTGGGTACGACATGCTCGGGCTCACCGCGCAGGATGCCTTTGAGTCCTTTGAGTTCTTTGCCCACCTTAATGCCATCCGAAGTGATATCGAATTCCCGCAGGCTTTTTTCAAAGTCTCCGGTGCGTTTTTTCAGAACACCAACAGTCTTTCGGATCTCTCCCTCCATCTCCATGTAACGAAGCAGAATCACCGTATCCGCAAGATAGCTCACACCGTGTTCTGTGGTTCGCACATTGCCACCGGTTATGGCTTCGACTTCGTTGAGAAGTATCACGGTGACTCCCATATTGACCAGGTAACGGCACAGGGCATGCAGTCGCCGGGTAATATTGTCTCCGCCTATGGACAGCTTGTAGCCTGCAAGGCTGTCGATCACGATGATACGGGTGCCGCGCTCCTCCACTTCCTGCCGTACTCTGGCAGCGAACTCGTCGGCCGAATAATGCAGTGGTTCCACGGCCTCAATGGCAAACGCACCCGAAACAATCAATTCGGTCAACGGTATATTGATGCCCTCGATACGTGACGTCAGCGTGCTGGTCATCTCTTCGAAGGTGTACACGACGGTGCGCTGACCCTGTTCACAGGCTGTTTTCATAAACTGGATGCCAAGAGAGGTTTTGCCCACCCCGGTGGGGCCGGTGATGATCGTTACCGTCCCCCGGGATAGCCCGCCCTTTAGCTGTTTATCCAGGTTCGCTATACCGGAAGGCATGTCGGCCTGATTAAAATCGACGCCATGGGCACCTGGCTCCAGTCGCGGAAAGCAACGCATACCGGTTTCACCCAGCTTGATGCTGTGTTTACCCGACGAGAAACCGGAACCCCGGAATTTCGTGACCTCGAGGAATCGGCGGGCATCATCCTGACTCAATGTGACAATGCCATCGGCCAGAAATCCGAGTTCCCCGGTGCCTCGGCTGGCATTGCCCTGTTCCGCCGTGCACATCACGGTAGCACCGCGGCTGGTCAAGAACCTCAACAGGGAAATGACTTGTTTCCGGTATTGGTAGGCATCTGGTGAAAAATACTTCAGATACGTCAGTGAATCGATAAAAACCCTTTTTGGGCCGATGCGTTCAAATGCCTCACAGATCCGTGTGGGCAATCCCGGGTCCTCGGCGTCCTCCGGTGCCATAATGCTGTAGGGATCGGCGTCTTCTGGAGTTGTGGAAGCGGGGGATAGGTCGACAATGGAAACGTTGTCGAGATTGAAACCCTGGCGATCGGCATCAGCTCGCAGTTGCTGATCGTCTTCTCCCATACTGACAAACAGACTTCGGGTGTCAGGTACTGCGGTCAGGAAATGCAACCCAAGGGTGGTTTTACCGGACCCCGGCCCGCCCCGGACGATATAACTGCGGTGCGGTAAAAAACCACCATCCAGAATATTGTCCAGGCCAGAGATGCCGCTGGCGAGGCGATTATCGATCGTTCCATTCATAAACCGTACCCATCACTAATTCAAAAGATAAAGAAGGCGAACCTTAATTGGTGATATTAGACAAATTCGGAAGTCGCGCACCGAGTAGCTAGTAAGGTAATTAACGGCAACCTTTCTCTCTTCTCCCTCGGCACTTTGGGATTCGGCTAGCCAGCGTTCTAGTAAAATCTACCGCTCACGATGCGACGCCTCATTGTCGATGCCTCGGCTGCGGTTCGCAGGAGCCATTCAATCATGGGGATAGTCACAAAAGCGACCATCAGGGCTAATTTCATGTAAATATGTGTATACTTCATTTGCATATATTAGCACTTGCAACTACTTTGGTAAATCCTACCTCGCATAATCTGCCGGAGAAAACGATATGAGCGTGAAGCCACTGGGGGCGTTTGCCAATCTTTCAGTAAGATTGAAATTGTTTTCCGGCTTTGGACTTCTGTTGGTTTTGCTGACCCTAATGGCCCTGATAGCGGTCGCTGAATCCCAAAAGCTCATCGCCGGTTCTGACCGCCTGACTGGCGTCTCCCGAATCACAGACAATTTTTTGTCAGCACGATTGAGTGAAAAAAACTTTTTTCTCCTGGAGGACTTCCAACAAGGCAAAGAAGCGATTGAAGTTATTGATAATTCTATCGGTCGAGCACAGACTCCATGGGCGGATACTGCTTGAATCCACAATTGCAGAATACTGCTGCCAAGCCCCTGAGTCTGTTGAAAAAGTGTGTCGCCCTGTTACAGATTGTGGAGGCACATATTTGTTGGTCTCGTCAGGCATTTTCGGAGAGGAGGCTATATCACTCAGACAAGCTGAGACGCTCCGCAAAATCCAGGCCTCCCTTCAGTCATACAAAGCGTTACTCTTAGACTCAATTGCCCAAGTGGAGGTCACTACCGAGCTCAAAGCAGGCATGGAGGAAAGTGGCCGGACCACGCTCTCCTTGCTGGAGCAGATACAGGAACAGGTTGATGGCAATGCATCAGTGTCTGGGGCATCCTCCGGCATTCGGGAAGTCAACGCTGCCATACGTCATTTTTTGTCAGCCAGGATTGCGGAGAAACACTTTATATCGAGGGCCTCTGATGATTATGTTACTGATCTCAAACAGGAATTGAGTTCAGTTATGGAGAGGGGAACCCGTCTGGATAATGCTTCCTACAACATCGGCAATCAGGCGCTGACTACCAAGTTGGTTGAAGCAATTGATAACTACAGAGCGCAATTCGGTAAAATGGTAGAGAGCCGTGAAAGACTGGAGCAGCTCAGCGGATCGATGGTCGAAGAAGCCCGAAACGCGGGCGCTCTTATCGAGGAAGCGTTTATCGACCAACGAAGCCTCATGACCGACGTGGGAAATGAGACGCAGTGGTATCTTGGCACCGCAGTCGCCATTGCCATCGTAGTCGGACTGGGCATTGCACTGATCATTACCGGTTTGATCACCAAACCACTTGAAATCATTGTTGAGCAGGCCGAAAAGGTCGCCAATGGCGACCTGACAGGCAACATTGAATCCATCCGAAAGGACGAGCTTGGTCGCCTAATTGCAGTTATTCAGACAATGACCGTCAACTTGAGGTCTCTGATTAAAGAGCTTCACGACGGCGTGTCTCAGTTGGCTAGCTCATCGGAAGAGTTATCAGCCGTTACGGAGCAGACCAGTGCCGGGGCTCGACAACAGAGAGAGGAAACAGATCAGGCGGCAACGGCCATGAACGAAATGACGGCCACGGTCCATGAAGTCTCACAGAACGCAAGCTCTGCAGCTCAGTCAGCGGAGCTTGCGGATGAACACGCCAAGGAAGGGTTCAACCTTGTCAAGCAGTCTGTCACACAAGTTGATGCGCTTTCTGATGATATTGAAGATAGCAAAAAGCGCATCCAGAAACTTCAGGGAGACGTCAGTGACATTGGCAAGATACTCGATGTGATTGATGGCATTGCAGAACAAACGAATCTGTTGGCTCTCAATGCGGCTATTGAGGCCGCCCGGGCAGGGGAGCACGGTAAAGGGTTTGCCGTTGTCGCCGATGAAGTTCGAGGTTTAGCGCAACGCACTCAAAGCTCCGTAGAACAGATTGAGGCATTAATTAGCAAGCTTCAGCAATCTTCCGCCGATGCTGCACAGAGTATGGACCGGAACAGTGATAGTGCCGATGCAACCGTCGTTGTCGTGAGGAACGCCGGTGAAGCTCTTAAAACAATCGCGGAGGCGGTGTCTAATATTCAGTCAATGAACTTGCAGATTGCCGCAGCTGTGGAGGAGCAGTCTTCTGTTGCAGAATCGATTAACGTGGGTGTTACAACCATTCGGGAAGTTACTGAGCAATCCGCCACTGCTACGGAACAAATTGCGATTGCAAGCAACGAACTTGCAAAACTTGGAGGAGAGCTTCACAAAACGGTAAGTCGATTCACGGTGTAACCGGGCTAACTGTTTCTCCGTGGATGCCTACGTGACGAGAACCTTCGTCGCTGGTTATTCATCTACCGGGCTTTGCGCCTCCAATTGTAGCGGTCAATTAATTACAGCCAGGACTCTATCAAAGCGTGGGTAAAAACAGCCTCAGAAATTTGAGTTCTTAAATGGCTGTGGCTAAGATCAAATGATAAGTTGTGGCCGGGTAGGGGGGTCCTGAACCTCGGCGCTGCGGGAGTTGCCTTATGCTCCATGTACAGTAACGCATTTCTTCGACACCCAGTCTTTCTCAAACCACCAAGAGGCCTGTATGGTTTTTCCTCCCCAGTCTATGTCCATTCTAGTCGTAGAGGACATGGCCGCAATGCGGAAAATGGTGAAAGACAGCCTCCGCTTAATGGGGCTGAACAACGTTTTGCTGGCCGAGAACGGTGAACAGGCATTAACTCTGTTGGCGAATAATCGAGTTGATTTGATCATTTCTGACAGCAATATGCCGAAAATGAACGGCATGGAATTGCTGAAAACAGTACGCCAAACCCCTGTCTGGCGCAGTATTCCTTTTATGATGGTGACGGCCGAAAGTGACAGGACTTTGGTTAGTGCGGCCATCCAGGAAGGCGTCACTCAATTTCTTATTAAGCCCTTCACCTATTCAGACCTTCAGTATCGGGTCAACAAAGTTACCAATCAGACGAAACCCGCCAGTCCAGTCGACGCCACCAACACGGCGGAGGAAAGTAATGAAACACCTGACGAAGCGTTTGGGCACGATTTTGGAAATGCCACTGTACTACTGGTTGGCGATCTGTCGGAAGACCAGGCGGTCGCACCTTTCTTACAGCGCTTCCATGAGATCCGGTCGGCAGCCAGTGGTAAACAAGCTTTGGATATGGTTCACGCTCTGGCGCCAGACCTCATCCTCATGGAGGTGACGCTGCCCGATACAACTGGGTATGACGTCTGTCGCCAGCTAAAAAATGACCCTTCTATCGCCGCTATACCGGTTATATTTCTCACTGCACAAGCAACATCAAAGGAAATCACTCGCGGATTCAAAGCGGGTTGCGTGGACTACATCACCAAACCGGCTGATCCGATGGTACTGCAGGCTCGCGTCGCGACGCACATTCAAATCCGCCACGCAAAAGAAGACCTTCGCAACCATATTGATACTCTGCTGGAGAACGCTCGCCTGCGAGAAGATGTGGAACGGATGACGCGGCACGACATTAAAAGTCCGTTGTCTGCCATTATCTCTACCGCCGACGCGCTGCTGCAAAATGGGCCATGGACCAAGCATGTCGCGGGCGCATTGGAAACCATGCGAGACGCAGGGTTTGATGCCATCAATATGGTAAACCGAACCCTCGACCTCTACAAAATGGAGACAGGTGTCTACGGGTTCAAGCCAACCCCTGTGAATTTGGTAAAATTAGCACAGCAGGTCGTCCGGGAGCTACAGAGTGAGGCTGACCAAAAGCAGGTCCGCTTATTACTGCGGCCAGCCTCGAACTGTGTTTGCCTCGGGGAAGAAAGCCTTTGCCTTTCCTTGTTACGCAATTTACTTAAGAATGCCGTCGAAGCCTCTCCACCGGGCGATAAGGTATATATTATGGTGAACAGAAAAGCCAAAATTAATCTTTTGATCCATAATAAAGGAACAATCCCGGACAGCCTGCGAGACACTTTCTTCGACAAGTACACAACCGCTAATAAAGCGCAGGGAACGGGCTTAGGTACCTATTCCGCGAAGTTGATGACTGAAGTGCAGGGAGGGAAAATACGTTTCATGTCCAATCACAAGCAGGGCACTGTGTTGCACGTGGCGTTGGAGCCTGCCTTCATCGATGGGGATCAGCGACAGATGGCCTCGTAATGTTACTGTTCATGCCAGGATGGGCTCAAATGGGCATGAATATGCAATCTGGAACAGCTCAATGCGTGGCAGTAACCACTTGGCGGCAAAATATAGACTTGCTGGTCAACGCCGCGGGCCTGTTCATTCCCAAACCCTTCCTGGACTACCAGGATGCTGACTACGATCAGTACACTCCGCGTACTCCATGGCCAAGGCTGGCCGGTCTGTACTCCGTTTAAGGGTCTGGCATTTGGCCTGAATTTCCGGGGTTCCTCAACCAACCATAACTATCATATATACTGGACTACGTTTAACATAATATACATTATGCGCACTTTAAAATATGACGTCACACAGGAATATCAGTGTGAATACAAT
>NZ_JBBEBW010000035.1:0-9719 GCF_040882185.1 Marinobacter sp. | reverse complement strand
GCATTGGCCTCCCTAGGCCCCCTCTCGGATAACATAACGTAGTTCATTATGCGCACTTTAAAATATGACGTCACACAGGAATATCAGTGTGAATACAATCACTTTGCGCCATGGTAGATAATATTTTGTGCACTTGATATGCCGTTAACTGCCCGTCTCCCGCTGCGCAGAATCCGAGCAGTTAACGGCATATCATCGATGTTTAGCAGAATGTCGTTCTTGTGCTCTAACTTGCTGCAATTTCCACTGATATCGCTCTTGCGAAGTCATTTTAGGAAGCTCTACAGGCGGTTTTTCAGGTGCGCAATAAGTCGTATAAAGCCGCGTACTTTGTAATCTGTCCTGGGTCATAAGGAGCAATTCACACTTACTTACCATCCGAACAACCAGACCCTGAGCGCGGAGCCCATCGACATTAAAACGGGCATCGCCGTCGCTAATGCTACTGTAAATCACTTCGCCGTGGCTATCAGTCGCAACCCCATCGAGAATAAAACCAGAAAATTTATCAAGCAGTGTTTCTATCTCTTTTTCATTAGAGCTTATATTTTTGACCGCATCATCCGCTTTACCGATTTCAGGCTTGGCGATCGCAACAGGCTGCTCTAAAACAGTGACAGGATCTGATTGCATAAAACTGGCCATAGCAGCTCCGGCAACAATGCCACCCGAAAGCATAAATACCTTTGACCATTTCCGAAAATAGATTTTTGTAATTCTCATGAATGTTTTCCAATCTCTAGGGCGTTGATAACGACCATGCGTATACCATGGCGGAAGAATTGAGTGTATTCCGTGAGGATAGTTGTCACGAAAAGTTTGCTTTGTGTCGTAAGACGAATAGAGGTGCGTTCCCACATAGCTCATAGTATCGACCTTCGGGGAATGCGGAAGATCCCCCAGGCGGACAACGCAGACATGCATTTTAGGTTTCGGAATAGGTCGACCAAAAATGAGCTTAGAAATAGCATCAAAAAACGGAATAGACATCTTGTCGACACGGCGACAATAGCCGACATGTTCAGAAACGGATTTGCGTGCCTGTTTATCGATCATCGAAATATCTTGAACCAAAAAAATAATATCCCAACCTAATTTTCTGGCATAAAGCAGCCATTCAAGCAAACCCTTACGATCTTTGTCATTCCAGTCACGAGCATTAAACCACGTACCGCACTCATCGAGAACAATAAGCCCGTTTTTGCTCTCATCGTAGGAGGTATTACCGGAGCCAAGAGCATACATATCAGATGCTTTAGGCTTGTCCGGAATCCGAAGAAGTCGCACCTTTTTAGCTTTTCGGTTAAACATATGGTGCATATAAATATCTAAATTTGTTGCAACTGGGCAACCTCGACGAAGACGGTCCTGAATCTGAGCAACCGATATCAAGGACTTGCCTCCCCCAAGCTTTCCTGTAATGAAATAAACGCCGCTGTTCACTAGTTGACCTTTATATCAATGGCTTTCAAATGAAGGGAATACACCCAACGTGCAACATGCACTGTAACTATAGCAGTGGTACAAGCCGCAATATTGGCAGGAAGGAATAAAAAAGCAGTCTGAATTTCATCCGGCATCGAAACAGCGACAGAGCTAATAGCAGAATCAACGACAGACACGAACACCCCGACTGCAACGGCAATGGCTGCAACGCCGGCAACAACAAGAGCAATACGCTTAGCACTCCAGGCGGAAAAATAGCCAAGGGCTGAAACGGCGGCGGTTCCGATACCAGAAAGAAGGCCACCAACTAGAGGAACCAAAGGCAATGGCATATCAAGACCTCACAGGTGTAGTCAGAAGTTGAAAACAATAAATAGCCGTTATAGCGTAAAGAATCCAGGCGAGGATACTCCGAAGAAGGTCAGTGTCTTCACAGGAAACAGTGAAAGTGCCAAAACCTAGAATATCAGCAGCATAAGCCACGCAAGAGCCTTGAGGCATGAGAGACTCAGCAAGGCCCGGGACGCCACCGAGATTGTCAGAGCCAAAAGGATTCGCGTTTATGCCAGAAGTAAGTCCGTCAATTCCTGTGGAATCGATTAATCCAGGAACAGCGCTGTCGATCTTTGAACCGGCCAAGGTCTGATCTAATAAACCACCTTCGCCGAGCTTATCAAACTTTTTATTGAGGTTCTTAAGCTCTTGGAGCTGATCACGCGCAGTAGCTTCGGTTGCTCTGTCAGCGTCCTGAGTAGGTAATAAAACAGGATCAACCTGGTCAGAAGGATCCCCCCCTTCCGCAGGATCTCTCGAATCGAACATATCGTTTGAATCGTCGCCATCAAGATTCCCACCATTATCTGGGTGATCCGGCGAATCCTCCTCTATATTTTCCCCATCAGGAGTAAAACAAACACGTTCCCCATTGAAATAACCACAGCCCTCCTCTTCTGGCGAGACACATGAAAACGTTCCGTTCTTTTCACCACAAACCATTTCCGGCGTAGGACAGATGGTATTTCCATCCGCAATATAACAACCCGGTTCTTCACTGACGCAAATTTGTGAGCCAGTTTGGAGATCTAAAACACAACCGGGAGGAACTTCGTCTGATGGATCGTCCTCACCAATATAAACGCATTGGTCAGCCATAGTTTCTATAGTTGTAAAACATATTTCCTCAGGAGGAACGCATTCACCGCTAACATCGTCGATATAATTAGGGGATAGACATTCAGGAGGGGCCGACTGACATGTCTGTGTTGTAGAATTATAGACCTCTGGATAAGAACAATGAGCCTCTTCTAAATAAGACCACTGTTTTCGATAATAACCGGGTTCACCATAATTAACGGTGTAATACCCAGAGTAAGGGCCTGACAAATAGCAGGAACCCGTATAGGTTGTGGTTGCTGCATAGGCGTCACATTCAGACCATGCTGTCTGTGGGTCAGAAACGGTTACAGCATGAGAAAAAGCGGGAAACAACAACAGGGCAAAAAGAAAATAAAATCTCGTCATCGGAATCCCTACCCAACTATCAAAAAAAAGGGGCCGAAGGCCCCAAGCGGAGAAAGCGAAGGCCAGTTTTAGCTAGCTGCTTTTTTTGCGAACTTCTTAAACAGGCCCAATACGATAACAGCACTTGTGAGTGCAATAGCCAGAGGCCATGCGAGATCAATCAGCTCCAAACCGTCAGTCTGAATTTGAGTGAAAGCAGTAGCTGCGCCAAGAGGAAGAGCAGCGTAGACATTGCCCACAGAAGCAGCGACTACAGTGAATACACCCGCAATTTTTGTAGCAACAAAAGTTTGTTTGTTCATGAACTGGATACCTCAAAAAGTCGTTTATAAAATAGGATCAAGTAAGACCCTGTGAAGCCGGTAACCCAACACATTAGTGCTAGTCCAGCAAGTTCTGCTGCATCTGCTTCCATTAGCGTTGATGCCCTGCAATCCATCCAAGCCCCACCAATACAGCAGCCGCGTGAATGCACCCAAGAAGATAGAGATCAGACAGTTTTACACTGACCTCTGTAAGTAATTCGACCTCAGTCACGAGATTGATTTGCCAATCGCCAACGGACGACCATGGCCATGAAGCATACGGATAGAACCCCGCTTGCCATTGTTTTCGTATTCGTTGATCCAGAATGGAACACTGACGAACTGCCCTTTTAACTTGGCGTATTCGTTGAATATTCCGGCATCAACTTGCGCCTTTGACAGCCTGAAATCAGTGGTGACGAGATCCGGCTCGTCGTAACCATTCGGACGCTCGACCTGAACGCCAATAGTCCATTCAGTTTTGCTTCCACCATCATCGAAAGTGCGAACACGGGACTTTGCACCCATGCACTTACCCGTTGTCATATCACCCATAATCTGTTTTTCGTTCATTACGCATTGCTCCTCTGTTTAATTTGCTCTTGCACCCAATCAAGGCGAAGAGAGCCAGAACGGCCAATATGCTCATACGGAGGTATAGGACGCTCAACCGTATGAATTTCTTTATATAAATGCGGATGAGTAACTTGAGATTGAATAATTTCAGCCGACTCGTGATGCTCCGGGACTGTCCACGACATGCGACCCGGAACGCCCGTTCTGATGAGTTCTGAAACAATCTGATCAGGCGTCATACCGCGATTAATCATCATGTAATTAACTAGCGATCCGTAAGCGCGACGACCATGCAAAACCAAATGGCTGTACTCTATTGATTCGCGCTTTTTTTTTGACTTGATGCCCTGACGAGCTGAGGAAATCCACTCAAGTGCCTGATAGGCACCCGAGATATATTCTTTCGGAGAAATAAGCACTTCGAGAGGAACATCGTATTGTTTGCTGTTGATTTCCAGCTCCCAGCGTGTCCAGGGCGATGTCTTATCACCCAGCTGTTTGCCTTTTTCGTAAATACGCAACATCTTGCCGGTATCGCGGGAACCGATGTTCAAGGTGCTGCCCTTGCCTGACCCCATATCGTCGATAAAGTTGGCACCGGGAGGCAGGCCACGGCCCTTGAAATCACCGTGGTAATACTGGTCGCGGGCGCTCTGTAATGAGCGTTTGCCCACGATGTCATCATAGGCAATGTCAACGCGGGTGATCCGAGGATTGTAGTCCGCCATGACGACAGAGAGCGCGTGATAGACCTGCTTCCAGTTGACGACCTGACGGCAACCCTCACCACTGAGATAGACCTGTATGCGCTCGTGGCGCGTCTCAGTGACACCCTGACTGTTAACCACTCGGTTATTGCCTCCGAAGGCCACGAAACCCGCTTTATTTTCAAGCTGGATCGAATTGCGGAAGAAATTACGACCGCTGCCGAATTTTTCAGTTAAACGGATGGAATGAGGACCGAAGATAGTAGCAATAAGAGACTGAAATGCAGCCCAAAAGAAGAAATTATCATTCGATTCCGGAGACTCAAGACCGGAGGCAACAAGCTGCCAATTAATAGGAGAAAGATCAGTCAACGCGCCGAGATCGAACGTAAAGGACAGCGTGTCAATTGAAATGTCGCCGCTGTCGTATGATTGGCGCTGAAAGTAATCTTGAAGTACCATTAACTCGTATCCTATGAAGCGGATATCAACAGGATCGGGAGAGTTAGCGCTCTGCCCTTTCCGCGAAGGCCCTGACTGTTACCGCAGCCGGGGCCTTTTTTTTGCCCTTTCAGCTACAATGTTTCCATGTATGCATGAAACTTTGTTAACCGATGTATGCGAGTATACACATGAACAGGCAACGTGCAACATGTAATCATGTAAACTTGGGTGAAATTATGAAACGAGCAGAAAAGATGCCTTCAACGCTACGGCTAAAGCCGCAAGAGCAGGAACTTTTAAGGAAGAAAAACATAGAAATTAACAAGGTGTTAATCGGAAATGACCACTCACCGATAAGCGAAAGTGAACTTCTACACATAGCGCTTGAGTTAACACTAAGACACATAAAAGCCGGAAAAGATGGGAATATATTCCTCGACTTATAATGCCAAGGCAGCGGCCTGAGGCCGCTAACTGCAACTACCACTACCAGTGGTGCGGCCTACGGCCACTGACGGTACTGCTTTGCCCTTCCAGGCAATCGCCTACGGCGACCGCACTACCTGACCCGAGTTGTCTGAGACTTTACCCACGTATTACTCCCCGTGGGATGGTGCCTGGCTCAGCGCGATCAGAGCAAGAGCAGCCAGCAGGATCAGCAGCACGCGCCCTGACGGCGGCATGACGGCTGAGTCACACAGTCGTGACCACCAGAGCGAGGAAAGATACCACCGCTCAGCAAGAGGGCGAGCAGAGCTCCAAGAGGCTCAGGACGAAGGGAGGGGGTCTTTTGAATGTCGAAAAATGCCTGTCAAATATTTATTATCTATATGAAAATAGATAATGATTATTAAATATTATACTTGACAAGCCATAGTTGGTACGTTTATTTAATTGGCACACTTATTGTATATATACAACTATCATGCCAAATCAAAACGTGTGCCAACTATTATCTGTCAAGTATTTTTATCTATAATATTTTTTGCCAAAAAAAAGACTTGGTATTAACCAAGCCTATCATTAGATCTAACTTTTATCGATAAACCTACAATACTGAAATCGATACACTGACGAAACCACTAAACAGCCTCTAAGCGCGCCTAATGCACGTTATGTGTAAATGCGGGTCAGGGGTCATGTTATTATCCCTGCCCCGCATTGGCCTCCCTAGGCCCCCTCTCGGATAACATAACGTAGTTCATTATGCGCAGTATGATAGGATTCGCTACAGTAAGCTCCAAAACCAAAATGATCTGTTAATCCCATGAAATCAATACACAAGGATGTCGGCCTGCAGTTGGTCTACATCGGATTACCAACCTACTCAACATTGGTCTATCTTCGCGTGGAGACCATTTTCACAGGACTTCCCACCGCTGTGGTCATTATCGGCTTGAGACGCGAAATCGAGGATAACCAGCAGATGCTTGCCGACGCTGGTCATTGGGGCGTGCCCACATTTGTGGTAGATGGCGAGCCGTTTTTCGGCCAGGATCGGATCGATACACTAAAATGGCGGTTGGATCAGATGGGCCTCGGAAAATAGCCGTGCCGTCTTCACACTTGACCCAGAGGAGATCAATTTATGCTGTCTGAAATCATGCCCTACCAGAAGAAATTTGCTCGTGTAAACGGTAAGCAAATCGCCTATCTTGAGGAAGGCAGCGGCGATCCTATCGTGTTGCTGCACGGCAATCCCACATCCTCCTTTCTGTGGCGTAATGTGGTTCCTGAACTTGTATCGTCAGGCCGTGTCATCGTCCCAGACCTTATCGGCCAGGGTGATTCCGAAAAACTTCCCGCCAGCGACGGCCCCGGGCGTTATACGTTGGAAGTGGCCTACAATTATGTAAACGGTCTTCTGGAAACGATCTGCGCTAACGAGAATGTCACCCTGGTGATTCATGACTGGGGTAGCGGCATCGGTTTTCTCTGGGCAATGCGCAATGCCGCGGCCGTCAGGGGTATAGCCTATATGGAGGGCATCGTAATGCCCGTGGAATGGGCGGATTGGCCAGAGAGCGCAGTGGGGATTTTCAAGGGCTTCCGCTCTGAAAAAGGCGAAGACCTGATCCTCAACCGCAATATGTTTATAGAGGACGTTTTACCCAGCTCGGTGATCCGGCAGCTCACACAAACAGAGATGGATACCTATCGTGCTCCTCATCGTAACGCCGACGATCGTCAGCCCCTGCTCAACTGGCCCAGGCAGTTGCCCGTCGAGGGGGAGCCCGCAGATGTTGTCGCTCTGGTGAATGATTACGGCGCTTTCATGGCCGGCAGTTCCATCCCCAAATTATTCGTCAATGCCGAGCCGGGATCGATCCTGATCGGGAGACAACGCGAGTTCTGTCGTAGTTGGCCGAACCAGCAGGAAGTCACTGTTAAGGGGCTGCATTTCATCCAGGAAGATTCACCGGTAGATATCGGTCAAGCCGTAGCAAACTGGCTGAAGACGATCTAGGTAGACATTTAAGCATCCTGATCCCGTGCATGTCGCACAAGCTTGGTTAACCAGGAACCACCAGCTCCACCTTCGCGATCCGAAGCCGAAAACTGGAATACCATTGCTGGTGGTCAAGGCGCTGGGCCTCTTGCAGTAAGGTATTTAATCGATCCGACAACGTCATCAAGTCTGACCCTGACACCGAGTTAGGTTTACCCAGAGCTGGACGACGAATTTAGTACTTTGTGTGGAAACTGAAATCAGCTCGCTATTCTAGGATTTACTTTAAGGTTGTTTAGCACTTTGTGTGGAAATCGTGCCGTAAGCTTTTGATTTACGGTTGCAGAGATTTAGCACTTTCTGTGGTCGTCCACTCATCCACCGTCAACACAGCAACGATCTGCTGGCGATACCCGCTCCACACATACCGGAAGTGGCATCCCTGAACAGGGATGGTCACCGTCCTGGGACGGAAAGCAGCCACGCACTCGCCACCCGGGTCTCTGACACTTCGGTACAGTAAGCCGTGGCTGCCTTCGGCTCGGAGGCTTCTGGCTAATTCTTGGGAGGCATGGTAATGATCGCGATCGTGTATGACCTCGTAACCCTCACCACGAATGTCATGCAGAGGCAAAGCCACCTTATTGATGTACTGACGCAGGGTCAGTTCGGTATCCGGCTCACGGGTCGCCGACAGAAAGCGCTCCCGGTGATATACCGTCTCGGCAATAGCAGTTTTCAGAGCCCGGGCGCCGTAATACACGCCGTACCGGCCATCGGTAAAGCGGCTGGACAAACCGACGTGGGTAAATGCCGCCATAACCGGTGTAGAACCAGGTCCTGAAACCCTGTCCTTTTCCAATACCCGGCGAAGGTCGCCGACCTCATCTTTCAGGCGATCGTTGGTCAGTGATTCGATGGCGAAGACAATTTCAAGCTCTTCGGCGTCTGCCACTGTTTCAAACAGGTCAATGGGCGGAAAGTGACTGGGAACGATCCGATGCAGACCGTCCCATGCTGGCAGAACAGTCTTTGGGGCTAGTGACATCAGCCCCGCATCCCGTCCAGATAGCGACGAACATCGGCCAGATTCACCACCCCGCCTTGAAGCATCACGCTCAGCGCCGACGCATCCCCAAAGTCTCGATTCGACTTCCTGGGCCAGGCGCAGGCCTGAGCTTCAGTCGGGAACAGCAGACGCAACGCCTTGTAGATGCCCATCACATAGGAGACGCGCTCAAGGGTATCCTTCGGGATCACCGGCCCCTCGCCATTACGCCATTTGTAAAACGTGGAGTTGGCAGGTTCTCCCAGAAGGACGCGTTCTTCCTGAGCTTTGAGGCCCCAGGCGCGAGTGATGTTGAAGAATACCTTCAGCGCCGTGTTCGAAACCTCTCTTGAGTCTTTTTCATGCAGAATCTCTTGGGCTGCGTTCATGAGGCTTGTCCTTCGGGTGGCATTTTATGTGGTAATGATAATCTCTGTGGATAATATATACAATATTATTCTCTGTGGAAATAGTGCAGCTCCCCCTGTAAACATCCCTGCATGCGCGCGTTGGTTTGATCCGGCGCGAACTCATGATAGCCCGGGAAAATTCGTGACCAGTGTATTGGCGTCGGAATGTCGTCCTTGGATTCTTCAGGACGTATTCCTCAAGCCCTCCAATGATGCCGCCCAGGCTTTACTGCGAGCTAAAAGCTGCCGGTTAATCGCCCCTCGAGGTTTCAGTGCGACCCGCCCGTTGGCGAGAGCTTCCGCCAGCGCGTGGAGGTTACCCCTCAGGGCTGCTTCGGTCGTGCAGATCTATGATGTCCCGCTGAGCGTTACTGCCTGAAGGCGGGCTCGCGCGTATTGTGCACGGTGGAGGCGGCACCGAGACCCGGCTGGTATGCGGATTCCTGGGTAGTGACCTGCCGCGCAACCGGCTGATTGCCAGTTTGCCGAGGGTTTTCAAGCTGTCGCTACCGGAGGCGGCGTCTGGTCGCTGGATTGAGAGCTCGCTTCGTTTTGCCGCGGAAGAGTTGACGCTGCGGAATACTGACTCCGTCAATCTGCTGGCCTCGGCCGCCCGCCAGGAGGGCTCTGTCAGCCACGAGGCGCGGATGTTGACATGCTCCGGCCGATCTTCTCCTATGACGAGCAGCTATAGTGCGACGATCCACCAACCTCAAAGAGCTCCGGCGGTTTCAGCCTGTAGTATTTGTTCTCCACGCCCTTCGATTGCTCGGCGTATGGCTGCGTCATGACTTCCTGCAGTTCTCGCAGTAA
>NZ_JBBEBW010000034.1:0-58531 GCF_040882185.1 Marinobacter sp. | reverse complement strand
CGACGTCCTAGCCCTATGCCTAAAAGCCCCAGGCCAAGAAGTGCAAGTGTGCCAGGTTCAGGGACGGGAGCAGGGTCGGGAACAGGGTCAGACCCGCCGCCATTTCCTTCGGCAGTAGTGATATTCAGTGTGAAAGAGCGAAATGCAGCGGGATCGAGTAAAAACAGATCACCGATCTCCAAGGTCCAGAGTCCCATGATTTCCAGACCGTTAAACACGGAGAGTGGTCCGACAGGCCGGAAAGTGCCGGATTGGATTGTGTCTGAAAGTGCGGTGCCAGCCTGGTCGTCAAAGGTATTCGTTACGTCAACGCCTTCGAGTGGCATAGTAAAGAAGCTTGGTGGAAATAAAACTGTACTGGCGCCAGTGGGACCAACCAAGTTCATGGACGGTTCGTCCGGGAAAGAAGAAAACTCATCGGTGCCACTACAGAAGAAGTTGCTGTCTACTTGCACCGGGCACTTGCTCCACTCGACAGTAATATTTACATCCGTAATGTCACCGGACTCTGCGATATCTACGGAGCGTGTTATCTGGGAACCATCGGCGATGCCGCCGGTGGAATTAGTGGCCGTAACAAGTGCGGCTTGCGTTGAGGCCGTTGCTGCCAGCAGTAGGATTCCTAAAAAAACGAATATATTAAACTTTGTCATTACACTGCTCTCCGACGCGTGATAGTAACTGCGCAACATGGATGCAATAGGCGAGCCAAAATGTAAAACAATGAAAAATAGGCAAAAAAAATACCACTCGGAACAGACATGTAAAGTAATCGGACGCTTTAGGTTGGCTGATGGCATCGACTTATTGAGATATCGTATTAGCAAAGCATTAGAGAGGGCTGAGAAAATAAAGGGCGCCTAAAAGTTTGGCTGAGTCGTTGTGTAACTAAAATGTAACAACTAAGCTGTCGTCCTAACAACGCATTCAGGAACTGGTTGGTATGAAAATTAGAATTACCCCCTTGCACATATATTTTGGCTTTCTGACCATAATAGGTATTTTGCTGCTTTCGAATCTTGCGGGAATAGCGCTTGCGCATTTCACAATTCATGACCATGCGTGGGGTTTAATAAGCCTGTTCGATTTTCGCACAGAGCGCAGTATTCCGGCTTTTTATTCATCATTGGCTATTTTGATTTCGGCCTTGCTTCTCTTTACGATTGGAAGAAGACATTGGCAGGCGGGTGAGCGCGCAGTAGCTTGGATATTTTTAGGATTCATTTTTGTCTTTTTGAGTTTTGATGAGATTGCTTCCTTTCATGAAAGATTAGGTGATCCGGCACAGGAGTACTTTCAGACCAGCGGGTTCCTGCATTTTGCATGGGTCATACCGGGCGTTGTTGCTATTTTGATTGTTGGTCTGCTGTATATCCCTTTTTTACTGCGGTTACCCCGGAGAACTGCTGCTATTTTTATTGGGGCAGGCACTCTTTTTGTTGGTGGTGCCATTGGTGTCGAAATGATTGGCGGTTGGTATTATGAAAGCAATGGTGCTACCAGTATCTATGGGATTATTTATACGTTGGAGGAGTTAATGGAAAAACTTGGTATTGCTACGTTCATTTACGGCCTTCTCGATTACATGACGCGTCGATTCGGAAGCATACAAACTCAAATATTATCGCCAGCTCAGTTCAACCACGAATCCAAAGACAGGCAATAAACAGCCCGGGGGAAACTATGAGCATAAATGTCGACCAGAACGCCCGCCCGGATTACGACGAGATCCTGCAAAGAATTGCGGATTACGTCCTCACCTACGAAATCGATAGTCAGGATGCCTGGGACACCGCCCGGAACTGTTTAATCGACACCCTCGGTTGCGGTCTGTTGGCCTTGCGGTTTCCTGAGTGTACGAAACACTTGGGGCCGTTAGTGGAGGGCACCACTGTTCCTCATGGAGCCCGTGTGCCCGGAACGTCTTTTCGTCTCGACCCGGTGAAAGCTGCCTGGGATATCGGTTGCATCATCCGCTGGCTCGACTATAACGACACGTGGCTTGCAGCGGAGTGGGGTCATCCTTCAGACAACCTCGGGGGCATTCTGGCGGTGGCCGATCACCTGTCCCAGAAACGGGTAGCTGAAGGCAAAGATCCGTTAACCGTGAGAGACGTTCTGGAAGGCATGATCATGGCCCATGAAATCCAGGGCGTATTAGCGCTGGAAAATTCGTTTAACCGCGTAGGGCTGGATCATGTGGTGCTGGTTAAAGTTGCTTCAACAGCGGTGACTGCCAAGTTAATGGGCGCAAGCCGCGAGCAGCTGCTGTCTGCATTGTCCCATGCCTGGGCCGACGGCCAATCCCTCAGAACCTATCGCCATGCTCCTAACGCGGGCTCCCGAAAATCCTGGGCGGCAGGGGATGCGACTTCACGCGCGGTGCGTCTGGCGGATATTGCCATGAGGGGCGAAATGGGAATACCCGGTGTTCTCACTGCGCCGCAATGGGGTTTCTATGATGTTTTATTCAACAAGACCAATAAAGACCAGAAACTAAAACCGGAAGATAAGCGCCGGTTTTCGCTGCCACAAGATTTTGGCTCCTACGTGATGGAACACGTATTATTCAAAATTTCCTTTCCTGCCGAGTTCCATGCTCAGACGGCAGCAGAAGCTGCTGTCCTCCTGCACCCCGAAGTAAAAGATCGGTTACATGAGATCGACCGGATTGTGCTTACCACCCACGAGTCCGCCATTCGTATCATTTCCAAGCAAGGCAAGCTTGCCAATGCTGCGGACCGGGACCACTGTCTGCAATACATGACCGCTGTTCCATTAATCTTTGGCAATCTGGTCGCTGAACAATACGAAGACAGCTTTCACGAAGCTAACCCGATTATTGATGAAATCCGCGAGAAGATGGAGGTCATTGAGGACGAACGCTACACCCAAGAGTACCTTGAATCAGACAAGCGCTCTATTGCCAATGCCATTCAGGTGTTCTTCAAGGATGGCACCAGTACGGACAAGGTCGTGGTGGAATATCCCATTGGCCACCGCCGCCGCCGGACCGATGGCATTCCGTTATTGGAAGAAAAGTTTCGCAACAACCTGGCCACTCGCTTCCCCGCGCAGCGGTGCGAGCAAATTTTTGACTTGTGTGGGAATCAGAAAATTCTGGAGGAGACGCCAGTGCATGACTTTGTGGGGATGTTTGTTATCTGACGGGCAAACAATAAAAAACCCGAGGATTCTGATCCTCGGGTTTCGAATTATCTCTAATTCGTTAGGACTGAACCATTACGCCTTGCGGCGACGAGCGATTACAAGTCCCATCATGCCGAGGCCGAACAGCGCAAGAGTGCCTGGCTCAGGTACTTTTGCAAGTGTTACGTTATCAATACCCCATCCGTCGTTGTCGCCTACGCCGTTGTTAAACACCAATGACGCGTTGGAAAAGTAAACGTCTGAGAATAACGTAATGTAAGCAATGTTACCGTTGCGCAGGGGGCTTGTCAGATCCAGCGTTTCGGTGGTGCCATCGTTAAATTCGAGCGTCAAGGCAGCGCCTTGATCGTTGGCATCAGAGATGTAAAAACCAAAGGCATTGTATTGGCCGTCGAGGATATCCCACAACACTGAGTCTGCGTCGTTGCTGTCCAGCCACTGGGAATCATAGTTGTCGCTGCGACCGAATTCGCCAGTTGTGGCGTCTTCAATCATGAGATCACCAGGGTTAACGTCATTCCCGTCGGGGGACGCTTCCGGGCTTTGCATTGAGAAAGTGCCGACAGCCGTGTCGAAAGACGGTGCTGCCTGAATCCAGCTATCCTGGTCACTGCTGCCAACCTGGCCGGTGTTCGCAAAGCCATTGAACGTTTCGGTGGTCTGATTATGGGAGTTTCCCAAAAATTGCGCTTCAGCTGCAGTCGCATCAGCCAGACCATACGCTGCTTCGAATTTCAAAAGTGCTGCGCTTGCGGAGCTGGCTGCGCCAACAAGTGCTACACCCAGTAAAGCTCTAGAAAATAGTTTCATAAGACAACAATTCCTTTATAAAAGTTTTCCAGTTTAATACGGCGACGCCGCTCGTGATTGAGTTAAAGCGAGATACGTGCCAAAATCTAAAATAATATTTAAAACAATAAGATGTGGTTTAATGTATGGGAAGGCTAGATAGCGGTGGTGTAAATAAAATCGACGGTTTTAGCTGTGAGTGTTCCCATTTGCTTACATGATTAACAAAGGCTGTTTGCTCTTTCGAATCTTAACCCCTGTTTAATGAACTAAATAAATTGACATTTGTTAACGCTATTAACCTATACAGATCGATTGAAGTTCCTTTCAATTACCGTACAATCGCCGTTCATCGCATAACCCGAAGCATTGGACGTGCTGTTCAGAAATTGAGTGAGCACCACAAGGAGTTGACGTGGCCCACGTCAGATTGTTCAGACACTATATTCACCTTCCTTTTGTTATTCTCGGCCTGATTGATTTTCTGGTGCTTGTACTCGCCTTCAGTTCGGCAGTGTTCTTCCGCTACTTCGGTGACACCTCTCTTCTGGTAGACAATTTTAATTTCCTGCTGCCTTCAGCGCTTGTGTTCTCAGCGGTCAACATTGTCGTGATGATTGCACTGGGCGTTCATCAGGCGCGAGTGGAAGAGGGCTTGTCCGGAATGATGCTGCGAACCATTATGGGGCTGATTGTTAGCTTGCCCCTCTGCGGCGCAGCTTACCTGATTTCCTCTGACTGGCTCTGGTATCTGGCGGGTGACGGTGTGTTAACAAGCGCATCCGTGTTTGGTTTTTTTCTTCTGGGCATTTTCCGTACTCTGTTCTTCTCACTGGTGAGCGCAGACGCGTTCAAGCGTCACGTGCTTGTATTGGGGGCCGGGGTGCGAGCGAGGCAAATACTCGAAGATCTTCGTACTCCGTTTAATCGTAAGGGATTTACCCTCGCAGGGTTTGTCGCTTTACCAGAGGAGCCGGTGGAGATCGACAAAAAGTACCTCGTAGACGTGCCACATTCCCTGCAGAGCTATGTCCTGACACATCCGATACGGGAAATCGTGGTGGCGGTAGACGACCGTCGCAAGGGTCTGCCAATGGAAGATCTGCTTGAGTGTAAAATGGAAGGTGTTCGAATTGTTGATGGCGCCACTTTCTATGAACGGGAGTCTCGCAAAGTGGCTCTTGAAATGATTACCCGGGGCTGGCTTGTGTTTTCGGATGGCTTTACGGTCTCGACAGTCTCGGGTTTTGGTAAGCGGGCTCTGGATATTCTCGCGGCTGCGACCCTGCTATTGGCGGGTTTACCGTTAATGCTTCTTACGGCGCTTGCCATAAAGATAGAGGATGGCCTGAAAGCACCCATTTTCTACAGCCAGGAGAGGGTTGGGTTGAATGGCCGCGTATTCAAAGTCCATAAGTTCAGATCGATGGGCACGGATGCCGAAAAAGATGGCGCGGTCTGGGCAAGCAAGAATGATGTGCGGGTGACCAGGGTAGGGGATTTTATCCGCAAGGTAAGAATTGACGAGCTGCCACAAATATTCAACGTGTTGAATGGCACAATGGCCTTTGTCGGCCCCCGGCCGGAAAGGCCAATGTTTGTGGAGCAATTGATTGAAGCCATTCCGCTTTATAACGAGCGTCACAGGGTAAAGCCGGGTTTGACGGGCTGGGCACAGCTCTGTTTTGCTTACGCAGATAACGAGGAAGACACTCGTGAAAAGCTCCGGTATGACCTTTATTACATTAAGAACCAAAGCGTGTTGCTGGATTTGTTGATTATAATTCAAACAGTAGAAGTGGTATTGTTCAAAAAAGGATCAAGGTAGTTCCGGGTAACACGTAGTACGGGACATAGACTCATTGCACCGACCCATATATTTAGAGAGGTAGATCGATGTTGCGTAGACCACTATTGCGAAAGTTCCCTGGACTTAGCGTGTTTTTGACGGGTATGGCAGTCATTTTGCTGGCTGGCTGTGCCGCGAATCCGTCATCCTCCCCTGAAAGAATCCAGGCAGCTTTGAACGCGAGTTCAGGTGGTGATACACCGCCTTATATTCTGGGTGCCACCGATGTGGTTACTGTATCCGTCTGGCGTAATCCGGATCTCAGTACTTCAGTGCCTGTTCGTCCGGATGGAAAAATCTCGGTTCCACTGATTGGGGATGTCCAGGCCAGTGGAAGGGCACCACAAGAGCTTGCAAAAAGTATCGAAGTAGATCTGAGTAGCTTTATTCGCGAACCTCAGGTCAGCGTGGTTGTTACCTCCATGGGGAGCCATGAATTCACCGACCGTGTCAGGGTTACCGGGGCGGTCGCAAGTCCTGTCTCATTGCCCCATCGAGACGGAATGACAGTGCTGGATTTATTACTCAATGCTGGCGGCGCCAATGAGTTTGCTGCGTTGAATAACGCCATGCTCTATAGAACTTTTCAGGGTGAGATAGTCGCGATACCGGTTCGGTTGGACGATATCCTGAGCCGGGGTATTATAAAAACCAATTACCGTATGCGGCCAGGTGACATCCTGACTATTCCAGAGCGAAACTTTTAAAAAGCAGTTCACGTTTGTCCAGAATGTTTACATGAATTTCGGGTATTAATTATGGCATTACCGTTGTCCCATCTACCTAAAGAGATTGCTCGCGAAGTCCGCACCCGCAAATGGCTGGCGTTCCTGCTGTTTGCTGTAGTCAGTTTCGCGGTTCTTGCTGCAGGGTTCCTGTGGCCCTACAAATACAGCTCTCAGGTTGTAATTTACGTTGATGACCAGAACATCATCGGGACATTGATGGAGGGTAGTGCCGTTACTACGAAGATAGATGAGCGCGCTTCGACCGCCAGAGAAACGTTATGGGGGAGGAGCGTTCTTGAACAGATTGCCACCGACCCTGATATCTATGGTGAAGGTGCAGCATCAGCAGAGCAGGCCCAGATTGAAGGCCGGGTAGCCTCACTTCGCGGTGGTATCAGTGTTGAGGCGAGAGGTGACAATTACTTCAATATAATTTATAGCGGTTCGTCTCCCATGCAGACATTCCGTATCGCTCAGCGGCTCGGGCAGGTATTTATCGAGGAGACCAACCG
Organism: Marinobacter sp.; assembly: GCF_040882185.1. Taxonomy (GTDB): domain Bacteria; phylum Pseudomonadota; class Gammaproteobacteria; order Pseudomonadales; family Oleiphilaceae; genus Marinobacter. The sequence continues at coordinate 51,482 of NZ_JBBEBW010000034.1, read as the reverse complement.
AAGAAAACGGGTGGAAAGCCGCGGCGCTTATGATTTTATTGATAAGCAAGTAAAAAGCTATGAGGAGCAGTTGGCAGCGGTCGAGACTCGTCTTCAGGGGTTTCTCTCAGAGAACACCGAGGGTACCGAAGCAGAAGCGAACTCCCGAATGGCAAACTTGCGGGGCCAGTTGGAGCTTGCCGAACTTAATAAAGCCGAACTCACCACGCGAATGAATTCGTTGGAAAACCAGATTGCAGGTGTGGATCAAACCATACGTCAGGGCCGTACGGTGGACGTTTATCAGGAACGTATCAGAGCCATGGAGTCGCAACTGGATGAACTGCGCCTCAGGTACCTGGATACGTACCCTGATATCGTTATTTTAAGAGAGCAAATAGCCGAATTGCGCAAACAGCGAGACCAGGCGCTCGCAGGTGGCCAGCCTAGCCAAGACACTTCGTTAACAAGCGAAAGCACGATAAACCCGCTGTATCAGGAATTGGGTGGTGTTTTGTCTGAAACCCGGGCAGACATGGCCAGCCTCGAGACCCGGATCCGCTCGCTTCAGCAGCTCATAGCCCAGCAAGAAAATCGCATGGAGATCATCCAGGCCAATAAAACGGAATACTCTGAACTGACCCGTGACATGGAGGTAAACAAGCAGATTTACGATGACCTCCTTAAACGCCGCGAAAAAGCAAGGGTGTCCATGCACCTGGACATTGAGGGCCAGGGTCTTAACTACCGAATAAATGAGACAGCGCAATATCCGTTAACACCGGATGGACCCAAATTCTTCATGTTCGCCATTGCGGGTCTGTTTCTTGGTATGGCCGCCCCTTTCGGGACTGCGGCTGGGCTGCTTCAGGTTGATCCCCGAGTGCGGGCCCGCGAGCAAATGGAAGAGCAAACTGGGTTCCCCGTGCTGATGGAAATTCCGAATGTCCGAACGCCTTTCGAGAAGAGGCGCGACAGGCGAGCCAAGTCGGGAATAATTGTTTGTTCACTCATCGTTATAGTGGTTTATGTCGCTATTGCAGTAACGTCTGAACTAGGGATTTTTTGATGACTGAATCCAAACAGAACAGCAAGGACACTCTTCATACTGTTGCCACGGGCAAAAAGAACCCCGACGACGTCGAAAGCGGCGAGGCAAAAGACCTTGATACTTCCGATAGTCTTCCCGAGAAAACAGAATCCTATTGGATGAAACAGAAAGACCGGGATGACGGCGGTGTCGTCAGCTACTCTGAATTTGACGACTCGAGGCTGCTAGTGCCCAGCTCCCTTGAGCTCGGGCCTGGCGTCGTCGACAAATACGTCATAAGCAAGCAAATAGTCAGGATGCAGGAACCGCGTACGCTGACAGGTGATGACCTGGACGAACGCCGAATCATCTATCCTGACTCCCCTAACCGGGACTTGGTAAATCGCTTCAGAAGCCTGAGGACCAAACTGCTTGAGAGGTCCGGTGGTAACAATTTCACGATGGTAGTGAGCGGAGCCAGTGAGAGTGCTGGCTCCTCCTTTGTCGCGTTGAACCTGGCAGCAGCGTTTGCATTTGACGAAGCTAAAACAGCGTTGATAATCGACTGTAATCTTCATGACCCGGCACTGCATTCAACTCTGGATATTGTCCCGGAGAGCGGTCTTACTGATTTTCTTGAGGATCCGGATTACGATATTGGCCGCATTCTTTACCCCACGGGTATTCCGAGGCTTCGTCTCATTCCTGCGGGTAGGCGACGGGAGACACCTGCTGAATTTTTTACATCTTTCCGTATGAAGCAGTTTCTGCAAGCGGTCAGGCGTCGTTATCCAGACCGCTTCATTATCCTGGATACTGCGCCTATCTCTGACTCGCCGGATGCGCGCATCCTGACCGAACTATGCGATTTTGCATTATTGGTGGTGCCGCACGGTAAAATTACACCGGGAAAGGTTGAAGAATTGGCTATGTCATTCAATCCGGAAAAATTTGCTGGGGCGGTTATCAATGGTTAAATTTAATCGATCAGGGAAGATGCGGCTGCTTGCGGCTCTTTCATCCGGTGCAGGTCTGGTTCTCGTGTCTTCCCATCTCCTTGCCGAGCCCGTTCGGCTTTCCGTTGGGCTTGATAATCGGTTCAGCGATAACGTGAATTTGTCAGAAAATAACGAACAAAGCGACCTTGAGACACGTTTCAATGTCCGTGCGCAGCACCAAAGTGACCCGGGACGTTGCAATTCGTATCTCTCCGCGGACCTGGGTTATGGTTATTTTCACAAGGATACCTTCGATCCAGAGGTATATACTAATGGCAGTTTCGTAGGGAACTGCGAGTTAACTGAAAGGCTTGTGTGGCAGGTGTCTGACGAGCTCCGGCAAGTGAATCAGAACAGCAGAAACCCTTCCACACCTGCAAATACGACACGTAGAAACATTTTTCGAACGGGTCCTCGATATTCTCTCGAGCTGGGCGAGGTGGATACTGTTAATTTGTCTGCTGAATACCAACGTACGGAGGTAGAGGGATCGCAAGGAACGGACAGTGACCGCGTAATCGGTACCGTAGCATGGGATCACATCTTCAGTGATACCTTTACCGGGGGTGTCAAAGCTGAAACCAATCGTGCGGAACTGGATACCGGAGAAGAAATTGACAGCAATACATTCAGGCTAACGTTTACTCAGCGCTGGGTAGCAACTCTGGTAAGCGGCTCCCTGGGTTATACTGAGCAGGAGCGTAGGTTTGGAAATACAATTCAGGAAAGCAACGCGATAGTCGGCGATATAATGGTGCAACGGAGTATCAATCCAAGCACGGATCTGTATTTTACCGCCAGCCGCGATCTGACAGACCAGACATCCGATTTCGATACCCAGTTTGACGAGTTCCAGTTTAACCTTCAGGAGAGTTCCACTGTTGAAGTGACAGCAGCAGAGGCTGGTATCAATAAACGCTTCAGTGACGCCAGTTCTGTCAATGTCGGTTTTAATGCCAGTCGTTCACTTTACCTGCTGACTGATACCAGAGAAGACTCCTTCGGTTTGTCCACCCGGTATGTCCGCCCGGTAGCAGAGCAACTTTTATTTAACGCGGGTGCCAGCTATCGTTATCTCCGGTATCAGGATGAAACCAGCGAGGATAACATCGCAAGCGTGGATCTCGGACTGGTCTACCAGCTTAACCGCAAGCTCGATCTCTCCGGCAGAATCGGACATAACCAGCGAACCAGCAATGTGGCTGGCCGGGAATATACCGAAAACTGGGTCCTCGTAGGGCTGAACTACCGCTTCCTGTAGTGGTTAACCATTTATCAGAAAACTGAGTAAATCATGCAACAGATAAAGAACGCCCTGACCGTCGATGTGGAAGATTATTTCCAGGTTGCGGCGTTAGCGGAAGCCGTCGAAGTCAAAGACTGGCCCTCCATGGAGTACCGGGTAGAAGCCAATACCGATAAGCTTCTTGAACTGTTTGACGCGCGCCAGACCAAAGCTACCTTTTTTACTTTGGGCTGGGTAGCAGAACGTTCACCCGCTTTGGTTCGCAGAATTCAGCAAGCTGGCCACGAAATCGCAAGCCATGGTTATAGTCATCAACTGGTCTATAACCAGAGCCCTGAGGTGTTTCGCGAAGAAACCCGCAAATCCAAGCAACTTCTTGAAGACATCACCGGCGAGCCAATAAAAGGTTATCGGGCGGCCAGTTATTCCATCACCGCCCAGTCTCGTTGGGCGCTTGATATTCTGTGTGAAGAGGGCTTCACCTGGGACTCCTCCATATTCCCGGTGCACCATGATCGGTACGGCATGCCTGGCACGCCACAACATCCCTATCTTCTCGAGGCTCCTTCCGGTGGTGTATTAAAGGAATTTCCGCTTTCGACCTGTCCAGTGGGAAGCTATCGCATGCCGATCGCTGGCGGGGGTTACTTCAGATTGTACCCGTACGCGTTGAGTCGCTGGGGCCTGGGTAAAATCAACCGGGCAGGGCAGCCGTTTATCTTCTACCTGCATCCGTGGGAAATAGACCCCGGCCAGCCGCGATTAAAGGTCAGTGCATTTTCGAAGTTCCGGCATTACAACAATCTGTCCGTCTGCTATGACCGTTTGCGTCGACTTTTAACGGATTTCCAGTTTGGTTCGGTGTCTGACGTAATGGACGTCATTGAGTTCAATGCATCGCCAGTAAAGGTCTAGATCATACCTTATGGAAGAGTTGTCTCACTCCGTGGTCCAGTCACACAAACCGTCAACTAAACAGCGATTGGAAGATCTCAAAGCCCTAAAGGGGGGCTTGAGTCGTCAGATTGGCCAAGCCAAGAAAGCCGGTGATGATCCAGATACCCTGATTGAACAGCTTAAGGCCGTGTCGGACGAACTCAAAGCTTTGCAAAAAGCGCAGAAGAACAAGCTAAACAAGGCCGAAGATTCGGCTGTACCTGCAGAACTGACTCTGCCGGACCTTGCCAACCCAATCCAGAACATCTCCTCAAAACCGGTTCATCAAATAGTGGCGGTGGTTCGAGGAGCAGAGGCAGAAGCAGCCTGGGATGAGTTTGTTAAAAACCACCCTGCAGCCACTCCTTATCATTTCATCAATATTCGCAATTTTATCGAGCAGACTTACGGGCACCGTACCCAATACTGCTACGCTTTGTCTGCGGATGGTGAAATGCTCGGCGTTCTTCCTTTGGTTCAGCTTCGCAGCCGGTTGTTCGGGAACTTTGCGGTCTCCGTACCTTATTTTAATTACGGGGGCCTGCTCGCCAACAGTCCGGAGGCGGCGACCAAGTTGCTGGCCGCAGCTGAGGACTGGCGCGCGCGCGTTGGCGCCAGTCACATAGAGATGCGCCATATTCAGAATAGTGGGCTGGGGTTGCAACAACGAAGCGATAAAGTCACTTTCTGGCTACCCTTACCAGCCGACTCGAACACGCTATGGCAAAGTTTCCGGCCCAAACTTCGAGCGCAAATTCGTCGGTCCGACAGAGAAATACCGGAAGTGAGAATTGGCGGGCCTGAACTGCTGGTTGCATTCTATGAAGTGTTTGCCAGCAACATGCGTGATCTCGGCACTCCCGTTTACGGCAGGGACTTCTTCCTGAATTTGTTGAAAAACCTTGGTGAGTCGGCCCGGCTAGTGGTCGTTCAGTTAAGTGGCAAGCCCGCCGGTTGTGCATTTTTAATAGGCCATGGGGAGCAGATGGAGATCCCCTGGGCTTCCACCCTCCGGGAATTTAACACCACCGGCATCAACATGTTCATGTACTGGAAAGTACTGGAATATACGATATCCAAAGGCTACAAGGTGTTTGATTTTGGGCGCTGCAGCAAAGATGCTGGCACCTACAAATTCAAACAGCAGTGGGGCGCCCAGCCGATCCCTTTGCATTGGGATTATTGCTTGCCGAAAGGCGAAAGCCTGCCTGAACTTAACCCTAATAATCCTAAATTCAAACTGCTGATTGCAGTTTGGCAGCGGCTGCCAATATGGCTTACGCGGGTTATCGGGCCCCATATCGTGAAAAGCCTGCCGTGATATGAGCCTGTTTCAAACCGCCGCCTGGCAAAGTGCCTGGTGGGATACCTGGGGCGCGGACAACGACCTAAAACTCGTCAGAAACTGGGGCGCGGGCAGGTCCGGCATATATATCTCTACCTACCGTATAAAGGGCCTGCTACCCATTACATCTATCGAGTTTGTGGGCAGCAGCTATCGGAAATTCCGGTCCACCAGAACGGAATACAATACCTTTTTGAAAGCGAATGAAGCGCCCTCATCAGCCCTAGAGCAAGTAAAAAAACTGCTGGATAACCGCCCCTGGGCAGAAGCCATATTCAATGACCTGCTTGCCAGTTCAGACGAAGTGGCTGAACTTCTCGCATTAGCCCATCACAAAGGATGGCTGGTTCGGATCGCTGCAGAGGATACCGCGTGGAAAATTGGTACCGACAGCTGCTTTGAAGAATATCTGAAGTCCCTGGGACGCAATACGCGACTTCGTCTTTATAACCGTCGTACAGTTCTGGAATCTCTGGGGGCTATTTCCCACGCAAATGTCTATGAGGCCAGCAGCGATCCAGCGGAGTTCTTTCGTTTCCTCAATGATTTTCATCAACGCCGCTGGGGGAAACCAGTCTACGGCGCGAAAGCCCTGGCTTTCAATACCGCCTTTCTGGAGCGAGTGATAAGCGAAGGCGGGGCGCCCCAACTTCTTGCGCTACGGTCCCGTGGCCAACTGATATCCGTGCTCTACAACGTGAAGTATCAGGGCTGTGTCTACAACCTCCAAAGTGGCTTTGAGGAAAACTTCCACCCCAAGCTCGCCATTGGCACCCTGCACCTCGGTTACGCCATTGAGAGGGCATTTCAGGAGGAGGGCGCCCTTAGCTTCGATATGCTGGCCGGCTCGGGAAAGAATGAAAATTACAAAAAGCGGTTGGCGACGGATAGCGAGCCACTGGTGTCTTTAATGCTGGTGAGAAATCCGCTTTTGAAACGACTATACAAGTGGAAAGACAAGAAGAGATAAGTATTCAGTTTTTCCTTAGAGAACACTACCCACGAGACATCCTCTCTTTGGCATACTCAAGCCAACTGCAATATTGCTTGAAGTGAGCCATATCGTTCGGAAAACTAAACCGTTTCAAGGCATAAAGGTTGTTCTTCGCCTGCGTCAGATGAACATAGCCAGGATCAGCAGACAATGCACCGATCAAGCCTGCTTGTTTCACGATTTCCTGTTCTCTCTCGCCAAAATCAATACCTTCCCGGCCGCTCGGGTAACAAAAAATCGGGACAGGATTCGCGATATTGGCCTGCAGCGCTTTCCAACTACCAGTAATTTCTTTTTGTGCCTGAGTATCGCTGATCTGGGCCAGAATGGGATGGCGCTGAGTGTGTGGTCCGAATTCAATATAGCTCGACTCCAGGCTGCGGGCTTGCTCCCAAGTGATCGGTTGGTATTCGTCAGGGGCTTCTGCGGGTAGATCTACCTCAAGGCGCTCTGCGAAGCTTGCGACAGCAGCTTCTGCTCCGTGGTTTGGTAGGCGCTTATGAACGTTTCTCAGCTTTCGTACCAGCGTTCTTCTGTCTCCGGGGTCTGCAAAAGCCATTTCTCTCGTTCCTTCACCGAGATCAAGTTCCAGATATTCGAGAGAAGTATGTTTGAACAGGTATTCGAGCTTGTAGTCCCACGACCAGTAACGCTGGTCCTGCATGTCGGTGGCCAGAAATAATGTAACCGGTGCTTGATAGCTTTCGAATACAGGCAACGCGGTTTTGGCCTGGTCATAGAAACCATCATCAAGGCTGAACGCAACGGCTCTCGGTGGCAGTGATTCACCACTAATGACGGATTCAACAACTTGTCGAACAGATACTACGGTATACCCGTTATTGTTGAGATACGTAAGCGCAGCTTCCAGGTGAGCCTGGGAGTGCCCCAGTATGCCCCGGGCCTCATCCGCGAAACGGTGTAACAGAAAAACCGGTACCACTTGGCCTCTGAGCGGCTGCATTAGCCGACAAACGGGTCCACTGGTCAGGAGGTTAATGGCGGTTTGAGATAACATCACCCTGAAACTGCTCCCGTAAAACGACCGTGGGTGATTGTAAAACTGTAAACAGTAAACATTATTTAAACAGTGCCTTTATATACTGTTTGAATTCAAGCCATGCTGGCATCAGATCCTCCACCCGGTTTACCTCGTGCTTTTGCTTGCGCCATCTGACCGCTAAAAAGCTTAAAATATGCCGTACCTTGGCAGGCCAGGGATGGGGCTTCTTCAGGAACAAGTACAGGCTGTCCAGATCCCCCAGCAGCCATCGTAACCGCTGGTCATACTCATAGTCTTGTACATTCAACACCGGACGCCCAAGTTGAGCATTGGCCAACATCAGCGGGAAATCCACTCCTGAGTCTATTGCCAGTTGCAACGACCCCCAGAAACGGGTGTTAATCTCCATCAAATAGGCTTTGCCTTCCGGAGTAATCCGGTACTCAACCATTGCCACACCATGCCAGTTGACCGCATCAAGCAACTTCTGAGCGGCCGCTTTGAGTTCCTGGTCCGCCGGAACACTCCGGCATAACACACTGACGCCACCCTCCGGCGGTTTTTCTCTTAGGCGCTCATGGGCAAAAAATTGCACAGCCCGGCCCTTGTTATACAAGCAGAAAACACCACCACCATGGCCCGGAATAAAAGCTTGCAGCATAAAAGGCGACGTTTTGAGATACGGGGAGCTTTCTAAAGCCTCGGTTAACCCGGCAGCATCGTGAATGACTCTCACCTGAGTGTGCACCCAGTCATCGCCGGTATAAATACGCGACAAAGCTGGCTTGAGAACACAGGGGTAACTCAGTGAAACTCCCTCCAACTCCGCAGCATTTCTGAACATTTGACTATCTGGTACGTCTATACCGAGACTGTTGGCAAGCTCCACAAGTGAAATCTTGTCAGACAGGGCCATTACCGTTTTATAGGGCGCAAAGGGGAGATTGATCTTTGGCAACTCATCCTGACAAAACAGAAGTAGCTGGCTGCTAACTTCAGTGGTGGGCATTACCAAATCGAAATGCTGGCGAGCAGTGAGGTCCTGTATCCAGGCTATAAAGTCCCGAGGCCGCTGGCCCGGATCAGGGTGCTGAAGGTAAGCCTGGCTGTAGCGGGAGAACCCAGCGAGTGCTTGTTCTGTCGCGTCAGCCGTAGTGATACGAAACTGGCCCGACTTGCCCAGGGATCGCGTTACTGCTAGAGCACTACGCTGGTTAGCGTCCAGAACCAACACACTGGGCAGATTAGAATCCATTCACAACCTCTTGGAAATACGAATAATCGAACCTAACAAAACCGTGTAGAAACAGAACTGGCTCCACATATTCACGTAGGTTAACATAGAATAAATACAGAGAGCGGATCAATGGAATGGCCAGACGTGGAAATAACCCCACCGTACTTCATGTAATCGACACTACAGGCCCGGGAGGAGCGGAAACCGTCTTCCTGGCGTTAGCTGAGGGCTGTATAAAGCAGGGCTACCGGAGCGTTGCGTTAATTCGTGGGCCGGGTTGGGTAGAGCAACAGCTTAAACAACGTGCAATTCCTTATTATATCCGGGATTGTAAAGGCTCGTTAAATCTCAAATTCCTTTTTGAAATCTTTGCTATTATCCGTAAGGAAAAAGTGACTCACATTCAATCCCACCTGCTTGGTTCCAACGTCTACACTTCTATTGTGGGGCTCTTTACTAGGCTTCCTGTCACTGCTACCTTCCATGGCCACGTAGATATTTCCCCTGACGAACGTTTTCGTAATGCGAAGCTGGCTCTCATCAAAATGGGCTCCAGGCATGTTGTGTCTGTGACGGAAGACCTGAAAAACACCATAAATCACACCACCAATTCCTACTGCAGGCTGCGTCCAATAGTTATTCCTAATGGCATTAATTTAAGTGAATTGGAAAAACTGCCGGTCGCTGCACTGGAAATGTCGGACAAACCTCTCGTTCTGGGGTGTCTGGGGAATATACGGCCCGCGAAAAACTACCCCCTCGCCGTTGAGTTTGTGGGGCTTTTGAAAAGCAAAGGTATAAACGTCAGGCTTCGAATCGCCGGTGACGGCACAAAGAGCGGCGGCATTGAGCTTAAAAAGAGGGTAAATGAGTTGGGGCTGCAGGAAAACGTAGAGTTCCTGGGTTTTATCGACGACGTACCCGGTTTTTTCGAGTCCATTGATGTGTTCATGATGACATCTTCATCAGAGGGGCATCCACTAGCGTTGACCCAGGCACTTGCAGCGGCCAAGCCAATTCTCTCCACACGCAATGGTGTTGAGCGCGTAGTACCTGAACACCTTTTGTTTCTAGCTGAGGAGCATACTGCAACATCGCTGTTTTCAGCGCTGGAAACACTTCAGCAAAGCACACAGAGCACTGAAGGTTCAAATCGCCTGGTTGAGGGAAGAAAGTACGTAAAGGACAACTACAGCGAGGACGTGATGCGTGAGCGGTACACCACTCTCTATGGATTTGAGGTAGTATGATGTTCCGTGAACACATAATGAACAAATTTGGCAGTAAAAAGGGCTTTTTGCGGTATTGCCTAGACGAGTTACGCTGCCGCATAGGCCTCTATCGGGAATATACCCGAAGCGAGAATGCACCGGAGCGGCTGGTATTCGTCTGTCAGGGAAACATCTGTCGAAGCGCACTTGCGGAGTGGGTATTTAAAAGCCATTCCGACCTCGACGCCATCTCCCTGGGACTGAACACAAACACCGGAAAGGGCGCCAACCCCCGGCTGTTGAAAATTGCCAATGAAAGAAAAAATATTGACCTGTCATCCCATAAAACCACGAGCGTAGAGGACTACGTTCCCAGGGCAGGCGATGTTTTTATCTGTATGGAAGCCAGCCACATCCAGGAAATCAAAAACCTCGGATACAGTGGACCATTTTTGCTCTTGGGATCTTTCGGAAAAAAGAAAACCTTCCGTATCAACGATCCCTATTCTGCCAATGACACCTTTATGGAAAAGACTATTGATGACATCGTCTACCACACGGTTGAATTGGCGAATAGCCTAAAGAGGTAACAGGTGTTTTCTGTAATTAAAGATGATGTAAAAGCATTTCGCCAAGGCTTGAAAGGGCAGGACCTGATTTTCTATCTAGGGCTGGCCTTCATAGTTCTGTATTACCTACGTCCCCAGGTCATCATTCCTGGCCTAGATATCATCCCCTGGCTCCAGATCACTGTTATCGTCGGTTTTATAGCCATGATCGGTAATAGCAGACTTAAGTTCACCGGCACGCACTTCCTACTGTTTCTTTTTGCGACTCTAGCCGTGTTATCGGCGATCAACTCCCTTTACCCCCAGATCTCCTTCAGGGATATCACCACGCCCTTCATATTTGCCCTTGAGGTGCTGTTTCTCTCTAACTGCGTAAAAAACGTCAAACAACTTCAGTTGCTGATGATTGTCTTCTTTTTGTGTATTTTCAAAATGTCTTTCTTTGGTGCTCGCGTCTGGACCATGCGTGGCTTCGGATTCACTGGTTGGGGCATACAGGGCCCTACGGGGTTCTTCCAAAATAGCGGCGAATTTAGTCTGCTGATGACAATTTGCGCGGTGATGTCGATTCCTCTGCTACTTCACATGAAACCAAAAGTGAAGCTTTACTGGCTCTTACCGATAACAGCAGTCATGACTGTTATGGGGGCCAGTTCACGTGGGGGACAGTTAGCTCTTCTGGTAGGTTTAATCTATTTGCTTTTGGCCTACAAAAAAATCAGTTTTAGAAACCTGGTGTATGTGGCTGTTTTTGTCTCTGTCGCTTGGGCAATTTTTCCCGAAGAGCAGAAGGCTCGTTTCGACACAGCAGGGTCGGACCAGACATCCACCACCAGGTTGGATTATTGGGCGGCTGGAATTGATATGGCCAAGAATTATCCTGTGTTAGGCGTGGGATTCAGGGCATTTCCGGAACATTATCACCGGTTTTACAAAGAGAAGGATGGAAGTTACCTCTCGAACAGGAAAGAGGTTGCTCATAATGCCCTTATTGAAGTCGTATCCACTCTGGGAGTTCCTGCTCTTATTTTATATGTATGGTTCCATTTTTCAGTGTTTTCAGGCAGGTCCCTGGTGAAAAAAAACAAAGATCCTGGGCCCGAAGTTGAGTTTCTTGAATGCTTCCGGATTTCCCTTAACGGAGCAATTTTAGCCTATTTTGTAGGTGCAATTTTCATGTCCATTTCATTTTATCCCTTTATATATTTTCTTTTAGCTTTAGCGATAATCAAGGTGCGACTTTTCAAAGAGAGGGAGCGGAAAACTAAAGTGCAAAAGGGAGTTTATAGTGCTAGAGCCGTATGAAACTGTTTAGGGCCTCCACGTGCTAATCCATCGCAGCATTGAAAGCATAAACTTATAAAATCCGTTTTTATTATTAACTCATTGATATAATAGATAAAAATAAAATAGCGTCGTGATCTGAGTACCTCAAAGGCACTGCCTAAAGGTGACACCTATAGTATCGAATAGCTGAGGTCTCCATTAACTCCGGAGAGTCTTATAGTGATATTTTCGAGTCGATTGGTTACGAGGCCACTGAAAACAGTGGTTATTCTAGATATTCTAGTAGTTGTTTATCGACGACTTGGCAGGCGTTCGATCCCAGACGGCTGTAAAGACCGTCAAGGATTGAGTGGCAACTGCGTAAATTTAAATTCTCGGATTTCGTGATGTCTGACCGCTTGAACATTGTTTATTGGCATTTTTTCTCTGGTTTTAACTCGCACTCACCTTGGCATTGGATAAAAGTTTCAAAGTCAGCATGACGCAAAGACAAGGACAATAATGAAGTTACTCTGGCTGTCTCATCTCATCCCTTATCCTCCGAAAGGAGGGGTACTGCAGCGGACTTACAATATGTTGAGGGAAGTCAGCAAGTATCATGAAGTTACTCTCGTTGCTTTCAACCAGGCAGGTTTTCTTTCAGCGAGCCTACCCGATCAGGCAGATCCACTTGAATTTGCAAAGCAGGAGTTGCTCACAAGCGTTGAGTCCATACACGTGCTGACAATCCCGGAGGATACTATCTTCGGAGGTCGGTATCTGACGGCATTGAAGGCGCTAGTTTGTGGGCGATCCTACAATATGGAATGGCTCAGATCGGCAGAAGCTAGGGAAACTATCGTTAACCTGCTCGCTGAAAAATCGTTTGATGTGGTGCATATTGATACAGTAAGTCTCTGCGTCTACTTTGACCTTTTCGAGGGGCTTCCCATTGCCCTCAATCATCACAATTTCGAGTCAGCTATGCTCGAGTCAAGGGCAAAAACTGAACAGAGCTTGATTAAAAGCCTTTATTACAGCTACGAGGCTTCGCGGCTATTGAAAAGCGAAATACAGCATTGCCGGAAATCACATCTGAACGTTACCTGTTCTGACGATGATGCGGAGGCGATGAAGGCTACTATTGGTGGTGGCGAATTCCTCTCAGTTCCAAACGGAGTTGATATCTCTTATTTTTTCCCAAATCGCTCTTTCATGGTGTCAGAGAAGAGCTTAGTGATTGTCGGGGGGCTTTCTTGGTACCCGAACCGCGAGGCGGTAGAATATTTTATCCGAGAGATATGGCCTTTGATCAAAGCACGGATTCCAGGAATGAGCGTCGACATCATTGGCCGAGGGCCGACTCAGGAAATGTTGAAGCTTGCCGAATCCGATGAATTATTCCGTGTTCACGGATTCGTTGATGATGTGCGAGATTATCTTTGGCGGGCCCGGTTTTATCTTTGCCCCATTCGTACTGGGGGCGGCACAAAACTCAAGATTCTGGATGCGCTCGCTAGTGGCTGCTGCATTATCGCTGATTCCTTTGCCTGTAAGGGTATCGATGTTCAAAATGGAGTCCATGTAATGTATGCGCAAACACCAGAGAGCTATGTTGGCGCAATCCTGAAGCTGCTGGATCACCCGGAGGAAGAAGCAAGATTGCGTGAAGCTGGCCCAGAGTTGATCAGGGATCGCTACAGTTACAGCGGCATCGGAGAACGGTACGCGGAATCGTTAGATCAACTGACTATCCATTTTAGAAACCATAAAAGGGGCGCCCGATGAATTCTACGCTGGCTCGGAGCATTTTTGAGGTGGGTGCGAAAGCACGAAATCCTACGTTATTTCAGCAATACGATTACCTGAAATCAACTGAATGGCTCTCCAGAAACGAGCTACAACAGATTCAGCTTGAGAGTGCTGAGCGATTTTTGAGTTTTTGTGGTGAGCACTCGCCCTATTATAAGCATCTTTTCAGAAAAGTCGGCTTCAAACCTTCGCTGTTATCGGCGGTGTCTGATCTCAACGTGTTGCCGGAGTTGGAGAAAGCGACGTTGATCCGCGAAAATCCCGCCATTCACACTCATGGGCTTGACGAAAAACTTCGGCTTTCCGAAACTTCCGGCACCTCTGGGGAGGCTCTAGCCTTTTATAGGAACGAACGCTGGGACTCTGTTAACCGTGCAGCTCTGATGCGTTCCTATGACTGGTACAATGTTAAACCGTGGGAGAAAAACGGGTATTTGTGGGGGTACAATGTAAGCGCCTCCCAAGCACGGAAGGTGGCACTCTTGGATGCGGTACAGAATCGGTTCCGATTGTTCAAGTATTCCGAAGCGGAGATAAGGACGTTCTGTCACAAGCTACAGAATTCAAGTTACATCTCCGGCTACTCAAGTATGATTTATGAGGTCGCCAAATGTGTCAACGAACTTGACTTGGGTCCGCTGGCTCTCAAGATGGTCAAGGGCACATCAGAGATGATTCTGGATGCCTATCATCCCGAATCGGTGAAGGCATTTGGAAAGAATATAAGCAGTGAGTATGGGGCAGCAGAAGCGGGATTGATTGCGTTCGAATGTCCGGCAGGGGGCATTCATGTGAATATCGAGAACGTCATTCTTGAGCAGAATGAGGATGGCGAGTTGCTCGTCACTAATCTCTCATCATACTCCTTCCCTATAATCCGTTATCGTTTGGGTGACATGGTCACGTTAAGCGATAAAACCTGTTCCTGTGGGCGTAATCACCCGGTACTGAAAAATATTTTAGGTCGAAAAGGCGCTAATGTTCATGGTGAACGGCAAACCTATCCGGCGCTAACATTCTATTACGTATTCAAGAATCTCGCCCTAGAGAAAAACATACTGCTCAACTACAAAGCGGTTCAACAAACCAAGGGTAAAGTTGAAATTTATATTGAAGATAAAGCGAATCAGCGGTACCAGAATGATATCGACCAGCAGCTACGACGGTATTTTAACAACGATGTTACCTTCACGACTGTTTATATTGATCGATTTTTCAATGAAATGAAGAAAAGACAGTATTTTGAAACCAGTTTATAATCTAAAAATAAGTTATAAATTAAAGCTGAATTTGTAATAGCTTCTACTGTTAACATCCCTGTTTTAGTTGCACCGCTGATTAGAGTTTTCCGCCCGGCCGGTTGTGTTTTGCCAGGTATTCCCACGGCATCAGGTCTTCCAGTGAATCGTGGGGTGTAAACATCCCTATTTTAGATTAACGAATTAACCAGGCGAAACGCTAGCTAGCTTGGCCAAGTCTCCGCTCGGCCAAAGTTTTTCGAGAGTTAAATTTACGGCGTTATTGATATTATTTGATAGCAATCCCTGAGGGAGAATTCGGAGCGTTTGAATGTAAGAATAAAGGCGTCGTAGATAATTCAAAATCATCAATTAGGAATTCGGTATCCACGGGATATACAGCGTTGGCCCACCCCATCAAGTAGCCATTGGCGAAACCATTAACTCTTGAACTGAGCCTGATTGGCTGATTCTTTAAGTCTTGTGTTTTAACATATTCAGAAGTGCCTTCCCATTTACGCCACACTTCCATCAGCCCGTCTTTAGCGCCGACGAAACTTTCACTCGTGACATGAACCACCAAGTGCATCCATTTACCCCGGTGTTTTGGAACCTCTATGAAAGATGCAATACCTTTGTCTATACCGGCTCCCCTATTACCACCGGGACTTATTTTTCCATAAAAATAGGAACCACCGCGGCCATTTCCTCTAAATTCCATACCCACGCTTGAGCCTTCACCTTTTGTTGAGTATCCATCCATCCAAAGAAAGAAGAGTTTTTGGTTGTCACCTGCGTTTGGAGTTTTAGGATGTGTAAAATTGGTTGGGACTCGCAGCCAAAAGCCCATCCATATTTCGGAATAGGGTTTGCCAATTTTGAATCTTTGTTCGGTCCAAGACTCGTTCGATTCATACAAGAAGCTTAAGCTGTGTTCGGCATTATTGGATTTCCAATTTCTGTTGCTAGTAAAAACCGTGTCTTGGGCAGTATCGTTATACTCAACCACTTTAGTTTTAACAACGGATGTTCGATTATTCTTGTCCCAGGTGAAGCCATTGTTATTCGTCGCCGAGGTGTCTCCCGACTCGAAGGAGTCAAAGAAAATTGGTTCAGCGTGGGCGGCTATCGCCAAGAGTGACGTGAAGGCCAATATTGATAGGGATTTAAAATACGCCATGGGTATCAAGCTCCGGGATTTTTGACTTTTAGCTTCAGGTATATTTGCATATTTTATGGTTTTATACCGTTGTAATTCAGTAACTGCTTGTGATTTCCTGAGGGTAAACGTTCAGGCATTTGGTGAGGAGGGTGATCCCATTCTATAGTTTAAGGTCTGAGGGAGTGTGATAGTTTTGGAGAATCGATGTGATGGTGCTTCAATAAATTTATACATTATCCATGCTGAGAAAACGGATATGGACACGCCAGCCACCAACGCTATCCAGGCTTGCCATGGAGAAAAATCCGCGCCGTTCAGCTCATGCAACAATTTTATGAATCGCCACCCGATAACGGCGTGAAGCAGGTAGATGCTATACGAAAGTGTCCCAAGAAACTGCGGAACAGCACCTGACAGCCAGTTATCCATGCCCTTTGTCTGCGCTGCAGCATAGACTGTGCAAATTACAAAAAAGGTAGCTAAACCGTTGTCTGCTCCCGAGTTGACATCAAGGAAGATGGCGATTAAAAGCATTCCCATAGCTGAAAAAAAACACCAAACTGGTGTTTTACCAAGGATATGGAGCGTTAGGAGGCAGCCAATGAAAAATTGCCACCATCTATTGATGAATAATCCTGTAGTTGGATTCTCAGCAGCCCCAAAAAAAATTGCTAGCGACCATGTGAAAGCTGAAAATCCTGCTATGACTAAAATGGTATTTACGGCTTGCGTATATAGTATCAATCTTCGTGCATAACTTGCCAGCATCAGTGTCCCTACCAAAACAATATAAAATTGGAATTCGTAGCATAACGTCCAGAAAATTGAAACGATGTTGCCATACCCTAGAAGATCTTGTGCATAAAACAAATGCGAGATAATAGTAGGAAGGTCCGGAACGGGTGTGTCAAGGCTCGGGAAGAGGGCTAGCCCGATGTATATGAGGGCGATTTCTATTAATATCGTTACCCAGTAGGCTGGGTCGAGCCGTATAGACCGACGGAGTCCGAATCTGGCAAAATAACGAAGAGAAAAATCGCCATTACGTATGCTGAAAGATATAACAAATCCGCTGAGAACAAAAAACACATCTACGCCCAAATATCCGTATGAGAATAGCGTGTCAATCCAATGCCATGCCCAAGAACCTGCGGTTTGAGCGACGGCGTCATAAAAATGAAATAGGACAACAGCAAGTGCAGCGAAAGCCCTCAAACCGTCAATAAAGACAAAGCGCTGACCAGAGAGGTTGACAGCTTTTTGTGCGTGAAAGGAAGTATCGGGTTGTTGGTTGATAGGATCGAACATAAGATATCCGGTTAAAGGGTTTATTTTTTGCTATCCGGCTCCGAATCGCTGTTCTACGCTTTCAGATTTCACGAAAAGCGGTCTCAGAGCAATCAAAGACGCCGATAAATGACTGTTTGCATTACTTTGGAGGTATAACTTTAGTGATCCCGCCATGGGAGATGCCTTGTGCGAGATCGAATCCATGCGGCACTTCGACGAAATGCGGACAAAAAACGAACAAACAACGGGATAACTATGTCAAAATTGCGTAATAATAGCTTTCATCCGAGTTGAAAAGCGATTCAGCGACAAACCCGGCGTTAATTAGACCTTCCTTAGAATTTTGTAGGACATTATTATGCTTGGCGCGGACAAAATACTCACAGAGTTAAGCTTGCTGCACCATGCTATGTTCAAGCGTATCGAACACCCTGATTATTGCGTTTGCTTGGGCGGCACGTGAATAATGTTTTATTACCCGTTCTCTGCCTTTTTTGCCCATCTGTATTCTAAGCTCTGGGTTGCTCAGGAGCTGACTCAGTTTATTAGCTGCGTCGCTGTAGTCACTCACGGTAAAGGAAAGGCCGGTCTCATTGGTGATGGTTTCGTTTAAACCAGGTAAATCGGAAACGAGAAGAGGAAGCTCCGTTGCTGCCATTTCTAAGGAAGACATAGGAAACGAATCCCACTCGGTTGAAGCGATCATACCAATGGCGCAGCTCTTAAGTATGCAGGGTAAATCGTCTCGATATCCACCGAACGTTACGTGGTTGTTTACTTCAGTGTCCTTTAGGTAGCTTGAAAAAACCTCTTTTTCTCCGGGCCTGTTTCCCAAAATAAGAAAATGAACGTTATGCTGATGAAGATCCTGCAGCAATGCTTTCGCAGCTTGGAGGATAATATGTACACCTTTTCGCCGCTCCATATGACCAGAGAATATAACGATTTTTCTGTTGTATGGTATGTCAAGCTGGTCATGCGCATATGTTGATTTGGCAGGATCAGGTGCATACTTTTCAGTATCAATTCCGGTTTTAACAATAGAGCATTTTGGAAAAGGTATCCCTCTCCCGTTTACAGCGGTTTCACGCATGCCCTCCGATTGAAAAATATAATGGTCGGGTCCTAAGCGAAGTAGTGATACTTCCAGCCTTTTTAATAGCAGCTTGACCCCCCTATTTAGGGAGCTGATTGGCGCACCCCAATATGAAACAAAGGTTTTTACGCCTCCCTTCCGAAGAGCCCGGTATGCGGGCAGGGATACTGGCTGGTCGAAGCCCAGTACTCGAGTAATATTGTGGCTGCGAACATACTCCTCAATCCACTTTAATTGGCCGACCTCGGAGCAGCGGGGATTTAGTTGGATGACGTTGGTGAGGCTTGGTGGCAAAGATGGTGTCAATCCACCGTCGAGGCTTGCATAAGCAAAATGCACTTGGCGAATATCACCGGTGAAATGCTTAGCCACCTCAAGAAAAGTATGTTCGTGGCTGGAGGCGGCATAGCCAGGATTGGATTCACAATGAAAAAGCACCATCATACCTGTCATGATATTACATCCTCTTTTTTGCAACGATGACTCTTATACCGCTCTATATATGCCATCAAATTGAATGGATGATAACCTGCGTGTTCCTTAATCCTTTTTAAACTGGCTGGTGGTTAACTTATTGAGCAGATTAATGGCGTTGATGCTAAGTCGGGACTTGAGCGGAATCTGCGCACAGGCGACGCTAAACTTTTCTCCAAAGATGTAATCAAACTCCTCGGGGGCAAAAGGAGAGAACCCGCCTCCTGGATAGAACGTTATCTCGGCAAAATAAAAACCGTCGGGATTCGCAAGAAAGTCAACTCTACAAAAGTTGAAATCAGAAGATAAGTCCTTAGCTATTCGGAGCATATCCTCAAAAAAAATAGGGCGGCCCTCTGCGGAATTACTTTGAACGTTATTACCTTTTCTGCAGTCCAACCTATGCCAACTAACATCGTAGATATCGAGTGCATGTTTGTCGCTGCGGTTCGAATCAACCTGTATGTATAAGGGCAAGCCTGAAAAGCAGAAGAACTTAAAATCTTTCAATGGGGAACGAAGAAAGCGCTCAATGATAATTTTCGGTTTGATACCTTTGTAAGACCACTCCCGAAGCTTCTGGTAGTGGTTATGGCGCATCCATTCTTCGAGCAGTGCACCGACCTTCTTTTCATCGATTAGCGACTTATTTTCACAAATGTAATTTGTGTTCCATGAGTGGTTACATTTGATCACAAACTCATTTGGCAAATCTTTAAAATCAATATCTTCGACTCGATCATACACCGCAATCAGATGATTAAGTATCGCTTCATGACCTTTGGCTTTCACATATTGCCTGACTTCGTATTTATCCGCCAGATTGGTCATCCGTGAATCTCTAACGTAAAGCTTTTGTACCTGAAGTTTTTCGTTAAATGTTTTCGGGTTGTAAAAATCAATATGCCTGCCAAAAGCATCAAAAAACTGTCGGTCAACAACAATTTCGTCGCTTAATAAGTTACGAATTAACCCTTTAAGTTTTTGTGAAATGGTCTGCATATTTGTACAATTTCCTAAAGTTTGTATATCACTTCCACGTTTTCGACGATCTTTGAATGCGAAGAAGTCTTATGTTTTGGGCCGCATTCTGATGAACAGATTGGCTTATGTGAGCGATCTGTTCAGCTAATTATTACGGTGATTCAACCGAGTGCGACACCATTTCCCGGAATTGTTCGTTTTTTGAGGTCAGGTCTTCATAAGTACCCATGTCATCTATCTGACCCTCAGCCATCAGAATTATCTCATCCGACATTTTGATAGAAGCTGGTCGATGAGAGATGACTAGTATGATTAAATCATGTTTTAAATCGTTTAACGTTTTCATCAATTTGTATTCTGACTCCATATCCAGCGCACTTGTAGGCTCATCAAGCACAAGGAGATCAGTTTTTTTGTAGAGGGCCCTCGCAATGCCTATGCGCTGACGTTGCCCACCACTTAATAACTTTCCGTCCTGCCCCAGGTTTGAATAGATACCTTTGGGCAGTTTTTCAACAAATTCTTCGGCATTTGCAAGCCGCAGGACTTTGTTTACCCGTTCCACATCAATATCGTTTTCAGGAAGGCCGAAGGCGACGTTGTTAATTACGTTGTCATCAAGAATAAATATATTTTGGGCTACGTAACCGAGCTTTCGTCTAAAGGAGGGTAGCCTTTCTTTAGTTAGGACTTCGCCGTTGACGACGAGATCGCCGGAACTTAGAGTCAATAAGCCCAGAATTATGTCAGCAAGAGTGGACTTGCCAGATCCGGAATGCCCGACCAAAGAATAAATTTCTCCTCGCTCCAGGGTGACCGACACATTTTTGAGTGCGGGCGCGCTGTGTGCATCGTAGGAAAAGTTCGCCGAGGAGAGCTCAACACGGTGGATGTCTAGGGGTTGCACGGATTCTGACGAAGCCTTCGGCGTGGCGACGCCTGATTCTATCTGCTTGCGTATAATCTGTGCTACCGAGCCATGTCCGCTGAGGCTTGCCATTGACTTATAGATTTGTTGCATAGTTGGCAATAACTTGTAACCCGCCAACGCATAGATACTCAGGATAGGCACGACAGAGCGAATATCGTCCTGGGTGACTAGCAAAACGAGGGCCAATATTAAGATGGCGCCGAAAGAGATCGATTCAATGATAAACTTTGGCAACTCACCGGATAATGCTATAAACGCTTGGGACCGTAGCCCTTTAACGTTTATAGTATTGAACTGCTTTATATATTTATCTTCCATTGCATCAAGTTTTACATCTTTTATTCCAATGAACGATTCGGATAATATGCTTTGAACTTGATTATTCTTATCTGAAATTATTGCACCATGATGTGATAATTTTTGACGAAGAACAATATAGGTCACGAGATAGGATCCGCCGATCAGTACCCCCGCGACCACCGCGAGTAGGGGGTCCAGAACAAGCAAGCCGATCATGATCAATATGGCAACAAACAATTGCGCTGTCAGCAAGAGGAAAGGTTGAACAAGCATGTACACAAATCGTGGTATCTGATGAGCCACCACTGAGATTTTTTTGTTATAGTTTTCTGTTTTATGAAACAAATAGTCTTTGAGTAGAAAGTTGCGGTAGACTACTTGTTGCAGTCTACTTCCCAATAACACGGAAAATTTATAGCTTAGCCATATTGTTATACCTGCAACTCCGTTTGACAACAGAATCAATATCAACGATCCGGCGGCGGCAGCCATTATAAATTGAAGGTCGTTGGTGAAGCCTATGGTTTCGTATATGTAAGAAAGAATCTCATTGGTGTGGATAATGTCCGGATTGGAAAGTATAGAAATGAACGGCCCTATACTTGCAATCCCGATCACCTGGAAAAAAGCGGCGATAAAAAACACGAACTGCAGACCGATATATTTCCTTTTGGTTTGGCCATCAAGCGCAGCCAAAATATTTTTTATCACACTGAATATATACATGAATAGACTCTGATAAATACTGCTTGCGACATTCCGATCACATGGAAGATCGGGCTAGCCGCTGCTTATGTGTTTTGGGTTAGGCGTTGCTTTTTCTGAGAGATAGCTCGGTAGAGCGCTTCGTAATTTTGTACATTCTTACGTTTACTGAACTCGTTTTTGACATGCTTCTGTCCGTTGGCTTTGAGCTTACCGGCTATTTTCGGCTGCTTGATGAGCTTTGCAAGTCCCTCGGCGTAACCCGTTGCGCTGTGGTTTTCTACCAGCAGACCGCAATTGCCGTAATTCAGAACTTCCGGTATACCGCCAGCGTGGTGGGCAACCACGGGTACGTTTCGTAGCAGTGCTTCCAGCAGCGTCATCGGCAAGCCCTCGTGGTCAGACGGCATGATCAACGCATCCATGGATGCCCATTCAGGTTCCATATTCTGGACAAAACCCCGGAAATCAATAAAATTTGCCACGCCTTTGGTTTCTGCGTACTGCTTCATGGTTTCCAATAGCGGACCGTCTCCGCAAATTTTGCCTTCGACTTTCAGGTGATGGTCGATTCTTAGTCGGGCAATGGTATCAATAAAAAGGTCAATGCGCTTGACCGGTACACAGCGACCAACCAGGGCAATGGTGTACGATGCCTCTGAGTCTTCCTGCTCATGAACTGGCTTCAAAGGTGAGCAGGATACCGTTTCGTCAGTATTAATAAAATTCCGGATGACGACGATCTTATTGGGATACCGTGGTTCCAGTACAGTTTTTAAATGCTGAGACACCGCAACCACTGCGTCCTGGCACAATTTTGTCAATGTGTGGTCCAGCAGATGGGTGATTTTTTTCTTGGGGTCTTGCCAGGTTGGCTGATGCTCAGGGCTACCATGCACGGTCTGAATGCTGCGTTTAACGCCGCTCAGGTATCGAGCGATAGTACCGAGTACGTTCTCCTTGAAACCATGAGTGTGAAGAATATCAGTGGAGTGCTGCCGCAAGTGCCCGCAGATGATTTTAAGCTGCTTGATAGGCGATAACGCTGATTCATCCGCAATGGTAACGTCAACACCCAATGCACTGAGTTTTTCAAAAAGGACGCCGGGGTTAAAGACAACCACGGTCGGTTTGATGACATCATTGGCCTGAAGTCCGGAAATGAGCTGAAAGGCTTGCGCTTCGGCACCTGCCCAGAGATCTCCTGAGACAACATGGGTTACTACCAGCTTTCTGTCTGCGCCACGAGCTGCCACCTTACGGTCTCCCGAGCGTCGCCAGAAAGCTCAGTGGCGTATTGCCGTTGCCATCATGGAAGTTGAATCGGCGCAGACCGAAGGGGTCGGAAGGGGTTTTGTTCCAACCGCTTCTGGTGGTACACGCACCGGTGAAATGCCCCTGTACGAGCTGCTCCCCTTTACCGGTGATGTCGCCGTTCGGATAACAGAAAATATTCACAGGTTTAAGACCGAGTTCTTCAAGATCCGTGCGGCTGCCAACGATCTCTGTCTCGAGATCGGCCGGGTTTGCCAGGTGGTTCAGGCGATAATGGTGCCGGGTGTGTGCTCCGAAAGTCACGAGCCCGCTTGAGAGCATGGTTTCGAGCTCTTGTTTGTTGAGCAGCGGCCTGGCGTTCAGATTGGCTTGGCTGAGCTCTGGGATGGCATCGCGCGCCTGCTCGAGGTTTGTCTCGATGGTGTGGTCATCCAACGTCTTGAGTCGGTTGATTACTGAGTCGGCCTGAAGAATCGTGTAACCCGACGATTGATTGGTATTTTGCGGATGATTAGCGAGGTAAGGGCGCAGCCATTGGAGTGCTTCGTGATCAAGATGCCGGGTGTGGTTGATCAGTAAGTCCAATACCTGTTCTGGCCAGAACTGCCAGGCTGTATTAATGCGCCGGGAGACCAGAAATATGGTCGCGGGCACGTTGTGCTTTTTGAGCACGGGGAACGCATGTTCGTAGTTGTCCTGCCAGCCATCGTCGAAGGTGACGGCGACCGCTAATCGAGGTAACGTTTTGTCCTGGCGTTGGGTGTTCAGCCAGGTATCCAGTGAAACGAACTCGGCCCCGAGCCTTTTTAGCAGGCTGATATGCATATCCAGAGCTTCCGGGGTAGCTATCATGCCGGGTTGTTCTGTCTGCCTGAGGGGGGACTGGTAGGGCAGTATGCGATGGTAGGTCAGGACGAGAAGGGACGGAGAGCCCTTGGCCTTTATTTTCAGCAATGCAACGGCGGCGAACAGGCTATTGCGGGCCTGTTTTAAAATCTGTTTCACCATCTGCACGATCACCAGTCCTCCATGACGCAAGAAATCAACGGCTCACGTGCCGTCGGGATAGCGATCGATAGTACCATGTCTTGCGACCTCTATCATTTTACATAAGGTTAACTTCGGTGAGGATTGAGCGTTTCTCTATGATGCACGGTACAGTGTTATGGCGCTCCCGCACCGATTGGGGGTTAACACCGCTGGTGAAACTCGCACCGCAGTTTTCATTAACGAAATTTCTCCCATCCTAAATCTACGAAGGCCGGTCCTTGGGTCGCTTCAGTGAGTTTTATGCCATTGTGTCCACCGTTCCACTCTAAAACCACCACTTTACCATCCTTATCTAGAATTACGTCCCACCCAATACATCTTACGAAAGGCACCTTCAAGTGGAGGGAGGTGGCAACATCAACGCAACTTCCAAAATTCGGTATTTTTACATTTGAAAAGCTTTTATGGCTAGTGGGATGTGAGTGAGTAGTTGTCCAGGAGGACATATACCCAATATCGTTCAGCTTTCCTGTCTTTAAATCAACAGGAATGTTCACGGCAGTGGCCGATTGAACGTGGGTATCATGCTCTGCCCCTAAACGAAGATAGGAGCCCCTGGCTGATACCTCACCTTCATCGTTGATTGCTGTAGTAATACGAATTGTTGCGACGGATTTTTTTGTGAATTCATCAAATAATGGATGTTGATCTACATATCTTTGAAAAAGGCCGTTGCCTAAAAATGCGAAATCTTCAATGTTGAAGCTGGTCCTGTCAAAGAAATGGATTCCTTGACCCTTAAAAGACTTATCGGCTTTAAATATGACACGGTTACAATCGCTAAATAATATTTCCTTGAACTCTTTTGGAGAGCGAACTCGATAATCTCGATCAAGAAACAATCCGTTGGTAAAGCTCCCTATGTCAGGAAACTCTTTCGCCTGGAAAAAAATGGTGTTGAGCGGCTTTAAGCTGGCGCAGTCACCATAGTGGCCTTTAATATTAGGAATTACTTGCGACCCATAAAAGTTGTCGGGTATCCATCCCTGCTTGAACTTTCCTGCCATAGTTGAATAAACGTAAAGCCACGGCGCATATTTTTTGTGGCCTAGTATCTCTATTGCATAGTCGTCGCACTCACGGATCAGCTGCTTTGACAAGGAGGCATACTCAGGTTCAATATTTTTTAAGACTTGACGTACTTGATATGCATGAGCTTCGTGATATGGTAGGTCTCTATTCCGAGCTATTCTTACCACTTTTTTTACGATATTTTCCATCATTTAATCCACAGTTGAGTGATTTCTTATGCTTCAATAAATATACTTGCAGGCCAGTTTGCTCGGCCTGTAGGAGGGGCATTGCGAGCCGCCAATTATAGATTAAACAAGCTGTACGATAAGCAACCCCTTATGCGGAACACTAAAGACCTCATCGCCAACCGTGCGTAGTGGTGCAGTTCATTTTGGACGCTATCATCATACACATAGCCAGCCTTGGCAAGGGCTTAACGGTTCTCGCAGAGGTATCCGATGTGCTATTATTTTGCCTTAGCTTCATCAGGTGCAGGGGGCGGGCGCTGGAAGTGGTATTTTGGCTTGATGTGCTCGCCCGGCATGCGCGCAAAAGGCTGTATTCGCTCCTTGTACAGGTGAATTGCGCCATCGTCCATGCTTCACTGGCCCGAGGTCATGAGGAGTAAATAATGTGTGTCCGAAAACTGGAAACGGTCAGGTAATAACCAGTTTTGGCGGTAGTTACTTCGCTCCGGTGCTATCGGAGCTGGCCTGCGAAGCTTTTGAGGGTGCTATGAGAAGTCCTGATTAACGGAATTTTTCCCACTTCATGTCTACAAAAGCTGGCCCTTGGGTCGCTTCAGTAAATTTTATCCCGTTGTGTCCACCGTTCCACTCTAAAACAACCACTTCACCTTTTTTGTCTATGGTGACATCCCAGCCTATACATCTTACGAAAGGCACTTTCAGATGGAGAGAGGTAACAACATCAACGCATTTTCCAAAACTCGGTATTATTACATTAGCAAAACTTTTATGGCTTGTTGGATGTGAGTGAATTGTTAGATAAGATGGCATATACCCAATCTCATCCAGCGCTCCCGTCATTAAATCGATAGGGATTCTCACCTCTGTGGCCGACTGCACGTGAGTGTCATTCTCTGTGCCTAAGCGAAGATGGGAGCCCCTGACTGATGTTTTACCCTCATCGTCGATTACTGTCGTTATGCGAATTGTGGCGACGGATTGTGGCGTGTATTCATTAAATAATGAATGTTGTTCTATATAATTTTGAAAAATACCGTTGCCTAAAACTTTGAAATCTTCAGCGTTAAATTTGGCTCTGTCAAAAAAAAAATCCCTTTACCTTTTAATGACTTATCAGCTTTAAATATAACATTATTACAATCTCTAAATATGATGTCCTTGAAATCCGTAGCGGAGTGAACTTGATGAAATTTATCAAGAAAGAATCCGTTGATGAAGCTTCCTATGTCTGGAAACTCTTTTGCCTGGAAGAAAGTTATGTTTAGTGGTTTTAAGCTTGCACAGGCACCATAGTGGCCGTTTAGGTTAGGAACTACTTGCGATCCATAAAAGTTGTCGGGTATCCATCCCTGCTTGAACTTTCCTGCCATAGTTGAATAAACGTAAAGCCACGGCGCATATTTTTTGTGGCCTAGTATCTCTATCGCATAGTCGTCGCACTCACCGATCAATTGCTTTGGTAGGATGCCGCGCTCAGGTTCAATGTTTTCTAATATTTTGCTTACTTGATATGCATGAGATTCGTGAAAAGATAGCTCTTTATTCAAAGCTATTCTTAAAGCTTTTTGTACGATATTTTCCATTTTTGATCCACAGCTGAGCGAGTTTATATTCTTCTAATGCAAGCATTCGCAGGCCAGCTTGCTCGGCCTGCAGGAGAAAGTATTAGGAGCTGTATTTTTATTAACCACTCGTTAAAAGCCAAACAATCTGCACTACCAACAACAAACGCCTGATGCGGAATACTAACTACCTCATCCTTAATCGTGGGCGGAAATTTAAGTGTAGTCGGTATGGTCATACATTTAGTCGGCATTGGCAAGGGCGGAGCAGCTCTCTCGAAGGCAACATTGTGCTACTATTGCGCTTCAAATTTGGTCAGATACAGGAATGATTCGGATGTTAGAAGTAGTGTTCTGGGTTGCAGTGTTAGGGTCTCTATACAGCTATTTTATCTATCCGCTGGTGCTTATGGCTTTGCCTGAAAAGCGTGAGCTTCCCAAGAGAACTGCCAGCGCTGAGCAGGCTTTCACCCAGGGTGCC
The DNA here is from genome assembly GCF_040882185.1 of Marinobacter sp. GTDB lineage: Bacteria > Pseudomonadota > Gammaproteobacteria > Pseudomonadales > Oleiphilaceae > Marinobacter. Next base: position 24,085 of record NZ_JBBEBW010000034.1, on the reverse strand, counting down.
GCGCCATCTGTTTCTCTGATTATTACGGCCCACAACGAAGCGGGGCGAATTCGCCAAAAGCTTGAGAACACACTCGAACTGGTCTACCCGAACCTTGAGATTATCGTGGCGTCCGATTGCTCTGCCGACGAGACGGATAACATTGTACGGGAATATGACAGCCGGGGAATCCTGCTTTCCAGAACCAATGAGCGACTGGGTAAAGAGAACGCGCAGAAAGATGCCATTGCCATGGCAACTGGCGACATTATTGTGTTTTCGGATGTCGCTACCAGCATTCCACGGGATGCCATAAGTGCGTTGGTTCGATACTTCGACAACCCCACGGTGGGTGCGATTTCCAGTGAAGATGTCTTTGTCAGCCGTGACGGCGGCGTAGTAGGCGAGGGCGCCTATGTGAAATACGAAATGTGGCTGCGCAAACTGGAGTCACTTCGGGGTGGCCTGGTTGGCCTCAGCGGATCGTTTTTTGCTGCCCGGCATGTGCTGTGTCGGCGCTGGGATATTCACGCGCCCAGTGACTTTAATACGGCACTGAACTGTGCTCTGGACGGCTACGTAGCGGTTTCTGCCCCTGACGTACTCGGCCACTACCAGGACGTAGCAGACCCCGGTAAAGAATATCAGCGCAAACTTCGTACAGTTATTCGGGGCTGGACTGCTTTGGCCAGGCACCCGGAAGTACTGAATCCGGCCAAGTTCGGTATGTTCGCCTGGCAGGTATTCAGCCACAAGCTGATGCGTTGGGCCGTACCCTGGTTTTTGGTCGTCCTGTTCGTGGTGTCCGTTATGTTGGCCGGGAGTGGCTGGATCTATAGCCTGGCGTTGCTGCTGCAGATCGTTTTTTACGGGGTTGTTTTGGCGGCCCATTTATCGCCAGCTATACGGGCGAAAGGCTATATCCGGATTCCGTATTTCTTTGTTCAGGTAAATTATGCCATCGCCCACGCTACCCTGCAGTTTATGGGAGGGCGCAGGATGACGGTCTGGTCGCCTTCCCAGCGATAGGAGCGTAGCGTGGGTCTATCCAAATTACGGCCGGTAGGAAGCCGGGTGCCCTTACCGAAACCCGGTTCAGTAGTTCTGGCTGGCCCTTGGGCTGACCACTACGAGTTGCAATTTATTAACAGCGGAACCGCCGCGCTTTCCCTGGCAGTCCAATTAGCTGCCGCCCACCGAAAAGCCCCGGGAAAGCCTGAAGTGATTCTCCCAGCCTATGGATGTCCGGATCTTATTGCCGCCGTAGTGGCTCAGGGAGCTTGTCCGGTTTTGGTGGATTTGACGGAAGATCGGCCATGGATGGATCTGGAGGCAGTTAAACAGGCTTTATCTGATAACACCGTGGCTATCATAGCTGTCGGATTTTTGGGAATATCGGAGCGTTTGACTGCTCTAAGACGAATTGCGGACGAAGCCGGTGCTGTTTTAGTCGAGGACTCCGCTCAGCTGTTCCCACCTTTTTCATCCGATAATGGCCTGGCCGATTACATCGTGTTGAGCTTCGGACGGGGGAAGCCCATAAATCTGATGGGTGGCGGAGCGTTGTTGATTCGCAAGGATCATGCAGCAAAGAGCGCGAGCGTTATATCAGAGCTCCCGGAAACCGAGGTTTCAGGAAACAGCGTCTGGCTGCTGCGCCGTTGGGTATTTAATCTGCTGCTCTCAAAACCACTCTATGGGCTGATGGAACGCATGCCTTTCCTCGGCATCGGACGAACCGAGTATCATCCGTTGGAAGTATTAAACCGTCAGCGTCCTGTTAAAGGCTTGCTGGAGGCGGGCATCGAAAGCTTCAACAACCGTAAGGATAATGGAGCGGTTTACACGAGAACTCTATCGGAACTTAGTGTTAAGGGTTGGATTCTTCTGCCACAGGTGTGTACTGAGGGGTGGTCACCTGGAAGCGTCGCCTCATCGCGATCCATATTGCTGCGCTACTCACTGCTCGCTCCCTCTAGCCAGATTCGCGACATGGCGCTTATTGAACTTAACCGTCGTGGCATTGGAGCAAGTGTTTTCTATGGGCGGGCGTTACCTGCATTAGACGGCGTTAACGAAACAGTTGCCATCGCTGATCCTGATGTGGGTTTTTCTTACGCGAGCGATTTTTCAGAGCGACTAATAACGCTTCCGACCCATGAGGATGTGAGCTCCCTGGATATCGAAACTGTAACTTCGGTATTACTTTCAATGAGCTAAAATAAATCCCCCAAACATTCTTGAGGGATTCTTTTAGTACGTGCTACTCGTCCTTGAGTTATGTGATTATTGGTTACAAATCAGACTTTGCGGCGACGTGACGCTGCCAGTCCAACAAAGCCAAGCCCGAGCAGCGCGATGGTGCCTGGCTCAGGAACTTGGGCTGCGGTGAAGATGCCTCTCAGGTCCGCAGTGTTTGCCCCATTTTCAGTAGTACTGAACTGACTTTCGAGCGAATCACCAAGATGGAAGCCGGTCAGATCAAGGGTGTAAGACGTTCCGTCGACTACAAAGCTTTCAGAGGTATTGAGGGCGGCAAACGTGACTATGTCATCGCAGCAGCCTTCGCCGGTGTTCTGGGTTTCGCTATGCAGAAAACTGAAAGATTGAGCGTCGCTGAACTCTTGGCCATCAATGGTGACATCAAAGAACAGGTTTAGCACAGCACTCTGAATGCCGCCCCCGCTGTTGAGAGCATAGTTCAAATGAGTGAAGTCCCCTAGAGTAAACTGGGAATCAAGAGCAGGCGTTACGGGTGTTTCTACAGCGTCAAAACGATAGCCGCTTTGGAGGCCAGCGTCATTGGATGGAACTCCCCAAGAGATCTCGTTGGTGCCTTCTCCTGATACGTTTTGGCCACCAACAATATCGCTCCAATTGCCGGAGATGTTGTCGACCGAAATCATCGCAGCAGAAGCCGGTATTGCTAAAGAGCCAGATAGTACACCGGCGCAAAATAGAAGTTTATTCATTTTAAATCCTTGGTTTCGTTTAGGTAAATCAACTTTCCGCTGTCGTACTCTACACTTGCGCTATTTGTATTCCAGTTAAATAAAATACATTAATTACAGTTGCTTGAGTTAATATATTAAAGTCGTTTGGTATGTATAATAAGTATGTGTAAATTTAACGTCACATGTACATTTAATAGGGCTTTAAAGGAGGGGGTAACTTTTGGCACTGCTGCCGTTCAGGTTTGCTGGGCTCTCGCTAAACGCCTGGCGAATTGTGAGATTAAAAAAAATTTGCCGATTATCGAGCTAATTGATAACTGGAGCGGGTGAAACATCACTCTAAACAGAGTACATTCCGGTTACGTTTATTCATCAAAAGCTGAGAACCCTACACATGGAACGTATCCGCAGTTTGGCTGGTTCACGCTGGTTTTCGCCCTTCCTGTTTTTAATCATTTTTGTACTGGCTACCTGGCCCGCCTGGCTAACACTGGCAGACCGTTGGCTTAAATTTGATGAATCCTATTCCCACGGTTTTCTGATTCTGGCGGTTAGCCTGTATCTCAGCGTAGCGACCTGGCGTCGTGAGCGGCCTCGCCCCGGATTTTACTGGTTTTGGATTGTGCCCCTTCTTGCCGCTACAGCGGTTTATTGTGCTGGCCGTATTCTATTGGTGGGGACTTTTGAGCAACTGGCGTTGATTCCGATTTTATTGGGTGGTCTGCTGGTTCTTTGGGGTTGGCGTCAGACCCTGCCTTTTCTTGTGCCCGTCGGTTTGATGGTTTTCACCTTACCGTTGTGGGATTACCTTTCATGGCCATTGCAGCTGGTGACGGTTGCTGTGAATCAATTCATGCTCTCATGGTTTGATATTGAGTTTGTAGTTGAGGGTGTTTTTGTTTACTTCCCTGATATTGGCGCGTTTGAAATTGCAGAAGGCTGTTCCGGGCTGCGTTACTTCCTGGTTGGTATGACGCTGGCTTTCTTATATGGGGAGCTGAATTTTGATCGCCTGCGCAGCCGGATTCTGATTCTGGCGGCAGCAGTGCTGCTCGCACTGGTAGCGAACTGGGTACGTGTTTTTGTCATTATTTATATGGGTCATGAAACCAACATGACTTCTTCATTGATCGATGACCACGACATGTTTGGTTGGTGGGTTTTCGCCGCAACCTTGGTACCTCTGTTTTTCTTCGCTCGTCGGCTGGAGCTTCTGGAGAGTCGGGCCGAGGCGGCTACTAACGTCGAAAAATCACCAAACCGCATGGTAGAGGGCAGACACAACGCTCCTCAATTCGGATTGGCATTCGCCGTTTTACCATTGCTGGCTATTGTCGCTGTGTCATGGCTGGCGTTGCCTTCAGAAGCTGATTCTGAGACCTCGAACATGCGGTCGCACAGTGTCTCTTTGGTCGACACGGATACCTGGCTACCGCTTTTTGGGCAGAGTCTGAATGGTTGGCAGCCCAGTATGCAGCGCCCGGACAGGCTACTTGAAAAGACTTACGTGAAACGGGAGAGCCTTGGAGAGAACGGCGGGGAGGGAGAGCAGCTATTTGTCGCCCTCTACACTTATAACTTCCAGCGGCCCGGGGGCGAGGTGGTTTATTACAGAAACCGGCTTTATGACTCGTCCACTCAACTACCAGAGCAAACATTTAACATTGAGGCCGGCACGGCAGCTCCGATGGGTGGCTTAACCCTTCGCTATCGCCGCTCGGATGAGGTAATTAATCTGGCTTATGGCTATTACGTCGAAGGCCGCTGGGAAACCAACGAGTTGCAGGCCAAACTTGCCCAACTACCCGGCATACTTAACTCCCGAACCGATGCCTCCCTCTTGGTGATCGGATTGCGCTGTGACGGCTGTGATAGCAAAGAAAGGCTGAAGGAGCTCGCACCCGATATCCAGATGCGAGCGCTCAATTATCTTGATGACCTTTATGATTCTCCCGACGATGCTTCGTAAAGCCTCCTCGTATCCATCATGACGCTCAATTTAATTTTTTGGTCACCAGGCCTGAAGGGGGGCTTTTCAGGCCATTGTCATCCACGACCACAATGGAGAAGTGCCAGCGACCCTGACGGAGACTCTTGAAGCGGTATCGTGTTTCATCACTGTCCACTTTCTGGAGTTTCGACAGATCCTTGGCGCTCATTCCATAACGAATTTCATAGTGATGAATTTCGCTGAGTGCTATTGAGCTGCCATCCATCCGCGTTAGAGGCGCCGTCCAGGACAGGTCCACGCTATTGAGAGAGGTGCCTGGTTGTGGTTGTTGTGCCGAGGCTGAACTGTAGGAAAAACTGCAGGTACCGGCGAGAAATAACGTAAGTCCCGTACGGAGTAGCGTTGTCATGGCTATGAGTCGGTCTCTTTTATCGATGAGTTAATGCAGCAGTACCAATGCTTGCCTGGCCTGCTTTATAGCTAAGGCACCTCTGATTAACTCTTGGATCATCTTTGGCTTGCAGAGCGATTTAGGAGTTAATCAGAGGCTCCCTAAGTGTCTTGCTTTTATACGGTAACTACTGACTTTTATGTAATGTATATAGGGTAATTCGGTTGACGCGGTGCGGCTTAATTAAAATTTGTTCAATTTGTAACACAAGTAGTTGAAAAAGTATTTTTCACGAAAAGAGAATCGCAACTTAAGTCGCTGCTACAAAGGCAGGCGGGGTTTACGAGCTGGTTCAAACGTTAAATCCTGGATGGACCTGCGTGCAGTACAGCGACGCAGGTCATCTTCAGAAAGTGGTAAGAGCGGTTTTGGACGAGGTCAGGCTACCCCTGAATCTTCTCAAGGATTGCCTTGGCTTTGTCTTGCTCACCAGCGGCCTTGTAGGCTTCGGCGAGGTGCAGGGCGATTTCTTCAGACTCGGGCTCCAGCGAGTGAGCTTTTTCGAGTATGGGAAGGCTTTCAGCCTGCTGACCCGTGGTAAAGAGTATCCAGCCGTAGGTATCTGCGACAGCGGCTGACTCAGGGCTGAGTTCAAACGCACGTTCTGCAATGTCCAAGGCGCGTGGGTCTTCAGATTGCTGATAGAGCCAGGCGAGGTTATTCAGAATGACCACGTTCTCCGGTTGAACTTCAAGCAGCTCTTCATACCCTGAGATTGCTTTCTCGAACTTGCCTGCTTCCTGATGTGCCAGCGCCAGCATAACGGTAATCTGGGTTTGGCCAGGGAAGGCGACTTTTGCCTCCTCAAGTGCCTGGATAGCCTTGGTTGGTTGTTCTGACCGTTGTAACGCCTGTGCATAACGGACTTCAGTCTCCGGGGTCCGCTGTTTCTGCAAGGCTAGCTGATAAAGTTCTGCAGCTTCCTTATACTTACTTTCCCGGGCCATCTGGGCGGCTTCAAGAAGGAACGGGCGGGCTGAGTCCGGGTGCATGAGCTTGGCTTCCTGCAGAATGTCCAAAGCTTCTGACTTACGATCGTTTTGGAACTCCAGTGCAGCCGATTGCAGGCTGATGTCTTCATTTTCAGGAAACAGAGCCCTGGCCCGATCAAGGATGGCTTTTGCCTGGTCAAGCTCTTCAGCCTGAATTTTCCTTGCGGCCACCGCATTGTATATACCTCCGACGAACGGAGTTAGCCGGGAGGGCGTATTCGCTTCGGTACTCTCGAGTAACACAGCGGTATGGTCGTCTGTCGCCTGCTCATTTCCCTCCATCAGGGCAATCTCAAGCAGAACCAGACGGGGGCCGGAGGCTTCGGGGTTGTTTTCCAGCACTTGCGTCAAGAAGCTTTTGCTTTCTGACGTGCTGAGTGTATTGGCCAGTGCCTGCAGTGCCTGGCGGTTGTCAGGAGCCACGGTGACCGCGGCGCGCAAGTGTTTGCCTGCCTCATCGTCTTTATCCTGGGCCCTGGCCAGATTTGCCAATGCTACCAGCGGTGCCGGATTTTCCGTGGACGCTGATGCCGCCTGCTCAAAGTAACTCCTGGCTTCTTCAAAATCCCCCTGGCGGGCGGCGAGCTGCCCGCGAGTAAGTTTGGCAGCGATGTTGTCAGGTTGCTCTTTCACCCAGGCGCTCGCTGACTCAATAGCCGCATCGGAATTACCCGCTGCACTATGAGTCTGAATAGTGAGAATGCGGGCCTCTGATGATTCCGGATCACGCTCCATGGCTTGTTCAGTCTGCGCTAACGCTTGTTCATATTTGTTTTGTTGGAGAAGATAGCGCGCGTAACGAAGCCTTAGGGCGTTATTATCGGGGTTGAGTTCCAAAGATTTCAGGATGAGTTCCTCGCCCGCCTGGCTGTCGCCGCTGGCCAATGTAGCAATGCCGACGAGCGCCAGAATATCGGGGTCGGTGTCTTTGTCACTGAGGCCTTCGAGGATAGCCTTGGCTTCCTCGACATCCCGCAACTGAATCTTGGTAGCAGCCAGAAGTTTGGCCGCCGCTTCGGTGTCGTCATTCTGGGCGATCGGTGCCAGTAGCCTTTCAGCCTCTTCCATGCGGCCCTGACGGAAGCGGATCATGCCCAGCATCATTGTACTTTGTTCATGGTTGGGCGATTGCGAAAGTATCTCTTCGAGATAACGTCCGGCTTGATCCAGATCGCCTTCATTGAATGCGTCCTGGGCTGCCGCAACGTTGCTGCGTATGGTGCCGGGGGCAGATTTGGCGAGAATTTCCTCGTACACGAAAGCTTCAGCGGACTTGTTCTGGGCCCGGAGAACTCTTATAAGCGCCGCAATGGTTTCGTACTTTTGGTACGTCATGATGTCGTATTGGCCAATATCTTCCAGCGCTCTTATGTAGGCCTCTTCAGCCTGAGACCAGTTCTCTTCTGCTTGGGCAATCTGCGCCTGCCACAGCCAGAGATCCGGGTTCGTTTCATCGATGGCCATCGCCTCATCAATCAGCTCTTTCGCATCGGCTACCTGCTCATTTGCATAAGCGACCCGGGACAGGCCGATCAGGGCCTTGACCGCTGAAGAATCCAGCTCCTTCGCCTCGGTGTAAGCAGACTTCGCTTCATCCAACTTTCGGGTACCCAGCAATATATCGCCGCGAAGGAGCATGGCCTGCAGTTCCTGGGCACGGTCTGGATTGCTCACCTCGTCAAGGTGGGAGAGCGCTTTGACGGCGTCGCCTCTCATTTGCCAGGATTTGGCGCGAATCAGGTTGATCCGGTTTTGAGTGGTGTCGTTCATGGATTCTTCGCTGATAAGTTCAGCCAGCATACTGGCCTGACGTTCAGCGTTCACTGCATCACCTGCCGTCAGCAGGTTGTCAATAACGACAAAATAGGGTTCGGCGTTCTCCGGTTGCAGATCAATAGCGCTTCTTGCCTCCAGGGTACTCGCCTTGAGTTCGCCCTGGCGCTGAAAAAAACGAGCCTGGTCCAGGTGGCTCAGATACTGAATCTCCTCCTGGCTCATGTCGTCGGCGCTTTCACCGCACCCAGAGAGGCCCAGTCCGAGGGCGATGGTTATTAATGTGGCACGCACTAGTGGGAGTGATTTCATGGCCCGTATCCTATGTTTCAAAATTCGTGTCGTCCTTACTACCGGTTGAACCCTGAATCGGGGTCAGACACTGGAGGCTTCGGGGGACGTTTCTATTTTGTATTTGTCGGTTAGATTGTAAAGCGTCGGTCGGGTGATACCCAGCAACCTGGCGGCTTGAGCCATATTGTAATGGCTGGTGTACAGCGCCTGATTGATGGCATTCCGCTCGGCGGTTTCACGAACCTGACGCAAATTAAGTAGCCCTTCGGCGGATTGTTCGTCACCGTTCAGTTCCAGGTCGGCGGCGGTAATTTTTTTACCGTCAGCCATGATAATGGCCCTTTTGACCTTGTTGATCATTTCCCGGACGTTACCCGGCCAGGAATGGGCATTGATCGCATTGATGGCATCCTGGCTGAAGGTGAGGTGAGTGCGTTCCATTTGCTTACCGAGGGATTTGATCAATGATTGTGCAATAACCAGAGCGTCACCACCACGGTCCCTGAGGGCTGGCACGTCCAGTGTGACTTCGCTGATGCGGTAGTACAGGTCTTCCCGGAAGGTCCCCTGGCTGATCAGCTCTTTGACATCTCTATGGGTGGCGCATACCACGCGAACGTCGACCGGCACGGGCTGAACCCCGCCGATCCGGTCAACAGTGCGCTCTTGCAGGAATCGAAGTAGCTTGGCCTGCAAGGCCATTGGCATGTCGCCTATTTCGTCAAGGAACAGAGTGCCGCCGTTGGCGGATTCGACCTTACCTTTTTTGCTTTGTGTCGCGCCGGTAAACGCGCCTTTCTCGTAGCCGAAAAGCTCGCTTTCAAGCAGATTTTCCGGAATGGCGGCGCAGTTGATCGCTGCAAAAGGTTTATCGCAACGATTACTGAGATCATGGACCGCTCTCGCGAGCAACTCCTTACCTGTGCCGGTCTCGCCGGTGATCAGCGTGGTAACGTCGGCCGGGGCTACTTTTTCAAGCGTGCGGCAAACTGTCAGCATTTGAGGGCTTGCTGCTACAATACCTTTTATGGAAGTGCCGTTGCGGTCGCGGGAGAGCTCCAGATTTTCACGCTCAAGCTCTGACAGTCGCAGCGCCCGGTTTACCACAAAGGTCAGGATGTCAGCATCCAGCGGTTTCTGATAAAAGTCACTGGCACCCATGCCAATAGCTTTGACCGCATTTTCCTTATCTTCCCGTCCGGTGACCACCACCACTTTAGTCTGCGGACTAAGGCGCAGGATATCTTCCAGCAGGGCGAAACCCTGACTTGCACCACCCGGGTCCGGGGGCAGGCCGAGATCCAGAGTTACTACGTCAGGTTCCAGGCGTCGCAGAGCCGCCAACGCTGACTCTCGGTCGTTGGCCAGGGCGATCTCGAGATCGTCACTAAAGCACCACCGCATCTGGCTTTGCAGGCCAGGGTCATCTTCAACAATTAAAAGTCGTTTGCTCACAACAGCGCTAAATCCTTTTTATGTCTCATGCTATCCGGTTTTTTCATGGGTCCAAGTCTCACCAGAAACTTCGCGTTTTGCAATGAAAATAGAGGTTGATAACTAAAAATGCCCGTTATTCGCCATCAGCTTTTCCCGCTTAATTGTGACATCCCCTGTGCTTGTGGAGTTTCAGCGGGCGGTGATGTCTCCGGTGGCCCAGCCGGATGGGATGCTTCCGTTTCGCCAGTCTCTCCTGACGCAGAGGTAGGTTGCGCGGAAGCAAGCGGCAAGCGCACCGAGAAGCACGAGCCGACACCGGGTTCGCTGGTTACATCGATGTTGCCACCAATGCGTCTGATGTACTCCCGGGCCTGGTAGGCTCCGATTCCCATGCCTGTGAGGCCTTTGGTGCTTTCAAAAGGTTTAAATAGTTGCATCTGGATGAAATCTTCAGTCATCCCGGTGCCGCTGTCCTGAATGAATAGCACCACTTGTCCGCTGGCCGTTTTCAGCGCCAGGCTTACTTCGCCATCTGGCGGGGTTGCGTCTTGTGCGTTCTGGATCAAGTGGCTTAATACACTACGCAGCTGTTCGGGGTCCGCGTGAACGGTCACCTGGTCCTTTGACCCCTCAACAGACGGTGCAGGCTGATTTCTGGCGTGATGGGTGGCAAGTTCAGATACAAGTGTATATAAGTCCATAGGTTGAACGTTTTCATTACTATCGACTGGCTTGCGAATATGGTCTACCAGGTTGGCCATCTTCAGCACTGCATGATCCGTGGTGTGAATCATATCGTCAATAAATGCGGGGTTCTCCCGATGTTTTGGCGCATTTTTTACCAGCAGGGAGAGCTGGGCAATGATCGTTTTGAGGTCGTGCACCATGAATGCTGAGGTTTTGCTGACTGCCTCGAACTGCATTGCGCGAGAGAGTCGGTTCTGGGCGTCAGCCTGAGCGAGAAGGTTGGATGTCTGGCGTGCCACTACGCGCACCAGGTCGAAGTTCTCCCAGTTAAGCTCAACTTTGGAGTAGGGGGCGCCAATCAGGGCAATGCCATACAGCTCATCGCCCAGATACATGGGGATGATCAGCCATCCATCGGGGAAGTTGAGAATGGGGTCGGGGATTTCCAGCAGGTTGTAGCGTATCGGGTCCGCGCGGTATTCGTTCAGATCGATGATCCATTCCCGATCTTGAAAAAAGCGCACCAGTTCTGATTTGCTATCGATGGTCGTGTATTTGGGCGGAGCAAGGTTAACGGACTTGCTGAGTACGTAATTGCCTTCTTCGCTCTGAACCCAGAGTACGCCGGCGTTACTTTCAACCAGGCCTGAAAGTATGCGGATAACCCGCTCTGGAAGCGGCGGTTCGTCACTGAGGTTGGAGAAGACCTGAGTCATCTTCAGCCATTCTTCCCGGTAGTCATACTTGTAATCGAAGAAGTTCTGGCTGATGAGAATCATCATGCGTGCCCGGAATCGCCTCGAAACCAGTAGTGCGGCGAATAACGACATCAACATGGTGAAGAAAAGCACCTGCAGCGCTTCACCCCAGTCTCCGCCCATTATGCGCACGTAGTATCCGCCAGCGGCGACAAACATCATGTAGCCACCGGCGAAAATGAGCGTGCCAACGTGGAAAATGGCAGTGCGTGATAGCTGGAAGTCAACCGGCTGCTTGCGGGTGTTGATCATGTTTACAGCGAATAGCGGCACAATCAGTGCGTTGACGCCACCACGGGCATTCCAGAATGCGCTTGAAATTTGCCCGAACAGCAGGGCGTCTGCGTACATGAAGAAGTCAAAAGCGAACAGGGTGCCAATGCCAATGCAGATATACTTGACGCTTGAGCGTCCGAAGGAGACAGAATTGCGCCAGATTTGTTCTACCAGGCAAATGCCGAGAAGCGAGAGTGCGATTTGACCAATAATCTTGGTTTTGCCATCGAGGAGATTCCAGTCCATCAGATACTCGAGGGCACCCACTGCCAGCAGGCTGACTAACAGAATGATGGTTGTATTGCCCATGACGGAGCGGATTTTTAACGCCAGTTCACCGTTCCTTGATCCATCCCGTATCAAGGCAAACAATACCCCTATCCAGGCCGCATCCCGTAAGAGTTCCAGGAGATAACGAATGAAAAACGGGGGCTGGCCCCAAAGAGCTTGGGATACCAGAGAGAAAGACCACAGGAGAGAAACAACGGCAGCAAGGAACAGGGCCTGGTCAGTGTCACGGCGGAGATACCGTGTGGCAATTAGGATAGCCAGCAGCAAAAAAGCGAGTGCTGCTCCGGAATGGCTGATCAGGCTGAAATCTGTGGCCATGCTCAATCACATCCTGTGGGACGTCAGAAGCGGGCCGGAGCCCGGCTGCTGCTAAATGGGTTTTTTGTTTTCCCGATAGAACCGGAAAATGTCCTTCAAAGACCGACGGGGCTTGAAGTCAAAAGCTTTGGCAAACGAGCGCCCGTCTATCACGACCGGGTACTTGAAGAAGTCCATCAAATAAGACGGGAAACTTCTCAGGTTGAGCGTCCGCAATATCAACCTCGGTAAGAGCGGTGGGATCGACGGTATGGGTATGCGTTTACACCCGCACAGAGCCAAGGCATGTTGATAAGCCACCCAATCTTCCGGTGCTACATTATAAATGCCTTTATGGCCTTTCTGATAGGCAAGAACGAGGGCATCGGCCATGTCGTCGATGTGGATAAACTGCATCATGGGTGAAAACCCGGCCAGAACCGGGGCGCGCTCGCTGGCGAGCAACGTGCTGATGGAGTTCCGGACGCCCGGCCCCACAATATTACAAGGGCGCAGCACGGTGATATTAAGATCCGGGTAGCGCCATAAATAGATGTTCGCGAGGTTTTCCAGTTCCACCGAATCGATCAGATCAGCACTTAGCCCAGCGCCCTTCAGAGGGGCTTCTTCATCAATGAGAGCCGGGTTGTAGGCTACGGCCCCGTATACATGATAAGTCGACAGCACGACTACCCGTTTTATACCGTATTTCTGGCTAAGGTCCAGTAGCTTCTGCGTTCCCAGGACATTGGCATTGTATCGACGCATTCGGGTGAGCTGACTCGACATGATTCGTCCAAGGTGAATAACACCGTCGAAGTCATAACGTCTGAACAGATCTTCAAAGACTCTTTTATTGAAATCAATGCAATAACTGGGGATGTCGTCCCCCAGATACACCTGTTCCCGGAAATCGACGGCGACCAGGTCACAATGATCTCTCAGGCGATTGATGACCTGTTGTGCCAGGGCACCGGCGGCACCGGTGACCAGAATATGGGGGCGGCGTGTCGTACTCATCAAAACAGCCTTTTTCGTTCGCTGAGGCCTTTGTCAATCAGCTGGCTGATTGCTGCTTTTACCTGCTCGACCCGCTCGGTGACAAGCTCTTCCGGGATTTCAGTGTCGTCGAAGAACATTGGGTCGCCGAAATTGAGGTGGACTTTAGCTGGAAAAACCACGGGCAGTGCGACTGGCGCATACGGAACGCCGAGGGCTTTGGCCAGCGGTTTGATATTGGCGATGGCCGGAATACTTTCCTCGCAGCCGACCACTCCCACGGGCACGATGGTGGCCTTGTGTTGCATGGCCAGATGCATGAAGCCGTTGCCGAATCGCTTCAGCTGATACCGGTCGCGGTATAGCTTGCCTGAACCCCTTATCCCTTCTGGAAACACAATAATCGCTTCGCTGTTAGCAAGCATCTTGGCGCAGTTGGTCGGGTCTCCCAGCACGGCACCCATTTCATTAAGCAGGTTGCCAAGGTAGGGAACAGTCGGAAAAAAACGTTCAATCATTGCCCGGGGCATTCGGGGGTCAGTCTGCCGGGAGGCCAGGGCATACCCGATGAGCACGCCATCAAGCGGTAACTGTCCGCTATGATTAGCCACGAGCAGGACAGGGCCCTCGGCTGGCACCTTATCGACGCCGTCGCACACAACCCTGAAGTATTTTTCGTAAAGGTGACGGGTAAGCGAAAACCCAACCTTCATAACCTCATTATTATAACCCCAGGGGTCATAGCCCAGGCTACCGATCGGTTTGCGAATACGGGTAATCTGCGCATCCAGCGCTGCTGGGACAAGTTTTGCTTTCAGGTAAGAGCGTAAACTCATTCAATATCCTTTTGTCAGCACCGTGTAAGCATCATAGCGAGAGTATAGCTGTGGCCTTCATTAAGTACCTGGTAATCATTGGCTGCATTGGCGGTTTCAACGCAGAGCATACTTTTCCATCCCTCCGCAGGGAAGTCACTGAGTCGCGCTGCCTTAACGGGCCCTGGGTTCCAGACAACGGTTGAATCGCTTCCGGAGGACGACAGCTTGCGAATACCGCCGGGCGTTGCGATACGAAGGGTCTCCCCGGATTCGTAGATTCTGTCAGTTTCGCCGGAAAAGCGCACCGGACCATTCTGTAGGTGAGTGCTCCAATTATCGAGCGTGTCGATATAGCTGGTTTTATTCAGGCCTCGTATCCGGGTCTCCGAAATATCGGCTGTGGGTAGGTAAGTATGGAGCGCCTGAGTCAGGGCTAGCGGCTCACGCCCGGCGTTGGTGGTTGTTAGCGCAAGCTGCAGCCCTCTACTGGAGAAGCTGAATGTCAGAAGTGCACGGCAGCGACCTTCCCAGAGCTCGGAAAAGTCTTCGTTGGCGTCCAGAGACAGGCTGACTTCAACTTCCTGGGCTGACTCCCGAATATCTTCCAGCTTCCAGACTGCAGTGCGAGCAAACCCGTGAGCGTTTTCTGTCAGAATGCGCTTGCGCACCTCGGGCGGGTTTTTCTCCGGATTTCCAAACCAGGGCCAGCACACAGGAATACCGCCCCTGACGGCACGACCGGTTTCGAAACGCGCCGTTTCGCTCATCCACAACCAGTTGGCTTGCCCACTTGGCGAGTAATGAGTGAGGTGAGCACCCTGAAGAAACATTTTGGCGCTGAACAGCGGATGATGAATCTGTAAACCTTCAAGCTGGCCGATCGTAATCCAGCGGGTAAAGGACCAATGGCCTGGGGCGGTGGTCAAATGCATACCTCATTGTTACTGTTATTTTGTATTAGGGAGCCTCTGATTAACTCCTGAATCGTCTCTGCGGGCTCTGAAGGCTGTAGGTGCAAGGCGCGGCTCGCCGCCAATGGCCGTAACCCTTGGCAAGAGTCGCAACGCCGCAGATGCAGCCTTCAGAGCGCGCCCTTCGGGGCTTTCAGAGCGATTCACACTCCGCGTTGCGACTTTTAGCAAGGTCTGGACATTACTGCAAAGCCGCGCCTTGATTGTGAACCGCTCTGAAAGCCAGAGCCGATCCAGGAGTTAATCAGAGGCTCCTTAGATCTATCCTACAGTAATGGGATCTTGAGTGGGGCGGTGTTCGTGCTACCTGGTTTTCCGGAGAATATGATAGCAAAAATGGACGTTAACGATTTATCCACTTTCTCGGTAGCTGCGGACCGTCCTGGCTCGAATTTGGCTGCCATGGACCTCAAAGACTTTGAAGAGGCGATGGCGCATGTCTGTCATGATCTCACGGAATTCGGGTGGGCGAATCTGTCGGTGCTCGATTATGTGCCGCCTGAGCTGATCCCCGCTTTAATGGCGGAGGTCAGGCAACTTCATTCCGAAGGCAGCATGAAAGAAGCCGGTATCGGGCGGGGCGCCAATCATTCCCGGGACCGTTCGATTCGCCGCGACCGGATCGTCTGGCTTAAAGGTGACACAGAGCCTCAAGCGGCGCTGTTCCAATTTCTCGAATTGGTACGTATGGACCTGAACCGGCTGCTGTTCCTCGGGCTGAGCCGGTTTGAGGCTCATTATGCAAGCTACGAGTCGGGAGACTTTTATCGGCGGCACATTGATAGCTTCAAGGGCAGGCGGTCCCGAATTGTCAGTATGGTGTTGTATCTCAATGACCAATGGCAGTCTCAGGATGGGGGCATGCTGCGATTGTTCAATCGGGATTCTCCTGATGAAATTTGCGGCACAGTGTTGCCCGAAGCGGGCAGGATGGTGTTATTCATGAGTGAAGAGATGCCCCATGAAGTCCTTACGGCGCAACGTACACGTTACAGTCTGGCATGCTGGTTCCGACAGGACGAAGTGCCCATTCCTCTATGAACCTGGAACGGTTAAATGGTTTTGGGATTGCTGCCGCCCCCGTCGCCTGCTACTATGCGCGCCGCATCCCATCGAGTGGATGCGAACGTTATGGTGGCTCCGCTGGTGCCTCCGCAACATGAAATCGTGAACCCGGTCAGACCCGGAAGGGAGCAGCCGAAGCGGTGGAATTGTGTGCCGGAGTGTTGCTGGTGGGGCCACCCCCAGATTTCCCCGCCTGAAGTTAAAGCGATATTTATCAGTTTCTTGAAATGACTTTCTGATGTGATTTCTCGGAATCTTCCTGTTGTTTGTCACCTTGTCATTCGGCTTCTTCTATGGGGCGGTCCGTGCTAAGGTTGAGCCTATTTACAGCCGCAGTTGACGCACATCATGAGCTACCAGGTACTCGCCAGAAAATGGCGCCCCCAGACATTTGAAGACATGGTCGGGCAGGAGCATGTCCTGCAGGCGCTGGTGCATGCCCTGGAACATCAGCGGTTGCATCATGCATACCTGTTTACCGGCACTCGGGGTGTCGGGAAAACGACAATTGGTCGGTTGCTGGCGCGCTGCCTGAACTGCGAAACCGGCATAACCCCGAAACCCTGTGGTGTCTGTTCCAGCTGTGTCGAGCTGCAAGAAGGCCGGTTCGTTGATCTGATCGAGATTGATGCAGCCTCCCGGACTGGCGTCGATGATATGCGGGAGCTCACAGACAATGTCCAGTACGCCCCGTCTCGTGGCCGCTTCAAGGTATACCTGATTGACGAAGTTCACATGCTTACCAATCAGTCGTTCAATGCGTTCCTGAAAACACTTGAGGAGCCGCCGGAACACGTCAAGTTCCTGCTGGCAACCACTGATCCCCAGAAGCTCCCGGTCACGGTGTTGTCCCGGTGTCTGCAATTCAATCTCAAGCGCATGACGCCTGAGCATATTGCAGGCCATCTTCGTCACGTATTGACCGAAGAACACATTCCTTTTGACGAACCCGCGTTGTGGCTGCTGGCCCGGGCCGCGGATGGAAGCATGCGTGACGCCTTGAGCCTGACAGACCAGGCCATTGCCTTCGGTAACCAGAAACTGGCCGCGAGCGATGTCAGCAGCATGCTGGGAACTATTGACCAGCGCGACATCGCACAACTGGTCAAAGCCCTGGTTCAGAACGATGGGCCAGCGCTGTTATCGGAAATCCGTCGGATCTCCGATTTCGCGCCGGATTATGCAGCGATATTAGCTGATCTGCTGTCGCTGTTTCACCGCGTGACCATGGAGCAGGTTATTCCTGGCAGCGCTGACAACTCTCTGGGTGATGCCGAGCAGGTTCAGACACTGGCGCGACAGTTGAGCGCTGAAGATGCGCAGTTGTTCTACCAGGCCGCGCTGATGGGCCGGAAGGACCTCGCTATTACGCCGGATGCCCGTATGGGCTTTGAGATGACACTGCTTCGAATGCTGGCGTTTCGGCCTGGAACCAGCCGGGGAGAGCCTCCGACAGTGTCGTCATCCGGAACTGCGAACGCCCCGAAGAGCGTTCGGGAGGAACCCGACCCCGCAGTCGAGAGTGCAAATTCGTCGGCAACCACCGAGGCCCCTGAAGTGCCCCGCGCGGGTAATTCAGAACCGGAAGTGGAACCTGAGCCCGTTTCCGAACCGGAACCCGAGCTTGAGCCAGAACCGGTATCGGAACCAGAATCCTTACCTGAGCCTGAGCCTGAGCCTGAGCCAATAGATAGCGTCGAAGTGACCCCGGTGGCGGCCAGTCAGGACGCTGCGCCAGTGGGTCCGACGAATCACGAGTATGCTGAGCTGGATGCTTATGCGGACAGTCAGGTACAGGATGACAGAGATGAGCCTGAGCCTGTTTCGGCAGAGGTGTCGGAGGCACCGTTATCAGCCGCTTTGCAGGCGGCTCCAATGACAGAAGCATTACCGCAGCAGGCGCCTCGGGAGGATCAAGCTACCAGGTCGGAGCAGCAGACGGCTGAACCGGAGATCAGCGACTTCCATTGGCCAAGGGATTTCCGCAGTCTTGAGATCGTGGGTATGCCTGGCAACCTGGCCAGCCACTCGGCGTTCCATCAAGAAGGTGATGTGATCACCCTGACCATCGATGAGGGCCACGCCCGGTTACTGACGGGTCGTCATCAAGACCGTATAAAGGAAGCTCTGGTAACGCGTTTCGGTGATGACGTTAAATTGCAGATCGAAGAGGGCGATGCTGGCAACAACACCCCTGCGATCTGGGAAGAGCAGGCACGGATTGCCCGGCAGCAAGCTGCGGAAGATGCAGTTCGCACCGACCCGCTGATCCAGTCGATCGTGGAACGTTTTGAAGGCAGAGTCGTCGAAGATAGCATACGACCAGCATGAAGGGCTGCCGGATACGTATAGCCGGAAACCAGTCGTTGAGTAGTTATGAGTAGCCATGAGAAGTTATGAAATTTCAGTCTTCAGAGAGAGGAGTGTCACAAGATGAACGGCATGGGTGACTTGATGAAAAAAGCCCAGAAAATGCAGGAAGAAATGCAGAAGGCTCAGGAGGAAATTGCCAAATCCGAGGTCGTCGGTCAAGCTGGCGCAGGCCTGATCAAAGTGACCATGACCGGTCGTCATGATGTACGGAAGGTGGATATTGACCCGTCGCTGATGAGCGAAGACAAGGATATTCTGGAAGACCTGCTGGCCGCTGCGGTTAATGATGCCGTTCGCAGGGTAGAAGAGAATCAGAAAGAACGGATGTCCGGGATGGCTTCAGGCATGGGTCTGCCGCCGGGCTTCAAGATGCCTTTCTGATCGGTCGGGCACGATGTATGGTTTTTTCCTGAGGAACTGGAATGGCGTTTAGTCCGCTCGTCGATGAATTGGTTGAGTCGTTGCGATGTTTGCCCGGCGTGGGACAGAAAACGGCCCAGCGCATGGCGTTTCATTTGCTCGAAAGAGGGCGTTCAGGTGGCGAGCAATTGGCAGACGCACTTGCCCGTGCAAT
This sequence comes from Marinobacter sp., assembly GCF_040882185.1. Lineage (GTDB taxonomy): Bacteria > Pseudomonadota > Gammaproteobacteria > Pseudomonadales > Oleiphilaceae > Marinobacter. Next base: position 5,145 of record NZ_JBBEBW010000034.1, on the reverse strand, counting down.
GACCGGCGTTCGCCGCTGCGAAACCTGCCAGAATTTTTCCGATACACCGACCTGTACCCTTTGCCAGAATTCCGAACGCAATACCGGCACAGTCTGCGTCGTAGAAAGCCCTTCTGACTTACTGGCAATAGAACAGGCCGGTGATTATCGCGGCAGCTATTTTGTGTTGATGGGTCATCTCTCTCCCATAGATGGTGTCGGGCCAGCAGATATCGGTATTGATGTTCTGCTGCGGCGAGTTCGGGAGGAGGAAGTCACTGAACTTATCCTCGCAACCAATCCTACCGTTGAAGGCGAAGCAACCGCGCACTATATAGCTGACCGGCTCGATGGCACGCCAGTATTGATTACACGTCTCGCCCACGGCATTCCCGTTGGCGGGGAGCTCGGATACGTGGATGGCTTCACCCTTACTCATGCTTTCCGGGGCAGAAAGCCCCTGTCAGACTGAGCCAACCTGAGATTGACTATGGTTTCCAATCCCGATCCCGCCCACGTTCACTGGGTAAAAACCCCCGGCGCCCTGGACGACTGGTTACAGTCTGAACCTGATGAAGCGCTTGCGCTGGATACAGAGTTTGAACGCGTGTCCACGTTTTTTCCCATACCCGGCCTGGTTCAACTGGGCCTTGGGAGGCAGTTCTGTCTGGTGGATCCATCGGTGGCGGAACAATCAGACGAATTCCGGCGGGTTCTCGCTGACCCTGATCGCCCCAAGCTACTCTACGCAATGAGCGAAGATCTTGAATTGTTCCGGCACTGGCTTGGGGTAAGCCTGACGGGGGTTGTGGATCTTCAAATTGGCGCGTCTCTGGCCGGGGCGGGGTTCTCCGTAGGCTATGCTCGGCTTGTGGAACGCTTGTTCGGTCATGCTCTCGACAAATCCGCGACCCGCTCTGACTGGCTCGCGCGCCCCCTGTCGCCAGAGCAGGAGCGGTATGCTCTTGATGACGTGCGGTATTTGAAGCCACTTTACAAATGGGTTGCTGACGGCCTGGAAGCAAAAGGGCTGACACCTGCGCTGGCTGAAGAATCCGCCCGTTTTGCCGATGATCTGAACAATCAGGCGGAGCCCGATCAGTATTATCTGAAGGTGCGGGGTGGCTGGCATCTCAATCAGCAACAGCAACGGTTATTACAGGCGCTGGTGCAGTGGCGGGAGCTGGAATGTCGGGAGCGGGATCGACCCCGCGGCCGGGTACTGGCTGACAATTTGTTGATTGCCATTGCTGAAGCGGTGCCAGCCAACACAGGAAAACTGGCTTCGTTACCGGATATGCCGCCAGTGGTGGTTCGACGCTATGGTGAGACGTTGCTGGACCTGGTGAGCCAGACAAGCACCCATTCGGACGCAGGCTTTGTTATGATTACACCGCCTTTGACCCGGGAACAGCAGGGTACCTATAAACAGATCAAGCGGGTATTTTCGGACATTGCCGAACAGCAGGATGTACCGGTGGAATTGCTTGCTCCAAGACGTCGGCTGGAAGCTCTGGTTCGGGACGGTATGAACGATTCAAATCAGGCTTCCAGCACTTCGTTCAACACACTCTTCGAAGGCTGGCGCGGGGCTATGACATCCCCCGCTAAAGAAAAGATCAGGGTAATACTGACATCATGAATGAGCGACAATTTGTTTCCGTATTCCGGAGCAGCAAAAGCACCGACACTTATATCTACGTAAAACGGGGGAAAACCTGGGGTGAACTCCCGGAGCCTCTAAGAGGCGCCTTCGGCCGGCCTGTGCACACCATGGATCTGCTGTTGACGGCAGAACGGAAATTATCGCGGACAACCGGTGAGGAAGTGTTGGGCTCAATCAGGGATCAGGGTTTCTTCCTCCAGATGCCGCAAAAACTGGACAGTTATCTGGTTGAATTCAAGGAGAAGGTCGGGAAGCGCACAACGTGATCGCTGCCATCCCGTTCTGGCAACGTAAACGCCTGAACGAGATGACCCCGGCCGAATGGGAGTCACTGTGTGACGGCTGCGGCAAATGTTGTCTGGCCAAGCTGGAGGATGAAGACACCGGTGACGTCTATTACACCGATCTGGTGTGCCGCTACATGGACCGTGAATCCTGCGGATGCACTGTGTATGAGAACCGGCTGCAAAAGGTGCCTGCCTGTACCGTGCTGACACCGGACACCATAAACGACTACCATTGGCTGCCATACACCTGCGCCTACCGGACCCTGGCCGAAGGCCGCCCGCTGGCCGATTGGCATCCGCTACGTTCGGGCGACCCGGAAACCGTCCATCAGGCCAGCGTATCAGTCCGCCATCGGGTAATGTCCGAGGCCGATGTGCCCGAGGACGAATGGGAAGAACACATTATCCATTGGGTCTTATAAAAAAAGGAAACATGTTATGGATTCGGAAGCCCAGCTGGCCTACGGAATTTTCTGGGCCCTCTATGCGGTCGCTTTTGTGGTTTTTTTCTACATGGTATCCCGCTTGTTTCGCCTGGTGCCTCTTTACGGCTTGCGTACGTTGTTGCAGGCGGCGCTGGTGGTCATTTTTCTGACTCCGGTTGAATCCTCGGAAGCGGTTAACTGGTGGATACCTGCCTGGCTGCACGGCGGCTATGAGGGCATTCTTGGCAACGCCGAGGAAGCGGCCCGTGCGTTCTTCAATCTCGGGTTGGCCTCGCTGGTCATGCTTTTGGTCTGGATGCTGGATCTCGTGCGCTATCGGCTGGTGCGTAAATAATAAGACGGGTCCGTCGGAAAGGCGCCTGCTTTTGCTTCAACCCAATAATAACAAAAGGCCGGGCTGCCGATGAAACACCTGATGTACGGAGTTTGGGTATACGCGCTGCTGTTATTTTCAGCTTCGAAGTTACTGGCACAATCCGCAAACACGGTGCCGGAGTTGCCAGCACCTGCGGATGTGCGGGTTATCGTCGATATCTCCGGCAGTATGAAAATCAATGACCCCGATAATCTCCGCCAACCGGCTGTGCGGCTCATCGCTCGTCTGCTTCCAGAGGGCACTAGCGCCGGTATCTGGACGTTCGGGCAGTATGTCAACATGCTGGTGCCTTTTGCAGAGGTGAACAGCGCATGGCGTCAGCAAGCACTTGAGCGCTCCAGTCAGATTAACTCCGTTGCCCTCCGCACCAACCTGGGGGAAGCGCTGGAAGTTGCCAGCGATAGTTACCTCAGCGATGGTGATCTATCGAACACCCAGTTCATCCTTCTTACCGACGGCAAGGTTGATATTGACCCTGAAGACAGTATCAATGAGACCGAGAGGCAACGGGTCCTGGGCGAACTGCTGGAGCGTATCAAAGCATCAGGCGCTCGAATTCATACGGTTGCACTATCGGAAGCAGCCGACCTGGACCTGTTGACTGCGCTTGCCAGCGGCACTGGCGGCAGCGGCTCGGTCGCAAACGACGCCAGCGAGCTGAGCCGCGTGTTCGTTACCGCGCTCAATACCGCAGTACCTCAGGAACAACTGCCCATTCGAGGTAATGGCTTCAAGGTTGATAGCGGTGTGGAGGAATTTACCGCATTGATTTTCAGTGACCGCAAGCAGGGCGGAGCCAGGTCGTCAGAAGCCTTGACCCTCTTGACGCCAAGTGGAGCGAAGGTAACCAGAGACTCGGGTCCGGATAATCTGCGCTGGGTCAGTGAGTCCGGGTATGACCTGATCACTGTGGATCAACCACAGCCCGGTGACTGGGAGCTCGTAGGCGTTTTGGGTGATGGCAGCCGTGTCACCGTCGTGAGTGACCTGCGGATGGTGGTTGGGGATCTTCCTGCAAGGTTTTATAGCGGTCAGGTAGTCAATGTTGATACCGCATTTTATGAGGACCAGTCGCAGATTACGAACCCCGATTTTCTGGGGGTGATGGACGTCAGTTTGATGCTGACCACCGAAGATGGCCGTAGCGGCCGGAAAGTGCTGTCCGAAACCAATCCGCCTGCAGACGGCGTCTATCGTGATGTTATCCAGCGCCTTGAACAGCCGGGGGATTACCAGATTGACCTGACCGCCGATGGCCAGACATTCAGCCGTAAGTTCAGCGGTGTGATTACCCTGCGGCCTCCCGTGCGGATTAGCGTAAGCACCAATCGCGCAACGGATAGACCCGAGTACCTTGTCACGGTCACTCCGGAACATCCGGAGCTGGATCTCGATGCCTCCAGTGTGGCGATGACTGTTACGTATCCGGATGGTGAGGTGAAAACTTCGCAGGTGCCATACTCCCCACCGAATAAGCAATGGCAGGGTGCCGTCACACCGGAACAGGGCGATGGCGCCTATAGCCTCGAGTTAGCGTTTACCGGGGCGACTCATGAAGGCACTGAGGTTAATTACAGCCCGGAGTCGTTCCAGGCTCGCTTTCCCCAGGAAAACGGCGCCGGGAACATCAGGGTATCGCTGAGCTCAGTGCCCCAGGCTCCGGAGCCATCATCAGCCTCGGGGTCGGAACCTGTTCTCGAGTCTGCCCAAAACCGACAGCCGGAAACGCCGACAACATCGGAACAGCCTGCTGAGCCACCACCGGTGACGTCAGAGACCAGTTTTGGCGCGGTGATATCCGAAATTGGTCCTATCGATATAAGCCAGGTCGAAACGCCCCTGGAAGTTGCGGAGGCGTCTGCGGATCAAAACGATGGCGGGGCAATGCCGATGTTATGGCTAGCTGCTGCCGGCGGGGCCGTTGTTCTCACAGGCATTGTCGGCGGTCTCCTTTGGTGGCGAAAAGGGTGGCGCAAGCGTCGGTCTGTAGATGAAGAGACGCCGGTAGTGAACGAGACTGAGACCCCTGAAGATGAACCCATGCCGGTGCTTGAAGATATAACGGATGAGCCTTTGGAAGCGCCGCTGGCTGAAGAGCAAGAGGAGCAGGTACCTCAGCTCGAGCCGGAGCCCGAAGTGGAGGAAGACATTCTCGATGAGCAGGAGAATGATTTTGGCTTGGAGGATTTTGATCTCTCAGACATTGAACAGCTGCCAGAAGTAGATGAGCAGGCGCCACCGGCAGACAATTCAGAGGATGATCCGGACAAGAAGCCAACCCCGTAAAAGAGTAGCCAGCTACAGTTTTACCCGGAAGGGGAAGGCTTTATACTTAGGAGCCTCTGATTAACTCCTGGATCGCCTCTGGCTTTCAGAGCGATTCACACTCAA
>NZ_JBBEBW010000033.1:0-11400 GCF_040882185.1 Marinobacter sp. | reverse complement strand
GACTGTCCAGTAAGGCGTTGCAGGCGTTCAAGCGGAGAATCAGGCAACTGACCCGACGCAACGGAGGACGCAGTATTGAGCAGGTGGTAGAGAAACTCCGCAGCTATCTGCTGGGATGGAAAGGGTACTTCAGACTGGCGCAAACGCCCCGCATCTGGCGATCACTGGATGAGTGGATACGTCGTCGCTTAAGAGCCCTTCACCTCAAGCAGTGGCGGCGGGGCAAGACGATCTACCGGGAACTGCTGCGCCTTGGCGCGAGCCCCTGGGTTGCGGAATCGGTGGCGGCCCTGAGCCGCCGCTGGTGGCATAATAGTCGGTCTGCGATTCATAATGTGCTGACGATTGCCTACTTCGATCGGTTGGGGGTGCCGCGTCTCTCATGACCTCAACTTCTCGAACCGCCCGGTGCGGACCCGCTTGCCGGGTGGTGTGGGAGGGGCGGAGCTTTATGGCTCCCCCCTATCCCGATAACCTCGTCGTGGTGTTCCAACTAGCGAGAGGTCATATGTCAAGCGTACCCCAGATCAGGATTCCGGCCACCTATATGCGCGGTGGCACCAGCAAAGGTGTGTTCTTTCGTCTGGAAGATCTACCCGAACAAGCTCGAACTCCAGGAGCCGCGCGTGATGCACTATTGTTGCGGGTGGTAGGCAGCCCGGACCCTTACCAGAAACAGATTGACGGCATGGGTAACGGCACCTCCAGTACCAGCAAAACGGTCATTGTTTCGAGGAGTGAGCACCCGAACCACGACGTGGATTACCTGTTCGGGCAGGTGGGTATTGATCGACCGTTCGTCGACTGGAGCGGTAACTGCGGAAATCTGACAACGGCGGTTGGCGCTTTTGCGATCAGCGCAGGGTTGGTAGACGCCGAAAGCCTTCCCGAGAACGGTATTGCCACCGTGCGCATCTGGCAGGCTAATATTGGCAAAACCATCATTGCACACGTGCCCATGACCAATGGACAGGTTCAGGAAACCGGAGATTTCGAACTTGACGGGGTGGCCTTTCCTGCGGCGGAAGTGAAACTGGAGTTTCTGGCGCCTGCAGATGACGGGGGGACAATTTTTCCAACAGGTAACCCGGTGGACGAGTTGGAGGTTCCCGGACTGGGCAAAATCCGGGCGACCATGATCACTGCGGGCATCCCGACCATATTTGTCGACGCGCAGGCAATTGGTTACACCGGCGCCGAACTGCAGGACGCGATCAACAACGATCCGAAAGCGCTGGCGATGTTCGAATCAATACGTGGCCAGGGCGCGCTGCGGATGGGGCTGGTCGAGACCCTGGCTGACGCTGAAAATCGCCAGCACACGCCGAAAATCGCGTTTGTGGCTAAACCCTCCGAGTACGTCTCGGCCAGTGGCAAGCGTGTAGTGGTTGAGGATGTCGACATACTGGTACGGGGTATGTCGATGGGTAAACTTCACCACGCCATGCCTGGTACCGTCGCCGTTGCTATAGGTGCAGCGAGCGCCATTCCGAGTACTATCGTGAGTGCGGCAGCCGGCGGTGAAAGTCGCACGTCGGTGTGCTTTGGTCACCCATCCGGCACGCTTAAGGTTGGCGCTGAGGCGATGCAAAGAAACGGAGAGTGGGTGGTCGAGAAGGCGATCATGAGCCGAAGCGCCAGGGCGCTTATGGAGGGGCAGATCAGAGTGCCGGGAGACTTTCATAAAAAGGGTTAGTGTGAGCTTGTAGTGGTCAACTAATTCCGGACAGTATTTTGAGTTTTTCTTCCGCGATCACGGGCGGAAGACCGTACACCTTACAAGGCCATCCAACAGCTTTAAGGTATGCCAAAACCCGAGTTTATCCGCATCATCTGCAAGTTACTGAAGCTATGTAGCTCCAGGCTGTGGCGGGCGCGGGTATCCCGCCGCTCAATAAAACACCTGAAGTTTAGACGCCCGGACGTAAGTCAGGTATTTGCCCAACTCAGTACAAACAGCACTAAGCCCCTGGCATTACCCCTCCAGCTTCCGCACTTGCTGCGAGAGCACAGAGAAATCAAAGAGCTTTCCTCGTGGAAGCAGCAACAATAGCAACGACACCGCAATCGGTACAAAGGTTGCCAGCAGGAAAGATTCCAACAAATAGGTGAGGGGCGCCCCCGGTGCGGGGAACACTATCAGCCCAGTCGCCAGGCCCAAAAAGGTACTAGTCGCGGCGTTATAGCTTTGGTAGCGGGCGTTGTAGAAGCCGAAAAATACCGGGAAAGCGGCGGCGCAGCACAGCAGGTCGGCCAGCAAAAAAAGGTAAAGCACGCTGTAACCTTGGGCAGCCACAAACAGCACCGGTACCGACAGCAATACAATTAACCAGCGGGATAGCGACAGCAAGCTATGGTTGCTCAACTTTGGCAGCAGCCGACGCAGATCTATGACCATGATACTGGTCAGTCCGCTGATCGTGGAGTCAGCACTGCTCATAATCAGCGCCAGCCCAAAGGGTAACAGGCCAATTGCAAACCACACGGGCACATCCGCCAGCAGCACGCTGAACAGCGCCACAGAGCCGTCACCCGGCAAGCCTAAACCGACAAACGCCAGCCCGAACAAACCCATAGTGAAAATGATGGGAAAACTCAGTAGACCGCTGATGATAAAACCGTTGCGGATAACCTTGTTATCGCGGGCGGCAAAAATACGCTGCCAGGTGCCCTGGTAGAATAGTCCGGTCAGCACCACCGCCAGGAAAAAAGTCAGGCCGGATTTCAGGCCATTGATGTCCAGCGGGTTCAGCAGGTGCGGCGCGTTTTCCTGCAAGCCTTGCAGCGCCGGAGTCAAACCACCGGTAGCCTGCCAACCAAAACCAATCAGCAGCGCCAGAAAAGGCAAAATCACCAACATTTGTATCCGGTCGGTAAAAATGGTGACCCTCAAGCCACCATACAGGGTGTAAAGCAGGGTAGCGCACATGACTATGCTGGCGGTTAACCACAGAGGAACTGGCGCCAACAAAGACACCATTTTGGCAATGGCGGTCAGCCCAGCGGTCAGGCTGATAAACAGATAAAAAACCATGATCACCAACACGAAGCCGTACATAACGCGGCCATAGCGGCCGAGCGCGAATTCGGTGAGGGTGTGACCTTCAGGCATCAGTGTGCGAATGCGTTTGCCCAAGGGAATCATGATCAACCGCGGTGCCAGGGCACCCAGAGCATAGCCGGTAACGGCACCAATGCCACCCCAGGTGGCGGCCTGCGCTGGGCCAAACAGAATCCAGGTGCCCATGGTGGTTGCCAACAACGTTAGCATAGTGGCAGAGCTGCTCTGGCTGTTGCGGGCTATCAGGAAATCGTCCAGTTTGTCGCGCTTGTGGCGGGCGTAAATCAGGCCGGGTATGGCGAACAGTGCGGCGAACAAAACCAGCCAAACAAGGGCAGTGGAGGTAATCAGCATTGGTAGATCTTCCTTGCAGTGGCAGGCGCTAGCATAATCGCCATAGATGACTGGCTACCGAGACAGGGCGTGGGGAAAGAAAGGGCGCACAAGCAAGTACAAAAAAGCAGGTGTTTTCCTTCCCTTCGCCGGCATTACCCGGATCAGGTTCGAAGGGTTACCGCACCGAGTGCGGAGTCTCAGCCATCGCAATGGCGCCCCCAGGAATGGCATCAGAATAGGAAGTCTGTTCTTACCTGTCAATTGCAGCTATTAGTGGCGGTTTGGCCTGCATATTTGTGCTAAGGTCTTGGCTCGACACGGGGTGTCCTGCTTTGCGGGGCTGAGAGCACACCCGTTGAACCTGATCCAGTTCATACTGGCGAAGGGATGTCAGAAGGTGCGCCCGTACCGAATCTGTCCATTCATACCTTCGCCTCAGCCATGAGGTGTCTATGCACAAATCTGCCTGTCTTGATCAACAGCTAGTTTTGATAACCGGTGGTGCCCGCGGTTTGGGCGAACATCTGGTGCGCGCGTTTTTGCGCGAAGGCGCCAGCGTCGTCATCAATTATCGCAACAGCGCCGAAGCGGCGCACAAACTGGCCGCTGAGGAACCGGTGCGTGCGCTTGCGGTGCAGGCTGACGTGACCGACCGCGCCGCTGTGCAGGCGATGTTTGCCCAGGCCCGGCAGCATTTCGGGTTTCCGGTGACCACGGTAATCAATAATGCCTTACCGGATTTCTCATTCAACGGCGATGCCCGTCCGAATGCAGATCGCCTGACCTGGGAGAATTTGAGCCAGCAGTTTACCGGCGTGGTGGGCGGTGCGCTGAACACTATCCAGGCGGCGCTGGCCGGTATGCGCGAAGTGGGTTTTGGCCGTATTGTGAATGTGGGAACAAACCTGTTCCAGAACCCTGTGGTGCCGTATCACGATTACACTGCGGGTAAAGCAGCTTTGCTGTCGCTTACCCGTACTCTGTCGCAGGATTTAGGGCCGGATAACATCACTGTGAATATGGTGTCTGGGGGCCTGTTGCGCACCACGGATGCATCTGCTGTAACGCCTGAAGCAGTGTTCGATTTCATCGCAGCCAGCACACCGTTGCGGCGGGTGACCACACCAGCAGAGTTTGCCGATGCCACCCTGTTTTTTGCGTCACCCTGGTCGCGCTCGGTAACCGGGCAGAATCTGGTGGTAGACGGCGGGTTGGTGAAAAACTGATGGCGGCCTCAGATTCCTATCAACGGATGATGCACATTAACCTGTTTCTGATGGGCTGCGGCCATCATCGAGCAGCCTGGCGTCACCCGCAATCGGCGGTGGAACAGTTGGGAGACATTCGTTATTACGAGCGTCTGGCACAAACCGCCGAACGCGGAAAGCTGGACGCCGTATTTTTCGCCGACAGCAATTCGGCGGGCAATGTATCGGACGGCAGTTGGTTTTACCTGGAGCCGCTGACGGCAATGGCGGCCATGAGCCGGGCTACGGAAAAGATCGGATTTATCAGCACAGTTTCCAGCACCTTTTACACACCGTTTCACGCCGCGCGTCTCGTCGCGTCGCTGGATCACATTTCCGGCGGCCGCATCGGCTGGAATGTGGTTACTTCGATGTTTGACGTAGAAGCCCGCAACCACGGCTATGAAGCTATGCCTGGCCACGCTGAGCGCTACCGCCGCGCCGACGAATTTATCCAGGCGGTGTTGGGGTTGTGGGATTCCTGGGCAGATGACGCTTTGCGGTTTGATCGCCAGGGCCATTACGCCGACCCAGACAAGGTGCGGCCGATAAATCACCAGGGTGAGTTTTTTCGGGTAGACGGACCGTTGAACGTCCCGCGCCCGGTGCAGGGGCATCCGGTTCTGTTTCAGGCCGGTGCATCCGAACCCGGGAGGGAGCTGGCGGCCAGATGCGCCGAGGCGATTTACGCCGTAGCCTACGACTTGCCGGCGGCACAAAGCTATTATCGGGATATCAAACTACGGGTAAAAGCCGCTGACCGCGAGGTTTATGTGCCGATTCTACCGGGCCTGGTCACTTACGTGGCGCCCACCGAGGCGGAGGCAAAGGCCAAGCAGCGTGAACTTGATGAGCTGTTACCCGCGGACGCGTCTTTGCGCCAGCTTGCGATGTTTATCGGCCAAGACTGTGCGGGTTGGGATTTGGACGCACCCGTGCCAACACTTCCGCCATTGGAGGAGTTTAGCGGGCCACAGGGCCGTTATAGTACCATTTTACGCATTATCGAAACTGAACAGCCGACTCTGCGTCAGTTGCTGGGGAGGTTGGCAGCAGGAGGAGGGCACTGCACCATGGTAGGCACGCCCAAGCAGATTGCGGACAAGATGGAGCACTGGTTCCGCAACGAAGGCGCCGACGGGTTTAACCTGATGCCGCCGTCGCTGCCCGGTGGCATTGAGGACTTTATCGAGCAGGTGGTGCCGGTATTGCAGAGTCGGGGGGTGTTTCGTACCGAATATCAGGGCAGCACTTTGCGCGAACATTTAGGGTTGGCGTGCCCTGGCAGGTCCTGACCAATGTGATCCCTACGGCAAGTACCAGAAAGCCATGGAAACCATAGAGAAGGACCGAAACGAACTGCTGGCCTTCGTCAACTTCCCGGCGGTGTACTGAATTCACTTGCGGCTCCCACGCCACGACGTTATCGATGGTGTTCAAACTGCTCCAGCCCGCCCAGAAACGTTGGAAGCGGATCAAGGGGTTTGACCAACTGAAGCTGGTGGTGAGCAACCTTTAGTTTCGGGATGGAGAACAGGTGGAAGATTACTCCGACAGGAACGCTACCTGAGGGTTGTACACCAGACTTGACGATAACTCAGAGTAGGCGCAGTGCGCTTGCCAGGATAATCACTCGACTTAAATTGGAATTGTCCGAGCAATTGAGTCCTGAGAAGCTGACTCAAATTCAGTCCGGGATTAGTTGACCACTACAGGTGTGTGAATCTTTAAGGTTTGTGCTGAAAGGTGATTACCTGGAGATTTGCCCAATTTTAAAAGGACCGACATGACAACCGTGACCACTCATGACCTATTTGAGCTGTTACAGAGCGGTGTGTTTTCCGGTTGCGTCGCGATTGTTACGGACGAACCGCCGGACAGTGATCTGATGAGCGGGTTGAGCGGGGCAGCTAAAGAACATTATCGGAGTGTTTCCATCCAGAAACTGGGTGACGGAAATTTGAAGAGCTTTACGGGAAATTGCTCTGATTTGGTGCTGATCTATGGCCTGGAGCAGTGTAATCCTCAAAGTTCTGAAATTTATTCCGTTCGCTCTTCTCTTGATGTCCAAGGGAAAAGTGGTGTGATGTCGGTGATCTGCCTTGATAAGAGAGCCCACGAAAAGCATTTCAATAACAGACAGAGCCCCTTCTACAAGTTTTGTGGCATCGTGGATCAAGACACCCTGAGTGACCTAAAGATCTAAATTGACCAACACACCATGTAAACGTCGGGCTCATTGAGTTCGCCAGGCATGACTGGAGGTCGAGCGATGAACGCAGAGTTCATGATCACAACCGGCGGGATCTTGATTGCAGGCATACTCATCATGTTGGCGATCGAATATTACAGGCGCTGAAGGGTAACCGTCCGGCCATCACACCTTGTCGGGATAAGATTTGAGGGTTAATAGGCTGAAAACGGTTTAGTCAGAGTGGTGTAGGTCAGCGGTGCTGTTGCGTCGCAACTCGCGGCTGACAGTAGTGCTTTGACAACCGGTCATTGCGGCAATCTGGCGTTCGCTATTGCCTGCTACCCGCAGGGCCGAGATCTGGTATCGTTTTGTCTGGGTCAGTTGTCGGTACTTCATCACTGCTTCACTTTGGTCGGTAAAGCTCGTGAGGGTAATGGCAACGGCCCTCCTGTCTCTGCCTGGTTACGCCAAAGTGCTGCAGTTATTATCTGAATTCACGCTAAAAGGAGATAGTTATGAAAGGTGATCGAGATATAGAGAAAGGATATTCCACCTCTGAATTCGTTTCTAAGTTACGGCGTCTAGCTGATGCGTTGGAATCAGGGGATAAATTTGAAATACAAATAGCCGGGGAGCGAATCTATGTACCAGTTCGGGCTATTTACAATATAGAGCACGAAAGGGAGGGCTCAGAGGAAGAGATAGAATTTCAAATTAAGTGGACAAATTGAACGCGTCTAACTTAACCAACATTACTAAGCGGTGAATGTTTCAGTGACTGGGTAGCAGGTCGGACTTCGTCAAACACATGCTTGATGCGTTTGATCGAGCGACGTGTGTGCATTAAATAAAGTCGGTAACTTCAAAAAATGCCGTCAATCGCCGCAGAGTCTGGATCAGACTGTAAAACCGTGATGGGTACCGTCAGGCAGCTCAACATCCAGTTTAAGTTTGGCTCCAGTTGCTTCCACATAGCGCTTCAGAGACGACAGTTTGATATCTTTCCCAGCGCGTTCAATGCCGGCAACAGTAGGCTGCTTCACGCCTAGAGCAGAAGCGATATCCATTTGAGTTTTGCCCAATAGGGTGCGCAACTCAGCCAAGTGGATATCGAGAAGAATTGCGTCGGCTTTGGCGTTCGCTGATTGAACGACTTCCGGTTTTTCGTCTGCGAGCATTTGATCAAGAGATCGGCCCATTTCAATCACCTCATTTGAGAGTTTTCAGGTGTTCTGTGAACTCTCGGTCTGCCAGGGGGATCATGCGATCGTAGAAACGCTTATCCCCAGTCTTATCACCCGCACAAAGTAGAATTCCTTTCCTTTGTGGGTCAAACGCAAAAAAAGCTCGTATCGGTTTTCCGCCACTGCTAATTCGCAGCTCCTTCATGTTGCTATGTTTGGAGCCATACACGGTGTCCGCGTATGGCCTCGGTAACATAGGCCCTTTTTGCCGTAGAACCTTCATTGCAGCAAGCACATCGGCGCGCTCGCTATCTGTCAATCCCTTGAACCATTCATCAAATGCATCCGTTGTTATTACGTCCCACATGAAAATAATCCTGTCTATAGGCTGTAGACTATATAGGCCATAACCTATAGTCAAGCCTAGACTAAGGTGTGGGCAGTATCCCGGGCTGGATCGTGAGATCTACGGTGGTAAATGAGTACAGGTATTGCCGATAGCTACTGGCTCTTTTCCAATGGCAGGGTTAAACCCTCTTCGAAGTTACCATCTCTATTTCTTCGATGGGCTGGTTCTGGAGGCACAGAATGCGGCTTATGCAACATTTTTGTTGCCAGTTTTATTTCGATCTCACACGACGGTCCGGACTCTGAGCTACAACAGCGCATGGAACGCCTTCCGTACACTGAACCGAGTTCCGCGGGACTTTCGAGTCGTCATCGAAGGCATGGTCTCTCCGGCGAAACAGACGTCACCTCCGTGACCCTGCGGTACCGGCAATTCACCAATGGTGCCGATGAGTACGAGAAAACGTGGTCTTTACTCAAGCCCATCGAGCAGGCCATCCTAGCGGTCATCGCACAGTACGTTGCCGGTCCCTACCATGAGGATGCCCGCCGATTCATTGCCACCTGGGTGGGAATGGAGGAGTCCGCTGTGGCAACGCACACAATTCAGAATGCGCTGAATCGGCTTCGTGGCGAGTTTCTGGCACTGGTCGAGAAAGGGATCTGGGTATTCGGGGACAAGGATTTCAAAGTCTGGGTTGCTGAGACTTTCGCAAAGGACCCGACTGAAGGTTAGGTTTACAGCCCTCGATATTCGTGGCCGCCAAAATGCCTGAGCGTTACCAACTTAATTATGATTCCATAGCTGCTCAACCGGTAATCAACGAATAAATACCGGGGTGATTCTTAGGCTTGCCAGATGATAATGCCCTCATGGGCTATATTATTCAGGATGTCCGGATTCGAATAGCGTTCTGGCTGGCGCCATTCCGACTCCCAGACGGGAAACGGATGGATCCGGACACCGGTCTCAAGCAGGACATCGTCAGCAATGCTGGCCATCGCCAACTTGGTCTCGACAAAATCACCAGGCTCGCCGCGCAATATCACTGCCACATCGGTATCGCTATCCGGCTTATAGTCACCCCGGGCACGACTGCCAAACAGTACGAGCCGAATGACCTCAAACTGTTCTGAGGCGAGCTCGCTGAATTTCAGAAAGGTTTCACTGAGATCGGTCTGGCTATCCATGACTTTTTGTCGGATCACTGAGTTCATTTCTTCAATGCTTACTACTCGTTTAGAGGAAACAATGCCACGAAGCCGCTTAACGTCCTTCTCCAAACCAACGGCAGGCGCCTGATCCCACACACGCAACTCTGTTGAAATAGGAGCATCCGGATCGCACTGGGCAATCAGTTCCTCAAGGCTGTAGTCTTTTGGTCCGGTCATAGGGGTTCCCTATCTTGGATGTGCGTAGTAAAGGCTAGAGCGCTGGCAAAGTAAGCCTTCAGATCGTCAACCGGCAAGGCGCGTTCGCGCACCTGCAGGCTTCTTTTGATTGACAGCTAACTTACGACACGTCGTTTTGAGAATTTATAACGAAAGCATGCCGCTAAATCTTTGGCTGGGACAGCCAGATTGAATAATGGCCGAGTGTATCCTTGTATACGAGTGCATATCATTGGATTTTATGTCTGTCACGAAATGTCGCCCTCCCTCAACCTTTGCAGGTAATCTTCGGCCGTTTCAACCCCGTCTCGAAGGGTTGCGCTCAGCAGGGATTTGCCTGCCAGTGCCGGGATCGGTGATAAAAACCAGTTCCAGATCCTGTGTGGATCGATGTTGGAGGCTTCGGCAACCAGCAATTCCGCAGCTGCCAAGGCATCGTCAACGTGCTCAGCATAGGTGCTAGCGTTAATCGCTTCTTCTATGTCGTGCTCAATTGTTTCGGGCGAAATGCCCAACCGGAGAGCGATTTTCTGAATTTTGAAGCGTTGGTACTCGTTCATACCAGTCCCTCGTCGTGTCATGCGCGATGATTTTCTTCGGCCACACTTCCAACTGGTCCGCTTTCGATGGACCGCTATGCCCATCAATGCCTTTTCCAGTGGATATCGCCACATAAAACGGCATGACTTAGGCAAGGAAAACGCTCAGCTACCGGATGAGCCGTGATATTGGCTACATGATCATTGCGTAGGCCCGAATTGTTCACCAGCCTTTTTGGCTATGTTTCTTAGTACTATTGATTTCGCAAACGACAGTTGTCAGCAAGCCTCAAGATACTGGACAACTTCCTCCATCCCGGCCAGGGTACGAATCACCGTTCCAGGAGGTGCACTCAAAGCGTGGTTCGACGCTTTGATCCAGTGTTTCATGGCATGGTCATCACCCCCCATCAATCGATGAAGCGCGGTGTAGATCCGTATGAGGTGCAGCGCTCGATCTTTAGAAAACCAGGGTAAAGAGCTGTCGCATTCCGGGGAATCCGTTCTTTCTCGACAGACAATTGCTTTCCAATCCTCAAGAGATAGGCCGAGCTGCACTGCTGCATTCTGAGAAGCTCTAAACAATAGTTTTTCGTCATCAGTCAGGGCATTCAAATTTGCTGACTTCCATCGTTGAAATAGTTATTGACTAGTTCAGTGCATTAGCACTAAGTCATGATACTAATAAATAAGGTCAGAGTCGGTCGCGATATCACCTGTCATTTCGATCTCCAGGCTGAGCAATAAAATCAAAATACCGCCTTGTAAGTCGTAATCCATCTTTATCAGTAAGCATAAAGCTCATCGGTGATTTTCCATTAAAAGGAAATTCAGTCGACGGTAGCCGAAGGCGCCTGCTTGCCCGCTTCATATCTGGGTATAAGATACCGAGTGATTTTACGATTCCCATTATATATGAGCATTGAGTTTCGTTCAGTTCGGACTGATTGTTCGCTGAATCTTCTGTTTTTTGAAGCGTATATTCTTTATCGTAAAATAATGCGATTTGTTCCTCCTCGCTCAATTCCAATAACTCTGAAATTCGGTAAGCGGTCCACGAACTACACCGGAATGGTTTCGCCGTGATGCCAGGGTAATA
>NZ_JBBEBW010000032.1:0-233784 GCF_040882185.1 Marinobacter sp. | reverse complement strand
ATAAATTGCGACGGCGACTGCGCAGTTCTTTTCGCAATGCATTACGGGAAAAAGTGTCGGGGTTACCGGAAGATAAGGGGAGAATCTGAGTCACTGAAATAAAGCTTCCCGGGCTGCCGTTATCGGATGTTGCCCTTGAACCCAAAGTTCAAGGTTGGTGGCCGCTGTGACATATTAGGCTTTCCCCTCAAGGGGGACATGCTCACAATGCCCTGAAGTAGCCACCTGGGTAATGCGCATCGGCTCGAGGACGTATCCGACCAGCGAACAGCCCAGGAAGTGATTTCATTATACGTGGATAACCGGGGCTGATTGCAAATGTAATGGCTAATTCCGCTTCAAGTGCCGGTTTTACTGTCGCCCAGGGCGCCGTCCAGTTTGGACTCCATGGCGCGAAGTAACCCGGTAGCGGCGTCCGACATGGTGTTCTGTTCCAGCATGTCATGAGTAATGTTCAGGGCCGCCATGACAGCGATGCGCTCTGTTCCAAATACTTTACCGCTGGCGCGGATTTCACGCATTTTTGTGTCCAGATGCCGTGCGGCGTGCCGGAGAGATTCGCGGGACTCCTCCGGGCAGGCGACGAGGTATTCCTTGTCCAGAATGTCGACTTCGACGGTGGTGGGATGCTGCGGCATTTAATGGTGCTCCAGGGCTCTGAGACGCCCGATCATGGCTTCAATTTTGTTTTTTGCGAGATCATTTTTCTGGATGAGCTGAGCCCGCTCGCGGTTCCAGTCATCCTGCAACTCCCGCATGGCGGCATTGTCCTGCTCGAGTTTGCGGCAACGATCAATCAGGCGATCCAGCTTGTCCGCCAAGGCTTGCAGTTCGGGCTGTTCCATGATGTATCCGACAACGTTGTAATGGATTGCCACTAACTATAAGTGTGGACCTCGAAAGCGTCAATTTACGGCATTGTCACTTCGAGCACCATTGCCCGGATCATCACTCATGTGAAGTAGCAGAAAGCCCCTGGTGATGGCTGCCGCGCCAGGCTCGCCAGGCCGGTATCATGGCGACCAGCAGGCTGGCGGCAGGAACGCAGGCAAGAATGATCCATTCAGACCCATTGAGCCCCCGGAGGCCTATCTGAATACCTTGTTGCTCCAGCAGCCAGGGTCCGAGCAGCGCAATGGCAGCAGCGCCGAGGCCGATAGCAATGACGCAGGCCACAACTGACAGCAGCACACATTCGAGCAGATACAGGCTGGCAATGAGGCTCGGAGAGGCACCGGTGGCCCGCAAAATAGTGATTTCCTGGCGCCGCTGGGCTTGTAGCGTCAACAATACGGCCGTGAGTCCGATCAGGCTGGTGACCACCACAAAACCGGTGATTCCGAGCAAAGCCTTCTCGAACTGGCCAAGGACACGCCAGAGTTCGCTCAGGGCAACGCCCGGCAGTATGGCGCTTAAAGGTTCGGCCTGGCTCTCGTTGATCTGGCGCTGAACCTGGAAGGTCAGCACCTTACGCTCAATACCCACCAGAGCGGCGGTGATGTTTCCCGGGGTCAGATCGCGGCTGCGGGCTTGCTCCGGCGTGACGGTTCGGTCCGGCAGGGCTACTCCGGATTCCCAACCGATATGGATGGCTTCCAGGCCTTCGAGGCTGACGTAGACCGCCCGGTCCACCGGGGTGCCGGTGGGTTTCAGGATACCGGTGACCTCAAAAGGCGTGTCTTTATGATTCATGAAACTGACACTGCCGGTGCCGTGGGACAGCACGATGTCATCGCCGACGACATGGTTCAGTTCGCGTGCCACCTCGGCACCCAGCACCACGTCAAAAACATCTCTGAACCAGGCACCATCTTCAAGCTTCAGTGCTTGCTCGTTGCCGTAGCGGAAGTGCCGCAGAAAACCGTCATCCGTACCGACCACCCGGTAGCCTTTGAGGCTGTCGCCCAGCGAGATAGGCACCAGCCAGTCAATGCGATCATCTTCCTTGAGTGTCTGATAGGTCGACCAGCGAATATTATTGGTGGCATCTCCCAGGTGGAAAACAGTGTAAAGCAGCAGGTTGAGCTGGCCGCTGCGAGCTCCTACGATCAGGTCGGTGCCGGATATGGTGTTGCTGAAAGATTGCCGGACTTCCGTACGCAGGTACTGCACACCGAGCAGAAGGGTAATGCTCAACGTTAACGTCAGTGTGACCAGCCCCAGAACACCGCGACGGTGCCACAGGCTGGCAAAGGCCAGAGAAGTGGCGAGTCGGAACTTCATGACTGTGTCTCCAGCATGAGGTGTTGCCTGAAGTGTGGTGCCAGGGCCTGATCATGGCTGACGAATACCACGGAGGTTTGCCGGGTTTCGGCCTGGCCGAGGAGCAGGTCGATAAAGCGGTCACGGTTATCGGCATCAAGGGCAGACGTCGGCTCGTCCGCCAGGATCAAGGCTGGCGAGCCGATCAGCGCGCGGGCCGCCGCCACCCTTTGCTGCTGACCAACACTCATTCCGGTCACTTTCCGATGCCAGAGTTCCGGTGCGATATTTAGCGCAGTGAGCAATGTTTCCGCCTCAGCCTCAGGGGTTGGCAAGGTCTGATTTCGCCGCCGTGCTGACAAGTGGCAGGGGAGTAACACGTTGCCGAGAACCGAGAGATAGGGCACCAGATTGAACTGCTGGAATATTACTCCGAGGTGGTCCGCCCGGAAGCGGTCCCGCTGACCTGAGGACATCCCCGGTAGATCCTGGCCCATAATTCCGAGCGTGCCGTGAAGTGGTACAGCCAGCCCTGAGAGCAGCGCCAGCAGGGTGCTTTTTCCGCTGCCGCTGGCGCCCTGCAGGAAAAGGTGTTCGCCAACAGCCAGTTGAATGTCGGGGAACTTTATCGGCGTAGTTTGCTCTGACCACGCATAGCTCAGGGCCTCACTGCTGATGGCCATGGCCTTGGTCGTCTTTCCGGGTGCTGCCTTAGAAAGTGTCTGAGTGGTCATGTCAGTAAACTATTGTCCCGTGTATGATTCGGTAATCTGAACTGGAGAGATTTATGCTCACAATACGCATTCGGGCCGCACTGGTCTTTGTGGTGCTGGTGTCTTTCAGCAGCTCGGTCTTCGCTGAGGCGCCCCAGTGGCGTGAAGTGGACTGGCTTGAACTGATGCCGGAAGAGGATCTCAGACTGTTGGAGAATTTGCCAGAAATCGAACACGAAGGCGCCGGCCCCGTGACCTTGCCCGACGAAATCATGACCGGTCGGGTGGTGCCTGAAATGGACAATACACCTGCCCGGATTCCCGGCTTTGTAGTGCCACTGAAAACCGTAGGGGATGATCAGCGCATCGTCGAATTCTTCCTGGTGCCATATTACGGTGCCTGTATCCATGTGCCACCACCACCCCCGAACCAGATTATCCATGTAAAATATGAGAAAGGGCTCAAGCTTGATGTGCTCTATGACCCGTACTGGGTGGAAGGTGTCCTGAAAACCGAGAAGACCGACAACGATATTGCATCGGCCTCCTATGCGATTGTCGCAGAGCACATCGAACCCTACGCAGAGTAAATAAAGCCTTAACGATCCAGGCTGATTCGGGTCTCGCCCGCTTCAAGGCGGATGTTGCTCTGGCTGTTTTCAGTGACCCAGTCAATACTCAAAGCCGTGATTGAGGGGTATTTCGTCAGCAAAGGTGTCACGACGTTTGCGTCCTCGATTCCGTCGCAGATCAACCGCTGGGATACCTCAAATTCACTGTGGCTTTCGGCCTCTTTCTGGTGATGGCCGTGCCCATCAGGGTGTGCCTCATCTTCATGCTTGCCATGATCATCGTGATTACGATGGTCCTTATGGTTGTCATGGGAGGTGCTCACAGATGCCTGGTCAACACGACAGTCTGAGGCCGCCGTGTTGACCAGAGGCGTGCTTGTTAGCCATTGGCGGGCGTCCTCTACAGCTTTGCGCTCGGCCTCAGTTTTGGGCTCATACTCAAACCCCACCAGATTATCCGCCGGAGTTTCGAAGATAACGTCAATCCGCTCCCCTTCGAGAGCAACCTGCATTGACGCCTGACCGTGGACATGGGCGCCCGGGTTCTCGGCGGCAAACGTGGGAGTAAAAATGACGGCGCTGAGGAAGGCAAGGGTGAGTGGTCGGCGGGTGAATATCATGGCGCTGCTCCGAATAAATGATATGTTATAACGTATACTTGCTGGCTTTTAGCTTCAGGTCAAGCCCTGAATAGAAGCGCTGACGATGCGAACAAATGGTGCGGGTGCTACGATAGAGCATCCATTCATTGAGTACAGGAAAGCATCTTTACATGCCTCATACCGACAACACGGGCGGTGACCCTACCGGTTTCGAAACCTGGGCCAATATTTACACGGTACATAAAGCCTTCAGCCACCCGTCCGAACTTCACGGTAGCCTGTGTGGTCGTCTGGCGGCGGGTAGTCGTATTGGTGAGGGCGCGTGGCTCAAGGTTGTCTGTGAACACATGGGGCTTCCAGTGACAGCACCGGAAGAGTCGCCGGAGTTGATGGGATTCATGACCGAGGCCTACGACAAGTCACTCGAGCAGATGAAAGCCGCGGATATGAGTTTCAAACCGTTACTGCCAGATGATGATTACTCGCTGGACCATCGTTTGCAGGCATTGTCGGCCTGGGTCAGGGGTTTTCTGGAAGGTATGGCGTTGGCGGCAGGCGGCTCTCTGGGCCAGGCTCCGGGCGAAATCCGAGAACTGATCGAAGATTTTGTTGCCATAAGCCAGGTCTCTGAAACCGAAGAAGACAGTGAAGAAGGCGAGCATCAGCTGACCGAAATTACCGAATATGTGCGGCTGGGCGCGTTGGCGGTATTCACCGAGTTCAATCCGCCGGAAAAGCCAGCTACTGTCGAAACAACCTTGCACTGAGTTTAATGCTTCGCAGGAGCAGATATGAACCAACTGATTCCCATCAAAGAATTTTCAGAACGCCGTCGCCGACTGGTAGAGCATATGGCGCCGGGTAGCATTGCGATTGTACCTGCAGCGCCAGAACGCACCCGAAATCGTGACGTATTGCACCCGTTTCGCCAGGACAGTGATTTCCAGTATCTGACCGGGTTTGGTGAGCCGGAGGCTGTTTTGGTGCTGATTCCGGGTCGGGAACATGGGGAATCGGTGCTGTTCTGTAAAGAGCGCAACCCCGAGAAAGAGCTTTGGGACGGTTTTCTGGTTGGGCCTGATGGTGCCATCGAGCAATATGGGTTGGACGATGCCTTTCCGATTGGTGATATCGACGATATTCTGCCTGGCATGATTGAAGGCCGGAGCCGGCTTTATTACCCACTGGGCAAGGACCATGCTTTCGACGCCCAAATCATGGACTGGGTAAACGTTATTCGCAGTAAAGTGCGTTCCGGCGCCCAGCCCCCCGGTGAGTTCGTGGCTCTGGAACATATGCTGCACGACCTCCGGCTTTTCAAGAGCGCCAATGAGATCAAGGTCATAGCGAAAGCGGGCGAGATCAGCGCTGAAGCCCATTGCCGGGCTATGAAGCGAGCCCGCAAAGGCGGTTTCGAATACAATCTTGAAGCGGAGCTGATTCACACCTTCATGGAGCACGGCGCACGTTCCACGGCTTATCCTTCCATTGTGGGCAGCGGCACTAATGGTTGCATCCTGCACTATATTGAGAACAGCGCTCCCCTGACGAAAGGTGATCTGGTATTGATTGACGCGGGCTGCGAACTGGAATGCTATGCCTCCGACATTACCCGAACCTTCCCGATCAGCGGCAAGTTCAGCCCGGAACAGCGTGCGCTCTATGAAGTGGTCCTGGCCGCCCAATACGCCGCCATCGATGCGGTGCATCCGGACAACCACTGGAACAAGCCTCATGAAGCAGCATTGCATGTGCTGGTACAGGGCCTCATCGAACTTGGTTTGCTTAAAGGCACTGTTGAAGAGGCCATCGAGGAAGAGGCGTACAAGCCGTTTTTCATGCACCGTACCGGGCATTGGTTAGGTATGGACGTCCACGATGTGGGTGATTACAAGATAGGAGGCGCCTGGCGTCAACTGGAACCTGGAATGGCTCTGACCGTAGAGCCCGGCCTTTATATCGCTCCGGACAACATCCATGTTGACGAGAAATGGCGCGGTATCGGTATCCGGATTGAAGACGATGTGGTGGTAACCAAGGAAGGTTGCCGTGTTTTGACCAATGCTGTGCCCAAGACCATTGATGAGATCGAAGCCTTGATGGCGGGCTGACCATGACTGCTTCGGCGATTGAACACGGTGCCGGCCTCGACACCGACATTGTGATAGCCGGTGGTGGCCTGGCTGGCGCCACACTGGCGCTGACCCTTGCGAAGGTGTTGCCGCAGTTGCGCATTACCGTGGTGGAAGCTTTTCCCTTGGCACCTGATGCGTTGCCGGAAAGTTACCAGCCCAGCTATGACGCCCGCTCTACTGCTCTGGCCTGGGGTTCGCGACTGATCTTTGAAGAGTTGGGGGTATGGCCGCGGTTGGCAGAATACGTGACGCCCATTCGTCATATTCACGTGTCCGACCGCGGCCGTTTCGGCGCCACCCATTTGCATGCGGAAGATCATGGCCAGGAGGCTCTGGGTTATGTGGCGGATAATCGCTGGATGGGGCTCAGTCTGATGCGGGAATTGCAGCAGACTGACATCTGTTGGCAGGCACCTGCGGAAGTGGTGGGCATGAGCCAGCGCCCCCATGGTATTACGGTTAACCTGCGCAACGGTGAGAGCGAAAGTGAACTCTCGGCGCAATGCCTGGTGGTTGCTGATGGCGGCCGCTCAGGGTTGCGTGAAAAGCTTGGTTTCAGAGTTGATCAGCAGAGTTATGGCCAGAATGCCCTGGTGGCGAATGTCACCACGTCCGAGCATCATCAATTCACAGCCTATGAACGGTTTACGGACGAGGGCCCGATGGCTCTGTTGCCGCAAAGCTCTGGTAAGCACGCTGGCGACACCGCAGCACTGGTCTGGACCCTTGATGATGTCGCTCTCGAGCAACTGCTCGCCCTTGATGAGGCGGGCAAATGCCAGCAGCTACAGCAGCGCTTTGGTTGGCGGCTGGGACGTTTTACCCGGATCGGCCAATGCAGCCATTATCCCCTGACGTTGACCACCGTCCACGAATCTGTGCAGCCTGGTGTCGTGCTGGTGGGGAATGCAGCCCATACGCTTCATCCGGTGGCGGGGCAGGGGTTCAATCTGGCCCTGCGTGGGCTGATGGCCCTGGTAGAGCAATTCCGGTTAGCCTCAGAGCAGAACATCGCGTTAGGTGATTTGCGGCTGCTGCGGCGTTATCAGGAAAATCATCGCAGTGATTGGCGACAAACGGTGCAATTCTCCGACTCGCTTATCCAGCTGTTTGGCCACCGGCTACCCGCCATTGCGGCGGCACGGGATTTGGGTCTGGTAGGTCTGGGACTGGTACCCGGTGCCAAGCGCTGGTTTGGCCGCAAGGCCATGGGTATGGGGGGGCGCCGCGCCGTGATCCGGGCTTCCGGAGCAACACCGTCAGGGAACGCCCACCATGAGTGACACCCAAAGCTTTGACATTCTGGTAGTGGGTGGCGGTATGACCGGTTCAGCGCTGGCATTGGGGCTGTCCCAACAGGGCTGGAAAACTGCCCTGGTTGAAAGTGCCAGCGCAGCTTCGATCATGGAAGATATAGCACCTGCGAATACGGTTCATGATTTCGAACCTCGGGTAAGCGCTATTTCTGTTGCCAGCCAGACCTTATTGGAGAGTCTGGGTGTATGGGCCCACGTCGACCGCCATCGTCATTGCCCTTATCAGGCCATGACGGTATGGGACGCAGACGGTACCGGGCGTATCCACTTCGAGGCGGCCGAGCTTCAGGTGCGGGCGTTGGGCACGATTGTCGAGAATCGTCACCTTGTGCAGGCACTCTTTCTTGGCCTTGCGCAAAGTGACGCGGAGATCTTCGATAACACCCGGGTTACGGGCTGGTGGGAGCAGGGCGTTCAGCGCGGTATCCGGCTCGAAGATGGTCGCAAGATCAGCGCCACACTGGTGGTGGCAGCCGATGGCGGTACTTCCCGCCTGCGACAGTGGGTAGGTCTGCCGACCCGGGAATGGGATTACGATCAGCAGGCCATTGTTTGCACGGTGGAAACATCGCAAGCCCATCAATTCACCGCCTGGCAGCGCTTTTCAACCACCGGTCCGTTGGCCTTCCTGCCACTGCAGAGCGAGTCAGGGAGCCACCATTTCTGCTCAATCGTCTGGTCTCAGGACACGGCCGCAGCCCGGCGGCTGATGGCTCTGGATGACGGAGAATTTATCAGCGCCCTGGAAAAAGCTATTGAGCAGCAGTTGGGGGACATTCACGCGGTATCAAAACGCTTTGCTTTTCCACTGCGCCAACGTCATGCCAAAGATTATGTTCGGCCCGGTGTGGCTCTGGTGGGGGATGCGGCCCATACGATTCACCCGTTGGCAGGCCAGGGTGCCAATCTGGGATACAGTGACGTGGCAGTGCTGCTCGAGGAACTGGCCAGATCGCGCCGATTGGGTCTGAGGCCAGACGATCAACAGGTTCTGGCCCGCTATCAACGACGCCGCAAAGGCGATAATCTGGCCATGATGGTGACTATGGAAGGTTTCAAGCAACTGTTTGCGCGAGATGAATTGCCGCTACGATGGCTGCGCAACACAGGCATGCGCTGGCTGGACCGGATCAGCCCGCTCAAGAATCGACTGGCGGCTGAAGCCATGGGGTTGAATCGCAAGGGTTGAATCGTCACGGATAGGATCGTCAACGAGTGATAGGTCAACAAGTGATAGATAGTGCTTATCAAACCAAGAGGGATTGAAAACCATGGCCGGAAGTAGCCTGTTACTGCTGATTGACGATATCGCCACCGTTCTTGACGACGTCTCTGTTATGACCAAGGTTGCGGCGAAGAAAACCGCCGGTGTTCTGGGAGACGATCTGGCGCTGAATGCTCAGCAGGTCAGCGGAGTCAAACCAGCCCGGGAATTGCCAGTGGTCTGGGCAGTCGCCAAGGGGTCATTCCTCAATAAGCTGATTCTGGTTCCGGCTGCCCTGGCCATCAGTTTTTTTGTGCCCTGGTTGGTGACACCCTTGCTGATGCTGGGAGGCGCGTTTCTTTGCTACGAAGGCTTTGAAAAACTTGTTCATAAATTTTTGCATGCCGGGGAAGCCAAGGCCCGCAAAGATAACCTGAAAAAGGCGCTTGCAGACCCTGATGCCGATATGAAGGCGCTTGAGAAGGAAAAGATAAAAGGGGCCATCCGTACCGATTTCATTCTCTCTGCGGAAATTATTGCCATCACTCTGGGTACGGTCAGTACTGAGGCCATTGGCATGCAGTTTCTGGTGCTTGCGGTGGTGGCCCTGTTTATCACCATCGGCGTATATGGTCTGGTAGCCGGGATCGTGAAACTGGACGATGGCGGCCTGTACCTCAGCCAGCGTGACAGTCAATTCCAGCAATCATTGGGGCGGGGCATTCTATGGGTGGCGCCTCATATGATGAAAACTCTGTCGATACTCGGGACGATAGCGATGTTTCTGGTAGGTGGCGGCATTCTGACCCACGGCATTCCTCCCATCTACCAGGCGATCCAAGACTTTTCAGGCAATTTCGGTGGCTTCACGGAGACCGTGTTACCGATTCTGGCGGATGGCCTTGTGGGCCTGATTGCGGGTGCCATTCTGGTGGCGATATTAACGCCGTTGCTGTCCTGGTGGCAGAAACGAACCGATCAGAAGCGTTCGGCTTAGAGAAGACCTATAGGCAGGGATCAAACAGGCGAGTTACCAATACCGGCACCGCAGTCTCTACTCTCAGAATACGAGCGCCCAGATGCACTGCTTCGCAACCGGCAGAGACCAGCTTATCCACCTCATAGGGTATGAAACCACCTTCCGGGCCGATACACAGAGCGGTGGGTTCCCGTAAATGCGTGGGGCAGGGAGTCGAAGTGCCAGGATGCGCCACCAGGGCTTTTCGGCCCGCCAGTAAAGCGGGCAACTCGTCCTCGACAAAGGGCTTGAACAGTTTGCGGACATGCACTTCTGGCATCACGGTATCGCGAGCCTGTTCAAGACCAAGGGTCAGGTGTTCACGAATGCTGGCACCTGTCAGCAGAGGGGTCTGCCAGAAACTTTTCTCCACTTTGTAAGCGTTGATCAGCCAGATCTCCTTTACCCCGAGCGTGGCACAGGTCTGAAGTACCCGACGAAACATTTTCGGGCGGGGCATGGCCATTATTAGAGTGAGCGGTAATGCAATAGGAGGTCGCTGGCTGAACGCGACCTGGAGATCGATGTAATCCTCTGTCTGATGAAGTACCTTGCCGGCGCCTATCAGTCCATTGGCCCTCCCCACCGGGATGGAATCCCCTTCACTGGCCTTGATGATGGTCGCCAGGTGGTCCCGTCTGCGTCCCGTCAGGCGAACCTGATCAGGCCCGGTGAAGTCGTCTTCAAACAGCAACGCCAGATTCATTCGCCAGCCATTTCAGCATCTTCTGCAGGTGCCCGGCGCTGGACAAAACGGCCAAACAGAATGCCCAGCTCGAACAGAATCCACATAGGTACCGCCAGCAAGGTCTGGGAAATGATATCCGGCGGTGTCAGCACCATGCCGATGACAAAACATCCAACCACCACGTAGGGCCGCTTGGCTGCGAGATCGCTGGCAGTGGTGGCGCCGGAGAGAATCAGCAATATTGTCGCGATGGGTATTTCAAAAGCGACCCCGAAAGCGAAGAACATCTTCAGCACGAAATTCAGATAACTGTTGATATCCGGTAGCTCGACAATCCCTTCGGGGCCGATGGCGGTGAAGAAGCCGAACACCAGCGGGAAAACAACATAATAGGCAAACGCGGCACCCAAATAGAACAGTACCACCGACGTGGCCAATAGCGGGAAGGCCAGCTTTTTTTCATGTTTGTAGAGACCGGGGGCAATAAAGCTCCAGATCTGGTACAGGATATAGGGAATCGCTGCGAACACTGCCACCACCAGTGCCAGCTTCAGGGGCGCGAAGAATGGCGAGGTGACATCGGTGGCGATCATCATCTGCCCTTCCGGCAACAAATCCCGTAGGGGTTGTGACATCCAGAGGTAGAGCTCGTTTGCGAACGGGTAGACGACGGCAAAACAGATCACTACTGCAAGCACAATCTTGAGCAGTCGGTTTCTCAGTTCAAGCAGGTGCTCGACCAGCGACATCTCCTGATGTTCTTCCGGTGTCGACTCCGACGTTTTATGGTCGGGGGGTATAGCGGTCATGAATGGTTATCCGGCGGTTTATCCTGGGGGGGCGTGGATGGTGTCTCAATCGGCATTTCAGTCCTGGCCGGCGATGCTGTAGCGGCATCAGTGGCAGAGGCCTCACTAGTCGCTGTGGCCTGGGGCGAAGCCTGCCGCCGTATCGCTGGCGCGGGTCGGGGCGGTTTTGTCTTGTCGTCGGGCAGAATCATGTGTTCGTACTTTTTGGCTTCGTCCAGAGCGCCGCGAACATTCTTCTGGACGTCATCCAGGCCAATATCGCCCGCTTTACGCAGTTCCTCCTTAAGCTCGTCGGCCTTGAGCTGACGATCCAGTTCCGAAGTGAACTGACCCACCATGCGGCGGGTTTTGCCAATCCACCGGCCCGCCGCGCGGGCTGCTGTGGGCAGCCGTTCGGGGCCGAGAACCAGCAGCGCTATAACGCCGCATATCAGGAGTTCGAGAAAGCCGATATCGAACATTCAGGCCGTACTCAGGTGCGAGGCTTGTCTTCGGTCTTTTCGGCCGTAGCTTCGTAAACCTGTGCGTCGGACTTGCTCTCGATGTTGGCGTTGGCATCGTCCTTGGTGGTGTCATCATCACCCATGGATTTTTTGAATCCACGAATAGCGCCACCCAGGTCTGTACCAATGTTGCGGAGTTTCTTGGTTCCGAACAGCAGAATTACAATGCCAAGTACGATTAACAGTTGCCAGATACTGATGCCCATAAACGGGTCCTCATCAACAAGAACATAGTGTCAGTTTGATTGTACGCCACTGTAGCCCGGAACCGAAAATCTGTGCCAGTGACGTTAGGTGTTTTCTCGTGCTGCTTTCTCGTCGTGCCCCGATAAATCGAAGCGACGGGAGAGTTCCTTCAGTACATCGTCAGGTCCGAGGCCAAGATGCGACAGCATCACCAGGCTATGGAACCAGAGGTCGGCGGTTTCATAGACGACATCGTCTGTCTCCCCCGACTGCTGTACATCTTTTGCGGCAATGACCGTCTCGATGCATTCTTCGCCCACCTTCTCAAGAATCTTGTTCAGACCCTTCGCATGCAGGCTGGCGACATAAGAGCTGTCCGGGTCCGCTTCCTTACGAGCCTCCAGCACCTGGGCCAATCTTTCCAGTACGTCACTCATGGTGGCCGCCTCCATGGTTGGCGCCATAAATTTCATCCGGATCCCGCAGCACCGGGTCAACACTGACCCAGGTTCCATCCTCAAGGCGGCGATAGAAACAACTCTTGCGTCCGGTGTGGCAGGCAATGCCGCCCGCCTGTTCTACTTTCAGCAACACGACATCTTCGTCGCAATCCAGCCGGATTTCGACGATTGTCTGGCCGTGACCGGATGACTCGCCCTTGCGCCAGAGTTTGCCCCTTGACCGTGACCAATACACCGCCTGGCCCTCGGCTGCCGTCAGCGCCAGGGACTCGCGGTTCATCCAGGCCATCATCAGGATGTCACCGGTAGTGGCATCCTGGGCGATGGCAGGGACAAGGTCGTCATTGTTCCAGCGAACGGCGTCGAGCCAGTCGAGGGGTTCAACAGTAGGTGATGAATCTTGCATTTCTGTGAATCCTGAGCCTTTTACCAGTTAAAAATGTTCAGCGCGTGCCCCGGAAAACCAGAACGGCCGCTGCTCCCAGCATCAGCCAGCCTTGGGCAGGCAATTCCCGGGCCAGTGTCCATATGTCATCCTGAGTCGTCAGCCAGGCAACACAAACGAGTACGGCTGCCAGCGCGGTGTACCGCCAGCGCTTGTTGACCCGGTTCTGCTGGTCCCGAAGCTGGGTCAGCACGGCCTCGCTGGGCACACCAGAGGGCTGCGCGCT
Source organism: Marinobacter sp. (assembly GCF_040882185.1). Classification (GTDB taxonomy): domain Bacteria; phylum Pseudomonadota; class Gammaproteobacteria; order Pseudomonadales; family Oleiphilaceae; genus Marinobacter. The sequence goes on along the minus strand of NZ_JBBEBW010000032.1, from coordinate 220,704 downwards.
GCGTATCTGAACCAATGCATCGTGCACCAGTTGCGGCATTTCCGGCGACTGTTCCAGCCAAGCAGGCAGATGTGACTGCAACGATTGTATCAGGCCGGAAGGTCCAATGCGCTTGCGCATCCAGTTCTCAAGGAATGGCTGGGCCGTGCTCCAGAGATCAAGGTCTGGATACAGTTGGCGCCCCAGTCCTTCCACGTTGAGCAGGGTTTTCTGCAACAGTACCAACTGGGGCTGGACTTCCATTTCGAAGCGGCGGGCGGTCTGGAACAGACGCAGTAGAAACTGGCCGAAGGAAATATCCTTCAGCGGACGCTCGAAAATAGGCTCACAGACGGTGCGTATTGCGGCTTCAAATTCGTTCACCCGGGTTTCCGGGGGCACCCATCCAGATTGGATGTGCAGTTGCGCCACCTGGCGATAATCGCGTTTGAAGAAAGCAAGCAGGTTGCGAGCAAGATAGCTCTGGTCATCCGGTGCCAGAGTGCCCACGATTCCGAAATCAATGGCTATATATCTGGGATCATTGGGGTAGGTGGCATCCACAAAGATATTGCCGGGGTGCATATCGGCGTGAAAAAAGCTGTCCCTGAAAACCTGGGTGAAAAAAATCTCTACGCCTTTCTCTGCCAGTACTTTCATATTGACGCCGGCAGCATTTAGGGCATCAACATCGGCCACCGGAATGCCCTGGATGCGCTCCATGACCAGCACCGACTTGCGGGTATAGTCCCAGTCGATGGACGGGATATAGATCAGGGATGAGCCTTCGAAATTTCGCCTCAGCTGGCTGGCGTTGGCGGCCTCCCTTTGCAGGTCGAGCTCATCGTAGATGGTGGTTTCGTAGTCCCGCACCACATCCATTGGCCGCAGCCTGGGACCTTCTGACCAGTACCGTTCAAGCCCGTTCGCCATGAAATACATCAGCGCGATGTCCTGACGGATGGTGCGCTCGATGGCAGGGCGGATGACCTTGACGACCACCCTGCGACCGTCTTTTAGCGTGGCGGCATGGACCTGTGCGACTGAGGCCGACGCCATCGGTGCCGGGTCAAATTCTGCAAACAATTCCTCGACAGACGCCCCCAGAGCGCGCTCGATAATTGCCTGGGCCTGCTCGCCCGGAAAGGGTGGTACGCGGTCCTGGAGCTGTTGCAGAGAGAGCGCCATATCGTCGGGTAGTAGGTCGCGTCGGGTTGACAGTATCTGGCCGAATTTGACGAAAATCGGCCCCAGTTCCTGGAGAGCCAGACGCAACCTGTCGCCACGGTCCAGTTTCGGTTGCACAAACAGATGCCACGGCGCCAGCAGGAAAAGCACTTTCAGCACCGCAGGCAGCTCCGCCATCGGTAAAAAAGTATCGAGCCGGTATTTGCAGAATACCCAGGCAATTCGAAAGAGGCGTTGCAGGCGAGTCACGAGTGCTCCGGTGATGAATCGGCGGGGTCGGGTGAGCCGGCCTTTTGGCTGAGCTGTTCAATGCGCGCTTCAAGACGTTCGACCTGCAGGCTCAACTGGTCAATATCCCCGAAAGTGGCCTCCAGCTCACGTCGCCCAGGCAGGCTCCGGCTTTCTTCGTGGATATATTCTTCCACGTTGGCGTTGAGTACCGAAGATGCCGATTTGCTCCATCGTATCGCTCCGCGCAGACGCTGGCCGATAAAGTGAGCCGGGATATCTCCTATGTGTCGGGCGAGCGCACCTTCCCAGTCAGGATCGAGTTGGTCAAGGGCACGCTGGAACTGATGCGCTGTCGCGGTATCGCCTGCTACCGTCAGTCGCCCGCTGGCAAATACACTGTTGTCCCCCAGAGCCAGGGCGACAAAGGCCAGCGGCTGGCCCGACAGGTGCAGCGCAGGTTCGCCGACAGCGCTACTGCCAACGCGGACCTGTTGACCGACCGCGCTGAGGGTCAGTGTCAGTGGCGCGGGTTCAGTAACCGAGAACTGAACCGGTTGGGCCAGAACCTCAAGCATAGTCGCGCGCCCGGCCGGGTCCAAATCGAGCGCCGTATTAATGGCTCCTTCGATAATCCGGGTCAGCGCTGCCTGCAGGGTTGGCCCAGGATACATCAGGGCTTGATTCCCACGTGCAATGCCACGACGCCGCCTGTCATGTTGTAGTACTTGCAGTTGACCAGGCCAGCGGCTTCCATCATGTTTTTAAGGGTGTCCTGATCCGGGTGCATGCGGATAGATTCCGCCAGGTACTGATAACTGGCGGAATCACCCGCAATCAACTGACCCATCAGTGGCAAGGCGTTAAACGAGTAAAGATCGTAGGCCTTGCTCAGCAATGGATTGGTGGGTTTTGAAAACTCCAGCACCATCAGTTTGCCACCGGGCTTCAATACCCGGGTCATATCCCTCAGGGCCTGATCCTTGTCCGTCACATTCCGGAGGCCGAACGCGATGCTGACCGCATTGAAGCTGTTCTCCGGGAAGGGCAGATGTTCGGCATCGGCTTGCACGTATTCGATATTGCCGGCGTAACCCCGGTCCATCAGACGCCCACGACCTACCTGAAGCATTGATGCGTTAATGTCGGCGAGTACAACCTGGCCCCCGGAGCCGACCAGATCCGAAAACTTCATGGTCAGGTCACCGGTACCGCCGGCGATGTCGAGTACCCGGTGGCCGGGGCGGACGCCGCTGAGCTCAATAGTGAAACGTTTCCAGAGCCGGTGGATGCCCATGGACATCAGGTCGTTCATCAGGTCGTACTTACCTGCCACGGAATGGAACACGTCTGCCACCTGGCCAGCCTTCTGGTCCTTGGCAACAGAGCGAAAACCGAAGTGCGTGGTATCGTCCCGGGGCGGCTGCTCGCCCGGGGTCGGGCTGGGCGTGTGTTGTTGGGTCATGTGGTGATCCTGATTGAGTCTGAACCCTGTATTCTAACGGTCACGGGGCTGGCTACAAGCACATTCCCCAAATCAAGGGGTTTGGTTTTATATTTGCGCTTGGCCATCATTTTCTTAAACTGTCGTGAACTTTACTGACCGGGAATGCCCAATATGTCTACCATTGATGTTCGCCGCAACCATACGCTTGATGAGTCCCATGCTCGTGACGCCGCCGAAACCCTGGCCAGGGACCTGTCTGAACAGTTTGATGTGGATTACACATGGGAAGGTGATTTACTCCGTTTCAAACGCAGTGGCGTCAAAGGCCATATGGATTTGAGCCCGGACACCATTCATGTGCATCTTGAGCTCGGCCTTATGTTGCGCCCCTTCAAGGCCCGCATCGAGCAGGAAATCAACAGTCAACTGGATCAGCTCGTTGGTCGAGCTTAGGCCATCTCAGAGGCGCTGACGCCCGGAGACACTGAAAGGTTCTTGGTCCCCTGCCAGGATCTGTGCCACCACTTGGCGCTCCCGGGCTACCACTTCGTTGATCAGCACATCGACGCGATCCATCGCCTGAAACGCGCTGTAGCCCCGGTGCAGGAATGCGTGCAAATCTTCCAGCCCCGCCATGTCGGCGGGGCCCCGGCTCATACCGAGTAACCAACCCACGCTTCGACTTTTGACATAGCGGTTCAACTGGCTGCCAACCTGTGCAATCAGACTGATCTGACGCTCTCTGGAATCGACATTCCCTACGGCACGAAAGGCCGCGCAGTATGATTCCGGTTGAAGATTGTCGAGGTCAGCACGGTTTTCGATGAGCTGCTCCAGCAAGCTAAGGTCGAGTTGCTGGGTGAGATGGTTGAGCTCAACCATGCCTGCAAATGTGTCCAGCAACGAGTCGGGCAGCCACTTGACCATCTTGGGGAATACCCTGTCGATGTCGTCGTCCCGGCGGTTGTCTGCAACCGGTGTATACAAATCGCTGAGCAGAAAGGCCAGGCCGTGATGGTAGGACGGGTGACGATAAAGGTCGGCATGGGTCGTTTTGAGCCGCTCGCTTTGCCATAAGGCGAGTGCAGGCTGATATTCCGCCAGCGGTTGGGTAGCCTTCCAGTAACGAAAATCATGATAGGCAAGCAGTCGGGACTGGAGTTCTCTGGCGCTCTCGCTGTTTACAGGTGTCGCAACCAGGCGTTTACGAAACATGCCAGGTGGGCCTCCGCGGATCGTGTCGATGAAGCCTGACAGTTTACCGGAGCCTGAGCCGCGATGGCAGCCCGGGGTTAGCCCTGAGCGGCGGCCTGCAGATGTTCGAAGCCGGGGATCCACTCTTTGCTATCGAGTGTAATAAAGTGGCTGGGGGCTTGCGTTTCGATAATTCGCATAGTGGTGGGGCTCTTGCGGGCGCTGGCCAGCATTGCAGTTCGATCAAGAATACGATCAATCTGGGGAATCAGAAAGGTGCCGTGACGGACATTCTCGAACACCGACGTATCAGTACGCTCCATCCAGGCCATCAGGTTTTCAAGATTACGAACAATCGTGAGATGGTCTTGGGTGGCGGAAAACATCTTGGCCAGCAATTGTTTTTTGCGGGGGTTCATCTTGCCAAAAAAGGTTTGGCCATAGGCTGAGGAGGGGGCACTGTTAATCAGGCGGATCAGCCATGGCCACATGCCGTGGCTGACGGGCTCAAGTAGCGTTGTGACCAGTGCATGCAACCTGGCTTTGGGTAACACGGGTGCTTCCAGCACAATTTCGACGTTCTCGAACAGCTCCGGGCGTTGGGCGACCGCTTCCAGAATCACTGCGCCACCCCGGGAGTGCCCGTGTACCCGGATGTTGTCGGTACTGGGAAGGTTCGCCAGTGCCAGGTTCAGTATGCAGGCGTCATATTCTATGGTGGCTTCGAGATACTTGATTGGCACTTCCCATTCCGGGGCTTCAAGGTTCACGCCGTTGACCGGAATGTGATAATTGCTGCAGGTCAGAAGCACCAGCTCCGTGTTAGGAGATTCGTAAGCCTGAGTGAAATAGCAGTGGTTTTCCAGAAACCCATGAACACCGATGACGGTTTGCTCGGCCTTTCCGCTGTGGTTACGCACCGATACCGCGCCTCTTCCGACCCGGTAGACCCGGCCGGAAAACATCTCCGAATAAGTACTGTCGATCGGCTTGCTCAACTTTCGAACATGGCTTGCTTTCATGAGCGCTCTCCCAAAGGCTACCTGCGTTCTGCGTAGCCCTGATTCTTGTTTATTCGTTCAGTACCGTCCTTCGTATCGTTTTTCGACAGTTATATGAGTTGGCCGTGGCAACGTTGATTATGGCAACCCACCGCAATCGTGTTCCGACAAATGTTAAATAATGCGTAATCTCATTCTTTTTGAGTATAAGCGCTGAACCTCACACGTGTGTAATTTTTTGTTTTTCGAGCCGTGTGGAGCCATCAGTGCTTGTCTGGCACAATGCTGGGTCGCTTTTCACTCTCTTCTCTATCAGCCGGAGTAGTCAGGCCTTGAGTCACGAGGAATCCTATTTGCTCTTACCCGTAGATTCGGCCTGGTTGGCGCTGGAGCGACCCAACAACCCGATGACCATCACGGTGCTGATGCGGGTAGAGGCGCTGACCACTGAGCGGCTGACCGACTTTCTCAGAATCTACTGGATGGCCTGGGAGCGATTCCGGTTCATGCCGGTGCAGCGTGTGCCGGGTTGGTGGTGGGAACCCGACCCGACTTTTGCACTGCATCACCATATCGAAACGGTACCTGACGCTTTTGACGAGGCTCAGCTACAGGCGTGGGTGTCGGCGCGCCTGAACCAACCGTTGCCTGATTATCGTCCGCGCTGGAAGTTCTGGCTGTTGCCCAATGCCGAAGGCGGGTCAGCATTGTTACTGCGCATTCACCATTGTTACGGCGATGGTGTGGCCCTGATGGGCGTATTTGAGCGGATATGCACCCGCTCGCCACAACAGGCGCCGGTGTTTTACGGTGCTACCGAGCGACCGGATTCTGGGCGTTGGGGCCGGGCAGCCCAGGCCTGGCTGCGCTCACTGAACACCGAGGTGGAAACTCGCCACACCGGCTCGGTCGGGGACCTGGGTACCGCACCCGACGTCCGGCACCCTGTTGAGCGTGCGGCCATGACCGGTCTACGTCTGGTTAACGAACTCAGCCAGTTTCTGATAGAACCAGAAGATACCGATTCGCCTCTGAAGGCGCCGTTGCTGGGGCGAAGAAGCTGTCGCTGGAGCGCGCCAGTGGCATTGTCGAGTTTTCGTTCAGCGGCCAAAGCGACCGGCTGTACCATCAATGATGTGCTGTTGGCCTGTGTGTCCGGAGCGGTTCGCAAGCAGCTCGAAACCGCGGATCTCGATCTGGATGACGCTGTGCTTCACGCCGCTGTACCGGTGGATATTCGCGGGAGTCTTCCTGACGGTATAGAACCGGACCCTGGTACCCTCGGGAACTACTTCGGAACGGTGTTTGTCCCATTGCCAGTGGACGGGGAAAGTGCGCTTGAACGGCTGTACCGAGTGAAACACGAAACCCGGAAGCTCAAGAAGAGTTGGCAGCCGGGCATCGCCTGGGGTCTTACCAGCACGGCCGGTCTGCTGCCATCACCCGTGCGTCAGTCTTTCACAGAATTGCTGTGTCGCAAAGCCAGTGCCGTCGTCTCAAACGTACCCGGCACCCCGGAACCACGATATCTGGCAGGTTGCCGGATCACTGAACAGATGTATTGGGTGCCCCAGGCTGGCGAGATTGGTCTCGGTATCAGCATTGTCAGTTATGCGGGCCAGGTCCAGTTTGGTGTAGTGTCTGACGAGGCTGTGCTGCCTGATCCTGCCGGTTTTCTGTCAGATTGTCTTCGGGCGCTTGAAGATTATCCCGGGTATGCCGGTTATTGATTCTCGCTTAATTCTCTGCAATCGGGTCTACACTGAATGTGTCACTACGACCTTTCTGTTCGCGAGGGATCTATATGCTGAATTCGGAAAATGCCTTAACCAATCATGAAGTAACGGTATGTCTGGCCGGCGGCGCAGTGCTGGGGCCATTCAACGCAACCTGGACGAAGGATCAGGGCGGTGATGTCCGGGAACTGGTGAAGGAGTACGACAGTTTTCTGCAAGGCGAAAAGCAACGACGGTTCAAGTTCTACCTGCATGATTCATACACCAATACCGTGCATACGCTGATCATCAACTTTGAACAGGTCACCGGTGTCTGTGACCATGTCAGGCTGAAACATAGCTGACGCCAAGTCGGCACCTGTGGTACAGAGACGTATAGTCTTGCGCTGCGTATTGGTTGGTAAGCCGAATGTCGTTTCGCACAGGAGAAACAGCCATGAGCAATGAAACAGCCACAAGTGATTTCAGAATAGAGCAGGACAGTCTGGGAGATGTCCATGTGCCTGCAGCAGCACTCTGGGGCGCTCAGACTCAGCGGGCCGTGGATAACTTCCCGGTCAGCGGATTGCCCATGCCGCCCGCGTTCATTGACGCAGTGGTCCGGATCAAGCGCGCCGCGGCCGAAGCCAATAAGGCCCTTGGTTTGCTGGATGAACCCCAGCGGGGGGCGATTGTCGATGCCTGCGACCTGCTGCTTGATGGCGCCCACCGCGATCAGTTCCCGGTGGACCGCTATCAGACTGGCTCCGGCACCAGCACTAATATGAACGTCAACGAAGTTATAGCGAGGTTGGCGGAAAAGGCGGGTCAGGCGATTAACCCTAATGACCACGTAAACATGAGCCAAAGCTCGAATGACGTGATACCCACGGCGATTCATCTCAGTGTGGTTACCCAGGTTCATAAACAGTTGCTCCCGGCACTAACGCACCTGCAGGGCATGCTCTACGAACGGGAAGCGCTGTTTTCAGAGCAGGTAAAAACCGGCCGCACCCACCTGATGGATGCCATGCCGGTAACCCTTGGCCAGGAACTGCGAACCTGGCGAGAGCAATTGCGTGCTGCGGAGAAACGCATAGACCATGCCTGCGAAGAGCTGCTTTCGCTGCCCCAGGGTGGCACTGCTGTCGGCACCGGGGTGAACGCCCATGAGAATTTTGCCCGCCGGTTTGTTGAGGCGTTATCGAGTAATACCGGTTACCATTTCCGCTCACTGGAACATAAGTTTGTCGGCCAGAGCGCGGTAGATGCGCCAGTCGCTATGTCGGCCCAGTTGCGTGGTGTGGGCATTGTGTTGACCAAGATTGCCAATGATTTACGCTGGATGAATAGCGGCCCGATTCACGGCCTGTCGGAAATCAGCCTGCCGGCCCTGCAACCGGGCAGTAGTATCATGCCAGGTAAGGTTAACCCGGTAATTCCGGAGTCGGTGGCGATGGTTTCTGCCCAGGTTTCGGGGTTGGACAGCGCGGTGGCTATCGCGGGGCAGTCGGGCAATTTCCAGCTTAATGTCATGCTGCCACTGGTGGGGGCCAACCTGATCGATATGACCAGCCTGTTGTCCAACGCTACCCGCCTGCTTGCGGATAAAGCCATCACCGGGTTTACAGTCAATTCTGCCCATCTCGATGCAGTGGTGGGAAAAAATCCGGTTCTGGTGACTGCGCTTAATCCGGAAATCGGCTATGCCCTGGCTGCGGACATCGCCAAGGAAGCCTACAAAAGCGGGCGGCCGATTATTGATGTGGCTGAAGAGCGTTGTGATCTCAGCCGGTCGCAACTGGAAGTTCTGCTTGATCCGCTCAAGTTGACACGGGGTGGCCTGGGCTGAGCCCGGTCACCACGGCGGGCTGACCGGGAGAGATCATGCTTGCGCTATTACTGTTGGTGTTATTGATCGTTGCCAACGGCGCCCCGGTCATCGCGCGTAAATTTCTTCATCAACGCTGGAATTATCCGATTGATGGCGGCCATAACTGGTTTGACCGGCGACGCGTGTTCGGTGCCAATAAAACCTGGCGGGGTCTCCTTTCGGGTGTGCTTGCCAGTGCCCTGGTTAGTGGTCTGGCGGGGGCAGGGTTAGTGTTTGGTGCGGTCTTCGGTTTGCTGGCACTTACGGGAGATCTGCTCAGTAGTTTTCTCAAACGTCGGTTCGGGCTGCTCCCCAGTGCCCGGGTCCCAGGGCTGGACCAGATTCCGGAAGCCCTGCTTCCCATGGGGTTTGCAGCTTTATGGCTGGGCCTTGGCTGGGGTGTACTGTTGACGGTGACCATTCTGTTCGTGATCGCCAATATGGTGTTGTCACCTCTGATGCATCGCCTCGGTATTCGCAAGCAACCCCATTAATTCAGCCAGGCCCTCGGGTGAGCGTGTGGAGCGTTACCTCCGGTGGGCAGTTCAGCCGTACATTGACCACCGACGTACCGGAACCCGGCGAGGTGTAACCCTGCATCCCATTGCGCCGCCATGCCCCCCGCCCCAGAGACCGGGGGCAATCTGAATCCAGTGTGACAGGGATGCCTCCGGGCAGGCAGATCTGGCCGCCATGGGTATGGCCACAAAGAAACACGTCATACCCAGCATAACCCGCCTCCCGCCAGATCTCCGGGGTGTGACTGAGCAGAATGGTGGTGGAGCCGTGGGGAATCTGGTCGCCAGCCTTATGGAGGTTATGAGCTTTGTAAAAGTGGGCATCATCAACACCCGCAATGTATAGGGTGTCACCATCTCGCTCAAACCAGGCGTGCTCATTCAGCAGAATCTGGTAGCCCATATCCTCCAGCCCGGGCAGCATGCGAATGCTGTCGTGATTGCCAAGTACCGCGATAGCGCGCCCCTGGATGGCTGACCGGAGTTTTTTCATGCCTGCGAGGGCGTCGTCAATGGCCCCCCAGGTCTGCTTTCTGTAATCTCCCGTTAACACACACAGGTCATACTCCAGCGGGTCGATGTGGTCTATGACGGCCTGCAGGTTGGCTGCATCCATATCGACATGTAGGTCGGTAAGGTGCAGGATGCGAAGCCCTTCAAACGCCTCCGGCAAGTTGGGCAGGCAGAAAGAATTATGGGCAGTTTTGAGTTTTCGGCTGTTACGCTGGCCGCGTTTCAGCATGCCGGAAATCCAGAGGCAGCCTTTTATCCAGTGGTGGGAGGCACTCCAGTTTTCAAGATGAAAGGAGTGGTGGTCCTGGCCGAATATCAGCGCTTCGGCCTCCTGCTCTATACGCAGCCGCTGGCGGGCGTGCACCGGTCCCAGGCGGAGGCTTAAACGGTATTCCAGCAATTCGTCCTTCGTTGTGGAGGAGTGAGCCTGTGCCGTCATAGTGATCTGATGTTGTTAGCGGTTGGTATTGAGGTGTCGAAAGTAGCTCCCTTAGTATGGTTTGCTCTGAGAAAGTCGCAACTATCACGACATAAACTGTAATTTTCAGGAAAGGTTATGGCCTCCACTCGAGATGAAGACCGCCCGACATTGCCAGAACTGTTTTTGATCTTCCTCCGCCTGGGCTTGACTTCGTTCGGCGGTCCAGCGGCGCACCTCGGGTTCTTCCACGATGAGTTTGTCCGGCGCAGACGATGGCTGTCGGATGCAGCTTACGGCGAGATAGTAGCCTTGTGTCAGTTGCTGCCGGGCCCCGCCTCCAGCCAGGTGGGTCTGGCTGTGGGGTTTCTGCAGCGAGGCTACCGCGGTGCGGCGCTGGCGTGGCTGGCCTTCACCTTACCCTCGGCGTTTTTAATGGGATTATTCGCCGCTGGTCTTTCGGTCTGGCCGGAAGCTGGCAACGGCGGATGGGTGGAGGGCCTCAAATTGTTCGTGGTGGCCGTCGTCGCACAGGCCGTCTGGCAGATGGGGAAAACCCTGTGCCCCGATGCCCCGCGCCTGACCATAGCGTTGGCTGTTGCAGCGGTGCTCTTGCTCGTGGGGTCGGTGTGGGTGCAGGTGCTTGCCCTGATTGCAGCAGGGATTGTTGGCCTGGGCTTGAAGAACGACATAGGTGCTGACAAAGGGGCACTGTCGATGCCTCTTGAGGGCCGCAGGCCCCTGGCATTTGCGTTGGCATTTTTGCTCCTGCTGGCGGCGTCTTTCCTGCCGTTCGCGAGTGGCAGCCTAGCCTGGATTGGTGCCGAACTGTATCGCTCAGGTGCCCTGGTTTTTGGCGGCGGTCATGTGGTTCTGCCCTGGCTTGAATCATCGTTTGTGGCCTCTGGGGCGATGCCGCCTGATACCTTTCTGGCGGGCTACGGCGTAGTGCAGGCGATGCCGGGCCCCCTGTTCAGCTTCTCGGCTTTTCTGGGCACAGCAGAGGCTGGCTTTTTTGGGGGGCTGCTTGCGGTGGTGGCGGTCTTTCTGCCGGGCACCCTGCTGGTTTTCGCCGGTCTGCCGCTCTGGACGTATGTTCGGCAGCATCCGGGGGCGCGATATTTTCTGGCCGGGGTCAGTGCGGGAGTAGTGGGCCTGTTATTGTCTGCGCTCTATGATCCGGTCTGGATATCGGCAGTGAAATCTCCTGAGGCCTTAGCGCTGGTGTTGGTTATATGGACTGCGCTTGCATTGTGGCGTGTACCTGTTTGGCTAATGGCACCGGCTTGCGCTGTGGTGGGAGCATGGCTGTTATAGCTTTGCCGTCAAATAAGGGCTGGCAAATGCGGTATCGAACTTCCAGAATGGAGGGAGTGAATTAACTAAGTTAAGAGGACATTTATGAGCACATCCTGTGACCTTCCCGGCATGACCGTCCCGAGGAGCCGGTTTCCGGGCCCGGAAATCGACTTGCCCGAACCCGATTCAGGACGTGAGCAACGCCTGGTACTGGGAGGTGGCTGTTTCTGGTGTGTGGAGGCTGTGTACCTGGCAATCAATGGCGTCAGCAGGGTGGTTTCCGGCTATGCCGGTGGCGCTGCCGAGACCGCAAATTATGACAGCGTGTGTTCAGGCCAAACCGGCCACGCGGAAGTCATTGAGGTACATTACCATCCGGCTGAAGTCAGTTTTGGCGAGTTGCTGAAAGTGTTCTTCTCGGTAGCACATGACCCGACTCAGCTTAACCGTCAGGGTAATGACCGCGGCACCCAGTATCGTTCCGTTATTTTCTATGAGAGCGATGAGCAAAAGCGGGTAGCTGGGGCTTACATCCAGCAACTCGACAATGCAGAGCTCTACCCGGTACCCATAGCCACTACTCTGGAGCCCCTGGAGGCGTTTTACCCGGCGGAAGATTATCACCAGAACTTTGCCGCCCGGAATCCCTACCAGCCTTATGTGATGGCGGTTGCGACCCCCAAACTGGATAAACTCATCAAAGGATTTCCCGACCGGCTGAAGCCGGAATATTCCGATCATTCATAGCCTGAGGAGGCCTCTATGAGCACATCTGCATCCGGTTATGACCTTCAATCCCTGAGTCCAGTGGAAATTGAACGCCTCGCAGAGAAGCTGACCCCGGAAGAGCGTACGGTGTTGCTTGACCATGGCACTGAACGGCCGTTCTGTGGCACGTTGCTCGACAATAAAAAAGACGGCGTATACCACTGTCGCCTGTGCGATTTGCCCCTGTTTCGCTCTGATGCCAAATTTGACTCGGGAACTGGCTGGCCCAGCTTTTTCCAGCCTTTTGATTCCGATCACATTCACGCGATCGAGGATACCAGTCTCGGCATGACCCGCATTGAAGTGCGTTGCCCCCGGTGTGACAGCCATCTTGGCCATGTGTTTCCTGACGGGCCACCACCGACTGGTCAGCGTTATTGCCTCAATTCTGTAGCACTGGACTTCCGGCCAGCACACATCTGATTCGAAGTGTCATCAGATCGTCATGTTCCGACGGCACACTGCAGGGGTCTGCATTGTAGTTGTGCCCGTCATCCCTGACGGTTTCATTGAGGGTTGGATGCCCGACAAAGCCATGGATGGCCATTTTTAGAAAATAACCCCTCTCGACTGCATCTTTTTCGGTTCGCCGGGCGTTCCTCCTGTGGCGGAGTTATTCGCCAGTCCATTCAACGATTTTCATGGGCCCACAATAACAACGGCTCAGATAACCGGAGAGACAGTGATGAGAACAAAAATATCGATAGCCACACGTCTGGCACTGGGGCTACCCGTAGCGGTCTTTTCCACCTTGGCCTTCGCTGACTCGCCGAAAGGCTCGTTCAGTGATCCGTTCTCGGAACCCACTATCGTAGTGGATGGTGAGGTTGTGGAAACCGACGAAAAATGTGTGGTAAACGGCGAAGGTCTGGACGAGTGCAAACCGGCAGCTGGCACCATGGCATTGCTGGAAGATGGGCGCATTCTTTATCTGAATGCTCTAGAGGGGACCGAAAACGTCGAGCTGTCAATTGTTGCAGAGTTTGGTGAGGTTTCGGTCAACGACCAGAGCCGTGTACTTTCGTTGGGCGAGAATGACGCTGCTGAATGGCTCAAACCGAACCCTCTTCGTGCAGGCGCCAACCCGGACGGCAACGACAGCGAAACCTTGCTTAACGGTACCGAACTCGATGGTTTGATCGATACTGCAGACAATACGGCGAAAAATGACGGGGCACTGTTTTGCTCGGACGTGGTGGGTCTGGCAGATGGTCGCGTGATGGCTGTGGGTGGCACCGATTATTATTCAGAACCGGGTATTGACGGCCTTCCCCTGGGCGTGGCGGAGCTGGAGGGCATCAAGAACTCCCGTATCTTTGATCCGAAAACCAACACCTGGACCCAAAGCGGCGATATGAATTATGGCCGTTGGTACCCCTCCATGGTGACGCTGCCCAATAGCAAAATCTTTGTCGCCAGCGGTGTCACCAAACTACTCAAACCTGTCTATCCGGAAGACCCGTTAAACAGCGGCCGTAATGTCGTCCAGACTGAGACCTATGATCCGTGTGCCGGAGTCTGGACTCAGAATCCGTCCACTGCAGATCGGACCTTACCGTTGTACCCGCGGCTGCACCTGTTGCCCAATGGCCATGTGCTCTATAACGCGGGCGGCCAGGCCTTCAACCCGTTTGGCCAGGGGTATGACCAGGCTTTATGGAACATCGTCGCGACCTATAACCCCGACAGCCAGCGCTGGAACGATATCGGCTATGCCGGTTTGCCGTTGCGTCTGGATGAGGTGGGTCTGGGACAGTTAACCAGCACATTGAACGTCACCAATCTGTCGCTTGATCAGGTCGGTGGTCTGGTGGGCGATTTGCTCAGCAGTCCGACCGAATTACTGACGGCATTCGATGATTTCAACGTCGATGCCGATCAGCTCAAAATGGCAGTGGCTGGCGGTATGCGCGGGTCGACCTCGTCTACCATGCTGCCCCTCAGGCCCGATGCAAATGGCGAGTACAACGACGTCGAAATTCTGACGGCAGGTGGTGTGCCGAGCTATGCGGTTCTGACAAGTCCGGGTGGATATTTGCCGGTCGCCCAGAGCCGTATTGACACCGTTACCACTGACGGCGATGAAGTTGGCTATGAATCCCGCCTCACGGCCCCGCTGAATCAGCCCCGCTGGTATGGCACCAATGTTGTGATGCCTGATGGTAGCGTCATGGTCTTCAATGGCGGTAACCGCGACGGGGTGGTAGGGCCGGGTCTGGATAGCCCGATCCAGACAGCTGAACGGTTCGATCCACAAACTGGCATCTGGACTGAGATGGCGGCTTCGAAGCGTCCCCGTACCTACCATAACACGGCGATTCTGATGCCTGACGGCCGTGTCCTGATCGGGGGCCATGCGCCGATCAACACCGCTTATCTGTCCAGTATCAATCTCGAGGATTTCGGGTTCTCACCCAATGATGGGCGGGACCCCAGTTTCGAGATCTACACCCCGCCCTATGCAGAGCGTGACGACCGCCCTGAAATCCTGAACGCGCCGAACTCACTGACGGTAGGAGACACGTTTACCGTTCAGGTAGATGATCCGTCGGTAGACAAGGTATTGCTGATCCGCCGGACAGTGATGACGCACCTGATCGACGGTGATCAGCGTGCCATCGAGCTGCCGATTGCGGCACAAAATGGTAATACATTGACATTGAAAATGCCTGGGCGCCACAGTGTGGTGCCTGCTGGCAAGTACATGCTGTTTGTCAGTAAAGACAGTGAGATCGGTCGTGTTCCGTCCGTTTCTGCATCCATTACTGTGATCAATAACGGTCTGGAATGCATGGCAATGGCGGCCAGCGACACTACGACAGACGCTGGCGAAGAAACCGCAACGGCAAATGCCGAACCTGACACAACCGATACCTCCACCAACGAAAGCTCAAGCGATGACGGCGGGCTGGTGCAGAGTGTGTTCGGCGTGTTCGGGTTTTAAGCGATGGACGTCGTCTATCGCAGGGGAGCAGGGATGCTCTTGCTGTTCGCCGCCCTGAATATTGCAGTCATGTACAGTGCTGGAGCCTTGGCTCATGGCGCAGATGAAATCGACAACGTCCCGGACGGAGTGATTATGGCGCAACTTGCAGAATTGCCAGATATCTCTGGTCTGCAGGTGATTCTGCTGGACGGTGTACCCCAAGGCATCATGGTCAGCTACCAGGGTAGTCGAGAGCTTGTGGTGTCGGGTCTCGACGGCGAACCGTTTCTCCGGTTTGACAGCGAGGGCGTGCTCGCCAATACCGGCAGTGCTACCTGGCGCGTAATGCAGTCCACTGACAACAAGGCTGCTCCCGACGAGGGATGGCTTCGGGTGTCAGAAACCCGAAGCTTCGGATGGATGGACCCAAGGCTCAGCCTTGAGTCAGCGCCACACCATGGCAGCCAACCCCAGGAGTTGGAGCGCTGGCACATTAATGTTCGGATTGAGGGAGAAAACAGCGACCGGATTGGCGGAGTGATTTACTGGCAGCCCTTGCAGAAAACCTCTCCCCGGAGCCTGTAACCTGAACCACCGGCCGTCAGCCGAAGCACTGGCTGACGGCCTTCTCTGTCAACCGTCAAGGAATAACGGTAGATATCAGATAACCGGTATACAGGGCATAAACCATCATCAGCGCTGAACCCTCAAGACGATTAATGCGGCCTTGTCGTCCAGCGAAACCGAAACCCATGATGAACAGAGCAACGGTCAGGGCTGTCATCAATGTCCAGTCCCGATACAGCACCGCAGATTCGACCGCCAAAGGGTGGATCGCTGCAGCGATACCCACAACTGCCAAAGTATTGAATATGCCGGAGCCCAGGATGTTTCCCAGAGCCAGGTCGTGTTCGCCTTTTTTGATGGCCATGAGTGATGAGGCAAGCTCGGGCAGGGAGGTGCCAATGGCTACGACCGTCAGGCCAATGACCAGATCGCTTACCCCGAGGCTTTGAGCCACGGTTACGGCTCCCCAGACCAGTGCGCGGGAACTCACCACCAACAGTACCAGCCCTATAACCAGCCACATCAGTGCCTTGTTTAGCGCCATGGGGTGGGCAATCATCTCGTTGTCAACGTCGCCTGCCAGCGCGTCAGGGCCTTTGCGCATGCCCTGGATGATCGACCAGCCCATCACCACCGCAAAAGCACCCAATAGAACCCAGGCGTCTATTCGGCTGAGCTCGCCGTCCAGCAATTGCCAGCCAGCCAGTAACGAGATCGCAAACAGCAGGGGAAGTTCTTTACGCAAAACCTGAGAGTGCACGTTGATCGGACTGATTAACGCCACCAAACCAATAATCAGCGCGATGTTGGTTATGTTCGAGCCGTAGGCGTTACCGAGCGCAAGACCAGGGTTGCCATCGGAAGCTGCCATGGCAGACACCACCATTTCCGGCGCAGATGTACCGAACCCAATGACCACCATACCAATCAACAACGGGGGCATCCCTGCGTGCTTGGCGGTGGCAGCTGCCCCCTCCACGAACCGGTCAGCACTCCAGACCAGCAGTACAAGCCCGCCGAGAATTGCCAGAAAAGCCATTGTCATCGTAGAACCTCAGTTAATAAGCGGGCGGAGCAGAAAACTCCTGTGTAACCCACGGTGCAAGCAGTGAAAAGGAAGACAAAATACCTCAGGTAGTTTGCGAAAGTAAGGCTTGGGAGGCTACTCGTCGCTATAACTCCAGCGGCTCAGTTGATTAACCCATTAGCCGGTCGGGACACTAGTGTGGTTGCGGTTTAACTGTCCGGCTTTCATTCATATGTTAAAGGCATTTTATTAATCGAAAGAAAAGCGGGATAATCGGCCCGATTTCCAACTTGCTAAAGTGAGAAACTAATGTCCGCTAGACAAGCAGATATAGTGCTGGTCGGCGGTGGCGTCATGAGCGCCACCCTCGGCACGATGCTCAGGCAGCTCGATCCGTCCCTGGACATCATCATGGTAGAACGTCTTGATCACGTTGCCCATGAGAGCACCGATGGATGGAACAACGCAGGCACCGGGCATGCTGGTTACTGTGAGCTCAACTACACCCCCGAAACCGAGGAAGGTGATGTCGAGATCCAGCGGGCGCTGACGATCAACGCGTCGTTCGAAGTGTCGCTGCAATTATGGTCGTACATGGTGGAGCAGGGCATGCTGCCTAAGCCTTCATCATTTATCAACCAGACGCCTCATCAGAGTTTTGTCTGGGGCGAGGATAACGTCGAGTTTCTGCGTAAGCGTTACGAAAAGCTCAGCGCCCATCACCTGTTCCGCGAGATGAGCTTCTCTGACTCGCCGGAGCAATTGAAAGAATGGATGCCGCTGGTGGTTAATCACCGGGACCCGATGCAACCGGTTGCCGCTACCAGGGTTGAACACGGTTCCGACGTGGATTTTGGTTCCCTGACCCGGAGCATGGTGGAATACCTGCAAAGCAAGCCCAACTTCGAGTTAATGCTGGGCCACCCGGTACGCTCCATAGCCCAGCGAGATAACGGTCGCTGGAAGGTCAGGGTGCGGGATGAGAAGTCCGGGGTGACCACAAAACTGGAAGCTGGCTTCGTATTCCTTGGTGCCGGCGGTGGCGCTCTGCCATTGTTACAGAAATCCGGTATCGACGAGTCCCATGGTTACGGAGGGTTCCCGGTTAGCGGCCAGTGGCTGGTATGTCAGAAACCTGAGATTGTTAAACAACACCGCTCCAAGGTTTACGGTAAGGCGCCAGTAGGCGCGCCGCCGATGTCCGTCCCTCACCTGGATACGCGGATTATCAATGGTAAGCCGGCATTGCTGTTTGGTCCTTACGCCGGTTTTACTACCCGCTTCTTGAAACAGGGTTCGATGTTCGATTTATTTGGCTCGGTCAAGACCAATAACCTGCGCTCGATGATGTCTGCAGGCAAGAGCAACATGGACCTGACGCGTTATCTGATTGGTGAGGTTTTTCAGTCCCACGAAGACCGCGTTGACGCTCTGAAAAACTTTTATCCCGACGCTGACGAAAAGGACTGGAAGCTACAGACCGCGGGTCAGCGGGTGCAGATTATCAAGGAAGGCCCCGATGGGGATGGCAAGCTTGAGTTTGGTACTGAAATTGTCGCCGCGAAAGACGGCACGCTCGCCGCTCTTCTGGGCGCTTCTCCCGGTGCCTCCACCGCAGCTCATGCCATGATTGACGTAATCGAACGGTGCTTCCCTGAGCGCATGAAAGATTCCGCCTGGCAGGAGCGAATGAAAACCATGGTGCCATCCTATGGCAAGTCCCTTGTGGACGACGAAGCCTTGCTGAGAGATATTCGAGCGCGAACTCTGAGCACTTTAGGACTCACTGGTAGGACCAGTTAGCAGCTCAAACTAGTCGCTAAACGAATTTGTTTGGTTGTTGCTATAGCTCTGATGCTGCATGGCTTTCAGGGCTTTTCCATGGTCCAGGCCCAGGTTTTGGATTTCTAATACAGGGCAGAAACGTGTACCTTTGTAACGAAACATGTCGCAGCAAGAGGTACTTTGAATGGCTAAGCGAGAGACTGTAAACCGGGATCCGAACAAAGGTTATGTCGCACTTTTGGGTTGGAGTCTGAATGCTGTTGAGGCAGCTGAACGGTTTGATCGACGCTATGTGGTTGTGGCGCCGGACTGGGCTGAGACCTATTGCAAAGAGCATGATATTCCCTACGTGCCCTGGAATTTTGAACGCCTGAACGACCGCTCAATGGAGATTGCCCAAACCCTGCAGGATATGGGTGTGGATGTGTCGATTCCGCTGTTCGAGGAGACCGTTGAGTGGGCTGGCGCCATCAACTCGGTGTTGATGGATAACCCTCGTCTTTTCGGTCAGGCCATGTTGCTTCGCGACAAGGCGCTCATGAAGCGTCGAGCTCAACTGGGCGGTATCCGGGTCGGTATTTTTGAGGAAGCGCACGACAAGGGTGACGTGATCCGGTTCCTGAAGCGAGTCAATCAGACCCTACTTAAGCTGGATGGTGACCCGAACGATCCGATTCACCTCAAGGCCTTCGATAAAGCTGGCTGCCTTGGTCACCGGGTTATTCGCACCCCGGATGAAGTCGATAGCATTCCGGAAGAAGAATTTCCGGTGTTGATGGAGTCGCATCTTGATGGTTGGGAGTTTGCGGTTGAAGCCTGGGTTCACAATGGCAAAATCCGGTTCCTCAATATCTCCGAGTATGTCACTCTCGGCTATTCGGTCTTTGTACCGGCGACGCCCGAACTCGAACAATACCGGGAGGCTATCACCCGGCAGATCGAGAAGCTGATCAAGACCTTTGATATTGAGTTTGGCTTTATTCATCCAGAATACTTTGTCACCAGCGATGGTGAAATGTACTTTGGTGAGGTGGCTTATCGTCCGCCCGGGTTCAAGGTGTTTGAGCTGTTAGAGCGTGCCTATGGGTTTAACGCCTATCAAGGTATGATCATGGCATTCGATCCAAAGACTACAGAGGAAGAAATCACCAATTTCTTCCCGAAAGAAGTGGTCGACGCCAAAGGGGTTGCTGGCTGTTTCGGGGTCTATCCTCGTCGTCGGGTCGTCAGTAAGCTGGAAATTCCAGCGGAGACCGAAGATCATGAATACTTCGAGTCCCATGAACTGACACCGCCGGTTGAAGAGACGGTAACCAAGCGAACAGCATTTGGTACGCACTGGGGTTTGATATACTTCTTCGGTGAGGAGCCTCATGTGATGCGCGACTTGCTTAAGCGTCAGGAAGACCTCGATTTCTATGTATAATAAAGGGCAGCGGTAAGCAGTTCGTCGTTGCCGCAACCCGATACGAGGAGTCAGCTTGAGTTACTCAGAGGCTAATAGTAGCGCTGATACCGGCAAGCTGGAAAGCCTATCCAAACGATTGGATGAGGCCTTGCAGTCGCTGGCGGAAGCGCCGGATTTTGCCAAACCCATGAAAGTGGGCCGCGTATTTCAAGCAACCAAGCGCGTTTTGATGCAAGAGGGTGGCTGCTCGTTAATCGAGCAGCGCGCCCGACAGTTCGAAGAGTCCGGAATTTTTCAGGGCTCCGACTGGGCAAATCCCCAGTTTCTGGTGCCTTCACTCACACCCTTTTCCCTGAAAAGCCCTCAGGCTGACACCGTTGTGATAGAGGCAGTCAGCGAATTGCGACTGCTCGCAATTGCTATGGGCGATTACGAGCATCCTTCCATGTCGGTGGAGCAGGCGCACCATTACCTGACCCAAGTGCTGGCCATCAACCTTGAGCTCTTATTTGGTACTCCCAGCGAGGAAGCCCGTGAGATTCAGGGTCGTCTGGCAACGCTTAGCCAATCGCTCGTCAAGCATCTGGCAGAACGAATCGGTTATGAACATGTTATCGACCAGCTGATCGACGAGATCTGGCGTATCCTTCAGCAGCGGCCGATTCAGGTCGACAGCATCAAACAGATGGTCACCCAGATAGCAGTCTGTCGGGCTAATCCGGATATTGAACTGGGTTCCAGCGGACAGGGCGCCGACCGCCTGATCAGCAGCTTGTACGGTACTACTCAGGCGTGCCGCGAAGATCCCGGTGTCGACCTTTATCGTGAACGTCTTGAATCCATGGATGCTGGAGCTCTCCAGTATGAAGCCACCGGTTTCGCCCGAGCCATGCATGATACTGGCCTGGTGTCGCCTTACCATGCGGTCCTGATCCGGCATTTGCTGGGGCACAGCACTCACTTGCTTGCTGAGGCGCTTGGACTTTCAAGCACGGGTCGCGATTGCCTGTTGTGCTACGACGACCTGGTTCAGGCGATTGTCGAGGAAAGTATTCACCCCCGTACAGCTCAGGGCATATACGGTCTGGCGCTTATGTTGGAACGGGGCATTCTTTATCAGCCGCCGGTGGCTCCAGCACTCTGGCGGCAAGTGGCTTTGCCGCTATCTGATTATTCCTGTGAGCGGTTGAACCTGGCCTACGGAGATAACCCTTCGCCCCGTGCGCGCCTGATGGAAGGGGTGTTGTGTATGCTGGGTCAGCCGCTGGGCGTGGGGCAGGGCAACAACCCTACCTGTCAGTCAGCGCGGGCGATGTCGATGTGGGCCTATAACGATCCGGATTATCTGTTACAGATGGTGGTCTGGGCCGCCCGGGACGATGAGATCATCATCCATTTTGAGGGACAGCCAATCTCGTCCAGGGAGAGCCTTTCAGGCGTGGCGGCGAATCTGCCTATAGATCTGGACCCGGTCTCCCTGCTCGTTGTGCCACATCTGGATCGCATCTATGCCGAGATGGGTCGCCGATGTATTGGCCGGGAAGGGGACCCCCACCGCTGGGTGAATCCGGAATTCCACGGTTGGTGGTCGGGACGTGGATTCAGGATCAACGTGGATGTTGCCACCGGGCAACTGGATGGCCTTGAGGATTTCCTGCGCCATTTCTATGCCAGCTATCACCCTTACTACAACGGTAATCAACCGCTGATCCACCCGCAGCCTGCGGGTATTGCGGTAACTGATAGCGCTGCACGGTTTATCGGCTGGCACGCGATCACTGTCTTGCGCGTATCCCTGGACCCCCAGGAGGTAATGCGGGTGTACTTCTTCAACCCGAATAACGACAGTGGTCAGAATTGGGGGGATGACGTGGTGGTCAGTACCTCGGGTTACGGTGAGAGGTTCGGTGAGGCATCCTTGCCCTTTGAGCAGTTCGCCTCGAGGCTTTACATATTTCACTTTGACCCTCTTGAACGTGGCGAACTGGCAATCGTTACGGAGGACGAACTCCAGCGGGTTATAGGCCACGTGTACCGTAGCTGGGGGGCCGACCGGGTGCCGCCGATGGAGCTTCAGGCAAGTTCGGGTGTTGATTCCCTCGATGAGTGAGTTGGGCATTCCGGAACGATCAAAAACCCCAAACCTCGGTTTGGGGTTTTTTTAGGAAGCTTCATTAATGACATTCAGGTTTGCAAACAATCCGATTGTTCTCGGTTTGGCATTATGCGTGTTGTTCCCGTTGTTTTTTATCGGCGGACCGGACTGGGCCTCGAGCCCATTACATCGCTCAGTCTGGAATCTTGGGCATTTGATTTTTTTTGGCCTGGCGGTTCTGACATGGCAGGTTGTCTTTGGTGTGGGCGGCTGGCGCCAGTGGTTGGGGCTGAGTGCTGCCATCCTGTTGACAGGTGCTGTCATCGAACTGGTGCAAAATGGGCTAGGCCGGGATCTCGATTGGCAGGACGTACTTCGCAATATGATTGGCGCCTGGCTGGTTATGGTTTGGCGCAGGCCGACCCAAGGGCGGGGGAGGTGGCCCCCAACGGCTGCACTTTGGCCCCTGAGGGTAGTCGTCACAACGTTATTGGTGTTTCAGGTGGTTCCCGTCGCCGAAGTCGGTTTTCAACGGTACCAGATGGCCCGACAACTACCGGTGGTTTTTGATATTAACCAGCCCCAGCCAACTCACTACTGGAGTGGTGATGTAGCCCGGATGCCTGCGTTCGGGGGAAACTCCGGTCAAAGCCTGGAAGTTAGACTGGGGACCGGGAAGTACTCAGGAGCCTTTCTCAACAACATGCCGCGAGATTGGCGGGGATACCAGCAATTGGTCTTTGAGCTCCATAATCCTGATACCGCGCCGATCGAGATGACGCTCCGCGTAAACGACACAGTGCATGATCGTAGTGACAATGCCTTCGATGACCGTTTCAATATCAGGCTCCTGGTGGACCCGGGCCGGAATATCTACCGGATTGAGTTGTCCGCAATCGAGTCAGCCCCTGCGGACCGCCTGATGGATATGGCAAACCTTAGCCGGCTGGGCCTTTTTGTGTCTGATCTGCCAGCGGCACAAAGTGTGTTTTTGAGTGAACTTCGTCTGGAAGGTACGTCAGAGAAGAAAGCCTCAACCGAGTAGGTTGCTGAATATCACCCAGCCGGTACCCGCCGTGACGATAGTCGCGATGAGCGCTACGAGACCATCGCCCGAGATAATAGCCAGGCCGAATGCCATCAGCGCAAGGCCACCGCCATTGGCACTGAATGGGATCACTTCCATCGCGGGCATGGCCAGCGCGACAGCCATACACAGAGCGGCCATCACGTAGAGCCCCGGGCCTTCCACCAGGAATATTAGGCGTGGCCGGGTGAGCTTATCCAGTTTGCGAGCGGGTTTATGGAGCCAGTCCAGGCCTTTGGTGAGCTTGTCACGCTGGATGTTGCGAGCGGTTATCCAGTTTGGTAACCAAATATGACGCCGACGAAACATCAGTTGCCCCAGGGTGAGCACAACCACCAGGCCAAGCAGGGTAGGGATCCCGGGTATATCTCCAATCAGCGGTGCCAGCGTAATAAGCCCAGCCACGAGAACTATCGGCCCAAAAGACCGTTTGCCGACGGCGTCGAGAATGTCACCTACGGATACCCGGTCCCTGTCTTCCGCAGAACTCCGGATACGGTCAAGTAACTGTTCCATATTTGTCAGGTCGTTCGAAGTGCTCATGGCCAGTTCCTGCTCAATTCCGAGTTTACGTGGTCAACGCAGTGACACCCGTAAAGTTATCATTAAGCGGTCCCATGCCGCACGGCAGAAGCAGTTACATAACGGCAATGCTGGCCCCGGGTGGCAGCGAGGATAAGGCGCTTTGAAAACCGGATGCTATGCTAATCAGAGGGCGTGTGCAGCTTTTGAGCGTAGTGGCGCGGGGTGACTGATTTATGACATTCGCAAACCCGAACGAAGCGACCAAAGCTGCTGAAAGTTTCAGTCAGCTTCAAGGCGTGTGGCGATCACAGGGGTATGGGAAAATCCTGCTCATCGAGGGTGGGCGCTACGTATTTTTTGAAGAGACCGCTGTCAGTTGCCGGAAGCTCTATTCTGGTACCCAGGCGGAGCTCGCGCTGTATTTTGAAGATGTGCAGATATCACCCCGAAAGCAGTCATTCAGCGCACATCGTGCGACGGGTGTGACACGAATAGGTTTTCGTCGTTTGAAGGCGCTCCCGCCTACCGCTTTTGATGAGCGTAATAAGGAGAGTAACGATCCCGAGTACAACTTCGACCTCTTCTGGCACACATTCGCTGAACACTATGCGCTCTTTGAGCTCAAAGGCGTTGTATGGGACCAGTCATACCATACGTTCCGTCCCCGCATAGACCCTAGCTGTCCACGGGAAACCCTGTTCGCCAATATGGCGGCCATGCTGCGCCCGCTCCGAGACGGTCATATTCGCCTGTATACCCCCTGGGGACATTACAGCGCGGGTGCACGGCCAGCGCTCTACAAACGCTTGGAGTCAGAGCTGGAAGGCGCCCACGATGACCGTGGAATTGCGAATTATCTCGGCGAACTCAGGGAGCGGCTTCACGATCTCATTCAGGACGATTATCTCGGGGGAGGTGTTCGTCATGGCGCCAATCACACGGTTGACTGGGGTCAGCTCAGCGCCACCACTGGTTACCTGAACATCCGTGCCATGGCGGGACAAAGCGGCAAGATAGGTCACCCCGCGGATGATCTCAAGGTTACGGCGGCGGTCATGAAAACTGTGCTGGCAGAGCTCGGCGATCTGCCTAACCTTGTGGTTGATATCCGGGGCAATGGCGGTGGGTACGACGGAGTGGCTTTGCGCTTTGCCTCCCATCTGATGGATAGAAAGCGACTCGCATTCAGTAAATCCGCACGCCACGGAAACGGTTTCACAGGCCAGCAAAAAATACACGTTACCCCACCCAACGCCGAAACGTACCGGGGAAATCTGTACGTTCTGACCAGCGAGCTCACGGCCAGCGCTGCCGAAATCTTTGTGCTGGCGTTACTCCAGCACCCACGCCTGACCCTGATCGGGGAGCCCACCCAGGGCATACTCTCCGACACGCTGGAGCGACACCTCCCGAATGGTTGGCACCTCACCCTGTCCAACGAAATCTACCGGTCGTACGACGGCCAGATATACGAAGACGTCGGCATCCCCCCGCATATCCGGTTGCAGTTTCTGGGCAGAAAAGGTCGGGAAGAGGGGCGGGATCCGATGCTGGATCGGGTTTTGAAGTTGGTCAGAGGGTAAATCGGGTAGGTGGCAATCCCCGGACCTGACTTAATGCTCATTGGCCGCAAGAGCCCTGGGGCCTGGTGATCGCCACGCCCCGAGCCGGATGGCACCAGCGGTAATGACCCCGAACAGCAGCATGCCGGCTGCGATGCAGGCGTAGACCATATCCAGCCCATAACCGAACCCATAGGCGGCCAATGAGGCTCCGCCAATAGCCACCACGAATCGGACCAGCGCTGCAAAGATCGGCCACCGGATTTCGCCAGCGCCCTGAGAACCGAAATAAAGCGCCAGCCCCAACCCCTGGAACAGGAAGAACGGACCGACAATCTGCAGGAATCTTGCACCGGCTGCGAAGGTTTCCGGGTCGTCGGTAAACAGGCCAGCCCAGAGATGAGGGGCCAGGGCGAGTACCAGGCCTATGCTGCCGGTTAGCCCTGCAGCGAGCGCACCTCCGGTCCAACCCACCTGTTCTGCCCGGGCGATACGGCCAGCGCCCACATTGGTTCCAATAATGGCGGTCATGGCTGCACCAATGCCGAATACCAGTGGAATCAACAGAAACTCCAGGCGAGCCGCAATGCCGTAGCCCGCCAGGGCGGTGGCTCCGAAGCTGCTGACTATCACGTTCACCGTGGCGATGGCCAGAACCGTCAGCACCGGAGACAGGGATGACAAAGCACCCACCCGAAAAATGTCCGCAAAGAGTGCCTTTTGTAACTGGAAGGCCGAGCGCCGGAGTTGCAATATCTGGCGACCGCGAACCAGTCCGCCAATAAGCACCAGGGCCGTCAGCCCCATGCTAAGCACCACCGATACCGCAGCGCCGGCAACCCCCAGCTTTGGCAACCCGGCCCAACCCAGAATCAACGCTCCAGAAAGTGGTATCTGCACAAAAGAGCCCAGTACCATCACCACTGCCGGAGATCGCATTTCCCCCATGCCCCGATAAATCGCAGCGACAGTCCCCATCAACCACAACGTCATACCGCCGGCAAACAGGATGTGACCATAAAGAATGGCTTCTGTTTTGACCAAGGGGGCAACGTCTAACTGTTGCAAAAGGGCGGGGCCGCCGAACCACCAGATCAGCCAGAACAAAGTACCTGCGGCCAGGGCAATCACCAATCCATGCCAGATCAATGCCTCGGCCTGGTCCTTGCGATCACGACCCAGGGCTCGCGCCACGGAACTACTGAGGGCACCACCGATGGCTCCGTTGGAGAGCATCTGCATGAGCATCAGTGCCGGAAACATCAGGGCGATGGCCGCCAGGGCTTCGGTACCCAGATGACCGATAAACCAGACCTCGGTCATGCTCACTGTACCCTGGACGAGGAAGGCGACGGCATTTGGCGCGGCCATGGTCAGAATCAGCGGCAGCGCCGGTCGGTTCAGCATTTGCTCGGTTCGGGTCATGGCGGGTGCGGGAGCTGCACGGGCAGGGGCTGTCATAAGTGTGGCGCTCCCGGCTCATGGGGTTGGAGCAGATCCAGGGATTCATCGATCAATGTATGCAGCGCTACGACCCTTTCCTGGCCAAGTATGTCGTTAATATGCCGCTGGGCCCGCTTCCAGTGTGCTTTTGCTTCGGCCCATTTCTCGCGGCCGGCGTCGGTAATGCATACTGTCTGGCTGCGGCGATCCGGTCCGGGAGCCTGGGTGAGCCAGCCGGCATCCAGTAGGGGTCTGAGGTTGCGCGTTAGCGTGGAGGCATCCATCTTCAACACCTTCGCCAGTTCGCCGGGACGCACGGGACCCAATTGGATAAGATGCCCCATCAGCGCGTACTGGGTGCCTTTAAGCCCCGCCCGGGCCAGCTCGGTATCGTAATGTTGCGACACCTGGCGCATTAACTGTCTTATGCGATAGTTGGTGCAACCCTTGGGCTTTGGCTTGTCGGTTTCAGGCCTTTCGGATTCCGGATGTTTGACCTTCATGGAAGCCTCCGCGTAGTATTTGTAGTTACAAGTATTGTATATGCAACTATAATCGTCAAGGTCGAATACCGGACGTGAGTCCGGTTACTCGTCGGCAGACAATTCGGTAACGAGGCAGTCATGACAAATAACGAAGCATCCGTTCACCCGCTGGATCAATCAGTCAACTTGAAACCGCTGGAACAAGGGGTCTGGCAGGGGGCGACCAGTTCCGCCTACGCCAATATGGTGGGTCCGTTTGGTGGTACTACCGGGGCGACCCTTCTCAAGGCCGTGTTATGTCATCAGCAGCTTCTTGGTGAGCCGCTCGCACTCACAGTGAACTTCGCGGCTCCAGTCGCTGATGGCAATTTCGAGGTCCGTGCCAGGCCCTTGCGGACCAACCGGAGCAGCCAGCACTGGTGGGTGGAGATGATGCAGGAAGGTGAGGTCGTGGCTTTCGCTACCGCAGTGACGGCTCGCCGCCGTGAAACCTGGACGTCGACAGAAGCAAACCTGCCGGAGGTGCCGCTGGCATCCGACCTGACGTTTTTTGAGAAGGCAGGGCGTCCCCCGTGGACTCGCAACTATGACATGCGATTTATTGACGGCGAGTTGTTTGGGGAGCCCAACAAAAATGAACCGTCTCAAAGCCGCCTATGGATGCGCGACGAACCGCCCCGTCCGTTGGATTTCGTATCCCTCGCGGCGCTGTGTGATGCGTTCTTCCCCCGCATCTACATCCGTCGCCCGAAGCTGGTACCCATTGGCACTGTCTCCCTGACCACCTATTTTCATGCCGATCAGCAGCAACTGGCTGCCGTGGGCACCGACCACATACTGGGTGTTGCCTGGGCCAACCACTTTGGCAAAGGCTTCTCTGATCAGAGCGCTGAAGTGTGGAGCAATGACGGCACGCTGCTGGCAACGACCCATCAGGTGGTCTATTTCAAAGAGTGAATATGCCATGCGCCAGCGTTGGCAGCTTTCTGAGCTAATCACACCCGGGTGGGGAATCGCTCCTCGTCAGCGAAGCTCTCTGTGAGGGTGTCGAACACCTTTCTGACTCTGGGAGGAACCGGCCCGCGCTGTGGCCGGTAAACATACAATGGCAGCGGGGGCGGCTCGAACTGTCGCAGAACCGGAACAAGCAGTCCTTCGCGGATGTAGGGAATGACGAGGAAGGCCGCAATCTGACCAAACACCCAGCCGTTAAGAACCGCTTGGAATTCTGTTTCCGGGTCATCGGAAACAAAGCGGGGCGATGGCGGTGCGTGGGTAAAGCCATTAAACCGCCAGGGCCAGATTCTCCCGGAGTTCCGGTCCACCCGGCCAGAAACCGGTTTACGGATAAGATCTGCGACTAATCGGGGCTCGCCAACCTGGCGGACCAATTCTGGGGTTGCCACCACCATCAGAGGCACCTGGGCCGCCTGACGGGCAACAAAACGATTATCCCGAAGTGCGCCGACACGGATGCCGATGTCGATCTGCGCACCGACGGTGTCCGTCACCTCATCTTCAAGTCGAAGGTCTATGAGGCATTCAGGTGCCTCACGGATGAGCGGTTCGATCAGGGGCAGGACGTGACTGCGCCCCACGGAATGGGGCGCGGTTATGCCAACCCTCCCGGCGTAAAGTTCGGCTCTGGAAGGTCGTGAGTGTTCGAAGAGCATTTCCAGCTCAGCAATCGGACTGTTCGCCTCCTGCAGGAACCGCGCACCAAACTGTGTGATCTGTATCTGCCGGGTACTGCGGTGGAACAGCAGCTCGCCAAGTTGGTCCTCAAGCTCTTTTACAGCTCGACTGATGGTCTGTGGAGAGGTCCCCAGCTGGAAAGCCGCGTCTCTGAAGCTGGTGCATTGGGCCGTGGTGGCAAAAATCTTCAGTAGTCGGAAACGATCGTGCATGGTAGCTCTCCAAACGTAGACCCCCAAACGTGGACCCTCAAACGTAGACCCATTCAACTGTATCAGTATTCCATTTATTGGAATTAAGAAAACCAAAAATTTTCCTACCCGGCGTTGGTTGTCCCTGTCTACTCTGAAATCACTCCAGAAGAAAACGCCACAACCACAACAACAAATCAGGGCTGAAGCCGTCAAGATGTGCAGACAGACTTGCGCAGGCCTTGCAGGAGTGCACATGTCACTATCCCGTAGAAGTTTTCTCAGAAACAGCAGAAACGTCCTTATCGGTACCCTGGCTTTCAGCAATGGCGCGATAGCCTTACTGGCCCCGTCCAGGGCCTGGTCCATGCCCCTGAACAGTCTTACCACCGCCGAGGGCGAAACCATTCTCAAGGTTACCCGGCACATCTTCCCCCACGACTCATTGGAGGATGCCGTTTACGCTTTTGTGGTCCGGGATCTGGATAAAGCATCGGCTGATCGCGCCGTTCACGCGCTGTTATCAGAGGGTGTGGAAGAACTGAACCGCCGTGCCGGAGGCAACTGGGCCGGGCTCGAAGTCGGTGAACAATTCCGCCACGTGGAATCCATGGTCGGAACCCCGTTCTTCGGAACCATTCGGAGCACTGCGGTGGTATCGCTTTATAACAACGAGTTGGCATTCGCACATTTCGGTTACGAAGGTGCGGCGGGTGACGGCGGCTACCTGCACGCAGGGTTCGATGATCTCGATTGGTTACCGAATCCGAGCGCAGTAGATAGCGGAATCAAACCTACCTGAATTCCGGCCACTCTCATCAATAACTCTTATAAAAATGCAGTCTGGAGAGACCCATGTCACTGACCGAACAACAAAAGACCTTTTCTCACGATGACGACAGCGTTGTGGTTGTCATCGGATCTGGCGCCGGCGGCGGAACCCTGGCAAACGGCCTCGCTCAACAGGGCATCAATACTGTGGTTCTGGAAGCTGGCGCGTTGCACACGACCGCTGACTTTCTGGCCGATGAGTGGGCCTCCTTTGGCCAGCTCGCCTGGCTTGATCCGCGCACTACTTCCGGTAGCTTCCGCCTCGCCAAAGACTTCGCCGGTCTGCCCGCCTGGATCGTGAAAGCGGTGGGCGGAACCACCATCCACTGGGCGGGAGCGAGCTTGAGATTGCAGCCCTATGAATTCAAGGCGCTGACCACTTACGGTGCCGTGAAGGGCGCCAATCTGCTGGACTGGCCGATCAGTTACGATGAGCTGGCACCATACTACGCCAATGCCGAAAACCGGATGGGAGTAACCCGTACCAACGACATCGGTGGCTTAGCTGGCAACAACAACTTCAAGGTAATGCATGCCGGTGCCGAGAAGCTGGGCTATAGCTGTAACACTGGCCATATGGCGATAAACAGCCAGCCCCGCGATGGCCGACTGGCTTGCCAGCAACGAGGGTTCTGCTTCCAGGGTTGCCGTTTTGGTGCCAAGTGGTCAACGCTCTATACCGAACTACCGGAAGGCATTGCGACCGGGCATATGGAGCTGCGCCCCGAATCCCACGTTGCCCGGATTGAACACAACAACGAAGGTCGGGTGACCGCCGTGGTCTATTTCGACAAGGAGGGCAAGGAGCAGCGCCAGAAAGCCCGGGTGGTGGCCGTTGCAGGCAACTCCATCGAGACGCCCAGACTGCTTCTGAACTCCGCCTCGGGCATGTTTCCGGACGGTCTTGCAAACAGTTCCGGTCAGGTTGGACGCAACTATATGCGGCATATGACAGGCTCCGTATACGCTACCTTCGAGAAACCGGTCCATATGTACCGTGGTACCACCATGGCCGGGATCATTCAGGATGAGGCCCATCATAATCCAGCCCGTGGATTTGTCGGTGGCTACGAGATAGAAACCCTCTCGCTGGGGCTGCCGTTCATGGCCGCGTTCCTGAACCCTGGTGCTTGGGGGCGTGATTTCACCCACGCCATGGATCAGTACGATCATATGGCCGGTATGTGGCTGGTGGGGGAGGACATGCCTCGTGAAACCAACCGCATCACGCTGAATACTGATATCAATGATGCCTTCGGTATGCCCGTGGCCAACGTGCACTATGATGATCACGAGAACGATATCGCCATGCGTGAACACGCGTTTGAACGAGGCGAAGCGATCTATAACGCCGTTGATGCGCTGGAGACTATTCGCACGCCTCCGTACCCATCAACCCATAATCTCGGTTCCTGCCGTATGAGCGAGAAGGCACCGGACGGAGTCTGTAACGGTGTTGGCCAGAGCCACGACATTGCCAACCTGTTCATTTCCGACGGTAGCCAGTTCACCACCTCGGCGGCGGAAAACCCAACGTTGACCATTGTGGCGCTGGCGTTGAGACAGGCCGAAAAGATGGGCCAGATGCTCAAGCAGGGGACAGTCTAACTCGTTACTTCGAATCACATTGCCAAACAATAGAGGACTTAAATCATGGGCTTCACTGGTGAGAATTACCCCGGGGTTCAAACACCCACCAAAGAGTCGGAGGGGTTTCGCCTCAATCACACAATGCTCCGCATTAAAGACCCTGAGAAATCCCTGGCGTTCTACACCCACGTGATGGGCATGACCGTACTGCGCCGGCTCGATTTCGAAGAGATGCAGTTCTCACTTTATTTCCTCACCAAAGTACAGCCAGATCAGAACGTCCCTGAAGCCCAAAGCGACCGAACCGTCTGGACCTTCAGCCAGACCGGGATTCTCGAGTTTACCCACAACTGGGGAACCGAGACCGAGGACAATTTTGCCTACCACGACGGCAATGCCCAACCGCAGGGTTTTGGTCACATTTGCTTCTCGGTACCTGACCTAGATGCCGCCATCGCCTGGTTTGATGCCAATAACCTAACCTATGTGAAGCGCCCGGAGCAGGGCAAAATGCGCGACGTAGCCTTCATCAAGGATGTGGATGGTTACTGGATTGAAATCGTGGAGGCTGCCCGATTGGGACAGTTGGGTGCGTAGATAAAGGTATCGGTATCTTTATTTTCTGCAGTTTCAGCGCGAATTCGAAAAACTCCACGCGACCTGTATCAGGCCAACTTGCAACTGGACAGCAGCCAGCATTATGTCTGTAGCCGGCGACGAAGCAGAGGCTCCTTGATGACCTGGGCAAAGGTCTCGCGATGGGTGACGGAAGGGGAATCCAGAGCGTCCTCAATGTAATCCCAGCCTTCTTGCTTCAGTTCATTGAATAAAGGAGCGCTCAACTTCGGTGAAGTCCGGGCCAGGCATTGCAACTCCTTTTTGGGTATGCGCAAAGGATTATGGTGCATGATCAGAACCTATCAACGTAGCTAAGCGCCCTTGCAACTTTATGGAAGTAGTGGACGGAAAACAACCAAGGTGTTACTTTGCACTAATGTTGTAACACATGAGGATGAACCATGAGTGAAGCCACGTTTACCTTCCGTGTCGATGATGCTTTGAAAAGCCAGTTTACCCAGGCCGCCAAATCCCGGGACCGTAGTGGGGCTCAGCTGCTTCGAGACTTCATGCGTGAGTTTATACAACAACAGCAAGAAGTGGCTGAACATGACGCCTGGTTTCGCCGCCAGGTACAAGCTGGCCTGGATTCAGCGAATGCTGGCAACCTGGTGCCAGCCGCCGAGGTAGAAGCCAGATTTGCGGCCCGTCGAGCAGCGACGCGACGTCGTTCTGAAACCTCTGAGTGATGGAATTGTTCTGGACGCCGGAGGCAATACAAGACCGCGACGATATTTATGATTTCATTGAGGCTGATAATCCTTCCGCCGCGTTGGTCCTGGATGAGTTATTTTCAGAGAAAGTTGCACACCTGGTCGATCATCCGGATCTTGGTCGGGCGGGGCGCGTGGCAGACACACGCGAGTTGGTTGCGCATCAGAACTATATTCTGGTTTATGACCTGACTGGCAATATTGTACGCGTGCTGCGTATTGTGCATGCAGCCCGGCAGTGGCCGCCGTTTGAAGAAAAGAATCAATGACAGCTTTCCGGTCATCATCAAGAAACAGCAATCCGAAGGTGCGCAGGCCTTCACAATGATGCATGAGCTGGGGCATCTACCTGCTACCTCACCGCGAGAGCCTTGTCGACGGAGACGAGTTCCATAGTCATAGCACCAACGAAGTGGCAGCGAATCGATTTGCGGGAAATCTGCTGGCGCCTGAACAGGAAAGCTCCGGCGATACCCACTTTCGCTTCAAGGAGCCGGTTAGAGTCTTTGGCAAGAGCTACGTGGGCACTGTGCTGGAGGCTCTGTATGAGCAACGAATTACGCTGGCCACGGTGTTACCCACAAGTGAACGTGGATGCCAATGGATCAATATGGATTAGGTAGGCATAAAAAAGCCCCGTTTCCGGGGCTTTAGGGCGTTTCAGTGGATCTCGCTGGACCTCCTGAAACTCTTGGTTGGTGGAGACGGCGGGAATTGAACCCGCGTCCGCCAGTACTCTGCCTTAAGATCTACATGCTTAGCTTCCTTCTATTGATTTAACCTCAAACGACCCGAAGGTCAGGGTGTAAGAGGCGAGTTCTTTAAATCTTAGTCGCTAGCCAGTGAACTCTGGATAGCGAAGCAGCCTGTAAGCGATGACGTCCTGAGATGTAGCTTCCGAGTTACAGGCGCCTCGGTCAGGACGACTAGCAGCTTACGCTGCTAGTGCGTAGTTTTCGTCGTTTGCGACTATTTGTTTGCAGCTTTGGATTAACGAGATTGGCTGCCATCTCGACATGCACCCAAGGGTTTGCAACCAGCGTCGAAGCCATGTCGTCCCCTTAGCTGCAGTATATGCGTCCGGTTGCGTTCACTTCAAGGGATAACCCGCTTTGTTTTTGGCTGAAGCCTGCGTCTTACACCTATAAAATGGAGGCTTGGCCGGTATTTTCTTTAGCCTGCTGGCGGTTTTGCTGCTGGTGCTGTAGCGCCCGGTCCTGGAGGTCATGGAAGCTTTCCCGGAAATAAACCATGAGTTCGTCGGGGTTGGCCTTGATGTTTTTGTCGATGGTCATGCCGAACTGCACTGTGCCGGCGTAGCTGAAGATGCTCATACCGATACCGATGCTGCCGGTTTGGGGCACCCAGAACATTGGCTGTTTGAGTCTGGCTCCCGCCAGATAGACGGGTTTCTTGGGACCGGGCACGTTGGTCAGTACCGCCGAGGCTTTCTGGCTGAGTAGTTTGAGCGCCCTGCGTTCAAGTATGTCGGGGCCCCGTCCGAAAAGGTCAAGCAGACTGTATGTTACCTGTGCTTGATAAGAGCGTTTGAGGCGGTTCATGTGCTCCTGAACCTGGCGGAATCGCATCAGGGGGCAGTCCACATCCACGGGTAACGTTAGCAATACAAGGCCAAACTGGTTGCCGAGGGTTTCGATGGGCTGGCGCAAGGATCGAAGATTGAAGGGCACCGCTACCCGTAAGCCACTCTCCGGTATTGTCTCGCCGGTCTCCTTGAAGTGTTTGTGGAGTGCACCGGTGGCGCAGGCCATCAGAACGTCGTTCACTGTTCCTTTCAGGGCTCGCGCGCACACTTTGACTTCCGCCAGGCTCAGCGGGTCGGCCCAGGCGACGCGCTTACGCCCGGATAAGGGCAAGGTCAGGCCGGTTTGTGGTTCGCTGGGGAGGAATAACAGCTTGAAACATTCCATCGCGATCTTGCCAGCAGTGTCTGCCAGTTTTATGGGGTAGCGGGCGTCTTTCCGGATGGATTGACCGAGCAGAGCCAACTGGCCCAAGGCTGTGCGACTCAGGTCAGATACCTGTGAGACCGCCCGCTGGAGCGAGGAGCTCTTATTGATCACCGGTGGTGTCAGGGATGGCAGTCTGAATACTCGCGCATCACTGGCCTCCGGGCTGCTATCCGTCAGGGAAAGCATTACACGGACCAGGGATATACCGTCGGCAATGCAGTGATGGATACGGACCAGCAATGCGCAGCCGCCCTCATAATTGTCAATGTAGTGGATCTGCCAGAGCGGATGGTTGAAGTCCAGTGGCGTACTGTTGAGATCGCTGGTGAGGCGCTGGAGGCTCTGTTTGTTAGCTTTGCCCGGCAAGGCGACACGGTGAACATGGTTGTCGAGATCAAACAGCGGGTCGTCTTGCCAGTGGACTTTGTCGCCTTTCTGGTAGATTCGCTGGCGGAAGCGCCGGAATCTCAGAAAGCGTTCACCAAGCACCTGGCGCAATCGCGACATCGCGATGGGCTGCTCGAAAATCAGCACCGCCGAAATCATCATCGGATTTTCAGTGCATTCCATTCGAAGCCATGATCGATCAACGGCAGACATTTTGGTGTATTTGAGCGATTCAGGGTTTGGTGAAATCATCAGGCCCTCTCTTCTGTCCATGTGCGAGAGGGTGAGCCGTGCGTTTTGACGAGTCGGCTACGGCAGGAAAACGCGCCCCCACCCAAGCAGATCAGTATAGGCCTGACAGCGGGAGCGGGAAAGAGGCCGTATTCGCTACAGATTTCAGCCGGTGGCGTTTGCGTCACGCATGATGCGCTGCTTCTGGCGGTTCCAGTCGCGTTCTTTCTCAGTGGCTCTCTTGTCGAATTGCTTCTTGCCTTTTACCAGGGCAATCTCGCATTTAACTTTGTTTTTTTTCCAATAGAGCGCCAGCGGAATGCAGGTATGGCCGGTCTGGTTCACCTGGCCGATCAGACGTCCCAGTTCCCGGGCATGGAGCAACAGTTTTCGGGTGCGGGTGGGGTCTGCGATGACATGAGTCGATGCGGTGGTCAATGGCATGAAATGCGCGCCCAGCAGAAAAGCTTCACCGTCTTTCAGCAGTATATAGGCATCGGTCAGTTGCCCTTTGCCAGCGCGCAGGGATTTAACTTCCCAGCCAAGCAATACCACGCCCGCTTCAAAGCGCTCTTCGATGTGATATTCGTGTTTGGCTTTTTTGTTCAGGGCAATGGTGCCGCTGGACGCGCCCGGTTTCTTTTTACTCATGGATGCCTGATCTGGAGTTGCGGAATCCCGAGGGGATTCGTAAATTGGCCGTGTGAAAGCCGCGCATTGTAGCGCAGTACTACCGGCGTGGTCACGAAATCGGCTATACAGGTTAATTAACGCGTCCGCCCCTTTCGGCTACAATGTCATCTTCTAAAGACTCAGGATGTTGGATGCCTACTCCCTACAATACGGTGATCGGTTCCTGGACCAGGCGCTCGACGTTTTTCTGGGCGGCCACCGGTGCCACGGTTGGCCTCAGTAATCTTTGGAAGTTTCCGTATCTGGCCAGCGCCAATGGCGGCGGTTGGTTCGTGTTGATGTACATTGCATGCCTGCTGCTGGTTACCCTCCCGCTGATGCTGACGGAAACTGCTCTGGGCCGAAGCGCCCGCCATGGGTTAGTGCTGTCACTTGATGGCCTTATTCGTTCTACCCAGGCTTCCCGGTGCTGGATGTGGGCGGGCCGGTTCAGCATTCTCTCCGGTTTTCTGGTGTTGTCCTTTACTGCTGTCATAGGCGGCATCTGTCTTGCGTATGTATTTTTCGGTGCGCTGGGGTTTTTCGTGGGTGCGTCCGATGCCGAAATCAGTCTGATTCTCTCAGACCTGGTGGAAAATCCGTCGCAATACCGGGATTTCATGGCATGGCATGTGCTGTTCCTTGTACTGGTTATCGTGGTCTCGATGCAGGGGGTGACGGATGGGTTAGAGCGCGCGTTCCGGGTGATTATGCCGACGTTCTTCATGCTGTTGCTTGCATTGCTGGTATATAGCTATTTTTATGGCGAGCTTAGTCTGGCGGCTGATCATATGCTCGGTCTGCGGTCCGGCCAGTTGAGCTGGAACAGTCTCCAGATGGCTTTGGCACATGCCTTCTATACGCTGGGGCTAGGTATGGGCGTATGGGTGGTCTTTGGCTCCTATATGCCTTCTGACGCCCCACTCAAGCGCTCCGTAATCGCGGTGGTCCTTATGGATACGTTGATCGCGATTATGGCCGGTCTCGTTATCTACGCGTTGGTATTCCAGGGCGGTGCCGACGAGACGGGGCAGGGGTTCGGGTTGGTGTTTCTGGCACTTCCGGGCAGCCTTTCGAATGTTCTTTTTGGGCAATTCGTGGCTACGGTCATGTTCGTTGCTGTTTTGCTGGTCGCCTGGACGTCGACTCTTGCCTTACTGGAGCCGGTTATTGGCTGGTTTCAGGAATGGATAGGGGCGCCCAGAGGTTGGTCAGCGTTTCTGATGGGTGTGTTGGCATGGCTGGCGGGGCTTGGGACCCTTTACTCGTTTAATATCTGGTCAGATCTCACTTGGGCTGGAGGCACCATTTTTCGCTGGGTGGAACTGCTGGCTAGCGGTCTGTTGATTCCTTTGGTCAGTATCGCTATTGCGCTGTTTGTGGGTTGGCAGTTGGGAAGGGCTAACGCTCTTTCGCTGATCGGGAAAACTCCTGCACTGCTATCAGCAGTCTGGTTCTGGGTGATTCGACTGATATTGCCTCTGGTGATTGTCTATATCGGTGCCTCCTATGGCGTATCGTCTTTTAGGGCGATGTGCGAAGAGAATAAGACGGCTTTCTGGTGCGGTTCCTCCGAGCGTGGTTCATCGGACTCCTCTCTCGACAAGGATGCTCCTCCCGCTATGCCGTCGCTGGAGCCTATAATCCCAGGCTTGCCACAGCCGCCCGTGCCGGTTCCCCTGGTGCCGGACTTACCTCCTTTGTCGCCCCAAATGGATCGGAATGGTGACCGGGGTGAAACAGAACCGGGGGATGAATTGCTCTACCATAGCGTGTGATAATGAACGCTCGCTGCTCTTATATTGCCCTTGTACAGGAAAACCAGCCCTCTATGGCCCATCAGATTGATAAAAGTGCATTGGTCATGCACTCCGCCGAGCGGATGTATGCGCTGGTAAATGATATTCCCCGTTACCCGGAGTTCCTGCCGTGGTGCGCCTCTACCGAGGTTCATCAACAGGATGACTCTGAAATTACCGCTTCGCTCGAAGTTGCCCGTGGCGGCATTCGGCAGCGGCTGACTACCAAGAACCAGCTCATGGCTCCGAAGACGATCAAAATGAAACTTGTTGATGGGCCCTTTCAGAGCCTTCGGGGAACCTGGCATTTTCACTCGTTGGCGGATGACGCCTGCAAGGTAATATTGCAGTTGGAGTTTGAGTTTTCCGGTGCACTTTCACGGATGACTTTTGGCCCGGTATTTAGCCAAGCGGCAAATACCATGGTAGATGCTTTCTGTCGCCGTGCAGATGAACTGTATAAGTAACGTTTTCGGGCAGGTGAAAAGCAATGCTAGTCGAAGTGGCTTACGCAAAACCGGAGAAACAGCAGATACTCAGAGTGGAGGTTCATGAGGGAGCCACCGCATTCGAGGCTGCGATGCAATCCGGTATTGTTTCGGTTTTCCCTGAAATTGATCTTGAGACCGTGGATATGGGCATTTTTGGCAAAGTGGTAAAGGCCCCGAAAGCCCATGAGCTCAGGGACGGCGACCGGGTAGAGCTTTATCGGCCGCTGAAGATTGACCCCAAGCAGGCGCGTTTAAACCGAGCAAGAAAAAAGCCTGACGCTTCTCAGTAGGCGGGCGTCTCTTCAAGCAGTTGGGCTTCGTAATTGATGAAGGTATCGTTCTCATAGTAAACGATCACCTGTTGTTCTTTGATTTCACCACCACTCCGTTGGAACGTGTACGTGTAGTACTCACGGCTCGGGTCGACCGGATTCAGCATAATAGGCGATCCCAGTACTGACCGAACCTGCTGCCGTGTCATGCCTTTTTCGAGCTGGGTGAGCTCGTCCTCAGACAGGATAGTGCCTTGTTGCACATTGATTTTATATACGCCAGGGAAGGAGCAGCCAGCGAGAACAATGGCGGTAAGCAGAAGTGTCGCAAGCTTTTGCATCAGTGGGGAAAATCCTCTATCTTTGAATCGCCTGCCAAGGGCAGGTGTGACACGGGTTAACCGGCTTTAGTGATCGCTATGATACCGGAAGCCAAGGGTACACCAAAGAGCGAATAGCATCATGTCATCTGAAAACGTCGAATTACGCAAGGTAGGTCTGAAGGTAACGCTGCCCAGGGTGAAGATTTTCAATATTCTGGAAAACTCCGATAATCATCACCTCAGTGCCGAAGATGTCTACAAGAGGCTTCTGGAGCAGGGTGACGATGTTGGTCTGGCCACTGTTTACCGGGTGTTGACTCAATTTGAGGCGGCAGGACTGGTTCTTCGTCACAATTTCGAAGGTGGGCACGCGGTATTTGAGATGGCGGGTGATGATCACCACGACCATATGGTGTGCATGCAGACCGGGAAAGTCGTGGAATTCTGTGATCCGGTGATTGAAGAGCGTCAACAGAAAATTGCAGAAGAGCACGGCTTTGAGATTGTTGACCACAGCCTGATTCTTTACGTTAAGCCCCGAAAGTCCTGAGCCCTGCCTGTATCAGCGTTATAAAAACCACCAAAAAAAGGGTAGGCCCGAAGGCCTACCCGAAAATCTCTCAGGGTCGAGAGGGGAAAGTGAAATCGAATCGTTTAGTGATGGGTTGCCTGGCCCTTGCTAAACATTTCCTGGGCATGGGCAATGGTTTGCTCAGTCATGTCTACGCCGCCCAGCATCCTGGCAACTTCCGTTATGCGACCAGTGTCATCCAGAGTTTCGATTTTGGAGAACGTGGCATCTTTTTCCGTAAACTTGCTGACAAACAGGTGCTGATGACACTGGGCTGCGACTTGCGGTAGGTGGGTGACGCAAAGCACTTGGCCGCCTGACCCCAAGGTACGCAGCAGCCGACCCACGACTTCGGCTGTGCCGCCGCCAATGCCCACGTCCACTTCATCAAATACCAGGGTCGGGGTGGTAGATGTTTGTGCCACCACAACCTGAATGGCCAGGCTGATGCGCGAAAGTTCGCCACCCGAGGCTACCTTGGCGAGCGGTCTTGCTGGTTGGCCGGGGTTAGCGCTGACCAGAAACTCGATATCCTCGTAGCCCTGGGGTGAAGGATCGGCATCCGTCTGCGTGTTCAGATGAGTGATAAACTGAACAGCTGGCATGTTTAGCTGAACCAGTTCAGCCGCTATTTTTTGGTCAAGTTCACCAGCCGCGCTATGTCGAAGAGCTGATAGTTCATTGGCCAATTCACGATAGGCATCGAGCTGCCCCGCCAGCTCTTCTTCCAGTTTTTCGATGCTACCCTCACCCTGGTCAAGCGAAGCAAGCTCCTCTGACAGGTGTTGGTGAAGTTCAGGCAATTCCTCGGGATGAATACGATGCTTCCGGGCCATCTGGTAGATCGCACTCAAACGCTCCTCCACATCTGCGAGGCGTTGGGGGTCGGCATCATAGTCTTCGATAAAATGGCGGAGGTTGTCACCCGCTTCAGTTAATTGAATGTAGGCTTCATTCAGCATCTGAAGGGTTTCTGACAAGGCGGCTACCTCTACCGGCAACTGCTCCAGTTGGGTCAGCGCCTGCCTGACCATGTGGGCGGCATTGGTTTCATCTTCGGTGCAGAGCAGGGCCGCCTGCTGGCTCCGTTGCAGTACATCATTAGCATGACTTAGTTGGGCCTGTTCTTCTTCGAGACGGGTTTGTTCATCTACTTCAAGCGCAAGGCGATCAAGTTCTTCAACCTGGTACCGGAGCAATTGTAATCGCGCTTCGGCTTCATCGGCATTGTGCTGGCGTTGGGTGAGGCGGCTACGGGTCTTGTGCCAGTCTTTCCAGGCGGCTTTAACAGCTGGCGCCAGGGCCTCAGCTCCGGCGAATTCATCAAGCAGCTTGCGGTGCGTGTCTTTCTGAAGCAGTGACTGGTGCTGATGTTGGCTATGTATGTCCATCAAGTTGCTGCCCAGTTCCCGCAAGTGACTAAGCGGGCAGGGCTGACCATTAATGTAGGCGCGCGAGCGACCGTCTTTGCTGATCACACGACGAAGAATGCAGTGGGCATCATCATCAAGATCGTTCTGACACAACCAGCCGATGGCCTCAGGAATATGGGTGACATCAAAACTGGCCGTAATGTCAGCTCGTTTGGCCCCGTGCCGCACCGCGCCAGCATCCGCGCGACCACCCATCACCAACCCCAGCGCGTCCAGCACTATGGATTTACCCGCGCCGGTTTCGCCGGTGAGAGCCGTCATGCCTCCACTGAACTGCAGTTCGACCCGTTCTGCGATGGCGTAGTTGGATACCGTCAGTTGTGTGAGCATGCCGTTCTCCTTCGGTGTGCATCGTGCTCGTCGTTTTAGTAACAGCACTGTTTTTACGTACAGTATATGTGAATATATACAGTGTTTTCCATGTTTGCAAATCATCGCTTTGTGATTTGTATGAGGTTGAAACCGGACTAACCGGCCCCATATCCGACACCAAGTTATTAAAGATGGCCGGCGGTCGCCGGTTCAACATG
The DNA here is from genome assembly GCF_040882185.1 of Marinobacter sp. Classification (GTDB taxonomy): domain Bacteria; phylum Pseudomonadota; class Gammaproteobacteria; order Pseudomonadales; family Oleiphilaceae; genus Marinobacter. Next base: position 179,333 of record NZ_JBBEBW010000032.1, on the reverse strand, counting down.
ATTTGAGCAGGAGTAATTCATGAGCGCGGACGAAAATCGCCACGACGATCCGGAGAAAGAGCTGAGAGACGCCATCAACGAACAGCCAGTGGACCAGCCCGAACAGTCGCCCAAGCAGCAGCCCGGGCAACAGGAAGAGCCGACTGAGCTGACGAAAGACGAAGTTGAGGCTCTGCGAGGTCAGGTGCAGGAGTATCAGGAACAGATGCTCCGGACTCATGCCGAAATGCAGAATGTGCGTCGCCGGGCCGAGATCGACGTTGAGAAGGCGCATAAATTTGCAGTCGAGAAGTTCGTCAAGGAGCTATTGCCGGTTGCCGACAGTCTCGAGAAAGCTGTTGAAAATACAGAAGGCAAGGAAGTGGACAGCGAGTTGGTCGCAACGATCCGTGAAGGCGCTGAGATGACGCTCAATCTGTTCATGAACAGTCTCAGGAAATTCAATGTTGCTCAGATTGATCCGGTCGGAGAGCCGTTTGATCCCCAGTTGCACGAAGCCATGTCCATGGTGCCTTCACCCAATGCTGAGCCCAACAGTGTAGTAGCCGTAGTTCAGAAGGGTTACACCCTGAATGAGCGGCTGGTACGACCAGCAATGGTAGTGGTCGCAAAGGCTCAGGATGCACCAAAAATCGATGAGCAGGCTTGAAAAGCCAAATGCGGCGCCAATATATGCACTAAACGGCGCACAAGCTGAACAGAATAAATCGTAAGCCCAAAACCAGATTGAACAACGAATTGGAGTGAATCAATGAGCAAGATTATCGGTATTGACCTGGGTACAACCAACTCCTGTGTTGCCATCATGGATGGAGACAAGGTCAAAGTTATTGAAAACGCGGAAGGTGATCGTACCACGCCGTCCATTGTTGCTTATACCGAAGATGGCGAGATACTGGTCGGGCAATCAGCCAAGCGTCAGGCGGTGACCAACCCTCACAACACACTTTATGCCATCAAGCGTCTTATCGGCCGTCGTTTTGAAGACAGCGTTGTGCAAAAAGATATCAAGATGGTGCCTTACAAGATATCCAAGGCTGATAATGGCGATGCGTGGGTTGAGGTGAAGGGCGAGAAAATGGCGCCGCCGCAGGTGTCTGCTGAAATTCTCAAGAAGATGAAGAAGACAGCAGAAGATTATCTGGGCGAGAAAGTGACGGAAGCGGTCATTACCGTTCCTGCTTACTTCAACGACAGCCAGCGTCAGGCCACCAAAGACGCTGGTCGGATCGCCGGGCTGGATGTGAAGCGCATCATCAACGAGCCTACCGCTGCTGCCCTTGCCTACGGTATGGACAAGAAGAGCGGTGATCGAACAGTGGCTGTCTATGACCTGGGCGGTGGTACCTTCGATATTTCGATTATCGAAATCGCCGATGTCGATGGCGAGCACCAGTTTGAAGTGTTGGCCACGAATGGCGACACCTTCCTGGGTGGCGAAGACTTCGATATGAAAATCATCGAATACCTCGCCGACCAGTTCAAGAAAGACAGTGGGATCGATCTGCGTGGTGATTCCCTGGCAATGCAGCGTCTGAAGGAAGCGGCTGAAAAGGCGAAAATCGAGCTTTCAAGCAGCCAGCAAACCGACGTCAATCTGCCGTATGTCACAGCTGATGCCAGCGGTCCGAAGCACATGAATGTTAAGCTGACCCGTGCCAAGCTTGAATCACTGGTTGAAGAGCTGGTCGAACGTAGCCTGGCGCCTTGTAAGGTGGCGCTGGAAGACGCTGGCATGAAGAACAGCGAAATTGAGGAAGTGATTCTGGTCGGCGGCCAAACGCGGATGCCGATGGTGCAGGAAAAGGTAAAAGCCTTCTTCGGTAAGGAAGCCCGTAAAGACGTTAACCCTGATGAAGCCGTAGCAGTAGGTGCTGCAATTCAGGCCGCTGTGCTTTCAGGTGACGTCAAGGATGTTCTGCTGCTGGACGTGACACCATTGACCCTGGGTATCGAGACCATGGGTGGTGTTGCAACCCCGCTAATCGAAAAGAACACCACGATTCCGACCAAGAAGTCGCAGACTTTCTCTACTGCTGATGATAATCAGACTGCGGTCACCATCCACGTAGTGCAGGGTGAGCGTAAGCAAGCTACCCAGAATAAATCTCTGGGGCGCTTTGACCTGGCCGATATTCCGCCAGCTTCCCGTGGGGTTCCGCAGATCGAAGTCACCTTCGATATTGATGCCAACGGTATCCTGAACGTGTCTGCAAAAGACAAGGCAACTGGCAAAGAGCAGTCGATTGTCATCAAGGCATCTTCTGGTCTCAATGATGAAGAGATCGAGAAAATGGTTCGCGATGCTGAGGCGAATGCGGATGAAGACCGTAAATTCGAAGAGTTGGTCACTGTTCGCAACCAGGGCGACGCTATGGTCCACAGCGTTCGTAAGACGCTGACCGAAGCGGGTGACAAAGTCAGTGCGGAAGAGAGGGAAACAATTGAAGCGGCGATCAAGGACCTGGAAGAAGCTTTGACTGGCACCGACAAGGAAGCTATCGAAGCCAAGACTCAGAAGCTCACTGAAGCGTCCTCTGAAATGGCTCAGAAAATGTACGCGGACCAGGCCGAGCAGGCACAAAGTGCTGAGGGCCAGGGTGCGGAACAGGCTGAGACTAAAGACGACGCCGTTGATGCTGAGTTCGAAGAAGTAAAAGACGAAGACAAGCGCTAAACGAGGCGGTTGTCAGTCTGGAAAAACGCGGGGAGTCCTCCCCGCGTTTTCCGCGTTTTAAAGGATGCCCGCAGGGGATCCAGTGAGGCAGGGAAACCCTGCTTCGTCTTCGAATCAGAATGATGATGTTCCGGCTCCCCGCTGCCGGCACAAAAAAACAGGGTTTATAGCATGGCCAAGCGCGATTACTACGAAATTCTGGGTGTAGCCCGGGATGCGGATGAGAAGGAAGTAAAGCGAGCGTATCGTAAGCTTGCAATGAAGTATCACCCGGACCGAAATCCCGACGACGTGGACGCCGTAAACAAGTTCAAGGAAGCCAGTGAGGCTTACGAGGTGCTCTCGGATTCTTCGAAGCGCGGCGCCTATGACCAGTTCGGCCATGCGGGTGTGGATGGCCAGGCCGGTGGCGCTGGAGGTTTCGGTGGAGCCGGGGGTAGTTTCTCGGACATTTTTGGTGATGTGTTCGGTGATATCTTTGGCGGCGGCGGTCGTGGGCGTACGACCCGCGGAGCGGATCTTCGCTATACTCTGGAGCTCGATCTGGAAGAGGCCGTCAAGGGAACCACCGTCAAGATTCGCGTGCCGGGTCATGTTGAGTGCAATACCTGTGATGGCTCCGGAGCGGAGAAGGGCTCCCGTCCGGAGAGCTGCAGTACCTGTAATGGTATGGGGCAGGTGCGGATGCAGCAGGGTTTCTTCACGGTCCAGCAGGCCTGTCCGACCTGTCGGGGTTCCGGCCAGATCATCAAGAATCCCTGTAAGGTCTGTCGCGGCGCTGGCCGGATCGAGGAACAGAAAACGCTTTCTGTAAAAGTGCCGCCGGGCGTCGACACAGGTGATCGTATTCGGCTCACAGGTGAAGGCGAAATGGGCGTAGAGGGTGGCCCGGCTGGGGATCTTTATGTGCAAGTCGCGGTACGTGAGCACTCCATATTCACCCGGGATGGTCGAAATCTGTACTGTGAAGTGCCGATCAGCATTGTAGATGCCGCTCTGGGCGGTGAGCTTGAAGTGCCCACACTCGATGGCCGGGTCAAGCTGAAGATACCGACAGAGACCCAGACCGGAAAGCTTTTCCGCCTGAGAAATAAAGGTGTAGCGCCAGTGCGCGGTGGCCCGGCGGGCGATTTGTTGTGTCGGGTTATGGTGGAAACGCCTGTAAATCTGACCAAGCGCCAGAAAGAATTGCTCGGGGAATTCCAGGAAACGCTGGATGACGGAAATGGTAGCCAGCATGGGCCCAAGAAGACTTCCTGGTTTGAAGGTGTTAAAAGTTTTTTCGATGAAATGAAGTTCTGAGGATGGTCAACATGAGGGTAGCGATAACCGGAGCTGCAGGTCGCATGGGCAAAGTCCTGATAGAAGCGGTTCAGGATGCAACTGACGTTACCCTGGGAGCTGCCATCGTAAATCCGGACAGCTCATTGATTGGCGCCGACGCAGGGGAAGTGGCCGGTGTGGGTAGGCTCGGAGTGGCACTGGTTGGCAAGCTTTCTGAAGCGGTCGACGATTTTGATGTTCTCATCGATTTTACGTTCCCGGACCTGACTCTGGAGAATCTCTCCTTCTGCCAAGAGCATGGTAAGCAGATGGTGATTGGCACCACCGGCCTGACCGAGTCTGAAAAGCTTCAGCTTGGGGCCGCAAGTGAGACCGTTCCGGTTGTGTTTGCTCCTAATATGAGTGTCGGAGTCAATGTCGCGCTGAATCTGTTAAAAACAGCGGCCGAAGCCCTGGGTGACGATTACGATGTTGAAATCATCGAAACCCATCACCGCCACAAAAAAGATGCGCCTTCCGGCACGGCGGTTCGCATGGGAGAGGTTGTTGCAGATGCGCTAGGCCGGGACCTCAAGACCTGTGCGGTTTATGGTCGTGAGGGCTTCACCGGCGAGCGTTCGCGAACGGAAATAGGTTTTGAAACTGTCCGGGCCGGGGATGTTGTCGGTGATCATACCGTGCTGTTTGCAGGTATCGGTGAGCGGATTGAAATCACCCACAAGGCAAGCAGTCGGATGACCTTCGCCAAAGGTGCGGTGCGCGCCGCTCAGTGGCTGGCAGACAAGCCGGCAGGCCTCTACGACATGCAGGATGTGCTTTCGCTGAAGTAGCCCTGTTGTTGAACAGGACATTAGCCGTGGACACAGACCGCCCATTTTCCTACAATAAGGCGGTTTAACTGCACCAAGCGTAGCCTGAAAAGCTAGCATCGAAGAAGCGAGAGAGGTTTCAGTACCCCTCTCGCTTTTTTGCGACCTGAATTTGCGCTTGCGTTCCTGTTCGTGACGTTGGAGTCCGCTGTTTTGCGGGGCTCGATTCGGAACTGACGATACGCCACTCGATGAGGATACAAGCCTTGAGCACACCAGCAATCCTTGCACTCGCAGACGGCAGCCTGTTTTACGGTATCGCCATAGGCGCTGACGGAGAAACCAGCGGCGAGGTTGTCTTCAATACTGCCATGACCGGGTATCAGGAAATCCTGACCGACCCATCCTATTCGCGCCAGATCGTTACCCTGACCTATCCCCACATCGGCAACACCGGAGTTAACGAGGAAGACGTCGAGTCTGATCGTATCCAGGCCGCTGGTCTGGTTATTCGGGATCTGCCGTTGTTGGCCAGCAGCTGGCGCTCCACCAGTACGCTTGATCAATACCTGCGTGATGCCAATGTTGTCGGCATCGCCGATATTGATACTCGTCGGTTGACCCGCATTCTGCGGGACAAGGGTTCCCAGAGTGGTGCCATTGTGGCGGGGGCAGGCGCGACAGCCGAGCGGGCGCTCGAATTAGCTAAGGATTTTCCGGGCCTCAAAGGCATGGATCTGGCAAAAGAAGTCAGTGCGAACAGGGTATGGAAATGGGACCAGACCGAATGGGATCTGGATTCCGGCTATGGCCTTGGGCAACAAACGCGCTTCAAAGTGGTGGCCTGGGATTACGGTATCAAGTTCAATATCTTGCGCATGCTTGCATCCCGCGGCTGCGACGTCACCATTGTTCCAGCCACGACGCCTGCAGCAGATGTTCTGGCGATGTCGCCGGACGGTATCTTCCTGTCGAACGGGCCCGGTGATCCGGAGCCATGCGATTACGCCATCCAGGCAATCAAGGAAGTGCTCGAAACCGAAATTCCTGTGTTTGGTATCTGTCTCGGCCATCAGCTATTAGCCCTGGCGAGTGGTGGCAAAACGCTCAAGATGGGACATGGACATCACGGTGCCAACCATCCGGTTCAGAACCTCGCCACTGGTGAAGTAATGATCACCAGTCAGAACCACGGCTTTGCAGTGGACGAAACCAGCTTGCCAGACAATCTGGAAGCTACCTACAAGTCACTGTTTGATGGCACCCTGCAGGGCATCCGGCGTAAGGACAAGCCCGCCTTCAGTTTCCAGGGCCATCCGGAAGCAAGCCCGGGGCCCCACGACGTCGCGCCCCTGTTTGACGAGTTTGTCCGACTGATGGAAGAGCGAGCGGCCTGATTGCGGGTCTTCCACCATTCCACAGCCGCGTTATGCGCTGCATGAATTTATAGTTTGCTGACAGGTTTACAACGAAATGCCAAAGCGTACCGACATCAAAAGCGTTCTTATCCTGGGTGCCGGCCCCATCGTCATCGGTCAGGCTTGTGAGTTCGACTATTCCGGGGCTCAGGCCTGTAAAGCTCTCCGTGAGGAAGGGTTTCGCGTTATTCTGGTGAACTCGAATCCGGCGACTATCATGACCGACCCGGCGATGGCAGACGCTACCTATATTGAGCCGATCACCTGGAAAACCGTTGCCAAGATTATTGAACGGGAAAAGCCCGATGCGCTGCTGCCTACTATGGGCGGACAAACAGCTTTGAACTGCGCATTGGATCTCGAGAAGCACGGCGTACTGCAGGAGCACGGTGTCGAAATGATTGGTGCCAACGCGGACACCATCGATAAGGCTGAAGACCGTGATCGGTTTGACAAGGCTATGAAGGCCATTAACCTGGATACACCCAGGGCGTCGATGGCGCATTCCATGGCAGAAGCCTTCCAGGTGCTGGACAGCATTGGTTTCCCCTGTATTATCCGCCCGTCTTTCACCATGGGCGGGTCCGGTGGCGGTATCGCCTACAACCGCGATGAATTTGAAGAGATCTGTACCCGCGGCCTCGATTTGTCACCTACTAATGAACTGCTGATCGACGAGTCGCTGATCGGGTGGAAAGAGTACGAGATGGAAGTGGTGCGTGATCGTAACGACAACTGCATCATCATCTGTACGATCGAGAATTTCGATGCCATGGGTGTACACACTGGCGACTCCATCACCGTGGCCCCGGCTCAGACCCTGACCGACAAAGAATATCAGATCATGCGGAACGCCTCCCTGGCGGTTCTGCGCGAAATAGGTGTGGAAACTGGCGGTTCCAACGTCCAGTTCGGTATCAATCCGGAAAATGGTCGCATGGTGGTGATCGAGATGAACCCCAGGGTTTCCCGGTCATCGGCGCTGGCTTCCAAGGCGACCGGTTTTCCGATTGCCAAGGTCGCCGCCAAGTTAGCGGTGGGTTACACGCTGGATGAGCTCCAGAATGAAATCACCGGTGGGATTACGCCAGCGTCGTTTGAGCCCAGCATCGATTACGTTGTAACCAAAATTCCGCGTTTTACCTTTGAAAAATTTCCGCAAGCAGATGCCCGACTCACCACCCAAATGAAATCCGTGGGTGAAGTAATGGCTATTGGCCGCACGTTCCAGGAATCGGTCCAGAAAGCGTTGCGTGGTCTGGAAGTAGGCTCTGAAGGCTTTGAAGAAATGGTCGATGTTTCGACCAGAGACGGCTGTGAAAATCTCACCCGTGAACTCAACGTCCCTGGTGCCGAGCGGATCTGGTATATCGGCGATGCGTTTCGTAAGGGTATGTCGGTGGATGAAGTTTTCCAGCATACCAAGGTAGATCCGTGGTATTTGGCGCAGATCGAGGACCTGATTCGAGAGGAGGTCGAGCTCAAGACTGTCGGTAAGGCCGATATCGACTACAAAACCTTGTTCCGCCTGAAACGCAAAGGCTTTTCCGATGGTCGGATTGCGAAGCTGTTGGGCATCTCTGAGGTCAGCCTGCGCAAACTGCGGCATGAGTTGAATATCCGTCCGGTCTACAAGCGCGTTGATACCTGTGCGGCTGAGTTTGCCTCCTCCACAGCCTACCTGTATTCAACCTATGAGGAAGAGTGCGAGGCGGAGCCGACGAATCGAGAGAAGATCGTCGTGATTGGTGGTGGCCCGAACCGTATCGGTCAGGGCATTGAGTTCGATTATTGCTGTGTGCATGCGGCTCTGGCTATGCGGGAAGACGGCTATGAGACCATCATGATCAACTGCAACCCGGAAACGGTGTCGACGGACTACGATACCTCCGATCGCTTGTACTTCGAGCCGATAACCCTCGAAGACGTGCTGGAAATCATTCACGTCGAAAAGCCCAAAGGTGTGATCGTCCAGTACGGTGGCCAGACGCCTTTGAAGCTGGCCCGAGGTCTTGAAGCCGCTGGTGTACCTATCATTGGTACCAGTCCGGATGCGATCGACCGCGCTGAGGACCGGGAGCGGTTTCAGCAGATGATTACCCGGCTCAACCTGCTTCAGCCTGAGAACGCTACCGTGCGAAGCCAGGAGGAGGGGCTTCTGGCTGCCCGTGAGATTGGCTATCCTTTAGTGGTGCGTCCCTCCTACGTTTTGGGCGGGCGCGCAATGGAAATCGTCTATGACGAAGCCGAGCTTGTGCGCTATATGCGCAGCGCGGTGCTAGTCTCTAACGACAGCCCTGTATTGCTGGACCACTTTCTTAACGCCGCTATCGAGGTTGATATTGACGCCATTTGCGACGGCAAGGACGTGGTCATTGGGGGCATCATGCAGCACATCGAGCAAGCAGGGGTTCATTCCGGCGACTCGGCCTGTTCGCTTCCGCCTTATACCTTGCCGGCAGCCGTGCAGGACGAAATGCGGGAAACCGTTCGCAAGATGGCCCTGGAGCTCGATGTTGTTGGCCTGATGAACGTGCAGTTGGCATGGCAGGACGACAAGGTTTACGTTATTGAGGTGAACCCGCGAGCCTCTCGTACAGTTCCGTTCGTTTCGAAGGCCATCGGTGTCTCACTGGCGAAGGTGGCGGCGCGCTGCATGGCGGGAACTTCGTTGGTGGAGCAGAACTTCACCACGGAAATCATCCCCACTCACTTTGCGGTGAAAGAGTCCGTGTTTCCGTTCAGCAAGTTTCCTGCGGTGGATCCGATCCTTGGGCCGGAAATGAAGTCAACCGGCGAAGTGATGGGAATCGGTGACAGCTTTGATGAAGCATTTGCCAAGGCTGCACTGGCGGCGGGTGAGCGCTTACCGGTGCAGGGGACTGCCTTTATTTCAGTACGCGATGTGGATAAGCCTGGCGCGCTCAAAGTGGCCCGTGACTTGGTAGCCGCGGGTTTCAAGCTGATTGCCACGACCGGCACCGCGCAATCGTTACGCGCTGCGGGCATTGCCGTTGAGCGTGTCAACAAGATGCGTGAGGGTCGACCGCATATTGTTGATGCGATCAAGAATGATCAGATCCAGTTGATTATCAATACAACAGAAGGCCGCAAGGCAATATCGGATTCCGCGCAAATTCGCCAGTCCGCCTTGCAACGTAAAGTGGCCTATACAACAACGCTGGCGGGAGGCGAAGCTTTCTGCCGGGCAATTAATTTTGGGCCTGAGAGAACGGTGCGCCGGCTCCAGGAACTGCACGCAGGAAAGTGAACGTTATGACAACCCGAGTACCTATGACTGTTATTGGCGAAGCCAGCCTTCGGGAAGAGCTTAAGCAGCTCAAATCTGAGGATCGTCCGCGGGTAATTAAGGCAATTGCCACCGCCAGGGAACATGGCGATCTGAAAGAAAATGCTGAATATCATGCGGCGCGCGAGCAGCAGAGTTTTATTGAAGGGCGGATTCAGGAAATTGAATCCAAGCTGTCAGCGGCCCAAGTGATTGATGTCACTACTATCGAAAATACCGGCAAGGTTATTTTCGGGGTCACCGTGCACCTGTTGAACGTGGATACCGACGAGCAGGTCCACTACCAGATTTGCGGTGAAGATGAGTCGGATATCAAGGCTGGCAGGTTGTCTGTGTCCTCACCGATTGCCCGGGCCCTGATCGGTAAGAGTGAGGGCGACGTAGTGGCCATTCGCGTACCTTCCGGCACTGTCGAGTATGAGATTGAAGAAGTGGAGCACGTATAGACTCCGCCACCAGCACGAAAAAGCCAGCACAGGGCCCCCTGATATCGGCTTTTTTCTTTCCGCGCTCAGCGCTGACTCATTGCGTGCGTTGCAGGTTCGACAGTTTAGGGTTCGGTTTGGCAGCGCGACGCATAATCACCGCGATTTTACCGATACTCTGAACCAGTTGCGCGCCGGAGGCTTTGCAGAGCGCGTCGGTAAGTTCCTGCCGTTGTTCCCGATCCGGGCTGGCAATTTTAACTTTAATTAATTCGTGGTCATTCAGCGCCCGGTCAAGTTCCTGCTGAAGGTTCTCTGTCAGGCCCTTGTCGCCGATAATTACTACAGGCTTCAGGTTGTGGGCAATCGTCCGGTACTCGCGACGCTGTTCAGGCGACAGGCTCATAATTCAATCTCTTGATGATGGTTATTAGTAAATCGTCGGCGACATGCTGGTCGTCAGATCCGTATAATAGTCTGATTATATCAGAGTCGGCCGGTGGTTAAATTGTCGATACCACTTATGGTGACGTTCATTCAGAAATCCCTTGCTGGAGGTGTAGTTTGGCCCGTTCAAAGTCCAGCGACCGCTGGCTGAAGGAACATTTTGATGATGCCTGGGTCAAACAGTCACAAGCTGACGGCTACCGCTCCCGGGCCAGTTATAAGCTTATTGAGCTTGATAAGAAGGATCGGCTTTTTAGGCCTGGCCAGGTTGTCGTTGATTTGGGGGCGGCCCCCGGCGGCTGGTCCCAGGTAGCGGTTGAGCGGATTGGGGATGAGGGTGTGGTGATCGCCAGTGACATCTTGCCAATGGATCCAATCGCTGGGGTGCGCTTTGTGCAGGGTGACTTTACTGAGCAGGAAGTGCTGGATTCTTTGTTGAAATTGTTGGGAGATCGCCGTGCGGACGTTGTAATTTCAGATATGGCACCCAATATGAGTGGTATGGCTGCGGTAGATATTCCAAAAGCCATGGGTTTGATCGAACTGGCGTTGGATATGGCGCAACAAGTACTTACTCCTGGGGGTGTACTGGTGGCCAAAGTGTTTCAGGGCGAGGGTTTCGAATCATTGTTGGCGGCTATGCGTCAGTCGTTCAGCAGCGTGGTAAGTCGAAAGCCGGAGTCCTCCCGATCGCGCTCCCGGGAGATATATCAGGTCTGTAAAGGTTTCAAAGGTTGAGGCACGCCTTGGGGTCGATATGGATGGGCTGTTTCTGGTGGACAGACGTACAAGTAGTGTAAGGTGTCGAAAAAGGTCTGTCTGACACGCGACCTTTCAATTCACAGGTGACGATCCTTGAACGATATGGCAAAAAATCTGGTTTTATGGCTAATAATAGCCGCCGTGCTGCTGATGGTGTTTCAGAACTTCACACCGACAACCAGCGGTCAGCAAGTTAATTACTCGGAGTTCGTACAGATGGTCCAGCAGGGCCAGGTGCGGCAAGTCACTATTGATGGTCTTAAAATTCAGGGCACGTCAGGCGATAACAGCCGGTTCGAAACAATTCGTCCGCAGGTGCCTGATAACAAGCTGATGGATGATCTGCTGGCTAACGACGTTGAAATCGTCGGTAAAGAGCCGGAACGCCAGAGCATCTGGACGCAGCTCCTGGTGGCTGCCTTCCCGATACTCATTATTATTGCTCTGTTCGTCTTCTTTATGCGGCAGATGCAGGGCGGCGGCGGTGGCAAGGGACCAATGTCCTTTGGCAAAAGCAAGGCTCGCCTGATGAGCGAAGATCAGATCAAGACGACCTTCGCGGACGTTGCCGGTGTTGATGAGGCCAAGGAAGACGTCAAGGAGATCGTTGATTTTCTCCGCGATCCCAGCAAATTTCAGCGTCTCGGTGGTCGTATTCCGAAAGGGGTGTTGATGGTCGGCTCGCCCGGTACTGGTAAAACCCTGCTCGCCAAGGCTATTGCGGGTGAAGCCAAGGTGCCTTTCTTCTCAATTTCCGGTTCGGACTTCGTCGAGATGTTCGTGGGTGTGGGTGCGTCCCGGGTCCGGGATATGTTTGAGCAGGCCAAGAAGCAGAGCCCGTGCATTATCTTTATCGACGAGATTGACGCCGTTGGCCGCCATCGTGGTGCCGGTATGGGTGGTGGTCACGACGAGCGTGAGCAGACACTTAACCAGCTGCTGGTGGAAATGGACGGCTTTGAAGGCAACGAAGGCGTTATTGTCATTGCTGCTACCAACCGTCCGGATGTTCTTGATCCTGCGCTGCTTCGCCCGGGTCGTTTTGACCGGCAGGTTGTGGTCGGTTTGCCGGACATCATCGGTCGTGAGCAAATCCTTAAGGTGCATATGAAGAAGGTACCTTTGGCGGATGGTGTTGAGCCTGCACTGATAGCACGGGGCACACCTGGCTTTTCCGGTGCTGACCTGGCTAACCTGATTAACGAGGCCGCTTTGTTCGCAGCCCGTCGCAATCAGCGTCTGGTTACCATGGAAGAATTGGAGCTGGCGAAAGACAAGATCATGATGGGCGCTGAACGTAAGTCCATGGTGATGAATGAGAAAGAAAAATTGAACACCGCGTACCATGAATCCGGTCACGCAATCATCGGTCGCTTGATGCCTGAGCATGACCCGGTTTACAAGGTGAGTATCATTCCCCGGGGGCGGGCATTGGGTGTCACCATGTTCCTGCCAGAAGAGGACAAATACAGCCACAGCAAGCGCTTCCTGATTGGCCAGATCTGCAGTCTGTTTGGTGGTCGCCTGGCCGAAGAGCTTACGCTTGGTTTTGATGGGGTAACAACCGGCGCATCCAACGATATTGAGCGGGCCACAAAACTGGCTCGTAATATGGTTACCCGCTGGGGTCTCTCCGAAAAACTGGGGCCGTTGCAGTACGATACTGATGCTGAAGAGCCTTTCATTGGTCGTTCCGCCGGACAGGCCCAGACGATCTACTCGCCTGAAACTGCTCAGCGCATCGACGAAGAAGTTCGAAGCATTATTGATGAGTGTTACGAAAAAGCTCGTCAGTTGCTGGTAGATAACAGGGACAAGCTCGATGATATGGCCGACGCCCTGATGAAGTATGAAACCATCGACCGATTGCAGATTGACGACATTATGGAGGGGCGTACACCGCGTCCGCCCAAGGGTTGGAATGATAGCGGTCCCAGTGGTGGCGTGCCGGTTGAAGGATCGGGTGGTCAGGCTGCCCCTGATGGAACTCCGGATGACGGTCGCCCCACGGGAAGCGTTGGTCGCCCTGCCGGAGAGCATTAGCCAAACTTTCTGTCACGAGCCAAGCGGTGATTGTTGGCCAACTCAGTTGTGACAGTATCCAATAAGCGCCGCCCTTGAAACGGGCGGCGTTTTTTTTGCTATTTCTCCAGCCCAATTGGGGATTTCTGAATATGTTGATGAATTTTGCCGGACGATCTCTGGACCTTGCTCGCTGCCACGTGATGGGAATCCTTAACGTAACACCGGACTCATTTTCTGATGGGGGGCGTTTCAATCAACGAGATGCAGCTCTGGTGCAGGCGCGGCGAATGGTAAATGATGGTGCTGCGTTTGTGGATATCGGTGGCGAGTCCACCCGGCCGGGATCAGCCTCGATATCGGTTCAGGAAGAGCTCGACCGGGTATGTCCGGTTGTGGAGGCGATAGCGGCCGAGCTGGATACTGTCATCTCGGTAGATACCAGCACTCCCGAAGTAATGACAGAATCGGTACGCCTTGGGGCCAGCTTTATCAACGATGTGCGCGCGTTGCAACGTGATGGCGCTGTGAAGGCTGCGGTTGAGGCAGGTGTCCCGGTGTGCCTGACGCACATGAAAGGTCAGCCCGGTGACATGCAGGTTAAGCCGGAATACGACAATGTCAGCCGTGAGGTTGCCAGCTTTCTGATGTCACGTGTGCGCTTGGTTGAAGAGGCTGGCGTTCTGGCGCGTCATATCCTGCTGGATCCTGGTTTCGGATTTGGCAAGAACCTCAACCACAACCTCGAGTTGTTGGCTGGGTTGGCGCAGATGCGGGCATTGGGCTATCCGGTTCTGGTAGGGGTGTCACGGAAAAGTATGTTAGGTGAGATCACCGGGAGAGATGTTTCGGAAAGGTTGCCTGCTGGGCTCGCAGCCGCGACAATAGCGGCCATGAAAGGTGCATCCATTATTCGGGTTCACGATGTAAGGGAAACCGTTGATGCGGTCAAGGTCGTCGCGGCTATGGAAGAGGTGGTTCAATGACAGAGCGAAAATACTTTGGTACTGATGGCATTAGAGGCCGGGTTGGCGAGGCACCCATCACGCCTGACTTCATGCTCAAACTGGGTTGGGCAGCGGGCATGGCCTTCAAGCGCGACGGTCAACGCAACAGCGTATTAATCGGTAAAGATACCCGTTTATCCGGTTACATGTTTGAGAGCGCGCTGGAAGCGGGGCTCTCTGCCGCTGGCGTCGATGTAAAGCTGCTGGGGCCAATGCCAACTCCCGCTATCGCATACCTGACCCGAACCTTTCGGGCATCGGCGGGGATCGTGATCAGCGCGTCCCATAATCCGCACCACGATAATGGCATCAAGTTTTTCTCGGCTGCCGGGACGAAGCTTGACGATCACCTCGAGTCTGAAATTGAACGTTGGCTGAGTGAGCCGATCGTAGTTTGTGATTCGGGTGAGTTGGGCAAAGCGTTCCGGGTCGATGATGCACCGGGGCGCTATGTCGAATTCTGTAAAAGCACCGTGCCCAACGAATTTACGCTTGAAGGACTGAAGATCGTCCTTGATTGTGCGCATGGAGCGACTTATCACGTGGCTCCCAAAGTGTTCAGGGAGTTGGGAGCTAAAGTCTCTGTAATCGGTGCTGATCCGGACGGGCTGAATATCAATCTTAATGTCGGCTCCACGCATATGGAGTCGCTTCGTAATGCCGTTGCGGAGAAGAACGCCGATCTTGGTATCGCATTTGACGGCGATGGTGACCGAGTGCTGATGATTGATCGTGACGGCTCATATGTCGACGGCGATGAATTGCTCTTTATTATTGCCTCCCAGCGCAAAGCCGCAGGCACGTTGTCAGGGGGAGTGGTGGGCACGTTGATGACCAATCTTGGGGTTGAATTGGCGCTGCAGGATCAGGGTATTGCCTTCGAACGTGCAAAGGTTGGCGATCGTTATGTCATGGAGCAGTTGGTCAAAAATGGCTGGGTGCTGGGTGGCGAAGGGTCCGGCCATCTGGTTCTTCGGGATTGTACCTCTACGGGCGATGGTATCGTGTCTGCTCTTCAGGTACTGCTCGCGATCTGGCGTTCGGGAAAGTCTTTGGGTGAGCTCCGCCAGGCGATGACCAAACTGCCGCAGACCATGATCAACGTGCGCATCGCCGAGCGCTTTGATCCGCTCGCACGGGAAGACATTGTTGATGCAGTGTCTGCGGCAGAGCGTGAGCTCGGAAGTACCGGTCGAATCCTGTTGCGGGCTTCTGGCACCGAGCCGCTGATACGGGTTATGGCCGAAGGTCAGGATGCAGCCTTGATAGCGCGGATAGCCGAAGATCTTGCGGCTGTGGTTTCCAATTCCTCGGCCTGAATCCGGTTGTCTGATTGAATTGACTGCTGTATAGTTCCGCCTCCCGTGATTTATGGGGTTAAGATGCGACGTAAAATAGTAGCAGCAAACTGGAAAATGAACGGATCAGGGGGCTTTGCCAAGTCGCTGATTAGTGAATTGAAAGTTCAGCTTTCAGTGCTTGATAAAGATGTTGAGGTTGTTATTATTCCTCCCTCACTTTACGTTGCAGAGATCCGGCGTTTGATATCGGATGCCTCATTCACGGTTGGTATCCAGAATACTGCACAATGGGATCAAGGTGCCTACACTGGCGAGGTCTCAGCGAAAATGGCTGCCGATGTTGGTTGTGAGTATGTGCTTGTAGGGCACTCTGAGCGCAGACAGTTATTCGGTGAGTCTGATCAGGTTGTGGCGGATAAGGTTCAGCAGGTTTTGAAGTCCGGATTGGTTGCCTTGCTATGTATAGGCGAGACGCTTTCAGAGCGCCAGGCAGGTCAGGCAGAAGACGTTGTATCAAGGCAATTACAGGCAGCTTTGCAGAGTCTGGACAGCAATTCCTGGAATAAAGTAATGGTCGCCTATGAGCCGGTTTGGGCCATCGGGACCGGTAAGACGGCAACCGCGAAGGACGCCCAGGCAATGCATCTCCATATGAGAAACGTGCTGGGTTCAATGGGTGCTCCAGCTTCTGATGTTTCCCTCCTTTACGGAGGCAGCGTCAAACCTGATAATGCCCGCGAGCTGTTTGAGCAACCCGATATTGATGGCGGCCTGATTGGCGGGGCATCGCTGATAGCAGACGATTTCGTGAATATTTGTCGCGCGGTCTGACATTAAAGCCCTAAGTTTCAAGCGAGTTTTGAGAGATAATTTATGGATTGGATGGAAACACTGGTAGTCGTTGTGCATGTCGTGATCGCGGTGGCGCTGGTGGGTCTTGTTCTGATCCAGCACGGCAAAGGTGCGGATGCCGGTGCGGCTTTTGGAGGCGGCGGAGCCTCACAGACAGTATTCGGAAGTCAGGGCAGTGGCAGCTTTTTGACTCGGGCCACAACCCTTCTGGCGATCGTGTTTTTTGTGACGAGTTTTTCTCTGGCAATTTTTGCCAAGGAGCGCGCGGAAGTTGCTGGTCAGGCGGGTATTCCGATGGTTCAAGAATCGCCAGCGGCCGCAGATGAGGCGCCTGCCGGTGAAATGCGTTCCAGTGAAGACGAGAGCGGGGACGAGTCTTCTATCCCCGAGCTCGAGTGAAGTTTGTAGCCGATGTGGTGGAACTGGTAGACACGCTATCTTGAGGGGGTAGTGGCGAAAGCTGTGCCGGTTCGAGTCCGGCCATCGGCACCACTTTTGAAGAGCGGCTTGGAACACCCAAGCCGTTTTTTTTGGTCAGTCCTTGACCAGTATGGCTGGCGTCCTTATACTCCGGCGATTATTGCAGCGGGTTTTGGCGGTGCCAGATTCGCTCAAGACAGGCCAGGTGTCTGTCGGCAGGGGCTGTGGTAGAGGCACCTGCTAGTTCTTGCTACAAGGAGCCCCAAGGCAGATCGCGTTGAGTATTTCCAGCGCATCTGAGTGTCAGGGGCTTTTTGATTACGGGGCCTGGCGCAGCAGGCCCTGGTGCATGAAAAGGGCTGATAAACAGCCCTTTTTTTGTTTTTGGGGCAACCAAAATTGTTACGGAGACGTGAGCCACTTGTCAGCTAAGTTACAGCAACTTGAAACCATATTGCGTCCGGTTATAGAAGGCCTGGGGTATGAGTTCTGGGGTCTTGAATTTCGGTCTCAGGGCTACCAGTCCCTTCTCCGGGTATTTATTGACGATGCCGAGGATGGTATCGGGGTCGAAGACTGCGAAAAAGTCAGCCGTCAGGTCAGTGGTGTACTGGATGTAGAAGATCCGATCCAGTCCGAGTACACCCTTGAAGTCTCATCACCAGGTATGGACAGGCCGCTGTTTCGTCTCGAACAATACGAGGCATTTGTGGGCCATAACGTGCAGGTCCGTCTCCGTATGGCGTTCGAAGGACGCAGAAAGTTTCAGGGACTGCTCAAAGGTGTTGAGGATCAGGATGTTGTGGTTGTTGTCGATGACCATGAGTACCTGCTTCCATTCGATAGTATTGAGCGGGCAAACATCATTCCGGTTTTCGAGTAAATCGGTTGACTGCGAGTCTAAATTAAAGGGCAGGGCAATCTAATGAGTAAAGAGATTTTGCTGGTGGTTGAGGCCGTCTCGAACGAGAAGGGTGTCGATAAAGATGTTATTTTTGAGGCCATTGAATTGGCGCTCGCCACTGCCGCCAAAAAACGTTACGACGATGAAGAGGCTGATATCCGTGTTTCGATTGATCGACGCACCGGTGAATACGAAACCTTCCGTCGCTGGTTGATTGTAGATAACGATGCGGTGCCAGCGTTGGGTAGCGAACTCACCATGCAGGAAGCCGAAGAAATCGATAAAGCGCTTCAGCCAGGTGATACCCACGAAGAAAAGGTCGAGTCTGTCGCCTTTGGGCGGATTGGGGCCCAAGCAGCCAAACAGATCATTTTCCAGAAAGTTCGTGAAGCCGAACGGGCAAAGATCGTAGACAGCTATCGTGATCGGGTTCGTGAATTGGTATCCGGTACCGTCAAGAAGGTCACCCGCGATAATGTGATTGTCGATTTAGGGTCTAACGCGGAAGCGCTGTTGCCGAGGGATCAGTTAATTCCTCGTGAGACCTTCCGTATGGGCGACCGGGTAAGGTCTTTGCTGCTGGAAATCCGCACGGATCACCGGGGCCCCCAGTTGATCCTCAGTCGCACCAGTCCGGAAATGCTGATAGAGCTATTCCGCATTGAAGTGCCGGAAATTGCTGAAGAGCTGATTGAAATTCGCGGCGCCGCCCGTGATCCCGGCTCAAGGGCAAAAATCGCCGTCAAGACCAACGACCGCCGTATTGATCCGGTAGGCGCTTGTGTCGGCATGCGCGGTTCGCGTGTGCAGGCCGTATCTAATGAGCTCGGCGGTGAGCGAGTGGATATTGTGCTCTGGGACGACAATCCGGCACAACTGGTTATCAATGCAATGGCGCCAGCAGAAGTTGCTTCTATTGTCATGGACGAGGATGGCCACACGATGGAAGTTGCGGTCGCCGAAGACAATCTGGCGCAAGCGATTGGTCGCAATGGACAGAACGTTCGTTTGGCCAGTGAGCTGACCGGTTGGACGCTGAACGTAATGACGGAAGAAGAAGCGGGTGAGAAGCAGGAGCAGGAGCAGACTCGGTTGCTTGAGCATTTTACCAGTCACCTTGATGTCGATGAAGAATTTGCCGGTGTATTGATCGATGAAGGATTTACCTCCATTGAGGAAGTGGCCTATATACCGATGGAGGAAATGCTGGCAATCGACGGATTTGATGAAGATACGGTGACTGAGCTTCGTCGTCGCGCCAAGGATGCCTTGTTGAACCAGGCCCTGGCCAGTGAAGAAGCGCTTGAGGGCAGTGAGCCCGCAGAAGATTTGTTGACCATGGAGGGGATGGACCGTTCGCTGGCGTTCAAGCTGGCGGGCATGGGCATCCGGACCATGGAAGATCTTGCTGAGCAGTCTGTAGATGACTTGCTTGAAATTGACGGAATGGAACAAGAGCGTGCCGGTCAGCTTATCATGACAGCACGTGCCCCCTGGTTTCAGGACCAGGCTTAATCGGGAGGAGGACCAGTATGGCTGAAGTAACGGTAAAACAACTGGCCGCAGATGTAGGCGCTCCCGTGGATCGTTTGCTGCGTCAGATTGTAGAGGCAGGCCTGAAAGCCCGCTCTGAAAATGACTCTGTATCCAGTGATGAGAAGCAGCAGCTGCTTGCGTTTTTGAGAAAGAACCACGGCGAGTCAGATTCAGGACCGCAGAAGATTACGCTCAAACGCAAAACCACAACCACGCTGAAAGCTGGCAGTGGGGCAGGTCGCGCCAAAACAGTTAACGTCGAAGTTCGGAAAAAGCGAACATACATAAAGCGCGAAGAGAATCAGCCGGAGGCGGAAGTCGAACCGGTAGTTCAGGAAGTTGCTGAGGTGGCCCAGACGGAAGCGCCGGAGCAACCCGCTGTAACGGAAGAAACATCGCCCGCAGCGCCAGAGGCAGCCCCTGCTACCGAAGAGTCTGCAAAGTCGGCGAAAGAGACACCGGCAGCTGACAAGCCGCAGGACCTGATTGATCCGGATATGCCTATACCGCCTGCGGACCCGGAAAACGCGAAAGACAAAGATCGTAAGCCGAAGAAAAAGAAGGAAAAGGCTCGCGAGCGCGTTGTGGATGAGCCCGATGACGGCAAGCCGAAGAAGAAATCAGCGGGTCATCGTGGACCGAGAAATCGTCCGGTTGAAGAGCCCAAGGTGGTTCTTTCTGATGACGAAGAAGATACAACGCTTCGCAAGCCATTGCGGGCGAAAAAGAAACCGAAAGAAAAGCAACACGCTTTCGAGAGGCCAACCAAACCGATGGTTAGAGAAGTTGAAATTCCTGAGACCATCACCGTGGGTGATCTTGCGCAGCGCATGGCTGTTAAATCTGCCGATGTGATTAAAACCTTGATGGGCATGGGTGTCATGGCAACCATTAACCAGCCGCTGGATCAGGAAAGTGCGATTCTGGTGACTGAAGAGCTTGGCCACAAAGCCAAAGCGGTTAGTGATGACGCATTTGAAGAGTCCGTGTTGAGGGAGATTTCGTTTGAAGGCGAAAAGGTCAAGCGTGCACCCGTCGTCAGTGTTATGGGTCACGTTGACCATGGTAAGACCTCGCTGCTTGACTACATCCGGCGTACCAAGGTTGCCAGCGGTGAGTCCGGTGGCATTACCCAGCATATCGGTGCGTACCATGTGCAGACTGATCACGGCATGATCTCCTTCCTGGATACCCCAGGCCACGCGGCATTCACTGCCATGCGTGCCCGGGGCGCTCAGTGCACAGATATCGTGATCCTAGTGGTAGCCGCAGATGACGGCGTTATGCCGCAGACCAAGGAAGCGGTCCAGCATGCGAAGTCAGCCGGGGTGCCAGTTGTTGTCGCGATTAACAAGATGGATAAGGAAGACGCCGACCCGGACCGGATCAAAACCGAACTGGCAGGTATGGAAGTCATACCGGAAGACTGGGGTGGTGATGTCCAGTTTGTACCCGTCTCAGCCCACAGTGGTGACGGTATTGATGATCTTCTCGAAGCTATTCTTCTGCAGGCTGAAGTACTTGAACTGGCTGCCGTACCCGATGCCCCGGCCAAGGGTGTGGTTATCGAATCCAGCCTTGAGCGTGGTCGCGGTTCTGTGGCAACGGTGCTGATTCAGAATGGTACCTTGAGGCAGGGAGATATGGTCGTCGCAGGCGCCTACTTTGGTAAAGTGCGAGCCATGACCGACGAAGCAGGCAAGCCATCCAAGGAAGCTGGCCCGTCAATCCCTGTTGAGATTCTGGGTCTGAATGGCACGCCGGATGCAGGCGATGAATTCTTCGCTGTTGCTGATGAGCGCAAGGCGAAAGAACTGGCGGAATTCCGCCAGGGCCGGGAACGTGAACACCGTCTTCAGCGACAGCAGGCAGCCAAGCTCGAAAATCTGTTCGAGAATATGGGTAAGGACGAGGTCAAAACCCTCAACGTTGTGCTCAAAACCGACGTGCGCGGCTCCCTGGAAGCCATTACCAAGGCGCTTCAGGACTTGGGCAATGACGAAGTACAGGTTAAAATCGTTACCTCTGGTGTTGGTGGAATTGCGGAAACCGACGTCAGTCTGGCGATGGCCACTAACTCCGTTATCTTCGGCTTCAATGTACGCGCGGATGTGGCGTCCAAGCGTCTTGTTGAGCAGGAAGGCCTGGATATTCGCTACTACAGCATCATCTACAACATGATTGATGATGTGCGGGCTGCACTGACCGGCATGCTGGCGCCGGAGTTCCGTGAGGATATCATTGGTATCGCGGACGTGCGTGAGACTTTCCGTTCACCGAAATTTGGCCAGGTTGCTGGCTGCATGGTGACGGAAGGTACGGTATATCGTAACAAGCCGATCCGTGTGCTGCGGGACAATGTGGTGATCTTTGAAGGTGAGCTGGAATCGCTCCGCCGTTATAAAGATGATGCCGCTGAAGTCCGTAACGGCATGGAATGTGGTATCGGTGTGAAAGGCTACGACGTCAAAGTGGGCGACCAGATTGAAGTGTTCGACCGTGTCCGGGTTGAGCGTAAGCTGGAATCCGCAGGCTGAACGAAGCCAGGTGATCATTGATTGACACAGGGCGCGCTGGGAACAGGGCGCCCTGACTATTACAGGCCTTATTATGCCCAAGGAATTTAGCCGTATTGATCGGATTGGCGATCAGATACAGCGCGAACTGGCCCAGATGATTCAGCGGGATATCAAAGACCCGCGAGTAGGAATGGTGACAGTCAACGCGGTCAAAGTAAGTCGTGACATGGGATACGCGGATATCTATGTGTCGCTGCTGACCACCGAAGAGTTGACGGCGGAATCGGAGTCGGTAAAAGAATCGCTAGCGGTCCTCAACAAGGCCGCAGGCTTCCTCCGGGGTCAATTGGGCCGCGCGATGAAGCTTCGCATGGTACCTAACCTGCGCTTTCACTTTGATGCTTTGCTTGGCAAGAGTCGTCATATGGACGCTTTGATCAATGAGGCGGTGGGTAAGAAATCAGCGGTCGTGGTTAATCAGGAAACGAGCCCTGGTGATGAGGCTGATGATGCCAAAGAGTCAAGGGGTTGAGTCGTCGTCGCAAAGGCCGCGATGTCAACGGCATACTGGTGATCGATAAGCCCATCGGCTTGACGTCTAACGGGATTTTGCAACAGGTAAAGCACTTGTTTGGTGCCGCCAAAGCCGGACATACGGGGGCACTGGACCCGCTGGCGACGGGTGTCCTGCCGCTTTGTTTCGGCGAAGCTACCAAATTTTCCCAAATGATGCTCGACAGCGACAAGGCCTACGTGGCCACGGCCCGGATGGGAATTACCACAGAGACCGGGGACAGCGAAGGCAAGGTTGTGCTGGAAAAAACAGTGCCGACTGATCTCACCGAAGCCCGTCTGGAAGACGTGCTGGAGGCATTCCGTGGCGATATCCAGCAGGTGCCTTCCATGTATTCGGCGCTCAAGCACAAAGGCAGACCTTTGTACGAATACGCTCGAGAGGGGATTGAAATTGAACGACCGGCCCGACCGGTGACGATCTACGAACTTAGCTTGCTGGCATTGCGTGACAACGAATTCGACATCGCGGTGAGCTGCACCAAGGGCACATATATTCGCTCACTGGTGGAAGATATTGGTCAGGCACTTGGCTGTGGGGCGCATGTCACGGCATTACGCCGCACTATGGCCTCCGGCTTCACCCTGGAGCAGGCTCACACCATTGGCGCTCTGGAAGCCATTCGCGCACGTGACGAATCACTGGATGCCCTTTTAGTGGAGCCGGACGCTGCCCTGTCGATGTTTCCCAGCCTTGAGCTGGAGTCGGACAGGTTGCGGTCGATATTAAACGGACAACCCGTTAGAATGTCGGACCAGACTGTTTCCGGGTTGGTTCGCCTTTATGGTGATGACCGGTTCGTGGGTTTGGGTGAAGGAATTCCCGATGACGGCGACATGAAAATTGTCCCCCGTCGTCTGGTAAAAAACAGCTGAGGTTTTCCTTTTGGGATTACGTCACTGTCTAGCCGGGCTGCAGAGATGCGCGGTTCGGCCGGATGTTATATTCGCATCGCAAACTATGAGGTGAGTAATGGCACTTTCTGCCGCAGAGAAGTCACAGATTGTAAAAGACTACCAGCAAGATGGAAGCGATACCGGTTCCCCTGAAGTTCAGGTGGCCCTTCTTAGCGCCAACATCGACAAGCTGCAGGGTCACTTCAAGGTCAACAAGCAGGATCACCATTCCCGCCGTGGCCTGATCAGAATGGTTAACCAGCGTCGTAAGCTGCTTGACTACCTGAAGAAGAAAAACGCTGATCGCTATCTTGAGCTGATCAAGCGCTTGGGTCTGCGTCGCTGATCCGTTTGGGTCCAGTGATCTGTCAGGGTGGTGCAGCGCATGCTGCGCCATTCAACAAACCGCGGGGCTTGCCCCCGCTGTTTGTGCTTCTCGCCATTCGGTTCTCCCGCTTGATCAGGAGGGCCGCTTAACGTGCTGATTGTGTAGTCTGTGCTCCGGTGCAGTAGCCACGCCTCCAGCAACGCTGTTTTCCGGATTTGTCCGGTGATATCCGCAGGATGTCTGTCGTAACCGAAAGCCAAAACAATAGCAGGTTGTTGAAACGCCCGGCGGTTGCATACCGGGTTTTTGCAACAGCCTGTTAGCTTTCAGGCCGGCATGCCTTCGTCATTCATCCGGAAGGGACGTATTGCAGCGACCGAGATAGCGCGCATGGGTGTGCTATCAGACTGAACTGACACGATAGATAAGGAGTTACCGTGAACCCGGTAAAAAAGACATTTGAACTCGGCGGCAAGACCGTCACTCTCGAAACGGGCCGTATCGCTCGCCAGGCGACTGGCTCGGTTCTGGTCACGATTGGCGATATTTCTGTTCTCGGCACCGTGGTTGGCGCCAAGGAAGCCAAGCCCGGTCAACCTTTTTTCCCACTGACCGTCAACTACTTCGAAAAAACCTACGCTGTTGGCAAAATCCCCGGTGGCTTCTTCAAGCGGGAAGGTCGTCCGTCCGAGAAAGAAACACTGACCTCTCGCCTGATTGACCGTCCGATTCGTCCGCTGTTCCCTAACGGGTTCATGAACGAAGTCCAGGTCATCCTGACGGTCATGTCCTCTGATAAAACCCAGGATCCGGACATGGCGGGCATGCTGGCCGCCTCGGCAGCTTTGTCCATCTCCGGTATTCCGTTTGACGGTCCGGTGGGTGCGTCCCGTGTGGCTTATACCAACGAACGCGGATATTTTCTGAACCCGACGTTTGAAGAGCTCGACTCGTCATTGCTCGACATGGTGGTTGCGGGTACGAAAGATGCGGTTCTGATGGTGGAGTCAGAAGCCAAAGGCCTGAATGAAGATCAAATGCTGGGTGGTGTGCTGTTTGCTCACCAGGAAATGCAGACCGCTATCAAGGCGATTCAGGAGCTCGCAGACGAAGCAGGCAAGCCCCGTTGGGATTGGCAACCAGCGACTGAAAATACCGAACTGATGGCGGCAATTAAATCAGGCTTCGCGGGTGCGATCGAAGAAGCTTACGCTATCCGTGACAAGATGGAGCGCTATGCCCGTCTTAGCACTGTGAAAGCGGAAGTGGTCGAGAAACTGGCCAGCGAAGAAGAAGGCAAGCCTTCTGCGGATGAGGTCAAAAAGTACTTTGGCAAAGTCGAGAAGTCCGTGGTTCGTAACCACGTGATCGACGGCAAACCCCGTATTGATGGTCGTGACACCAAAACTGTCCGTCCTATCGAGATTGAAGTGGGCATATTGCCAAGCGTTCACGGTTCGGCGCTCTTCACTCGAGGTGAAACCCAGGCGATTGTGACCACTACGCTGGGTACCGCCCGTGACATGCAGATCATTGATGCACTGGAAGGCGAGCGTCGCGATCCGTTCCTGTTCCATTACAACTTCCCTCCGTACTCCGTTGGTGAAGCTGGCCGTGTGGGCACACCCGGTCGGCGTGAGGTGGGCCATGGCCGTCTCGCAAAGCGTGGTGTCGCAGCAGTTATGCCGACGATCGAAGAGTTCCCGTACACCATTCGGGCGGTATCGGAAATCACTGAATCCAACGGGTCCAGCTCGATGGCTTCCGTATGTGGTTCAAGCCTCGCGCTGATGGACGCTGGCGTACCCATCAAGGCGCCGGTCGCAGGTATTGCCATGGGTCTGGTCAAGGAAGGCGACAAATTCGCCATCCTGACGGATATTCTGGGTGATGAAGATCATCTCGGCGATATGGATTTCAAGGTTGCCGGTACCGCTGAGGGCATCACAGCTCTGCAGATGGATATCAAGATTAACGGCATCACCGATGAGATCATGGAAATGGCACTTGAGCAGGCTCACGGTGCCCGTTTGCATATCCTCGCCGAGATGGCCAAGGTGATTTCAGCCCCCCGTGCCGAGTTGTCGGATCGTGCGCCCAGCATCACCACCATCAAGATCAATCCGGAGAAGATCCGTGACGTGATCGGAAAGGGTGGCGCTACCATCCGTGGTATCTGCGAAGAGACCGGTGCATCGATTGATCTGGACGACGATGGTTACGTGAAGATTTACGCCGATACTCAAGTAGCGGCCCAGGCGGCGATGAAGCGTGTGATGGAAATCACCGCGGAAATCGAAGTAGGTGCGATCTATAAGGGCAAGGTTGAGCGCATCGTCGATTTCGGCGCGTTTGTGAACATCCTGCCGGGTAAAGATGGTCTGGTACACATTTCCCAGATCTCTGATCGTCGCATCGAGAACGTGACTGACGAGCTGAGCGAAGGTCAGGAAGTGTTGGTCAAGGTGCTGGACGTTGACGCTCGCGGACGAGTCAAATTGTCCATGAAGGAAGTCAAGGAAGGCGAGCAGCCAACCGATCTTGCTGCTATCTGATTAGCCTAGTGAGACCAGAAACCCACCTCCCGGCAACGGTTGGTGGGTTTTTTATTGCCTTATAAACTCAATAACCTTGTCCCGATAAGCCGGTATTACAAACGTAGCCGCGTGAGGGGTGTCTGTTTGCAGAAAGACTTTGGGTTCGCGGGCGGCCTCATACAGAGCCTGACCGTGATGAAAAGGGATGATGCCGTCTCTTACACTATGGATGATCATGACCGGGGTGGGGCTGATATCTTCAATGTAGTCGGATCCTTCGTAATTGTCCGGTATGGTCCAGCTCAAGGGAATCTGAAGCGGCCAGGTAAGCCAGAACGCTGAGAGTTTCTCCCGGGCAATGGTGCGAAATCCCGAGAAAGTGCCATCGAGAATGACGGCGTCCAACGCTGGCTCTTCGTTGCGCTGACTCCACTCACTCGCCAACGCTATGCCCAGTGCGCCACCAAGACTCTGACCCAACAGGGCGATGGGTTTGCTATCCCGGTTATTAATCAACCAGCGCAGGCCAGTTTCCGCATCGTGCAGCGTGCCCTCGATATCAGGAGCACCGGTAGATTTCCCGTAGCCGCGATAATCAATGAGGAAGACGTTGTAGCCTCTCTCGGGCAGCCACGCGACGTTCATCAGATGGCTGCTGATGTTCTGTGCGTTGCCATGGAGAAAGTAGATATGGCCCTTTGCTGCACCCTCAGAGGGTAGCCACCAACCGTGAAGGGTTTCGCCGTCGCCGGTCTCGAGATAGACATCCTCGTAACTCAGGTTGAGCCGGTCAGGGGTTATGTAGACGTTGCGATCCGGATAGAAGAACAGCCCACTGCAGCCAGCCTGAAGAAGCAGGCTGGTTGCCAGGATCAGTCCTAGAAGTAGACGTTTAGGCCGAGCTGCCATTGGGTCTGATACCTGTCGTAGTGATGTTGCCGGGTGAGTTCAGCGCCAAGGCTGAGGTTTCGCCCGAAGTGCCAGTTAGCGCCGATATAGAGCTCATCCTGACGATGTTGGCTGCTGACTAGCCAGGCTTTGGTGCGGGCACCGGTCAGCAAGCTGACGCGATTGCTCTGGTGCAGAAGACCAAGGTCAGCACCGGGGGCAAAGTCATAACCACGACGGATATCATCGTCGATCTCAAGATCGGCGGTGGCCATTGCCAGTGCCTGTGTCTGTTGACCCAGTCGCCAGCTACCACCGGCTCCGCCTTCGAGATAGGGCGTAAATGCGCGCTTGCCGGAATCGAGCTCGGTTCTGCGCCCGCCAAAACCCACCTGCCAGGAGAGGGGAGAGAAGAACTGATTGCGAGGCGACAACGAGCGGATTTCTACACCAGTAAGCTGTTCAACCTGTAATTCATCGTTGTCGGTATAGTATCTCGCGTCCAGTCTCAGGAATTGGAGTTGAGCACCGGGACGATAGCCTTCTGGCGGGTCCAGCAGGTCGTGGTAGGCCGGGCGCAGGGTGAGCTGGGCATAATGTCGGTCTCCCTGTTGCCCACCGCCGAGCGAAACGCGAAAGGTATCGTGGCCCTGATCATCACGAACTTCCGGCACTGGCGGTTTCTTAAGCGGCTCCGCCCCCTGAATCTGGCTGCGGGCACCAAGCAGGTCGTGGGAGAGTGGCGCCGCATGATCCCTGGGCCAACCCTCTGCTTCGGTCTGGTAGCGAACGTAATCGTAGGTAGCATCGATCAGTTGCGCGCGTATTTCGGGTTCGAGCTGGGTAACTTCGTTGGCATCGACAGCAACATAACCATTGGCGATGGCCGCGGCCAGGGTCTGGTTGTCGTCGCTCAGTTGGTCAAGAGCATAACTGACGCTGGTGGCGGCAGAGGGGCGGTAGTGCACCGATGCTACCAGCTCTTTATCGACCACCCAGCGCACGGTGTCTGATGGAATGGCATGGGTGCTGACCTCGTCGAGGAGATCCGTGCCGGGCCGGGCCACATCGATCAATGCGAGTAGCCGGTAGGCGCAGTTCTCATCGAAGAAATAATAGTCGAAATTCCGATCCCGTATCTCCCATGCGTGGGCCAGCATGGTATCGATTTCGTCGGGTTCCAGATTGAGCTGATACTCCCACAGATCGCGATTCTCGATGTCCGAGTAGAGGCGAATTTTCTCGTAATAGGGTTGGATCGTAGTAATCCCCGGATAACCGCCGAAGATACCGCGGTAGGCAAACATCAGTTCACTGTCGTGAGCTTCCGCGTCTGCGGCGTACGATATTGTGTTCGCCAGTAGCAGATCGGTGCCTTCCTCGTCCTCCGGCGGGTCCAGGCGAATAAAGGTATGGCCGAACATGGAGGAGGGGCTGTTGAGGTAAGAAGCGGCGAAGACCAGGGTGACCGTTGCGGTATTGAGTTTCTCTCGCCATTCACGGTAATCCGTGCATTTTGCGGGCTCTTGGGGCAGACCGAGTTGTGCTCTCAGCCATTTGTCTCGGGCGGGGAAGCGACAGCGGGCATGATTGTCGCCGTTGCCGGGTAACTGGATAGCGGCAAGCGTAGCGTCAAGTTCGGCTTTCGGGGAATATTTCCCGTTCGGGCTGATAAAGAACGCCGCATCGTCGGCCTGGCTCGTGTAGCCATTCCCGAATGGGTCCGTATGATAATGGCCGAGCATCAGCCACGTAGAGTCCTGATAGAGACCGGGAGGCACTGCTACCGGATCGGCCAGGGAAGACGTACAAGTGGCGAAGCTGAGAACAGCCAGCCCGAGTCGGAGCAGTAAGCGCATGAATGGTCGAATGTCGGAGTGTAAGTAGGAAGCGTGCGCCGTCCCTGGCGCCATTCCAGTCCTTCAGAGCCGGCCTGTCTATGCTGTCACGTACTTGTTCAGAGACTCGTGCTTTTCAAGCAGAGCAACAATGGCGTTAACTGCCTGATCAGAGGTGGTGTCTGATGATGGGAAAATGGTAGCAAAGTTATCCTGCAAAATACCTCGGAAGGCATCACGGTCTGCTTCCTCAACACCTAACAGAACGGCAAGCGTATCAAGGTTTTCACCGCTGCCGCGCGACATGTCACGGGCAACCTTGTCGATATTGCTGTCCATGTACATCGCCATGGACTGAACAGACTCGTTGGTTTGGCAGCCCAGAGTGCCTGTTGTCATGCCGAATGTCTGGTTACCGAATGTACCGTTCGTGGTAGCGGCAAGGACGTGCGGTGCAATACCGGACTGGCCTTTCCAGATCATAGCGCCGACACCGCAACCTGGCTGGGCAAGCGCCAGAGTTGAAGCACCCATAAGCAATGCACCTGCGATCAGTTTCTTCATTGTCCACTCCTTGATTGATTTTTTAGCTGTCGTCGCACTTAAACGCCATGCTATCCCTGCGTCAAAAACTGAGAGGGAAGGCAGTGCGTTAACGGTCCTGACTCCATAACGCTCCTGAATCCATAATGCAGCGGGATAACCGTTGCTGTCAGTATAGACCAGAAATTGGAAACGCCAAGATGGCCCCTAGCCGCCGAGATAGGCGTTCTGAACATCGGGGTTGGCCAACAGGTTGGCGCCAGTATCCTGCAAACGAATACGTCCATTTTCCAGTACATAGCCCCGGTCCGCCAAGTGCAAGGCCTTGTGGGCATTCTGCTCGACCAGAAACACCGTTATGCCTTCCTCACGGAGTTGACCGATAATTTCGAAAATTTGTTTGATAATGAGTGGCGCCAGTCCAAGTGATGGCTCATCCAGAATGATCATCCGGGGCTTGGTCATAAGGGCGCGCCCAATGGCCAGCATTTGCTGTTCCCCTCCAGACATGGTGCCGGCGCGTTGGTACTCGCGCTCCTTGAGCCGGGGAAAAAGCTCGTACACGTAATGCTGGCTTTTGCGGATTTCGGTTTTACTGTTAAAAAAACCGCCCATGTGCAGGTTTTCTTCCACCGTGAGCCCGGGGAAGACCCGGCGTCCTTCCGGGACGATGGCAATTCCCGAGCGCATGATGTCCGACGTTCTGTCACGAGTGATATCCTTGCCCTCCAGAATCACCCGGCCAGAGGTGGCTTGGGGGCTTCCGCAGACTGTCATCAGCAACGTGGTCTTGCCTGCTCCGTTGGCGCCGATGAGAGAAACGATCTCACCTTTCTTCACCTCAACGGAGACCCCATGCAGGGCCTCGATCTTGCCGTAATGGGTATGGATGTCTTCTAGTAAAAGCATGTGAGTTCCTCAGGCCTCGCCCAGGTAGGCTTTGATAACGTCATCATTCCGGCGAATTTCTTCCGGGGTACCGCTGGCAAGTGGCCTGCCCTGGTTGATGACGTTGATACGGTCTGAAATTTCCATTACCAGGCTCATATCGTGTTCGATAAGCACAACGGAGACGCGATAATCTTCTTTGAGGCTTATGATCAGTTCATTGAGTTCCCGGGTTTCGGCCGGGTTCAATCCCGCTGCCGGTTCGTCCAGCATCAGCAGCTTCGGCTCGGTGACCATGCAACGGGCAATTTCCAGCCTGCGCTGCTGCCCATAAGCAAGGTTACCGGCGTCCCGGTTGGCATGATCAAGCAAGCCAACCCTGCTTAACCAGTAAGCAGCCCGGTCCAGAGATTTGCGTTCTTTTTCCCGATAATTCGGCGTCTTGATCAGGCCGGACAACAAATTAGTGTTGAGGTGACGATGCTGGGCAACCAGCAGGTTTTCAACGACCGACATTTTCCCGAACAACCGGACGTGCTGGAAGGTTCTGACCATGCCCATGCGGGAAATTTTGTAATCCGGGGTACCCTGGATCTCCTTGCCTTCATACAGGATCTGCCCTCCGGTGGGTTGATAGAACCCGCTCATGCAGTTAAATACCGTCGTTTTACCGGCTCCGTTGGGGCCAATAATCGAGACTATTTCGTGTTCCTGAACGTCCAGGGATACCTGGTCCACCGCGAGCAGGCCGCCAAAACGCATAGACAGATTGCGTACTTCAAGCATGATCCGTCACTCCTGCTTTTTAAGTAGTATATGGATTCGGCGCATCGGCATGAGCCCCTGGGGACGCCAGACCATCATCAGTACCATGGCAGCACCGAATATCAGCATCCGGTACTCAGAGAATTCCCTGGCGAGCTCCGGCAGGATGGTAACGGCAACGGCCGCAAGAATAACGCCGAACTGCGATCCCATACCGCCGAGTACCACAATGGCCAGAATAATGGCTGATTCCAGGAAAACGAAGGATTCAGGGCTGATAAACCCCTGCTTGGAAGCGAATACAGTGCCGGCGAAACCAGCAAAGAAAGCGCCAATTGTGAAGGCAGAGAGTTTGACGCCGGTGCGGCTCAAGCCCAAGGAGCGGGCTGCGATTTCATCCTCCCGCAGAGCTTCCCAGGAACGACCCACCGGCATTTTCATCAGGCGGCGAATAATCAGGAAGGTGACCAGCGCCAGCACAACGGCAATCAGGTACAGGAATATGATCTTGTGGGTACTGTCGTAGGCAATACCGAAATAATCATGGAACGAAATGTTGCCTTCTTCCTTGACCCGGCGACCGAACTCCATCCCGAATAGTGTTGGGTCGGGAATGCCACCAATACCGTTAGGACCGCCAGTGAGCGAGGTCCAGTTATTCAGCAGGATGCGGATGATCTCACCGAACCCGAGCGTCACAATGGCAAGATAATCACCTCGCAAACGTAGCACGGGAAATCCCAACAGTAAGCCGAATAACGCCGCGAACAGGGCGCCAGTCGGGAGTGCCACCCAGAACGAGACGCCAAAATACTGGGACAGCAAGGCGAATGTATAAGCCCCGACTGCGTAAAAAGCAACGTAGCCCAGGTCCAACAGACCAGCCAGGCCGACGACTACGTTCAGTCCCAGCGCCAGCATGATATAAATCAGTACCAGCGTGGCCAGGTCGACGGAGCCCCGGGAGGCGATGAACGGCCATAAAAGAGCGCCGACGACCAAAACGATCAGAAAAATGTTTTCCAGCTTAAGGCGTTTCTCCTGGGGCATCGGTTTTCGGTCTGCAAACCGGTTTAGGGTGTGCATCTGTCCGAGTGCGGCCATGATGTTGTCGCGAAAAGTCTGGAACAGGAAGACGACGATCGCCGCGATCACGATGGCGGCCAGTATGAATGGGCTCGCCCCCGTCAGTCTGATGCTGATGCCTTCAGCCTCCAGATTAAGGCCCATGATGGGAAAAGAAACAATCAGAGTGATGAAGGCGCAAAAAAGCGCGTGTTTAACGTTGTGGGTAGCCATTAGATCTTCTCCACCTCCGGTTTACCGAGCAGCCCGGTGGGTTTGAAGAGCAGGATGAGAATGAGCAGTCCGAACGACACTACATCTTTGTACTCACCACTCAGGTATCCCGACGTCATGCTTTCTGACACGCCGAGAATAAGTCCACCCAACATGGCACCGGGAATACTGCCGATGCCACCGAGAACCGCAGCCGTAAAGGCCTTCAAGCCAGCGATGAAACCGAATAGCGGGTCAATGGAGCCGTAGTACATGCCAAGCAGCAAGCCTGCAACGGCAGCCAGGGCGGCGCCGATAACAAAGGTGGCCGCAATGATCTTGTTGGTATCGATACCCAACAGGTTGGACATGCCCAGGTCCTGGGAGACGGCGCGACAGGCCCGACCGGTTCGGGAGCGGGAAATAAACAACGACAGCGCCGTCATGCAGATCAGAGTGGTGATGAAAATGGTGATCTGCATGTAGGAGATAGAAGTCTGGAATGAATCTTCTGCACCAAACCGAAAGCCGCCCTCGATCAGCAACGGAAAGCCCAGGTTTCTTGAGCCTTGCGCGAGATGCACGTAGTTCTGGAGAAAGATCGACATGCCAATGGCGGATATTAGAGGAATCAGTCTGTGTCGTCCTCGCACCGGTCGGTACGCGATACGTTCCACGGCCCAGCCCATTGAACTGGAGACAATGACTGCACAGACAAGGGCGACCAGCAGAATAAGAGGCAACCAGGCGACGCCCAGCGCGGCCATGCCGGTTATGGTAATGAGCGCGGTGTAGGCACCAATCATGTATACCTCGCCATGGGCGAAGTTGATCATGCCGATAATGCCGTAAACCATCGTATAGCCGATGGCGATCAGGGCATAGGCGCTCCCGATCGTCAGCCCATTAATGAGCTGCTGAATGAAGTACAGGAGGTCTTGCATTATTTGGGGGCTCCGAAAACCTGCACCTTTCGGTTTTCACTTCACCCTTGCCGGTGTGCCGTCATGGGTGAAGTGAAAACTTCCGGGGGCTTAAAAAAACACCTTCTCCCGGATCGCGGTGAGAAGGTGTTCCATTACCGTAAATTAACGGTCACGGCCTAGTTTACCGGAGTTTTGCTGCCATCTGAATGCCATTCGTACACAACAAACTCAAAGGACTTCATATCGCCCTTGTCGTCATACTCAACAGTACCAATCGGGGTGGAGTATGTGTTGCTGCGAAGCGCTTCTGCGACGTCAAACGGATCGGTGGATTCTGCTTGTTCAATGCCCTCAGCGATCAGTTGAACTGCAGTGTAAGAGGTCAGTACGAAGGGGCCGGAAGGATCTTCGTCCTTGTCTTTGAACGCCTTTACAAGATCCTGGTTCTCCTCTTTCTCATCAAAGGCAGGCGGCAGGGTCACCAGAAGGCCTTCTGCGGCTTCACCGGCGATGGAATTGATGTCTTTATTGCCCACGCCTTCAGGGCCCATAAAGACCGCATCCAGATCAGCCTGGCGCGCCTGGCGCAGGATCAAACCCAGTTCCGGGTGGTAACCACCGTAATAAACGTAATCAATGTCCGCATCGCGGAGTTTGGTGACCAGGGAGGAGAAGTCCTTGTCGCCTGCGGTAATACCTTCGAACATGGGCACTTCAACGCCCGCTTCCCGAAGTGTATCCCTGACGGCCGTGGCAATACCTTCACCGTATTGCTGCTTGTCGTGAATGACGGCGACGCGCTCTGGATTCAGACTTGCCAGATACTCAGCGGCCACCGGACCCTGCATGCTGTCGAGGCCGATGGTACGGAAAATCAGTTCATAACCACGCTCGGTAATATCCGGGCTGGTAGACGCGGGCGTGACCATCAGGATGCCTTCGTCTTCATAAATATCAGACGCCGGTTGGGTAGAGCTGGAGCACAGGTGACCGACGACAAATCGTACGCCTTCATTAACCAGCCTGTTGGCTACGGTAACGGCCTGCTTGGGGTCGCACACATCATCGACTTCAACCGCCTCAAGCATTTCACCCATCACGCCGCCTTCAGCGTTGATGCGCTCAATCGCCATCCGGGCTCCGGAGAATTGCATGTCCCCGTACTGGGCAACGGGACCGGTCATGGGCCCCGCGATACCAATTTTTATTTCAGCGAACGCGCTGCCAGCGCCCATCAGTGCAATGGAAGCGCTAATACCTGTTACGAGTTTCTTTACGGATGTATTCATTGGGTCTGTCCTACTTTGGGTCAGGGTTATTCTTATGTTCTCAAGGGATTAAAAGAACACCAGGCCTTGCTTGTTGTCAAGCGCGGGAATGGGCTGGAGTCAAAAAGAGTAAACGCCGGACCAAATCAGTTCTTTATTTCGCCTCGGGTTCTTAAGCGTAGTCCATGGCATTATAGGTGCAAATATCATGATGGTTCAGCGAGAAATGAATGGCTTTAAAATAGCGCAATTTACAAAAAGCATGCTTGCTCACGGCACACCAGAACCTGAATCCCGGCAATGTTGCAATTTATGATGCAAAGACCTCTAATAGTTAGTGGTATAAACAAATAACTTGGGTCGCTGTTTGGGCCTTTCTGTGCGCTTAGTGTCCGCTGTGAGGTAGTGATGTGAATAATTTTGAGCAGGTACTGGTTGCGCTCCGGCGTGTTATTCGTGCGACAGATCTGCACTCCAAACGGCTGAGCAAACACGCTGGACTGACGGGTCCGCAATTGCTGATCATGAGATCCATCCGCGATCTCGGCGAGGTCACCATCGGCACCATCGCGGACAAAGTCAGTTTGAGCCAGGCTACGGTCACAACCATCCTTGATCGCCTTGAGCTCCGCAAGCTGGTGTACCGGGTTCGCAGCACGCAGGATAAACGCAAGGTTCATGCTCACCTGACGGAAGACGGGGTCGACATTCTCGCTCGCGCTCCGGAGCCTCTTCAGGAAGAGTTTGTAAAAAAGTTCCAGAGCCTGCACGAATGGGAACAAACCATGATCATTGCATCGCTACAGCGGGTGGCCAATATGATGGATGCGGACGGCATAGATGCTTCGCCGGTATTGGACGTTGGGCCGATGCTAAGGGAAGACGGCTGGAAAGATAACAGCTGAAATAGTCGCGGTTGAAAACGCTCCTACCAGACCAAGCCAAAGCCAAAGCCTGCAGGTGTTTCCGTAGGAGCGACTTCAGTCGAGAAAAGTCAGCGGCTGGCATACAGCATCGCGGTTAAAACCGCTCCTACCAGGCGAAGCCAAAGCCCGCGCTAATGGACGCTGGCACCCTTTTTGGGCTTGTTGCCAAAGCAAACCGCGTAAACATCGGAATAATGCCTGGCGAAGTTAACCTCTAATCCTTCCTTCAGGTAGTCCGGCAGTTCTTCATAGTCACCCCGGTTGGCTTCAGGCAATATCAGGGTGTCGATTTTCTGTCGCCGGGCCGCGATGATCTTCTCTCTCACCCCGCCAATGGGCAGCACTTGCCCAGTCAATGTCAGCTCGCCGGTCATGGCAATATTTTGCTGCGGCGCCTCCCCCCGGGCGATGGACAGCAGTGCGGTAGCCATGGTGATACCGGCACTGGGCCCATCCTTCGGGGTGGCGCCTTCCGGCACGTGAAGGTGCACAAAAGATTTGTCAAAGAAGGTCGGGTCACCTTTGAAGCGTCTCAGGTTTGACGACACATAGCTGTATGCGATTTCTGCCGACTCTTTCATCACGTCGCCGAGCTGCCCCGTCAGTTTAAAACCACGCTGGTTGCTGTGGATACGCGATGCCTCGATGCTTAACGTCACCCCGCCCATGGCCGTCCACGCCAGCCCTGTCACGACCCCCGTACCCTTCATGGCTTTTTCGCGCTTGAAATTGGGCTGCCCCAGATAACCCACGAGGTCGGAAATATTGATCTTTACTGGAGTGGCGGGCTTTTCCAGCAGTTGCACGATGCCTTTGCGAACCAGTTTGTGAAGCAGCTTTTCCAGGCCCCGAACACCGGCCTCGCGGGCATAGCCCTCGATAACCTGACGAATAGCAGCATCCGTTACGTTGAACTGCTTCTTCAATAGCCCGGCTCTTTTCAGCAGGCGTGGCAGCAGGTGATGTTTGGCGATCACCAGCTTTTCTTCAGTGATATAGCCCGACAGGCGAATCGTATCCATTCGGTCCAGCAGGGGGCGAGAGATGGTGTCCAGTTGGTTGGCGGTGCAGATAAACAGCACCTTGGACAGGTCCATTCGCAGGTCGAGGTAGTGATCAAGAAACTCTCGATTCTGCTCGGGGTCGAGGGTTTCCAGCAGAGCCGATGCCGGGTCGCCCTGATAAGACGCACCGATTTTGTCGATCTCGTCCAGCATGATCACCGGGTTGGCCACTTTGGCGTCTTTCAATGCCTGGACAAACTTACCGGGCATGGCACCAATGTACGTGCGGCGGTGGCCCTTGATTTCGGCTTCATCCCGCATACCGCCAACACTGAAGCGATAGAATTCCCGGCCGAGCGCATCAGCTACTGAGCGCCCAATTGAGGTTTTGCCCACTCCCGGCGGTCCAACGAGTAGCAGGATCGACCCCGAAACTTCGCCTTTGAAGGTTCCCTCCGCGAGGAACTCCACGATGCGATCCTTAACATCGCCCAGGCCGTCATGATCCCGGTCGAGAATGCGCCGGGCTTCAGCAAGGTCAAAGTGGTCTTTCGACGTCTGGCCCCAAGGCACCTGGGTCAGCCAATCCAGATAATTTCGGGTGACGCCGTATTCTGGTGATCCCTGCTCCAGCACCTGCAGCTTTTCCAGTTCGTCCTCAAACCGATTCACAACATGGTCCGGAGGTGAAAGCTCTGCCATCCGGGCCTGAAACCGTTCGGCGTCGGCGGTTTTGTCATCCTTCGCCATACCGAGTTCACGCTGAATAACTTTGAGCTGCTCCCGGAGAAAAAACTCACGCTGATGCTTCTGGACCTTGTCGTTGACCTCTTCGTTGATCTCCGCCTGGAGTCGCGCCACTTCCTGCTCCTTGCGCATCAGAAGCAGCACTTTTTCCATCCGCCGTAACAGGGGCACAGTATCAAGCACCTCCTGTAGCTCGGTGCCGCGAGCGCTGGTCATGGAGGCGCCGAAGTCGGCGAGCGGGGAGCTGTCATCAGGCCCGAAACGGGACAGGTATTGTTTAACCTCCTCACCGTATAGCGGGTTGGTGCGAAGCAGATCCTTGATGGCACTGATGATGGCCAAGGTGTACGCTTTGAGCTCTTCCTTCTGTTCCTCGGGCTCCTCCGGGTATTCGACTTCGACCAGGTACGGCGGCTTGCGGCGCAACCATTGCACAATCCGGATCCGCTGGACCCCCTGGGCGATGAACTGGATCTTGCCGCCTTCCTGCTGGGCATGATGCACGCGTACAGCGCAGCCCATGGCCTCAAGCTCATCGCTCTCCGGTACCGGACCCTCCAGATCGGGATTGTCCACAAAACAGAGCCCTACCATGTGGTGATCAGTTTCACTGACACGCTTGAGGGTCTCGTGCCAGGGCTTCTGATTTACCACCACGGGCTGAACCTGGGCCGGGAAAAATGGCCGATTGGACACCGGGATCACGTACATGCGGCGCGGCATGGACTGGCGGGCAAGTGTCAGGCTGCTTTTGCTTTCATCTTTACCGATGTACTCGGTGATATCATCAAGTGGGTCCTGCTGGCTATCGTCATTCATGAGGCGTGTGAGTCCCTATATGGTTCAACAGGTTTAAAGGGTATCCCCGTTATGTGACGGCGCTGGCGGTAATTTCAAGGCTGGCCTGTCTCAGGGCTTGAATTTGCCCAGCCCGCACCTACTTAGTGAAGTATCATTTTTGTTTATTGCAGATCGGGATCCAATCATGAGCAGTTCGCCGTATATTTTTAATGCCACCGCTGAAAACTTCCAGGAAAAAGTCATGCAGGCCTCCATGCAGACACCGGTGTTGGTGGATGTATGGGCTGACTGGTGCGGCCCCTGCAAACAGTTGACTCCGGTGCTGGAGAAACTTGCAAACGATTACAAAGGCGGCTTCGTCCTCGCCAAGGTCAACGCCGACGAGCAACAGGAACTGACCAGCAGTCTGGGTGTGCGTAGCCTGCCGACCGTTATACTCGTCAAGAATGGCCAGGCCGTGGATGGTTTCAGTAGCGCCTTGCCGGAAGGGGAGGTCCGCAAGGTGCTGGACAAACATGTGGAAGCACCCGCTGAGAACCCCCATACCAAAGCCCACCGACTCTGGGAAGAGGGCGATCTTGATGGCGCGCTCACCGTTCTGACGGAATTGAACCAGAATGATTCGAGCGATCTTAAAGTGCTTATTGATCTTGCTCAGATCAAAGCCGAACTTGGTGACATGGAAACGGCAGAGCAAGTGCTGAACAGCTTACCCCCGGAAGAGAAAATGCAGCCGCAAGCCCGCCAACTTGCCGCCCGCCTGAAATTCATGAAGCAAGCTGGTGAGGTGCCGCCGATGCAGGAGCTCGAAAAGACCCTTGAGGCCAACCCAAAAGATTCCGCCGCGCTGCATCAGCTGGCCTTGCAGCATGTGCTGAAAGACAATAACGCTGAAGCCATGGACCTACTGATTCGTCTGATTCAGTCAGACGCAGGATATAAAAATGGCATCGCCAAAACCACACTCGTCGAGCTGTTTGACAAGCTTGGTAATAACAATGCGGATGTGCGGACCTATCGGCGGAAGTTGTATACGCTGAT
This sequence comes from Marinobacter sp., assembly GCF_040882185.1. Lineage (GTDB taxonomy): Bacteria > Pseudomonadota > Gammaproteobacteria > Pseudomonadales > Oleiphilaceae > Marinobacter. The sequence goes on along the minus strand of NZ_JBBEBW010000032.1, from coordinate 140,392 downwards.
GCATTGATTGCAGTTCAAAAGGGGGTTGGCTCTGAGCGGGTAACTGCAAAGAGACGGGCTTTTAACAGCACGTATCTCCGCAAAAAACCTAGCTTCGGCTCGTGCATCCATTCGGTGTGTCAGGAGTCTCTTATCAGGCCGGATAGCACTTCAAAATGCCCACATTTTGCCAAGACTAGCCCGCGTGCGGTGGGCAACCAGGCAAGCAGTACAGACTGGTGTTCCTGGTAGACCAGGCGGTCTTCTTCACCGTGAATGATAATTACCGACAGGTTGAGATCTCCAGGTTTTATTTTCCAGTCAGAAACCATTAAACACGTATCTCTTACCAGGGCCTGGGCGGCTATTTTGGTTCCTTGGGCCACAGCCATTGTCAGGTTGGCGGTAAAATAGTCCCGTATGCCCTTGGATAACAAGAACCTGCCTTCTACGGCACCCGCTGCGCTGATCAGGGCTTCGGCCAGGGAGCCGGGGTCGCCAGTCAGGACTTCCATCTCCTGTGCTAATTCAGTCGGATTCTTGAGGGCGGCGTGCCAGATGCTGGCGGTCATTTCTGAAGCGTGGGCAAACGGGTTTTGCATCAACGGTACCGCAGGCGTTGCGGCAATGGCCAGCTCGCTGACTCGGGTGGCAAGATCGTGTGCTGCCGTTAATGCAAACACCCCACCACCTGAGAATCCGGTCAGCGCGAAATGTCGAAGGTTAAGGTGATCACTCAGTTGTTTCAGATCGTCCGAGTGGTCGGTGAACTGGTAATCGGGGTGGGGGGAGGAGCTTCCGTATCCGGGTCGGTCCGGAATGATTACACGGTAGCCCTTTCCCGAGACGCGATCCGTCAGGTGGGCCAGTTCGTTGCGTGAGCCGGGAATGCCATGGCAGTGCAGCCAAATGCCATTCTCGCCAGAGCCAGTGTCCGAATAGCTCATATTACGGCCGTCGGCCAGTCGGATGTGTCGAGTGTCTGAATCAGCCATCCAGATTTCTCAACGTATCCGCACAGAGCAGTAGTTTCCGTTGCAGGGCGGCCTGTCGATTAACGCCGGTTTTTTGCATGATGGATTTCAGCTGCGTTCGGCCGGTGTTGGGGGAAATCTGCAACAGCGCGCTCGCTTCAGAGACGTCGAGCCCGCTGACCAGAAAGCTGGCAAGGCGGTATTCCGCATGCGTGAGCTGGTACATAATACTGAGTTGGTTCTGGTTCAGTTGAGCTGGGCGACCGGAGTCCAAAAGAAAGCAGAGTATGCCGGGGTTCATCTGCCGCCCAATGTGGAACCCGGTCTCGGACTGGCGCGATTGTGTCATCACCAGAGTGGCACCAGTCTGACCCAGCTTCAGCGTTTCGGTTGGGGTCTGGTTTTCAATCAGCTTCCGGGCTAGGGTCCTGAGAGCATCGGGGGCATTTCCGGAAGCTGCTCGCAGGCAACCACCCCGTAGGCCGAGCCCATAAGTGCTGGCAGAGAGAGCTTCTTCTGCTGCCGTGTTCATCCACTCCACACACAGCCTCCCATCCATATGCCAGACACCGAACGGTAGTTGATCCAGGGCGTGATTCGCCTGCGCCAATGCCTGATTCAGCTTGTTCATCAGGTGTGAGAGCCGGACTACCCGACGCAGGTGGGGACTGAACAGTTCCAGGGCGCGGCGCTCCTCGCTGGTGAAGGCTCCTTCGCGTTTAGGCCGGTGAATTCCTATGTGCATGCCTCGGCCGCCCTCACGTTCGAACTGGGTGCCAATTGCATAAAAGTTGCCGTTCGGTCGGAAGACTGCCTGATAGTGTTCGGATCGCCCAAAATCCCGGTCACTGATGATGGCTGTGCTTTCATGCACTTTGCCTACAGGGCCGGATGCCAGCGCCTCGCGAAAGGGATCCAGCTCGACGGCATCAGATTCGTAGCGCTGGTTGGAGTGTTGCTGGAAACCGATGGTGCAGGAGTGATAGACCACCGGATCACGCAGGTCAGTCAGCCGCAGGGATGCGGTGTCGGAGCGAAACACGTTGGCGAGCTTGCTGAGAAAGACCGTCCACTTCTGATGGTCTGTGGTGCATTCGTAAAGATCGCTCAGCAATAGAGGAACTGCCGACTCCGGAACTCTCAAACCGGGTACTCCTGGCTATTTTCTGTACATATGGCGTTTCCAGAGTAAAGCATAAAATGGATGTAGGTGCGAATGAATTGCTGGAACTTCTGGCATTCGCGGAGTATGGGAAGTTAAAAAAAGCCCCGCATGGGCGGGGCTATCAGCTTGATCGGAACGGCCAATCACGCTGATGGTACATCAGACGCTGTCCAGATTACGGTTTGTCAAAGGTGAACGCGTCTTCTGTAGCCGGGTTGAAAGCCAGTGACCCATCTGATTCTACTGTCATGGGAGCACTAAACTGCTCGCCGCCCTCGCTATACAGGCCACCATCACCATCCGAATCAACGGTGGCTCCGGTGACAGAGAAAACACCACTTGCATAGGTGTAGGTGCCAAACTCGCCTGAAAGCGCCTGAACAGCTTCACCTGGGTAGGTTTCCTGGTTATTGGTATGAACGAGTGCATACTCAGAATCATTCAGGATTGTGAGAACATTATTATTGTTTGAGCTGGCTTCGTAATAAAGCCTGCCACCGACCAGTTGATTGGATGCGTCGCTAACGCGGGAAAACTCGATGGAGCCGTCGTCCAGACCCAATGCAAGAGTGTCATCCAGCAGCTCTACGGATTCGGCAGTTCTCGAGTTCAGACCACCCCCGCCGTCGGATTCGATTTCTGTATCAAACGCTATAGTCCCTGCAGCGACATTCCAAACATAGGTGCCGTACTCGCCTGAACCGGGAGTCTGGCTTTCGCTGTCGTCGTGTTCGTGGAAAATGACGTAATGGGTCTCGTTTATAAACGATAAAATGTTACGTTTATTGGTTCCTTCTTCGTAGACCCAGCTCCCCAGCAGGCGGTCTTGTTGCACGGTTGGGACTTGATCCGCAAACGGATTGATCAGCCTCGCCGCAACGAATACACCGTAAGGATCGCGGGCGATCAGCCGGAGCTCGTCATCGGTCTGAGGCGAGAAACCGTCAGGTAAGTCACCGGTAAATGAACGTGCCTCATTGGCGAGGGGGTTACCGGTAAAGCCGCCGCCTTGACCGCCCGGGGTCTGGCCGGTGAAGTTGTTGCGCACAGACACCGACTCGTAACCCGGAGGCAGAGTCCACTCGAAACTGTACTGGGCGGCAGTCAGATCCGCCGACGTGGATGTGATTTCTGGCGCGCCTTCACTGAGCCGAGGCTGGCCACGGCGGACGGTGTAGGTTGATTGAGCTGATGCGCTGGGGCCAACCCAGGTAAAGGTGTATTCGTCGCCGGTCTGAATCTGGCCCAGATCATTCGGCCCGATGACGAAGAAGGTGCTGAACCGGTCGCCAAACCCCTCCTCAAGTGGTCCGTTGAAAGGTGTGCCCTGGGGGCCGCTTACTGTCACGTCAGAGTTGGCCACGGTGCCTAATTCCGCGATTGGATTACTGGCTAACAGGCTGGTGGCAATCTCCCGAACGACAGCGGGCTCAGCGCCATTCTCGACAATATGGGTTGCCTCGGAATAGGCCAGGAACTGAACCTGGTTGCCGCGTAATTTCAAATCACCGTTATCGTCGATGGCTTGCCAGGGTCCGTTCGGAGAACCTACGTTGAGGTTAACCGTGCTGTTCTCGACGGTTTCCAATGACCAGTCGCGCAGGTCATTGGCCAGTTCACCCGCATCCTCCGTGCCCAGTAATCGGTCCAACCATTCTGCACCGAATTCGCCATTGTTCAGAAAGTCATCTGCAAGCAGTGTTTCCAGAGTAGCGCGGTCATTGGTGTCCAGCGCAGTGGCCGCAGCCGATGCCAGGGCCCCTGCCGTTTGAAGTTTTGAGAGGCCGTCGTTGAGGGTCTGTTCATCCACTTCAAGAGGCGTGGTGTCGCTGTCGGGCTGAGTGAAGCTGTTTGTGATGGACTGTTCGCGATTGACGCGGTTGACAATAGTGGCGGTATTAGCCGCTGGATCAACCTGAACTTCGATCAAGTCCAGTACCGCATCAAAGCCGCTGCGATCTGCCAGAAACGGGGAGTTCCGCAGATCGAAGTCGTCAGCTACGCCCAGGCCGTCCAGCAGAGGTTTGAGTCTTGTTCTCAGGGCCGCTTCCTGCGTCTCCACAGACTCTTGCGCGATCAGAGCGAAATCCGGGTTGTTAAAAAACTCTGCCGGAGCCTGGCCCACGGCGTTGCCTATAATTAAATCCGTCAGCGGTGTGATATTGACCGTGCCATGGAGGTCGTCCTCGAACACGACTGATAAAAGCTGATAGGCGTTACCACCGGAAATACCGCTGGCAAACAGTAAAACCGGCGGTTGGAGTGCTGACAAATCAAGCGCAAAGGTGCCATCAGAATTAATATTGGTGTTGACAGTCTCGCTATTGAGATCGCGGGCTCCAACGAACCCTGAAATGGGAGCGCCAGCCGCAGCAGTGCCGGCAACCGCACGAATATCTTCGTCAGGAGTGTTGTCGTTTTGGGAGGCCGAACCGGAGGAACTTCCGCCCCCACAGCCGGCAAGGGAAAGGGACGCTGCCGCGGTGAGCAGCAAAAGCCATTTACGCAGAGTGTGTTGACTGGTCATTGGGTGCCTCCTTCAGGAAAGGATAGCGACAACGCATGCACGATAGTGCGATGGAAAACTGCCATGGTCATTCCTCATTGGTGTTATCGGTTTTCGACGCGTTAAATCTGAAGAAACCGTAAGGAACTGACATCACCCATATGGTGTATGAATGTCGGATTAAGTGACTTTTCCAGGATATTTGGCAGAATTTTACAAACTTGGGGTGGGGTTTTTCGTGAGACGCAGGGTGTTGTTAACGGTGATCGTAATCAAACACGGGAGAAAGGAAAAGCGGCCCCTATTGGAGAGCCGCCCCGGTAAACACTGAGCGCTAACCGTTGCCTCTCTTCATTTCCTCATACTCGTCCTCAAAGAAGAACTTCTCATCCCCCAGAGCTGGTTCCAATTCGTGCAGCCATGTGGCGGTCTCACTGTACTTGGCAAAAAACGGCCGCTGTACCCAATCTGGATTGCGAGCCTGGATAAAGCGTAAAACGAAGACCTTCTTGCCGTTGATTTCGGTAATACCCTGAACTTCCACCTTGCCAGGCCCGGCGCTCATGGATGGGCCGCGAGCGGTGCGGGCGAGGCCTGAGACCTGTTTGATGGCCTCCCGGTAAATGTGAAAGGCTTCAGCAAGCGGTACTTCAAAGTAATTCTTGGCGCCGGTGTCACGCTCTACGAACATGTAGTAGGGAATGATTCCGAGCTGTACTTCTTTCTTCCACAATTTTGCCCAGGCCTCCGCGTTATCGTTGACATGTTTGATCAGCGGGCCCTGGGCCCGAATCTCGGCGCCGGTGGCCCGGATGCGCCGGATGGCTTCCTCGGCAATGTCGGTGGTGATCTCCTGCCAGTGGTTGTAGTGCGCCATGATCGCGACGTGTTTGCCGCCGTCAACTAGTCGGGCGAACAGGTCGAGCAGTTCTTCGGAGTCCTTGTCGGTCACAAACCGGTAGGGCCAGAAGGTGAGTGCTTTGGTGCCGATCCGGATGGTCTGGATGTGGTCGAATTCCGGTTCGAGCAAAGGCTCCAGATACTGCACCAGATGTTTGGTCTTCATCACCATGGGATCACCACCGGTCACCAGAAGGTCGCTGACTTCCGGGTGTTCCTGCAGATAACCGTGCAGTTTGCCAGCATCGGTGCTAGCCATTTTCAGGTCCTTGTCACCGACGAACTGCGCCCAGCGAAAACAGAAGGTGCAATAGGAGTGACAGGTCTGCCCCTGGGAGGGAAAAAACAGCACGGTTTCCCTATATTTGTGCTGCACTCCTTCAAGAACCTCGCCATCGAACTCGGGCAGGTTCATTTCCATTTGTCCTGCTGGATGGGGGTTGAGCTCGTCGCGGATTTCCTTGGCCACAGCCTGAATACGTTTTTTGTCAGCGCCTTCGCGGTGTAGCTGTGCCATGCGTTCAAAGTGCTCGTCTTTGAGCATGCCTTTTTGCGGAAACACGAGTTGGTAGATCGGGTCGTCAGGAACCCTATTCCAGTTGATCAGCTCATTGATCACATACTCGTTTACCCGGAAAGGCAACACGCTGGCCACCACTTTCATTTCAAATAAGGTGGCTTCCGGCAGCTTTTGAATGACTTCAATTTTGTCCATCTGGCGGTCGGTATAAACCTGAAAACGCCGTTCTTCGAATTCGACAGCGGGTATGCGGTTCGGAAAGCTGACGATAGAGTTCATGAAACGTCCTCGAGTTGCATGTGTGTTGGCGGAGGGCTCGCTCGGGGTCCGTCCAGCACTAAAAATAGGCGAGAAAGTATACAGAAATGTGAAACTATTTTCAGGTCTAATGAAAATTCCCATGGAGGCTAAGAGGCATTTCGGGCCAAACCCTATATAAGAATGGGGGCTTCAGTATCAGTGCAAAGCCAACACCGCCGAAATCGTGAAAAGTTTCTTTAGAGCATGAAGGATCGAGATCGCAATTCGTAATGCTACGACATTGGTCGTAGGCAGGTTGTTTGAAATGTGAACTAAAGGCATTATCTGACTCTATTTTTTGGAATAACCGACTAATTGGTAGTAAAAATACTACAAAAATGGAAAAAGGACTGATCCATTAGGTTTTGCTCAGGGTATTCCTTTTCTGAGCTTTTCCTGGGCTTGGCAACTGCGTCCGATTTAGGCAGGAAAGTTAAAGATCCTGTTCTATGCTGTATAGGAAACATCTGAGTTAGAGCCTGCATTTTGTATTGGTTTGAATTTCACATCGCACGTTCGATTGCCTGTTCTATCGGCAACCGCTGCACTTTAGAAGTTTAGGGGAGGGTTTGATGTACCAGGACGATGATCCCGTTGAAACCAGTGAATGGCTGGATGCACTGGAGTCTCTGATAGAACAGGAAGGTGTTGATCGCGCTAAATACATTCTGGAGCGGCTTTCACAGAGAGCCAGCCGTGATGGCACAGAGCTGCCTTATTCCATCACGACGCCATTCCGGAACACCATTGCTTCGGTGCGGGAATCCCGCATGCCTGGCGACCTGTTCATGGAGCGCAGAATTCGCTCATTGATCCGCTGGAACGCCATGGCGATGGTTGTCAGGGCGGGCAAGCGGCCCGGAGATCTGGGCGGCCATATATCGTCGTTTTCCTCGGCAGCCACCCTGTACGACGTAGGCTTCAACTACTTTTTCCATGGCGGTGATGAGAAACGCGAGTCGGACCTGGTGTATTTCCAGGGCCATTCAGCGCCGGGTATCTATGCCCGCTCCTACCTTGAAGGTCGTTTTGACGAAGAGCAGCTAGACAGTTATCGCGAAGAAGTTGATGGCACTGGCCTATCCTCCTATCCACACCCCTGGCTGATGCCGGATTACTGGCAGTTCCCTACGGTTTCCATGGGCCTCGGTCCCATGCAGGCCATCTACCAGGCTCACGTGATGAAGTATCTTGACAGCCGGGAGCTGATCGATAAAGGCGAGCGCAAGGTCTGGTGTTTTGTTGGTGATGGCGAGTGCGATGAGCCGGAAACTCTGGGCTCGATTTCCAAAGCTGGTCGGGAGAATCTGGACAACCTAATTTTTGTCGTCAATTGTAACCTCCAGCGTCTGGATGGCCCGGTTCGTGGTAATGGCAAGATCATCCAGGAGCTGGAAGGTATCTTCCGGGGTGCAGGTTGGAATGTGCTCAAAGTTGTCTGGGGTAGGATGTGGGACCCACTGTTTGCCAAGGACAAGGACGGCATCATGCAGCGCGTAATGGACGAGGTGTGCGACGGTGAACTGCAGAATTTCAAGAGCAATGGCGCCGCCTACACGCGCAAGAATTTCTTTGGGCGATACCCGGAGCTGGCCAGTCTGGTCGACAACCTGTCGGACGACGACATCAACAAGCTCAACCGGGGCGGTCACGACCCCTATAAGGTCTACGCGGCTTATCACCACGCGGTCCATAACAATAATGGCAAGCCGACGGTTATCCTGGCTCATACGATTAAAGGCTACGGTTTCGGCGGTGCTGGCGAGGCGCAAAACACCACCCACTCGTTGAAAAAGCTCGATATCAGCGAACTCAAGAGCTTCCGGGACCGCTTTGCGGTGCCATTGAAGGACGATGAGCTGGAAAGTGTGCCTTACTACCGCCCTGACGCTGACAGCCCTGAAATGGTCTATATGAAGAAGCGTCGACAGGACTTGGGTGGCGCAGTGCCGTCACGCCGCAAAGATTGTCAGCCGCTGCAGATACCCGAACTGAGCATCTTCAAGAGCCTGCTCGACGGCTCCGATGGCCGAGCTATTTCAACGACCATGGCCTTTGTCCGATTGCTGACTGCGCTGACCAAAGACAAGCGTATTGGTAAGCGGGTGGTGCCAATCGTGCCAGACGAAGCACGGACTTTTGGTATGGAGGGCATGTTCCGGCAGCTTGGTATCTACACCTCTGAAGGCCAGAAATATGTGCCTCAGGATCGTGAGCAGATCATGTACTACAAAGAGGACAAGAAGGGACAGATCCTCGAAGAAGGTATCAACGAAGATGGCTCAATGGCAGCGTGGATGGCGTGTGCGACGTCTTACAGCACCAACGACTTTCCGCTGATTCCATTCTATGCGTTCTATTCCATGTTTGGTTTCCAGCGCGTAGGCGATTTGGCTTGGGCCTCGGGCGATATCCAGGCACGCGGCTTCCTGATTGGCGGGACTGCCGGTCGAACCACGCTTAACGGTGAAGGTCTGCAGCATCAGGATGGTCACAGCCATATCCTGGCGCAGACGATTCCAAACTGCGTGTCCTATGATCCTACCTTCGGCTACGAGATGGCAGTAGTGGTTCATGAAGGCATGAAGCGCATGTTCGAGCGCAACGAAAACGTCTTCTATTACGTCACCATGATGAATGAGAATTACGAACAGCCAGCCATGCCCAAAGGGGTAGAGGACGGCATCATCAAGGGTATGTACAAGCTTGAGTCACAGGAAACCAAGGGCCGTAAGAAAGCGCCGCGAGTTCAATTGCTTGGCAGCGGTGCCATCCTTAACGAAGTGCGGGCTGGTGCCGAACTTCTGAGAGAGGATTTTGGCGTTGCCAGTGATGTCTGGAGCGTCACCAGCTTTAACGAGCTCACCCGGGACGGACAGCATGTTGAGCGCTGGAATCGGCTTCATCCTGAAGATAAGGCAAAGGTTCCCTATATCACCCAATGCCTTGAAAAGCAGCAAGGGCCGGTGGTCTCGTCAACAGACTATATGAGGCTTTATTCTGAGCAGGTGCGAGCGTTTGTACCAGCCACATATATTACGCTGGGAACCGATGGCTTTGGCCGAAGTGATACCCGCGAGAAGCTGCGCAGCTTCTTTGAGGTGGATCGTTACCACGTTGTTGTGGCAGCGCTGACAGCGCTGGCTCGTGACGGCGAAATGAAGCAAGACCAGGTTCTGGAGGCAATGCGCAAGTATGGCATTGACCGCAATAAATCGAACCCGGTGTTGAGCTAAGGAGACCGCCATGAGTGAACAGGAAATCAAAGTTCCGGATCTCGGCGGGGCGGATGAGGTCGAAGTTATCGAGATCACCGTCGGCAAGGGTGATTCCGTAGCTGAAGAAGATCCGATCCTGACTGTTGAGTCAGACAAGGCCTCTGTGGAGTTGCCATCTCCGTCTGCCGGCAAGATCACCAAGATCACCGTCAAGGTGGGCGATAAGGTCAAGGAAGGCGACGTCGTTGGTATGATGGAAGTGGAGTCCGGCGATGACGCTGGCAGCTCTAAGGACGACGAGAGCGACGACAGCAAGGCTGACGAAAAGACGGAAGAACCGAAACCGGAGAAAACGGAGGCGTCTGACAGCAAATCTGGTGACACTCAGAGTAAGCCTAAAAAAGCGACTTCTGGTGGGGGCTCCCGGAAAGAGAAAGTTCAGGTACCGGATATGGGCGGCTCCGAGAACGTGCCCATTATTGAGATCAATGTGAAGGAAGGCGACGAAGTCGCTGAGGACGATCCACTGGTTACCGTCGAGTCTGACAAGGCGACCATGGAAATTCCTTCTCCTTTCGCCGGTAAGATTGGCAAAATCCTGGTGTCCGAAGGTGACAATATCTCCCAGGGTGATGATCTGCTGGAAATGCAGGTAACCGGTGGTGAGTCGGATGAGGATGACAGTGATGATAAGGGCGAGGACGAGAAGTCGGAAGCGCCTGAATCGAACGAGTCTTCAACTTCTGCTCCGAAACAGGACAAAGCACCGGCCCGAGAAGACCGCCAGGCGGAGCCTGAGTCGGAGCTACCACCGGCAGGCACGAAGGTTCACGCTGGCCCTGCTGTACGGAAGCTGGCTCGTGAACTGGGTGCAGATCTGACCCGAATCAAAGGCAGTGGGCCCAAGAGCCGGATTTTGAAGGACGACATTCACGACTATGTGAAAAGCCAGCTCAAGCAGGCTCAGCAGGGCAGTGGTGGTGTTACCACCGGCTCTGGTATCCCGGGCGTCAAGCTGCCCGACTTCAGCCAGTTTGGTGAGGTCAAACGTGAAGCCATGTCCCGCATAATGTTCGCCACCGCGAATAATATGCAGCGCAGCTGGCTGAACGTACCGCACGTGACCCAGTTCGAGGATGCGGACATCACCGACATGGAGGATTTCCGCAAGGGCCAGAAGACAGCCGGTGAGAAGAAGGGCGTGAAGATGACGCCGCTGCCGTTCCTGCTGAAGGCCTGTGCCACGGCGCTGGCGGAGCTGCCACAGTTCAATGTGGCACTGGATATGGAGCGTAAGGAGGTGGTACGCAAGCAATACATTCACATCGGGATTGCGGTGGACACGCCCAACGGGCTGATGGTGCCGGTGATCAGAGATGTGGACAAGAAGGGGCTGTGGGAGCTTGCGGCAGAAAGTGCGGAGCTGGCCCAGAAGGCTCGGGACAAGCAACTGAAGCCAGCGGAGATGCAGGGTGCCTGCTTTACCATTACCAGTCTGGGTGGTATCGGTGGCACGGCGTTTACGCCCATTGTGAATACGCCAGAGGTGGCGATTCTTGGGGTGTCCAGGGCGGCGATGAAGCCGGTCTGGGATGGCAGGGATTTCCAGCCACGGCTAATGTTGCCGTTGTCGCTGTCTTACGATCACCGGGCGGTGAATGGTGCGGATGCTGCGCGGTTTACTTCTGTGCTAAGTCAGTTGCTTGGGGATATTCGGTCCCTGCTGCTCTGACTTTTGGTGGTTGATTGCCCTGTAGTCTGCGGGTTACGGGGCTTTCGCGAGGCCGGTCCGGTTATTCGGAACACGCCCGTAAATACATCCCTGTAGGGCTCGGTCGCGCCATCCGTGGCGCTCTACGGTTCTGAATAACCGGACCCGCCTCGCTTATTCTTTCCTTGGTAATATCGCTCCCTTCTTTCGCCATCTAGTCCATAAACACGTACATTCTCGATATACCTGTACATTTAAGTGCACATAACTTTGCAATTGGTCTTGTGGTCACTAAAATGCACTCACAGTAATTCATTGTACGTTTTGGTGAACAATGCCTAAATTAATAGAAGCACAAACCTATAATGTCCGGCAAGTTCAGGATGCCCTGAAAGCTACCGGTGAGCTCATTGCCGCCGCCCGAAAGGAGCGGAAGTGGAGTCAGTCCGAGCTGGGCAAGCGCTTGGGAGGCATAGACAGGCGGCATATCAGTGCCCTGGAAAGTGGCGACCCAGCAACAGATTTTGGCCTGGTGGTCAGTGCGCTTTGGGTTCTGAATCTGCCTCTTCTTTCTACGCTCCCGCTCAACGCTCAGGAGTCCTCGGGAACTGTGAGCTCTCTGGTTGAGGCATTGGTAAACCTTTCATCACGCTCCAGGCCCCGGGCGTCCGCCCCGGTAACTCGAAACGTTTCCGCTCACCGGAAAAAGGTGATCGATAATGATTTCTGAAGAGGCGTTTCTTTGGCTTTACCTTCCCGGGGAGATCGAACCGGTTGTGTGTGGCGTTGTTGCTTTCAATGGCTACGAGCATGTTTTCCGTTATGCAAGAAGCTACCTTGATCGTGAAAATGCTATCACTCTGGCACCTCCTGGCCGTCCTCTGGGCGAGCTGACTGATGATGAAACAGTGCTTGATGCCGAACTGAACTGCGCCATTCGCGATGCTTCCCCGGACGCCTGGGGGCGTAATGTCATGTTGAGAGAGTTCGCAAATACGCCGGGTCGCAAACAAAGCGAGCTGGGTGAGATCGATTTCCTGCTCCGGGCGGGGCCGGATCGCATCGGGGCGCTGGACGCTACGAATGATCCGAAGCACTACACTCCAAAGAAAAGCCATGCAGCGCCGCTGGAGCATCTGCTAGAAGCAGCCGATAGGATTGATCAGGGAAAAGCCCTGGCTCCGCATCTTGATTCTGCCCTGAATCACGGAACAAGCGTAGGCGGGGCCCGTCCCAAGGCGCTTCTGCATGAAAATGGTGAGTACTGGATTGCCAAGTTCAGTTCCAGCAGGGACTCCGCCGATATGGTCGGCATTGAAGGCGGCGGCATGCAACTGGCTCGGAAAGCTGGGCTTAATGTTGCTGAAACCCGGATTGTGGAGGCGTTGAAAAAGCGGGTGATTCTGGTGCGTCGGTTCGATCGCACAGTCACCACGGAGGGCGTTTATCGCCGGCATATGATCAGAGTCATGACGCTTTTGAGTCTGGACGAATACGCGGTCCGGGCCGGTTATTCAAGCTATCTTGAGCTGGCGGATGTGTTGCGCCAGTATGCCCGGGACTTCCGGCAAGACGGCGCTGAGCTGTTTCGCCGAATGGTGTTCAATATTCTTATCGGGAATGTGGATGATCACGCTCGCAATCATGCCTGCTTCTGGGATGGTCATTGGCTGGATCTGACGCCAGCCTATGACGTTTGCCCCCAGCCTAGAACCGGCATTTCAGCGGATCAAGCCATGGTTGTCGGTGAGTGGGGGCGGCAGGCCAATCTGAAGAACGCCATTAGTGACTGTGGTCGCTTTGGGCTCGAAAAGGATCACGCCAGCGAGATGATCGAGCGAATGGTTGATATCGTCCGGGAGCATTGGCGTGACATTTTTTCCGAAGCCGGAACGCCGGAGGGCGATCTCAGTTATCTGTCCCAGGCTACTATTCTTAGCGAATCTATTTTCTATGATGTGGAATAAGCGGATAGTTTGATTTCTGCAGCCTTTCAATCAGGGGGTTTTCGCGAGGCCAGTCTGCTTATGGAAGTCCAGAATGAACTCGATCCGAATCAATCGGATAGACCACCATTTTCGCTTTCATAACATCCAGACCAAAAAAAGCCCCGGCGTGCCGGGGCTTTCTCATTTTCAAACTTCCAGGTGTGGCTTAGAAGTTGTACTGACCTGCGAACAGGATACGGCTGCCATCGCCGTCAGAACCGTCTACGTTTTCACGCTTCAGGAACTGGTATTCAACGCCCATCATGACGTTCTCAATCGGTGTCCACTGGTAGTTGGTCATAATAGCAGAGTTGTTTTCGCTCTGTCCGCCAATATTAACCACCCCATCGGATTCTGCGTCGTCCCAGTCAACTTCAACCATACCGTAGCCGATGTTGATGCTGCGGCCACCGCCTAGATTGATACCTGCGCCGACTTGGCCGCCATAGCCTGATACGGACTCAAGGTCGGCGTTAGCTGGATTGCTGTATGCACTCGCTGCGCCGAAGTTATCACCAGAGCGATACAGATAGCTGTTAGCCCCATCGGTATAAGTCAGCGAACCCTGAATGGTGATCATGTCCGTTAGAGCCATTTTCAGGGAGCCAAACGTGGCGAAGCCTATAAAGCTATCGTCAGTAGCGCCAGTGTCATACTCCACCTGGTGAGCTAGGACAGCTGCGGCGTAGGAGAGACCGCCTGCTGAATCCTGCAATCTCGCGGTAACTGCTGGGAAGGAGTCTTTGCTGCTAGCGGAATTCAGGACCTGATTGGGGCCGGCGCCACCTACATTCTCAAAGTAGTCTCCGCTAGGCTGTTCTAATGAAAGCGAAAGCGGGCCGGATGTGTAACGGACCTGAGCTGACCGCGACTGCAAGCCTGCGGCACCGGGTAGTGAGTCAAAGTCCAGAGTGGAGGTATTGCCGACAAAACTGGTGAAGTTCGACCAGGTCTGACCCATCAAAACGCCGTTATATTCACCGTAGGCGTGACGCAGGCGAATCGTATTGCCAGCGCCGCGGAAGTCACCTTCGACGTTAATTTTCACACCTTGAGGGGTGGTTGTCAGAATGCCGATCCGGCTCTGGACCGCGTCCGCGCCGAAGTGGCCGTCTACGCCAGAGTCGTTTGCCAGATTTGCATAAGAGCCTGAGCGGGTGCTGAGAGAATTGTCGTTATCGAAGTCATAGCTTGCGTTGAAGCGCGCGTAGCCATAGATACTGGTTTCATAACCGCCAGTCTCGAAGCTGATGGCTCCAGCCTGAGCGCTTACCCCAAGCACTGCTGCGGCAGCCGTCGCACGAATTGCCATCCTGAGTTTGTTGCTTTGCATCGTTGTTGTCTCCACACGTTATTTTTGTAGGGTCTTCACCAAAATAGTTACGAATTCGTGACAAATCAAACATTTTCGATTAATAATTAGACGAATGTCTAACCTGACTCGTCAGAATGTCGTCATTCTAAGGTAGCGTAAAATCAGCTCTTGTGTGTAAATTATTGAATGGTTTTGAAAAAATATTTTACGACTTCCGAAGTTTTCGCCTTTCTCGACCTCGAAACGACGGGCGGAAATGCTGCTTATGATCGCATTACGGAAGTGGGTATTCGCTTCTGGCAAAACGACGAAATCATTGACGAATACCAAACCCTGGTTAATCCGGAAACCCGAATTTCACCCTTTATTGAGAGTCTGACCGGCATTTCCAATGCCATGGTGGCGGACGCCCCTGTGTTCGCCGAGATTGCCGACGATCTTAAAGAGAAACTCGAAGGGGTTATATTCGTCGCCCACAATGCCCGTTTTGATTACAGCTTTGTTAAGTCCGAATTTCGTCGGTTAGGGCAGGCATTTTCGGCGCCGGTGCTATGTACGGTGAAGTTATCACGGCATCTGTACCCGGAATTCCGCCGTCATAACATGGATGCTCTGATAACCCGCCATGGCCTCGCACAGGTGCAGCGTCATCGGGCGATGGGTGACGTTTCGGCGATGTTCGAGTTTTTCCATCACGCGATGACGGATAAAGGACGGGAGCGTTTTGACGAAGCCCTTCGCTATTTGCTCAAGCGTCCCAGTGTGCCTTCCCATCTGCCTCCCGATATTCTGTCGGATTTACCGCACAGTCCTGGTGTGTATCGCTTTTACGGCGAAAATGACGTGCTGTTGTATGTTGGTAAGAGCACCAACATCCAGCAACGGGTGGCGTCGCATTTTTCCGGCGACCACAACACCAACAAAGGCGTTCGCATTTCCGAAAGCCTGCGCCGTGTCGACTGGACGCAGACCGCCGGTGAACTGGGCGCCCTGCTGCTGGAGCTAAAGCAGATCAAAAGCCTGAGCCCGCTATTTAACCGGCGCTCCCGGGCGGCAAAAACCCTGGTCAGCATTGAATTGGCAGCAAATCACGCGGGTTACCTGCAAGCCCGTTTGGTGCGGGAAATTGAACCCCATCGGCTGGGAGACTACTACGGGCTGTTTCGCAGTAAAAAGGATGCCGAACGGGCTCTCAGTGGGATTGCCCAGAAAAACGATCTCTGCAACAAACTGCTTGGGCTTGAGCCGGAGCGGGAGGGCCCGTGTTTCCAGCGCACATTGGGCCGGTGTAAGGGCGCCTGCGACGGCGGCGAGGATGTAGTGCGATATAACCTTCGCGCGCAGATCGGCTTCCACGGGCTGCGGCTGAGAACCTGGCCCTGGCAGGGCCCGGTGGGAGTTGTTGAGCGGGATCAGCGTACGGGTACAACGGACATCCTGGTGATCTACAACTGGCTGCATATCACGACGGTTCATCATGAGGATGAGCTTCAGGATATATCTGTCCGGGGCGCCAGCGTGACGTTTGATCTGGATTCCTACAAACTGGTAGTCAAGGCTCTGATGGGGCAGGATGGCCGCCAACTAAAAGTTATTGAGCTGCCTGGAATCGGCGAACCCGAAGTATTGATGCCCTGACAGGGGCCTCTCCGGTTTGCTCCCCATGAGTCCGTATATTTCCCATACCCAACGCGGTCGTCGGCGGCTAGACTATTCGTATGAAACGTCTGTTAATGGTGAGGCCTGAATGAACAAGCAAAGTATCACTCGCGAGCTTTTTGACGAAGTCATGGTACCCAATTATGCACCGGGCAAGATTATACCAGTCAAAGGTAAAGGCTCTCGGGTCTGGGATCAGGACGGTCGCGAATTCGTCGATCTGGCAGGCGGTATTGCGGTGACCTCACTCGGTCATGCCCATCCAGGCCTGGTTGGGGCGCTGGTCGAGCAGGCTGGAAAGCTCTGGCATCTCTCCAATGTGCTCACCAATGAACCGGCCCTCAAACTGGCAAAAACCCTGTGCGATCTGACGTTTGCTGAACGGGTATTTTTCGCCAACTCCGGTGGCGAAGCGAACGAGGCAGCTTTCAAATTAGCTCGTCGCTATGGGTGGGAACATTATGGAGCGGAGAAAAATGAAATCATCTCCTTCCGGAACAGCTTTCACGGCCGTACACTTTTTACCGTCAGCGTCGGCGGACAGGCCAAGTATCTGGAAGGGTTTGAACCTGCGCCGGGGGGTATTCATCATGCTACCTACAACGATCTGGCCTCGGTTGAAGCACTGATTTCTGATAAAACCTGCGCCATTGTAGTCGAACCGATCCAGGGTGAGGGCGGTGTGATGCCCGCCGACAAAGTGTTTCTCGAAGGGCTCCGGGCGCTCTGTGACAAGCACAATGCCTTGCTGGTTTTTGATGAGGTCCAATCCGGGGTAGGCCGTACCGGGCATTTGTTCGCTTACCAGATGTACGGAGTGACACCGGACATCCTGTCTTCCGCGAAATCTCTGGGTGGAGGTTTCCCGATAGGCGCGATGCTGACCACTGCTAAAATTGCGGCCAGTCTGGGGGTTGGCACTCATGGCAGTACCTACGGCGGCAACCCGCTCGGCTGTGCTGTTGCACAGAAGGTTATAGATACGGTCTCCCAGCCCGAGATTCTCAAAGGTGTCAAAGCCCGGTCGGATTATCTTCGCAAGGGCATGATGGCCATCGGTAAGCGCTACGATATTTTCAGTGAAGTGCGCGGCGAAGGTTTGCTGTTAGGTTGTGTGCTGACAGAAGCCTGGCAGGGCAAAGCCAAGGATTTTCTCAATGCCGGGATCGATGAAGGCGTCATGGTCCTGATCGCGGGCGTGAATGTGATTCGCCTGGCGCCCTCCCTGATCATTCCGGATTCCGACATCGACGAGGCGCTGGAGCGCTTTGAGCGAGCGGTCAAAAAGGTATGCGCATAAGACCCTTATAATCCTGCAATTTAAGGAGTGATCCGCATGTGGGTTGTTCGCCCGGCTCAGCTGGAAGATTTACCCGACATTCAAGCGTTGGCCTCGGCGCTGAAGGCCCGCGTATCCTCAACCGTTCCTGCGGACGAAACCAAACTCGCTGACAAAATAGAGTACTCTCTGCGGTCCCTGGCGGGTCACCCCGACACGACCGGCAATGAACGTCTTACGTTCGTGCTGGAAGACACTAAAACCGGCAAGGTGTGCGGCACAGCCGGAATCGATGCCCGGGCGGGCAACGGCCATCCCTTTTATAATTACCGCCGTGACGCCTTGATTCATGCCTCCCACGAGCTGGGGGTTTCCAGTCGGGTGGATGTGCTGTATCCCTCGCACGCCCTGACTGATCGCACCCTTTTATGCTCCTTCATGATAGCGCCCGAGTTGCGTGGTACCGAGGCCTTTGAGCTATTATCCCGCGCCCGGTTGCTGTTTGTTGCCCGTCATCGACCTCTGTTTGCCAAGCTGATGGCGGTGGAAATCCAAGGTGTGCAGTTGGAATCCGGTGAAGTGCCATTTTGGGACAGTCTGGGACGCCATTTCTTCAATATGGATTTTGATACCGCTGACGCATATTCCGGCACCCTGAGCAAAACGTTCATAGCGGAGCTGATGCCACCTAACCCGATTTACGTCACGCTACTAACCGATGCTGCCCAGGCTGCTCTCGGCCAGCCCCATAAAATAGCGACCCAGACCTGTGACCTGCTTGGGCGGGAAGGCTTTCAGGCCGGTAATTACGTGGATATTTTTGACGGCGGTCCGGTGTTGGAGGCGCGGACGGATATGTTGAGAAGCGTCATCGGCAGCCATCGCAAAACCCTGCGCACCGGTGAGGATATCAGCGGCGATCTGTATCTGGTGGGTATTGGTGAGGGCCAGGAGTTCCGCTGCGTACTGACCGTACTCAGCGAAGGCTTGGCTGAAACCGTCAAAATGCCGGTCAGCCTCCAGACACAGCTCAAGTGCGCTCAGGGTGATGAGTTGTTGGTGGTGCCATTATGAGGCTGAATTTCGAGGGCCAGCTATGTTGATTATTCGTCCCCTGCAGGAAACCGACCTTGAGGATATTTACCGAATGGCCCAGTCCGCTGGCAAGGGCCTGACGTCGTTACCTGCCAACAAGGACCGCCTGACCGGTAAAATCAACCGTGCCCAGGATGCCTTTAACCAGCGCTGTGCCCCCGAAGCTGGTATGTATCTGTTTGCCCTGGAAGACACCGAGCTAAAACAGTGTGTGGGCATCAGCGGCATCGAAGCCCGGGTGGGGCTTGAGGAGGTGTTTTATAACTACCGTTTGAGTACCACGGTCAATGCTTCCCGGGAGCTGGGCGTGCATGTGCGAACGCCGACCCTGCACCTGACCAATGATATGACGGACACCACCGAAATATGTTCCCTGCTGTTGTCCGACACTCATCGTAAGGGTGGCAATGGCTTGCTGCTATCCCGGTGCCGTTTCATGTTTCTTGATGATTTCCATCGGCATTTTTCGGACAAAGTTTTTGCTGAAATGCGCGGTGTCTCGGATGAGAGTGGCCGCAGCCCGTTGTGGGATGCGCTAGGTGCGCGCTTCTTCGATATGGAATTCAGCCAGGCGGATTATCTGTCAGGTGTAGGCAACAAATCCTTTATCGCCGAGCTGATGCCAAAGTTCCCGATTTATTTGCCCCTGTTGCCAACAGAGGCTCGAGCGGTGATCGGCAGAGTTCATGACAATACGGCGCCAGCACTCAGAATGCTTCAATCCGAGGGTTTCAACTTTAATGGGCTGGTGGATATCTTCGATGGTGGTCCGTTGGTAGAAGCCTTCATCCATAATATCCGAACGGTTCGTGAAAGCCTTAATCGCCATGTTTTGATCAGCCGCAAGCCGATGAACCTGGACCTGCCATCGGAAGAGCGGGTGATGGTGTCCAATCGTTCATTCAGAAATTTCAGGGTCACTACCATCCCGTTGCAGTGCATCAAGCCCGATACAGTCAGCATTCCCGCGGAAGTGGCTGAAGCTCTGGAGGTGTCCTCCGGAGATCTGGTGCGACTGGCGCCCTTGAAAGATGGTGGGCGGTCACCAATACAGACAATAGCGCATTGAATTTAACGTGCGACCTGACTTCTTTGAGTTAAACGCCCGGGAGGGGCATATATGAGCATGGAACTCACCGGTGAGCTTTTACTCGACGGGCTCTGGCTGGAAGGCCATGGGCCGATGTTTGAATCTGTCCAGCCGGTCACGGGAGAAACCGTCTGGCAGGGAGAAAGCGCGAGTCTTGCGGATGTAGATGCGGCGGTGCGGGGGGCTCGGGAGGCGTTTCCTGGCTGGCGCCGTCTGGCCTTCGCCGAACGTCTGGCCATCATTGAAGCGTTTGGCGAGCAACTTGAAGCTGAAAAGGAAACCCTGGCCCATCAGATTGGCCTCGAAACCGGTAAACCGCTGTGGGAGTCCCGCACGGAAGTTGCGGCGATGATCGGCAAGATTGGCATTTCCCTCAAAGCTTATGAGGAACGCACCGGGCATAGCGAATCCGATGTGGCCGCTGGCCATGCGGTACTTCGTCATCGTCCCCACGGTGTTGTCGGGGTTTTCGGCCCCTATAATTTTCCGGGACACCTGCCCAATGGCCACATTGTTCCCGCCTTGCTGGCGGGCAATACGGTGGTTTTCAAACCCAGCGAGCTCACGCCCGGAGTGGCAGAGCTGACGGTACGCCTATGGCTCAAGGCCGGTCTGCCCAGCGGCGTCATCAACCTCACGCAGGGCGCCCGGGACACAGGTATCGCGGTAGCGGGTCATCCGGGCATGGACGGCTTGTTCTTTACCGGGAGTTCCAACGTCGGTCACCAGCTTCACCAACAGTTTGGTGGCCAGCCGGAGAAAATTCTCGCGCTTGAAATGGGCGGTAACAACCCGCTGATTGTGCAGGATGTCGAGGATATTGACGGTGCTGTCCATCATGCCTTGCAGTCCGCCTTTCTGTCTGCTGGTCAGCGCTGTACCTGCGCACGTCGGCTGCTCGTCCCTCATGGCCAGAAGGGTGACAAAGTGCTGGCACGGCTGGTGGAGGTAGCTGGCCGGATCAAGGTGGGGGCATTCGATGCCGAGCCGCAACCGTTTATGGGCTCAGTGGTGTCAGTCGAAGCAGCGGACAAGCTGCTTGAAGCGCAGGCCAGTCTCATTGAAGCCGGTGCGACCAGTCTGCTTGAGATGAAGCAGGTGGAAGCCGGTACCGCTTTGCTGTCACCGGGTATCATCGATGTGACCGGCGTTGAAACTGTTGATGAAGAGTTCTTTGGGCCGTTGCTGACGGTCTACCGATACAACAGTTTTGAGGATGCACTGGCGCTGGCCAATAACACCCGCTATGGCCTCTCTGCAGGTATTCTGACGGATGACCGGGCGTTGTATGAACGGTTGGTAGAAGAGGTCCGGGCTGGCATCGTGAACTGGAACCGCCCGTTGACAGGCGCCAGTAGTGCGGCGCCCTTTGGTGGTATAGGTGCCAGCGGTAACCATCGCGCCAGCGCCTATTACGCGGCGGACTATTGCGCCTGGCCAATGGCCTCGCTGGAAGCCGATAAGAGCGAGCTGCCGTCAAATCTGGCCCCCGGCCTGAGCTTTGACTGACACGCGCGTTGAGAACACATTGACCGAGCGGGACCTGCGCCATGCCTAAACATGCAATTGAAGCCAATTTCGATGGCCTGGTGGGCCCGACCCATAATTATGCGGGCCTGTCCTGGGGTAATGTGGCATCCAAGTCCAACGTTCATGCGGTGTCTAATCCCCGCGAGGGTGCCTTGCAGGGTCTGCAAAAGATGAAAAGGCTGGCGGACAGGGGTTATGTTCAGGGTATTCTGCCACCTCACGAACGGCCCCATATGCCGACTCTCAAAGCGCTTGGTTTCACCGGGTCAGACGCCGATATCCTGCAGGCCGTCGCGAAACAGAACCCGGTTGTGCTGGCGGCGGTGGCCTCGGCTTCGTGCATGTGGACGGCTAATGCTGCCACGGTCTCACCCAGTGCCGATACCACAGATCACCGGGTACATTTTACTCCCGCTAACCTGAGCGCCAAGTTTCACCGCTCCATCGAACATGTTGTGACCGGGCGTGCGCTGGCTTCAATTTTCAGTGATGAGGCTTACTTTGCGCACCATAAAGCCTTGCCCTCCGTGGGTCAGTTCGGGGATGAGGGCGCGGCCAACCACACCCGGCTGTGCGCTTCTCACGGCGCGCCAGGGGTAGAGCTGTTTGTGTATGGGCAGGCTGCGTTCGACGAGTCCCGGCCGGCGCCCGTGCGTTTCCCGGCTCGCCAGACGCTGGAGGCGTCCCAGGCCATTGCCCGGCTGCATGGCCTGACCGATGAGCATGTGGTCTTTGCTCAGCAAAATCCGGCGGCTATCGATTCGGGCGTGTTCCACAACGACGTCATTGCGGTGGGCAACGGCAACGTATTGTTCTACCACGAACAAGCCTTTCTGAATGAAAAATCGATGCTGGCTGATATCCGCACCCGACTGCGTGGCGCTGAGCTGCAGGCCATCAAAGTGATGGAAAGTGATGTGCCGCTGTCGGATGCGGTCGCTTCGTACCTGTTCAACAGCCAGCTTTTGTCGACACCTGAAGGCGGCATGATGCTGGCAGTACCGGGCGAGTGCCGTGAAATTGCGTCAGTCAGCAGCTTCCTGGATGGACTTGTGACTGCTGGCGGCCCGATCACATCGGTAGAGGTGTTTGACGTCAAGCAGTCGATGCGCAATGGCGGCGGCCCGGCTTGCCTGCGGCTGAGAGTTGCGCTCAGCGACGAAGAGCTCAAAGCCATGCATCAGGGCGTGCTGTTGGACGACGCCTTGTTCGAACGTCTGAACATCTGGGTTCAGGGGCATTATCGGGATGAGTTAAGCCAGGCCGATCTGGCTGATCCCATGCTACTGGATGAGAGCCGTCATGCACTTGACGAGTTAACGGGTATTCTGGGCCTTGGCTCGATCTACGATTTCCAGCGCTGAAAGGCGCGGCAAGACCATTCAAGTTGATCGGACTGCCGGTTTCCCTCGGCGGAGATTACGCGGCAATGGAGGACATCAGCATCGCCAGGGTGTGCTGGATCAGCCGTTCGCTGGGATAACCTGCCAGCGGCCCAGGTTCAGCCAGTTCCTGCTGGCATAGCATAATGACGCCATGCAGGGCGCCTCTCAAGTAGAGCGCAGTCTCCAGCGGGTCATGAATACGAGCCTTGCTGAGAGTTCCGTCTCCAAGGCCTGTCTGTAGCGCCTGCACCATGAGCTCCATCGTCTTATTATCACAGCCAGCCATCTGCTCTGCCTGAAATTCATCTGCATCCTGCATAGCGGTGGCAGCGTTGGTCAGCGCAGCGAAATAGTCCGGCTCTTCAAGGTAAAAGCGGTAATAGGCGCGACCAATGGCGCTGATCTGCTGCAGTCCGTTGTCTGTACCCTGGCAGGCCAGAGCGAAGCAACGACGCAGACTTTCGCCCGCCCGCAGCACAATACCGCGCTGAATGGCTGACTTATCCTTGAAGTACACATACAGTAGTGCCCGACTCAGGTTAGCGGTACGTGCGATGTCATCCATGGACGTGCGCTCGTATCCCTTCTCGGAAAAGACCCGCTCGGCAGCATCCAGAATGGCGTCATAACGCGCCTGTTTTTCCTGCTCCCTGCGAGATTTCAGTTCATTTGCCATGGTTTTTCAGGGTTCCTGACGCGGATTGAACATAGGGCAGTCGCTCGTGCAACAATATTAATTGACAAAGTGTCAAAGAGTGACATCATGTATATCTTTACGTGAATCATTAACCATTGGGCGAAAAAGGGCAAGCAAGGATGAAGCGCATAGCCACGGAGAGTGACACGAAAAGTCGCCATATGAGCCAGCAAGAGAACCGAGAGAATCAGGCAATGGGACAGATTACCCGCCCATTTGCGCTGGCGCTGAGCGCCTTCACCTTTATCGTCCTGACCGCATGCGGACAGACCGAGTCAGCCCAGGAGCCGGAGCAGGTCCCGGTGACGGTCCGAACGGCATTGGTCTCAACGGGTACCCAGGTTGCTGAACCGTTGCGGTTCTCTGGAATTGTGCAGGCTCAGCAGCGAGCCACATTGACCTTTCAGGTCAGTGGGAATCTGGTGGAACGCGCCATTGAACTGGGTGAGAAGGTTGAAGCTGGCGATACTCTGGCCCGTTTGTACAACCCTGGCCTGGAACCGGCGAGAGCCTCGGCCCGAGCGCGCTTGAAAGAACTCGCTACCCGGCTTGATCAGGCCCAGCGGGAATGGGACCGCTCCAGCCGACTGCGGGAAAAAGGCGTGGTATCAGAACAGTCGATGGAGCAACTGACCGCCCGCCGGGACGGATTGCTCGCCAGTGTCGCAACCGCGGAAGCCGAGCTGGCTGAAGCCAACCAGATGCTCAATGAAAGTATTCTCAAAGCGCCGTTTGGAGGTCGGGTCGAGGCCCTGCTGGTGGAGAGGGACGAGTTTGTGGGTGCTGGTCAGCCGGTTATGCGGCTGTCATCCCCGAACGGGCGGGAAGTGGAAGTCCGTATCCCGGCGTTTCTCCTGAGCCAGATTTCTGTTGGTCAGCTTATGCCCGTGTGGTCGGTATTAAGCCGGGATGCCGCACCTGTCATTGGTAAGGTCACGGAAATTGCCCAGGCGGGCTCTGTAAGGGGCGAATTGCATCCATTGCTGGTCAGCTTACCTGAAGAAACGCTTCAGCCCGGTGAACCGGTAGAAGTGGGGATCGTCCCGGCCATTCAGGGTGAGATCCGCGTTCCGGTGCTGGCAGTCATGCAGGTGGCTGAAGGCAACAGTGTTTTTCGCATCGCAGAAGGTCATGCCCAGAGGGTGGCAGTGACAGTACACCGGATCATTGGTGAACACGTGGTGGTGTCTTCGGAAAGTCTGAGCGAGGGGGATCGGGTCGTATACGCAGGCCTGACCCGTCTGGCTGACGGTGATGCGGTGGAGATTCTGCCATGATGCGGGCGCTTCTGGGCTGCCGCCGTTTGCTCGGAATGGTTGTCGTCATGTTGTGTCTGTTGGGTTATGCGGCCTACAACACCATGCCCCGGCAGGAAGACCCCTCGTTTCCCCAGCGCGCCGGGCTGATTTCTGTGAATTACCCCGGGGCCAGCGCCGATGCGGTCGAGCGGCTGGCCCTGAGGCCCCTGGCGGAGGAGTTGCAGCAGGTCGAAGAGGTGGATGTCGCTGCTGGAACTGCTCGCACCGGGGTAGCTCTGATGCGGGTTCGCCTTGAAGACAACATTTACGATACCGACGCTGCCTGGGACCGGGTGCGCCAAGCTATGGATCGTGCCCGGCTGGAGTTTCCGGACGGCGTAGGGCAGATGGCCCTTGATGATCGCATTGTTGATATTCCAGCCGTCGTGCTGGCAATCGGTGGTTCGTCGTCGGTTACTGCGTTGAGTGACGCGGCGGAGAAAGTAAAACATTCGCTGTCCGGCGTGCCGGGCGTTTCCCGCGTCGAGCTGGAAGGGGACGTCACCGAACAGATTACCCTGGCACTGGATGATGCCGCGCTTTATCGCCTTGGTATTTCGCCGGCGGCAGTGCTTGATATCCTGGCCAGCCGCAATCAGGTCACACCGGGCGGTTTTGTGGTATCGGATGGTCGCAGACTGTCAATTCTGCCCAACAGCGAATTTGCTGATCTTGATGCCATCCGCGCAACGCCTATTGCATTGCCCGATGGTAGCCAGGTGCCACTGGCGGCGGCCGCCGAAATATGGCGGGGTCCTGCCGAGCCCCGTGAACCGGAAACCTGGGCGGATGGCGAGCGAGTGGTGCTGGTGTCGGTGATCATGCGAGAGGGCTCAACGGATGCTATCAAGTTCGGCCAGAACATCCGCGCCCATCTCGATACGCTTCGCCCTCAGATTGCTCCGTTCTCGGTAGAGGAGGTGTTTTTTCAGCCCGACCAGGTGTCCGACAGGCTAGATAACCTGGCGTGGAGCCTGCTGGCGAGTGTGGCCATTATTATTGCGGTCGTTTTCTTTGGAATGGGCCTGCGAATGGGTCTGCTGGTGGCTTCAATCCTACCCATGGTTACGCTCATCAGTATTGGCCTTTATGATTTCGGGGGCGGAGTGCTGCACCAGATCGCCGTGATTGGCATGGTGATCTCCCTGGGTATCCTGATCGATAACGCCATCGTGGTGGTGGAGAATATCCAGACCCGGCTTGACCAGGGCTCTGAACGGCTAGACTCACTTGCTGGCGCTATTCGGGAACTTGCGGGGCCTTTGGGAGCTTCGACAGGCACGACCCTCGCAGCGTTTGCGCCTCTGCTGTTGTCCAAAGGCGGCACCGCCGATTTCACCCGGGGTATCCCGGTGATGATCATGCTGACGCTCTCGGTCAGCTATCTGTTGGCAATCTCCGTGGTCCCCTTGCTGGCAGCCCGGTTTCTCAAGCCGCGACAGCTTGGCGCCCGGGATCGGATGGCGGGTCTGGCAGAAACGCTGGGTCGCCTGGTCTCGACCATTCCGAAATCACTGGTGATCGCCAGCGCGGTGATGGTTGCGGTCAGCCTGGCGTTAACACCTTTCCTGAAGTTGCAGTTTTTCCCGAACGCGGACCGGCCCCAGGTCATTGTTGAAATGTACATGCCGGAGGGCACGGACCAACAACGCACCTCTGAAGTCGCTGAACGTTTGGAACGGGCCATCCGGACACAATCCGAGACCGTGAAGGTCCATCGGTTTGTGGGCTTTACCGGCCCGAGTTTTTACTATAATTTGCTGCGCTATCCGCAAGCGCCGAACCGCGCGCGACTGGTGGTTGAAACGCCTGACCTTGCGGCGACCAGCGGGCTCGTACATTGGGTTCGCAACTATGCTGCTCTGGAAATGCCCGAACTGGACCTGACGGTTGGTGTGCTCGGGCAGGGCCCGCCACGAGCTGCCCCAGTAGAAATTCGCGTTTATCATGAAAACGACGGGCTGAGGGCGGAGGCTACCGAGCAGGTGTATCAGGCGCTGCGACAAAGCCCGGGCGCCGTCGATGTCCGGCATGACCGGGACTTGGGGGTGCCGAGCATCGCGATCAATGTGAATGATGGTATTGCCGCCCGCTATGGGGTGGACCGCTCGGATGTGGCCCAGAGTCTGTATGGCCAGAGTTTTGGCGTGGTGGCGGAGCAGTATCGCCAGGAAGAGGACCCGATTCCGATGGTGCTAAGGTCGCGAGAAGGTACCGATTTATCGTTATCACGGCTACTTTCGATCAATATCTATAATGACAGTGGCGAAGCAGTGCCGTTGTCGGCGCTTGCGACCACAGAGACCACCTGGGAGCCCGCTGCACGCTATCTCCGTAATGGCGTTCGAGTGAACACGGTTACCTCAAACCTCGGGGAGGGCTACAGTTTCAGTGACGTGCTGGCGAGCCTGGAGGAGACCCTGGAGAGTGAGTCCCTCCCGGCGGGCTCGCGCATTGAGTACGGCGGCGATGCGGAGGGTTCTGGCGACGCCAACGACGCTATCCTGACGACGGCGCCGATTGGCATTCTGCTGCTACTGTTCTTCCTGTTGCTGCAATTCAATTCGTTCCGAAGGGTAGGGATAGTCCTGCTGACGGTGCCGCTGGCGACGGTGGGAATTATTCCGGGGCTGGTCTTGTCCGGGTCGCCGTTTGGTTTTCAATCACTGTTGGGCGTTATCGCCCTCGTCGGCATTGTCGTCAATAACGCTATAGTACTGCTGGACGTGATGGATCGGCAGTTGGCGACCGGTGCAGCGATAACCGATGCGGTCAGGATCGCCGTCGAGCAGAGAACGCGGCCAATACTGCTCACCACCGCCACCACGGTGGCTGGCCTGTTGCCGCTGGCGTTCTCAAGTTCAACCCTGTGGCCGCCAATGGCCTGGGCCATCATTTCGGGGTTATTGGCCTCGACAGTGCTAACGCTGTTGGTGGTACCTGCGATATGCCGAATGGTTCTTCGTGCCCCCGAAACGAGAAACAGCCAGCCACAACCAACCGTAGGAGCGACTTCAGTCGCGAAAGAATAACTGCCACTTCATTCGCGAATAAGAGGCTTCCTACGCACCATCAACCCCACCCGATGCCCCACTGGGACGTCGCGGTTGGGGAACACAATCGCTTCGGGCTGGTCGCCAACCCGGTAGCAGTCATTGTCGTCCTCCCAAATCACTTCACCGGGGGGGTATTCGGTGAAGTTGGCGACGTCATCCGGTATGTGGAAACGGAAGTTTGGCCCGGTATTTAAAATTTCCTCTACCACTTCGAACACTGCCATGACGGCCATCCGGCCATCCGATTCGGTCACCAGGGGTTGCTGGATCATCAAAGCTTTCAGGCTGGCCTCAATGCCCGTAAAACGGGTCAGATCGTTCTGCCCGAAAGGTCGTACCTGTCCCAGTTCAACGGTGAAGCTTTCGGCCCCCAGTTCGGTTGAGGAAAATGATGCGAAGGTAGTGCCTGATTTGTGCTGCAGCAATAGCGTGGAAACACCGGACTCTGCCAGAAACGCCAGTTGGCGATTGGGCACCTTACGCCCGGGGACATAGGGATAGAGTGCGAATTTTTCCCGCTTCGATGGCCTGATGGCGGTGTGCAAGTCGTAGTGGGCAACCGCAGGGGCCGGTTTCGAGAACTCACGACAGATGGCTTCGAGCGCTTCAGCTCGCCGGGCCTCGTCAGTGCCGGCGTATGGGGCCTTTTGATGGACTCCGCTGAATAAACGGTTCAGGTTGTGCTCGACAAACCGGCTGCCCTCGACCATGGCTGGAGGGTTTCCCAGGATCAGCAGAACCTCCTGTCGCAGCGTCCACTCACCGGAGAGCAATCCATTCACCAACCCGTTAAGAACCTCGATAGGGGCGGTCTCGTTACCATGAACGCCAGCGGACACGATCAGTCGCTCGTCAATCTCCGGTTGTACAGGTATGAGCCGTAGTACCCCGACTTCTGGACGCTCGATACGGGCGCCATCCGGCAATACCACTGAGGCCGGTTGAGCTACTTTTCCGGCAAAGGTAAGGGTGTGAGTGAGCCAGTCAGGTTCGCCATCGAACAAGGTATCTCTCACTGACATGAGGGCTTAACTTCCCACCGGTCTGAGGTGTCGGAGCAGTCGGTGCTCCAGACGTTTGAATCCATAGACCAGAGCGAACGTCAGCACCATATAGATCAGGGCAACAGCGATAAAGGCATCAAAAGGCGCGTAGAAGCGTGAGTAGATGTTCCGGGCTGCACCTGTCAGGTCTACGATGGTAACAACGCTGGCGATGGCGCTGGAGTGCAGCATGAAGATAACTTCGTTGGAGTACGCCTGCACCGCCCGGCGGGCCGCACTGGGCAGCACGATTCGCCGTATGCGCATCAGCCAGGACATGCCATAGGCTTTGGCGGCTTCGATTTCGCCCTGGGGTGTCGCCAGGATGGCTCCCCGCAGGATTTCAGTCGTGTAGGCGGCAGTGTTCAGGGTAAAAGCAAGCAATGCAGGGTAAAACGCCGCCCTGAAAATTTCCCACCAGAAGGTATCCTGAATGCCTTCAATCTGGGCAATGCCGTAGTAAATGACATACAGCTGGATCAGCAACGGGGTGCCCCGGAACAGGTAGGTATAGAACCAGATCGGACCTGAAATAAAGGGGTTTTTGACGGTGCGCAGAATCGCCAGCGGCACCGCAATAATCAGTCCCAGCAGTAGTGAAAGAAACACCAGCTGCACGGTGGTAACCAGCCCATCCCAGTAATGCAGCATGGTGGTGGCCGTGAAAATATCATTCTGACTCAGCCATTCGGCGATCATGTCCGGCATAGTGTCAATCTCCCTGGATTACGCCAGCATTGGCCCGCTTGTTGAGCCATTTGATAAACAGCTCCGAGGCCGCTGTAATCAACAGGTATATAAGCGCTACCGGGATGAAAAACAGAAACGGAGAACGCTCGGCTTTTGCCGCCTGTTCCGCAACGCGGACCATATCGGTCAGCCCGATAATGGATACCAGCGCGGTTGTCTTGAGCAGAACCTGCCAGTTATTGCCAAGCCCGGGTAACGCGTGACGCATCATCTGGGGGATCATCACCCTGCGGAAGGTGTGCCAGCGGGTAAAACCGTAAGCTTTGGCAGCTTCAATCTGGCCTCCATCAACTGCCAGGAAGGCACCGCGAAAGGTCTCGGTCATATAGGCGCCGAAAATCAGCCCGATCGTCAGTACGCCAGCTATAAAAGGATCAAACTGAAAGAAGAAGTCGACATCGTAGGCTTCATAGATAAAATCAGAAAGATTGTTTACTGCAACCTGTCCTCCGTAATAGAACAGCAGCATCATAACCAGATCAGGGACCCCGCGAATCAGGGTGGTATAAGCAGTGGCACCGCCACGAAGCAGGCGGTTCTGGGACAGTTTGGATGCAGCGCCCACGAGCCCGAGGAAAAGGGATAGGGCGAGTGAGAGAAACGCCAGCTCGATGGTGATGATGGCGCCTTCTATTAAAGCCGGGCCGTAGCCCTTCAGGTCGAGCATTGGGAAGTCCAGTATCAGAGCGGCTGATGCCAACCGGAGTTGCCGTCAGCCGCCGCTGAGGATTTACATCTTGATATCGTACTCGAAGTACTTCTTCATGATGGTGTCGTAGGTGCCATCGTTTTTCAGTGTGTCCAGGGCGGCGTTAATCTGTTCAGCCAGATCTTCATCACGCTGACGCATGGCAACACCCACGCCTTCGCCCAACTTGACCGGCTCGCCAACTTCCTTGAAGCCATCGCGGGTCAGGATGGTTTGTTCGCCAACCGGGTAGTCCAGAAATACCAGGTCGAGACGCTCGCCTTCAAGATCAAGCACCATGTCATCGGCAGTGGTATAACGCTTGATATTCACGACGTCGCTCATGTTTTCCGTGACGTAGGTATCCATGGTGGTACCACGCTGAACACCGACTTCCATACCTTTCATGGCGTCCATGTCAGTCACGTCGACATCAGTGCCCTCGCGGCCGAACCATCCGCCGGGTGTGTTGTAGTACGCTTCGGAGAACAGAACCCGTTCTGCCCGCTCGGGTGTAATCGACATCGACGACATGATGGCATCGAATTTGCGGGCCAGCAGCCCCGGAATCATGCCGTCCCATGCCTGTTCTACAAACTCGCACTTGGCACCCATCTCTTCACACATAGCGGTCGCAAGCTCTACTTCAAATCCTGTGAGCTCGCCATTAGGGGTGCGGTATTCGAATGGCTCGTAAGGCACATCAAATGCGATACGGATTTCTTTCCATTCTTTTGCCTGGAGGCTTCCAGCGGCCAGGGCGAGTGCGCAGCTTGCTGCAACAATCAGTTTTTTCATGTGTTACTTCTCCAGTTGTTTGCCGTACGGCTTTATTATTGGCGTGTTTCCACTGCCATTTCGTTACCCTAGTTTCCCTAAAAGGAAAGCCGCATACACGGATAGGGTCAGCCTGCGAAGCCTATGATCAAGATAGCATCCGTTGCAGCATGCGTCGCCCCCGTATAGCACGGGACCAGTTGTTTCAGGCTCCATTATTCAGAAATTCGGTGCAAGAAACTGCTTCATGCGCTCGGAGTCAGGGTGATCAAATACTTTGTCGGGGGTACCCTGTTCCTCAATCACCCCCTGATGCAAGAACAGGACCTTTGTAGATACATCCCGGGCAAAAGCCATTTCGTGGGTAACTACGATCATGGTGCGGCCTTCTTCTGCCAGGCTCTGCATGACTCTGAGAACCTCACCGACCAGCTCCGGGTCAAGCGCTGAGGTGGGTTCATCAAACAGCATCACCTCAGGTTCCATCGCCAGTGCCCGGGCAATGGCAGCCCGCTGCTGCTGTCCACCGGACATCTGGGCGGGATAGTAATCCTTACGTTCGTAGATTCCGACTTTATGAAGGTAGGCTTCTGCGCGCTCAATGGCCTCCTTGCGGGGGACCTTGAGGACGTGAATTGGCGCTTCAATGATGTTTTCCAGTACTGTCATGTGTGACCACATATTAAAGCTCTGGAACACCATGGAGAGCTTGGCACGAATCAGCTCAACCTGTTTGTTATCAGCCGGGACACGCTCCCCTTTTCGGTCGGTTTTGAACCGAATTGGGTCACCATGCACAATAACGTCGCCGGAGGTGGGTGTTTCGAGCAGGTTAATGCAGCGTAAAAAAGTACTTTTGCCGGAGCCGGAACTGCCAATCATCGAGACGACATCTCCTTTGCAGGTTTCCAGTGAGACGCCCTTAAGCACTTCAAGCTGGTCAAACCTCTTGTAAATATCTTTGCAGATTAAAGGCGCGTTCTCCGCCATGAGTTACTCCTGGGACCGGTTCGTCGGGTAACCTTTACTGAATAAGCTATTAAACGATAGCGGTGATCGACTTCCCGCGCGAATGATTTTGCCTGTCCCTGCGTGAAGCAGGGTGCAACAAGTTTTACAGGCTGGTGCCAAAGGCTTCACTTTTTACGGGTTGTTGCGTTGGAAATCAATCCCTTCTGAGAAGTTCCAGCACTCGTGCGAGCTGCGAAGAGAGCTTCTAAAATGTAAATCAATGTTAAACGTCGGTGAGCCCCAGATTAGTGTCCCGTCTGGCTAATTCGCAGTTGATATTGCCCTGGTGCAGCGCCTTATTCGGGTAAAACAGCTGTTACCTGAATGGATTCGTACCAGGCGGCCAGATCCTCTATCTCGGCATCCGTGAGATTCTTGGCGACCACCGTCATCATTTCATGTTCGCGCTGACCGTCACGAAAGCGTTTGAGTTGGCGCTCAAGGTAGATCTGGCTTTCTCCGGCGATGTTCGGTGCGATGGGGATCTGGGCAATACCGTTGAGGCCGTGACAAGTCTGACATTGCCGTGCCAAAACTTTACCTTGGGCAGGATCAGCAGCATGAGTGTGAGGGGCAGCCAGGAACACAATTGCAGTCAGACCGAGCCTGACGAGCGACGTGGAAAAACACATAAGGTATTAGTCCTGTAAAAAGCCGGGGGCAGGGGCCCCCGGTACGTGCTATCGGCTCAGTCAGCGCTAACCGATGAGGTCGTTATTATTCGCCGGTGTAGGCGATCCTATAGATAGCGCCTGCCAGGTCATCTGATACCAACAACGAGCCGTCTTTAAGTTGGGCAACATCCACCGGGCGCCCCAGGTACTCACCATTATCTGTGAGCCAGCCGTCAGCAAACGGACGGGTTTCCCCTGTTACGTTGCCTTCTGCATCGATCGGAGTAAACATTACCCGGGCGCCAACCGGTTCGGAACGGTTCCAGGACCCATGTTGAGCCGAGAAAATGCCGCCCTGATATTCCTTCGGGAACATGTTGCCGGTGTAGAACATCATCCCCAGATCCGCTGCGTGCGCAACGGTTTCACTCACCGGGTTAATTACATCGGCTGGCGGCTCATCGCCCTTGTATTCTGCTGTGCGAACCTCGCCACCACCGTAGTAAGGAAAGCCAAAATGCTGTCCTTGCTCAGTTTGTCGATTGATTTCGCCCGGCGGTATGTCGTCGCCCATGCCGTCTACCTGGTTGTCGGTAAACCACAGGTTGCCGGTTGCAGGGTTAAAGTCCTGGCCAACGGAATTGCGGACACCCAAGGTATAAACTTCCCGGTCGCTACCATCCTGGTTAATGCGAATAATGCCGCCGATACCCCGGGACTGGTAGTCCTCCAATAAATCTTTGGGCGGCACATTGTGAGGCTGGCCGAGAGAGATATAAACCTTGTCGTCCGGCCCCACATCGCAAATGCGCGCAGTATGGTTATAGCTTACGTATTCCTCCGGAACCAATTCGCCACCGGCGATCAGCTCTGCGGCGACGACATCCGTACCTTCATAAAAGAACTCAGCTGCGGGATAGGCCAGAACCCGGTTTTGCTCCGCAATGTACAGGACCCCGCTTGGGGAGAAACAGGGACCATTGGGAATTTTCTTTGAAATCGATGGAGCAAAATTTTTCACTTCGTCTGCCACCCGATCTTTGTCCCGGTCAGTTACCACCCACACTTCTGTTTTGCGGGTGCCTACAAACGTTGCCACACCCTGCGGACCGACTGCCATATGACGGGCATCCGGCACCAGAGCATAAAGAGTGATTTCAAAACCCTTGGGCACTGAAATCTTAGTCAATACATTGCGGAGGGCGTCCGCGCTACTGCTGTTCTGGTCAATGGTGGTGAATTCAGAGTTGCCGGTCACCTTGAACTGTCCCAGTTTCTCCAGCGTCTCGTCGGTTGCGCCCTGAGCCTGAAGCTGTGAAGCGACGAGCAGGGTAGTGAGGACCACCAGGGGTTTTTTTATCATTGTATGTATCTCCGCTGTTTGAATTTTTGAACAGTCTGTGAGATCTGAGTTAAGGCTTCGGCAACTTTGGTGTCAAGAATTAGCAGTGAATAGCTGGTTGGACCACCTGTACAACTTGAGTTGGTCGCTGAATCCGGGGCCGCCAGCGCACTGGTGGTGTATCCCAAGCCCAATAAACAAGATGGTTGTCACAATGAAAAGAGGATGAAGCTGCAATCAATGCGCTATCAGGAGTGGTGTCAGCTTTCAGGAACTGGGTTGTTGCGGGCTAGCAGATTTTTCGGGTCCGGCCAGAGCTGAAATTGCCAGGCCAGCGTGACCAGCGCTCGCACAAAACCAACGTTTGAAAATGTCATGGTGAGGTGTTTCGTCGTCGTGGGGTGTGGCTGGAAGGAAGGGCGTTCTTCGTTGAAGAGGTTTGCGTGTCAGGACTGGTTTGTCGCTTCAAATCCAGCCATGCCTGATAGATGCTACTGGCGTTGCCTGCCAGCTGTGTCGCTGTTCTGCTGCTCATCACATGGTCTCCTGGTTGCCTGGTTGCGAATTAGAGTCAACCAACAAATGGGAGAATAGCACCTGGCTTCAAAGATGCAAATGATTCCCATTACAAATATTGGAAGTGGCCAGGTGTTGGCTGAGGGTGTCGCTTGCATCTAATATTTCGGAGAGATCTGTGTTAACGGAGGTGGGATGAATATTGCAACCCGGAGTCGCAGCATTCCATTATGGTGGTTGGCGCTCGCAGCCGGACTTGTCCCGCTGATCACCATCCATGGGACCTTCGCCATCTCGATCTTCGAAGGCTACGTATCCTGGTGCGTGCCCTACTGGGAAAGTTGCACCAGCATCAGCCGAACAGGGCGTTACGGTACGGCCTATTTTGTCTTCAAAGGTGCCATGTTGCCTGCGGCTTTACTCGGTATATTGTTCTGGTGGCTTAACGGCCGATGGTTGCTGCAACTGGCCGCACCTGGCCGCGGCTGGCGTTGGGTTCCATGGCTGGGGCTGGTGGCGTGCGTCGCGCTCGCCGCCTACACATTAGCGCTTGGCCATGAAGGAAAAGGTTTTAATGTCACTCGTCGTATCGGCGTCGTGTTGTATTTTTCGTTGACGTATATTGCGCAACTGCTGATCAGCTCGGCACTGAAAGGTCACCCGCGCTGGCATGTAAGTGGAAAACGCCTTTTGTGGCTGTGCGAAGTCACGCTGTCAGTGGGAATCCTCTCCGTTATCCTGACAGCTGTAGTACCTGATCTGTACAGCAAGATGGATGATGCCTTTGAATGGGTGCTGGCACTTCTGATCAACCTGCATGCACTTTGGGTTGCCGCCCTCTGGCGTCAGAGTTCGTTTCAGGCGAGGTTATGGGCACATTGAGCGGAGTGCTCTTGCTTCAGCTATACGGAAGGCCGTGCGATTTGGGTAGCAGCGGTCGCTGGCAGATTCAGGTAGGCCAGTAGCTCATCAGCGGGCATGGGGCGAGCAAACAGAAAACCCTGAATAAGATTGCAGCCAGCCTCGACAAGCGCCTGGAGTTGGGAGGAGGTTTCGATGCCTTCGGCGACGACATCCAACCCCAGACTTTTAGCCATCTGAAGAATGGCTTTAACCATTTCCAGGCTCTCCCAGTCTTCGGGCACCTTGTCCATAAAGGATTTGTCAACTTTGAGCTTACTGACGGGCAACGCTCTGAGACGGCTCAGGGAAGAATACCCAGTGCCGAAGTCATCAATGGCAATTTCAAAACCGCGCTCATGCAAGATTTCCAGAAAGCCTTCGGCCTTGCGAATATCCGCCATCATGTAACCTTCAGTGACTTCCAGCATTAGTGCACTGGCCGGTAAGTCGTGGCTACGGAGCATATCTTCCAATTGGTCAATGAGGTCGGCCTGCCACAATTGGTTAGCTGATAGATTTACCGACAACTTCAGGTTCGGCAATATCTGGCGGCAGTGGGCGAGGCTGCTGCAGGCCTCTTTGAGCATCATCTGAGCGGACCGCGAAATCAGCCCGGTTTCTTCCAGCGTCTGCAGGAAATAGGCGGGCGTAGCGACACTGCCGTCAGGGAGTTCCAATCGCATCAACGCTTCTATGTACTCAACCTGTCCGGAACAGATGTTGATAATGGGCTGGAAATAGGCACGGAACGCACTGGTGTCAACCGCTCGATACAAGTCGTTCTTCAAGGCCAGCTTCTCGCGGTGCCTGGTCGACAGCTCTGTGTAATAGAAGCGATAACGTCCCCGGCCTGTCGATTTCGCCTCATACATGGCGATGTCGGCACAATTGACCAACGTGCTGGCCTTGGTGGTATCGGCGGGGTAAAGGCTGATGCCGATGCTGGCCCCTAGGTGGTGTTCCAGAACACCATCTTGGAAGGGCTTTTTGAGTGCATCGATCAGGCGTTGAGCCAGATTTGCCGCTGCCTGTGCCACTGCAGAGACTGGATCATCGGTGCTGGTGATCAGCTCATCCGATTCGTCGAAGCGCATCAGAACGAGAAATTCATCCCCGCCCAAACGGGCGACAAAATCCTCGTCTCGTGCCACCCCTTCGAGCCTTTGTGCGACAGCGTGCAGAAGATTGTCACCCACTTCGTGACCCAGGCTGTCATTAATGCGTTTGAACCCGTCCAGGTCAATGAACAAAACGGCAGCCACTCGATGGTGTCGGGCGAATTCTGCATCCAGCTTGTGGAGCTCTTCCATGACCCACTGCCGGTTAGGCAGCCCGGTCAGTGAGTCTCGGTAAGCGCTATTCCAGGCCAGGGCGCGTTGCTCCTTGAGGTGGCTTCGGACTCGCAGGGTACCAACGCCAAAGGAAATATTTGCCGCCAGACGCTCGAGAAGGTGGACTTCGTCATCCGTGAACGCCTGTACTTGCGCGCTGTAGATGGCGAGCAAGCCAACTTCGTCCTTACCGAATATCAGTGGAATAGCCACTGCAGACTGTATGCCATAGGTTTTTGCAAGCCGGCGCCAGGGGCGAAACACAGGGTCAATGGCAATGTTCTGGCAGACCACCGGTTTCTGAGTCCTTACCGCCACCGCGCCTGGGCCTTTGCTGTGCAGACCATTCTGCCAGTTCAGTTGCAATTGGTCGGCGTAGTCACCGATACCTCCGGCCTTGGCCAGAATTTTCATACTCTGGGCCTGATCTTCCTGAGTCACTCCGATCCAGGCAAGCGCGTAATCGCTGAGGCTGATCAGACTGTCGAGGACCGATTGGAATAGCTGCTGCTCGCTCTCACCACGCAATACCAGCTCGTTTCCTGCAGCCAGCACCTGATAAGCGCGGTGGGTACGCTTACGGGCAATCTCGGAGAGATTGAGATCCGCACGCTGCTGCGCTGAAAGCGCCTGAAGCTTCAGCAAGTTATCGACTCGCGCTTCCAGTTCCAAACGGGAGGAAGGCCGGATCAGAATTTCATGTACTTCGGTTCCTAACAGGTTGCGAACCCAAGGTGCTTGATCACGCTGCAGAAGCAGCAATACTGGCAGCAGCGCGGGAGCGAACTCACTCCGACGGGTTTGAAGATCCTTTCGCAACAGCAAAAACGTGGTCAGGTCTACCACTGCTATTTCGAACGACTCGTCCGGTAGGCAGGACCCTGAAGCCTCTATAACTTCATGCTGAGGCAGGGATTCGTGAAAAACCTGTTTGTTGCCCGGCTGGGTGAGTGATACCAGTAAACGTGCCAAAACCGCTTTCTCCTCGTCAGGATCTTGTTATATCTGGGCCATTATGATCCTGGGATTGCCAGGGAATTCCTCGTAAGATTCCCCGAAGATGGTAAAGCGGCTCACCGACCCAGATGCCATCAGATCTGATTTCAAATCCGCGCAGACTTTTCTCGAAATCGCCGGTACGTTTCTTGAGTACACCGATGGTTTTGCACACTTCGCCCCGATCCTCCCGGTAACGCAGCAGGATAAGAGTATCGCCGAGATGACTGATAGGAGGATCAGTCGGCTGAACGTTATCGCTGGCGATCGTTGGAGTTTCATTGATGATCAGGACCGTTACGCCCATACCGGTCAAGTAACGGCACAGTGCGTGCAAACGTTCAATGATTTCGTCTCCCGCCACCGACAGGCGAGATACCGACATCTGATAACCGGAAGAACTGTCCAGCATCACGGTTTGCACCCCGCGTAACTCCACTTCTTCACGGACAGCCAAAGCCAATTCGTCCGGGGAGTAGCGCATGGGTTCCACAGGGCGGATATGCAGCTTGCCAGTTTCGATTATTTCATCTATTGGCATCCCGATTGAACGACAGCGATCCATCATGGTCCAGTTGTCTTCTTCAAAGGTATACACCACGCTGCTTTCGCCTCGCCTAACGGCAGCGAGCAAAAATTCCATTCCCAATGTGGTCTTACCCACACCGGTGGGACCGGAAATGATGGTGACCGTGCCCCGATTGATGCCACCGTTCAGAATCTCGTCAATTCGGGGAATGCCCGAACTAAGAAGGTGTCGTTCGAAGCTCCGAGCGTGGTCTTCTGGCACCAATCGTGGAAACACTCGCATGCCGTTAGCGGTCAGGCGTAGGAAATGCGCGCCGTCAGCGAAACCGGAACCTCGGAATTTGGTAACACTGATGCTGCGTCCTTCCTGCATGCTTTGTAGTTCAATGACGCCATCGCAGATAAACTGGAGATCGCCGCCTGCATTCTCACTGAAGGTGGCGGAACCAGCTTCGGAGGTAAACAGGACGGTGGCGCCAGTCGCCGCCAGGTGATTAAAAAGCGCCTGGCATTGCCTGCGGAACTGGTAACCATCCGGCGACAGGTAAAGTAACGAGGACAGCGGCTCTATAACGATCCGTGCAGGTCGGAATTCATCGACCGCATCACAGATTCGCTGCAACACCGGGCTTAGCCCCAGCTCGGAGCTTGGGACCACATCAAAGGCGGCGCTGACTTCCTCGTGTAGCAAGCCTGGAGACATGTCCTGAAAATGAAGCTTGAGAGAGGTGAGGCCCAACGTATCCGCTAGCCATTGAATCGTGTCGCTGTTCTTGTCGAAGGTTATATAAAGCGAGTCTTCTTCGGGATTTTGCGTAAGAAAGTGCAGGCTTAGTGTGGTTTTACCGCTTCCCGCACCCCCATTAACCATATAAGTGCGTTGGGGAAGCATGCCTCCAAGCATGATTTCATCCAAGCCTGGAATGCCTGTAGATATGCGGTCAACCACTTAAGGCCCCTTGCTGCTAACGTGAGTGTTGGGCCTCGATTCCTTTCAGGGAATGGTTCGGGCGAATGTTTCAGGTGTGTTGGTCCTGACTATAGGTAGTAGAGCCTATACGGCAATCTGTCACGTTTGCATAACATAGGTTAAATTTTTGTGAAAAATTGCTGGCCGCCCACTATTGGCCGAAAGACGTGACCACCAGATAGCTGGTATAGCCCACGAAGCACGCCAGCAGAAACGTACCTTCAACGCGATTGATGCAACCTGGGCCACGGAAGCCGTAGCCGAGGACAAATAGTGAAAGGGTCAGTGCCGCCATCACCATCAAGTCCCTGCTCAATATCTCAGGC
Source organism: Marinobacter sp. (assembly GCF_040882185.1). Lineage (GTDB taxonomy): Bacteria > Pseudomonadota > Gammaproteobacteria > Pseudomonadales > Oleiphilaceae > Marinobacter. Next base: position 100,932 of record NZ_JBBEBW010000032.1, on the reverse strand, counting down.
GCAACAGCCATTGGCGAGATCAGCCCGGCAATACCAACCACCGCCAGAGTATTGAACAGGTTGGAGCCGAGAATGTTGCCCAACGCCAAATCGTGCTCGCCCTTGCGGGCCGCGATGACCGACGAGGCCAGCTCTGGCAGGGAGGTGCCAACCGCCACAATGGTGAGGCCGATGATCAGGTCACTGACACCGAATGCAGAGGCCAGATCTACCGCACCCCACACCAGGATGCGCGAACTTACAATCAGCAGTGCCAGCCCCACAATCAGCCAGAGCACCGCGGATTTTACCGGCATAGAGTGGGCTTTCAGTTCCGCTTCAATGTCGGAGCCCATTGGATCGAGCCTTTGAGTCATTCCCTGACGGATAGACCACGCCAGCAAGACGACGAAAACGCCAATCAGAACCAACGCATCTATAAAACTTAGCATGCCGTCCCATAACTGCAAGATCGCCAGCAGCGTGATCGCCGTCAGAATCGGTAACTCCTTGCGCATGACCTGAGAGTGGACAGCGATCGGACTGATCAGCGCCGTGATCCCCAGGATCAGAGCAATGTTGGTAATATTCGAACCGTAAGCATTGCCCAGGGCTAGACCGGGGTTGCCCTGGCTCGCAGCGAGTGCGGATACCACCATTTCCGGGGCCGAAGTGCCGAACCCCACCACTACCATACCGATCAGCAATGGCGGCATGCCGAAATGGCTGGCGGTCACGGCAGAGCCCTCCACAAAACGGCCTGCACTCCAGACCAGCAGAACGAGACCAGCAAAGATGGCGAGCAGGGCAAGAAGCATGATTTATCCTTATGGAGCATCGCAGGAGAGATTCGGGCGTAGTCTGCAATTGCCGGGCTCTCCTTGGCAATCTGTACTTGTACATCTGGCAACCCTGGAGGGTTAAGTCCGGCTGCAGGCCTTCGGCCAGCCAACTCCGCACCGTAATCATTCCTCCCGCACCACATCGGTGCTATAAAATATTTTTCTTCAGTGTCTTACGCTAAATCGCGCTTACAAAAACCAATAGGGAATGATGCGGGGCATAGCCAAAAGCTGAGTTAGGCTTGGCGTTTCCCCCCGAATTGCAAAGCCAAGGGAGTTGTCAGCGGGGAGGGATATTTTGATTAACCCGGAACAGGTTCTCCGGATCATACTTCTGCTTAACCTCCACCAGCCGCTTGTAGGCTTCCCCGTAGGCAAACTCGACCCGATCAGCCTCATCATCGGTCAAAAAGTTGATGTAAGCGCCACCGCTGGCATAAGGCTTGGCGGCATCAAAGAATGCGCGTGCCCACTGGCGGCAATGCTCATCTTCCTCGGGCGTTTCCCAGCGTCCATGCACATTCATCACATAGTTTGCGTCTCGGCTGGAATAGGCCATAGCGTCGTGCGCCACCCGGCCAGTCTGCCCCCCAATTGAAGCAATAAAGATTTCACAGTGGGGCGATGGCAGCTTGCCCCCGAACTCCAGCGCAACCTGAATTACATCATCGGTCAGCTTTACGAAGTTGTGGGACTTCCAGTAATTCCGCGCACCTTTCGTCAACAACGGGTCAAACGCCTGCTGCCAATCAGCGTAAGGCTGAACTCCAACATGCTCTCCGTGCGCCTTGCCAAAGGAGCGCAGGGGCTCGATCAGTTTTTCTCCAGCGTCCGGGTCCCCGGCATAGCAAATTGCCAAGGCGACAACCGGCTCACCATGAACCGACTCAGGCAGAAAGGGCAGTGGCGGCGCATGGCGAATTACCAACCACACGCTGAGTTCATCGGGCATGGTTTCAGTGAATCGCGCAAACTGAGTCACCACCGACGTAGCTTGGTCAAACGGAAAAACCATCAGCCCACTCAGCAATTCCGGCCCCACAGAGTGAAGCTGGAACTCGAACCGGGTAACAATTCCAAAGTTTCCGCCGCCGCCTCGCGTACCCCAAAATAGGTCCGGATTCTCTGTGGCACTGGCGCGAGTCCGACGCCCATCAGCGGTAACCATGTCCACGGAAATCAGGTTATCGACAGTCATGCCAAACTTACGACTGAGCCAGCCAAATCCACCGCCAAGGGTTAGTCCCGCGACACCCGTGGTGGAATTGATACCCAGCGGCGTCGCCAATCCATGCAACTGGGCAGCTGCGTCAAAATCTGCCAGTGTGCAGCCCGGCCCCACGCAGGCACGTTGTTTATCAGCATCGACCTTAATGTCCTTCATTTGCGACAGGTCGATCATCAGGCCGTCGTCGCACACTGCATTGCCCGCGATGTTGTGGCCCCCGCCCTTGACTGAAACCAGCATAGACTGATCACGCCCAAAGTGAACCGCGGCCACCACATCATCCGCCGAATGGCACTGAGCAATCAGCGCAGGCTTCCGGTCAATCATGGCATTCCAGATTTGACGAGCCTCGTCATATCCGGCATCTGCAGGCTCAAACACAGAGCCGCCTAAATGCCCTCTGAAGGTGTCAATCGTTCCTTGCGCTAACGTAGTCATAGCCATCTCCTTGCCCTAACGTAGTCATAGCCATCTCCTTGCCCCATAAAACTCCGCTTTCTATCTTGCGCCCATCCAGCAGGAACATCATCGCGTTATTAGACTGTTTAAGAACTATGGCGGAACTGTTAGCAGATTTGGGTAAAGAAAACGGGGAATAAAAACGTATGGAGTCTGTGGCGCGACAGGTCTTTAAGATTCTTCTACTGACTATCGGCTCTGGGCAGCAGGAGGGTGTAGCTCAATAATTAAACGCAATACATCAATCAGCCCCTACCATCTTCGGGATGCCTTGAGTGGCGGTATGACTGAGTCGAGCGGCCAGTAACAACACCTGCCGGTAGTCAGCCGGTTCCGGGGACTCACCATCCGGTGCAAGATTTGGTCCGTGGGCAACTTCCCCGCGGCCTTCGGCGAACCATTCCAGGCATTGTTGTTCCAACTGATCTTCAGTCATACAACCGTCCTATTTCCTAAGCGGGCTCCTTCAACAGCAGAAAGTGCTCAACCAGCCGGATCATCGGGTTTTCTGATCCGGCAGGCTTTCAGCCACCAGAAGGGCCAATGCCACCAGGGTATTGTCTTTGATAAGTTGTTCTCCTGGCCTTGCCAGTAATGTCGCATTTCGGCGCAGGTACCACAAAAACAGAAAAGAACCACAGCGCTTGTTACCGTCCGCCAGCGGATGGTTCTTGATGACACATTAGAGCAGATGAGCGGCGCGGGTGGCGATGTTCGGATAGAACAGCTCATCGCCGAAGCATTGCTCTATCGTAGCAAGGGCAGAGGTAAGGCCATCGCCGCGTAATTGGCCGAACAGTTCGGTGGCCTCGCTTTTGGCGATCAAGATCTGCTTGAGCTCGCTAATGGCTTGCAGCGCCTCATCCAGCTCCAGCGGCTGCATATCCAACTGCTTGATGCCCACTTCAGCCAACTGCTGCTTGTCGTAGCCCTGCAGGAGGCTCCAGGAACGGGCGTAATCGCTGATCACACGGGCAACAGCTTCGCCTTGGTTGGATACCAGGCCTTGATTGGTCAGGGTGCGACTGAGCAGGTTGACGGCTTGCTCGAACTCTATGCCGCGCTCGGTGAGGCGGCGCTGGTTAAGGGTCTAGCCTTGGGCCAGGTGGTCTTTCAGAACTTGGGTGGCCCATTTGCGAAATTGCACGCCACGCTGGGATTTCACCCGATAGCCAACGGAGATGATGACATCCAGGTTGAAGTAATCGACCTGGTAAGTTTTGCCGTCAGCGGCAGTTGTTGCATTTTTTGCAACAACTGAATCCCGGTCGAGCTCGCCTTCCTTAAAAACACTGCCTATGTGCCGGGAAATTACAGATTTCTCCCGGTCAAACAGCCTGGTCATCTGGTCCAGACTGAGCCAAACGGTTTCTTGATCCAGCGCCACTTCCAGCTGCGCCTGGCCATCGCTTGAGGTGAAAATCCGTACTTTTTGTTCAGTCATGACTGTTCCTTGTCGTTCGGTGTAAAAGGGTCAGTATAACGAGGCGTCATTCCTTTGCCAGACGGCTCTCAGAATCAATCGGGCGAACTGCCAAGGATTCCTTGATAGTTGGTGTTTGCCGCTCCACATCCTGGCCGCTGTCATCGAGCTTGTTCTCGATGATCACCAGATTGCCGTCCTTGTCGATGGCCAACAGGTCCAGCCACTCGCGGAGAATTGAATCCCTTAATAACTCAAGCAGGTAACCTCCAAAACAGTTAGTTGGGGAGCTTAGAGGAAGGGGCAAGGTGCTGCAATTCCAGAACCAACAAAGCCCGCACAAGGCGGGCTAAGTCATTGTAATAATGGTGCCCGGAGGCGGAATCGAACCACCGACACGAGGATTTTCAATCCTCTGCTCTACCAACTGAGCTATCCGGGCATGTTGCAGGTCTGATGTGCAACGGGGCGCTATTAAACCGGTTTAGGATGCCTGAGTCAAGGCTGGCCAGAAAAATTTGATTAGTCACTTCCACAGCTTGAGAGCACCGCCAAAGAGCGGATTTACCAGACCGTCAATTGCCATAAATGGCAATTGCGAGCCTACAAGGATGATCTACGGCGTGTCTGGTAAATCCGCTCTTTGGCGGTGCTGAGCTCATATTTCAAGTTGCCTCGATTATTTCATTGTTCGGGCGGCACATAACCTTCGGCTTTATCAAACGGCTCGTTGTTGAGGAAGCGCTCCATCTGAGCCTGCAGATATTTGCGGGAGTTGGGGTCCATCATGTTGAGGTGTTTTTCATTGATCAGCATGGTCTGCTGGCTTTGCCATTCCTGCCAGGCTTTTTTCGAAACGGTTTTGTAGATGTCCTCACCTTTCTTGCCAGGCATCGGAGGCATGTCGAGGCCTTCGAGTTCTTCGTTGTACTTGCGGCATAAAACCGTGCGGCTCATGGGAACTCCTTTGGGCGGTTGCCGATTGTCGATGATTGAGCGGATGGTAGCAGATCAGAGCAGCACAGGTTGCGCCGGGGAGGTGAGTAGGGTGCGTATAGGGGCTGGCAGGCCCAGGGAGAGGGCTTCATCCCGGTAGACCCAGCGTTGGTCGTCTCGGTCGGCGATTGCTGCGCTGTAGGCCCTGTTTGCAACCGTCAGTCTGGCTGGCTGAATATGCAGGTGGTAATGGCTGAAGGTGTGGCGAAAACCCGCATCGAGCTGTGCCTCGCCGCAATCCAGGCCGAAACTACTCTCACAAGCCTCGCTTAGCTCATCTGCACTATAGGCAGCGTCCAGTTCCGGCAGGCTCCAGAGGCCGCCCCAGATACCGCTTGGGGGTCTGCGTTCCAGCAGGATTCGGCCGTGATGGTCTTCCAGTATCACCATCCAGGTGGTTTTCTCAGGCTTTGTTTTCTTGGGTTTGGAGGCGGGGTAGAGCTTCATCTCGCCGCGCTGGTATGCCAGGCAGGTCGAGGTCAGTGGGCAGTGCTCGCAAGCGGGGCGGCTGCGAGTGCAAACCATGGCCCCCAGATCCATGATGGCCTGGGTATAGTCGCGAATTCGCTGGTGTGGGGTGTGGGTTTCGGCATGCCCCCAGAGTTGTCTGAGAACTTTGGTGTCTCCTGGCCAGCCGGGCACCGCATGATGACGTGCCAGTACCCGCTTGACGTTGCCATCAAGAATGGTGGCGCGGTGGTCGAAGGCCTGGGCCAGGATGGCGGCGGCGGTAGAACGCCCGATTCCGGGGAGGGCTTCGAGTTGCTCCTGATCAGCGGGAAATTCTCCGTGATGCTCCTGAACTATGGTCTGAGCCGCTTTCTGAAGATTGCGGGCCCGAGCGTAGTAACCGAGGCCAGACCAATGCCCCAGAACATCGTCAACCGGAGCTTCAGCCAGGGTCCGGACGTCCGGGAACCGGGCCGTAAAGGCCCGGTAGTAAGGGATGACTGTCGCCACCTGGGTCTGCTGCAGCATGATTTCCGATAGCCAGACTCGATAGGGCGTCCGGTTATCATGCCAGGGCAGGTTTTTCCTGCCGTGGCTGTCGTACCAGCGCAACAGTCGTTCGGCAAAGCTTGCTGGCATCAGTTGAACAGGCCTTTGAGAGCGTCTTTCACTTTGTCCGACGTTTCGCCGTCAAGGCGCTTCTCAAGCTCTTTTCCGACCTTGTCGTCGATGGCTCTTTCCACTTCCTTGGTGGCTTTCTGGCGGGCCGCGCTGGCAGCCATATCCTTGAGGGTGTCGCGGAATCGGGAGCCGTCGAAAGAACACAGGCTCGCAGGCTCTTCGGTCAAATTGCCGCGGCATTCAAGCGGGATAACAGCGCCTTCCACGTATTCTGTTACGCGGCAGGCTTCATCCCGGTGAATTTCACCCACGACCCTAAGGCCAATTTCGTAATCCAGTTCGGAGGCTTTCAGGTCAACGGTGCCGTCGCCACGCAGCTCCATACCCGCGAGTGCAGCCACCAAATCGGTATTATTCAGCGTGTTGCCATCTATCTGGATGGTACCCTTCATGTCGTTGAAAGGTGTGCTTTCGCCCCAGTCAGAGGCTGACAGTGTTTCACCATTGACCAGCGCGATACCCTGGCAGGCCATGCGAGTCATGTTCATGCGGGTGAATTTTCCTTCGGCGAGGTTGAAGTTGATCTCACCCTTGGCTTGCTCCCGAATCGCCGACATACGATTGCCCCGGGTGTTGATGTTCATATCCATGTTGGCTGCGCCGGAAAGCAGGTCCACTTCCGCAAGATCGGTCAGTAAGGGCAAGGTTTCTACATTGGTGACCTGGTTGGCGATTACCCACTTCGGATTGTCTGTGCGGGCGTCCAGGGTAACGTTGGCGTTGAACTCGCCGTAGTAGAGCTGACCGCTGAACTCGTTCACCTTGAGCAGGCCCTTATCGGCGGTGACGACTGTTTTGATTTCGGCAATGTTCAGGTTGCTGATGATGAGCTCATCAAGACCGAGATTGATGTCGAGTGCCAACTCACGAAGCGTTTCCAGCGGAAGCAGGTCTGATTCCGCCGTTTCTGCTGCTTCTGCAGATTCAGGAGAGCTTTCCCCGGCGCCAGACCCCGAATCTGCCTCACTTTCCTCACTGGCGGGTGGCAGGTAACGATCTGCGTCGAATTTATCACCGGTCAGGTTGAGCCCAATCGCGCTATTGCTCAGGGCGTAGCTTGCGTTACCTTCAAAGGTAGTGTCATCGACTCTGATGGTGAGGTCGCTAAGTTCCACCTGACCGGCCGGGCCGCCAATGTCGGTCGAGAACCCGATGTCGTTGAGTACGTCAGGGTCCTGAGTTTCAGGAGCGGGTTGGCCGAGGGTGGAGAGTAATTCCTTGAGGGAGAATTCCGGAATATTTACATCCCCACTTACTGTAGGTTGGTCCCCAAAACCGCTGACGTTCAGGTTGGTGATCAGCTCCATATTGGCCAGTGCTGCCCGAAAATCTGTCAGGCTGGCAGTCTCGTTTTCGGTATTGGCTTTCAGGGCGCCCGTCAGCCTTGCCTGCACTGTCTCGTCGCCGAACGGCGCACCACTGAGGCTGAACTGGCTGTCCAGCCCGTTGATCTCAAATTCGTTGAGAGTCTCGTTGGCGAACAGTTGGGCGTTGATGCGACCATCCACATCGAACTCGGGCTCGCCAGTGGCAAATCGGAAGGCGAGCTCAAGGGGGAATTTTTTGCCCAGCGCGATCTGGCTTGCGCTGAGGCTGAAGTCTTCAAGAGTGATCGACTGACCGGTGCTTTGATCATCGTAGTGCACCTGGGCATTGGTAATGCGAATATCTTCCACGCTGAATTTCAGGGGTTCGTCGCCGGTTTCTGTTTGGTTTGAGGCCGGGTCAGCCGGGGCGTCCGTTTCAGAAGTGTCCGCTGTGGCAGGCTCGGCGGCGGCTTCCGGCTCGGGCATTACCCGTGTCCAGTTACCCGTGCCATCCTCGGCAACCCTCAATCTTGCATCCAGCCCGTCCAGTACAAATGTGTTCACCTGTGGCGACATGGCGATCAGGGACCAGAAATCGACCTGGGCAACCAGCTGGTCCAACCTGACCAGGCGCTCGCCATCAAGAGTTGCTTCGACATCGTTCAGCTCCAGACCCAGAGGAATGATCGACCAGCCAATGTCGCCGGCGAGAACCAGATCAAGATTGGTTTTGTCTTCCACGGCCTGTTCTATTTGCGGCTTGTAGGTATTGGGGTCAATCACAAATATGGCTACCCCAATGGCAATCACCACCAAAACGATCACTGCGAGCAGTGCGAGAACGATGTTACGGACTACTTTCATTGGTTCAGCATCCTTTCGGGTAGAGGCAGGGCTTTAATGCCGGATGTCATCAAGGATAACGTAGACAAGGCAAATTTAAAGGCCATGCCATATGACAATACGGTAGTGTTAGGGGAGAATACGCTATTCAACGTCAAAGGGTGCAGGCCCATTCGGCTGGTCGTGCCAGTCGGGTAACCAGAGTGTCCGTCAGGGCAGACCAATAATAAGATAGGAGTCCTTCGTGGCTATTACCGTATCCATTGAACTGAATCGCGATATCGAGATCCCCGGCTCTTTTGAAGACGTATTTGCATTACTGGCTGATGTGCCGAGGTCAGCCAGCCACTTCCCGAAGGTCAACCAGTTGATTGACCTGGGTGATGGCGTTTATCGCTGGGAAATGGAAAAGGTCGGTGTCGACAAGCATTCCCTCCAGTCGGTATACGCCTGTAAATATGTGGCCGACAAAGACGCGGGGAAAATTAACTGGACCCCGGTAAAAGGTGAGGGCAACGGGGTGGTGAAAGGCTCCTGGACCCTCACCGGCAAAGACACAGGGACGACGCGAGCCAAGTTCCAGACTTTAGCGGAGCTGACTCTGCCGTTGCCAGGCCTGCTGAAACTGGCCATCAGCCCGGTGATCAAGCACGAGTTCAACAGTCTTGTGGATACCTACATGGCGAATCTTAAAAAAGCGTTTTGACAATCCGGTCGGTAGAGCTCCGATACGCCGGGATTGAAGCAGGACGCCTGCAAACAGAACAGGTATAATCTCTGTCCATCAGTTACCGGCTTTAGCCGCTCAATGACCTGGAGACCCCATGGCCGAACGTAAGGCTCGGGTAGAACGTAATACCCTGGAAACCCAAATCACTGTTGAAATCAATCTGGACGGCACGGGCCAGTCCCGATTCGAGACCGGTGTACATTTTCTTGATCACATGATGGACCAGATCGCCCGTCATGGCCTGGTGGATCTGGATATCGTTGCCAAGGGTGATCTGCACATCGATGATCACCACACCGTGGAAGACATTGGCATTACCCTGGGTCAGGCCTTCAAGCAGGCGGTTGGCGACAAGAAAGGCATTCGCCGTTATGGGCACGCCTATGTGCCGTTGGATGAAGCGTTGTCACGGGTTGTTATTGATTTATCAGGCCGGCCTGGCCTGACCATGGATGTACCATATACTCGTGGGTCCGTGGGTGGCTTTGACGTCGACCTGTTTGGCGAGTTCTTCCATGGCTTTGTGAATCACTCCATGGTGACGCTGCATATCGACAACCTGAAGGGCAAGAACACTCACCATCAGATTGAGACGGTGTTCAAGGCGTTCGGGCGCGCTCTTCGCATGGCGATCGAGCCGGATGAGCGCATGGCTGGAGTTATTGCTTCTACCAAAGGCTCGCTTTAACCGTTTCGGAGTTTTCCTGACATGAAAACCCTCGCCATTATTGATTACGGAATGGGTAACCTCCATTCCGTCAGCAAAGCCGTGGAGCTCGTGGCGCCAGATACCCGTGTATTGGTAACGTCCGACCCTGACCATATCCGGGAGGCAGACCGGGTCATCCTGCCTGGCGTCGGTGCGATCCGCGATTGCATGGCGGAAATTCTGCGGCTGGGCGTCGATGACCTCGTGCGTGAAGTCTCAGCAGACCGCCCCTTGCTGGGGATCTGCGTCGGCATGCAGGCTATAATGTCCCGGAGTGAAGAAAACGGCTGGGTAGATTGCATTAACCTGTTTCCCTCGGAAGTGCGGTTTTTCGGTCATGACCTGAAAGAGGGTGAAACTCGCCTCAAGGTGCCGCACATGGGCTGGAATGAGGTCTATCAAACCACTGATCATCCGGTCTGGCATAACATTCCCGATGGGGATCGATTCTATTTTGTGCATAGCTATTACGCCGAGGCGGAAGGGAATCCGGACATGACCGGGCGTACTCATTATGGCGTTGACCTCGCCGCCGCTGTTGCTCGCGACAACATTTTTGCGGTGCAGTTCCACCCTGAGAAAAGCCATCGGGCGGGCCTGCAGTTGCTGAAGAATTTTGTTCGGTGGACGGGCGCCTAGTCGATTGGGCCTGTCACTCGCGCTGAAACCAGACTGACACACTGATAACGGATATACCCCATGCTTATTATTCCCGCCATTGATCTGAAAGACGGCAAATGCGTTCGCTTGCGCCAGGGCCGGATGGAAGACTCGACCGTCTTCTCTGATGACCCCGTCGACGTCGCCACTCGCTGGGTTGATGCCGGTGCACGCCGCCTGCACCTGGTTGATTTGAATGGCGCATTCGCAGGCGAGCCCGTAAACGGCGAGATCGTCCAGGCGATTGCGCGCAAATATCCGGACCTGCCAATCCAGATCGGTGGAGGCATTCGTTCTGCTGAAACCATTGAGGCCTACCTGCAGGCAGGTGTCCAGTGGGTCATTATTGGCACCAAAGCCGTGAAAGAGCCTGAATTCGTCACTGAAATGTGTCGCCGTTTTCCGGGCCATATCATTGTCGGGCTGGACGCCAAGGACGGCCTGGTTGCGACCGACGGCTGGGCAGAAGTTTCGGAGGTCAAAGCGACGGATCTGGCGAAGCGATTTGCCAATGACGGTGTGGCTGCCATCGTTTACACCGATATCAGCCGTGACGGCATGATGCAGGGGGTTAATGTCGAAGCTACCGCTGCGCTGGCGGAAGCGTGCAGTATTCCGGTAATCGCCTCCGGTGGGGTTACCAATATGGATGACCTTATGCAGTTGGCCGATGTGGCCGACCGGGGCATTCTAGGGGCCATAACCGGCCGGGCAATCTATGAGGGTACGCTTGACGTTGCCGAGGCCCAGGCCTGGTGCGACAGCCTGGGTGATAGCGCCCATAATAGTGCCAGGAATAGCACCCAGAACGGCATGGGGAACTGAAATGGCACTGGCCAAGCGTATTATTCCGTGTCTTGACGTCGACAAAGGCCGGGTTGTGAAGGGTGTTAACTTTGTTGATATCCGGGATGCTGGCGATCCGGTGGAAGTCGCGCGCAAATACAACGAGCAGGGTGCCGACGAAATCACCTTTCTGGATATTACCGCCAGCCACGAAAGCCGCGACACCACCTACGAAACCGTCGAGCGCATGGCAAGTGAGGTTTTTATTCCCCTCACGGTCGGGGGTGGTGTTCGCACCGTAGAGGATATCCGTAACTTGCTCAATGCAGGCGCTGACAAAGTTGGCATCAATACCGCGGCCGTGTTTAACCCGGGCTTTGTCCGCGAGGCAGCAGATCGTTTTGGCAGCCAGTGCATTGTGGTTTCCATCGATGCCAAACAGGTCAGCGGCGCAGGCGAGTCTCCGCGTTGGGAGATTTTTACCCACGGTGGCCGCAAGCCGACCGGCCTCGACGCCGTGGCGTGGGCTCTTAAAATGACGGAGATGGGCGCCGGTGAGCTGTTGCTGACCAGCATGGACCGGGACGGCACCCGCTCGGGGTTTGATCTGGGTCTGACCCGTGCGATCAGTGACGCGGTAGCGGTGCCCGTAATTGCATCAGGTGGGGTCGGTGAGCTCCAACACCTGGCGGACGGGGTTACCGTGGGGGGCGCTGATGCCGTGCTGGCAGCGTCGATATTTCACTTTGGTCAGTTTACGATCCCGGAAGCCAAGGCGTTTATGAAAGCGCAAGGCATTGAAATAAGAGATTGAATCAGTCTTTCTTCGCCAGGGCAGGCCGCAGGGCCTGCTTCTCGCCTACGCTAAACATCTCCCGATTGCTATTCCTGATAGCCCAGATCCCGCTTACCGTGGCCACCGCAATACCCTGTTCGTCCAGCTCCGGCAGTTTTTTAATCAGGTAGTCGACGGTGACTTTATGGGGATGGCCGATGCCGATAGCGCTGCCATTGCGTTTTGCGGTTTCTATCAAGAGTTGAAACTGTGCGTCGACATACTCTTCGGTCTGTTCATGGTCCAGAAACACGTCCCGTGTCAGGGTTGGTACCTGGTGTGCTGCAGCGGTCTCACCGGCAATGGTGGTGGCAATCGTGCGGCTATCGACGAAATATAACGGATAGCGAAATAGTTCAGTCATTACCCAGTCCATGTTCGGCTGCAGTTGGGTCAGCAAACTACCCATATGGTTATTGACACCGCGAACATGGGGAATTGACTGAATGGCGCGCCTTAATGTTGTAATTGTCGCGGGTTCATCCATGGAGCCATCGAGCCCGCCTGGGCCAAGGCCGATGTTCCGGGTGTTGGCCATTGGAGCATGCAGCATGATTTCTTTCTGGTGGGCATGAGCTGCCTTGGCAAGTTCAGTGGTGTGCCGCCGAAAGGGTAAAAAAGCCAGGGTAATGGGATACTCCATCTCCACCAGTCTTCGCCCCTGACTCAGGTTGTGACCCATATCATCAATGATGATGGCGATGGTGGGCGGGGTCTGACTGTCAGTGAAGTTGGGCGTAGCCAGGGAAGAGCTGACGGAAGACTGCGCTGACACCAGTGGTGCCAGCAGCATTAAAAGGGTAACTCTTAGTGCGGTTCGCATGGGTTCAGTCGGTCCCGCCTTTCCTCTTATCAAGTATTTGTAAGCCTTTCAGCAGGTTAATCGCAGAGCTGAGCTGGTAATCGCTGGCCGCCGGAGTGGCCGTGTTCTGCTCGGAATCAGCCTGTTTTTTGACAGGCTTGTCCTCGTCCCCGTTCAGCAGGTGACCGCTCAGGTCGGCTTCTGTAAAGAAAGGCTGGTTATCCACTTCAGTCAGACGCGCGGGCTTGACTTCGATGTCCGGCTTGATGCCTTTGGCCTGGATGGAGCGACCGTCAGGGGTATAATAGCGTGCAGTCGTCATTTTGATGGCGTGGGTTTCGTCCAGCGGGATGACGGTCTGCACTGAACCCTTGCCGAAGGACTGCGTGCCCATAACCACTGCACGGTTATGGTCCTGCAATGCACCTGCCAGAATTTCCGAGGCGGATGCGGACCCTCCATTAATCAGCACGACAATCGGGGTACCTTCAGCCATATCGCCGGGCTTTGCGCTGAACCGCAGCCGGGAGCTCTGAATTCTACCCTCGGTGTAAACAATCAGGCCTTCATCTATCAGGGCATCGGCGGCTTCAACCGCGGCTTGCAGAATACCCCCCGGGTTGTTGCGCAAGTCAATGACCAGTCCGTCCAGAGTGCCGTCGTTTTCGGCTTCGAGTTTGTCGATCGCATCCCTGAACTCTTGGCCGGTTTCGGCCTGAAACTGGGTCAGGCGAATGTAGCCATAACCGCTTTCGATCAGTCGCGATTTCACGCTCGTCACCTTGATGACGGCCCGAACCACATCTATTTCTATCGGGCCACTTTCGTTGTCACGCATGATGGTGAGGGTCAGGGTGGAGCCCGGCTTGCCTCGCATCATGTTAACCGATTCTTCAAGGGACATGCCCTTGACTGGCCGGTCACCGAGTTTGATGATCAGATCGCCTGCCTGTACCCCAGCTTTCTGGGCCGGGGTATCATCGATGGGGGATATCACTTTGATGAACCCGTCTTCCATGCCGACTTCGATGCCAAGGCCACCGAATTCGCCGCTGGTGCTTTCTTCCAGTTGTTCAAACGCTTTTGGTTCGAGGTAAGTTGAGTGAGGGTCCAGCCCTCCAAGCATGCCTTTTATCGCGTTCTCGAGCAGGGTGCGGTCGTCGACTTCTTCTACGTAGGCGTCTTTGATGCGGCTGAACACCTCGGTGAATTTCCGAAGATCATCCAGGGGCAACTGTTCTTCCGGGTCGGGCAGTTGTATTTCGAGCTCCCTGCCTTCGGAGATTGCCTCCAGCATTTGCTGGCTCTCCGGGTCCAGTTCCTGAGCGTAGGTGGCACCCGACAGCGCCAGCAGGCTAGCCGCGCTTAGCAGAGCAGCAAAAAAAACGGTTTGGTGCTTACATCTGGCCCGTATCATCTACGCATCCTGTCTACTGGTTGTGCTTTCGAGCGCCAGTATCGGCGCATCACCCCGACAGTATGGCGGTCCGTCAGGCATTTGTCAGCTCTCAAAAACGGTTTTGAATCAGCGCTTCAGCCATGTTTGCGGGTTCTGTGGCTTACCCTTGTAGCGAATCTCAAAATAAACGCTTGCCTCGTCAGTACCGCCGGAGCGGCCTGCAACGGCTATTGCTTCACCTGCATCAACCCAATCCCCGGGGCTTTTTAGCAAACTGCTGCTATGGCCATACAGGCTCATATAACCATCCCCGTGATCGACGATGGTCATCAGTCCAAACCCTCTTAGCCAATTGGCAAACACCACTCGACCATAGTGCACGGCTGCAATATCCGATTCTTTGCCGGTGGTAATCAGTATGCCGTTGTACTTGAGTTTACCCTGCGCCAGACTATCACCAAACCTGTGATTTACCTTGCCGCGGGCGGGCCAGGGCAGTTTCGCCTTCAGTGCTTTAAAAGGCTTGGACTCATTGGGCGATGGAATTCGGGCGATGGCTTCTTCGACTTCCCGCAACAGATCTTCTAGACGGCTGCGATCGGCCTCCAGTGATGCCCGCTCAGATTCCCGGCTGCTGATGTCGGATTTGAGCGCTGTCAAAGTCCGCTCGCGCTGCTGCTTGCGATCCGTGAGCTGGGATTGGCGTTCGGCCAACTGAGCCTGAAGCTGAGTCAGTTCTACCTGAGTTGCCCGTGTGCTCTTTTGGGTGGCGTTGAGCTTCTTCAGGGTGGCGTTGAAGTCTTCAAGGCGCTGGATGGCATCGCTGCTCAGGTATTCATAATAGGTCATGGTGCGAGCGATGGTTTGCGGATCTATTTCGTTCAGCAGTACCTTGACTGCCGGAGCGTCGCCTTCCATCCACGCCGCCCGGATTTGTTTTTTCAGGCTTTCCCGCTGCCGGTCGAGGGTCGATAGCAGTTCGGACGCCTGTATCTGGAGTTCGTCCAGTTTTTCTTTTTGCTGGCGGGCTCTGGTTTCGAGCGATCGACGCTCCCGGGTTAGCTGATTGATGGAGCGTTCGGTTGCAACCAGTTCCTGCTCCAGATCACTGCGATCTTCCTCAGCGTCCTTAAGCCATTCATCAATGTCACTGATCTGTTCTTTGAGAGCTGCGACCTGGGCTGGTGTTACCTCCTGCTCTGCCATTAGCGGTTGGCCTGCGGACAGCAGCCAGCCTGTCAGGATAAGGCCCAGAGCATTTCTCGGGGTTCTGATCACGTGAAAGCGCCGGGGGTATCCGGCGCTTTCACGGACTTCAGCGGGCATAATGCTGGCGTCGCTGGTTGAAGTTGAACCTCACGGCGACTGATTCAGTCAAGATTGGCCAGGCTATGCCCGGTCATTTCTTTGGGCTGTTCAACGCCCATGAGCTGAAGCAGGGTAGGCGCTATATCACTCAGGCTGCCATCATCCGATAACCCGATGCGGCGCGGGCCAACATAAACCAGTGGTACAGGCCCAATGGTATGCGCCGTGTGGACCTGGCCCGAATTCGGGTCGGTCATCTGTTCACAGTTGCCGTGGTCCGCAGTGATCAGAGCTTGGCCGCCGACTTCTTCGAGGGCTTTGGTGACACGTTCTACGCACTGATCAATGCACTCAGCAGCTTTGATGGCGGCGTCCAGTTTGCCGGTATGGCCCACCATGTCGCCATTGGCATAGTTGCAGATTACCAGGTCATACTTGCCGCTGCCGATGGCTTCTACCAGCTTGTCGGTCACTTCCGGCGCGCTCATTTCCGGTTTCAGGTCATAAGTGGCAACGTTGGGCGATGGCACCAGGATGCGATCTTCGCCTTCAAACGGAGTTTCCAGTCCGCCATTAAAAAAGAAAGTGACGTGGGCGTATTTCTCGGTTTCGGCAATGCGTAACTGAGTTTTGCCCTGGTTCGCCATGTATTCGCCGAGGCCGTTGGTGAGGGTCTCTGGCGGATAGGCGCAGGAGGTTTTGATATCGGCCGCATACTGCGTCAGCATCACGAAGTCCGCGAGTTTCGGCTGCTTGCGGCGTTCGAAACCGTCAAAGTCGGGTTGCACAAATGCTCGCGTAATTTCACGAGCGCGGTCAGCGCGGAAGTTCATGAAGATAAGGGTATCGCCGTCCTCTACGTTAGCGTCCGGCTCATTGCTCGCCTGGATTCGGGTTGCGTTCACGAATTCGTCATTTTCACCACGTTCGTAAGCCTGCTCAAGACCTTCTGTGGCACTGCTTGCAGAGAACTCTGCTTCACCCTGAGTTAACAGATTGTAGGCCGCTTCAACGCGGTCCCAGCGATTGTCGCGGTCCATGGCAAAGTAGCGGCCTATGATCGAAGCCACCCGGCCAACGCCGAGCGAGTTCAGCTTTGCGGAGGCTTTTTCGAGGGAAGGTCTGGCGCTGCGGGGCGGCATATCCCGACCATCGAGAAAGGCGTGAATATAAACTTTTTTGGCGCCTCGAGCCGCAGCAAGACCGGCCGCAGCAAGCATATGGTCTTCATGGCAATGGACGCCGCCGGGTGAAAGCAGTCCCATCAGATGCACGGCGCGGTCATTACGTATGGCCCTGTCGATCGCGTCACACAGGACTTTATTGTCGGGAAACGTACCATCTTCAATATCTTTATCAATACGGGTCAGGCTCTGATACACCACCCGACCAGCACCCAGATTCATGTGGCCGACTTCGGAATTACCCATTTGGCCCTGGGGCAGCCCGACAAACATGCCGGAGGTGTTGATCAGGGTTTTGGGTTGGTGCTGCCAGAGCTTGTCCCAGAATGGGGTGCTGGCATTACTGATGGCGTTGTCATCAGCCGGGTCGCGGTGCCCCCAGCCGTCAAGGATAATAAGGGCAGTTGGTGTGCGTGTGTCAGTCATCACTCAATCCGGTTGCTGTGGGTAACCGCTTGCAGCGGATGCAGGGATTACCTGAAGAATGAAAGGGTCGATTCTACCCGCTTTGGTGGTTTCCGGCTAATGCTCTTGCCTTCTGTCACCGCCCCCGGATGTGTATAATCTCGCCAAATTAAAATCAGCAGGGCGCGTTAATGGACAGGTTGTTTGAATTTATCGTTAATCACTACATTCTGGTGTCAGCATTCGTGGCGCTGCTGGCGGCACTGTTCGTTCTCGAAACCCGTCGTGGAGGGCAGAAAGTCAGTGCTCAAGCTGCTGTTAACCTGATTAACCGGGACAAGGCAATTGTGGTCGATGTTCGGGAACGAAAGGAATTCAACGAAGGTCGTATCACAGGCTCCCTGCACATTCCCTTGAGCGCGGTGAAAGAACGCGCAAGCGAACTCAAGAAACACCAGGACAAGCAGATCATCGTTGTTGACAAGATGGGCCAGCATTCTGCTACCGCGGTCAAGGTTCTGAATGCAGAGGGTTATACTAATGTAACGCGCCTTAACGGCGGCATTGCTGACTGGAAAAGCAATAATCTGCCGCTGGTCAAAAAATAGCTCAGGCAGGCTGATCTTGTATTAGGGCGTAATCTGACGCACTGTTTCATATCATCACGCGGGTCGGGCGAGCAAGCGACGGCCCGGTCTTCAATTACAATCGGGTCGTATTGAGGCCCGCGAAAGAAAACGAAAGGATTGAACATGGCTGAGAACCCGCAGGCGGCAGCAGGCAGCGAAGAAACAAATCAACCGCAGTTTGCTTTGCAGCGCATCTATATTAAAGATCTGTCCTTTGAGTCACCGAACTCCCCGCTAGTTTTTCAGGACCAGTGGAAGCCTCAGGTCAACATGGACTTGAACACCAAGCATACCAAGGTCAGCGACAATCAGTATGAAGTCGTGCTTTCGTTGACGGTAACATCGAAGATTGATGAGAAAGTGGCGTTTATTGTAGAAATCCAGCAAGCCGGTGTCTTTATGCTAAAAGGCATTGAAGGCGGACAACTGGGTCAGATGCTGGGCGCCTACTGCCCCACTATCCTGTTCCCCTACGCCAGGGAAGCGATCGATGGCATTGTGAGCAAGGGTAGTTTCCCGGCTCTGATGCTGGCGCCGGTCAACTTCGACGCTATCTACGCCCAGGCCGTCAAACGTAAGCAGGACGAAGCCCAAGGTGAGGCCAGTCAGGAAGAAAAAACGCACTGAGCAGCAGATTTATGCAAACAGAAAAGCGAGCTCGCAAGCTCGCTTTTCTGTGTCCGCTAATAAGATGATCAGTACGCTAGCCTCCGCCATTGAAACCCAGTTGTCGCCAGGCTTCGTAGACCACCAGCGCTGCGGTATTAGATAGATTCAGGCTACGGCTGTCCGGGCGCATGGGCACGCGGATCCGCCGTTCAGTCGGCAAAAGATTACGGATAACCTCTGGCAGGCCCCGGGTTTCCGGGCCGAACATCAGATAGTCGCCAGCCTGATAGTCCACCTCCTGGTACGGCAGACTGCCTTTGGTGGTCAGCCCAAAAAGCCTTCGGGGTTGTTCCGCCTGCAGAAAGGCCTCATAGCCCGGGTGTACCTGAACAGTTGCGTATTCACTGTAATCCAGGCCTGCCCGCCTGAGCTGTTTATCCTCAAGGGTAAATCCTAGAGGTTCAATCAGGTGCAGGCGACAGCCGGTGTTGGCGCAGAGCCGGATAATATTACCGGTATTCGGCGGTATCTCCGGCTCGTAAAGGACAACATTAAACACCGCGAATCAGCGTTCGATCGCCAGTGCCACGCCCATGCCACCCCCGATGCACAGCGTAGCCAGACCTTTATGAGCATCGCGACGGGTCATTTCGTGAATCAGGCTGACCAGGATACGGCAGCCGGAAGCACCGATAGGGTGCCCCAGAGCGATAGCACCGCCGTTCACATTGACTTTAGCGGTGTCCCAGCCCAGATCACGGTTAACGGAAATGGCCTGGGCGGCGAACGCCTCGTTGGCTTCGATCAGATCAAGATCGTCCACTGACCAGCCTGCGCGTTCGAGGCAGCGCTGGGTAGCAGGAATGGGCCCGGTGCCCATGATGGCGGGATCAACGCCTGCGTTGGCATAACCGCGAATAGTGGCCAGCGGCGTCAGTCCGAGTTCTTTGGCTTTTTCTGCGCTACAGACAATGACTGCAGCGGCACCATCATTCAGGGACGAGGCGTTGCCTGCTGTCACCGAGCCGTCTTTTTTAAAGGCTGGCCGCATTTTCGCAAGGCCTTCTGCGTTCACGCCCTCCCTAGGGCCTTCATCCTGGTTGACGGTTATCGGGTCGCCCTTACGCTGGGGCACGCTGACAGGCACGATCTGACCGTCAAAATAACCGGCTTTTTGGGCGGTAACCGCCTTTTGCTGGGAAGCAGCGGCAAACTCGTCCTGTTCTTCCCGGCTGATGCCGTATTTTTCGACAATATTTTCAGCGGTGATGCCCATATGATAGCCATTAAACGCATCCCACAGGCCATCATTGACCATGGTGTCGATCATGGTCCAATTACCCATGCGCTGGCCGTTGCGACTGTTTGGCAGCACATGGGGTGCCTGGCTCATACTCTCCTGGCCACCCGCTATAATCAGCTCGGCGTCGCCACAGCGGATCGCCTGAACGGCCATGTGAACGGCCTTGAGCCCGGAACCGCACACCTTGTTAATCGTCATGGCAGGCACTGAGGCGGACAAACCTGCGTTGATGGCAGATTGCCTTGCAGGGTTCTGACCAACTCCGGCCGTCAGCACCTGCCCCAGCAAGACCTCGTTAACCTGGTCGCTGGCAATACCGGTTTCTTCAAGCAGGGCCTTGATCACAGCGGTACCAAGCTCATCTGCTCGCAAACTGGACAGTCCGCCCCCGAATGCACCAACAGCCGTCCTTTTGGCAGCAACAATCACTACGTCACGCATACAAAGCTCCTCGTATCTGAGATCAGTGGAAAATAGTGTACCACCTGTGGCGACGCCGGTTTACATGTTGAGGCTGCGAACTTCAGCCAGCGACGATCCAGGAGTTAATCAGAGGCTCAGTAGGTTAGCGAATTAACCAGACGGGACACTAGTGCAGTTAAAGCTCTGTAATACGACGCAGGCGCTCCTGCCGGATGGCCTCGCCCAGGGCTTTGCCTTCATAGCCTTGAGCCATCAATTCACGGGCCTGAACCTTTTGGGCGGCGGCCAGCGCTTTATGGAACTCATTCGCCCGGTCCTGCGTCAGAGGTTTGGGCAGACAACGACATACTGTCAATAAACGCTCGAACCGCTCTGGCCTGCGCCAGACATCCGCTTCGTTCAATAAACTGAGTTTCTCCTCTGGCGACGTTGCCAGGCTAAGTCGGGCGCCCAACCGCACGGTTACCTGTGCCAGTTCCTGACACTCGTTTGGCGCCTTCATGGTGGCCGCCCTTGTTGTGACTTCATCGAAAGTCAATACTGACAGCAGGGCTGCAAAGCGTACATCGGTAGAGGCCGGGGCGCGGCAGGTACAGCCAAGGCTGTTCATGCTTTGTTGCAGACGTGCGTGGTCCATCAGTTCGGGAATAAGTCGAGCCAGTGCGCCACAGGCCTGAAGAACTTCAAAAAAAACCGGGGGGGTCTGTTCCTGAAGCGCCCGGGCGATTTCCTGCCAGATCCGCTCCGGAGCCAGGTGCTCTACCTCGCCAGCCTGGACCATTTCGGTCATAAGTTGCCGGGTTTCAGCCGCCACCGTAAAGCCTATAGCGTTGAAGCGAGCAGCGAAGCGTGCGGTCCGGAGGATTCGTAAGGGGTCTTCTGCAAAAGCGTCCGATACATGGCGCAGCGAGCGATTGGCAAGATCGGACTGACCATCGAACGGATCGATGATGCTGCCATCGGAAGCCTGGGCCATTGCGTTGATGGTTAAATCCCGCCGCAACAAGTCGTCTTCCAGCGTCACGTCCGGGGCACTGTAAACACTGAAGCCGTGGTAGCCGCGGCCCTGTTTTCGCTCGGTGCGGGCGAGGGCGTACTCTTCCTGGCTCTGGGGATGAAGAAACACCGGAAAATCCGCACCCACCTGGCGGAACCCCTTGGCAAGCATTTCCTCGGGGGTGGCGCCAACTACCAGCCAGTCCCGGTCTTTTACATCCAGGCCGAGCAGAGCATCACGAACAGCGCCTCCAACGAGGTAGGTTTCCATGTAGAGTCCTGAGGTGAGTCGCTTGAAACCGTGATTATCAGCGCCTTGATGCGGGATCGCAAACTTGCGAGGCAGACCACCGTTGCTATTGGCTATCCAGTCACCGGCGTCCGGGTTTTTGACCAGGATGTTACTGCCAGCCAGGCCAGCGCCGCATCACTGCTCATGGGTCTGGCTATGTGGTAGCCCTGAATGAGATCACAGCCAAGCGTTTTGAGCAGGGTTTGGATGTTTTCGTTTTCCACACCTTCCGCTACCACTTCATAACCGAGGTCATGACACATGTTAACGGTGGTGCGAACAATCGTCGCATCGCCTTTATTGCGGTCCATTTCCATAACGAAGGATCGGTCGATCTTGATTTCATTGACCGGTAACTTGCGAATGTATGACAACGACGAGTGTCCGGTACCGAAATCATCAATGGACACTCTGACGTCTGCAGCCCGCAACGCCCGCAGGGCTTGAAGGCTGAGGATCGGATCCAGCATGGCGGCGGTTTCCGTAACCTCCAGCACCAGACGCTGGGCCGCGACCCGATTTTTCTTGAGCAAGGCACAGACGTCCTCACAGAACCCCGGCTCCCGCAAATTGACTGCTGAGATATTGATCGAGACCGTGGCATCACAGCCGGCCTCGTCCAGCCGGGTGCAAAACAGCAGGGCTTCGTTCAGCACCCAGCGGGTGACCGGTTTTATCAGGCCGGTCTGCTCGGCCATCGGTATGAATTCATCCGGTGGTACGAAACCGTGCTCAGGATGCTGCCAGCGAATCAGTGCCTCAAAGCCTGCGACCCGGGAAGTCATAAGGTGAATCTGCGGTTGGAAATGCAGTGTCAGACCTTCGGTGCGGAGTGCTTCCCGAAGCTCGGTCATCAGGGTCAGACGCCGGGGGCTGTAGGGGTTCATTTCCGGCGCATAGACCGGCAGGTTACCGTCGCCGAACACTGTCTGGTCAAAAGCAATAAAGGCCTGTCGCAATAACACTTGCGGTTCGCGCTCGGTCTCACTGGCAAAGCTACATCCGAATACAAGACCAAGTTCAAGCGCCAGTCCTTTGAATTCGAGCGGCTTGGAGAACTGATCAACCAGAGCGTCGATGCGAGCCAGGATAGCTTGCTGATCGCTTCCCTGGACTGTAAACGCAAAGCTCACACCCTCGACGTGCGAAACACAGAAAAACCGGTGGTCGTAGGCGTCAAGGGGCAGGGCACCGCCCTGTCTGGATAGTAGCCCGTTCAGTCGCTGAGCGAAATCCTGCAGCAGGGTATCTGCCTGTTTGTGCCCCAGAGTTTTATTGACGTCGTCAAAGTTTTTCAGGTGCAGTAGAAAAATACCTGTTTCCAGCTCAGGGTTTTGTCGTAGCGCTGCTTCGGTTACCCGCTCGAAAATGGTTCGGTTGGGCAAACCTGTCAGTTCGTGATGAGTGGATGCATGGTGAAGCGCTCGTTCGGCTTCCCGTTGTTGCTCCATTGCGTCGAGAGAATTCTGCTTTTCCTGTAAGTAGGCATCGCGCTGGCGGTTGAACCGATCGGCTAGCGCAAAGGAAAACAATACTGCCTGGGTGGACGCCCCGATGGGAATGCCGTGCTCTGTCAAAACAGAGCTTCCCAGTACGCCGAGCTTGTTCAAAACGGTAAGCAGGCTGCCGGTCAACAATGCCAGCCAAGCTACGGAGAACAGTTTGGCGTTGTGATCACCCTGAAGCCAAAGATGGATGCCTGCCCAAAGATTGATCAGCGCGACGGGAATCGCCAGCAATACTGAAAGCCGGGTTGAGAGGCCATAATCAAGTATCAGCGCACCTGCCATACACAAAAGTGCTGCGGCCATCATCGCCAGGAAGATCCGGCTCCACCCCGGGTGCAGGTCCTCCAGTTCCAGAAATTCCCGGGCAAACAGACACATTGCGAACTGGCTGAAGGGCACAATGGTGAGGATCAGGGCATGGTGCACCCCGGGCAGTTCCGGGTATACATACTGGAATGCAAAGCCGCTCAGGCCAGTCATCAGCCCGAGGGTAGAAGTAACAATCAGTACATAGTAGAGATAGGCGCGTTCGCGAAATGAGAAATACAGGAACAGGTTGAACGCGGCCATTACTAGCAGAATGCCGTAGAACATACTTTGCAGAGTGAGGGCCCGTTCGCTCGCTGCATGGAACGCGTCTTCCTGCCACAACATCAGAGGAACTTGTAAGGCCCCCTCAGTCTGAACGCGCAAATAAATCGATGTCGTCGAACCCGCTGGCATGCTGACCGGGAAGATGAAATTCCGATGCTCGATGGCACGGCTGCCAAATGGTCTGGCGTCCCCGGTTTCTACGGCATGGATAATTTCGTCCTGGCGGACCTGGTAAAAGGCCACGGAATCGAGCATTGGATAACCGAGTTCGAGATAATGATCGAGGTGCTCTGCGACGGCATTGGTGACGGAAATTAAAAACCAGTGGGTCTGTTGGTGGTAACCAAGATTAATGTCATCCGGCGCCTGCTGCCATTCGGACGCTGGACGCCTGAGAACCTCTGCCAACTCGGTATCAACGTCCGTCATCAGGTAACGGACATGACCTGCCAGCGACTGGCGTGGCTCGTCTACTTGTACGCTGAGATTACGGGCCTGGAGGGGTAAGCTGGCGGCGGTGATAAGCAGCATTAAAATAAAACAGACCATCGGCCGAAAAAAACGCCGGAATTCAGGGTGCCAATGATCGCGGTGCTCTGTTTGTAGTTGGATTGCACCCATGAAATTCGTGTCCGTTTACCGGGTCCGGTTAGCCTTCGGTGGGCGGACCCGAAGAATGTGGTGTGCTAGAACGCAGCCCCTAATTCGAGGGCTACGCCGGTGTCAGCATCGCTTACCAGGCCTGCAACATCGAGCCTGGCGCCAAAAGGTGAGAGGCCAATGCCAAATGTCAGTTGGGTCTCCTCTTCGATGCCTTCGTTGTTATCGTTGCTGGCCAGATTCTGCCGCACCCCCATGCGCAACTGGGCATATCGGAAGGCATCAAACTCCGCACCAACCGCCAACCATTGGGTATCGTCACCGAAGCCGAAAGCTTTAGTTTCGGTCAGATCCAGATCAGCGGTGACAACGTGGAAGTCACCGCTATGGGCTATGCCTACGGTGATCAGGGGGTCAAGTTCGTAAGTGCGAACGTCGTCGTCCGGACGGGAGGCAGCTGAATCCAGCTCCATAGGAATCACATTTTTAATGGCAATGCCACTATTCCACTGCTGGCTGTGACCGAAAGCGTAAGCGGCGCCGAGGTCAAAGTTAAGGCCGCTTTTGTCAGTCTCAGAATTGCCGCTGTCGAATTCGTCATCTTCAAATTCGACAACCGTCCGAGTGTACTGGAAGGTTCTCATCTGAACATATTTAGGTGAGACGCCAAGCTGCAATCGATTGCCACTGGCCAGTTCCAGGGAGTGCGCAAAGCTGACGCCCACTTCACCCAGCGCCGAGGCGAGCACACGACCCCGGGACTCCAGCTCGTCAGCAAAATTCGGGTTCAGGACCCCGGCTTCAATCGCTGCCAGTCTCGCATCATCGTCTTCGTCGTATTCACCGCGAGCGGTCACGCGAAGGGATGCATTGGTAAAGATGCCCGCTGCCAGTGAAGGCCCCGGCAAGGCAATGCTGAGACCAGCGCCAGCATCGAGGCGCACGGTATCCTGATCGAACGCCTGAAGCTGGTCACGAAGCTCGCCCGCGCTCTGCTGGGCCGCCCCAGTATTAAGAGCATCCGTGTCCTGCTCAAGACGATCAATAGTTTCCTGAATGTCGTCAATCTGGTCGACGGTTTTTTTCTTATCCGCCACCCGGGCGTTGATTGAAGGCAGAATAATGGCAAAATCATCTGCCCACCCATGTTGTGGTGCTGCCAGCATTGCCGGGTTGGTGCTATTGGCGGTGCCCGGATGTGCAACCGCAACCCCGGTGCCCGCCATGCCCAATGACCGGGCAGTCTGGAACTTCTGAGCGCCTGCCAGCGTGGTTGTGGTTGCCAGAGACAGTCCTATGACGAGAGTAAGTCGAGACACTGAATGCATGGGGGGTACAGCTCCGTTATTTTAATTTGAGCCGCCTGCCTTCTAAGAATGCAGGCGTTTTTGATTCATCAGCACAGCAATGCTCGCTAGGGTAGGGCATTGCTGGGTTGTCAGCATCAGCAGTGCGGTAACGGATTGTATTGGCCTTGTAAAAACGACAGGTGGTGTCCGGGTGCACCGCCAGGTTTTCATCGAAAAAGGCTGCGAACTTTAAGTGATTTATCTTAAATCGGTGAGGACGACGGCAATCGATGGCCGGTGGGAAAGAGGAAAATCACAGGTCAGAGCGGGAAATAAGTGAGCGGGTAAATCCAAGGGCTTGCGAACTCAACGTTTTTTTATTATGGCACGGATATTTCATGTTCGGAGCGAAGCCTGTAACCCGTAATCCAAGACATCGTCGATGGAGTCTTGGATATCTCCATACGATTTCTTACCAGTCAATCACGCCGGAGCACATCGAATGGCGATTACCACACAACGAACACGCCCTGGCCAGGTCCCAAAGTGCCAGGCTCTTGCCTTGGGGGTGCTTTTAACCTTGAGCCCTTGGGTGGCAGTGGCGCATGTACCTGTTGAAGAGTCTCCCCGGAAAGCAGCACTCATACAAGCTACTCCCCAGGAAGCAGGCCCCAAGACTGAAGCTGAAAACAGAGAGTTAGAGCCTGTCCATCTGGTCATTACCAAAGAAGTTGGAGTCACCCAGAACAAGCTTGACAAGTTTGCCACTACAATACGGCGGGAGCAGCAACATCCTGAGTTTGTACCTCATACTCAGTGTCCTAATGACAACGCGCCTCGTTACCGTAAGAAAATCGCGGTGGCAGGCTTTACTGTTGAGTCCCCACAGCACGGTGCGTGGGGCAGTTTTCATGACGCGGGAGAGAATGTCGCTGAACTGCTGTATCAGAATTTTCAACGCACTGACCAAGTGCAGCCTTTTTTAGCGCAAAACTGGCAAATGTTTGCCAGCCTGGACAGGGCGCCTACCCGTCTTTCCCAGGATAACCGACTGGGTAAATATTCAGCCGTGAGCCGGGAGATGGGTGTCCAGTTCGTGGTCTCCGGAGTCATTCGTGATCTGGATGTCCATGATAAAAATGCCTGGAATACGTCCACTTACAGCAATGTGAAGCGGGCCCTGTTCAGTGCGGATACCAGCAGGGCCTTTGTGGTGGATGTGGTCGTACATGATGGCTTCACTGGCCAAATTGTCATGGAAGAGCGCTTTTCGACTGAGGGTCGATGGGATGTGCCTCGGACAGAGAAAGTTGCTTTTGGTGGTAGCCGCTTTCTCGGCACAGGCTACGGCCAGGCAGTAGAGCAAGCGCTGGGTGATATCACTGAGGAAATCGTCTTCAAACTGGCCTGCCAGCCCATGCTTGTGCCCATTCTCCAGGTCGATGGGAAGGATATTCTACTGGATGTCGGTACGGATTCCGGGATGCTGCCAGGGGCGCGGATGAGCGTCCTGAGAAGCGAGTCTTCTCTGGCACTGGCCGATGCCCCACCCCAGCTTTGGGATACCGGCGTTGAACTGCACATCCATAGCCTGAGTCTGGATACCAGCCGCGCCTGGATGCCGGAATATGGGGGTGTCATTAATATTCAGGCGGGTGACTATGCGGTGGTTTATTAGGCGGTCAAGAGACTATGCGCATTCCCGCGCTGCAATGTCCCGTATTTTTCCAACCATTGATCTCAGTCCGTTGCCCCGAGTGGGCGAAATGTGACGGAACAGGTCGAGTTGCTCGAACAGTTCGTCGATATCGGTGGTTAGTAATTCCCGAGGCTCCCGGCCATTGAGGGCGATCAGGATGATGGCGGCGAGCCCTCTGACAA
This sequence comes from Marinobacter sp., assembly GCF_040882185.1. GTDB lineage: Bacteria > Pseudomonadota > Gammaproteobacteria > Pseudomonadales > Oleiphilaceae > Marinobacter. The sequence continues at coordinate 73,782 of NZ_JBBEBW010000032.1, read as the reverse complement.
TCATCGCGTCGGAATCAATCAGCAGATAGAGCTTGCCACTGGCTTGATCAACGTAGTGGATCAGCCATACCTGGCTCTGGCAGCCATGAACGTAGTTGGTTTCTTGACGCTCATCATCCGGAAACTCCGGCAACTGCTTGCCCAGATCGATGATGTAGGCGTAACGCTCTTCCCAGTCATCCAGAAACTCAAAATCCTCGGTAACGTCCTCAATGGTGACGCTTTTGCCGAGAGGGTTGTTGATGAACGTTTCCGGTGCCGCAGTCATTAATTACTTGTCTCCTGGCGAACGTGCAGTGGGAGTTAAAACATACCCAGTTCGAGTTTGGCTTCATCGGTCAGCATATCGCTGTTCCAGGGCGGATCAAAGGTCAGCTCGACGGTCACCTTGTCCACGTTGGGCACGTGTTCCACCTTGCGTTTGACATCCTCGGTGATCACCGGACCCATGCCGCAGCCTGCGGCTGTGAGGGTCATCCTGATAAAGACCTCGTTGCCATCCGCTTCACCGTTGGTGATCTGGCAGTCATAGATCAGCCCCAGATCTACCACATTGACCGGAATTTCCGGGTCATAGCAGTTGCGGATGGCTTCCCATATCTGATTTTCGTTGATGGTGCCGTCGGTGGGGGTGTCGAAACTGCTTTCCAGAGGCTTTTTACCGAGGGCATCGGCTTCATGGCCCTCAATTCGGGCAAGATTACCGTTAACCGCGACCGTGAAACTGCCGCCGAGCGACTGCGTGATGGTCACAAAGGTGTCTGCCGGTATCATGATTTCGGTGCCGGTAGGCACGAGGCGGGCTTCCACCTCGCGTTTGGTAAGAACAACTTCCCGTTCTTGCATGAATCTTTCTGGCCTCGCCGGTTAACAGGGGTGTCGCTTAAGCGATTGAAAAGCTCTCGCCGCACCCGCACTCAGCCGTGGCGTTCGGGTTGCGGAAGTAAAACATGGAGTTGACGCCCTCGGTGATAAAGTCAATTTCAATACCGTTCACCACTGGCAGGTGCTTGCGCTCGACGTAGATATCGACACCCTCCACGGTGAACACCTGGTCGTCCTCCAAAACTTCCTCGACCCAGTGGGTCTCGTATTTGAAGCCGGAGCAACCGCTCTTTTTAATCGCAAGACGAATGCCCTTGGCATCCGGCTTTTTGGCGAGCTGCTTCCGGACGTGATTCACGGCGGTGGGCGTCATGGTGACACCAACTGTCGGGGTAAAAGTTTCAGCCGTCATAGTGTCGCCTCCATCAAGAAAACAGACGCTGGACTTTCTTGAGCGCGGTAAACAGCTGCTCGACTTCATCCAGCGTATTGTAAAATGCAAAAGATGCTCTGGCCGTACCAGGCACACCATAAAAATCCATCAGGGGCATGGCACAGTGATGGCCGGTGCGGATCGCGATACCCTGCTGATCCAACAGTGTTCCTATATCACTGGGGTGCAATCCGGCAATTTTAAAGGACATCACCGGTACTTTATTGGCGGCAGTGCCAATCACTTCCATGCCCGGCACCGTCTCAACCAGAGCGTTGGCCCGGGCAAGCAGTTCCTGCTCTGCTTGCTCCATGGCGACTCTGTCCAGCGTATTCAGGTAGTTGATGGCAGCACTGAGACCTACGGCCTCAGCAATGGCTGGCGTGCCTGCTTCGAACTTGTAAGGCAGAGTGTTCCAGGTAGTCCTCTCAAAACTGACCCGCTCAATCATTTCACCACCGCCCTGATAGGGTGGCATGGCGTCCAGCAGCGACTCACGACCGTAGAGCACACCGATGCCGGTGGGGCCAAACATTTTATGGGAGGAGAACATGTAAAAATCACAATCCAGCGCCTGTACATCCGGCTGGAAGTGCGGCACTGCCTGGGCGCCGTCGATGACAGTGATGGCGTCAAATTTTCGGGCTTTCGCCACCAGCTGTTGCACCGGGTTCACCGTCCCGAGCACATTCGACACATGGGTCAGTGCCAGAATCCGGGTGTTGTCACCCAGCAGGCTGTCGAAGGATGCCATGTCCAGTTCGCCCCCAGGCGTTACCTGAACAGGGATCAGTTTCGCGCCAGTGCGCTCGGCCAGCATCTGCCAGGGCACAATGTTGGCGTGATGCTCCATCACGCTCACGAGGATTTCATCACCGGCCCCAAGTTTGCTGGCAAGGCCGTTAGCAACCAGATTGATCGCTTCGGTGGTGCCGCGGGTCCAGATGATTTCCCGGGTGCTGGGGGCATTCAGGAATGCCCGAACAGTTTCACGAGCGCCTTCAAACGCTGCTGTTGCCCGGTCGCCCAGGGTATGGGCACCACGGTGAACATTGGAGTGCATCTGCCGGTAGTAATGATCCATGGCGTCCAGCACGGCCGTTGGCTTCTGGGACGATGCACCGTTATCCAGATACACCAGCGGCTTGCCTTGGACCGTTTGCGACAGGATTGGGAAATCCTGTCGCACGGACTCAACGTCAAACCCCGGTCTGGAAACTGCTTTAGCCACGGAAAGGTCCGTCATAGCGATCAGGCCTCGTTAAACGTCTGTTCGAAGAAGAGGTTGAGACGGGCCTGGACGGTCTCTTTGACCGGCTCGACCGGAATGCGCTCAACCAGCTCATTGATAAATGCCATGCTCAGCAGCGCCCGCGCCTCCCTCCGGCCAATGCCGCGGGAGACCAGGTAGAAAATCGAATCTGCATTGAGCTGGCCAACAGTAGCGCCATGGGCACATTTAACGTCGTCAGCGTAGATTTCAAGCTCTGGCTTGGTATCGATTTCTGCGCCGGTTGAGAGCAACAGATTCTTGTTGCTCATGTTGGCATTCGACTTCTGGGCATCCGGATGTATATGGATACGGCCATTGAAGATGGCGTGGGACTCGTCCGCTGCAATGTTGCGATAGGTCTCTTCGCTGTTGCAGTGCGGCGCTACGTGTTCAATGCTCGTGTGATTGTCGTAATGCTGTTTGCCCTGGGTTACGACCACGCCGTTGAGCACACATTCCGCGCCTGGACCTTCAAGGCGAACCTGCAGGTCATGACGGCGAAGAGGGCCGCCAAATCCGACGGTATGGCTCTCAAAGCGCGCGTTGTTCTTCAGTCGCGCACCGGTCGCGCCGATGTGTTGCACCGTGTCTCCGTCCAGAGCGAGCCGGATGCTGGTTACCTGGGCGCCTTCTGACAGCGCAAATTCCGTTACGGTATTGACCATGGCGGACTCGGCGCCGCTGGTTATATATTCCTCCACCAGCGTGATTTTACTGTGGCGTCCCGCATCAACATAGATGCGCGGATAAGCCGAACCCGGAGAGTTGGCGTCGGTCTCGCACACAATGTAAAGCGGCTGATCAAGCACGGCGTCTGCGTTCAGGCGAATATACAAACCGTCCTCAAAGCGGGCGCTATTCAGGCGCGCCAACTGCACGGCGGTGCTGTCGAGAGTATTGTCGAGCCGCTCGGCGAGTTCCCGGGCTTCGTCGTCATCCAGATCCGCAAAACTTTGAATTTCGATGCCTTCGACATCGGGATAGTCACTGGCTTCAGGTACCATTATCCCGTTGTGAAACACCACGTGATAACCTGCAACCGCCAGCCCCGGGCCAGCTTTGCCAGCAGCGGGCAGGCTTGGGGCCAGCACGTCGTCCATCTTCAGGTAGCGACTGGAATACTTCCAGTTCTCGGTCTTGCGCGTGGGTAACGGCATATCGACCAACGCCGTGCCCCGCTGTTTGCGCAATGCCAGCAATGGCTCCGGCAGGGTATTCCCCGAAGGCTGGAGGAACGTGCTGGAAAGTTTGGGTGCTGCGATCATTCCTGCATTCTCCTTAGCTGACGGTGGCGGCTTCATTAATGCCGAGCCAGCCGTATCCACGCTCTTCCAGTTCCAGGGCTAGTTCCTTGCCGCCGGATTTGACGATACGTCCATCGGCCAGCACGTGTACAAAATCCGGCACAATGTGGTTCAGCAGACGCTGGTAATGGGTCACCATCAGTACCGCCCGGTCCTTGGATTTGAGCGCATTGACGCCGTCCGCAACAACTTTCAGGGCGTCGATATCGAGCCCGGAATCGGTTTCGTCCAGAATTGCAAGTCTGGGCTGAAGCAGCAGGGCCTGCAGAATCTCATTACGTTTTTTCTCGCCCCCGGAAAAGCCTTCATTGACACCACGCTTCAGAAAGCTGGGGTCGAGGTCGACCTGCTTTGAGGTTTCCCTAGCCAGCTTCATAAACTCGGCAGCATTCATTTCAGGTTCGCCGCGGTGCTGACGTTGAGCGTTCACCGCCGTGCGCAAGAATTGCATGTTGCTGACGCCGGGAATTTCCACCGGGTACTGGAATGCCAGGAAAATGCCTTCCCGTGCCCGCTCTTCGGTTTCCAGTTCCAGCAGGTTGTTGCCGTCCAGCAGCACTTCACCTTGTGTCACAGTGAAGGTTTCATTGCCTGCAAGCACCTGGGACAGGGTGCTCTTGCCTGAGCCGTTAGGACCCATAATGGCATGGATTTCTCCGGCCTTGATTTCCAGGTTGATGCCCTTGAGGATTTCTTCTCCCTCAACGGTGGCGTGCAGGTTCTTTATGCTCAGCATGGATCGATTTCTCTCTCGTTTAATCTGTCTGAATTCCAGGTCGCTTCGGAGGCGGTATTAGCCCACCGAGCCTTCGAGGCTCACTTCGAGAAGTTTGCCAGCCTCGACCGCAAACTCCATCGGCAACTCTTTGAACACTTCCCGACAGAAGCCATTGACGATCATCGATACCGCCTGTTCCGGATCAATGCCACGTTGGCGGCAGAGGAACATTTGCTCGTCACTCACTTTTGACGTGGTCGCTTCGTGCTCAAGAATGGCGCCCTTGTTCTTGGTTTCGATATACGGAAACGTATGAGCGGCGCTCTTATCACCAATCAGCAGGGAATCGCACTGGGTAAAGTTTCGTGCGCCTTCGGCGCCTGGCCCGAATTTCACCAGGCCGCGATACGCGTTGCTGCTGTGCCCAGCCGATATACCCTTGGAAATAATGGTGCTACTGGTGTTCTTGCCCAGGTGAATCATTTTGGTGCCGGTGTCGGCCTGTTGATAATTATTGGTCAGTGCGACGGAATAGAATTCGCCGACACTGTTCTCACCGCGCAATACACAGCTTGGGTACTTCCAGGTAATCGCAGAGCCGGTCTCAACTTGCGTCCAGGAAATTTTGGAATTTTTCCCGATACAGGCGCCACGCTTGGTGACAAAGTTGTAAATGCCACCCTTGCCGTTTTCGTCGCCCGGATACCAGTTCTGGACCGTGGAATATTTGATTTGGGCATCGTCCATGGCCACCAGTTCAACAACGGCCGCATGGAGCTGGTTCTCGTCCCGCATGGGCGCTGTACAGCCTTCCAGATAGCTGACATAGCTGCCAGCTTCGGCAATGATCAACGTGCGCTCGAACTGGCCAGTATTGGCGGCGTTGATCCGAAAATAAGTGGACAGCTCCATCGGGCAGCGCACACCTTTGGGCACATAGACAAAAGTGCCGTCGGAAAAGGTCGCCGCGTTAAGGCAGGCGAAGAAGTTGTCGCCCGCAGGCACTACCGAGCCAAGATATTTTTTTACCAGTTCCGGGTGCTCTTTTACGGCTTCCGAAATCGAACAGAAGATAACCCCGGCTTTGGCCAGCGGCTCTTTGAAAGTCGTCGCCACAGATACTGAGTCGAATACCGCATCAACTGCAACACCGGCCAGGGCGGCGCGTTCGTGCAGGGGAATGCCCAGTTTTTCATAGGTGCGCAGCAATTCGGGGTCAACCTCGTCCAGGCTCTGGGGCATATCTTCTTTCTTCTTCGGGGCTGAATAGTACGAAATACTGTCGTAATCGACCTTTGGATAATGCACGTGAGCCCATTCCGGCTCGTCCATCTCAAGCCAGCGACGGTAAGCTTTCAGTCGCCATTCCAGCATGAACTCAGGTTCACCCTTGATGGCTGACAGGCGCCGGATAACATCTTCATTCAGGCCAGGCTCAAACGTATCAGCCTCGATTTCTGTGACGAAACCGTGCTCATATTCCCGTTTGATCAGCTCGTTCACCTGCTGGTCGCTGTTCGCCATGATCGTCGCTCCGTATTCTCTCATTGGGGCCGCCAGGCCCGCTGTTTTACCAGAATGAGTCTTCGGGACCCTGCCTGGAAACTCTGGATGTCTTGCCTCAAGTGCTTGTCGGGGCCGAATCCGGACTCCGCTGTACGCTTTAAAGGTCGTTGTTAGATGAGGCTTTTGATGACTGATTGTACAATATCAGACTAAATTAGTCAGGTATTAATTTGGCGTGTCTGGATTATACCGCAATTGGAAGTTCAGGCATTAACGACTGGGTTATCGAGGCGATAGCTTGTCCTGACGGGGCAATGCTCTCGTGCCAACGTGCTGGTAAACTTTGCTGAATAAACTTTCTCCGGAGTTGCCATGGCCGCGGCTTTTATCCTGCTTTTCAAGCTGCTCCCCCTCTACATCACCGTGGCCCTGGGGTGGATTGCCGGGCGCTATCTTGAGGCCAGCGGCAAGCATATTGCCGGAATCATGCTCTACATCATCACCCCTTCTGTGATTTTTTATGGCGTGATGAAGGCGCCGCTATCATTTGAGGTAGTCCTGCTTCCCTTGCTGACGTTTGTGCTTTCAACGGTGATTGGCGTGGCCCATTTGCTGATCGGCCGGCGGCTTTTAAGCGATGGTAGTGCCAATATCCTGCCTTTGGCTGCGGGCACTGGCAATACAGGCTATTTCGGTATTCCGGTGGCGCTTTTGCTGTTTGGCGAACAGGGTGTGGGCGTTTATATCGTCTGCATGTTGGGCACGACGCTGTACGAAACGTCTGTCGGGTTTTACCTCGCCGCTCGAGGCCGCTACGGAGTGCCGGAATGCCTGCGCCGAGTGGCCCGATTGCCTTCCATATATGCCTTTGCGTTGGCCGTTACGTTGAATCTGTCAGGGGTCGGAATTCCCGATGTGCTGACGCCCCTGTTTGATAATCTGCGGGGCGCCTACAGCATATTTGGCATGATGATTATTGGTATGAGTATTCTGAGTTTTCGCGGGCTGGCCGGTAACATGCGTTTTACTGGGCTGGCGTTCTTCGGCAAGTTTGTAGTCTGGCCGGTTGTGGCCCTTTTGCTTTGGGGACTGGATAGCTGGCTATTCCAGATCTACGACCTGGCGGTTTACCAGGCCCTGTTTCTCGTTTCCATTACGCCGATGGCGGCGAACACGGTGGTCATCGCGACGCTGCTGGACGCATCGCCACGACAAGCTGCGGGGACGACCTTGCTGAGCACTCTGTTCGCGCTGGCCTATATCCCGCTGATGGTGGCGTGGATCATTCCCCAGTAGGCCCTTAGCTCTGGGCTGCCAGCGAGGTCAGGTCTTCGCGTATTTTCGCGGTGGGAAGCCCATCGCGAATCAATAGCCGGGCTTTGCCTTGCTGGTCGAACACGTAGACTGCGTTACTGTGTGAGACGTCATAATGTCCGTTTTCGTCCGGCGTGCCATAGCCAAACGTGGTGCGGTAACGCTTGGCCAGTTCCCGCAGTTGTGGCTCTGCGCCTGTCAGTGCCTTTACTCGATCCCCGAAGAACGATTCATAGGAAGCCAGTTGTTCGGGGGTATCCCGTTTCGGGTCCACACTGACGAAGATGATGCGAACATCCTCTTGCAACTCGTCGGGCATCTGCTCGATGGCCTGTTTTAGCTGCACCATAGTGGTGGGGCAGACGTCGGGACAATGGGTGAATCCGAAAAATACCAGTCTCACCTCCCCACTGAGATCTTCTGCTTTCACGGGGTTGCCATTGCTCCCGGTGAGGTCGAACTGCAGGTCTGGCATCAAGCTGCTGATGTCTTTGGCATTCCACTGGTCATCATTGGAAAAGCAGCCTGCAAGTAACAGCAGGGAAAGCACGACAGCGACCCGGGGCAAGATGTTTTTCCACTGAGTAATGGCGTTTGATCTCATTGATGAGCCTCTTGTGGTTTCCAATCCCGTTTGCCGGTCATTTTGCTATCCTCATGCATCGCCCGCCTCAGTATGATCAGAATAGCGATAATGCTCATCATAGCTGGCGGCACCCAGGTAATGACGCCGCCAATCAGCTGATCGGTTTCCGGTGCCATGGGCCAGGCCCTGCCGCACACTTCGTAGACGTCATAGACCATGCCGCGGTTAAAAACGATCCAGGCGCCAAGAAACATCTGGGGCAGTGCCACCAGAGCCAGCATCAACATCCGTTTGCCGTAGCCGACGGCGTCTGATCGAGCCGGAGAACGGGGATCAAAGATCAACCACCAGAACAACATTCCGTCCAGCAACATGGACCAGTTCATAATCCAATACAGGTCGCGGCTCAGCATGGCGTCGAAATGAATGCTCGGCCACAGCCAGAAGTAGATCAGGCCGACAAACAGAAACGCAGCAATGAAGGGTTGCTGGAGCGCCCGGTAAACCAGGCCAAAAGGGGTCAGGAAGGGTCGGACCCGCTGGGGTATCTGGCGATTCCAGAAGCGGATCACCGGCAGTGGGTTTGCCAGCGCCATCAGGAAAGGTCCCAGATGATGCAGAATCAGATGCTGGCCCCGGTGGACAAAAAACATGTACTGGGAGTAGTAATCGAAGACGGTTTGCATGACGGCATAACAGATGCCGAGTCCCAGCAGAAAGGTGAAAATGCGCAAAGCACCGGGTCGGTCTTCCGAGGGCATCAATCTCAACCCTGTGACATACAACCCGAGAACCGTAACGAAAACAATGACCGTTAGCGGCGAGAAGTCGTAGGGGAGCAGCATTTCTAGCGAGAACATTCAATCACCGGAGTACGTGTTTACGGAGCGTCTGAGGCTCTGTGGAGGCAACAGGAGTATCCATTCTATCGGGTAATTCTGCAAACATCCCCCGGTTTTACGCGCAGCGCAGTAAACGGATGCTCGCGTTTACTGCGCTGCGAGGCAGGCCTGGTTTATATCACTGTGGGCATGTCGCATCACGCTGATGCCTGAGGTGATCGCAAGACCTCCCATAATGGCAGCAACCGCAAGGTCCGGCCAGGCAGTACCGGTGCCGAAAACACCCAGTGCAGCAACCATCACGGCAAGGTTGCCGATGGCGTCGTTGCGGCTGCATAGCCAGACCGAGCGCATGTCAGAGTCGCCTTCACGGAAGCGGAACAACGTCAGCGCTACGATGACATTGGCCACCAGCGCCAACAGCCCGACCGCGCCCATGGTAAGCGGTTCCGGCGTAGTTTCACTTTGAAGCACCCAGATCGCTCTGGCCAGCACCGCGATGCCAAACAATAACATGGTTATGCCCTTGACCATGGCAGCGCGTCCACGCCAGAGCATGCCCAGGGAGAGCACACTGAGAGAGAGTATGTAGTTGGCGCTGTCACCAAAAAAGTCGATGGCGTCTGCCATCAGGGCGACAGATCCGGACTGCAGGCTCGCCAGGCCCTCTATCAGGAACATCGCGAGGTTGATCCAGAGCGCAATCCACAGGGCTTTTCGAAAACCGGGAGCGGGCGACTTCGGGTCAGGGGGAGAACAACAATTGGCCATAAGCACCTCTTGGGTTAGATGCTTCTTATTAAAAACCCTGTAGCAACTACAGAGTCAACGCTCTATGAATATTTTCTTCGCAGTGTTTGATCACTACGCTAGCGCTTGCCGTGGCTGCGGGGGATATGATTGTGGCGGGCAATTGCGGGTTCGTTATCAAGGTCGGCTGTCAGCTCGTCAAGAATGCCGCACTCGCTGACGGTGCGGTTTTCAGAACACGCTTTTTGCAACTGCTCCAAGGTTTTTTCGAGATGATTGAGTTCTTGAAGCCGCTCGCGAACATGATGGAGGTGGCGAGCCAGCAAGGCATCCACTTCGCCACAATCGGCGCCGGGTTGCTCCGCTAGCTTTACCAGATCGCGGATTTCATCCTGAGCCATATCCAGATTGCGGCAACGCTTGATAAACAGCAACCGCTCCACGTGGTGATGTTGATAACGCCGGTAACTGCTGGCTTCCCGCTCGGGTTCGGATAACAATCCGATTTTCTCGTAATAGCGAATAGTCTCTACCGGTATACCGGTCATACTCGATATTTCACCGATTTTCATAATGTTTTCCTGCTGTCCCGGCCGAGGATGAACGCTCCCTGGTTATTTTCCAATTGTACCCGGGAGCACAACCAGTACTTTTAACCCTCCGGCATGACTGACATCAAAGGTTATCGAACCAGAGTATCGTGCGACGATCTCCTGCACGATGGCAAGCCCCAGCCCGTGGCCCGGAGTCTGTTCGTCCAGCCGTAAGCCTCGTGTACCAAGCCCCGAACGCTCCCTGGCCTCTACACCGGGGCCATCATCGGAAACCTGTATCCTTAGTGCATCTGAAGTCCCCCCGGCGCCAGGTACGATGGCCAGGTTCAACAGAGCCTGGAAGCGCGCCCACTTACCGGCGTTATCCAGAAGGTTGCCGAGTATTTCGCCCAGATCCTGCTCTTCAATGCCCCAGGTTTGCTCCGAGTCAAGTTTGGTGTCCAGTTCGAAGTGTTTATCCGGGTGCAACCGGCCCAGTGTCCAGAGCAGATCCCGGGCCTGAAGAACAGGGCAGGCGGCTTTACCGATCTGAGGGCCGGCGAAACGGCTACGACTCATCTCGGTTTCCAACTGGCGGGTAATATCCGCCAGCCGGTCGGCCATTTGCTCGCGCATGGCGAGGTCCAAGGGCCGCTGGTAATCCGTGAGCAACTGTTTTACTGCGGCAATCGGGGTCTTGACACTGTGGGAGAGGTTGGCAACTGCCAGCCGGGAGCGCTCCAGCCGCTGATCCAGGGTGTCCAGTAGCTCATTAATTTGTCCGGTCAAAGGGCGGAATTCACTGGCGGCTTCATCGCTTAGGCGGAGTCGCTGGCCGTGCTGAAGTGCCGCCAGTTCCTGCTGCATATTCCGGACCGAGCGGAGCGCCAGGGTAACAGCGAGAAATATCACAGCGCCCAGCATAAGTAGCAAGCCTCCGGACACAACCGCCGTCCAGATATGCAATTCCTGCTGGCCATGGTGCAGGGCGGTAAGGTCCTCTGCCACCAGAATAATGGCGCGCTGGCCATTGATGTCTACCGTACTGCGATAGGCGAGAAAATGGGTGGGTCCGGCTTGTAGCCCACTGGATATCTGCTTATCGATAAAGCCGTCGGCGGCGTCCTCCAGCAATGGTTCGAGTGCAGGCTGCCAGGTAGCTGGCGAAATCGTTTGCTGTTGACCGTAACGAATCGCATGGGCGTGATGGAACACCTCTTCGAAGTAACGTCCGGCGCTAAGCGTCGGTTTGCCCTCAATGGAGGAGTCCCGCAGTTGCTGTTCCAGGAACTGGGCTTCCTGAGCGAGCCTGTCTTCCACAAAGGTTCTGGCCATGCGATCCAACAAAGCGCCATGTACCAGCCAGGCAGCACCCATGAATACCAGCGCGGCAGGTAGAAGCAGGCCAAGCAATATGGCACGTATGGATCTTTGGCGAGTGAGCGAGGGCTTATTGTGCGCCATCGAAACTGTAACCCTGGCCGCGATGGGTGGTTATAGCGTGCTGACCCAGTATTTTCCGGATTCGCCGTACATAGGCTTCAATGGTATTGCCGGACGGGGAGTCGTCGAGGTTGTAAAGTTGTTCTATCAGCTCGTCTTTGGAGAACAGTTGACCGGGCCGGCTCATGAGGCATCGCAGTAAGCGGAACTCGGTGCCGGTCAGGGTATGATCTTTGCCGTCCGGCGTTTTAACCCGCTGACGGGTCTCGTCCAACTGGTAGTCCCCAACAATAAGATTGCTTCGCACGCGGCCTTCACTGCGCCGGATAAGTGCGTGCAGCCGGGCAACCAGCTCTTCGGCCTGAAAAGGCTTCGCCAGATAATCGTCGGCACCTGCTTTGAGACCGTTGACCTTATCCTGCCAACCACCCCGGGCGGTGAGGATCAGGACCGGCATGTTCAGCCGTTTTTCGCGTAATTGCGCCAGCACATCAAGGCCATTGCCGTCAGGCAACCCGAGATCCAGCACAATGATGCGATAGTCCTCCTGAGCACCCAGTGCAAAAGCGGTCGCCGCAGAGGGGGTATGATCCACCACAAAACCTTCCCGTGTCAGTCGGTTAACAAGGCTGTCAGCAAGCAAGCTGTCGTCTTCAACCAGCAGTAATCTCATTGGATGGTATCCACATTTTATCTGGCATTTTCCGAAACTTGTTTCAGCAAGAATTCAGGTTCAGGCGTCAAGATGCAACCAGTCCAGAACGGGACCGTCACCGAGCCCTTTTGTTTTCACAAGTGGAGAATACTGCAAATGAAGCGTCTTTTTCTTATGTCAGTGTTAAGTCTTTCTGCAATTTCGTTTTCTTTCACTTCGTTCGCTGCACCGGGGCATGGCGGTCACCATGGTGGCGCTACCGGCGAGCCGGGCAAGGCCGAAGATGTCTCCCGGACCATCGAGGTGACCATGTTTGATAACTATTACGAGCCGGAAACGATTTCGGTGGAAAACGGCGAGACCATCCGGTTCAAGGTCAGTAACGAGGGCGCCCTGGTTCACGAGTTCAACATTGGCACGGCTGCGATGCATGAGGCCCACCAGGAAGAAATGCAGATGATGGTGGAGCACGGTGTGATCAAAGGCGACCGTATCGACCACAAAATGATGGCAATGGATATGGGTGGTGGCCATTCAATGAAGCACGACGACCCGAATAGCGTGCTGATGGAGCCCGGCGACACTCAGGAGATTATCTGGCAATTCACCGATGCCACTGATCTTGAGTTTGCCTGCAATGTCCCCGGCCACTACCAGGCTGGCATGTACGGTGATATCCGTTTCGAATAAGTCCGATAACAGGAATTTGTGATGAAAACGTTTATTTCGACATGGCTGATTGCCAGCCTGCTGCCGCTGGCGGCAACGGCAGGCGAGTATAATATTTCAGTTGACCGGGTGCAGATTGATACCGGTGATTTCGTCAAGGAAGGCATCGGCTACAACGGTGCCTCACCCGGTCCGGAGCTGCGCTTCAAAGAAGGCGAGGAAGTGACCATCAATGTCACCAACAATCTGGATGAAATGACCTCTATTCACTGGCATGGCCTGATCCTGCCGTTTGAGCAGGATGGTGTGCCGGGTATCAGCTTTCCGGGTATTGCGCCGGGCGAAACTTTTACCTACCGGTTCCCCATTATCCAGAACGGCACCTACTGGTTCCACAGCCATTCCGGCTTTCAGGAACCTAACGGTGCATACGGGGCTATCGTCATTGAGCCGGTCGGCCGGGAGCCGTTCCGGTATGACCGGGATTACGTGGTGCAGCTGACGGACAAGCATCCGCATTCCGGTGACCGCATCATGCGGAATCTGAAAATGTCTGCCGATTATTACAACCGTCAGCAGCAGACGGTGGGTGATTTTTTCAGCGAATCGGCGGAACAGGGATTTATGACCACACTGAAGGACCGCATGATGTGGGGCGACATGCGGATGATGAAAGCGGATGTCGAAGACGTGCAGGGTTTTACCGGCCTGATTAACGGCAAGGGACCAGAGCAAAACTGGACGGGCCTGTTTGAACCGGGTGAACGGGTGCGCTTGCGCTTTATTAACTCATCAGCCATGACCTATTTCGATATTCGTATTCCCGGTCTGGAGATGACTGTGGTCGAAGCGGATGGTAACTACGTGCAGCCGGTGACCGTTAAAGAATTCCGGATCGGTGTGGCTGAAACCTACGACGTGATCGTCCATATCAAGGACGAGAAAGCCTATAGCATTTTTGCCGAATCCATGGGCCGCTCCGGCTATGCCCGTGGCACCCTGGCGCCAGAGGCAGGCATGTCGGCGGAAGTGCCGGACATGCGGGATGCACCGCTGCTGACCATGGCGGACATGGCCGGTCATATGGATCACGGTAATATGGAAGGCATGGATCACTCCAACATGAAGGGTATGGATCACTCCAAAATGGACGGCATGAACCATTCAAAAATGGAAGGTATGGATCACTCGAATATGGCAGGCATGGACCATTCAGCCATGGGACATGGCGCAGACGGTAACTCCATGCCGACCGATCCGTTCTACGCCAGTGGCAGTGGGCTGACCCCGACCGCCGCGAATGGTGGCAAGTTTCTGTCCTATTCGGACCTGAAAGCTCTGAAGCCGCTCTTCGAAGATCGCGAACCGGGCCGGGAAATCGAGTTACGCCTGACTGGCAATATGGAGCGCTACGAGTGGAGCATTAACGGCGTCAAATACGAGGATGCAGAACCCATAGTGCTGCAATACGGCGAGCGGGTACGCTTCAAATTCGTCAACGAAACCATGATGACCCATCCGATGCACCTGCACGGCATGTGGTCGATTCTCGATGTCGGGGAAGGCAAGTGGAACCCGATCAAACACGTGATCAGCGTTGCCCCGGCCACAACCGTGTATATGGAAACAGAAGTTGATGCCCCCGGCGAATGGGCTTTCCACTGCCACCTCTCCTACCACGCCGCGTCTGGCATGTTCCGCAAGATCATTGTCGAGGGTGGCCCTGACGATCAGATGGCCGGGGGCGGCCAGGTCGTGCAACCAGGGGGTGAGTCATGAATTTTTTACGCCGCTTCCCCCTGGCCGGTCTCGCGATAGCAATGGTCACTGCCGTCGGGCCGTTGCAGGCTCAGCAAGACCCCGCCAAGGAAACCCAGACGGCAAAAACCTTCTGGGGCGTGTCGGCGGAAAAACTGGAATATCGCTACAGCGATTCCGATGAGGAACTGGGCGTTATAGAAGGCGATGCCTTTTATGGCACCGACGAGCTGAAGTTCCGCTGGTTGTTCAGCGGTGAATGGGAAGAAGCCCACAATGCCTGGGAAACTCTGGAAAACCAGTTTGTCGGCCAGATGCCAGTGGATGATTTCTGGGATGCCAAGGCCGGACTCCGTGTTGATACTCCGGAAGGACCGGACCGGGTGTACGGGGTGTTGGGGCTCAGCGGACTGGCGCCATACTGGTTTGAGATAGATACCAATCTTTATGTCAGTGACGAAGGCGATGCGTCGGTCGATTTTGAAGCAGAGTATGAGCTGTTGGTGACCAACTACTGGATCGTGTCTGCAACTTTCGAAACCTTGGTCGCACTGTCGGAGGACAGGGAAATCGGCGTTGGCAAAGGTCTGAATTCGACAGAACTGGGCCTGCGCCTGAGCTACGATCTGCTCGACCGCGCTTTCTCCCCCTACATCGGCGTGGTTCACGAGCGTAAATACAGTGACACGGCGGATCTTTCGAGGGCTTCCGGTGGGGGCACCGAAGACTGGTTCGCGGTGGTCGGGGCGAGAGTAATGTTCTGAATGCGCGCTGATGGCATCTGATGACCGCACGACCCGGAACGGACAGAACTCTCCGTAGACGACGACCTGCCAAGAAATATCCAAAGGGGAGGTTAAACGCTTTGTAATCCTGTGGCTTTGGAATGGCTGTCATGACAGGTCGGGGGTTGGCATACTGAGTGGCCAACCCTTCTCAAGGAGAGACACGTGGATATAAAGACCTTTCGTGATCTGATCGAATGGACGAGTAACCTGCATGGGAACCTGTCGGCCTGTCTGGCTGATTGCGCCGACAAACACGAACAGGAGCGTGCCCGGGCGCTGCTGGATTATCTCGCCAAACACGAAGCAGAACTGGAGCGCATCGTCTCGGAATTCGAGCGGCAAGCTGATAAAAAGATTCTCGAGACCCGTGTGTACGATCACATGGCCGATAAAACGATCCAGACCCATCGAACTTGCAATGAGCACTACACCAAATTGGATTTCGACGGTATCTGCCGGGAAATTTTCGATTTCCATGATCAGGTAACCGAGCTCTACCGTTACCTCGCAGGCCGGGCAGAGATTCCCGAGGCAGAGGAACTGTTTGAGGAGCTTTTGGCAATGGAAGAGAACGAATCAATGCGTTTGGCCAGGCAAGTTGGCCAGATGAACGATATCTAGTGTCCCGCCGGGCTACTCTTTCAAATAAAGCGGCAATTGAGTCTCTTGACGGTCAAGTAACGTGACTCAGGACACCAGGGCGTCCGAACACTCACCAGCCGAGCTTACCCGGCGCCTGTTTCATTTTTCACACCGGGTGCTACGCAATTTCCTGCGTAATCATGGCGTTCTGCTGGCTGGTGGCGTTGGTTACAACGTGCTGTTATCAGCGGTTCCCATGCTGGCGTTACTCGGCGTGTTACTGACCCGTGTTGTGGATGAACAGCAACTGTTGGAAGTCATGTCAATTCAGATCCAGCATCTCGCGCCAGCACACGCGGGCCTGTTGTCTGAGGCGGTGCGCGCCTTCATGGAGTCGAGGGACATCATCGGCATTATAAGTGTTCCGGTTATGCTGTTCTTCAGCTCTTTCGCGTTCCGAATGCTGGAACAATCCATTGCCATCATTTTTCACCGGCCGGAAAATCCTCGACGCAGGTTTTGGGTGTCTGCTGTATTGCCCTATGTCTTCATGCTTGTTCTGGGGGCAGGTCTGCTGGCACTGACATTACTGTTTGCAATTGTAAACACGTTCTATGAAGAGCCCGGGCTGATTCTTTACCTGCTTAGTTTCATTAGTGTATTCCTGGTGTTCAGTGCCATTTACAAGGTGCTACCGATTGTCCGTATCTCGCCACGGCGTGCGGTGGTGGGTGGACTGGTGGCAGCCATTCTGTGGGAAGCAACGCGTTTGCTGATGATGTATTACTTCCTCAATATTTCATTTGTTAACGTTATCTACGGCTCGCTGACCACCATTGTCGTGCTGCTGATCAGTCTTGAGGTTGCTTCCATTATTCTGCTGCTCGGTGCGCAGGTGATCGCTGATCTTGAGCGTAGCGAGCGCCTGGGCTTGCCCTGGCATACCTCCTGCGATTAGTTGGGGTTGGTGCCATCTGACAAGGATGGCTGGATCTCTGCTTGAATTTGAGTCAGCAACTGATGTAAAAGGCTTTTTATCGTCGGCGGGAATTTACGACCTCTTTTCCCAAGGTCTTGGCAAGGAGCACCAATGCGTAAAGCCACAGCGATGTCTCGCCGGATGCTCCTGCTTCTGGTGGTGTGGTGGATACTCACCGAAGGTGATCTTTCTGGAACAGGGTTTGGGCTGGTGATCGCTGCTCTGGCCTCGTTTATCTCGGTTTACCTTTTTCCGCCGGGCACAGGACAAATTCGCGTGGTTCCCTTCATCATTTTCGTGGTGTTCTTCCTGGCCCGGTCGGTCACCGCAGGCCTTGATGTCTCCCGTCGATTGTTATCACCCTCCCTGCCGACCAGTCCCGGTTATCTCACTTTTAACCTCAACCTCCCCGAGGGTGGCCCGCGCTGGCTATTGGCCAACACCTTGTCATTGATGCCGGGCACCCTGAGCGTCAATCTCGAAGGCGCGCGGCTTGATCTGCACTGTCTGGACACCCGTGATCCGGTCGAAGACGATGTCAGAGCCGTGGAGCGGAAAGTGGCCAGGGTTTTCGGTCTGTCGCCGGACAGGAGTGAGCAACGGGCGAGGACCAGCGAATGACCCTGCTGCTGAACGGGGTTGGCGCTTTTCTGCTGCTGACGTTGTTGATTGCGCTGATCCGTATCTGGAGAGGGCCTGCGGCTTCGGATCGCATGCTGGCGTCGCAGCTGTTTGGCACCACGGGAGTTGCGTTGCTGCTTGTTCTGGCCGAGGCCCAGGGCTCTGCTGCCTTGCGGGATGTTGCGCTGGTGCTGGCATTACTGTCAGTGCTGGCCATTGTCGGTTTCGTGACACGGGTGGTGCGTATCGACCGGAGCGAACCCTGATGGAACGAATTCCGATGATTCTGATAGCAATAGTGCCGTGGATTCAAGGCGTTCTCCTGCTCGCGGGATGCGTGTTTTTTGCGATCGGAACACTTGGGTTGTTCCGCTTATCCGACACGCTGACGCGAATTCATGCACTCACCAAAGTTGACAATCTTGGGCTCGGATTCATTGTTCTGGCGCTGTTGTTTTCGGTACCGTCGCTGGCGGTGGGCCTGAAAATCGGACTTATCTGGCTGGTGGCGCTGGCGGCCAGCGCGACGTCCGCCCATTTGATTGCCAGGGCCGTGCAATCGCAGGAGCGTGGTGGCAATACAGAGAAGGAGCCTTATGACTGACTGGCTACTGGATAGTTTACTGGTGTTTGCACTGCTGGTAACCGCAGTGGCTGCTTTGTTGTCGCGCAACCTGTTTCGCGCCGTCGTGGTGTTTATCGCCTTTGGCGTGCTGATGGCTGTTGCCTGGGTCCGGCTACAGGCGCCCGATATTGCCCTGGCGGAGGCTGCCATCGGCGCCGGGCTTACCGGGGTGCTATTACTGGATGCGGTCAGCCACCTTGGCGGCATTCGGACCGGGGAGAGTAATCGCGGAGGTCGCGAGCAATGATCGGGCTCGTTCGGACCGTGGCCATTGCGCTCGGTTGCTTCGCGCTTTTCTGTGGTCTGGCGATCAGTATCTGGAATATTGCTGGCCACCCCACACCGGTGAATTTGCCACAGCTGTTGGCTAACAACCTCGATCGCAGCGGGGTGGATCATCCGGTCACGGCGGTGCTGCTGAATTTCCGCAGTTACGACACTCTTCTTGAGATTGGCGTTCTGGTGATCGCTGGCATCGCCGGTATCTCGATGGCAAAAACCGCCTCCCTTGAGGACCAGGAACTCCGCACCTCAGATTCGCTGCTTTACGCTCTACAACGCTGGTTCTTACCGTTAATGCTGGTACTGGCGGGGTATCTGCTCTGGGCCGGGGCCCACCGGCCCGGCGGCGCATTCCAGGCGGGTGCGGTTCTCGCTGCTACCGGTTTGCTTATGCGTCTTGGCGGCATTCCTATGGATTTTCTCCGACCAGGGTTACTGTTGCGCCTGGGCCTTGGGCTGGGCTTTTCGGTGTTTCTCGTGGTGGCGGTGGCCAGCGCCATTGGGGGTAATGCCTTTCTGGCCTATCCCCCAAGTATGACCAAAACGCTGATTTTGATCATTGAATCGGTACTGACTCTGTCTATTGCCATGGTGTTGTTGGCACTGTTTGTGTCTGCACCCGTCAACAACGCTGAAGATCCCGAGGAGGGCGCGTCTTCATGAGTGCACCGCTGCTGTATAGCTTGGCGGGGGCCGTGTTGTTTGGTGCGGGTCTGTTCGGGCTTTTGCGGCTGTCACACCTGCTCCGAAAATTGCTGGCTTTCAATATCATGGGGTCGGGCGTGTTTCTGGTGATGGTGGGGCTGCCCCAGCACCAGGGGGGGCCGGACCCGGTGCCCCAGGCGCTGGTTCTCACCGGCATTGTGGTGGCGATTGCGGCGACCGCGCTGGCTGTGGTGCTTATACGGCGTTATTACCACCTCTCCGGTATGACTACCCTCGACGAGGTCCCTGATCACCGGGAAGGTGATCAGGGATGACGCTGTGGTTAATGGCAGGGTTGTTGTTTACGCCGCTGGCCTGGGCGGTACTGACGTTGTTAACCGATTTTCGCTGGGGTCGACTGGTGACCTGGGCTGGCATTCTGGTTCAGATTTTGGTGTCGCTCGGTCTTTGGTTGACGGTGGCAGAGGGTGGCGGCTTCTATTATGGTCTGGGTGGCTGGGATGCTCCGCTGGGCATCGAACTGCGGGTGGACGGGCTTGCTGTTACCTTCGTGTTGCTTACCGCCGTGGTGGCTAGTGCCTGTGGCTGGCACGCCGGTGTTTACATCGATCCGGAAAAGCCCTGGCACCGGTATTTCTGGCCCTTGTTCTGGTTTCTCTGGGCAGGGCTGAATGCGGTCTGGCTGGGCGGAGACCTGTTCAATCTCTATGTCGGGCTGGAATTGATCAGCCTCTCCGCAGTGGGTTTGGTGGCCCTGGGTGGAAAAGCCGGGGCGTTGCGGGCGTCCATCAGATACCTGCTGGCGGCGCTGTTGGGGTCGTTGGCCTATCTACTTGGCGTAGCATTGATATATGGACAGTTCGGTACCCTGTCCATTGCGGGCGTATCTTTCTGGTTGGCCGAACACCCGACGCCAACAGGTTCCGGCCTGGCGCTGGCGCTGATGGTTGCCGGGCTGGCACTTAAAACGGCGCTGTTCCCACTTCATCAGTGGCTGCCCCCGGCTCACGGCATTGCAAAATCCCCGGTCAGCGCTCTGTTGTCTGCATTGGTGGTCAAGGCGTCTTTCTATGTTGCCGCCAGGTTGTGGCTGGAGTTCGGGGAGTCAATCGGCAACCTCGCTGTGGCCCAACTGCTCGGGTTGCTGGGCAGTGGCGCGGTGGTCTGGGGCAGTTGGCTGGCGTGCCGGCAGCAGCAACTAAAGCAGGTGGTGGCCTATTCCTCGGTGGCTCAGATCGGGTACCTGTTTCTGTTGTTCCCCCTGACATTCTCAGTATCTGAGGCGGTATCACTCCAGGCCCAGCAGGGTATTACCCTGCAGGTGATCAGTCACGCGCTGGCAAAGGCTGCGATGTTTCTTGCCGCGGGCAACCTGATTCTATCCGTTGGCAGCAATCGTGTGGATGCCCTCGCTGGCGTCAGCCGCTTTCTGCCCTTCTCTCTATTCTCTTTTAGCCTGGCCGGCGTGTCGTTGATGAGTCTGCCGCCGACCGGCGGGTTCGCAGCCAAGTGGCTTTTGCTTCAGGCCAGTCTGGGTAGTGGGCAGTGGTGGTGGGTGGGGGTGTTACTCGCTGGTGGTTTGCTCTCAGCGACCTATGTGTTCCGGATTTTCCGGGCGTCACTCCGGGAAAATCCAGAGACAGATCAGTTTTATCACCCGGCCAGGAGCCTGGAAGTCATCCCCATGATCCTGGCCTTGCTGGCACTGGGGCTTGGTCTGATGTCAGACCAGGTGTTGACAGTGATGGCCCTGCCGTTTGAAGAAGAAGGCGCGCCATGACACTGACAGCCTGGATGCCCGTGTTCGCCCTGATGACCTCTTTTATCGCCTCGTTAGTGATCTTTGTTTTGCCGGAAAAGGGTTATCGCTTGCGAACTGCAGTGAACCTCGGCGCGGCGCTGATGAAGCTGGTGCTGGTGATTGTGATGGTATGGGGCGTGTTTCGAGGCGTGGACTATGGCGTAAGATTCACCATGGTGCCGGGCGTGGAATTCGTTCTGAAAGCCGATGCCCTCGCAATGATGTTTGCGGGCCTCTCGGCGGTGCTCTGGTTACTGACAACCATCTACGCTGTTGGTTACCTTGAGGATTCACCGAACCGTAGCCGGTTTTTCGGTTTTTTCAGCCTGTGCGTTGCCAGCACCACCGGTATTGCGCTGGCTGGCAACCTGTTCACCTTCTTCCTGTTCTACGAAATGCTGACCTTGTCCACCTATCCCCTGGTGGTTCACCGGGGTACTGAAAAGGCCCTTAGGGCAGGGCGGACGTATCTGATTTATACGTTGACCGGTGGTGCGGTTCTGTTGCTGTCGATTGCCTGGTTGCATGGCGTGGCGGGGGACCTGTTGTTTCGTGAAGGCGGGCATTTCATTGATGCCGATCCGGCCATTCACACCTCCCTGATTATAATTTTCATATTGTTAGTGGCGGGGCTGGGAGTGAAGGCAGCGGTGTTCCCACTTCATGGCTGGCTGCCCCAGGCTATGGTAGCGCCAGCCCCGGTCAGCGCCCTGTTGCACGCGGTGGCGGTGGTGAAAGCCGGGGCCTTCGGGATTGTGCGGGTGGTGTACAACGTTTACGGAATAACCCCGTCCTCGACTCTGGGGCTGCTGCAGCCGCTGGCCTGGCTGGCGGCATTCACCATGATTTACGGTTCCGTTCGGGCCCTGGCGCAGGTTGATCTGAAGCGCCTGCTGGCATTTTCCACGGTGAGTCAGGTGTCTTATATTATTCTCGGGATTTGTCTGTTCGGGCCGGTTGGCGCTGCTGGTGGGCTGGTACATCTGCTGCACCAGGGCATCATGAAAATCACGCTGTTTTTCTGTGCTGGCAATTACGCCGAAACCCTGGGTATTCACCGTATTGACGAGATGGACGGGGCGGGGCGACGTATGCCGGGAACGTCCCTGGCGTTTACCATCGGCGCGTTCGGGATGATCGGCGCACCGCCGCTGGCCGGGTTTATCACCAAGTGGACCATGGGTACCGGAGCGTTGGCGGCGAATATGGATTGGGTGATTGCAGTACTTGTGCTGAGTAGTTTGCTCAATGCCGCCTATTTCCTGCCCATCCTGCATCGGTTGTGGTTCCGTGAGGCGCAGGGTGAGTGGCCCAATGAACGCCATTGGGGACGTCTTGAGACTAGCGCCTGGCTGTTCTGGCCGCCGCTGTTTACGGCGGTGGTGACGGTGCTGGTCGGAGTGCTGGCCTCCCTGCCGTTCAGCCCCCTGTCATGGGCTGAACTGATTGTTCTGCGGGAGTATTCGCCATGATGGCTCCCGAATCAGTTCTGGTTTTGTTGGCGGTGTGTTTGCCGTTGCTCTATCCGGTGATGGCCTTGCCTGGGTGTGGGGTAAAGGCGATGCGCTACACCCTGCCTCTGCTGCCATTACCAGCCCTGCTATTGGCGCTTGGCACGGAACCCGGCTGGCAGCTGGAGCTGCCCTGGCTGCTCAACGGCGGCTTGTGGGGGATCGATGAATTGCGTCGATTGTTTCTTTTGCTGACGGCGGTTCTGTGGACCGTGGCTGGCATTTACGCGGTGGGTTACGTGAAAGCCCACCACTTCAGACGTTTCTGTGTATGTTGGGGTCTGACCCTGGCTGGCAACCTGGGTTTGACGGTGGCAGTGGATATTGCCAGTTTTTACAGCTTTTTTGCATTGATGACGTTCGCCGGTTACGGCCTGATCGTTCACGAGGGAACGGGCGAAGCGGTGCGTGCTGGCCGTGTCTACCTGATGATGGCGGTGCTGGGTGAAATGGCCATTCTTGCCGGGCTGTTATTAGCTTCTGCAGCGGCGGACAGCCAGATGTTGGAGGACCTGCCAGCGGCGATTGTCGACTCGCCCCAGCGGGATCTGATGATCGCGTTGTTGGTCGCCGGTTTCGGGGTCAAGGCCGGTTTGCCACTGTTGCATTTCTGGCTGCCGCTGGCCCATCCGGTAGCGCCTACCCCTGCCAGTGCAGTGCTGAGTGGCGCGATGATCAAAGCCGGATTGCTCGGGTGGCTGGTCACGTTGCCCTTTGGTGAAGCTGCCTTGCCCGGGTGGGGTGCTCTGATGATTGTGGCCGGGGCGATCGGGTCGCTTGGTGCCGCTGTGATGGGTGTCTGCCAACGGCTACCCAAGGCAGTGCTTGCCTATTCCAGTATCAGTCAGATGGGTTTGATAGTGTTGATGGTGGGGGCTGCTTTGGCAACGCCAGAACGCGCCCCGGTGTTGGTTTCCGTAATCGCGCTTTACGTCCTTCATCATGGTATGGCCAAGGGCAGCTTGTTCCTCTCTGCGGGGGTGTCGTTACCTTCAGAGCCGATGCGCCGCGCTGTGGTCTGGCTGCTGATTGCTTTGCCCGGCTTGTCTCTGGCAGGACTGCCATTCACCAGTGGGGCACTCGCCAAATTGGCCATGAAAGAAGGTTTGGCGCAAGACAAGCTGGACTTTGCGCTCGCCGTTTATCTGTCTCCGCTGATGACCGCCGGGGCCGTGGCCACTCTGTTGCTGGTATTGCGGTATCTGTGGACGCTTACCCACACGCTGGAGACCGGTCGGAACCCGCCAATACTGGCGGCCGGATGGCTGGCGGCCATTGGTATGAGCCTGGTGGCGTTCTGGTGGATGCCCTGGGACGCGGAAGACTTGGTCAAGTCTCCCGTCTGGTTGCCAGCACCGTATCAGGTTTGGGCGCTGGTATGGCCGATGCTGATTGCGATTGCCCTGACCGCATTAACAATTCTGGTAAGGCGGTCAGTCAAACAGCGATAGCTGATTGTCAGTGTTCTCCTGCAAGTTTTCTTTGCGTTTTCCGGGCCCGGTGGGGCGCTTTTGCACCGGCCCTTTTCGGCTACCGTGCTGCTTCAGTACCCGACTGGTTTCTTCCTGGCTGACATGCTGCTGGCGGAACTCACTCACTGCTTTTCGAGCCGCCCGGGCCGCCTGTTCCAGGTCACAAACCGGAGCTCTGTAGGCATTACCTCCGAGCCGCGCTTTCTGGGCTGGCGTCATCAGCCAGGGCGTGTGGATCAGATCCGCCGGTACGCTGGCCAGCTCTGGTATCCAGCGCTTGATAAACTCACCCTCCGGGTCCAGCTTGCGAGACTGCAGTACCGGGTTATAGATTCGGAGAGCGTTAATGCCAGTGAGGCCTGATTGCATCTGTACCTGGGGGTAGTGAATGCCCGGCTCAAAATCGGTAAACAGTCGCGCCAGATGCAGGGCCGGGTCGCGCCAATGCAGCCAGAGTTGATAGCTGGCCACCGCCATCAGCATGGCTCGCATCCGGAAGTTGATCCAGCCGGTGGTCCGCAACGCCCGCATGCAGGCATCCACCAGCGGCCAGCCGGTTTCGCCTTCCTGCCAGCGCTGCAGGCGCTCGCTGTCGTTCGGCCCCTGCTTGAGTGATTCAAGCTCACGGTGCATGGCCCGGAACTCCAGCTCCGGCTCGTCTTCCAGTTTCTGGATAAAGTGGCAGTGCCAGTGCAGTCGGGAGCGAAAGCTGGTGAGACTGCGTTGCTTGCGGGGCAGGCTGCTCGGACGCAGCCCCACAGCTTTGGATTGTTGATAGATCGACCGAAGGCTCACCGTGCCATAGGCGATGTGAGGGCTAAGGCGGGAGCATGCCCGCTCTGCCGTCAACGGGCTGGAAATATTGTACTGATAACCCACGCAGCGCCGGTCGAGAAATGAGGCCAGCAGCTTTTCGCCTTTCGTGCTGCCACCTGCCTGTCGGTCCGTGCAGCGAGTCTGGTTATCAAAGTCCGGGCTCTGTATGCCAGGCTCGGAGGGCGTCAACCCCGGCGGCAGCGGCAGGCGCTCCGGTGGGGATAGCACAGGCCTTTGCAACATAAGGTTGGTCCATGCCTTGTCCCACAGATCCCGGTCCTGTAGGCGCCGCACGACTCCGAACTGCCGCCATTCCCGTAACTCGATACCTTGCTGCTGGCACCAGCCAATAACCCTTTTGTCGCGCTCAAAGGTCCACTCGCCACCGGTTTCCTGATGGCAGAGCAACCGCGCTGTAGGGTACTCCCGGTGCAGGGCGGCCAGGACCGAGAGAATATCGCCCCGGCGAACTACCAGTCGGGAACCAATGCGTTTCAATTGGCCGTCCAGGTCCCTCAGGCTGTCTGCAATGAATTGCCACTGGCGCTCGCTGGTGTCAGGCAATTGCCAGTAGTCCGGTTCCACAACGTAGAGTGGAATCACCGGCTCACCGATGCTGGCGGCTTCCAGCAGGGGGCCGTGATCGAATAATCGCAAGTCGCGTTTGAGCCAGACAATAGTGGTCATGGGGGACTCACCTTGTGCCTGCGACAACGTTCGCTGCAATAGCGCACGCTGTCCCAGTCCCTTGCCCATTTCCTGCGCCAGGTGAATGGTCGCAGACAACTCGGGCAGGTTTTCGATGGTAGATTCGGTTTTTTGTGCATGGTTCCTGAATGGTTTTAACTGGCCAAGTGGTTTTAACTAGGGCTATGACCATTGGAATTTATACGACCCAGTTCCTGAAGGAGACCGCCCAATGGCGCGTTTTTCGGATTCGCTTCATGCCCCCGCAGTATTGCTGTTTGACTGGCATGGCACTCTGGTAGATACCCACGACGCCATGTTCAGCGCCATGGAAGACATGCTGCCCCAGCTTGAAGAGCTCGGGTTGGTAGAACGGCTGTTGCCAGAACATCGATGCAAGACCCCGGAAGACGCCCGACTGGTGCGCTACATCCGGATATTCCGGCGCCTGCATCCTCGCATACTGGCCGAACGGCGGGTCTCACGGACCGATATTTTTAACGCGATTTTTGGTGAAGATCGCGACGCCAAGCTCATTGCGCACAAGGCTTATAACGATTGCTACCGCAAGTACTTCGGGCAGGTAAAACCCTTTCAGCAAGGGGTGTTTGAGTATCTGCAGGCCTGTAAGACAATGGGCATCAAACTGGCAGTGGCCACCAACCGCAACCGGGAGTTTCTGGATACTGAAATTCGAACGGTGGATGGTGGCTGCTGGGTCAACCTGTTTGATACCACCGTATGCGCTGATGATGTAACCCATTATAAACCGGACCCGGAGGTGATTCTGAGGGCCCTGGAGAACTTGGGGTTACCGGTGGATGCCACTGCCTGGTATGTGGGGGACAGCTACATCGATATGATCACCGCGAACAACGCGGGAGTGACTGCAGTATTCTACAATGGCGCAAGCTGGGATGCCGCCCGTATCGACAGCTGGTTCAGCAGCCGTGAAAAACCAGGTGTTCTGCTGGACAGTTTTGAGGACCTCATGGATTGTCTTGGGACCGTGGCAAAGGCCTCCCCAGGCGTGTTTTCGACAGCGCCCGCTGCGGTGCGCCCGCCACCATTTCCGCCTCCTTCCCCGCCGGAGCCACGGATTGAGGCGGACTGGCACCCCGCCATTGCAAAACTGATCCGGCCTGCGGTTGTGCTCTTCGATTGGCACGCTACTCTGGTGGACACCCTGGACGCGATGTATCACGCGGTGGATGACATGCTGCCGGACTTTCACGGTCTTGATCTCATGGATCGGATGGTGGCGCCGGAAGACAGCAAGACTCCGGAAGATGCGCGCCTGGTGAGCCACGTGCGTGAATTTGCCAGGCTTCATCCCAAGGTCAAGGCTGACCGCAAAATTTCCCGCACGGATATTTTCGAAGTGCTGTTCGGGGATGACGAAGACGCCAAACAGTCGGCCCATAAAGCGTTCAATCACCATTACCGCAAACACTATGGCAACGTGGAGGCTTTCGAGCCTCGGGTGCGCAATGTGCTTGAAGGCCTGCGACGATTGGAGATCAAAGTGGGTGTAATCACCAATCGGGACCGGGAGTTCTTTGAACACGAGCTTGCGGCAGTCGAAGGTACGGGCTGGAGCGAGCTGTTTGATACCAACGTCTGCGGTGACGATACGCCACTTCGAAAACCGCATCCTGACCAGTTGCTGTTGGCGGCTGAACATCTCAATTACCCGTCCGATCCCAGTGTCTGGTATGTCGGTGACAGCACCACCGATATTATTGCTGCCAAGCGAGCCGGGATGACTGCAGTGTTTTTCAACGGCGCCCAGTGGGACCTTCCCTGGTTGCACAGGATATTTCCCGGCACCCGTCGACACCCGGACAAACCCGATGTAGTGGTGAACGACTTCTCCGAATTCTGGGCGTTGGTGCTGGCGTGCGAGGTTGGCCCGCCTTGATGGCAGCGAGGAGCTCACCGCCGGATTTACACACTATTTACCGTCATCCTGCCCGAGCTCCTCGACAACTTTCGGGTTGCGAACCGCCCATTCGGGAGTATTTTTGGTGCCTCTCACAGTGATTCAAGATTATCCAACAGCCAGTCTGCGCGCTTGAGAAGCGCTTTTTTGCGGGCTGGATCCTGCCTGTCCCAGTTCCGATACATCATGCCCATGCGGGGATTATTAGAAAATTCATCGCGGTGACAGTCAATGAAATGCCAGTACAAAGCGTTGAACGGGCAGGCATCTTTTTCCGTGGATTTGTTCACTTTGTAGTGGCAGTTGCTGCAGTGGTCAGACATGCGCTGGATGTACTTGCCGCTGGCCGCATAGGGTTTTGAGCCCAGGTAACCGCCGTCGGCATGCATGACCATACCCAACACATTGGGCAATTCGACCCAGTCATAGGCATCGGCATAGACCGCAAGATACCAGTCGCAGATTTCCTCCGGTTTTACCCCTGCCAGCAGCGCGAAATTGCCGGTGACCATCAGCCGCTGGATATGATGGGCGTAAGCGTTGCGCCGGGTGGCATCGATGGCCTTGTGCATACAGCGCATCTTGGTATCCCCGGTCCAGTAGAACCAGGGCAGGGCGCGGGTATTGCCGAGTCGGTTCTCTTGGGCATACGCGGGCATGTTCATCCAGTAGATGCCCCGCACAAACTCCCGCCAGCCGAGAATTTGCCGGATAAACCCCTCCACCGCGTTGATCGGCGCACGTCCGGCATGCCAGGCCCGGGCAGCAGCCTCGCAAACGGCTAACGGGTCTAAAAGTCCGCAATTGATATAGGGTGACAAAATGGAGTGGAACAACCAGTCCTCATCGTCGGCCATGGCATCCTGGTAGTCGCCAAAACAGGGCAGGGCGAAATCGATGAAGTAATCCAGCGCCTGCTCGGCGTCCTCCGGGGTTACGGCAAAATGGAAGTCCTCCAATGTGCCAAAATGATCGGCGAAATGCTCCTCCACCAGATCAATCACCGCCCGAGTCACCTCATCGGGTTCAATACGGAAAGGAGCGGGTGCGGGCGGCTTACCGGTCCACTTGCGGCGGTTGTCGGTATCAAAGTTCCATTGCCCACCTTCGGGTTTGCCCTCGGATGTCATCATCAAGCCGGTTTTTCGACGCCTCTCGCGGTAAAAGAACTCCATTCGAAGCTGCTTCCGACCCTCGGCCCAGTCCGCGAACTCCTGCTTGCTGGCAATAAAGCGGGTGTCGGGACGGATTTCAACCGGCACCCCCAATCTCTCATGCCACTGGCTGATTTGATCGTGTAACCGCCACTCGCCACATTCAGTGGTGACAATTCTGTCCGCGCCGATTAATTCGAGCTGGCCGGCAATAACTGCTTCGAGGCTCCTGGCTTCATTGTCAGGGTGATAGGTCAGGTAATGAATCTGCCAGCCATCGGCCTCCAAACCTTGCGCGAAATGACGCATGGCGCTGAACAGCAGCACGATTTTCTTTTTGTGATGATTGGTGTAACTGGCTTCGTTGTGGACTTCCGCCATTACGACCCGATCCTGATTCCGGTCCGCACCGTCGAGGGCACTGATATCGGGTGTCAGTTGGTCGCCAAGAATCAGAATCAGATTTGCCATGGTTTCCGTGCCTTCTCTCTCCAGGGTAGTAGGCAGAATACGCCATCGGCTTGAGGGTGGTTCAGCGGTTCGCATGGATATTCGACTTAATCAACTACTCTGATGTTTTTCAACAAGCAGAGCAGCGTCCAATTAGTTATGCCAGCTTCAGCCGCAAGCGGTCCGGCAGGGAAAACTGCAGAACCCGCTTGACTACGGTGCCGTACTGGCGGGCAAAGCTGCCGGTGTTGTAATTAATGCCGTATTTCTTGCACACCGCCTGAACTCTCGGTGAAATCTCGCGGTAGCGATGTGCCGGAATGTCAGGGAACGTATGATGCTCAATCTGGTGGCTCAGGTGGCCACTCAGCAGGTGCATGAGTTTGCTGCCGGTGAAGTTACTGGAGCCGGTGAGCTGGCGCAGGTACCACTGGCCTTTGCTTTCGCTCTCGCATTCTTCTTCGGTAAAGGTTTCCGCATCTTCAGTGAAGTGACCACAGAAGATGACCGAAGAGGCCCACAGGTTTCGCATCAGGTTGGCACTGACATTACCGGCCAGAACCACCGGGGCTACCGGCAACGTGACCAACGGGAAGAAAAGGTAATCCTTGAAGGCTTGCCGGCCGCCCTTGCGGAAGAATTCCTTCAGGAACTGCGTCTTGTCAGCCACCTTGATCTCACCTCGGCGGAGTCGTTCGAATTCAAGCTCATGCAAGCCCACGCCCCATTGGAAGAACACGGTAAGCAAGAAGAAGTTGATGAGCTGCAAGGTATGGGCCGGTTTCCATTTCTCATCGTCGCTGAGACGCAGTAAAGCGTAACCATAGTCGCGGTCCTTGCCGACGATGTTGGTGAAGGTATGATGTTCGTAATTGTGGGTGCGACGCCAAGATTCTCCCGTACACGCTGTGTCCCATTCATACGTCTGGGAGTGCAGGGCCGGGTCGTTCATCCAGTCGTACTGGCCGTGCATGACGTTATGGCCTATCTCCATATTTTCGATTATTTTTGACAGGCCAAGAGTAGCCACAGCGGCCGCGAACACCGGCGGTATGAACCCGAATGGCATCATCACCCGGCCGCCGACTTCAAGCCCACGGTGCAGTCGGATGATCCGTCGGATGTAACGAGCATCACGCTCACCAACGTCTGCAAGCACCTCGTCACGAATGGCGTTCAGGTCCTGTTCAAGAGCGTTCAGCTGTTCAGGTGTCAGTTGTTTCATATCGGTTCTCCCCGGCCCTGTCGATAGGTATCGGCGGTCCGGAATTCTATAATCAAGTGGGTATTAAGAAGGCCATTAAAGATCGACAGAGACCGGGCCGCGGGGGACCGAGATACACAGTTGGATGGTTTCTTCCCCGGGGCCGGAGGCCTTGCCGGTAAGCCGGTTTATCACGGTGCCGCTGGTCTTCCTGCAACTGCACTGGTGACACACGCCCATACGGCAACCGTGCTGAGGGGAAAGCTGCGCTGCTTCAGCCGTTTCGAGCAATACGGCGTCGCCTGCGGAGGTTACGTTGATACCGCTGCGACTGAATTGGACTTCGCCCCCGAAATTGTCGTCATTCAGAGTGGCCTTTGGTACTGAAAACAAGGTGCTGTGGATGCGTCCTTCCTCGATGCCGCGCTGATCAAGCAACTCACCGGCCAGATCCATAAGGCCTTTGGGGCCGCACAGATAGCACCGGCGCGCAGTGACATCGGGTACGTCGTCGAGATGCAGTTCATTCAGGTACTCGGGCGTATCACCCTCATTCGTCGCGACGATGCTCAAGGTCAGAGCGGGCCAGCTCAAGCGCAGCGCATGGAGTTTCTCGGCGCCAATAATGTCGGCCTGGGTGCGAACGAAATAGAGCAGGGTGACAGGCGCCCGGTAACCCCTGTGGGCCAGCGCCTCAAGTTGGCTCAGAACCGGTGTCACTCCGCTGCCGCCTGCAATATAGAGTATCGGCTCGTCCGCTTCTGGCAGTCGGAAATCACCGAATGCTTGACCCAGACCGATAACGTCGCCAGTCCCGAGATGGTCATGCATCCAGTTCGTTACCAGGCCACCGGGCAGGCGTTTGATGGTCAGGGTGACCGTGCCCTCCCGCTCCCACTGGGCGGGTGCGCTCGACAGGCTGAAGGTGCGGGTCCGGCGTACGCCCTCGATATCAATGCCAATCGTGATGTGCTGACCAGCTCTGAAGCCACCCCAGCGAGCCGCAGGCTTCAAAATAAAGGTTCTGGTATCAGCGGTTTCATCGACCACCGACTTTACTCGCGCGGGCACGTATTGGCGCACCCACATCGGGTTGATGCGTTCCAGCAGCGGGTCAAAAAAAGCAGCCGGATCTTCCCGGTTAAAAAGCTGCTTGCCGAGCCAACGCAGTGATGGTTTGTTTTCAAGTAATGACAGCATGGTTTTTCCTCTCCATGTGTACAGTTGTTCACAATATGTGCACGACTGTACACAACGTCCGGTCAGTCTGTCAACAACAATCGCTGGAGTGCATGGGTCATATACAGATCTATGAATTATATAAATTTAATTGTGAATTATTTAGTAAGAAAAGGGTTGGGTAAGTGAAAATGTCCGTATTATGGCTCGATATGACAGCTCAGATTTCCGGCGACTAAGATAAATGTGTACACTTGTTACCGTAATCCTAACGGTGGTCTATTAACATGGCAGACAAGCAACGGCGTAAGCCCGGTGAGACTCGCGACAAGCTGATGACGGCTGCGCTGTCACTGGTAGGCAAAGGCCGACACTTTGCCAGCCTGGGAATCCGCGAAGTCACCCGTGAGGCGGGCATTGTGCCGACCTCGTTCTATCGACACTTCCGTAATATGGACGACCTGGGACTCCAACTGGTGGACGAGCTGGGTCTGGTGTTAAGAAAGATGATGCGTGAGGCTCGCGCCAACGTTTTGCAGGCTGACAAGTTGATGGCGGAATCGGTCGCGATCTTCGTCCGCCATGTGGAAGCCAATCGCAGCTTTTTCTTCTTTATGGCGCAAGGGCTGGCGGGTGAGAGCCACGCCGTTCAGGAAAGTATTCGCAGTGAAATGCGCTTTTTTACCAGCGAACTTGCCAACGACCTGCGGCGAATGAGGCTCGTTGAGCACCTGAACGACCGGGATCTGGACATGACCTGCGATCTGGTCGTTCGCAGTGTGGCGTTCAGCCTGACTGACTTGCTGGGAATCTCCCCGGACGACGAGTACCAGGTTGAACAGGTCAGAAACCGCACCACCCGATTTCTGCAGCTGATTTTCGTGGGCGCTGCGCACTGGAGAAGCGTCGAAGGGTCGTAATGCCAGCGCCGCAATCCTGTCGTGGCTTTACTGACCGTTACTTTTTCTTTGTTGTCTTGCGCCGAGTCGCAGGCTTTGCGGTTTTTGGGGCCATCAGGGCTTCCAGCTCATCCAGCGCCTCGCCGGTGTAAACCGCCAACCGCTGCATGCTGGGCAGGGTGTCCCGGCAGCCGGTGAAACCAAAGTTCAGCGAGCCTGCGTAGCTCAGACAGGTAATATTGAGTGCTCCGCCATGGGCGATCAAGGATACCGGATACATGGCTTCCAGTTTTGCGCCTTCATAATACAGCGGCTTCTCAGGCCCTGGCACGTTGGAGATGGTGACATTGAACACCGGCCTCATGCGTCCGCCCAGGCCTGACATCAATTGCAGTATGTAAGGCGACATCAGCAGCATGGTGTATTGGTTCAGGGCGCTGCGGGGCAATTTCTGCAGGTGTTCCTTGGCGCGTCGGGTCGAGGTTTTGATCGTGTTCAGCCGGGTGATCGGGTCGGCCTCGTTCGTGGCCAGCGTGGCGATCATAAAACTGATGGCGGTGCCGGTGCCTTGGTCATCCGCCGGACGGATGTTCACCGGAATACCTGCGGTCAGTGAAGTATCCGGCAGACTTTTCTGCTCGATCAGAAATCGCCGCAGGGCGGTACCACACAGGTAAAGCACAATGTCGTTCAGGGAAGCATAAGTGGTCTTGGTCAGCGCCTTGAGACGATCAAGCTGGTAGTGCTGAGTGGCTAATCGGCGCTGGCCGGTCACCCGTTTGTTGAGTATTGAGCGCGGTCCGGTAAATGGCGCTGTCAGATCATCATTTGGATGGCGCACTGAGTTCACCAGGCGGTTCATCGCTCCTACCAGGCGAGGTGCCATGTCGGCCTGGATGCGCAATGCTTCTAATGCCTGGGAAAAAGCCGCCGGTACGCTGGCTTCACGATCGGTGCGCCTGGCGCGGGTTTGCTGGGGCCTGACAGACCAGGGCGGCAGCATGTTGGTCTCGGCCGGGTTGGTGGAGAGTACGCGCTGCAACAGCCGTACGCCGCTGATGCCATCGATCATGGAATGATGCATTTTAGTGTAGAGCGCAAACCGGTTCTGCTCCAACCCTTCAATGATGTGGCACTCCCACAGCGGACGGGCAAAATCCAGTGGGTTGGAGTGCAGGCGGGAAACCAGAATGCCCAGCTCCCGTTCACTGCCGGGCCTTGGTAAGGCGGAGTGGCGCACGTGGTAATCAAGGTCGATCGTCTTGTCGGATTTCCAGGCGGGGGCGATCAGCCGACCCAGAAAACTTGTGTAAACAAGCTTGTAACACCAGGGCGGTGCCAACTCAAAATCAGCCTTCATCCTGTCCAGAAGATCCCGCAGAAAGGTTTCCGGCGCATCGTCCGGGAGGGAAAAAATCTGCAGGTTTCCTACATGCATCGGCGTATCTTCAGACTCGACCGCTAGCCAAGATGCATCCAGTGTTCCCAGGCGTTTCATTGTGCGTCCTCTTGCACCCGGTCAGCAGTGCGCCTCCGGTTTTGTTTTTGTGTCATTGCAATTTGCAAGTATACGCAACAAAGCGCTTCGGAAACGAGTGCCGAATCAGACTATTTGGTTTCTCTATCAGAGGCGTCGCACATTTTGGGACCCGCCGGTGTGGCTGATGTTCCAACGCTCAGAAAGCCGTCACTATGCCGATGGCTGTCAGTGTGGCGATCACCGGAATGGCAACGGTCACTACGAAGATGTCTTTGTAGGCTTCACGATGTTTCAGGCCCATGATGGTCAACATCGCAATAACCGCGCCGCAGTGCGGCAATGAATCAAGTCCGCCGGACCCGAGGGTGGCGATCCGGTGAAGGGTTTCTGGTTCCACACCCAGAGCGAGGTAGCGCTCGGCGAAGGTTTGCATGAAGATCTGAAGCCCGCCGGAGCCCGATCCCACAATCGCAGACACCACGCTGACCGAGGCGAATACCGACAGCAGAGGTGGTAGCGGCAGCTCCAGCACCCACTGGGCAAAGGCGCCAAAACCGGAAGTCTGGGTCACTACGCCACCGAAGCCGATGACCGCTGCGGTATTCAATAGCGGCATGATGGCGTCGTCCGCCCCGGAGCCAAGACTTTGCATGGCTTTGGCGCGGAAGCTGGCAAATAACACCACGCAGCTGGCGGCACCCAGCACCAGGGCAAAGCTCGGCCAGATAATAGGTTCGCCGTTGGCGAAGGTGACCAGGCCGCCCAACCCGGCTGTGTTTTCAGTGACCAGACCGGTAGCAGTAAGCAGGCGGGGCAGAATAATAGTGGAAAGCACTACCACCAGCGGCAACACGCTGAGTTTCCAGTTCGGCCCATGGGTGAGCGTGGGCGCCAGTTGCTCCATGTTCTCGTCCTGGCTATTGGCAACATAACCCTCACCATTGGCCCGGGCTTTGGTCCATTGTCGCTCCAGATAAACCATGCCGAGCACGAACATAACCACCGCTGCTACGATGCCAATAAAGGCCCCGGCAAACAGGTCGGTGCCCAGTGCCGAGGCGGCGATAACGTTATGGATAGACGGTGTACCGGGTAATGCCGTCATGGTGAAGGTGCCAGCCCCCAGGGCAACGGCACCGCAGAAAAGCCGTTTCGGCAGGTTGGCTTCTCGCATCAGCGCAACGCCAAGGGGGTACATGGTAAAGATCACCACGAACACCACCACGCCGCCGTACGTCAGCATGGCGCATACCAGCATGGAGACGAGAATTGTGTGCTTGGCGCCGAGCTTGCGGGTGACCGCACTGGCAATAGACCCCGCCGCTCCACTGGCTGCCATCATCTTGCCGAAGACGGCGCCGGTGAGAAACAGCACAAAGAATTTACCGGCAAAACTGAACGCGCCAAGAGGGCCAAAGGGGAAATTCTGCAGTAACGCCTCTGATATTCCCATACCGTTAGTAACGGCTACCACCAGACTGGCGCTGAGGGCGGCAATCAAAATATTGACGCCCCTCAGCGCCATGACGATCAACAGAACCAACCCGGCCAACAGCCCGATGTTTCCCAGCATGGTGCGACTACCTTGTTGTTATTGAATTACATCGCTTCGGCGGGTTTCTTGTACAGCGATTTTCGGGGCTTTGCGAGCACTCGGCGGAGCATCGGCTCGAAGTAACTCAAGGGCAGGGTTTCAGCTTTCGGATCGAAAGCGGGTGAGTCGTACTTGCTGACGAACTCCAGCGTACGGTCATAATGGGGATGGTCACGGTACTGATCCCGCATGTCCCGGTCCATGCCGAGATAATGGAAAAAGTAGTAACCCTGGAAAATGGCGTGGTTCTTGACCATCCAGTGGTTCTCTTCAGTGACAAACGGCTCCAGCAAAACAGCCGCCACGTCGGCGTGGTTATAGGTACCCAGGGTGTCACCAATATCATGCAGCAGGGCGCAGACTACATATTCCTCGTCCTTGCCGTCGCGATGTGCCCGGGTTGCGGTTTGCAGGCAGTGGGTGAGGCGGTCTACCGGGAACCCGCCGAAATCGCCTTCCAGCAGTTTCAGATGAGTCATGATGCGATCCGGCAGGCCTTTGGCAAATTGACGGAAGTGGCTGCCAATCGCCTGCCAGTCCTCTTCGGTGCCTTCTTGCATGTGGGTAAAGGTGGCGTGTGTTTTTGTTGTCTCGGTCATGTCAGTTCACCTGTATCAGTCACGGAAGCCGGGGTCGAGGCGGTCGAGTTTGCGCAGCAGTCCTGGCCAGGCGAGGTTGCCGCCCTGGCCTTTGGTGACCTGGGACGCCTGCTGCTTGATGGTATCCACAATGCCATCGGGTATCGGGGTCAGTTCCCGATTACCGGACAGGGCACTGATCTGCACCTCACAGGCTCGCTGCAGGATGTACATGCCGAGAAACGCGTTGGCGATGCTTTTCCCTACCGTCAACAAGCCATGGTTGCGGAGGATCATCGAGTTGGCATTGCCCAGGTCTTTCTGTAGCCGGGCCTTTTCATCCTCTCGCAGGGCCACACCTTCATAATCGTGGTAGGCAAGACTGGCCAGAGGAAACAGGCTTTGCTGGGACAGAGGCAGCAGGCCGTCTTTTTGCGCCGAAACCGCCACCCCGGCGGCAGTGTGGGTATGCATCACGCACTCGGCATCGTCGCGGACTGCGTGAATGGCACTGTGGATTGTGAAGCCAGCGGGGTTGATGTCGAAATCTTCGGGGTTGATCTTGTTGGCGTCCTGATCCACCCGAACCAGACTGGAAGCCGTAATCTCCTCGAACATCAGGCCGTAGGGATTAATCAGGAAGTGATGCTCATCGCCAGGAATGCGGGCGGAAATATGGGTAAAGATCAGATCGTCCCAGCCATAAAGGGCAATCAGACGATAGGCGGCGGCAAGGTCGACCCGTAGTTGCCATTCTTCGGCACTGACGCTGTCTTTTTTGGATGGTATGTTTAATTGTGATGAGGTTGCTGATGACATGAAAGACCTCTTTGATCATTTGTGGTGTGGCTGTTGTTATAAGCTATTCAGTGAGTGTAGGCCGGACTTCCTTACCAACACTGTCAAATGGTTTACACTCTGGTGATGACCGACATTAAAGCTGTACTGAAACGTTGCCCCCTGTTTTCTGTTTTTCCGGAGCCAGCGCTTGAAGAAGCATCGGCGATGGCTCGCGTTCGCCAGTTCAAAGCTGATGAGCCAATTTATGGCAAAGGGGCGATGCAGTCGTCGCTTTCGGTGATTGCTGAGGGTACCGTTCGCATCAGTTCTGTAAACCCGGCGGGCAGAGAGGCTGTCCTGGTTATTTTTGGCGCTGGCGCCTGGTTCGGAGATACCGTATTTTCCCCCGGAATGCCGCGGGTCTATGGTGCCACTGCCCACGAGCCGGTCTCCGTGGCGGAACTTTCGGGTGAGGGCTTCCGGCAACTGTTGGCCCGTAACCCCGAGAGTTACCCGGTCGCGCTGGATCTGGTCAGTCGCCGACTCTGGGCCGCCATGTCATTGATTGAGGACGATGCCCTTCGGGGCGTCAAACCGCGAATCGGCCGACGGCTGCTGTTCCTGGCTCAGATGCATGGTGACACAGTGGCAGACTCGAGGCCGGTCAGCTTCAGGCTGACCCGGGAGCATATTGCCAACATGATGGGGATGACCCGCCAGGGTGTTCACAAAGTGCTGAAGGAATTTGAAGCCGACGGTCTGGTCAGTTTCCAATATGGCCGGGTTACAGTGCCGGACCCGTCGCGTCTTGAAACCAGTCTTCTGACGCTGGAGTAGCGGTACAGCGGCAGTTGGCTGGCCTGTTCAAAATCGATGAAGTCGGGATCGAAGAAGGGGAAAGTAATCCGGAACCCGGTACAGGCGACGCTGATGTCATAGGGTTCCACGCGGCCATCCGTAAATTCCACCGAGTTCCCTAGCGCCGGACGGTATGTTTGCCCTGTTCAAACCGGGTTCCGCCGCCGGTTGCGTTGAGCTGACGAATGTCAGTCGGCGCGCCCTCCGGGTCCAGCGTCACCAACCCGATGCCGGAATTATTCCAGAGTCGTTCTCCGGCCTCACGCCCCGACGGCATTCTGGGGGTTACCTTCATCCGCCGCCGCTTGGTAAACCAGTTCAGGGGAGACCAGGGGGCATACAGCCAACGGTTGATCCGGTCGAGCCATTCCAGCAAACTTTCCGGAAATTCGTTTTTGAGTCCGCTGCTGGTGATCTGCCAGATGTCGGGGCCGCTCTGCTTGTGGCGCAGGCGAACATCATAAGCAAATGAATAGTGCACATCGCCCGACAGTATAACGAAGTTGTTCGGCGTGCCCGAATGACCAAAAATATTCAGTAGCACGTTGGCTGCTCCGCGATGCGCCATCCAGTTTTCTGCGTCTACCAGCAATGGCCTGCCAGCCCAGGTGAACATTCGTTGAATGGTTTCAATCAGCTTTACGCCAAACATCGGGGCAGAAGACACCACGATCACGGCTTGCTCTCCCATGACAGCCTGCTGGAACTCGGTTAATGCCTCCCAGTCCATGAGGCCGGACGGGTAACTGCGGGTGATCTCACTGCGCCAGCGTCGGGTGCGGGTGTCGAGGACCACAATCTTGGGATTGGTGGGCAGCGTGTAGTGCCAGTGATGGAACGTCAGGAGCTCGTCAATGAGTCGGTCCTGGGCGCCAATGTCGAGAAACCCTTTAGGTTTGTCCCGATTCAGCAGCGCCTCTGCCTGCGACAACAACTCCTCAAAAGCGCCAGGGTTGTTGCCCCAGCCCTGGCAAAGCATGTATCCCAGCAGGGCGTTACCGACAATCCGCTTTGAGAAGGGGTGCCCATAGGCAGTGGCTTCCCAGAGTGCAGACAGGTTCCAGTCGTCGGTGACATCGTGGTCGTCAAAAATCATATAACAAGGCAGATGGGCCATTGCCCTGGCTGTGCGGGGCAAGCCTGAGACAAAATGCTCAATGCACGTTAATTCCTGCCGATAGCGGGCGGCTTTGTCATCGTCGAGTTGCGGTTGCCGGGGGTCTACCAGGCGCCAGCACACAGGCGACCACACCAACAGATACATAGCGATGACTTCAGCAAATGAAATCAGGTGGTTCTGGGCACTGCTGGTGGTGAATACGGGCTTTTCCACACCGCCAAAAAAACGCTCGGTCAGAGCTTCGTTGCTTTTGGTCGCAGGTAGCAGTTCATCACGGTGGTAATAGGTATCCGGGTGATTAAGCAACTCCCTGCTGTCAGCCACCACGCCGCCCTCGAGGTATTCATGGAACAGCCCCAACCGCTCGATCAGCTCGTGAATACTGCGCAGCATGGGCCCTGCTACATCATCAGCATAAATCTGGTCGCCAGTCATCATCAGTAATGCCGGGCGCTCCAGAATGTCAGGTCCGGCGGCGATCAGTTCTTCATCGACCCGGACCAGGCCATCCTCAGCAGGATGGTGCGGTCGCCGACAGGAGCCGTGGAAGAGCCGGTCGATTCGGCTCTTGATCACGAAATCAGGCCTGATAGCCCCGGGGAGGCAGAGATGCGAAGCCCAGTCCAGAATCCAGGTGGTCTGGACTGAGGTGCCTGTGGCAACGCCAATGTCATAAGCCAATCGCGTATCTGTGGGCAAAGGCGCCTGGGTAGCGAAATCGATCAGGTGCAGGAAAGCGTGAGTGCCCACGGCCAGAGTTGTTACATGGTCTGGGCTGAGAAGCTGATCCTCCAGCAGTTCATCGGAGTTCGCGACAGTGACGGTAAATTGCAGGGAGCAGGGTTCACTTGACACCAGCCAGAGCACGATTCGTTCGGGGGTAACATGCCTCAGAATGGGGCCAGCCAGTACCAGCGGCAGGTCGCATGCATGGTGGTCTTCGGCAGGCATTGACGATTCATCGGCCACGTAAGTGAGTTTCCTTTTGGTTTATTTCCTAGCCACAGGGATGGTACGTCTGTAATGGTAAGCTGGAACGGGCACCGCGTGGCGGTGCCCTATGATACGTCGATCAGCTTTTATTTGAGACCGGCTTATCGCTCCTGAAGTCCACATCGTGACCGTTATCGTCTTCGCCTTCTACTTCAATGTAGCCATCGCTCTCGATACTGATTTCGTCAATGGTGGTCATGCCATTGCTTTTGGCCGCCTCAACCGCTTGACGTACGTCATTCTCCTGCATGCCCCACGGGCCATCAACCCGACGTTTGCGCTCTTCGTGGGTGACATCCCCGTTTGAGGAAACATTGATTTCTACAAACCACTCATCGTCAACCCAGCCTTCAATTTCGACGCTGCTGTCATCGTCGAATTCAAATTCCTTGTAGTACTGGATGCCGTAGTCGCTGCCTGCTTTCAGGGCATCATCAACGCTGGCAATGGGCGCCTCGGCAAAGGCCGTGGGTGCGATCAAAGCGGTTGCAACGGCAAAACTCAGGATTGTCTTTTTCATCATTCATACTCCTTGCTTGGGTTCTGATTCGTCAAATATATATGCAAAGCGCATACTGGTATCTGTGTTCTCACTGGCGCCGACACGTGTTGATTGCAGAGGGGCGACGTCGTCAGTGTGTCCTTTTTACCAAGGGTCACCTTTCGGGGAGCTGAGCGAACCATTCATATTCTGTTCATGTATGTTTTGACACACTGGTGCTATGAAAACGCTGCCTTGGTTTATGCCGACATTATTGTTGTTATTGTTCACGTTCACGATTGGCGGGGTCTCTGTTATTGCCCGCGCCGACGATGACTGGGCTGAGCTACACCGGGAAGTGGAAGCGGGCCGTATCGTGTCGCTTTCCTCCGTATTGAACGATCTCGAGAAAGACTACATGGGCCAGGTCGTTGAGGTGGAATTTGAGCGGGATGACGGCCAGGTTATCTATGAAATCGAAATGATCGGTCCGCACGGCCAGGTTGTCGAGTTTGAAGTTAACGCAGTCTCCGGCCAATTAATCGGTATTGAAGGCAGTAATATACGGGGTATGACTCGTAAATGAAGCGGTTTACAACATGAAAGTTCTACTGGTAGAGGATGACCAGCCGCTGGCTGAAGCCCTGGCGGATGCGCTTAAAGATGCCGGACTGCTGGTGGAAGCAGTGACCACGGGCGGAGATGCGGACTTCCTTTTGAAGACCGAACGCTATGATGTCGTTATCCTGGATATGGGGCTGCCTGATGGCAACGGTAACCACTGGCTTTCCCAGTGGCGGGAGGAAGGAATTGATCTGCCCGTGCTGGTGCTGACCGCCCGGGAGCGCTGGTCGGATAAAGCCGCGGGATTTTCCGCCGGGGCCGATGATTACGTCACCAAACCTTTTGAGACCGCCGAAGTGCTGTTTCGGCTGCGAGCTCTGGTGCGACGCAGTCATGGCCATGCCCACCCGGTACTTACGATCGGGGATCTGGCTTTTGATACTCACACCGGGCAGGTGACTCTGGCAGGGCTACCCGTGACGCTGACGACCCAGGAATCCCGTTTACTGGCCTATCTGATGCACGCAGCTCCTCGCCTGGTCACCCGTGTCGAGCTGTCCGAACACGTTTATGATCGCGACCAGGAACCGGATTCCAACGTCATTGATGTCCAGATCAGCCGCCTGCGTCGCAAGCTTGGAAGTGATCGTATCGAAACGGTGCGGGGGCAGGGTTATCGCGTGCTCGAAGCGGACCAGTCCCGTTGATCGCAAGATTTCGCCGGCTTGCGGTTGGCACCCGGTTGCTGATCGCCGCGCTGATGCTGGTGCTTGTCATGCTGCCAGTGGCGGGAGCTTTGCTGGCCTACAACTTTAATCAGGCAGTCACCACCGCTTTTGATGAGCGCCTTGAATCTCTGCTGAATGTGGTGCTGGCGGGGATAGATTATGACCCGGTGGAGAACACTCTGGTAAGCGGTCGCGCCCTCGGAGACCCCCGTTTTGATAGGGTTTTCTCCGGCTGGTATTGGCAGGTGACGGACCAGAACGACCGCACACTGACCTCCCGTTCGCTCTGGGATCAGCGGCTACCCACCATCGAGAACCGCGCTATTGATATTCGGGATATCGAAGGCCCCAGAGGGCAGGCCCTGCGACGGATTGAACGGGACGTCCAGTTGTCGAACCTCGATGCCACCCTTCATCTGACCGTCGCCGCCAGCCGGGTAGAACTGGATGCGGAGGTGAATCGGTTTCGCCAGTTGCTCTGGATTTCCCTGGCAGTGCTGGGCTTTCTGTTAATCGTTGGTCTGGCGCTTCAGGTTCGCTGGGGTCTGACGCCGCTGCGGCGTATCCGGGGTAACCTAAGGGAGGTTGAAAGCGGCAGTATCGAGAAACTGGACACGGATTTACCGGCCGAACTGCGGGAGTTGGCAGAGGCGATTAACATGATACTTGACCGGGACCGGCAACTGATCGAGCGCGGGCGGACTGCCGCAGGCAACCTGGCTCACGCCCTCAAAACGCCGGTCAGTGTGTTGAAAACCCTGTCGGACCGGTTGCCGGATGCCCAGCGCAACGCCGTCGTAAAAGAGCTGTCGCGCCTGGATGAAGCCGTACGGCACCATCTTGCCCGTGCTTCAGCGGCGGGCGCGGTGTCACTGACGACATCGGTAGATGTACAAACGGTGATGTCGCCTGTGCTTGACGGTATCGGCCGTTTGGCAGAACGCCGGGGGCTGAAGTTCAACAAAGGCCCCGTACCGTCCATCCAGGTGCGAATGGACTCCCAGGACCTGCAGGAGATACTGGGGAACGTTCTCGAAAACGCCGTTAAATGGGCCAGAAGTGAAATGTCTATGGTCTGTGAAGTGAGTGGGAATCAGTTCTCGATTACTATCACAGACGACGGTAAAGGCATGACCGAGAGCGAATGCCAGACCGCGTTGAAGCGCGGGGGCAAACTGGACGAACACCGCTCGGGCTCCGGCCTCGGGCTCGCTATTGTCATGGACCTCGTCAAGCTTTATGGGGGCGAACTGGTCCTTTCCCCCGCTGATGGCGGGGGCCTCGCTGTCGTGGTACGCGTGCCAACAGTGACCGCCAGCCTGGCGATGCGTTAGTGCAATGTTTCCGCTATACATCATCCAGATCGAACTCTCGCGGCGG
The DNA here is from genome assembly GCF_040882185.1 of Marinobacter sp. Taxonomy (GTDB): domain Bacteria; phylum Pseudomonadota; class Gammaproteobacteria; order Pseudomonadales; family Oleiphilaceae; genus Marinobacter. Next base: position 30,959 of record NZ_JBBEBW010000032.1, on the reverse strand, counting down.
GCAGTGGAACTCTTCTGTTACGGCGCCGTCCTCCATGCTTTCCAGGTGCACATCAAAACCCCAGAGACGATGAACATGACGAATCACTTCGTTGCTGGACTCGTCCAGGGGTACGCTGTTAACCGGGATATGCCGCAGGGTCAATGAGCGGTCACCACGCACGTCCACATTCCATACCTGAATGTTGGGCTCCCTGAAGCTCAGGTTGTATTGCCTCGCCAATTGCTCCCGCAGACGGCGATAGCCGGTTTCGTCATGAATGGCGGTAATACGGTAGACCTCTTCATCTTCGTCATCGCCAATAGCAAAGAGCTTGAGATCCCGCATGACTTTAGGAGACAGGAACTGCAGGATAAAACTCTCATCCTTGAAGTTCTTCATGGCGAAATGCAACGTTTCCACCCAATCTGTGCCAGCGATGTCAGGAAACCATTCCCGGTCTTCATCGGTAGGGTTTTCGCAAATCCGACGCAGGTCGGTAAACATCGAGAAGCCCAGGGTGTAAGGGTTGAGGCCGGAGTACCACGGGCTGTTGAAGGGCGGTTGGTAGACCACAGCGGTGTGGCTTTGCAGGAACTCCAGCATGAAGCCATCGGTGACCAGACCTTTTTCATACAGGCGATGCAGCAGGGTGTAATGCCAAAAGGTTGCCCAGCCCTCGTTCATCACCTGGGTCTGGCGCTGGGGATAAAAGTATTGCCCCAGTTTGCGCACAATGCGGATAACTTCCCGCTGCCAGGTTTCCAGCAGGGGAGCGTTCTTTTCAATGAAATAGAGCAGGTTTTCCTGGGGCTCCGCCGGATAGCGCTTCTTGCGCCGGGATTTTTCCTCGTCCCGCCCGGACTTGGGTATGGTCCGCCAGAGGTCATTGAGTTGTCGTTGCAGGTATTCCTCGCGATCTTTCTGGCGCTGCTGCTCTTCCGAGGCTGAAATCGGCGAGGGTCGTTTATAGCGGTCGACGCCGTAATTCATCAGGGCGTGACAGGAATCCAGGATTTCCTCGACGGCGTCCAACCCGTGTCGTTCTTCACATTCCGCCAGATAATTGCGGGCGAACACCAGGTAATCAATGATGGCGCTGGCGTCCGTCCAGGTGCGGAACAGGTAGTTGCCCTTGAAGAAAGAGTTGTGGCCGTAGGAGGCATGAGCAATGACCAGAGCCTGCATGGGCAAGGTGTTTTCTTCCATCAGGTAGGCGATGCAGGGATCAGAATTAATGACGATCTCATACGCCAGCCCCATCTGGCCCCTCTGATAACCCTTGGAGGTATTCAGGAACTGTTTGCCGAAGGACCAATGATGGTAGCCCACCGGCATGCCAACCGAACTGTAGGCGTCCATCATCTGCTCGGCGCTGATTACTTCAATCTGGTTCGGGTAGGTATCCAGCCCGAACTCGGCGGCGCACTTGGCAATTTCATCGTCGTATTGCTGGATCAGGTCAAAAGTCCATTCCGAACCGGTGGAAATCGGGTTGCGGGTGGACGGTTTTTCGATGGAGGCGGTCATGCTGCTTTCCTCTCGAACAGATGTCGGAATACCGGGTAAATTTCGCCGGGGTCCGCGATCTGCTGCATGGCGAAGCTTTGCGGGAAGCGCTCATGGATTTTTTCGTATTCGTACCAGAGCATCTGGTGATCCTGAGGCGTGATCTCCACATAGGCAAAGTATTGCACCAGCGGCAGCACATTCTCCGCGAGCAACTGGCCGCAGACCGGGGAGTCATCATTCCAGTTATCCCCGTCGGAGGCCTGGGCTGCGTATATATTCCATTCCGAAGGTGAATAACGGGATTCGATGATCTTGTGCATCAACTTCAGCGCGCTGGAAACGATAGTTCCGCCGGTTTCACGGGAATAGAAGAATTCTTCTTCATCCACTTCCTTGGCACTAGTGTGATGACGGATAAACACCACATCAATGCGTTTGTAGTTTTTCTTCAGAAACAGGTAAAGGAGGATAAAAAACCGCTTCGCGATGTCCTTATGCATTTGTGTCATGGAGCCGGACACATCCATCAGGCAGAACATGACTGCACTGGTGGCCGGTTGAGGCTGCTTTAAATGTTGTCGATACCGAAGGTCGATCTCGTCAATAAAGGGAATGCGACGTACGTTGGCTTTCAGGCGGGCGATTTCCTGTTCGAGAACGTCGATCTGATCCTTATGGCTGAAGGCCGGGTCCAGATCATCCGGCGCAGCTCTCAGTGCTGCCAACTGGGCTTCCAGCTCACGGATTTTTTTTCGGCGGGCGCCGCCGAGACCGAGACGGCGGGCGTGAGCGCCTCGCAGGGATCGCACTACGTCCAGCTTGGCCGGAACGCCCTGGGTAGAGAAACCGGCGCGCACATATTTGAACGCTTCGGTGTCTTTCAGTTTTTTGCGGGCCAGGTTCGGCAGTTCCAGATCATCGAATAGAAATTCCAGGAACTCTTCCTGGGTAATCTGGAATGCAAACTCATCCATGCCTTCGCCATCGGGGCTGGCTTGCCCCTGGCCCTGGCCGGAACCGCCACCCTGGGGTTTGGGCAGGGTGTCGCCAGCGATGAATTCCTTGTTGCCCGGATGCACCATCTCCCGCTTGCCACCCTGACCATGGTGGAAGATCGGCTCCTGGATATCCCGGGAGGGAATGCTGACGCTTTCACCCCGTTCAATATCCGTGATGGACCGGCGCTGGACGGCTTCCGCCACGGCTTTCTTTATGTGCTGGCGGTATCGGCGCAGGAACCGTTCTCGGTTCACTGCGCTTTTGTTCTTGCCGTTCAGTCGTCGGTCGACAATGTGGGTCATACCCATAGTGGCACTCCTGGTGGCACTTTCTTGCAATTGTCCGGGCGCCTTCCGGCGCCCTTACTGGCTAATGATGCGGTCGGCGGTTAGTGAGACTTCCTGACCCGCAGATACCATTCAGCCAGCAGTCGTACCTGCTTCTCGGTGTAGCCTCGGTCGACCATCCGTTCGACGAACTGCTTATGTTTCTTCTGATCCTCATTGCTAGCTTTCGGGTTGAACGAAATCACCGGTAGCAGGTCTTCGGTGTTGGAGAACATTTTCTTCTCGATCACACTGCGCAATTTTTCATAACTCAGCCAGGACGGGTTGCGACCCTGGTTGTTCGCCCGCGCCCGCAGAACAAAGTTAACCACTTCGTTGCGGAAATCTTTCGGGTTGCTGATACCGGCAGGCTTCTCGATCTTTTCCAGCTCATCGTTGATGGATGAGCGGTCGAGAATTTCGCCGGTTTCCGGATCACGGTATTCCTGATCCTGAATCCAGAAGTCAGCATAGGTGACGTAGCGGTCGAACAGGTTCTGACCATACTCGCTGTAACTCTCCAGGTAGGCGGTCTGGATTTCCTTGCCAATAAACTCGACGTAATGGGGCGCCAGAAATTCCTTGATAAAACGCAGGTACCGCTCCTGGGTTTCCTGCTGGAACTGTTCCTGTTCAATCTGCTTTTCAAGCACATACAGCAGATGAACCGGGTTGGCTGCGATCTCGGAGTTATCAAAGTTGAACACTTTCGAGAGAATCTTGAAGGCAAAGCGGGTTGATAATCCGTCCATGCCTTCGTTGACGCCAGCGGAGTCCCGGTACTCCTGGATCGATTTGGCCTTCGGGTCTGTGTCCTTGATGTTCTGGCCGTCATACACTCGCATTTTTGAGAAGATGCTGGAGTTTTCCGGTTCCTTCATACGCGACAGAATTGAGAACTGGGCTAAAATGTCGAGGGTGTCCGGGGCGCAAGGGGCGCCATGCAGGGAGCTGTCGCGCAATAATTTACGATAGATGTCGATCTCTTCGGTGACGCGAATGCAATAGGGCACCTTGACGATGTAGACCCGGTCAAGGAAGGCCTCGTTGTGCTTGTTATTGCGGAAGGTCTGCCATTCGGATTCATTCGAGTGGGCCAGGATCACCCCGTCAAACGGTACGGAACCCATGCCCTCGGTAGTGTTGTAGTTACCTTCCTGGGTGGCTGTCAGCAACGGATGGAGCACCTTAATAGGCGCTTTGAACATCTCAACAAATTCCAGCAGCCCCTGGTTGGCCTTACACAGACCACCGCTGAAGCTGTAGGCGTCCGGATCATCCTGGGAGAAATCTTCCAGCATGCGGATGTTAACCTTGCCCACCAGGGCCGAGATGTCCTGGTTGTTGTCGTCACCGGGCTCCGTTTTGGAAACGGCGATCTGGTCGAGTACCGAGGGGTAGCGTTTGACGACACGGAACTGGCTGATATCACCGCCAAACTCGTGTAACCGCTTGACCGTCCAGGGAGACATGATTGTCTTCAGGTATCGGGCCGGGATGCCGTACTCTTCCTTCAAGATGTTGCCGTCTTCATCGACGTTGAACAAGCTGAGGGGTGATTCGTTAACGGGGGAGCCCTTGATGGCGTAAAAGGGCACTTTTTGCATCAGTTGCTTGAGCTTCTCCGCCAGGGAAGACTTACCGCCACCTACCGGGCCGAGCAGGTAAAGAATCTGTTTCTTCTCCTCCAGCCCCTGAGCTGCATGGCGGAAAAACGACACGATATGTTCGACCGCGTCCTCCATGCCATAGAACTCGGAGAATTCCGGATAACGCTTGATAACTTTGTTGGAGAAAATCCGGGAGAGACGGGAATCCCGAGATGTATCAGTCAGTTCTGGCTCACCGATGGCCATGAGCATGCGCTCGGCCGCAGTGGCATAGGCAGACGAGTCCTTTTTGCAGATCTCCAGATATTCCTCGAGAGAAAACTCCTCCTCCTGAGTGGCGTCATACCGGTTTTTGAAGTGCTGAAGAATGCTCATGGTGGCCCCTCGCTTGCTGTTTTATCAGCTTTGATTCACGCAAAATTCCCCGATCAATTCGGACCGCCTGTACCGGCGATTCATTGGTAGTTGGTTGAGTTAGATGGAGTCTTACTACCAGATACGCCGGCGGACGGTTTCTGGTTTGGATAATTTTAGCTTAGATCAGTCTACCGGCGTTGGACAGTGACAACTCTGTTTTGTTTCGTGAATGGACGTATTTTTCTTGTGGTTATTCCGTGCCTTCACGTCGTTTTAGTTTGAACACACTTTCTGTGGCGCCGCTCAGGCCCTTGCGCTTGGCAAAGGGATGATCCTTGGCCAGGGTGTTGGTCACCACGTGTTCGATATCCCAGTCCCGGCCATAAAGTTCGTCCACCTCAAGGTCACTGACATTGAAAGGCGGCCCTTTCATTTCGTCATTTTGATAATCCAGCGTCACCAGCAGAATGGAGACCTGCTCCGGTAAAACGGCCGTCATATGCTCCACATAATCGGTTCGCATGCCCGGTGGGAGGGCGATAAGCGCCGCCCGGTCATAGACCAGTCGAACGTGCTTGAGGTCCTCAGGCACCAGTTGGAAGAAATCGCCACACCAGAGTTCAAGATTGTCATGGCGGAAGGTGGTGAAAGGCTGTCCGGGATGCACCGACGCTTTCGCGTGTGCCTCTTCAAAAAAGTCCTTGCAGGCGACGTCGCTGAGTTCCACTCCAATGACCGGATGCCCCCGGTCGTGCAACCACCACATGTCTTTGGCTTTGCCGCAAAGAGGTACAAGCACCGCGTCGGTACTGTGATCAGCAAGCTCTGACCAGTGAACATGAAGATAACGGTTGACGGTGCCTTCGTGGAAGCCAATTTCTTTCTTCTCCCAGCGGGTGTGCCAGAATTCATGATCCATGAGCGAGGCTCCTTGCAATGGAAGTTTTCCTCAGTCTAACTTAATCTTGAAGCTGCTAGATTAATTTGGCTTAAACAACAGAGGGATAATTAATGAAAGCTGTTTTCCTGGATGCCGCCACCCTTGGCATTGATATCGACCTCTCAGCCATCCGGGAGACTCTGGACGAGCTGGTGCTTCATGAGCGAACAACACCTGAACAGGTGCAGGAACGTATTGCAGGCTTTGATACCGTATTGGTGAACAAAGTGGTGCTGGGTGCTGAGCATTTTGAAGCCAATCCTCAGTTGAAACGTGTCGCCATTGTCGCAACCGGGACCAATAACGTTGATCTGGATGCTGCTAAAACAGCAGGCGTTAGAGTGGTGAACGTGATCCGTTACGGGCGCTCGACGGTGGCCCAGCACACCTTGGCGCTGATTCTGGCTTTGGCGACCCGGCTGGTAGACTACCATCGGGATGTCCAGGCCGGGCGTTGGGCCCAAAGTTCGCAGTTTTGCCTGATGAGTCACCCGATCATGGAACTTGAGGGTAAAACCTTGGGTATTGTGGGTTACGGGGATCTCGGGCAGGGTGTGGCTGAACGGGCCAAGGCATTCGGCATGAAGGTTTTGCTGGGCGCAAGGCCGGGGCAAGCTGCTGACTCTGTGGAAGGTATTCCGCGTATTCCGATGGCGCAGCTTCTGCCCCAGGTGGACGTGTTATCGCTGCATTGCCTGCTGACGCCGGAAACCCGCCACATGATCGGCGCACAAGAACTGGCGGCAATGAAACCTGATGCCCTGATAATCAATACCAGCCGAGGCGGCCTGGTGGACGAGCAGGCGCTGGCAGATGCTTTGCGGGCCGGAGTGATCGGGGGAGCAGGGTTTGATGTGCTGACGGAAGAGCCGCCCAAGAACCATAACCCGTTGCTGGCGAGTGATATCCCAAATCTCATCGTGACGCCCCATTCCGCCTGGGCCAGTCGTGAAGCGCGCCAGCGAATCGTCGAACTGACCGCCGAGAGCCTGCGGGGTATGCGCGATGGCACCCTGGACCGTTGGGTTGCTTGACCTGCCCCATGCTGACAGGGGTGGCATGGCAGCGTGATTCCGCAAGTTGCGGGGAAATACGCCATACTACTGCCATACGGTATTTTTTGACGATTTCTAACAGGACGTTTTGTGGCTTCCAACGATATTAGAGACCGGCTTCAGGCAGCTGAAAACTGGATTCTTGCCAACCCCAATCCGCCCCAGAAGTGGCCCTGGACCTGGCTACATACGACTGGGCGCACGGCTTATGCACTGGTGCGGGACATCATTAATGGCAATCTGACCCTGCACGCCATGAGTCTGGTTTACACCACACTGCTCAGCATTGTGCCTTTGCTGGCGCTGAGTTTTTCGGTGTTGAAAGCATTGGGTGTCCATCAGCGCATGGAGCCTTTCCTGTATCAGTTTTTTCAGCCCATGGGCCCTCAGGGCATTGAGATCGCAGAAAAGATACTGGGGTTTGTGGATAATATGAAGGTGGGAGTTCTGGGTTCTGTTGGCCTTGCCCTGCTGGTCTATACCGTGATCTCATTGGTCCAGAAGGTCGAGCGCTCCTTCAATATGATTTGGCGCGTGCCGGATGGTCGATCAGTCTCCCAGCGCTTCAGTAACTATCTCAGCGTTATCATGGTCGGGCCTTTGCTGATGGTATCGGCCATCGGCGCCAGCGCGACGATATTTTCGTCCGAGTTTGTGCAGGCGCTGATTGCCATCGAACCTCTGGGCTCCTTCGTTCTGATACTCAGTCGTTTTACCCCCTTCTTCCTGGTGGCCAGCGCATTCACTTTTGTTTATGTGTTCATGCCTAACACTCGGGTCAAACTCAGATATGCGTTTATCGGCGGCTTGATCGCGGGAGTGTCCTGGCAGGCCGGGGGAATGCTATTTGCGTCCTTTGTTGCGGGCTCTGCCAAGTACGCTGCCATTTACTCCAGTTTCGCCATTGGTATCATTCTTTTGATCTGGGTATACCTCAACTGGATGATTCTTTTGCTGGGCGCCAGCATCGTATTTTATCTTCAGAATCCAAGTTCCGTTGCCAAGCGTCACCGGGTGCGTTTCTCACCGGACCTACAGGAAAAAGTGGCCATGGTGATTATGTGGCTGGTATGCAAACCCTTCAGTGAGGGTAAGCCTGCGCCTCAGCAGGAAAAGCTCGAACGACAGTTGCGGGTGCCCGGAGAGGTGGCGAGGCGCATGAGCGATAAGCTGATACGGGGTGGGTTGATTTCACTGGCAGGACCAAACGGTGACCTGTTAGTGCCCGGCCGCTCGCTGGACCTTATAACGGTGGACCAGGTGATGTCGGTGGTGCGGGAAGACGAAGATAACATGGTTCGTCGTCTGCCAGATGTATTGCCGCCGGGTATTCTGGATCGGGGAGAACCGACCTCTAAAACCTTTGCAGAACTGCTACGTTCGCAGGACCCGGACAGGCACTAGTGTCCCGCCCTCAGCGGCTCAGTACGCCAACGAATTAGCCAGACGGGACACCTCTGGCTGTAAGTTACGTTGCGGTGCAAGCGTCCAGACTATCGTGTTCCAAACTTTCGTGTCTTGAGACATGTCATCAGGCAAAACTTTCTGTGCGAAACCTGAAGGCTTTTAATAGCCGAATATAAACAGCAGTTGCCCAACACCTGCGGTGAAGCCAAGGACCCCTCCCACGAGGATCAATTTAATTTCATCTTCCTGGAAGCAGGGCCGGAGAAGGTTCTGGAACTCCTCTGACGATAGCGCAATCATCCGTTCCACCATGATGCGCTCAACCGCTTCGGCGCGGTCTTTCAGGAATATCGGATTGGTGAAGGACGTTTGAGATATTGCTACGGCTTTTTCGCCCACCTGGTACTTCAGTGTGGCAAAGCCGGTGGGGCCGAATGCCACCTGAGTCAGGGCTTTGCCCATGCCAGCAGTTTCATCCACCAGCGGCTTGATATGTTTCTTGACCATGTTGCGGGCGCGTTCACCATTGGGTCCGTTGAGAATGGCATTGACGATGTTGCTTACTGTCAGAATCTCATGGGTGACGATATGGCAGAACGAATGCGCCACGTCATGCTGTCGTTTCAGAAAAAGCCCCTGGAGCCGGAATGGGCCGATTTTCTTTTCGTGAAGGGGCCTGAAGATCACGTTCAGGGCGATCCAGTTAGTGGCCCAACCCACCAATAAACCGAAAAAGGGCAGCACCCACCAACTCTGGTGGAAATACCAGACAGTCATCTGGATGAGGCCGAACAGGAAGCCAAAATAAAAACCGGAATTTACGATAAACCGAAATTCCACCTCGCCGCATTCAAGGAAGATTTTATTAAGCAACTTTTTGTCGGCGGCGAGCCGGTCAATCACCATTCCTTTGATATCCAGCAAATCTTCAATATTGTTTGATACATCCCCGACAAGGTTGTCAACCAGTCGGGGGGTAGACTTGCGGACGCGGTCATACACCATGCGGCGAGCAGTGGCAGGCAGGTTCTCCCAGAAGGTCGGGTATTCCTGCAACATCAGTTCGTCAACGTATTCCTCGGTGCGGGGTTCCACGGAATGAACGATATGGGCCGCCAGCACCTGAGGATCAATCTGGTCAAATATTTCATTGACGGTGCCAATTTTGGAGATCGTGGTATCGACACTGATGGCGGCCATCTTGCGTGCTTTTGAGGGAATAATGCCTTGCCAGCCCAGTAGCGGTGGCTTGCCAACGAATTCGAGCGGGTAAAAGGTCATCTTGATGGCCAGCCAATTGGTGAGCCAGCCAATCAGCGCTGCAATCACCGGTATGCTGAGGTACTGCCAGAACTCGATTTGGGTCAACAGCGCATTCATCCTGAAGCTCGTGGTTAGAGAAGCTGGCTAGTGTTTTCAGACTGTATCCTGGACTACAGACTCAGGGTTTGCTTTGGTCCGGATGATGTTCTGCGCCGTCAGGATTGTCAATCACCGCCCCGGAGGCAGAGCCTGTGCGAACATCAGAAAGCCAACGGGTGCTGTCTTCGATCAGCGACAGTAATACGGGTACTACCAGCAGGATCAGGAAGGTACCCACTGCCAGGCCGAACGCGATACTGGCGGCCATGGGAATGAGGAACTGGGCCTGCAATGAGGTTTCAAATAGCAGTGGCAGCAAACCACAGATCGTAGTCAACGACGTTAGTAACACGGCCCGTAAGCGCTGGCAGGTGGCCTCCACAAGAGCCAGCCTTGAGGCCATGCCCTCGGCACGGAGTTCTTTATAGAAAGTCACCAGGATTATCGAGTCGTTGATCACAATCCCCGACAGACCGAACATGCCGAATAGCGACAGAATAGTCAGATCAATACCCAGCATGAGGTGCCCCAGAATGGCACCGCAGAGACCGAACGGAATAGCGATCATAACGGCGATGGGCCAGGTGTATGCCCCGAACACCCAGGCCAGAATGATGTAAATCATGGCCAGTCCTATCAACGCACCCGCCAGCATATCGTCACCGGTTTCCCGCTGCTCTTCGGCTTTGCCCTTGAAGGTTGCCTGCACACCGTAGCGACTCAGAATGCCTGGCAGCACGTCCTGTTGCAGATCGCTGATGACCTGATTGGCGTTGCTAACGCCCGAGTCCACATCGCCAGTTACACTGACACCGAGTTGTCCGTCGGTATGGCGAAGCAGGGCCAGGCCGCGACGGGATTCCAGCCGGATGATGTTCTCCAATGGCGCGGTGTCACCGCTGGACGTCACGATCGGCAAGCTGGATAGAGTACGCTGCAGTTCCCGCTCGGCTTTCGGTAACATGATCCTCACTTCGACTTCATCGTGGGCATCATAGAATACCTGCAATAGCTGGCCGTCCAGTGCGGCCCGCATCTGCCGCCCTACATCGTCAATGGTCAGGCCCACCGATTGCGCCAGTGGGGTGAGTGTGAACACATACTGCTGCTTGCCCCAGGGCAGGTCATCAAGAATATCCGTCACGCCTTCGTAATTTCGCAAAGCAGCTTTGATGTCCTCCGCTGCCGCCTTCAGTGTGCCGGCCTCTGCACCGGTAACAAAAATGTCCAGGGGTTTGCCGGGCGGGCCGCCCTGAGGGCTGGTGATCGACAGTTGCTCAACGCCCGCCAGTTCTGGCAGCTGTTTGCGCCAGGCCTGAATGAATTCCGGATTGCGCACGTCGCGGGCATCCGGCGTTACCAGCTCCACGGAGACCATGGCGTACTGCTCACCCCGCTCAATATTGCTGCCGCCGTTAAACGACCCCTGATTGAGTTGCAGCAGGGCTACTTTGACCAGATCCTCGTTCTGCTTTAATTCGTTGTTTACCTGCCAGAGGGCATCTTCCATCAGACGGCCGTAAGCCTTGACATCGGAAGGCGGAGTGCCGGCGGCGAACTTGACGCTGGCGACCACCCGGGAGGTTTCCGGGGTCGGGAAGAAGGTGAATCGAACATGGCCGGTTGCGACCAGGGCCATGCTCAGTGCCAGGGCACAGGCGGTGCCGACCAGCACGGTGCCCCGGTGCTTCAGGCTCCATTCTGCCACCGGTCGGAATTGCCGGTCACGAAAGTAGGCAAACCCCGCTTCGAGTTTTTTGCGGGTGCGGCCGGGCTCCCGGTGGTGATTCTTGTGGAAGCTGGCCCGTAAATGGCCGGGCAGGATCAGGAAACTTTCAACCAGGGACGCGACGATCACGCAAATCACCACAAAAGGGATGTCCCGCAGGATCTGACCAATAATGCCACTCACCAGCATCAGCGGCAGGAAGGCGGCGATGGTCGTCAGAGATGAGCTCATTACCGGTACAAACATCCGGCGGGCACCCCCCTCCGCAGCCTCAAGGGAGCGCTCGCCCTTTTCGTAGTGGGTCATGGCATCCTCCGCCACCACGATGGCGTCATCCACGATGATGCCCAGTGCCATAATCAGTGCAAACAGACTGATCATGTTGATGCTGCCGCCGTTGAGCCACAGCACGGCGAGGGCACCCATGAATGAAATGGGAATGCCAGCGGCGACCCAGAATGCGATTCGGCCATTCAGGAAAATATACAGTATGCCCACCACCAGCAGCAGGCCGCTGATCCCGTTTTTCAGCAGCAGGTTGATGCGGTCCTCAATCAGCTCGTACTGCTCATCAAACGTGATCAACTGCAGGCCCCGGGGCAGGTCCGTCCGGGTATCATCGAGCCAGGCGGTCATGATATCAGCAGCTTTGAGCGCGTCAGAGGATTCGGTGCGTTGAAGCGCCATCAGCACAGCCGGTTGGCCCTGGTAGTATATCTCGACGCTGTTATCCTTCGGTCGCAGCTCCACGTCAGCGATGTCCCCAAGGGCCAGACGACGGCCATCCGATGTGGTGATGACAGGCATGCGGGCAAAGTCATCGGCGCTGCGGCCTTTTTCCAGGCTGCGTATTTCCCGCACCGACTCTTCCTCGCCCACGGTACCGGCCGGTATATCCTGGCTCTGGCGCACGATGCGCTGGCCCAGGGTCGGCAGATCCATGTTGAGGGCTGAAATCGTCTGGCTGCTTACCTCGATAGCAATTTCCCGCTCTGGCAGCCCAGTCAGCTCAACTTTGGCGATGCCCCGGTCCAACAGCTGTTTTTCAAACTGATATGTCAGTGATCGCAAGGCCTCCAGCCGCGCCGGGCCGGTCAGAATTACGGTGGCGACGGATTCGTTGCGGACGAACTTGCTGATTTCCGGGCGTTCGGCATCCGAGGGCAGGTTGCGCACCAGCGAGACAAATTCATTGACTTGGTCCAGGGCAATGCCCATGTCGGCTTCTTCCTCGTACTCGAGCACGATGCTGCTGAAGCCCCGGGACGAGGTAGATCGCATTTCTTTTACATCATCGAGATTTCGCAACTGCTGTTCCAGCGGCGTCGTGATCGAACGCGCCACGTCCTCCGCACTGGCGCCGGGCCAGACCACCCGAACGGTAATGAAGTCAGTGGCGAAGTTGGGGAAGAACTGGCGGTTCAGGTTGCTTAAGGAATAGACCCCGGCGAGGATCAGAATCAGCATTAACAGATTCGCCGCTACTCGATGCTGGGCAAAGCGGCCGATAATATCCTCGCGGTGGGGAATCGGGCCGAGTGTCATGTCTCGGGCTCCGCCTCAATAACGTCCACCTTGAGACCGTTGATGGCATTGGGCAACTGGGTCGCTAGAATCCGGTCACCGTCTTGCAACTGCCCCGACTGAACCAATAGACGCTGGCTGCCGTCTTCAAACCGGTCACCGACCAGCACAACCTGAACCGACGTTAACCGGTCCTCAACCACCTTGTAGACGGTGGATTCGTCATAAAGCGCGGACACCGGCAATGAGAAAGTGTTTTCCCGGGCATTGAGGTCGAGGAGCAAATCGAGTGTGCGGTTCAGTGCGGCAGGGGGCTGGCCACCCTGAAACCGGAACAGGCCATCCACTCCTCCGGCCCCGACATTGACCTGGCCACTAAGCCGTTCCAGGGCCAGGGTGTAGGTCTCGCCCGCCAGCGTCGTAATGGCCGTCATGGGCTGTCCCGACACCAGCGCCTGTTCTGCACTCGCCGTCCAACGCATGGGAAGCTGTGCTCTCACCTCGAGCTGATCGACAGCATAGAGGCTGACCAGGGACTCACCGGCCCGAACCCGTTCACCGGGGCTGACTTCGATACCGGTAACCACTCCGTCAAACGGCGCCATCACATCCGTGCGGCCCAGATCCAGCCGGGCTTGCTGCAATAATGCCTGGGCGCGTCCAAGTCGTGCGTCGAGAGATTGTATCCGGCTTTGGTGATTCGCTACCGCCAATTCCCGGCTGATCAGTGACAACTCGGCGCTCTGGAGTATTTGTCGGGCCTCATCCGTGCGGGATTGACTGGTGAGGTTGGAATCCGCCAGACGTTGCTCACGGTCAAGCCCGCGCCGGGCGATTTCGACCAGGGCCTTTTCCCGCTCCAGGAATTGTCGGTCCGCTCGTTGCTGATTCAGCTCGCTGGCGCGCTCGGCTCCCAGTTCGGCGACATCCGCCTGGCGTTGGGCAACGCTCAGTTCCACTTCCGACCGGTCAAGCTCAACCATCACATCGCCAGCGCGCACCGGTGAGCCTTCCAGCACGGGTATCGCTTTGACGTCCGCAGTAACGGCCGAGGTCAGGGTAGACTGAAACGGTGTTTCTACGCGACCCAGCAGCCTCAACTGCGGTGCTCGGGCCGCGGAATCGAGCGTGACTGTGCGGATGGGCCAGGTGCGCTCTTCGGCCTGGGATTCCGGTGGCGTCGGTTTCAGGAGGCCGAAAACCCAGATCACAACCGCGGTCGCCAGGATCGGCAACAACGGAATCAGGAAATGCCTGGCAGTGCGCTTAAAACCGGATGAAGCCACAGGTCCGTCTCTCGTCATATACATCGATCAAATATTACGCGCGGGGCTGAGCATCACCCCAGAGCCATTGGCAAACCGCGATTGCTGCGACCGGCGCGGTTTCCGTCCGCAAAACCCTCGGGCCCAGTGCGGCGGGCAGGAAACCAGCCGTCTCAGCAATACGAATCTCGTCATCTGTCAGCCCACCCTCGGGCCCAATCATCAAAGCCAGAAGTGTCGGTTTTTCCAGGCCCGTCAACGATTGGGCTGTGCGGTGGTGTAGCACAAGCCGGAGATCGCAGTCTGCGGTTTGCGCCAGCCAGTCCTCGATCGTACACACCGGGGCAACCTCGGGCACCATTGCCCGCCCGCATTGCTCGGCGGCGCTGACGGCAACTGATTGCCAATGTTTTATCCGCTTGTCTTCCCGGTCACCCTTGAGTTTTACTTCGCAGCGTTCACTGACCAGAGGGACGATACGGGCCACGCCCATTTCCACACTTTTCTGGATGGCGTAATCCATCCGGTCGCCCCGGGATAATACCTGCCCGAGAACAATGGCGAGGGGAGATTCTGTGTTATTGGTGCTAGCTTCTCCGATCTCCACCTGGACGGATTTCTTGCTTACCTCCACCAGCGTAGCGGGGTAATCAAAGCCATCACCATTAAACAGGCTGATGGTCTGGCCGACCTGCATCCGCAGTACCTTGCCAACATGTTGGGCGGCACTATCATCAAGATAGACCGTTGCGCCGGTCTGCAGCGGGTCAGCGGTATAAATTCTGGGAATGCGCATGGGTCAGTCCTTGATGGCGATCTCAATGCCTTCCGTTGCCACCTGAGCCAGATGACGAATCTGCTCCTCGGTGATCACATAGGGAGGCATAAAGTAAATCACATTTCCCAATGGTCGCAACAGGGCCTGACGGGTCAGCGAATGCCGGTAAACCTTCAGGCCACGTCGTTCCTGCCAGGGGAAGGGCGTTTTGCTGGCTTTGTCCTTGACCATCTCTATTGCAAGCGTCATCCCGCACTGACGTATGTCGCCTACGTTGGGGTGGTCCACCAGATGCGCGACTGACTGCCCCATGCAGGCGGACAATACACGATTGCTCTCAATCACCCGGTCATCCCGGAAGATATCCAGCGTTGCCAGCGCTACCGCGCAACCAATGGGGTTGCCGGTGTAGCTGTGGGAATGCAGGAAGGCCCGAAGGGTTTCATAGTCGTCATAAAAAGCCTGGTAAACATTGTCTGTCGTCAACACCACCGATAACGGCAGGTAACCCGCGGTCAGCCCTTTCGACAAACACATGAAATCCGGCGTAATACCCGCCTGCTCACAGGCAAACATAGTACCGGTGCGGCCGAAGCCCACGGCAATCTCATCGACAATCAGGTGCACGCCATAGCGGGTGCAGGCTTCCCGCAACCTGGTGTGGTAGATCGGGTGGTGCATGCGCATGGAGCCGGCGCACTGAATCAGCGGCTCGACAATCACGGCGCAAATCTCATCGTGCTGTTCCGCCAGGATCTTTTCCATGGCTTCAAACTGGCGCAGCGCATAGTCCTCTTCCGACTCTCCAGCCTCACGATTATAGGCATCCGGCGAGGGTGCCGTTATGACCTCCATCAATAATGGTTGATAGGTGTCCTTGTACAAGGCAACGTCGCCCAGTGCCAGGGCACCCAACGTCTCACCGTGATAGCTGTTGCTGAGGTTAACGAAATTCTTCTTGGCGGGTTTACCGTAGTTTTTCCAATAGTGATAGCTCATCTTCAAGGCAGCTTCGATGGCAGATGAGCCATTATCGGCATAGAAACACTTGCTCAACCCCTCCGGCGTAATCTCGATCAGACGTTCCGACAGGTTCACCACCGGCTCATGGCTGAAACCTGCCAGAATTACGTGTTCCAACTGCTCAATCTGATCCCGGATTGCGCCGTTGATCCGTGGGTTGGCGTGGCCAAACAGATTCACCCACCAGGAACTGACCGCGTCGATATAGCGGTTATTCTCAAAGTCCTCCAGCCAGACGCCTTCTCCGCGCTTGATAGGAATCAGCGGCAGGCTCTCGTGGTCCTTCATCTGGGTACACGGGTGCCAGACCGACTTCAGATCTCTGGCGACAATATCGGCGTTGCGCATGGGGCTTCTCCTGTCTGTTCACGGAATAGATGGGCATTTAACCGGGCCCTCATGATACGTGTGAGTGGCCGCCACGCGCCAGCCGTAAACCATTTTCTGTTTAAGGGTTAACATCGGTATAGGAAGCCGTTGGATCGCTCAGGTCAAACCGACTGTTTCACAGAGAGGGGTGTTCTGTTGGTGCCCGCATCAAGCCCGAAAGCCGGGGTCAGGCCATATCCTCCCAGACCTTCTGTTGCCATGGATGGCAACAGAGAGCCTACATGGAAGTATCCACGGCGTGTCTGGGAGGATATGGCCTGACTCTGGCGCATGCTCCATGCTTGAACGAAACCTAATGCTTCAAAACCCGAGATAAAAACGACTGGGTCCGCTCATTCTGAGGATTATCAAACACATCTTCTGGTTTGCCTTCCTCAACGATCTGCCCTTCATGGATATAGATGACGCGGTCAGCCACTTCCCGGGCAAAACCCATCTCGTGGGTAACCACCATCATCGTCATACCCTCTTTGGCCAGACCCCGCATCACATCGAGCACTTCCCCGATCATCTCCGGGTCGAGCGCCGAGGTGGGTTCATCGAACAGCATCAGCCGGGGTTCCATCGCCAACGCCCGGGCAATGGCCACTCGCTGCTGCTGACCGCCGGATAGCTGGCTGGGGTACTTGTCGGCCTGGCTACCAATGCCCACCCGATCAAGCAGGCGCATAGCGGTTTTCGCCGCAGCAGACTTATCCACCTCCTTTACCTTCATCGGCGCCAGCATAATATTTTTCTGCACCGTGAGATGGGGAAACAGGTTGAACTGCTGAAACACCATGCCGACCTCCTTGCGGATGGTCGCCAGGGCTTTCTGACTGCTGCCCTTGGGGGCCAACTTCTCGCTGTCCACCGTGAGCGCTCCGGATTCATATTCCTCAAGGCCGTTAACACAGCGAATCAGTGTCGACTTACCAGAGCCACTGGCCCCGATAATAACCACCACCTCGCCCGGTTTGACCGTCAGGTCAATGTCTTTCAATACATGAAGATCGCCGAAATATTTGTTAAGGCGCTGCATGGATACAATGTCAGTCATTGGAGTCGCCTTCCTCAGGTGGATGCCAGACCGCGCCGCTCCGCAAAGCGTAGCAACAGCGACAGCGATAGAGTGATGCACAGATACATGATGGCCACCACGAAATAGACCTCAAAAGCGGTAAAGGTATTGGCAATGTAAACCTGGCCCTGACGAACCAGCTCACCGACACCGATGACCGAAAACAACGAGGTGTCCTTGATACTGACAATCGCCTGATTGCCCAACGGTGGAATCATGCGGCGGAAGGCCTGGGGCCAGACAATCGACCAAAAGGTCTGCGGCCGTGACAGCCCCAGCGACAGGCCCGCTTCGGACTGGCCTTTATCAATAGACTGCACACCGCCTCGCACAACTTCGGAGATATAGGCGCCGGAGTTAAGGGCAATGGCCGCGATGCCAGCCGCAAGCGGATCAATCGGACCACCGATCAGATCCGGCAGGCCGTAGAAGATAAACAGCACCTGAACGAGAATGGGTGTGCCCCGGAAGATCTCAATGTAGATCGTCGCTGGCCATCGCAGGAACCATTTCTTGTTGATGCTGAGCAAACCGAAAAAGATGCCAAGAGCAAAGCCTATAGCCAGGCCGCCAAAGGAAATCAGAAGGGTATACGGAACGCCTTTGAGCAGATACGGAATCGAGTCGATTGCCGCCTGCCAGTCAAACTGAAACTCCACGGTGGGTTCTCCCTAGAGAAGTAGGAGGTGCGCCGGGAGGGCTCCCGGCGCACGGTCTTGGGCGGAGGCCGTTATTTGGCGTCAGGCATGGGCCCGAACCACTTCTCATAGATGGTCTCGTAGGTACCATCGTCCTTCATGGATGCGAGTGCTTCGTTAACTTCGTCAACCCACTCGCTGCCGTTCTTCAGTGCGATACCGTATTGCTGGCCTTCATAGAGTTCGCCAACGGTTTCAACCTGGCCTTCTCCTTTGGTACGGGCGAAATAGCCAACGTTCGGAGCGTCATAAAATACTGCGTCGACACTGCCCTGCATCAGCGCCATATACATGTCAGAGCTGCCCGGATAAGGCGTTACGCCATCATTGTTTTCAAGATTCTTTACCAGGTAGTCATAGCTGGTGCTGCCGATTTTGGTACCGATTTTCTTACCGTCCAGGTCTGCTACTTCAGAGATGCTGTCATCGCCTGAGCGCTTGAGAATGCGCAGGCCTGAATCGTAGTAGGGGTCGGAGAAATCAACGATTTCTTCGCGTTCGTCGGTGATGGTGATGCCAGCGATTGCGATGTCGACATTACCTGTTTGGAGTGCAGGAATGATGCCGTTGAAATCCATGGTATTGAGGTCGTATTCAAAACCCGCGCGCTTAGCCACTTCCGCGATGATTTCCATGTCAAAACCGATCATTTCACCGGTTTCCTGGTCCATCATCTCAAAAGGAACAAAGCTGGGGTCGGTTGCCACACGCAGGGGCTCAGCGCTCAGCGCGGTGGTGCTCACGGAGAGGGCGACAGCCGCGCCCAGGGTTTTCAGCCATGTCTTCGTCATGTTGTCTCCTTGATCTTCTGATTATTGAACCTCTGGATAGATGTTCGCGAGGTCCGGTGACTTTTTTGGGTAGCGTTTGGCTACAACCCAACAAGTTTAGACTATGGTCGGTATGAAGTGTGGAATCAAATTTCAAAGGTTGGAGCAAGGTCGTATTGACCGGGGGTCAGGCAATACCGGGGAACGGGCTCCCCGGCCAATGCGCATTGCTTGGTAACGGGCGCTAGAAAGCAATTTTATCCCGCTCACCCAGCCCAAGGTTTTTCCAGATACTGATGCTGGGCTCCACCTGGTTAAGGGTGTAGAAATGCAGGCCAGGTGCCCCGGCCTCCAGCAGTTTGCCGCACATCTCCGTCAGCATGTCCTCACCGAACTTGCGTATGCTTTCGCTGTCATCACCGTAAGCTTCAAGCTGCTTGCGAACCCAGCGGGGAATCTCCGCCCCGCACATGTCCGAGAACCGCACCAGATTGGAGTAATTGACGATCGGCATGATGCCCGGTACCACTGGAATGGTGACGTTCATTCTTTCCAGCCGGTCGATAAGGTAGAAATAGCTGTCAATGTTGAAGAAGTACTGGGTAATGGCGCTGTTGGCGCCAGCCTCGACCTTGCGGGCGAAGTTTTTCAGATCCTCCTCAGCATTGCGGGCCTGGGGATGAAACTCAGGGTAGGCCGCGACTTCTATATTGAATGCATCACCGGAATGGTCCCGGATAAACCCCACCAGCTCGTTGGCATACCGCAGTTCACCTGCCGATCCCATCCCGGAGGGCATATCCCCCCGCAGGGCGACAATGCGATTGATGCCGTTTTCCCGATACAGGTCGAGCAGCTCCGCAATACTTTCCTTGGTGGAACCAATGCAGGAAATATGCGGCGCCGTGGAAATGCCCTGTTTGTGCAGGTTGATCACGGTCTCCAGGGTGCGGTCACGGGTCGACCCGCCCGCCCCGAAAGTGACCGAGAAAAAGTCCGGGTTCACCCCGGCGAGCTGGTCCCGGACACCCTGGAGCTTTTCCTTACCCTTGTCAGTTTTGGGCGGGAAGAACTCAAAGCTGAACCGGCGTTTGAATTGCTTCTGGGATTGCATGTTATGGCTCTCAGTCAGTCAATCGATCAATCTATCTATCAATACTTGTAGCTGTCAGGTTTGAACGGACCTTCCACCGGCACACCGATGTACTTGGCCTGCTCCGGCGTCAGCCTGGTCATTACCCCGCCGAAGCCCTCGACCATTGCGCGGGCCACCTCTTCGTCCAGTTGCTTGGGCAGCACCTGAACATATACACCTTTGGCACGGGCATCTTCCGGCAGGTCAGCAAACTTGCGCTCGAACAGGTACATCTGGGCCAGTACCTGATTGGCGAAAGAACCGTCCATAATCCGTGACGGGTGGCCGGTGGCGTTGCCGAGATTCACCAGGCGACCTTCGGATAGTAGTATCAGGTGGTCATTGGTGGTCTTGTCGCGGTAAACCACATGCACCTGCGGCTTGACCTCGTCCCACTCCCAGTTTTTGCGCATGTAGGCGGTATCGATTTCATTGTCGAAGTGACCGATGTTGCACACCACAGCACCGCTCTTGAGCGCCTTGAGCATGTTGGAGTCGCATACATTCATGTTGCCGGTGGTGGTAACCAGCAGATCGATATTCTGCAACAGGGCCTTGTCGATGCCTGCTTCAGTGCCGGTGTTAACGCCATTGATATAGGGCGATACCACTTCAAAACCGTCCATGCAGGCCTGCATCGCGCAGATCGGGTCGGCCTCGGTCACTTTAACGATCATGCTTTCCTGGCGCAGTGACGCCGCAGAACCTTTGCCGACATCGCCGTAGCCGATGACCAACGCTTTCTTGCCCGCCATCAAATGATCGGTAGCGCGTTTGATCGCATCGTTGAGGCTGTGACGGCAACCGTACTTGTTGTCGTTCTTGGCTTTGGTGACCGCATCGTTGACGTTGATGGCCGGTACTTTAAGGGTGCCGTCCCGCAGCATCTCCTGCAGGCGATGCACGCCGGTGGTGGTCTCTTCGGTTACGCCGTGGCACTTGCTCAGGATCTCCGGGTGCTTTTCATGGAGCAGGGCGGTGAGATCGCCGCCGTCGTCCAGAATCATATTGGGTTCCCAGCCCGCCACGTCGGCACCCACTGTGCGTTCGAGGCACCAGTCGTATTCTTCGTCGGTTTCACCTTTCCAGGCGAATACCGGGATGCCGCTCTCGGCAATGGCAGCTGCTGCGTGGTCCTGGGTGGAGAAAATATTGCAGGACGACCAGCGCACGTTCGCGCCCAGTTCCACCAGGGTCTCGATCAGCACGGCGGTCTGGATGGTCATGTGAATGCAGCCCATCACATTGGCGCCTGCTAGTGGCCGCTCTGCCTTGTACTTGTTGCGCAACGCCATCAGGGCAGGCATCTCGCCTTCGGCGATGTTTATTTCCTTGCGCCCGTAATCTGCCTGGCTGATGTCGCGAACTTTGTAATCGGACGAACTGTTAAGTTTTTCTGCTGGCGTGCTCATGGTGTTCTCCTGTTAAGGCCTGGGCCGCGATGAAAATGGCGGCCCGGTACTATGAAAAAATGTTACGGAAAAAGGTGTAACGACTGACTCAGTACGATCAAACGCCTGCCGCGTCCTTAAGGACGGCGACTTTATCGGTTTTTTCCCAAGGGAACGCGGTGAAGGTGTCGCCTTTCACCGTCATTTCAAAAGGCTCGCGGCCGAAGTGACCATAAGCGGCGGTTGCCCGGTACATCGGGTGCAGCAGGTCCAGCATGCGGGTGATGGCGTAGGGCCGCAGGTCGAAGTGCTCACGAACCAGTTTGATGATCTGGTTATCGCTGATTTTGCCAGTGCCAAACGTGTTGATGGAGATCGACGTAGGTTGGGCAACACCGATGGCGTAGGACACCTGAATTTCGCAGCGCTCAGCCAGGCCAGCCGCCACCAGGTTCTTCGCCACGTATCGACCGGCGTAGGCTGCGGAACGATCCACTTTCGAGGGGTCTTTACCTGAGAAAGCACCACCACCGTGACGAGCCATGCCGCCATAGGTATCAACGATGATCTTTCGGCCCGTGAGACCGCAGTCACCGACTGGGCCGCCGATCACAAACTTGCCGGTCGGGTTAATATGGAACTGGGTGTTGTTGTCGAGCAACTCAGCAGGCAGCACGTGTTTGACCACCAGCTCCATGATGGCTTCCCGCAGGTCTGACTGGCTGACATCTTCATCGTGCTGGGTCGATAGCACCACCGCATCGATACCGGTCACACGGCCATTCTCATAGCGGCAGGTCACCTGGCTCTTGGCGTCGGGGCGCAACCAGGGCAGCAATCCACTCTTGCGGGCCTCGGCCTGGCGCTCCACCAGGCGATGGGCGTAACAGATAGGTGCTGGCATCAGTACGTCAGTCTCGTTGCTTGCATAGCCAAACATCAGACCCTGATCGCCCGCGCCCTGATCTTCCGGCTTCTGGCGGTCAACACCCTGGGCGATATCAACTGATTGCTTGCCAATTATGTTAATAACACCACAGGTGTCACCATCAAAGCCGACTTTGGAAGAGGTGTAGCCCACATCTTTGATTACAGAGCGCACCAGATCTTCCAGGTCGACCCAGGCTGATGTGGTGACTTCACCACCGACAATTGCGACGCCGGTTTTTACCATGGTTTCACAGGCGACCCGGGCATTGGGGTCTTCGGTCAGGATGGTGTCCAGCACGGCGTCCGAGATCTGGTCGGCCAGTTTGTCAGGATGGCCCTCTGAGACCGATTCGGAAGTAAATACGCTGTAATCAGACATGGGGTATAGCTCCTTTTGAGCACTTGAACATAGGTTCTGCTGTTAAGTGGCCCGGTCTTCGACGTGGGCGGTTTCAACTGTAACTTCGTGTATCAAAATGTTTTGATATTGTTTCTCGGCGAGGGATTAACCACCTCCCGAAGACTTCCAGAATTCCCGAACCTGCACCTGAAAACCGTTGCGCAGGCCGATGAACAGGGATTCTCCAATCGTAAGTCCGGCTTCTGTGGCCCAGGCCGTAAGCTCTTCCGGCTCAAAGCCGAGCCACAGGTCACCGCAGTTTTCTGTCGCCCACTCCTGGTCGTGGCTGCAGAGGTCGCTGATCACCAGGCAGCCGCCGCCGTTCATCAGCGCCGCTGCATCCAGCAGAATGTCCGCCGGGCTTGGTACGTGGTGTAGCACCATATTGGCCACCACCAGGTCAAAAGCGTCCCCGCGGTCGAGCAGGGTGTCAGTGACACCTTCGATCAAATCAATGTTGTTGAGCTTTTCGTCAATGCAGGTACGGGTTGCCTTCGCCAACATGTCCCGGGAATTATCCAGCCCCACCACATGGGAACAGAGCGCCGCCAGTACCGGCAGAAAGGCGCCTTCACCGGGGCCTATCTCGAGGGCGGTTTTCCACTTCCGCTTTTTTGCCCGCTGTCGCAACAGGTTCGCCACCGGCCCGGCGTAGAGCTCAAATGCTGCAATTAGCTCTTGCTGTTCCCGGAACTGCTCCGCGTGCCGGGAAAAAAAAGCCTGGGACTGGTCAGCCCGCTGGTTGCGAATGGCATCGATTCTTTGCTGAAGATGAGCTGGCAGAGGCAGCTGATCCACCATCTCGAATATCTGCCGGATGGTCTGATCAGCCAACTTATCTCTTTCCAGGTTCAGGGGACGGCGATAGAAAATGGCGTTGCCTTCACGCTGGGGCTCCAGCAGACCCGCTTTACTCATCACTTTCAGATGATGGCTCATACCTGACTGGCGCATATCAAACAGCTGGCTTAATTCCAGCACACCAAAGGTGTCACGACGCAAAACCCTTAGGATCTCAAGGCGCAAGGGGTCCCCGCTCGCCTTGTAGATCGGTGCCAGGGTGTCCACTGATAGCGGGACAGCAGGGGTTTTGGTGGCCATTTGATTCATAGGCTGAAGTGTAGAGTGGGTTTTCTGTGTGATCAATAGCAATATCAAAAATAATTGATATAGTTTTCGCTATATGTTTTTGCCTCGTGTTTTTCGTGAGTCTCGGCAATCCACAGGGTACTTCCTATCACTCTCTATCACTCTGATTTGCTCCGGCGGTCACTAATCGGCGAAAATACGCGCCTTAAATTTGAACAGTGCCCATTCGGCACTTCAATCCGTGTAGTTGTCAGTGGAGAACTCTTTGATGCCATCTCGTAAAGAACTTGCCAACGCTATTCGCGCGCTCAGCATGGATGCGGTACAGAAGGCGAAATCCGGGCACCCCGGTGCCCCGATGGGGATGGCGGATATCGCCGAGGTTCTTTGGAACGATTACCTGAGCCACAACCCTGCCAACCCGAACTGGGCCAACCGTGATCGTTTCGTACTGTCCAATGGCCATGGCTCAATGCTGCAATATTCTCTGCTGCACCTGACCGGGTACGATCTCTCCATTGACGACCTGAAAAACTTCCGTCAACTGCATTCCCGCACTCCGGGTCACCCGGAATACGGTTATACGCCAGGGGTTCAGACCACTACCGGCCCGCTTGGTCAGGGCATTGCCAATGCGGTGGGTTTTGCGGTTGCGGAGAAAGGCCTCGCAGCCCAGTTTAACCGTCCGGGGCACGAAGTCGTTGACCATTATACTTACGCTTTCCTTGGCGATGGCTGCCTGATGGAAGGGATTTCACACGAAGTCTGTTCGCTGGCAGGCACTCTGGGTCTTGGCAAGCTGATCTTCTTCTATGACGACAACGGCATCTCCATCGATGGCGAAGTGGAAGGCTGGTTCACGGATGATACTCCGAAGCGTTTCGAATCCTACGGCTGGCAGGTTATCCCGGCGGTCGATGGCCATGACGCCGACGCCGTTCGTGCTGCCATAGAGGCGGCCCGGGCAAACACGACCCAGCCCACCATGATCTGTTGCAAGACCATCATCGGTTTTGGCGCACCCAATAAACAGGGGACAGAAAGCTGTCACGGCGCTCCGTTGGGCGAGGACGAAATTGTAGCAGCCCGAGAGAACCTGGGCTGGAAGCACGGTGCTTTTGAGATTCCCAGTGAGATCTATGCCAAGTGGGATGCCAAAGAGAAGGGCGCCTACGCCCAGTCCGCTTGGGAAAAACAGTTTGCCGCCTATGAGAAGGCTGAGCCCGAACTCGCGGCTGAATTCAAACGCCGCATGGCGGGTGACCTGCCTGCCGATTTTGCTGGCAAGGCCGGTGCTTACATCCGGGAATGCCAGGCCAAAGGTGAAACCATTGCCAGTCGCAAGGCCTCTCAGAACACGCTGAACGCCTACGGCCCTTTGTTGCCGGAACTGTTGGGTGGTTCTGCCGATCTGGCCGGTTCCAACCTGACCATCTGGAGTGACAGCAAGGGTGTTTCGAAAAACGACGCTGGCGGCAACTATATTTATTACGGTGTGCGCGAGTTTGGCATGGCCGCCATCATGAATGGCATCGCCCTGCACGGTGGTTTTGTGCCTTACGGCGCTACCTTCCTGATATTCATGGAGTACTGCCGTAATGCTGTGCGCATGGCGGCACTGATGAAGCAGCGGACGATCATGGTCTTCACCCATGATTCAATTGGTCTGGGCGAAGACGGCCCCACCCACCAGCCGATTGAGCAACTGGCTAGCCTGCGCACCACACCGAACATGAGCGTGTGGCGTCCGGCCGATGCAGTCGAATCTGCGGTGGCCTGGAAAGCGGCGCTGGAGCGCAAGAACGGACCGTCTGCGCTGGTCTTCTCTCGGCAGGCATTGCCGCACCAGGAGCGTGACGATGAGCAGTTGTCCGACGTCGCCAAAGGCGGCTATATCCTGTCTGACAGCAAAGGCACCCCGGATCTTATTTTCATTGCGACCGGCTCTGAAGTGGGCCTGGCCCAGGATGCTGCGACTGCGTTGCGAGAACAGGGCAGCAAGGTGCGCGTAGTTTCCATGCCGTCTACGGACGTTTTCGATACCCAGAGCGCCAAGTACAAGCAGCACGTGCTACCGCTGGATGTGACCAACCGCGTTGCCATCGAAGCGGCCATTGAAGACTACTGGTACAAATATGTAGGCCTGGACGGCCGTGTGGTTGGCATGAGCACGTTCGGCGAATCGGCGCCTGCCGGTGAGCTGTTCAAGGAATTCGGGTTCACGGTTGATAACGTGGTGTCGGTTGCACAGGAACTGCTGGACGCCTGATGACCGCTCACGGGACACCCTATCGGGTTGCTATCAACGGTTACGGGCGTATTGGCCAATGTGTATTGCGGGCGCTGTATGAAAACGGCTTTCGCGAGCACCTGCAGGTGGTGGCCATCAATGAGTTGTCGGATATAGCCACCATTGCGCACCTTACCCGCTATGATTCTACCCATGGCCGGTTTCAGGGTGATGTACAGGTAGATGACGAAACCCTGGTGATCAACGGTGACCGCATTGAGGTGGTCAGTCAGTCTGATCCGTCTCATCTACCCTGGGGCCTGCTGGGGATCGACCTGGTGCTGGAATGCTCGGGCGCGTTTTCAGAGCGTGCGATGGCAGAGGTACACCTCGGAGCTGGCGCCAGGCGTCTGCTGTTTTCACAACCGGCGGAGCCAGATGTTGACCGCACGGTGGTGTACGGCATAAATGAAGGCGACCTGCTCCATACGGACAAAATTGTTTCGAGTGCATCCTGTACCACTAACTGTATTGTCCCGGTCATCAAGGTGCTGGACGAAGCTTTTGGCGTGGAACACGGCACGACTACCACTATCCACGCCGCAATGAACGACCAGCCGGTCATCGACGCATACCATCATCAGGACCTGAGACGTACCCGCAGCGCCCTGCATAACATTGTGCCGGTAGACACCGGGCTTGCGAAAGGCATCGAGCGTTTGCTTCCGGAAATGCAGGGGCGTTTCAGTTCTGTCGCCATGCGG
Source organism: Marinobacter sp. (assembly GCF_040882185.1). GTDB lineage: Bacteria > Pseudomonadota > Gammaproteobacteria > Pseudomonadales > Oleiphilaceae > Marinobacter. The sequence continues at coordinate 4,236 of NZ_JBBEBW010000032.1, read as the reverse complement.
GTACCCACCATGAACGTGTCGGCGATCGACATGACCGTCAATGTCCGCCAGGCAACCACGGTGGCAGAGGTCAACGCACTGCTGCGTAGAACGGCAGCGTCCGGTCCGCTTCAGGGTATCCTGGGTTACACCGATGAATTGCTGGCCAGTTCTGATTTCAACCATGATCCGCGCTCGGGCATCGTTGATGGCGGCCAGACCCGGGTTACCGGCGAACACATGGTCAAGGTGCTGTGCTGGTTTGATAATGAGTGGGGCTTTGCCAACCGGATGCTGGATGTCAGCCGCAGTATCGCAATCCTCAACATCTTAGAAGGAAGGAAAGCCTAATGACGATCAAGAAAATGACTGAGCTGGATCTTGCCGGTAAGCGTGTTTTGATTCGGGAAGACCTGAACGTGCCCGTCAAGGATGGCAAGGTGACCAGTGATGCCCGAATCCGCGCATGCCTGGAAACGATCAAATCGGCCCGGGATGCGGGGGCGAAAGTCATGTTGATGTCTCACCTGGGTCGCCCGGAAGAGGGCGTTTACGACAAAGCCGCTTCGTTGCAGCCGGTGGCAGAGCATTTAACAGAGCTGCTTGGCCAGACAGTGCGGTTGGTCAAAGACTATCTTGACGGCGTGGACCAACTGGCTGACGGCGAAGTTGTCCTGTTCGAAAATGTCCGTTTCAACAAGGGCGAGAAGAAAGACGATGAAACCCTGGCAAAACAATACGCTGAGCTTTGTGATGTCTTCGTAATGGACGCTTTTGGCACCGCCCATCGCGCCCAGGCATCTACCCACGGAGTCGCGAAGTTTGCGCCACAAGCCTGCGCGGGACCGTTGCTGGCTCGTGAGTTGGACGCCCTGGGCAAAGCGCTGGATAACCCCGCCAAGCCCGTGGTGGCTATTGTCGGTGGCTCCAAGGTTTCCACCAAACTGGACGTTCTGACGGCACTCTCAGGCATCTGTGATCAACTGATTGTGGGTGGTGGCATTGCAAACACCTTCCTTGCCGCCGCCGGTCATCCGGTCGGAAAGTCCCTGTGTGAGCACGATCTGCTGGACACCGCCCGGGAGATTGCCGCCAAGGTCGATATTCCATTGCCGGTCGACGTGGTGGTGGCCAAGGAGTTTTCGGAGAAGGCAAAAGCGACAACCAAGAACATCAGCGATGTGGCCGAGGACGATATGATTCTGGATGTCGGCCCCCAGACTGCCGGCGAATTTGCGCAATTACTGAAGTCTGCCAGAACCATCCTCTGGAACGGTCCCGTTGGCGTGTTTGAATATGAGCAGTTTGGGAATGGCACCCGCGCCCTGGCCGACGCCATCGCTCAAAGTCCGGCATTCTCTTTGGCGGGCGGTGGTGATACCGTTGCGGCCGTCGATAAATACGGAATCAGCGACAAGATCTCCTATATTTCAACGGGAGGCGGAGCCTTCCTTGAGTTTGTGGAGGGTAAAACCCTGCCAGCAGTCGCAATCCTGGAACAACGCGGCGCCTGATGTGTCGCTTTACGGGCGGAGCTTTCGTCCCGCCTGATTACAGTATGCTTACTGAATAACTGAGGAGATTTCCCCATGGCCCTGATATCCATGCGCCAATTGCTGGATCACGCCGCTGAGTACGGGTATGGCGTGCCCGCGTTTAACGTCAATAACCTTGAGCAAATGCGCGCTATTATGGAGGCTGCCGACAAAACGGACTCTCCTGTGATTGTTCAGGCATCTGCCGGCGCCCGCAAATATGCGGGCGCGCCTTTCCTGCGGCACCTGGTAATGGCCGCTATTGAGGAGTTTCCTCATATTCCGGTGGTTATGCATCAGGACCACGGCACCAGCCCCGCTATCTGTCAGCGCTCCATTCAGCTGGGTTTCAGCTCGGTTATGATGGACGGGTCCCTGGGCGAAGATGGCAAAACCCCAACGGACTACGAGTACAACGTCGACGTTACCCGTCGGACAGTCGACATGGCCCATGCCTGTGGCGTCTCTGTTGAAGGTGAACTGGGCTGCCTGGGCTCTCTGGAAACGGGGCAGGCGGGTGAAGAAGACGGAGTGGGTGCCGAAGGCATTCTGGACCACAGTCAGATGCTGACCGATCCGGAAGAAGCAGCGGACTTCGTCAATAAAACTCACGTGGACGCGTTGGCTATTGCCATTGGCACCAGCCACGGAGCCTATAAGTTCACCCGACCACCGACCGGAGACATCCTGGCGATCGACCAGATCAAAGCGATCCACAAGCGAATCCCGGACACCCACCTGGTCATGCACGGCTCAAGCTCGGTGCCTCAGGAGTGGCTCAGGATCATCAACGAATTCGGTGGTGAGATCCCGGAAACCTATGGTGTGCCTGTAGAGGAGATCGTAGAAGGAATCAAGCACGGTGTCCGCAAGGTCAATATTGATACCGACCTTCGTCTGGCAAGCACGGGTTCGATTCGCAGGTTCCTCGGCAACAACCCGGCGGAATTTGATCCCCGAAAATACCTCAAGGAATCAATGAAAGCGATGACGGAAGTCTGTCTGGCGCGCTATGAAGCCTTTGGCACCGCTGGCAATGCCAGCAAGATAAAAGTGATCAACCTTGAGGACATGTTCGGCCGTTACGAGCGCGGCGAGCTGAACCCGAAAGTCAACTGATACCGCTGTCCTGAAACCTCATGATGTCTGCGACGGCCCGGCTAATCCCGGGCCGTCGTTCATTTTCGGATCCTGATCAAATACCCTGCCCGCTCTCCCTTGTATTCTCAAGCATCGCATCAATTATAAGAGTACCGAATAAAGGCGCTCAAAGCCGCGCCAGGCTTGAGTTTTAAGCGGATGCGAGGGAACAATGGATTTCAAAGACTATTACGCTGCTCTCGGGGTGAGCGAGACTGCGCCGCCTGAGGAAATCAAGAAATCCTATCGCAAACTTGCGCGGAAATACCATCCGGATATCAGCAAAGAAGCCGACGCTGAAGCCAAGTTCAAGGATGTGGGCGAAGCCTACGAAGTATTGAAAGACCCGGAAAAACGCGCAGAGTACGACCAGCTTCGGAAATACGGCGCCCGCTCCGATGGGTCCTTTGAACCACCCCCGGGTTGGCAGAGCGCCTCAAATTTTGGCGGTGGTGGCTATACCGACCCCGGGCAGTTCAGTGATTTTTTCGAATCCATATTCGGAGGTGCGGGGCGTGGTAACCGCCAGCCTGGTGGCCAAGGTTTCCGACGTCATGTCAGGATGCGGGGGGAAGATGTTCACGCCCGGCTGGCGCTGTTCCTTGAGGAAGCCTACAACGGATGCGAGAAGCAGGTGCAGTTCAACGTAACAGAAGCCGATGCCCAGGGCCGTGTCGTGGGGCGTCGCAAAACGCTGAATGTGAAAATTCCGGCGGGTATGGCCAGCGGCCAGCATGTCCGGCTTAAAGGGCAGGGCTCGCCGGGAATCGGGGGAGGCAGTCCCGGGGATCTGTTTATCGAAGTGGAACTCGCGCCTCATCCATTGTTCACGGTGAATGGCCGTGATCTTACAATGACGCTGCCTATCACCGCTCCCGAGGCAGCCCTCGGGGCTTCCATCAAGGTGCCTACGCTGGGTTCAGCGGTCAATCTGAAGGTTCCAAAAGGCGCCACCAGCGGCCAGAAGCTCCGGCTCAAGGGTAAGGGTTTACAAGGTAAGCATCTCGGCGATCAGATAGTCATACTACAGGTCGCCTTGCCGAAGCATCACAGTGAGAAAGCTGAGGCCCTGTATCAGCAGTTGGCTAAGGAAGAACTGTCGTTCAACCCCCGCAGCCACTTGCTGGCGCAACTGACTCCGGATTAGATGCTTCCGGATGCTGCCAACCTGTCCAGTCTTGTTATTTCTTGTCCATTTCCTGCAGTTTGGCGTACATCGCTTCAGCTTCTTCCATCAGGGTGGAGTAAGTTCTGAGGTCCCCGTTTCTCTGATAGTGCAACGCTTCCGTTAGCTTCTTTTCGTACTCTTTCTGCAGTTTTTTGCGCGGATCACCTTTCAAGAATCCCAACATTTCTGTGTCCCCGTTTTATGAGTTTGTTCAGAACCTTACGCTACTTCGAACGGAAAGTTCATAAAACTTTCACAGCCCCGTGCTGGACATCGACATAATTTGGGCTTAAATTCCCATTTATTAATTGGGAAAATAATCCCAATTAATAAGCAATATGTGCAACCTGAATAATGATGATGGCGCCGACTGACCTATTTCCTCTTTGGGCCGGGGCGGCTCTTCGGCTACAC
>NZ_JBBEBW010000031.1:0-12441 GCF_040882185.1 Marinobacter sp. | reverse complement strand
TATTACCCTGGCATCACGGCGAAACCATTCCGGTGTAGTTCGTGGACCGCTTACCATTTTTCTCTATCCCGCCCCATACAAGACTAGGGCAAAAGAGCACCGCTTTTTTCATGAGAAACCCACATTAAGTTGGACAAGTGCCCCGCCTGGTTATAAAAGGTGAGCACCGGGTCATTCAGACTAACCGATCCTTCACCGGACGGCTGACGGTCACTTGCGATTCGTCTGACGGATCGATTTGCGGCGCGCTCGTATTCTGTTTTTCACACCACGAAAACGGAAATTCGCATCTTCCAGACAAGCAGCGGCGCGATACCAACCTGATGATGATTGCTGGCTTGACAGAAGATGTCTGGCTTCCGGGCAACTTCTCAGAAAACGATGCAGTTCTCTGGTTTTCTGCAGTTTCGGCAAAAACCATGGTTTTTTTAGCCGAAAGTCGATAAAAGTGACTGTTTCCCCCGCCATCAGAAAGTTAGCAATCTGGGCATCGCTACGAAGATAACCACGCTGATGAAGCTCCTGCATCGAAGCCAGTATTCTATGTGCATCCTCCGGACCAGCGGCTCGACCTTCTACAAAGCGATAACAGACAAAGGAATCCGTTACCACCCCGCTCTGACGAGACTCGCAGGCTAGAACAGGCTCTGGCGCCGCGAATCCCATGGACGACATCAGCTCAAGATGCCTGAACGTTCGGAGTGCATCGCTCTCACGGAAGCGAGTGAGAAAACGCTCCCATCGGCGACCGTTTCGCGCCCGGGGTACCTTCAGTAAAAACGCCTCGCTATGGAAGCGGACCTTGGCGCTAAGGGTTCGCCAGTTATCACGAAACACCTTTTCTGGAACCATGCCATCATCCAGTACTGCATCCAGGAGTTGCCGGCTTGTCATTTCATCCAGATGGGAGACCACATGGTAGTGCCGATAATCAAACAAAGAAAACATCACTAACCTCTGGAAAATATGAGAACAACCTTTAAAGAAATGGTGGAGGCCCCACGCTCAAAAGTCCCGACGGCACTTCTTTGGAATTAGGCGTGAACTCATCAAGTGCTGGCGCCTTGATCCTGAGAAGGCGCAGCACCACCATCATGCCCGGAATAGAAGACACCACAAAGAAATGCAAATGGAAACCAAAAAAACATCCAGTCAGCTGACGGTGGCGCAACTATTCGGGAACCATCTGTCGTATTCAGCATTATAGCTAAAAACAGCAATGCAAGACCGGACGAGATGAAGGCGTTGGATTCGGTACTATTTATTATTCTGGCTATAAGGATCATGATAATTAACAGGAAAGCAAATAATGAAAAAATTCCTGAAAAATAATAAACGCTCAGAAAAAGATTATGGGGATGTTCAATTCTTACATCAGCTTTTTCCTTCAAAACTTTGCCTGCAGGAGATTGCTCAAAGAGCGCGGCTGAACCAGTGCCAAATAAAATAGAATCCGGCGGATACTCAACTGTCGCCTCGAATATATCCAATCGATAAGAAGTTCCACGCTCAAGCATATTGTCAACCAATGGCGATAGCGTCCCAAATATGACGACAATAAAAAAAACGATTGAAGCGACCACTTTGACAAATGACCTTTTTCGGAGGTCAAGATGCAGAACCATTACAAATAGCATGATAATGATGTATATGGTAAGCGAAATTAGAGGCCCCCTGCTTTGAGACAGGAACGTTATAGCAAATAAGCTTAAAAAGGATAATGAGACCAGGATATAATCAAGCTTGGTGAGTGGCTTTACTCTACACATCAGTGTCAATCCAGCGGCCCACAAACACATAAGCGCTGCAGGACCCAAGATGGGGTGTCCCATAAACCCGACCCCCGAAATTCTTGTTACATAAAGGCCTTGCGAAAAATGTATAACCATCGTTAATATAGAAACCAGCAGAACAATCAAGATAAATAAACGGCTAAATATACGCGGCCGAGTAGCCCAATAATATGAAGACAACGCAACAGCAACAATAAACATAACGGTGGTTGCTGACCATCTCAACGATTGCATTATTTCATTTAACTCTATGACATGAAAAAAGTTTGACAAAGCCACATAAATAACAACTGAACACGCCGATAAAACCAAATTATCAATTTTAAATAAATCCCTGTAATTATTATACAATAACGTCAATAAGGCCAACGTCACTCCCACAAGGAGAAATAACCTGGGCAATGCTTTCCATGGAGTCGTAAAGGATAAGGCAATAAACGCGACAAGCGCTACACTTAACCAGTAAATAATTTTACGATTAAATAAAGCAGAACTTCCACTCGCTATACGCACGTTAACCTCTATACCAATCTAAACTGGAACGAATATTACCAATATTATTTTTCATCCAACTTCTCCAGCATTGATAGAAGGACTCCCCCGCTTCATCGAGGCTTTGAACACATAAAAAATTACAATCCTCAATGTCGGATAGTTCGTTTAGCGCATTAATCATCTGCTCAGGCGTTTGCTTATTGGGCGATAGATAAAGATCTTTTGGGTTGTCCGATAGGGCAAATGAGCCTTGCTCAATTTCGAGTTGATTAGCAACAGCGATAGGCCAGAATTGACTGTAGTGTCTCAAGGGATGTGCTGCGTTTCCAACAAACAACTCGGGACGACGGAGAAAAAAGTTCGCCAATGTTGATTTGCGAACTGGATGGGGGACATGGCCTGCAATTAAAAACTTTGTGGCGTTGGGAGCCACTAACTCAGCCCCTCTGGACTGTGCGCGTCGATTGGTGGCGCGAGCCACGCCGAGGCGCTCCTTCACCTGTCTACTGATTGTCGACTTTATGAGGGGATTCCATGACCCTCTCAGAATAACCTTACCTTCTTTAAAGAAAACTTCTGGTTCAGTTGGTTTTAGAAAAGCCAAATCGTCATTCATGTAAATAAATTTTTCTGCTAATCCGGGAATACGCCAGATCATCGATTCAATCGCTAAGCTATTAAAAACCGGTAATAAATACTCATACCCCTCAAATATATCAACATGATCAATCAGTACTATTCGATCCTTGATAGCCTGAGGGAGGTTATCCTCCATAAAACAAGGGTGTTGATTATCGGTGACTATGAAAATTTTCCGTACCCATGGAGTGAAGCGTAAAATCGACGCTACACAAAACTCAATCTCACCCATGTCTGCATAACGAGTCGCCTTGGCTGATTCAGGTGTCTTTTTGTGCGCTTTCCCGAGATAGGCCTGCAACTTGTTTGCGTGTTTCGGATCACTACCATCGACCCATGGGATCACAACGTCTATTTCATCTGTAAATTCGGACATTCGCCCCCTAAAACTCATCCGTCATTATGTTATATCCGGTTGAGTTCAATTGTAAAAACGCTCGCATTTGTTCTCGGATAAGTAATATTCACAAGCAGTATCCGTGTAACAAATGTTGCCATAACTGCTCACGGCGTTTATCAGGAATACAGACACATCGCTTTTCCACGGAACGGCGGAGCCTGTCTAGATTCGATTGCTTCCACGAGGCATCAACCGAACCTTCGATCCTGAACCGGCAGCGATCGAAATCAATCAAATAAACCTGATCTTGCGCAACTAGGATGTTGTCACAGTTAAGATCCACATGATCCAGACCTTCGTTGTGAAACCCACGAATGATGCGACCAATTTCCTGCCAAAGAGCCGCCTGATCAAGGTTTGGAGACTCTGGAAAAGGCTCAGCAGCCGATATTCTCTCCACCAAGATGGCAGCTTCGTACCACAGACCACGACACTTGACCGCGTAGGCAGCAATTGCCCTGGGGACGGGTAGGCCTTTTTCCCGAAGCGTTTGCAGCATTTTGAACTCCGCCAGCGACCTGGCCCGCTGAAAGCCAGTGAACACATAGCGTCGTTCGGAGAATCGGGCCATCATTCCGCCACGAAGATAATGCCGGAGCACCATCTCATTCGCTTCAGTTGTTATAAACCAGGCTCCACCTCTCCCCCCTGCCGTCACTGGTGTAGCTTTCCCCCTCCAGTAATGCGGCTCAAACCAGTTCGCCGATACGCCCGGACAGTCGGGATCAGCCAGGAGTACGGCATTGTGGCTTATGCTGGTCAGATTATGTGCTCTTGTCTTCAATAGGTGATCATCCACTCTTGTCACTTTGCGCGCCTTGCCCTCAAGACGCTCCAGGGAGAGTGCGTTACAATACCGCGCAGTTTATCAACGAACACTGGCAAAGCTCCACCAACCTCAATCGGAAAAGCGAAACAACCTGACGTGATCAACTCAATCTGCATCCTACGTCTCTCCGCCATTGGCGATGTAACCCATGTTATACCGGTGGTGTTGAGTCTGCAGGAGCAGGTCCCGGGTCTCAAGATAACTTGGGTTATCGGCAAACTGGAGTACAAGCTGATTGGTGATCTGCCTGGTGTCGAGTTCATCGTTTTCGATAAAAAAGCGGGCCGTAGAGGCTATGCTGAGTTGCACCGTGCCATGAAAGGCCGGCACTTTGATGCCCTGCTTCATATGCAAGTGGCGTTTCGTGCAAACCTCGTCGCGGCCTTGATCCCTGCTGCTGTTAAAGTCGGCTATGACAAGGCTCGGAGCAAAGACCTCCACAGCCTGTTCATCAATCACCGCATTCCGACGCAACCGGAGCAGCATGTGCGGGACTGCCTGGCCAGCTTTCTCGAGCCACTTGGTTTGGCGTCAGCCCCACCCAGATGGCATATCCCCCTCACTGAGGCAGATTTCACATTCGCTCGTCAGCATCTGGCTGACAACAGGCTAAATCTGGTGATCAGCCCTTGTGCGAGTCACCCCCTGCGTAACTGGTCGCCAGAAAGGTATGCCGCATTGGCAGATCACGCCGCAGCCCGGCATAACGCCCAGGTATTACTAGTGGGCAGTCCGGCCGAGGCTGAAAAAGTGGTGTGCAGAGAGATCGAAAGCCGGATGAGTGAAACCGTTGTGAACATCTGTGGCCGGGACACGCTCAAACAATTGACGGCACTGCTCGCAGGGGCGGATTTGCTGGTTTCCCCGGACACAGGGCCAGCCCATATTGCCAATGCGATGGGGACAGATGTGCTCGGGCTTTATGCAGCCAGCAATCCGAATCGCTCCGGCCCCTATAATTCTCTTTCATGGTGCGTCAACCGCTACCCGGACGCCTTACAAAAGTTCACGGGAAAAACGGTTTCCCAGGCCCGATGGGGCGCAAAAGCAGAATTCGAGGGTGCGATGGAATTGGTAAGAGTGGAAGACGCAACCGCGATGCTGGATCGGTGGGTTGCTGAGCATTCCCGGGATTTCAGCAAGGGCTGATTAAAGACGTTTTTAGCCACGGAAAACACGGAATGACACGGAATGAGACAAGAATAATTTTAAATATTTAAAGCTTTTTTCCGTGTTTTCCGTGGCAAACGAATTTCTTTCGAAGAGGTGGGTCACTTTCTGGCGGTGTAATCCTGGTAGGACTTTTCTTCCACAAAGCGGGAACCCAGGGCTAGGTTGACTTCTTTTTTGATCGCGGCGCGCTTGTCGTTGGTGACATAGACCGCACGGGCCAGTTCGATGAACTTCGGACCAAAGTCCTGAGCAGCTTCCTGGTCACGAATATCGTCTTCGATCACCCACAACTCTTCGTTGACGGCTTTCAGCTGCTTGCGCAGATCGGCGATTTCAGCGGCCTGGTCTTTTACTGCATCGTCCCAGGTGACACTTAACTCATCCAGTTCCAGGCGCACATTTTTGACTTTGACTTCGTCTTTGATGCGATCGGATTTAATTTCCAGAATGGTGATCTTGTCCAGTACTTCGCCAAACGATACCGGTACTTTGATGACGTCTGCCATTTGCTCGTCCTGCAAAAAATAGCTATGAAAATAACAAAGCCGCCGGGCTGTAACAGTCCACGGCGGCTTGCGAACGCTCTGATGTCAGCCGTTAACGTGACTGAGCCAGGCACTGTGCCCGGCTGATTTGCCTTTCACCGCCTCGAAGTACAAAGCTTGCAGCTTCTCAGTCAGCGGGCCGCGTTTGCCTGCGCCAATCACACGGCCATCCAGCTCACGAATTGGCAGCACTTCTGCCGCCGTGCCGGTGAAGAACGCTTCGTCAGCGATATATACTTCGTCGCGAGTAATGCGGCGTTCGCGAACCGGAATATCAAGCTCTTTGCAGAACTCAAGAATGGTCTGACGGGTAATGCCTTCGAGGCAGGAGGTCAGCTCCGGAGTATGCAACACGCCGTCACGATAGATGAAAATATTCTCTCCGGAACCTTCCGAGACATAGCCTTCGTTATCCAGCAGCAATGCTTCTTCGCACCCGGACGCAATGGCTTCATTCAGCGCCAGCATGGAGTTAATGTAGTTGCCGTTCGCCTTGGCCTTGCACATCGTAATGTTGACGTGATGCCGGGTATAGGAGGACGTACGAACCTTGATTCCCAGCTCTTTTGCTTCCGGTGACATGTACGACGGCCAGCTCCAGGCAGCAACCATCAGATGCACCTTGAGATTGTCAGCACGCAGCCCCATACCTTCTGAGCCCAGAAACGCCATCGGGCGCAAATAGGCCTCGTCTAGATTATTCTCACGCACGGCTCTCAGTTGGGCGTCATTCACCTGATCTTTGTTGAACGGCATTTTCATATTGAGAATATGGGCCGAGCGGAACAAGCGGTCGGTGTGTTCTTTCAGCCGAAAGATCGCCGGGCCCTTATCGGTATTGTAGGCTCGCACACCTTCAAAACAGCCCATGCCGTAATGCAGTGTGTGAGTTAATACATGAACCTTGGCATCGCGCCAGGGAATCATCTCACCATCCAGCCAGATCAGGCCATCGCGATCCGCCATTGACATTGTTCTTGCTCCTAAGCAGGCAAATTCCGGAAAGGCAGCATTCTAGCAGGAAAAATCATCAGGACGAAGCGCCTGACGGTGCCTGCATAACATGCTGCCACATGGATTGTATGTACTCACGCTCTGACGGAAACGCATCGGGCTCCACCTGGCTGTTCAGGTTCTGAAGCGCCCTTCGGTGAATCGTTGAGCGTAACGTTATATAGGCATCCCGCAACTTTTCGGTATCTTCAACGGGTAGCACACCGACTCGTCCCAACTCTTCCAGTTGCCGAATGTTATCGGACCATTGCGTTAAAGCGGGATGGCTGGAGGCGTGAGCAAGCATCAAAAACTGCACCATAAATTCGATATCAATAATGCCGCCATGGTCATGCTTGACATGAAACACTTCCGGCGATTTGCTTGCCACCTGCGGTGTGCCCAGAGAGGTACGCATCTTCTCGCGCATCTCCACGACCTCAGTCCGCAATTTACCAAGGTCCCGCTCCTCACATAGAATATCGTGCCTTAGCGCCTCGAAAGCCTCAAGTGTCTCAAGGCAACCCGCCACTCCACGGGCGCGAGCCAGGGCCTGCTGCTCCCAGGTCCAGGCATCATTACGCTGGTACTTTTCAAAGGCGGTCAAGGTACTGACCGGCAAACCCGAGTTACCGGACGGGCGTAGCCGCATATCGACTTCATACAGTTGACCAGCCGGTGTCTGGGTGTTGAGAATATGAACAATCCGTTGCCCGAGCCGGGTATAAAAGACCGCATTGTCGATGGACTTTTCACCATCGGTGGATTGCTGGGTGTCAGCGGCGTGTACAAACACCAGATCAAGATCCGAGGTATAGCCAAGCTCAATACCTCCGAGTTTGCCATAGCCAATGATAGCAAAATCGGTATCGCACACGGTCCCGTCTGAACGCCGAGGATGGCCGTGTCGGCTGACCAGATTTGAGAATGCAACCTCTACGACATGGTCCAGAATCACTTCGGCAATCCATGTCAGGTAATCACTCACTTTCATCAGAGGCAATGTGCCCCGTAGCTCAGAGGCCGCCACCCGCAAAATATGGGCCTTCTTGAAATGCCTTAGGGACTCCATTTGCTCTTCCAGATCCTCGTAGGGAATCCGTAACATCTGTTGGCGTAAATCGTCCTGTAATTCACTCTTGGTCGGTGGATGATAAAGACTTTCCGCATTGAGCAATTCATCGAGCAGCAAGGGAGTTTCCGCTAACTGCCGGGCAATCCAGGGGCTCTCACTACATAGACGCACCAACTGAGTGCGCGCACCGGGGTTTTCAAGCAACAACACCAGATAAGCCGTACGCCTTATAACCGCTTCCACCAATTGCAGAACTCGGCCCAAAGTTTCCGAGGATTTTTCAACATGGGTCAGGGCTTCGAGCAAAACCGGCATTATCTCATTCAGCCGGCGGCGCCCCTGAGTCTGCATGGTCTGTACCGGCCTGCCCGTTCGCAGGTCTGCCAGTGCTTTTAGGCTGTTCGCCGCTTGCTCGAAGCCCTGCCCGGATAGCCAGGCCGTGGCGGCTTCGTCATCCATCTCGCCCAGCCATAGCTCTTTCCAGCCGTCGTCCAGTGCGGCAATTTCCTCATCTTCCTCGTCCGTGGCGATGATATCGGAAAAGTGCTGGGCTACCCGGTCACGGTGCTTTTCCATGGCGACAACACACTCGGACCAATCGTCGCAGCCCATGGCCAGCGCTACCCGAGCACGAGTATAGGAGTCCTCGGGTAACAGCTGAGTCTGCTGGTCATCAATCCCCTGCAGCACATGTTCCAGATTCCGCAGAAAAACATACGCCTCTCGGAGTTCAGCTACTACTTGTGACGGTAAAAGCTCAAGCCTTTCCAATTCCGATAGAATGACCAGCAACTCCCGCTGCTGCAATTCCCTGTCACGGCCACCCCGAATCAATTGGAAGGCCTGCACCACAAACTCGATTTCCCGGATCCCACCACTGCCAAGCTTTATGTTGTTCTCCAGCCCCTTCCGCCGGACCTCCCGACTGATCATCGACTTCATGTTTCGCAGGGACTCAAAAGCGCTGAAATCAATATACTTCCGGTAAACGAACGGTCTCAGGCTGTCCATCAGAACCTGCCCCAGCGCCCGGTCTCCGGCGACAACGCGAGCCTTGACCATCGCGTAACGCTCCCAATCCCGGCCCTGATCCTGATAATAGGTTTCCAATGCTGAAAAACTCATCGCCAGCGCGCCGCTCTGGCCGTAGGGGCGGAGCCGCATATCCACCCGGAATACGAAACCGTCCCCGGTAATCTGGTCCAGTGCCTGAATCAACCGTTGGCCGAGGCGCACAAAAAACTGCTCGTTGTCGAGCGCGCGGCGCCCACCCCGGGTTTCACCCTTGCTCGGGTAAGCGAAGATCAGGTCAATGTCCGACGACACGTTGAGCTCACGTCCACCCAGTTTGCCCATACCCAGCACGATCATCGGTTGAGCTGACTCTTCCCCGGTCAGCGGGTTGGTCCCCCAGGGCGTGCCTGACTGCTCGCACGCTTCGGCATAAAGCCAATCAAGCGCACCTTCGATGCAGATCTCCGCCAACTCACTGGTCGCCACCATGGTTTCGGCAAGGTCAGACCAACCCAAGAGGTCACGCCAGATAATGCGGAACTGGGTTTCCATGCGGAACTGACGTAGCCCTCTTTGAAGTTGTGGCTCATCGTTTATTTCGTCGAGATACTCCTGCCAGCGTGTTGTCAGATATTCGGGGGTCACGGGGTCTCGCAGTGAGCGCGACGAAGCGAGCCGCGCCATGGCTTCATGATGGCGCTGCAGACTGTGTTTTATGAACTCACTTCGAGCGATGCCCTGGAGAACCTCAGCCTCGGTTATGTCCGGCATCGCTTTTAACCAACTCAGGCCCCCGTCCACCTTCAGCGATGCCAGGGCCTCGGCAGCTTTCGACTGCAACTTTTCCGGAAGTTCACCCATCTGCGTCTCCTTCATGCAAACCCCTGTTAATTTCCTGAACTTTCAACTAACTTGTAACGCTAGTGGTGTCCCGTCTGGCTAATTCGTTGACCTACTGCGAATTAGCCAGACGGGACACCAGGCCGCGCCAACCTTTACGCTGTATGAACTTCCGATACTGTAAACGTAAGTGACTGCGCGCTCCACTACCGATTCAGGGCTATTGCACCCCACAATGCTACCGAACCGACGTCCGCTGAACCCCGAGCATCAGCTCGCTCATCTGCCAATGTCCGGTATCATCCGACACCGGTTAAAATGGCTGTTTACCCTGCTGGCGTTGCTGGTTGTATTCCAGACATTGTTTCTGTTTGCGGTTGAAGATCTCACCATATTCGAAGCTTTTTATCTGACTTCCACCACTCTCGCCACCGTTGGCTATGGCGATCTTTCACCTCAAACGGTGGTTGGCAGAGTTAGCACAATTGTGGTGATGTACGGCTTTGGTATCACGCTGCTAACGTTGATCGTGAGTGATTTTATAGAGTACCGCTTCTACAAGCGGGAACGAATACTGACCGGGCGCTGGGTATATGACATGAAAGACCACATCATAATCATTAATACGCCTCGCCAGGGGGGCGAGCAGTACTTCTCCAGAATTGCCTCCCAGATTCGCGCCGTTCCGAACTACGAGACAATACCCATACAGATTCTGACTCAACAGTTTCCGAACGGGCTGCCTCCGGAGCTCAGGGATGTAGGGCTCACCCATTACCATGGCTCCGGCAGCGACCCCGCCGCCCTGAAGGCGGTGCATGCTGGCGATGCCAGACATATCCTGTTACTCGCAGCCGATGAAACCGACCCCGCCTCCGACAGCCTGTCCTTTGATATCGCCCACCGGCTCTCTGAATCCAAACTTGCGAGCCGTGTAACGGTTGAGGTGGTCAGCGATGAAAACCGACCCCGTTTCAAGGCGCTCGGGGTTTCGACCATTATCCGGCCAGTGCGGACCTATCCTGAAATCATAGTACGGGCAGTGGTATCACCAGGCTCTGAAAAAGTACTTGAAGACCTGTTCAATTATCAGCAGGACCATCCTCATCGGTATGAGATTGAGCTGGATGATCTAACCTGGGCCGACATCGTTAGTGCTCTCATAAGGCACAGTATCGGTACTGCGCTGGCCTATATTGACCATAACGACGAAGTGATTTGCCACCCGGAGCCCACGAAAGAGGTGGAGGGGAAAGGGCTTATTGTTTTGGTGAAATCCTCCGAGACTCCGGAAGTGGAGGTTTTGGAAGAAGCTCTGGACGGCTACCGCGCCTTTATGGCCAAGTGGCATGCCATGCAGAAAAACTCCGAAGATAAGCCGGAAGATAGCTTCACATAGATGTTTACAACTCGGCTTTAAGTAGTGCTGCCTGCAACTGCCCCAGCAATGGATCGCCAACAAGAGACCTGACTGAATCTCCTGAAACGAGTGCGTCATTGAGCCAGTTCCACGCCTTCGACGCGCCCCGGCTCCCCGCCCTGGATTTGACATTCTGAAGTTTATCCAGCAGCTGTTTCGGATTCGCCTCCGTAAGCCACGCAATACTGAGACTATGGAATAACTTCGTGGTGGCGTCCGCCTCTCCCTTCAGCTTCGAGGGTTCGTGGATGCCCGCCAGGTAGTAACCCTGCTCGGCTTTACTCACCAGATTGAAAAACACACTTATGTGCTGAGCAAGGCCTGCTGCCCAGACTGTCAGTCGGTCAGCGTCACCCGACTTGAGTTCAAACTCCACCTCATTCAGCGGTTGCTTACGGTCCCCCGCAATAATGGAGCCTCGGTCGAACGCACATTCGATGACCGCGCGGCCATCATCCAACATTAGAACACGGCGTTCGAAATTGGTCTCGAAAACCGGTTCCAGCTTGGCCAGATTAATATCCTGCCCCACCGGGGTATCTGCGACCAGACCAATATTCAGTTGCGTGCCGAGTAAAGGCCACTCCCACTCCTGGCGTCGATGCGCCCCGTCAACAAAGTCACCCTGGGTTTTCAGGGTTTGAATGTAATGATCGCCCGACTGCCTGACACGCAATGCTATGCGTTGACGATTCAAGTCCGCTGTTGGGGTGTCGTAGTAGTGGTTGATTAACTGGCTGGTGCTGCCGGGGGACGCTTCCGGCTGGCCGGAGAGCCATTCAAATGCCTGATCCATACTCTCAGACGGTAGTGTCAGTTTGACTTCCAACTCTTCAGCCATGATTGATCCCCTTTCTGTGCTTATCCAACTCACCGTAAAACGTCTACTGGTGGCGAGCAACTTCTTTCTCTTACACCACAAAAAACCGGCGGCCCGAAGGCCGCCGGTTTTCATGATCTACAGCCTGATTAGCTTATTAGCAGATCAGAAGTAGTAAACAGCACCAACAGAAGCGATGGAGCGCTCGTCGGAGGTAGCGTCATTGATACCATCACCATCGACGTCGTAACCGTAGACTTCATCCCCTCCACCCAGGTAGCCTTCGAAGTAGACGTACATGTGGTCAGACAAGTTGTGCAGAGCCTGGAATGTGATGGTGTCAGTCTTGGTGAACCGCCCCGAGTTTTGAGGAGGCTCCAGCATCTGAGAGAATGGAGCCATGAA
>NZ_JBBEBW010000030.1:0-66605 GCF_040882185.1 Marinobacter sp. | reverse complement strand
TCCATACACGTTCAATCGGGTAAAACCCATTGAACGGTGATCTTCCCACAGGGGACTTTCACCCCATTAGTTCATGCCCATGCTGGGCGTACACAATGCGCTGCTGTTGGACAAATTTTACGCTGCGCTTCAAATTTGCCGCAGAGCACGGCGTTGGGTACTGTAAGCCTGCGAACAATGAGGAAATAATAAAGGCTGTAATGGTGAGGCTATTTAAGAGCTTTTGCTTTGCTAGTTTTGTGTTCTCTCTACCCATCGTAAGCTTTGCCCACAGTGGTGGAACTGATGAGAACGGGTGTCATGCAGGTTCTGAGCCCTACCATTGCCATAACGGCAGTGACTCAAGCGGGAGCTCCAGTGGTGCTGATGTAGCTATTGCGGTCGGCGCTGCAGTTTTAGTCGTGGGAGCGATCTGGTACTACAGTCAATGTGACGAAGACTTGTTTAGGCTTAGCCACCAAAAGGGGTCAGCTCGAGGATGGGCGCCGACTGTTGAGTTTTCTGGCAGTGAGTCAGGACAAACCACATCTGTTGGTCTCCAGTATCGCTTCTAGTCTTGCGCTATCCGCTTACCGTCACCCAACCATCACAGTCACAGCGACGGCTACTTCATTGCGGCTTCGCCTTCATTCCGCAGCCGCGCGTGCTGAGCGGCGTTATGTGTGTCTGGCACCCCCTCACCAAAGGTGAGGGAATAGCATTTCGATGGAACTTGGTGATAACGAGAGTGCGATGGGCTTCTTTGCAGGTGCCTCAACTAGTCCAGCATCAGACATTTGCGAAACAATCGTTCGCAAAGTCCGTTCGCTGGTTCCTAAATTTCTTTGCAGGTCAGCGCGTTGCTGTGGTCCGGAACGCATAAGCTTGAAGTATATTTCTTTAGATTCAGGCTTGAGTGGCTTTAATGTTTCACCAGTTGATGACAGTAGGGCACCCCGGTTTCTCATTTCAAAATAATAGTTTATCCTTTCATCCAGTTTCTTTGGTTCGAGAAGTGCCGAAAAATACTTTACCTGATCAAGCGCCGTCTCAAGGAAGTATTCAGTAAAGTGGAGTAGTCCCTTGTCCGACAATATACCTCTGCCGTCAGTGGAGCCCTGTCGCTCCATGTCTGCACGACTTAAAGCCTCGTAATATGCGTCTGTATCTCTTCCAAAGCCCCGGCACATTGACCAAAGCCCATAACCGCCGAGACCTGAGCAGTGCATATAATTGTCAGTAAATAACCTTCCTACCCGGCCGTTTCCATCTAAGAAAGGGTGAATCCACATAAATCGATGATGCGCTGCCGCTGCGGCAAAGAGGCGATTAGTTCCATGGATATGTGCTGGGTTAAAGGTTTTTTCGAACCAGCCCATATACCTGGATATTTCTTCGTACTCCGGAGGAAGATGCTTTCCGACTTTTACGTTTCGGGTGCGAAACTCACCCGGAGTAATAGGTATAATTTCATCAGTGTCAGGATTTTTTATTTCAAGAAATTTTTTGGGAAGCCCTTGGTAAAACTCTTTGTGGATATCTCTAAAAAATTTACTTGTGCAAAGGATATCCTTGCCAATTTCTAAATTGGCTAGCCGGGTTTGCACCTCGATATGCTGTTTAATTTCGAGGAGGTCATCAGAGGGGTCCTTCCCTCCACCTTCCTCTTGGGCGTGCAGTATCTCGGCAGGGTGAGTTGGGTTTCCCTCAATTTTATTGCTATAAAAGGAGTTGACCACCCTGAGAAGTTTAACCATCGGAAGACGCAAAGATTCTGGAATGTTGGCGTTCAGTGCTGCATCAAGAGTGTAGAGTTCCACCACAGCATCTTGAAGCTTGCCGGGTGCGTTCTCTTGCGATACGAAAGGCGTTACTGATGTCATTTGCCGAAATCCAAGTTAACTAAATATATGATTTAAATGTATAATAAATATTATTGCCGGTTTGTTTGCCGGTATCTATGCCGTATTATACGTGTGTGAGCTCACATAACAAGGCTAGGCACGGCGACGGCTACTACATTGCGGCTTCGCCTTCATTCCGTAGCCGCGCGTGCTGAGCGGCGTTATGTTTCTCCCCTCGAACATCTTGCTTGCTGTCAGTCGGTGTTGTACTCTTTGATGTACATGTAAGCGTACTTAAGGTGATTTCCATGTCAAGGGTTCGAGTAGATGAAGATATCCGTCCACTGTCTGAATTTCGCGCAGGTGTAGCCACATTTGTAAAGCAGCTCCATGAAAACCGTCGCCCTATGGTGCTGACACAAAGAGGTCGTGGTGTTGCTGTGCTGGTGGATGTTCACGAGTACGAGAAGATGCAGGAACGCCTGGAAATACTGGAAGAGGTGTATAAGGCGGAAGAACAGATAGCCTCCGGGGATGGTATTGCACATGAAGACGCGAAGGCTCGGGTTCTGAGCGGACTGGCCCAATGAGGATAGTTTGGTCTCCGCTTGTGCTGGAGCATGTCGAGGATATCGCTCGGTATATTGCAGAAGACAACCCGGATGCTGCGGTACAGTGGGTTGATGATTTATTTGCCTCGGTCGAGCGGTTAGCTGATTTCCCTAAAAGCGGGCGTATGGTTCCCGAGGTCGGGTCACCTCGCATCAGGGAGCTGATATTTGGAACGTATCGGGTAATTTACAGCGTCAAAGATCAGGTCGATATTCTGTCAGTGCGTCGCAGTAGCCAGTTATTGCGGATGTCCGAGATCGGTGATGACGAAACATAACCAGCGGCTGCACAGCGACCGATTTTCCGCCGCTTGGCGGCTCCAAACCGGCGCGTGAGCCGGGCGTTAAAACGAAAACACAGGAGGTTACATGCAACGGATCGCATCGCGAATTATTTGGCCGGTGAATCTGCTCTTTCTATCCTTTCTCCCCACCTTTGCTTTTGCCGGAAACTCTGCTCCTGAGGACTATGCGACTGGTAAACAGTTGATGTTGGAAGTTCGGTATTGTGAGTGTCAGGCCACCAAAATCGATAGCGTATCCTCTGACCTGCTGCCAAGTTTCCTGGAGGATTCCGATCTATTAAAGGTTAGCGTATCGAGACAGGATAAAGGCTTTGCTTCTTCAAGTGAGTTGTCGATAGGTTATGAGGTCAAAACAATCGCAGGCCCATCCGACCAATTTCAATTCAACTATGCTGGCAGTTACACAACGAGTAATGGGAACAGCACGGGCAACGGGGAATTGCTGCTCGTTCAGGGGCAATGGGTCACGCTTTTCGGCTCGCGGCATGATAGCCAAACCGGATCGCAGTAGAGCAATGTCGCGGTGCGGCTGGCTAAGCCCGGTGGTTCCTGATGGCAGGTTTAACAAGTCGATCAAGTTCGCTCCGGCCGTTGGCCTCCACCGGACGCCCCTTATCTTCGCGTTATAAATGAGAAGGAGCTCTGATGAGCCTGAAACATCACTTTGAATTGCTAGCCACTTACAATCAGTGGATGAACTCAAAGGTTTATGAGGCTGCCGGACACCTCTCTGCCACGGATTTAGCCAAAGACCGTGGCGCTTTTTTTGGCTCCATACTGGGAACCCTGAATCACGTCGTCGTTGGTGACACCATCTGGCTCAAACGGTTTGCTACCCACCCGTCCTGCCTCAACTCGTTGCGCATGATCGCGGATCTTCAAAATCCGACGAGCCCGGATCAGATAGCCTTTGATACTCTTGGTAGCTTATCTGAACACCGAATCTGGTTGGATCGCCAGATTATCCACTGGGTAGCCGAGCTATCCGAAGGTGATCTGGATTTCGTTCTCATGTACCTCAACCACGAAGGCGTTCCTACCAAGAAACGATATTCGAGCTTGGTTCTTCATTTTTTTAACCATCAGACTCACCATCGAGGGCAAGTTTCTACGTTGCTATCACAGTCAGGCGCGGATATTGGGGTTACTGACCTGTTGGCTCAGATTCCAGAGGAGACTCATGTATAAACAGGCTAGTCACGGCGACGTCTACTACATTGCGGCTTCGCCTCCATTGCGTAGCCGCGCGTGCTGGCGGGCGTTAACCCTTCCGGTATTCACCTTGCAAAAGTCCGTCAATGACGTATATTTGTCGTCATGTATACCATCATCGAAACCCCTACATTCGAGGCAGATGCCAGAAAAATCCGGACTGAGGAAGAACGGAGTGTCTTCTTCGCGTGGTTGGCAGCCAATCCAGAAATTGGCGATCCCATTCCAGGTAGCGGCGGATGCAGAAAGGTTCGTTGGTCGGTGGCGGGTTCAGGGAAGCGTGGTGGGGTGCGAGTCATCTACTTCACCAGGTTGGCAAATGATGAGATCTGGTTGTTGGTGATCTATAAAAAAGCCGTCAAGGACAACATACCCGCGCATATCCTGAAGTCGATTCGTGAGGTACTGGAAAATGAATAACGAGACCCTGAGTGCAGAGGAACTTGGCAACAAGTTGCTCCAATCTGTTAAAGAAATGAAAGCTGGCAAAGCTGCACGAGTCAGTCAGGTTGAACCTAACGAGGTTGCAGAGGCCCGCGGCAAAACCGGCCTGACTCAGGTCGAGTTCGCTGAGGTACTGCATATTTCTCCGCGTACCCTGCAGGAGTGGGAGCAAGGTCGACGTAAACCCTCCGGGCCTGCAAAGGCGCTTATCGAGATTGCCTTTCGTCATCCCGAGGTAATCCGGGAAGATCTTGAACTAAGGGGTTAACAAGCGGCTGTTGTCGGACGCGCCTGCGCTGGCGCTCCGGCACGCCGCAAAGCCGGACGTCATGTGTGCTTTGACACCTGATACGTTACAGGGTACGCTCAGGAAATGATTCGAAGCTTCAAACACAAGGGCCTGGCCAAATTCTTCAAGTCCGGTAGCACGGCAGGGATTCAGGCCGCTCACGCAAAGAGGCTTCGGCTCATTCTCGGTAGATTAAATGCAACGTCGGATGCCAAGGATATGGACTTACCAGGCCTTCGGTTGCACGAACTCTCGGGCAATCGCATCGGAATCTGGTCAGTGACAGTTAGTGGTAACTGGCGAGTGACGTTCCGGTTCGAGGACGGAGATGCCGAGATAGTGAATTATGAAGATTACCACTGAGGTGTCCCCATGTTGATGCACAATCCTCCTCACCCCGGCGAAGTATTGAGAGAGCTTTGCCTTGAGCCCCTGGGCCTTTCTGTTACAGCGGCTGCAGAGGCCCTGGGCGTTAGCCGCAAAACACTGAGTGCCGTGTTAAACGGTAAGGCCGGTATTAGTCCTGAAATGGCTATTCGGCTTTCTATCGCTTTTGATACCTCGGCAGAAAGCTGGCTGAATCAGCAATCCCAATATGAGCTCTGGCATGCTGAACAACACCGCAAAGAGCTCAACGTGAAGAAGCTTGTTGCGGCCCGAAACAGCACATAACCAAGCCATGCACCGGATGCCAAAACCTCTGCTTCGCGCCGGTTTTGTGACCGGTGATGGCGGGCGTTAGGTATCCGAGTTACCCACGAACAGTAGACACCTTCTATAGTTAGGGTAGCCCCTAGCATGGAGGTGTTCCATGAGCCGCAAGAAGACCCACGCTTACACCGAAGAGTTCCGTCGGGAAGCCGTTCTCAGATCCGATCAACCTGGTAATACGGCCACTTCGGTTGCCGTGTTCGGTTTAGGTATCACGTTCTTTTCGGGGGAGGTATCCCGATTGGTTTCCCGGTCATCCATTCAACTGTCCTTAAGCCATCGAGAAACGCTTGAGTTGTTGCAAAGAAAACACATCCGTCCACTCAACCCTCCCGCAGCAATAGCGCCGGATTAAGCCGCATCGCTCTCAGTGTTGGCACCAGGCCAGCCAGCAGAGCCAATGAACTGACGATGCCTGCAACCAGTGCGCCCAGCCACCACAGATCGCCTGCCGGCAGTTTCAGCACTGTGGCCGCCAAGGGCAGGGCGATCAGCGACCCGAGTGCGGTCGCGAAAATTGTCGCGAGAAAGGTCAGCAGTCCTGTTTCAAGCAGCATGGATTGTCGAATAGCCTGGTGCCGGGCACCGAGGCAGTGCAGCAGGTTGGCCTCATACAGTTGTCGCCTGCGGCTGACACTCACCACGCTCGACAACACAAGCAGGCTCGCCAGAAGGCTGACCGTGGCAACCGCTACCAGACCGGCAGCCGCCTTGTTGAGCAGGTCACCGGCTGTCTCAAGCCAGTCGGCGGTGCGAAGAGTGATTACGTTGGGGATATTTCTGGCCAGCCATTGTTGCGATTCTTTTGCGGCAGGGTCGCTCTGATAGACCGCGCCTACGTAGCGCCCGATCAACCCGTCCAGCGCACCGTTCTGCAGAATGCCTTCGAACCAGAACCGGGTCTGCAGACCTTTCTGCCGGTAGATGGCCCGGATTTCGGCGGCAATTTGCTGGTCCTGGACCATAAACTCTATCTGGTCGCCAACACTCAACCCGAGCTGGTTGGCCTCACGATCTTCCATCGCCATAAAGACTGGCTCGCTGGCTGGCGCAGGTGACGTCCACCAGTCACCTTCCACCAGCTCAAGGTCTTCCGGATTGCCCGACAGATAACTGAGTTTGTATTCATCGCCCATTGCCTCGCGTCTGGCCTGTGGATTGTCCGCGAGCACGTCTGCAATCGGCTCCTTGTTGATCGCTGCCAGGCGGGCACGAACCAGCGGCAGGAGCTCTACCTTGCTGTCGGGGTCCATTGATTCAAGGCCGGACCCGAGTGAATCCATTTGATCAGGGAACACCTCGTACAGAATCAGGGCGGGTGCTTCGGCCGGAATGGTAGTTTCCAGCGCTCGCAGGAGGGTGGTGACGATCAGGGTGCAAGCCACCACAAGCGTCAGCGCAGTGCCCAGCGATAGCAGTGTCGCCCGCAAAGGGGAATCCGGCCTGTGGAGATTGGCCAGCGCCAACCTGCGGGCAAAGTTGCGATCGGCAAAACCGCCGTTTTCCAGCGCTTTGGCGCCACGTCGCAAGCCCTTGATCAGACCTTCCAGCAAACCCCAAAGCACGAGCACGGCCAGCAGGAACAGGAACCCCAACTGTGGGGATGGCAGCCAGAACAGCGTTGCGGCTATGTAAGCTGCGAGTAGCAGATAGCTTGCTATCCGCCAGCTGCGAGGCTCATGGCTGGCGGCCTGAACCTGTCCCCTGAACAGACCCGCTGGAGACGCCGAAAGCGCTCTGGCCAGCGCAGGTAGCGCAAAGACATAGGCGGTAAGCACGGCAAACAGCCAACTCAGGAGCAACGGTACAATCCACAGGGCTATCCAATGGCCGCCCTCTCCGATAGACCCCGGCACCGCAAAGGCATCGCCAGCTAGACTGATCGCCATTGCGGAAAGCCCCAATCCGATGCCGCCCCCAATGAGGCCAGCCAGGCTGCCCAGTATGCCGATCTGTAAAAGATAGATGGCTACAAGAGGTTTGCGACGCAGGCCCAATGTCTGCAGTGTGGCAATAGTGCCGAGTTTTTCCTCCAGGTAGGCGTGTATGCTGTTGGCAACACCCAGCCCGCCGATGAATAGCGTGGTGAAGGCTATCAGGATGAGCGCCGTTGCAATCTGATCGAGCCGCTCGGACAGGCGTTCGCTGCGTTCGGCAAAGGTGGTGATGTCCCATCTGGTATCCGGAAATGCCTGTTCGAATTCCGCCAGCCAGGCGTTCAGATCACGGTCGGTCTGTATGCGGTATTCGTAGTCCACCCGGCTGCCCGGGCGGATCAGTTCCGTTGCCTCCACCGCCTGCTCGGAAATCATGATCGGCAGGCCGCGCCAATTGGCGTTCAGGCTGCGATCCGGCTGGACCTCGATCAGGCCGCTGATGCGAAAGGTCGCCGCGCCGATCTCAATCTGGTCACCCACAAACTGACCCAGTCGCTCAGCCAGCAAGGGGTCAATAATGGCGCCCCAAAGACCATCTTTACGTGCGGTGAGTTCCGGGCGCGACTGGTCCGGCGTCAGTTGAAGCTCGCCATAGAGCGGGTAAGCCGCGTCAGGAATCAGTATCTCGGCTCGGAAGAAGCCTTCACCGTTTCTGCTGCTGACAATGGTATCGAATTCCCGAACCAGGGAAAGGCTACCGCTGCGACCAATCCATTCGAGCACCTCATCCGGTAAAGGCTCACTGGTATCCAACTCGACGTCGCCGCCGAGCAGGGCGCGGGTATCTGCCAGCAGACTCTGCTCGATGACTCGATAGAGGCTGGCCGTAGCAGCCACCAGGGTGACACCAAGAATGAGGCAGGCAAGGAAGACTTTGAGCGCTGAAATACGTGATCGCAGATCGGTGATTGCGAATTTCAGCATCCAGAGAGGCCTGGCGGCCATTTCAGATTTCATAAAGGCGCCCGCCTTCCATCCTGACCCGGTGCTGACAGCGTTCTGCCACACGCTCGTCGTGAGTCACCAGTACAAGGGTGGACTTGCTTTGCTTGTGGAGGTCGAACAGCAATGAGAGTACTTTTTCGCCGGTTTCCTGGTCCAGATTGCCGGTTGGCTCATCCCCCAGCAGCAGGCTCGGCTGGTGAACGAGTGCCCTGGCAATGGCAACCCGCTGTTGCTCACCGCCTGAAAGCTGTCCCGGGTAGTGCTGCAGCCGGTGGCTCAGGCCAACGGCGTCCAGCATCGAAAGCGCAGACTCTCGAGCGTTCGCCTGCCCGGCAATTTCAAGCGGCAGGCTGACGTTACCAAGTGCGGTCAGGCCCGGTAATAAATGGAAGGACTGGAAAACGATGCCAAGGTGCTCACTGCGCCAGTCGGCCAGGCTGTTGGAGTCCATATCGCCAAGGCGCTGGCTGCCAACCAGGATCTCACCCCTGTCCGGCCGCTGGAGGCCAGAAAGCAGCAGAAGCAGGGAGGTTTTCCCGCTGCCAGAGGGGCCGGTAATGGCTAGTGTCTCATCGGGTGGGACAGTGAGTGAGGCGTTGTTGAGCACCACAACGGTGCCTGACTCTGTTGGATAGGTGAGATGAATATCGCTCATTTCGACGCTGGTGGACACAAAGGCACCTTTTTCTGGTGATCGGCTTTTTGCTGATAAACGTTACGTGCGCGGCAGTGATTAGTGCAGCGGGCAGTGGTTGGATGAGTCAGAGTACGAGCAGTTTTGCAGACTGGCGCACTGTAGACTAAGCATCAAACGTACTTTTTGGACACCATCTGGCGCGGTTCCGACAGCGCAATTCGGAAAATGAGGCACACTTTGTTATCCAGCTATATCAGGGCTTCTCGCCCAGATGGTCCGCGACGAACGCATCGCGATCCCCCATGGGCAGTTCATCGCCCACGGTGGTGTCCCGGCGTGTCTGGTGCTCCATTTCAGAATTTAACTCGGCTCCGAGGAGAAAAATGAATGCCGTCAGGTAGAACCAGAAGAGTAGTATGACTACAGCACCTAGCGAGCCGTACATCTCGTTGTAATTGCCGAAGCTGGAGACATACCAGGAAAACAGGCCAGAGGTGATTAACCAGACAATGACCGCCACCACGGCACCGGGTGTGAGCCAGCGCCACCTGGCGGCGCTTCGGTCCGGGCCGAAGCGGAACAGCGCAGCCAATGCCACCACGGCGATCAACCCAAGGATGGGCCAACGGAGTATATCCAATGCTGATTCGGCTAAGGCGCCTAGGCCAAGGAACTTAAGGATAATCGGTGTTGCCGCCACAATCGCCAGAGAAAGGGCAAAGAAGAGGATCAACCCCAGTGTCAGCGCAAGGCTCAGCAGCAATTGCCGTATGAGGCTACGGTTGTCCTCTTCGTCGTAAACGATGTTCAGTGCGACCGTCATGGCGGCAGTGCCTCTGCGCGCACTCCAGAGCGCGACGAGGATACTGATCAGGGCGCCGAATCCTAATGCAGATTTAGAGCCGCTGGTAAGTTGCTCGGCTTGCTCGGTAAGCAGACTGCGCGCTGCGGCGGGTAGTACTCTCGCCAGTGCCGTGACTTGTTCCCGGGCCTCCGCCGGATCGAATACCAAGCCGTAAATGGAGATGAAGGCGGCAATCATGGGAAAGATCGCCAGAAGGAAATAGAACGCGACGCCCGCGGCTATCAATCCAATATTATCCTTCGCGGCCTCATTCTTCACGCGTAACGCGATATCGCGCCAGCCTTGGATGTCGATATTACTCGGACGCCAGGCGTTGCGGCCGCGCGAACTGGTGCTGGGGGTCTTGCTGACGTGCTCGCTCATCGACTTGTCCCTTCATTAGGGGGCTCTGTACGCTAGCAGGGACGGTGAAGGAGTGCTATTACCGCAAGTTAACGGCGGAGCCATTCGGAACGTCGTATGCTTAACGTCAGGCGCCTTGGCCAGAAACCCCAGCGTCACGCAGTAGGTCAACGAATTAGCCAGACGGGACACTAGCCTAGAAGCTCAAACCCTATATCAAAGAAGGAGTACGCATGCCAGCTCGCCGCAATCGCAATACTCAGTCCATCGCGGCAAAAACCGTCGGGCTCGCGTTCGCTGTCCCGCAGGTCGTCGCTCGTCGCCTGGCTCGTATGGTAGCGTCTGGCCCTACTCTTTCAGCGCGTGACCGCAAAGAGTTCAAGCTCATGGGAGCAGAGAAGTTGGCCGCGTTCAAAGAATCCTGGTACGCTATGGCTCTGCAAACCATCCGATCCAGCCAGGCGCTGGCGGCTAATTCTTTTCGCTCCTTCTGGTCGTCACCGGGAGTTGGTCACCCCTCCGCACGCATGGCAGCTCAACTAAAAAATGCCGCTCTGGGTATTGTGAACAAAGGTATCGCTCCGTTTCATCGTAAGGCTACGGCCAATGCCAAACGTTTGGCACACACCAAGCTTCGCTAAACCAGAGCTCTTCGACCTTGTTGACCCGCTGAGTTTTCCTCCCTAGTTTAAACGGTAGTTGAAATGGCGCTATGCGCGTTCGGCGACATAGTGAGGGATCCAAACACAGGTTTCGGAAACAGGAGAGCACCGTGGCGCAGATGTTTTTCGACGGCTGGGAAAGCATGTTCCGAACATTGGTGGTCGGGGCGCTGGCCTATATCACGCTGGTAATTTTCCTGCGTATCTCTGGAAAGCGAACGCTTTCCAAGATGAATGCCTTTGATCTGGTGGTGACGGTTGCTCTGGGTTCAACCCTTGCCACGGTTCTGCTGAGCAAGGATGTTGCCCTGGCCGATGGCGCCTTGGCCTTTGCTCTGCTGATCGGGCTGCAGTTTGTCGTCACCTGGTCCAGCGTTCGGGCGCGCTGGGTGCGGCAACTGGTGACGGGTGAGCCAATGATGCTGGTACATCGAGGCGTTTTTCTGAACGCGGCTCTGCGGCGTGCGCGGGTAACCGAGGACGAAGTTCTGGCGGCGGTCCGGGCGTCGGGGTTTGTGTCCCTGAACGATGCCGAAGCCGTGGTCCTGGAGACGGACGGGTCTTTCAGTGTTATTGGCCGAAGTTCGGGGGAGGATCGTTCAAGCCTTGACGGCGTTCAAGGACCTTAGCGGAGTCCGGCGCAGAATGCTTCGGTGATTGGTCTGAAGAATCAATTTGCCCCTCGAAGAACGTAGCTTGCTTAAGCCACCGTGTTGGAGTCGAAATGCCCTATACCTTTGAAGACCTCAAAAGCACCCGCCCAGCGCAATGGCAGGCTTACATTGAGCACAGCTTTGTGCGCCAGCTCGGGGATGGCTCGCTGGCGCCGGAGGCGTTCCAGCATTATCTGAAGCAGGATTACCTGTTCCTGATCCAGTTCGCCCGGGCGTTTGCGCTGGCGGCGTACAAAAGCCCGACCCTGGCTGATCTCAGGCAAGCCAAAGAAGGATTGCAGGCTATTGTTGATGTGGAGCTGGATCTGCACGTCAGTTACTGCAAGGAATGGGGCATTTCGGAACAGGAGTTGGCCCAGTTGCCAGAGGCCCGAGCCACTCTCGCCTACACCCGTTATGTGCTCGACACGGGCAACCGGGGCGATCTGTTGGATCTCCATGTGGCGTTGTCGCCCTGCATGGCGGGCTACGGCGAGATAGCCAACTGGTTGAACAGCCGCGCCGGAACTCTCCGGGGTGAGCAGAATCCCTACGATGCCTGGATCGTCATGTACGAAAGCGACGAGTTCCAGCACGCCATGCAGGCGGAAATCCGCTGGCTGGATGAACGGCTCGCCGACGTATCCGCCACCCGGTTTGAGCAGCTCAGCCGCATCTTTAGTGATGCGACCCGGCTGGAAATTGACTTCTGGCAAATGGGGCTTTCGTTGAGTGACTAAGGGTTTTTTAAAAATCACTTTAAAAACATTGTTTTATCTATTTTTCAGGTCCACCATCTGGCCAAAGTTTTGTCTCGCAACGAAGATAAAATAGGCGTAGCGTTAGAATGGCAAGCTGCGCATGTATGGCCACCACTGGCGGTATGATACTCAGTCCTTGACCCGATTTATGACATGCTGGCTCCATACACTACGGTCCAGGAGAGTGCTGTCATGACATCTAATTTACGCTACGCCATTCTTGCCGTCTCATTAGCTGTGCCCCTTCCGGCTATCGCCGCGGATGATATCGGCGCGGTTAACTTCCAGGCCAACTGTGCTGAAAATTTACGTTCTGACGTTGATCACGCCCTGGGGATGATGCATCACATGATGTACACCCAGGCGAATGCCGAGTTTGACGCCATCACCAGGACGGCTCCGGATTGCGCTGCAGCTCATTGGGGGGTTGCCACCTCGCTGTTGCAGCCCTTGTGGGGAACATCCCCGACGGCAGCTGATATCACAAGGGGGCGGGAAGCAATCGAAAAAGCCCGGGCAACTGTTGAAGATGAACGGGAGAAGCTGCTGATTGAGGCAACCGCCGCATTCTTCGAGCCGGAAACCGATCAGGTTCGGGAACGCCTTGCAGGTTGGATAGCGGGTATGGACAAGGCTTATCAGGCCTTCCCGGAGGACATTAATGTGGCCACGCTTTATGCCCTTTCACGTCTGACCCTGGCGCTTTCTGCCGACAACCGGCAAGCCCTTCACGATGAGGCGGAGCAAATACTGCGTACCGCCTGGAAAACCGAGCCAACCCATCCGGGAGCTGTTCATTACACCATTCATGCAACCGATGCCGATGGCCGCGGGGGAAATGCCACTCAGATAGTTGACTCCTACGGGGAGATCGCTCCCAACGTGCCCCATGCGTTGCATATGCCTTCTCATATCTATGTGCGGCTTGGTGATTGGCCCAGGACGATTGAATGGAATCGCCGGTCCGCTGAATTTGCGAAAGATCACAAAGTGGATGGTGCTACATCGTTTCACTACATCCACGCTCTGGACTACCTGGTCTATGGGCACCTCCAGCGTGGAGAGGACAAGGCTGCTGAGGACGTTTGGACAATGGCGCAGACCAACGGTCCACATCAGGGCAATTTTCCTGGTGCCTACCATCTCGCATCTATTCCGGCCAGACTGGCGGTTGAAGCCCGAAACTGGGAAGCCGCCGCCGCTCTGATGCCTCGCGAACCCGCGTACATCAGTTGGGACAGTTTTGCTTGGCCGGACGGACTGGTCTGGTTTGCCCGTGGTCTGGGTGCGGTGCATACCGGCGATCTGGCCACCGCCCGCCAGGCAGAGCAGCGCATGGCCACACTGGTGGAAAGCGCAAAATCAGCCGCCGATAAGCGTTTTTCAGTCTACCTGGAAGTTGATCGCAGGATTCTCGCCGGTTGGATCGCCAATGCTGAGAACGATCCGGAACGCGCTATCAAGTTGATGGGCTCAGCCGGTGAACTCGAAGCGACAGTGGAAAAGCATCCTGTAACACCGGGTTCTTTGCTGCCTCCCTACGAGTCTCTGGGGGACTTGCTGCTTTCTCTTGATCGTCCGGATGAAGCATTGGTAGCTTACGAACAATCAGATCAGAGCTGGCCGCAACGATACAACACACTGGCAGGTGCCTCACGCGCTGCCAATGAGGCTGGCAATACCGAATCTGGTCAGCAATGGAAGAAACGCCTGGTGGAAACAGCCCCCGAAACCTCGCGTAAGTCCGTCATCTGACCAAGACGAACGCCTGCAAAAACTGGATAATGGCCGCCATTGAAATCAATGGCGCGCCAAATTCTCTGATCCGGGTATCTTCGTAATGGAAATCAACGTCAATTTTCTCGACAACCTCAGACTTGAAGCCAAGTTTGACGATTTCACCGTGGTGACCGACCAGCCCATCCGTTACAAGGGCGACGGCTCCGCACCCAGCCCCTTTGATTATTTTCTGGCGTCTTCAGCGCTCTGCGCGGCCTATTTTGTGCGGGTTTACTGCCTGGCCCGGGATATCCCTACAGAGAACATTCGCCTGTCTCAGAACAATATCGTGGATCCGGAGAATCGCTACAACCAGATTTTTAAAATCCAGGTGGAGCTGCCGGAAGATATTTCCGACAAGGATCGGCAAGGAATTCTGCGGTCCATTGATCGCTGTACCGTGAAGAAAGTGGTGCAAACCGGCCCGACCTTCGAGATTGAACCGGTGGCAAACCTGGGCTCAGACGCTCAGGCCCTGTTAATGACGCAACCCGAGGGGGGCGCCCAGACCTTTATCGAAGGCAAGGACCTGCCCCTGGAGCAGACCATCGCGAACATGACCGGCATCCTGCAGGATCTGGGCATGAAGATCGAAATTGCCTCCTGGCGCAACATTGTCCCTCATGTGTGGTCCCTGCATATTCGCGATGCCGCTTCACCCATGTGTTTCACCAACGGCAAGGGCGCGACCAAAGAGAGCGCCCTGTGTTCGGCCCTGGGCGAATTCATTGAGCGGCTGAACTGCAACTTCTTTTACAACGATCAGTTTTTCGGGGAAGAGATTGCCAACCGCGAGTTCGTCCACTACCCCAATGAAAAATGGTTCAAGCCGGGTCCGGAAGACGAGCTGCCAGAGGGCATACTGGATGACCACTGCCTGGCTATTTATAACCCGGACGGCGAGCTGTTCGGTTCCAACCTGATCGATACCAATTCCGGCAAGACCGAACGCGGGATCGTTTCGCTGCCTTTCATGCGCCAATCCGACGGGAAGGTGGTGTACTTCCCGTCAAATCTGATCGAAAATCTGTTCCTCAGCAACGGTATGAGTGCGGGCAACACCTTGCACGAAGCCCAGGTTCAGTGCCTCTCCGAAATCTTTGAGCGGGCGGTAAAGAAGCAGATCATCGAGCAAGAGATCGCGTTGCCGGACGTACCTGAGCACGTGCTGGAAAAATACCCGAACATTCTGGAAGGCGTTCAGGCCCTCGAAGCCCAGGGCTTCCCGACACTGGTTAAGGATGCCTCCCTGGGCGGCGAATTCCCGGTGATGTGTGTCACTCTGATGAACCCGCGAACCGGCGGCGTGTTTGCGTCCTTTGGCGCTCACCCGAGCCTGGAAGTGGCGCTGGAGCGTAGCTTGACAGAATTGCTGCAGGGGCGAAGCTTCGAAGGCCTGAACGATGTGCCGCCTCCTACGTTCAATAGCCTGGCGGTCACCGAACCCAACAACTTCGTGGAGCATTTTATTGATTCCACCGGGGTGGTGTCGTGGCGCTTCTTCAGTGCCAAGTCAGACTACGATTTCTGCGAATGGGATTTCTCCGGTAGCAATGAGGAAGAAGCGGCCAGCCTGTTCAATATCCTCAAGGAACTGGATAAAGAATCCTACGTGGCTGTATACGAGGAACTGGGCGCACCGGTATGCCGTATTCTGGTGCCAGGGTATTCAGAGGTGTACCCGGCCGATGATCTGGTGTGGGACAACACCAATAAGGCTCTGGACTACCGTGAAGATATTCTCAACCTGCACAGCCTGAGCGATGATCAACTGAATAATCTGGCGGAGCACCTTGAAGAAAGCCAGATTGACGATTATACGGACATTATTACCCTGATCGGCATAGAGTTCGACGAAAATACAGTCTGGGGCCAGCTCACCATCCTGGAGCTCAAGCTGCTGATCAACCTGGCGCTGCAGCAGCACGAGGAAGCTCTGGAGAGGGTCGAAGCCTTCCTCCAGTTCAATGACAATACGGTTGAACGGGGGCTGTTTTACCGTGCGGTGAATGCGGTTCTGGAAATCACTCTGGATGAAGAGCTGGAGCTGAGCGACTACCGGGTTAACCTCGGCCGTATGTTTGGTGAGCAGACAATGGAAGCCGTAGTCGGTTCGGTGAACGGCGATATCCGATTCCACGGGCTAACGCCGACCAACATGCAACTGGAGGGGCTCGAAAAACACCAGCGCCTGATCGAAAGCTATAAAAAGCTGCATGCAGCTCGGGCTGGTCTTACTGGTTGCCCATCTGGCCAGGCAGGAAAGTCGCAATCTCCGGGAAGATGGTGATTAACACAACACCGCCGAGAAGTAAGAGGAAATAAGGTAGTGCTGCCCAGGCCACCCGGAAAATATTTTCTCCCGTCAGACCCTGGATAACAAAAAGGTTAAAACCTACCGGCGGGGTAATCTGGCTCATTTCAACTACGATTACCAGGTAGATACCAAACCACAGGGGGTCGATACCGGCACCCTCAACCATGGGCAGGATGACGGATGTGGTCAGCACGACCACTGAAATGCCATCGAGAAAGCAGCCGAGTAAAATGAAGAAAACGGTTAACGCGAGCAACAGCATATAAGGCGATAGCGCCAGGGTATTGATCCACGTAGCCAGTTCCCGGGGTATTCCGGTGAACCCCATGGCAATCGTGAGAAACTGCGCACCTACGAGAATGAAGGCAATCATGGTGGAGGTTTTCACTGTACCCATCATCGCGGTCTTGAAGGTGGTCATGTTCATCGAGCCACCGCGCCAGGATAAAAGATGAGCCAATGCCACGCCTACGGCTGCAGATTCGGTCGGCGAGGCCAGCCCGGCGTAGATTGATCCGATAATCCCGACAATGAGCAAAACGACCGGGATCAGGGGTCGGCTGCGTCGGAGTTTCTCACGGAATGGCAGGGACTCATCCTCACCCTTCGGCGCGCCGTCAGGATTGAGTATCGACCATATCGCTACGTAGCCTGCAAACATCGCCAGCAACAGCAGGCCGGGCAGAATACCCGCCACAAACAGCCGGGCGATGGATTGTTCAGTGGCCACCCCGTACACAATCAGGATGATGGACGGTGGAATCAGCAACCCCAGGGTTGCCGAGCCCGCCAGGGTACCCAGTATCTGTTTGCGGTTGTAACCGCGCCGGGTCAGCTCCGGCACCGACATTTTCCCTATGGTCGCGGCAGTCGCGGCAGATGACCCGGAAATGGCTGCAAAAATTCCGCAGCCGATAATATTGGTGTGCAGCAAACGTCCGGGAATTTTACTGACCCAGGGCGCAATGCCGGTGAACATTTCTTCTGAAAGCCGTGAACGAAACAGCACTTCGCCCATCCAGATAAACATCGGCAATGCCGCCAGCTCCCACGACACGCTCGCCCCGTAGAATGCCGTTGCCAGGCTATCGCCTACCGAGATGTTGCTCAGAAAAAAAAGCGAAGCGCATCCGATCGCAGCCAGGGCGAAGGCAACCCATAGACCCGACCCAAGCAGAGCCAGCAGTGCCAACAGAAGCGCGACGCTTATCCAGATCGTTTCCATGGATTACTCCTGCGGTGTCTCATCCTGTAAATGGGGAATTCGACCGCTCAGCAGGGCGAACAGGGCGTCCAGCAACGCAATGAGTAACCAGGCCAGACCCAGCACCATGACGGCTTGGGGAATCCAGAGGGGTACCGGGACGGTGCCGATGGACAGATCCCCAAAGTCGTAACTGTCATAGGCAAGGCTGGACCCGAACCAGATCGCAAAGCCGGTAATTCCGGCCGCCACCAGGACAGCCAGAATATCGAACCAGCGTTGCAGAGGCTTGGGCAGCAACCGGAGTAGAAGGGTTACCCGTATATGACTGCCCTGCGAGAAGGTGTAGGCGAGGCCCGTAAACGTAGCCCCTAGCAACAGGAACGCCGCCAGCTCAGCCAGCCCTGGAACCTGTAATCCAAGCTGATCCACTCCGACCCACGACAGCAGTTTATCGACCACACGCCCAAGCACCTGCAATACGATCATAATCATAATGATCGCCAACTGAAGCGCCGACAGAAATCCCCCCACTCGGTAAAACGCATCCAGAGTCTTGCGCATGGGTGTGCCCCCCAGGTCCAGGAATGTTCAGTGAGGCCTATTGCCCGCGATATTGCTTCAGCAGTGCCTCACCGTCCTCGCCGGCCCGCTCAAGCCAGGTTTTCTCCATTTCCTCGCCTACGGTCTTCAGCCGTCCAGCAAAGGCGTCGGTGGGCTCATATACCACAATGCCGTTGTCACTCATGACCTTGATCTGGGCCTCGGTTTCAGCCTTACTGGCTTCCCAGCCACGATCTTCTGCAGCTGTGGCAGCCTCCTCAAGGGCCTTCTGAACCTCCTCGGGCAGGCTCTCGAACTCTTTGATATTCACCACAACCATATTTTTAGGCAACCAGAGCTGGGCATGGTTGAAATGGCTGAGGTAATCCCAGGCACGGGTATTAGCACCGGTGGACGGGGAGGTGATCATGGCGTCGACGCGGCCAGTTCCGAAGGCGGTTGGAATATCGGGCACTTCAACCTGGGTCGCCACCGCCCCGAAAAGGTCGGCAAGTTGTTCGCTGGACTTGTTATACGCCCGCATTTTCACACCCTGTAACTCTTCACCGGTTTCAATGCGAAACTGGGTGTAGATCCCCTGGGGTGGCCATGGCACCGCAAACAGAAGCTTCAGCCGTTGATCTGCAAGACGTTTGGACAGCATATCCCGGGACGCCTGCCAGAGTGTCCAGGCTTCCTCATAATTACTGGCAAGATAAGGCACGGAATCCACCTCGAACAGGGGGTCCTCATTGGCCAGGCGAGACATGATCAGTTCGCCGATAGGCACCAGGCCGCGGCGTACCGAGTTTTTGATTTCCGGATGCTTGATCAGTGATCCGGCACTGTGAACGGTTATATCCAGCTCACCGTCAGTGGCCTCGCGAACATCATCAGCGAATTCACTGATGTTAACGGTATGGAAGTTCGAGTCACCGTAAGGCGTGGGCATATCCCATTTGGTTGCAGCCTGGGTGCTCGCCATGAACAACGACAAAGTGACAGCGGACAGAGTCATCGCGGCCAGGTGGGTAGATTTCAGTGTCATAGTATCGTCCTCCGTGTGTCTGCCAGTGAGCTGAAGATGCCCATCGATTGGTATACCGGCGGGCAGAAAGACCCGCCACGGCTGTATCGTGATGGATGGAATCTATTCTCAGTCTAGTCGAGTTGGTGACACTTGCAGATATTGGCCTTGTGCGCCACGACCGGATAAGCCGGGGCGGGTTCATCCCGACCTGCGCGACCGCCAAAACCGGGCAATGGCAGGTTTCACGCTGATGCCATGAACCAGGATCGATAAGGCAACGACCACCAGGATCAAGTGAATCAATTCCATCGCTATATTTTCCGGCAGACCGTGCTGAACGGCGTACATCAGATAGTATAGCGAACCGACTCCGCGAACCCCGAACCAGCCCGCCAGATTTCGCAGGCGCATAGGGGCCCTGGTTCCCAGCAAGCCAATATGAACACTGAGCGGGCGGGCGATAAAGAACAGAAAGGCGGCGAAGCCGACCGCCCGCCAGCTCCAGGAATCCCAGAACATAGAGCCGCCGATCATCAGAACCAGCAGAATTTCAGCCAGCCGTTCCAGATGTTCGTTGAACACCAGTGAGCTCTCGTGGATATGGGCAATAGGTTGTGGTTTATCACCCGGGTATGTTTCTCCAGAAGTCGCGTCGGAGTAGTCCTGTTTGAGACCAGACAACCTCAATTCGGTGTGTCGCAAAGCTACGGCCGCACTGAACACCGCCAGAAAGCCCCAAGCATCCACCCACAGGCTGATACCGTAGGCAAAGGCAATCAGGCCGAGGCCTAAAAAGGTTTCCAGAAACTCGGTACCGGAGAAAGTCGTGCGCATTTTCTGCACCAGCCAGCCAACCCCACACCCCGCCAGGATACCAATGCCGATCCCCGCTCCACTGGCCCAGATCACGTCCATGACGAGCCATCGCCAACCCGAGTCGCCCAGGTCGTGCAGGCCCAGCAAGCCCAGGCCGAGCATCACAAACGGGAAAGCGCTGCCGTCGTTCATGCCAGCCTCGCTGGTCAATGCAAACCGAAGTTGGTCATTATCATCGGCATGGCGAACCTGCACTTCGGTGGCCAGTACTGGATCAGTCGGCGCTACAACTGCACCGAGCAGAACGGCGGCCCCAAGGGGCAGGGCGAGCCAGTAATAACCGAAGAGCGTTACCAGCCCGACGGTCAACGTCATTGAAATAACTGCCAGTTGCAGAGGGTTTCGCCAACGCTTGAACGTCACCGGGGCGGGCATTTTCACGCCGGCACAATACAGTGAAATCAATACCGCTATTTCGGTCAGCAGTTCCATCAACGCCGACTCTTCCAGCGGATTGAAATGAAACAGATGAAAGCCCATGGGCCCGAGTACGAACCCGATAAGCAAGTACACAATGGCCGTCGTGGCCGGCACGGTTTTGATGTAGGCGGCGGTAAAGCCCACAACCAGTAGTAGCGAGCCCAGTAATATAAACCAGATAGCGGTGGTCATAGCGACTCTGTGGTGTGAGTGTTGGCTTCAGAACCGTGGGGCGTTATGGTCGCCATACGATGTACTCTTTTGAGGCGCTTGGCCACCCAATCTCACTCCAGCAACGCTACCGCTTTGATCAGGGCGTAGAGCCGCTGCCCTGTGGATAATCCGAGTTGGTTAACCGCACGGGCGGTCACCTCTACCAGCAGCAGTTGCTGGTCCCCGGTGCGGCAGGCTACTACCATGCGGTTGTTATGGGGTGGATCAATGCGTTCGATGGTTACTGGCAGGTGATTCTGGATACTGATCCGGTGAGGTTCGTCCAGTGACAGGCTGACATCCCGGGCGAGAATGCGCAGCCTTTTGGTTTGCTGACCGGCTGTCTGACCGGTATCGGGTACCCATAATTGCGCTCCCGGCGAGCCGAACTTCCGTAATCCATCTTTAGCTGTGGTTCCCAGATTGCCCTCCAGGACAGACACCGCTCCGGTGTCGTCAAACAACGGTGAGTGGGGGTGGGCAAGAGCGTCGCGCAGTGTCTTGACACTCTGAATCTGGCCGTCGTGCATGAATGCCACCCAGTCTGCCAGACGCTCGACTTCATCAGGAGCGTGGCTGACCATGATAATGGGCACTTCGGACTCGGTCGCCATCCTTGACAGGAACGGCATGATTTCCCGCTTGGTGTAGGTGTCGAGCGCCGCCATGGGCTCGTCCAGCAGCAACAGTTGTGGGCTTATCAGCAGGGCCCGGCCCAACGAGACGCGCTGACGCTGGCCGCCGGATAACTGATCGATACGCCGGTCAAGTAAATCGTCAATGCCCAACATGGTGGTGACTTCAGGCGGGTGCAGGCGCCGTAGTGGTTCAGGGGTTCGCTTGTAACCGTAGAGCAAGTTCTCTTTTACCGACAAGTGTGGCAGCAGGCTGTGTTCCTGAAATACCAGACCGATACGCCGCTTATGCAGCGGCACGAAATGGCTATGCTGCTGCCAATGCTGATTGCCGAAGCTCACGGCCGCGCCCGGAACCCGTTCCAGACCGGCGATGATGCGCAACAACGTGGTTTTGCCGCACCCGGAGCGGCCAAACAGCGCGGTCACGCCATTGAGAGGAAGTTCGCTATCCATCTTGAGTTCGAAGCTTTCGCCGTACGTCAGATGCGCGCGTATTTTTAACGTCATAGTCTGGAGCGTCATAGCCTGGCTACCGTAAAGCGCCGATTGATGCTGTAAACCAGAAACAGGGTCACGAAGGCAAATATCAGTAGCATCAGTGACAGGCTATGGGCGGCGTCGTAGTTCATCGCCTCGGCATGGTCGTAAATCAGCACTGACAACACTTTGGTCTCACCGGGTATGCTGCCGCCGAGCATCAAAATGACGCCGAATTCGCCAAGGGTATGGGCGAATGTCAGGGTAGCGGCCACCAGAAAGCCACCGCGGGTCAGCGGAAAAATCACGCTGCAAAACCGATCCACGCCGCTGGCCCCCAAACTACTGGCGACTTCTACCGGCCGCCGCCCCAGACCGCTGAACGCCTGGGTCAGCGGCTGCACCGCAAACGGCATGGAATAGAGCACTGAGGCGATGAGAACGCCCTCAAACGTAAACGCAAGGTGGTGAAGACCCAGATTCTCCAGTGTTTCGCCCACCACTCCCTGGGGGCCCAGTACGATAAGCAGGTAGAAACCCAGAACCGTTGGTGGCAGTACCAACGGCAAGGCGACAATGGCCTGAACCATCACCCGGCCGGTAGAGTGCCCTCGGGCCAGCCACCAGGCCAGGGGCGTGGCCATGATCAGCAGGATCAGCGTGGTGTAGAGGCAGAGCTTGAAGGTGACAGTGATTGCCTGCCACTCCGCCGGTCCCAGTGCGAACATCAGTCCACTCCCATGGTGAAGCCGTAGCGGGACATGATGTGGTGGGCCTGATCGCTGGCCATATACTCGGCGAACGCCCGGGCTTGCGGTTTGTTGCCACCACGCCGGGTAACGACAAACCCCTGAGCGAGCGGGCTGTGCAAGGCGTCGTCAATCAGATGGTAACCGTGCCTTGCCAGGTCGGGGAATTTGGCGAGCGATAGCGCTATGATACCGACCTGGGCCGCCCCGGACTGGGCCATCTGTGCCGTATGGGCAATGTTCTCACCGAACACCAGTTTGTGCTGCACCGCTTCCCAGACGCCTGCCGACTGCAGTGCCTCCTTGGTGCGCAGACCGTAAGGGGCATGAGATGGCTGGGCGATGGCGATCCGGCGAACGGTGTCGGAGGTCAGAGTCTCCAGGGTGAGGTTGGTGGCGTCGAGGGTGTTGCTCCAGAGCACGATACGACCGAGGGTATAAACGGCGGGCTCCGTCGCCGTCAGCTCGTGGTCCCTGAGTTTTATTGGATAGGCTATGTCGGCGGAAAAAAAGAGGTCATAAGGCGCGCCATTCATAATTTGCGTCGTCATCTTGCCGGAAGAACCGTAGATGACTTCGATATTGGCGCCGGGATGGCTATGATGATAAAGCTCGATAATATCATTGAGTGCGTAACGAAGATCAGAAGCTGCGGCGATGCGCATGGGTTCGCTGGCCGATACGAAGGAAGCTGATATCAGCGAAACAAACATGGCAAAGATTCGGCCTCTCCGGGCGAAAAAAGCTGCGAGAAAAGCCATGCCGTAACTCCCTGTTAAAAGCCTTGGACGTACTGCATGCGGCGCTATTAGTCTGGAACCTTATCATTGAAATGCCCGCTTCGGTAAATTGTTAATCAAGAGCATACAGCTCAGAAAAGAGGCCAGTATGGACGATACCCCGACGGACAATCCGCTCACTCTGAAACTAGGCGGCGAGGAGCTCATCATCCGGCGTCGATACGAAATGCTCAGCATCATCAATGACTTCTTTATCGCGCTCTGGTTTCTGGGCGGCAGTATACTGTTTCTTTTCCCCGGCCTGGAGAAAGCCGCGATCTGGTTGTTTATCATTGGCAGCTTCCAGTTCCTGATCCGACCAACCATTCGGCTGATCAGCCATATGCACGTCAAGAGGATACCGGCCAGCAATTGGGAGCATTAGGGATACCAGCGATTACTTGAGGGCTGCAGAACCGCTGCCATTCGAACCAAAGGGAGAATCAACATTAATAATATCCGCCAGTTATGGCTCGCCGTTCGCTCCAGCTTTTGGTTCTTGCCCACACTGCTTGTATTGGCTTCTGTCATTCTCGCTGTGGTTTTGGTCGAATCCGAGCACTGGCTTCCCTCGGGTCTACTCGAGGAATGGCCGCGTCTGTTCGGCTCCGATGCCGAGAGTGCGCGGGGGTTATTGACCACCATTGCGACAACTATGATCACGGTGGCCGGAGTGGCTTTCTCGAGCACCCTGGTGGCTCTTTCTCTTGCCTCAAGCCAGTACTCGTCCCGGGTTTTGCACAACTTCATGCGGGACAAGGGAACCCAATCGGCCCTCGGCGCATTTGTCGGGATTTTCGCCTATTGCCTGGTCGTGTTAAGGACCATTCGTGGCGGCGACGACGTCGAATATGTGCCCTCACTAGCGGTTCTTGGCGGGCTGGCGCTGGGATTTGTCGGCATCGCTGTACTGATTTATTTCATTCACCACATTGCACGGGTCATCCAGGCGAACCATATCCTGGCGGAGGTCGCTGCCGACACCATCGCGGCTATTGAAAACCTGTACCCTGAGCGTGGGGGTTTGGAAAACTCCTTCCTGGAGTCGGCGAATTCGGGGGCGACCCAGAACTGGTATCCGGTCTTGGCGG
This sequence comes from Marinobacter sp., assembly GCF_040882185.1. Classification (GTDB taxonomy): domain Bacteria; phylum Pseudomonadota; class Gammaproteobacteria; order Pseudomonadales; family Oleiphilaceae; genus Marinobacter. Next base: position 42,292 of record NZ_JBBEBW010000030.1, on the reverse strand, counting down.
ATAAAACAGGGTATCTCCAGAGCGCCGATATTGACGCCCTGCTGGCCTTCGCGCGCAAACGCCACACGGTGGTGCGAATGGAGCGAATGGTGGGCCAGTTCGTGATCGAAGGGGTTCCTGTGTTTTCTCTTCTGGGCACGGCTGTGACCGACGACGATTACAGCCAGCTTTACTGGCTATACGCGGTGGGCCGTCAGCGAACCGTGGAGCAGGACGCCGCCTTCGGGATTCGCCAACTGGTCGACGTGGCGTTACGGGCGTTGTCGCCCGGCGTCAATGACACCACAACGGCCGTCATGTGTCTTCACCATCTGACAGCAATCTTGGTCCGTTTGACAGATCGTAAGATTGAGTGCAGCTTTCGCGCTAAAGACGACAAGATTCGATTGTTGACCCCAGGCCCGACCTATGCCGACTTGATCGCCGATGCCTTCGACCAGATTCGTCAGAACGCCTCAGCTAATGTGGCGGTTCTGGAAGTTCTGCTTGGTTCGCTCGAACTACTGGCGAGCATTACGACAGATATGGCCCGACGCAAGGTGTTGCTGCAGCATGCTCAGGCGGTTGCTGAACTGGGATACATAAGTGTTCCCGACCGCCAGGACCGGCAGCGCGTTGGCGACAAGTCGTCGCGTCTCATCGCGACGCTGAGCACCAGCTCCCTTGAACGGGCTACTACAGGTAAAGGCGAACACGTTACTCTATGAAATCACGCAGGATGTCCGTGATCGCTGCAGTGTTGGTAAGTGAAGATGGCCGAGAGGTTAAAGTAGGTTAATTGGTTAGTTGCCCGGCCACTTGCTAGTTTGAAGCTGCAGTTACACAAGCCCCGGATCAAGGAAATGGATATGAAAGATTCAAAGCAGGACAAAGCCGAAGGTACCCTGGATAAAGTTAAAGGTAAGGTTAAAGAAGGGTACGGCAAAGTTACCGGCGACGAGGAAACAGAGGCTGAAGGTAAGAATCAGAACACCAAGGGTCATCTGGAAGAAACCAAAGGCAAGGTCAAAGATACGGTTAAATCCGGCACCAAGTAATCTGATCTGCCTTTTTAAAAAGCAGCCTAAGGGCTGCTTTTTTTTGGCCTGTGTTCCGGTCTGAACAGGTCACGCCAGGCTAGGCGGTATGTTGTTATGGTAGGGGTTTAGAACGTAAGACGGGTATTATTGCTCTCCGGGACAAAGGAGGACGGCGAAATGAAATACATCTTTGAAGTTCACATCCGGTCAGGTCATACGGCGGAGGAATACGCGGATGCCTGGGTGCGCGCCAGTCAGATCATCCAGCAAGCCCCCGGTGCACGGGGTACCGAACTGCATCGCAAAATGGACGACCCGAACGTGCTGATCGCGATCGCTCACTGGGAAAGTAAATCTGCCCGGGATGCGATGGAATCGCAACATAATCAGGACGTGACTGATATTATCCGCAGCGCGGCCGGTGTATGTGAGATAAAGTTGATCGGCGAATTTGACGAACCTGAATGGGTGGTTATGCCGCCTGGAGAATCTTCGTGACGTCACGCCCTGGTGGCTTGAAAATAGTGGGCGCATTTATTGCCGCGCTGGTGTTTGGGGCCTTGCTGGGCAGCGTGATTCAAACCCAGTTCAATCTAATGGCCCTGCAAAACCTGGGCGTGGAAATAGCCGTGGGTGAACGTCTGCAGACCAGTCTTATGGATATAGTCAATTTCGCGCCCGTGTATGGGGCTTTGTTCGGGGTCAGTTTTTTGCTCTCCCAGAGCGCCGCGTTGCTGCTTGGTCGTGTTGTCGGCGAGCGCTGGCTAGCGCCGGTATGTGCGCTCGCGGCTGCGATAGGACTTTGGGTGACCTTTATTCTGGCGAACGCACTGGCGCCCATGCCGACATTGATTGCGGCTACCCGGGGTAGTGGTGGGCTACTGGCAATGCTGGCTGGCGCTGCGGTGTCCGGCTGGCTGTTTGCCCGCCTTGTCGGCGTCTCTTCGGTTGGCTCTCGCGGATATGGTACTGCGCTTGGTCTGGTGCTGGTCGGCGGGTTGATGTTGCCTGCAGATCAAGCGGTTGCACAGCCGTCATCGGACTATCGGATTGAGGTGGTGACCGAAGGGCTGGAGCATCCCTGGTCGATCGCATTCTTGCCTGGCGGCGGTGCCCTGGTCACGGAACGGGTGGGTCGCCTGCGCTTACTATCCAAAGATGGGAAATTGCAGCCTGAACCGCTGTCCGGCGTGCCTGAAGTATTTGCGTCCGGTCAATCCGGGTTGAACGAAGTCTCGCTGGCGCCGGATTTCCCTGACAGTCAGCAGATTTACCTCAGTTACGCCTGCGGTACGGCGAAAGCCAACCACACTTGTCTGGCCCGGTCGCGGTTGGGAGATCAGGGTCTCGAAAATACTGAAGAAATTTTTCGGGTGCAGCCAGCCAAAGTGGGCGCCGCCCATTACGGCGGCCGCATCGCCTGGTTGCCGGATGACACTCTGGCGCTCTCCCTCGGGGACGGCTTCGATTACCGGGAGGAGGCCCAGAAACTGACCAGTCATATCGGCACTATAGTGCGGCTGAACGGCGACGGCTCTGCACCTGCCGATAATCCTTTCAAGGGTCAGCAAGACGCATTGCCTGAGATATACAGCTATGGGCACCGCAATGTGCAGGGCCTGATCTACGACAGTGAGGAGAACCGACTGATTGCCCACGAGCACGGGCCGAAAGGCGGCGATGAAATCAATCTGATAGAGGCTGGCAAAAATTACGGCTGGCCGATCACCAGTTTTGGTCTCGATTATACTGGCGCCCGGGTGACACCGTTCACTGACCGCCCGGGAATGGAGTCGCCGCTGCTTCAGTGGACGCCCTCTATTGCACCCTCAGGTATGACGCTGTATACCGGCGAGCTATTCCCTCAATGGCAGGGCGATCTGCTGGTAGGAGCTCTGGCTGCAAAACAGGTTCATCGTGTAAGCCTGGAGAATGGTGAAGCCCGGGAGGTCGAGGTGTTGTTTGAAGCCCTGAACGAGCGTATCCGGGATGTAGAAACCGGCCCCGATGGCGCTGTTTATTTATTGACAGATAGCGCAAATGGCCAAGTGTTGCGAGTAACGCCCCGGTAAGCTTGTTAGAGCTTGCTGGTGAGCCCGGAGCCGACGACAACAGGATCTAATAAATGTACGAAATGCTCGACCGGTTACCGGCAAATATCGTGATATCGGATTCGGTTCTGAGGCTGCTGTTGAGCACAGCCATCCTGATCGTAGTGGTGGTGATTCTGCGGATGCTGGTGGCTCGATTTATCCGCCGGAAAGTGGCGTCTCATGAGCTCCGTCGCAAATGGCTGGTAAATTCCCGCAACGGGTTCCTGTTACTGATGCTGCTGGGCCTGGTACTGATCTGGGGCGCGGAACTTCGCACTCTGGCATTGTCGGTGGTAGCGATTGCCGTGGCGTTTGTGGTGGCTACCAAAGAACTGATCCTCTGTGTGATCGGCTCCATCATCAAAACCGGCGCCCGCTCTTTTTCCCTGGGCAGCCGTATTCAGGTCAAGGACTTTCGTGGTGACGTGATTGATCAGAGTTTGCTGACCACCACGATTCTGGAAGTCGGCCCCGGCAAGAATGTTCACCAGCGCACAGGACGCATGGTGGTGATTCCGAACGCGGTGTTTGTGTCGGAGCCGGTGGTCAATGAAAGCTTTACCTACGAGTACGGTTTTCATGTATTTACCGTGCCATTCAAGCTCAACGACGATTGGCGCGGAGCGCAGAAAGCCTTGTTGGAGGCTGCTAACAGGCTGTGTGGGCCTTATATCGAGGAGGTAAGAGGACACATGAGCAATGTCAGTATGTATCGTGGTCTGGAAGTGCCGTCAGTTGATCCCCGGGTGACCATCCAGGTACCAACAGCGGGCGAGTTACATCTGGTGGTTAGGGTGCCTGTAAGGCCTGGAGAGAAGGGTTTCATCGAGCAGTCGATCCTGCTGGAGGTGTTCACCCAGAATGATTTTCAGAAAAAATCTGAAAAACCGACGGATGAGATTAGCGGTAGAGGGGATTGAAGCTGGCGCATTGAATGTCTACAGCTTTATAGTTACGACTATGAACCAAACACCTCGCATTCCTAACGAAAAATTGCTTGATCTGCTGATGGACGTGGTCTGTGTGGTGGATAAAGACGGACGCTTTTTATCTGTCAGCGCTGCCAGTGAACGGGTATTTGGTTACCGGCCGGAAGAAATGATTGGCCGGACAGCCTTTGAATTGATGCACCCGGACGACCATGCACACACCCTGGCCCTTGTGGAAAGCATCACTGCTGGCACTCCATCGGAAGATCATGAAAACCGTTATTTCCGCAAAGATGGTCGTATTGTCCATATTATGTGGTCTACCCGTTGGCTTGAAACAGAGCAGGTAAGGGTGGGTGTGGCGAGGGATATTACGGAACGCAAACGCGCTGAAGCGCTACGACAGGCACTCTACGCTATTTCCGAGGCGGCGCACTCGACCGGCGATTTGCAGGCATTGTTCGGGCGTGTGCATGAGGTCATTGAACAGCTACTGCCTGCCGACAATTTTTTTGTCACGCTTTACGATGCCACGGCGGCTCAGCTCAGCTTCCCCTATTACGTCGATCAGTACGATCAGGCGCCATCACCCACGCCATTGGAGTCCGGGACACTCAGCGCCGAAGTTATCCGATCCGGTGAAGCTATCCTGCTCACCCCTGATACCGCCGAGCAGGTGATGTCCGAGATTGGCATGGTCGTCGGGAAACATGCACTGGACTGGTTGGGAGTGCCCCTGGTGTCGGGGGCTGACACTATCGGTGCCCTCGTGGTCCAGAGTTATTCCGGGGAGGTGCGTTATACGCCGCGGGACAAGGAGTTACTGCAGTTTGTGTCGAGTCAGGTGGCGGCAGCGATAGAACGTAAGCGCACCCACTCTCGTCTGGAATACCTTGCACAGCACGATCAGCTGACTGAATTGCCTAACCGGGCGCTGTTTCTGGACCGTCTGCAAAGCTCCCTGACCAGGGCGCGGAGAGATTTGGTTCCACTGGCGGTGCTTTATCTGGACATGGACAAGTTCAAGCACATCAACGACACCTTCGGCCATACCATAGGCGACAACCTACTGCGGGAGGTCGCTCGTCGCCTTGGGCAGTGTGTTCGGGAGTCAGATACCGTTGGCCGTATGGGTGGGGACGAATTTGCTATTGTGCTCGACGGCATCGGCAGGCCTGAGGATGTCACGATGGTGGCGGAGAAAATACTCACCGTTCTGAGTGCGCCTTACGTACTGGAAGGAAAAACTCTGATCACGACCCCGAGCCTTGGCATTGCAGTGTATCCCGAGCACGGCCGGGACGATCTGCAACTGGTCAGGCACGCTGACGACGCGATGTATGCAGCCAAACGCAAAGGTGGTAAGCGTTACAGTATGGTGGCTGATCCGATGGGCGGTTTGAATGCCTTCGGGACAGGTTGATAGCTGTTCATGTTCAGTCCTGGTATGAACGGGCAAACTGCAGTAAATCCGATTACAGGAGTCGTCATTGACCAGTCGTCAACGTGATCACCCCCGCTACAAAATACCCACTACCGTGGCTCCGGATGAGCCCGCAGTAACCTGTTCATCCTGTCTTGCCTGCTGTTGTCGTCTTGAGGTGATGCTGATCACTGACACCGGTGTGCCTGAGCGCTACGTGGATTCTGACTCATGGGGTGGCGAGGTTATGGCGCGTCTTGACGATGGATGGTGCGCTGCCCTGGACCGTGAAACCATGCTTTGCAGCATCTACGAGTACCGACCCTGGGTGTGCCGGGAGTTTGAAATGGGTTCAGAGGATTGCCTGAGTGAGCGCGCTGCTCACCTGTAACCGCTCCCAATTGCGTTCTTGCACGCCTTGATCAGTGATCTATTTCACCTTTTTTGTTCACAATACCTCCTCCATCCAGACTCATGAATTTACATTCAGTATCAAATGTAGCGTTCTGTTTTGGCTATAAAATTAAAATTGTAAGCGTTTGAAACTTTAGCTTCTAATCGCTGGATTCAGTCGTCGTCTACCCGTACATTGCACGTCATGTTCAATGTCAAGAAAGTGTAAAGGGTATGGTTTCGTGAATCCGTTGCTGAAAATTATCGTGGGGGGCTGTCTGCTGAGCGTTGGCTCTGCTGCGTCGGCATCGGAAAAAACCCCGCAGGTATTTGATTTTTCTCTTCGTGATATTCCAATCTACGCTGAGTCAGCAACGGCCGAGACCTCGGATGCTGCCTCTAACCACGAGTTCGACCCCTCGCTGCAAATTCGCGCTGCAGATCCTACCTGGCTGGGGGATCGCATCTCGTTCGGGGGCGACACCGTTAATTCCAACGGCGATTACCGGGGCAGTCTTGATCTGGCTGCAAAGGGTATCACGGGGGGTAGTGACGCCCTGTCCCTCCGGTACAACCGTTTTTTGGCAGGCCATGCTGAGGGCAGCAACCACGGCTTCGGTTTTGGCTACTCATTTCCGTCGAGGTTTGGCGCCATAAACGTTAACGGTAACTTGTCTGACTACGAGGACTCGGTGACCGGGGGGGGGCGCAAGTATCAGATCAGCGGTGATCGCCAGGCGGTGGATGCGAGTTTGCGGCGTCATATGTTTGAGCTGGGTGACTTGCGCTTTGACGCCCTGATGGGATTGGCCGCACAGGCTAATACCGCGTTTACGGAAGGGGAACGGGTGGATGATGCCAGCCGACATCTGTCTTCGTTCTGGTTCGAAACTCAAATGAACTGCGAAATCGGCGTCTTCGGTACGTCAGCGTTCAGCAGCGTGTCAGTGAAACGGGGTCTGACCTCCCTCGGTGCTGACCGCGACCCCTGGCCCGGCACAGATATCGATGCGGAGTACCGTAAATACACCGTTCTAGGCTCTCTCAAGCAGCCCCTCGGGCGTTGGAACTGGGGTCTGAATGGCCAGTACCAGTACAGTCCGGATATCATTCCCGGTTCACAATATATGCTGGTCGCCGGGCCCGCCCAAATCAGTGGCTTTGGCGGCCAGGGTGCTTATAGCCAACAAGGCGGTTGGTTGCGTCTTGAAGCCAGCAGCCCCTGGTTTCCGTTACTTATGCTCTCAAACATCCACTCCAGCGTGCGGTTGTCATTGCTCAAGGGGTGGGTGGCGCCTACCGAACATCAACCGGACCTCTGGGGCAGCGCCAGCGCAGCGGAAATCGCCTTGCAGTTGAAGTCCAAAGGTTTGACGGCCGGTCTTCGTGTCGGTCGTATGCTCGGCGATTCTCTCAGCGTTATGCAAAAACCCGATACCCCCGATGTGTCGCTGACCCTGTCTATCAGCCTGAAGTAGTCTAAACTCAGGATTGCCTGCGTATTTTCTGTTGTGCCTTACATAGTTGTCACTTGAAGCAAGGCTGGCCCTCGTTGTTAGATGGGGGTCCACTGATGAACTGATGATGTGGTTACGGAATTCCTGCTGTTGTTCTGCCAGCAGGTCTGATACTTCAGGAGATGGAATGTCCTCAGCGTTTGCTTACGGTCTTTTAGGGGCCGGGTTATTTGTATTTTTCAGTCAAGCGGCTCAGGCTGAGTCGCCGTTTGATCTCAGCACTGTTGCTGAAAAAGCGAAAAAGCTGGCGGAGCAGCCCTACCAGGCTCCGGCGGAGATACCCCAGTTTTTGCGAGAGCTGACCTACTCTCAGTATCAAGAGATTCGTTTCAAACCTGAGGCCAGTCTGTGGAGCGACTCGGAATCCAGATTCCGGGTGATGATGGCTTCGCCTGGAACCTACTATGGCCACGCGGTTGCGATTAACGAGATTGATGCGGAAGGTGTGCGGTCGGTTCCCTTCGAGAAGGCGAACTTCAATTATCCGAACGATACTCTGGCCAAGCGCATACCTGCCGATTTGGGCTATGCAGGTTTTCGGCTGACCTATCCAATGGAAACCGATACCGTCCAGAACCAGTTTCTGTCGTTTGCCGGTGCCAGCTATTTTCGGGGTGTTGGCAAAGACAATCACTTTGGTTTATCGGCCCGGGGCGTCGCTATTGATACCGGACTGCGCTCAGGTGAGGAGTACCCTTCATTCGTTGAATACTGGATTGAGCGACCTGATGCCGATGCGGATTCGATGGTGGTGTACAGTTTGTTGGATGGGCCCAGCGTAACAGGCGCCTATCGCTTCCGGGTGTTTCCCGGGGACGCAACGCGCGTTGAAGTGACAGCGACCCTGTTTATGCGCAGGGAAGTGGGCTTGCTGGGCATGGCCCCGCTGACGAGTATGTTCTATTACGGGGAAAATACGCCCCGGCCTCATGGTGAGTGGCGGCCTCAGGTCCACGATTCCGATGGCTTGCTGATTCATGATGGCAATACGGGTGAGTGGCTCTGGCGGCCCTTGATCAACCCGCATGGTTTACGCATGAGCTACCTCCAGACTGAAGATGTCCAGGGTTTCGGTTTACTACAAAGGGATACTGATTACGCCCGCTTTGAGGATCTTGAGGCCAGGTATGATAAACGTCCGAGCGCCTGGGTAGAGACCAAAGGGAATTGGGGTAAAGGTGAGATTGTCCTGGTGGAGATACCCACCAGATCGGAAACCAACGATAATATTGTCGCGTTCTGGCGGCCAAAAGAGCCAGTTGGGGCGGGTGAAGAGATCAGCCGCGAATACACCTTGCACTTTGGCGACGCATCCGTCACCGGCCAACCTACGGCCGCGGCCATGCAAACATTTATTGGCGATGGCAATCGGGTCGGCGGTGGCTCCGTGGAAGGTGCTTATCGCATCATTGTCGACTTTGCCGGAGGCAAGCTTGATACTCTCGACGCCCAGGCCTCAGTGGTCAGTTCTGCTACTGGTGGGGCTGATGTTGAGATTCTTGAGCATTTTGTGGAGTACAGCGAGCCGGATAAAAGCTGGAGGCTGTCGATGCTGGTTCGGCCAGCTCCGGCAGCTTTAATGTCAGTCCGGGCTTACCTGAGTATGGACGGGGAGCCGCTCACCGAAACCTGGACCTATGAACTGCCACCGGACTCCGGTGTTCGTGCCCAGGAACGGTAAGGCGAAACACGCAAGGATGGAGTGTCATTATGGCAAGAGCATTGTGTCAGCAAGCGCTTGATCGTGTGCTGGCTTATATCGAAGGCTATGGTATTCCACCAACCAACGATGTCTGCCGGCGGGCCTTACAACTTGTGGATTCTGCCTTGGCAGAAGGTAGTGAAGGTGCTATATCCCGTTCGATGGACCTGGTTCCTGAATATTTTTCGCTGCCCGCCATCGACGTCCCCCCTCAGCGTCCCGAACTCAGGCGCGGCAGTATAGGATACTGGCGCAATGTCTGAACTGGCTGGCTCATCACAGCGTTCGGCTGCATCGCTCGCCCCCCGCCCGGAGACCCGTCTGAAATGGCATCGGGTAGCCACAGTACGACGGGCGTTACTATCGCTTTTTGTCTTTGGTCAGACGTTGGTGGCCTGCTATTTTTTGCTTTGGGTGCTGCCTTACCATGGTAATACCTGGGTTGAGAAGGCTCTGGTCGCGGTCTTTTTCCTGTTATATGCGTGGATTGCGGTTGGCTTCTGGACTGCGATGTACGGATTTATCCTGCGTTTGTCAGGCGGCGATCGCTTCTCCCTGCTCAAGCGACACAGTGCCGATGAACTTGCCGCGACGCCGCTCGCGCCAACAGCCATTGTCATGCCTATCTATCATGAATCCGTCCAACGTACCCTGCGACGTTTGCGAGCGGTTTACCGGGATCTTGAGCGGGTCGGGCGGCTAGAGCATTTCGAGTTCTACATTCTGTCTGATAGTCGCGACCCGAATGTCTGGCTGGAAGAGCAGGCCGCCTGGCAGAGTATGTGTGACGAACTGAGCGCCGAGGGGCGCCTGTTCTACCGACGGCGCACCCTCAACCAGAATTACAAGAGCGGTAACGTAGCGGATTTCCTCCGCCGCTGGGGGCGTCGCTATAGCTATATGATCGTGCTGGACGCCGACAGTCTGCTGAGCGGGCGAACCCTGGTGCGGATGGTCCAGTTAATGGAACTGGAACCGGCGACCGGCATCCTGCAAACCAACCCCACGGTGATTAACGGCCAGTCCCTGTTCGCCCGGCTGCAGCAATTTGCTAATCGGGTCTACTCACCCCTGTTCGCCACTGGGCTGGCGGCTATCCAGATGGGCGATGCCGCCTTTTGGGGGCATAACGCAACTATTCGTGTGGATGCATTCATGCGGCATTGCGGTCTTCGCAAGTTACCCGGCTTCGGTTTGTTTCGTGGTCCGATCATGAGCCATGACTTTGTTGAAGCTGCGTACATGGGCCGGGCAGGCTATGAGGTCTGGCTGGAACCGGGCCTGGGTGAGAGCTTTGAAGAATCGCCACCGACTATTGCGGACGAACTGACCCGCGACGAGCGCTGGTCGAAGGGCAATCTCCAGCATTTCTGGATCATGCTGTTTGAACGCCGGTTGAGATTCGCTCATCGAATGGCCTTTCTCAACGGTATTATGGCCTACCTGGCGTCTCCGCTCTGGTTCTGTTTTCTGGCACTGACAACGGTGGAAGCGACCCAACTGGCGTTATCGCCCATCGACTATTTTCCAGAAGGCCATCAGGACCTTTTCCCACTCTGGCCGGAGTGGCGGCCGCAATGGGCTATCGGCCTGGCCTTGAGCACCGTGGTGCTGCTATTCCTGCCCAAGTTTCTAGCCATCATTTCGCTATTGGTGAGCCGTCAGGCAAAGTTGTTTGGTGGTTTTTTGCGGTTGCTGGGCAGTGTAGTGGTGGAAATTCTCATTTCGGTATTGCTGGCACCGGTCCGTATGCTTGCTCATAGCCGATACGTCCTGGGCGCGATGTTGAATTTTTCCCTCAGTTGGGCTGGTCAGAACCGGACGGAAGAAACCACCTGGCAGGAAGCGCTGATAAACCAGTCGCCCGGAATGATGGCAGGGTTAGCCTGGTCAGGGTTTGCGTACTGGCTGGACCCCTTGTTCTTTTTATGGTCGTTACCGGTGGCCATCCCACTGGTGCTTGCGGCGCCCACCTCGGTGCTCCTGAGCCGCGTGAGTGCAGGTAGGGCGATGGCCAGGCACGGTATGCTGCTCATTCCTGAAGAAGTCCAACCTTCGGAGTTGTTGGAGGACGCCGTGGACGAACGTCGTCTCTTGTTTCAGGTTCAGGGCCTCACCCGATTTGAGGAAGCCGTCTTGTCACCCCGCCTCAACCACCTGCACCAGACGCTGGCCAGGAAGCACGGGAGCAGTGTTCGGCAGAGCACTCACGAGCGTTTGGCCCGGCTGTGTATGAAAGAGGGCCCGGACGCACTTACCAATAGTGAGTTGAGCCACCTGTGTCGTGATAAAGAGTCGCTGGAGTGGTTGCATCTGTCCGCCTGGCGGGCCAACCCTGATAGTTTCTGGGGCCGCCGGTTGCTCGTCCTCGCGGCTACCGACAGCGAGCGTGAGGAGTCAGAGCCTTAGCCCCTCAGTCTGTGAGACCAAAGCCATCAAGCACCTGGAGAAGGTAATATGGATCGGCGTACTGTTTTAAAAATGGCCGCGGCGTTGAGCGCTTACGGATTGACTGTGCCTTCGATGCTGACCAGTCGGCTGGCGATGGGTAAACCCGTTGGCGAGGCCCGGCAATTCGATTTCGCCTGGCTCAAGGGACATGCTCGTACTCTGGCTTCTGAGGCCTACAAGTCCCGTAAGGGTGACACCCCGGAGAGTCTCAAGAAGCTCTCCTGGGATGATTACCAGGCCATTCAGTTCCGGCCTGAGAAATCGCTCTGGCAAGAGGAGGGCAGCGAGTTTCATGCCCAGTTTTTTCATCTCGGGCTGTATTTTCAGACCCCGGTAAAGATCTATGAAGTTATCGATGGTGAGGCCCAGCAACTGGGCTATGACCCCGATTATTTCCGATATTCAGGAGATCTTCCCCTGGATGACTTGCCAGATGACCTTGGCTATGCGGGTTTTCGGGTACAGTTCCACACGAACTTCAAGCTCGACCTGGCGGCCTTTCTCGGTGCCAGTTATTTCCGTGCTGTGGGTGAGGATATGCAATACGGGCTTTCAGCTCGGGGTCTTGCGATTGATACTGGCATGAATCGGGAGGAGGAGTTTCCCGAGTTTGTTGCGTTCTGGCTTGAAAAGCCGAAATCCGGTTCCGATAAGCTCACGGTGTATGCTCTGCTGGATTCTCCCAGTATTACCGGCGCCTACGCATTTGACCTGTTCCCCGGACGCAATATGGTTATGAAGATCAGCGCCGCGCTATACCCCCGTAAAGCTATTGAGCGTCTTGGTATTGCACCCCTGACCAGCATGTATCAGGTTGGCGAAAATGATCGGCGTATGGGGTATGACTGGCGTCCGGAGATTCATGATTCCGACGGGCTCGCGCTCTGGACCGGCTCTGGCGAGCGGATATGGCGGCCTCTCGTCAACCCACGGCAGGTGCAGGTCAACTCGTTCATGGACCACAATCCAAAAGGCTTCGGGTTGCTGCAGCGGGACCGGGACTTCGCCAACTACCAGGATGACGGGGTGTACTATGACCGTCGGCCAAGTCTTTGGGTCGAACCGGGCGAAGCGTGGGGCAAGGGCGCTGTCATGCTGGTTGAGATACCGACCCAGGATGAAACCTTCGATAACATTGTAGCGTTCTGGAACCCGGACACGCCCCTGAAACCCGGCGAAGAACATTTGATCTCCTACCGGCTCACCTGGGGTGATACCATGCCAGCAGAGCCTCATGAGCTGGCAACCACCCAGGCCACTCGCACCGGCCTTGGCGGCGTTGTGGGGCAGGAACGCACGTATTTCTCCTGGCGTTTTGCAATCGACTTCTCCGGAGGTGTTCTCGGTATGCTGGGACCTGAAGCGGAGATCGAGCCGGTCATCACGGTGAGCCGGGGGAAGGTGGAAATCACCTCGGCCCGGCCGTTGCACGCCATTGATGGCTATCGGGCGATGTTTGATCTGGTGCCCGGGGAATCAGAAGCGCCGATCGATATTCGGATGTACCTGAAGCTCGGTGACCAACCCCTTACCGAAACCTGGGTTTACCAGTACACACCACCACCCAAAGCAGAGCAGGGTATCTAGTGTCCCTTAACAAAAGTTCGCAGTTATGACGACACAGACCAATACCACACGGCTGAACAAATTCATCAGTGAAACCGGTCTTTGTTCCCGGCGCGAGGCCGACCGACTGATTGAAGGCGGACTGGTAAAGGTTAATGGCGAGGTCGCTGTGATGGGGCTGAAAGTGGGCCCAGGGGATCATGTAAAGGTGCGTGGCAAGCCTCTGCGAACCAGGCCTAAAGCCGTCTACCTCGCATACAACAAACCGATAGGCGTCACCTGTACGACCGATCCTCAGGTCCATGGCAACATTGTCGATGCGGTGAAATTTCGTGGTGGCCGTATTTTTCCGATCGGGCGTCTCGACAAACCTTCTGAGGGTCTGATTCTGCTGACCAACGACGGCGACATCGTAAACAAAATACTGCGGGCCGGTAACGCTCACGAGAAGGAATATGTGGTAACGGTCGATAAAGCCTTTGATGAGGCCTTCCTCCGTACAATGGCAGCGGGGGTTCCGATTCTCGATACCGTTACCCAGCCCTGCAAAATTGCGCGCATCTCGGATGCCACGTTCAAGGTTACCCTGACCCAGGGTCTGAACAGACAAATACGCAGAATGACGGAGTATCTTGGCTATAACGTGGTGAGGCTCAAACGCGTGCGGGTAATGAATATTGAGTTGGCCGGACTCAAAACCGGTCAGTGGCGGGAACTGAGCTCAAAGGAAATGGCGGTAATCGATGGAATGGTAGCTGGTTCCAGTAAAACAGAAGAAGCAAGCGACTTCGGGAGACGCCAGCCATCTAAGCTGAAACCAGCGGGCTAGACCTTTAGGTCGAGCCGTCTTGCAGTTCGTCTAAACCTTTGGTCCTTTCCCTTTCATGGCGTTCATCACCAAAGAGACCACAAGCAGAATCAGAAAGATAAAGAACAGAACTTTTGCAATACCCGCTGCAGTACCGGCGATGCCACCAAAGCCCAGAACACCCGCGATAATTGCTACGATAAGACATACCACTGCCCAATAAAGCATAGATTCCTCTCCTTAGAGTCTAAGGTCTTTCCGCCATAACAGTTGCCACGACTGACCTTGATTAATGTGTTACTTACCCGTCAACGATCCGCTAAGTTCGAGGAAAGCACAATAACCTAAGTTAATTCTGACGGGGATGTAATAACGGGCGCAGCTATGGTGTACAGCGGTTTTCAGGTTTCCTGATCCCGCGATCTTGCTTCCTTGATAGTCTCCTCGGCATCCTGCTTTTCTTCAGCATCGGCTTCGGGTATCTCATGTTCGTCTGCCCGGGACGGCCGAAAACAGAGCGTTGCAAGAATCGGAAAATGGTCAGACCCGATGTCATTGAGGCGGGACATGTTCTTGAGGGTGAAATGCTCGCTGGTGAATACGTGGTCCAGGGGCCATCGCATCAACCGGTAATGGGCGTGGAAGGTGCTGAACATGCCGCGCCCGCGGCGCAGGTCGAGCATGCCGCTCACCCGACAGAACAGCCGGGTTGTGCGTGACCAGGCGACATCATTGAGGTCGCCGACCACCAGAGTAGGTTGGTCGCGCTGATGGATGCGCTGGCCAACCAGCAGCAGCTCCGCATCTCGCCAGAGGGATTCCTCGCTTTCGCTAGGTGCTGGCGGGCGGGGGTGCAGGGCATGCAGGTAGATACGTTCGCCACAAGGCAGGGTTACCCAGGTATGAATCGACGGAATGTCATCCTGGATCAGATAGTTAACTTCGGTTTCCGCTAATGGAAGGCGGGAATAGAGGTGCATGCCGTAAAGATTATCCAGGGGAATCTTCACCGTGTGTGGCCAATCATCGGCCAGGCTGGCATCAAGGGCCTGTTGCCACCAGTCATCAGACTCCAGCGTGAGAATAATATCGGGCTGTAACTGATGTATTTGCTCGGTAAGCGCAGAAGCTTTGCGATTGGGGGTCAGCACATTCGAGATCAGCAGTGTGATACACCGGTCATCATGACCGGGCTCCGCTGGTTGAACCTGGATCGGCCACAGCCGAGTCCACGGTAGTATGTGATAGCCCTGAACGGCGAAGACCATGCCATTCATGATCAATGCGGTCAGTCGCCAGGGTTCTTCGGCCCACCAGGACAAAACGAAGGTGATCAGCGCGAGCGAGGCAATCTGGAGCCGGGGAAACTCACAAGCCCTTATCCACCAGTCGTGCAATGGCACTCTGGCGAGCACAGTGACGGTCATCAGTGTACAGGCGAGGGTCATAACTATCAGGCTGAGCAAAATGCACTGTCTCCTTACAGCGGAAGGCGGGTATTCAGGTCGCCGACATGCCAAAGAATGAAGGAAAGATCAAAATCGCGATCAGCACCATAATCTGAAGCAGTATGAATGGCGTGACACCGCGATAGATGTCGGTGGTTTTGACCTCGGGTGGTGATACCCCTTTCAGGTAAAACAGACTGAACCCGAAGGGCGGCGTCAGGAAACTGGTCTGTAGGTTCATTGCGATCAGAATGGCAAACCAGAGCATATTGATGCCCATCAGTTCAGCGATCGGAGCCAGGATTGGCACGATGATGAACGATATTTCCACAAAGTCGATGAAGAAACCCAGTACCAGGATGATAATCATGGTCAGTATCAGGAAGCCCCACTTTTCCCCCGGCAATTGCAGCATCCACTCTTCGAGTAGGTAGTCGCCGCCGGTGTAGCTGAATACCATGGAGAAGGCGGTAGCGCCCACCAGAATCGCGAATACCATGGCCGTGACCTTGACCGTGTCACGGGAGCTTTCCCACATCATCTTCCAGGAGAACTGGCGATAGGCCACCGCCAGCACCAGGGCGCCGATTGCCCCAAGGGCAGAGGACTCGGTCGGCGTCGCAATACCGGTAAAAATAGAGCCAAGCACCACTACAATCAACGCCAGCGGCGGAATAATTGCCATCAGGGCTTTGCCAACTTCCTGGGCTCGGGTGTCGTCGTTGTCTCGGGGCATGGCAGGTGCCGAGCCGGGTGACCTCCAACTGACAAAGAGAATATAAGCGACATACAGGCCGACCAGTACAACTCCGGGGATTACTGCTGCCTTGAACAGATCACCTACCGGCAAGCCGAGTACGTCACCCAGAATAATAAGGATGATGGACGGAGGGACGATTTGCCCCAATGTACCGGACGCACAGATCGTGCCGCAGGCAAGCTTTTTGTCGTAGCCGTTCGCCAGCATGACCGGCAGTGAGATCAAACCCATAGCAACAACGCTGGCGCCTACTACGCCGGTAGAGGCCGCCAGCAGGGCGCCCACCACAATCGTAGAGATCGCCAGGCCACCGGGCAGCCCACCGAACAGGCGTCCCATGGACTCAAGCAACTGCTCAGCCAGTCGAGTACGTTGGAGCACGATGCCCATGTAGATGAACAGCGGTATCGCCATCAAAACGGTGTTCTGCATAATGCTCATGATGCGGAACGGCATGAAGGCAAACAGCTGGGGTCCTTCCGCAATCAGGCCGAAAATCAAGGCGACACCACCGAAGGTGAATGCAACTGGAAAGCCCCACAGCAGCATGAAGAGGCAGACCACGAACATTATCATGCCGATCATGCCAAGCCTCCTGCGCCAGTTTGGCCTTCGTAAGTGGATTCTTTAGCCAGTACTCTGAGGGCGAAGGTCGCCATGCCGAGACTGGCAATGGCGAGGAAGAACGATGAAAACGGAATCAGCCCTTTGATAATAAACCGGTAGGGCAGCCCGCCCGGGTCACCACTGCCTTCACCCATTCGGTAAGATTCGATCATGTAATCCCAGCCAAGCCAGGCGATCAGGGCGGCGATGGGAAGTGCAAACAGGAGAGCGCCGATGAGGTTGATCCAGGCCTTGAAGGTTTCGCTGCGGCCTGCGTACAAAACGTCCACCCGCACGTGGCCATCCGTTCTCATCGCGAAGGGAATCCCCATCAGGAAAAGGAAGGAATACAAATGCCATTCCATTTCCTGCATGCCGATGGATACGTCGTCAAAGGCATAGCGGGCAACCACATCGTAAAAAACGTTTAGCATCATCAGGATAAAAGCCACGCTTGCGAGCCAGCCACAAGCCTTTGAAATGGCGCCCAGCCCGTTATCCACAGCAATCAACCAACGCATTATAGTTCCTCTTGCCGGAGCTACGCTCCGAATCGGTCGGGATTGAATAAGAGCCTTTGAAAAGCGCCCGTATAGTTTATCTAAACTACGAGAGCTTTTCACAAACTCCTGAAAAAAGAATGCCGGGGCTTCTTGCGAAGGCCCGGCCTCTGGTCAATGACAGTGAACCTATTCTTTCAGTTCAGCCATGGTATTCAGATACGCGCGTTCGGAAATATCGGTGTAGGCACGTGCCTTATCCAGGTACTCTTGCTGCGATTTGATAATCCGCTGGCCCTGTTCGTCGTCCTTTGAATATTCCTTCAGGACTTTTTCGTTGGCCTCGACCATAGCCTGGAAGATTTCGTCCGGGAACGTTTTGATCTGTACGTTCGGGTATTCGTCACGAATCGATGCCCAGGCTTCCGCGTTAGCATGTACAGAATGGGTCAGCATGTCATAGGACGCGGTGCGCATGGAGACTCGCAGTATTTCCTGCAAATCGGTAGGCAGTTTTTCCCAAACATCCTGGTTGATCAGGAACTGCAGTTCGGTGGCAGGTTCGTGCCAGCCGGTGTAGTAATAGTCAGCGATTTGCTGGAAGCCCAGGCGCAGGTCCAGAGCCGGTCCTACCCACTCAACCGCATCAATTGTGTTGCGTTCCAGAGCGGTGTAAAGCTCTCCTGGCGGAATATTGGTCGGGTTAACACCAACTTCGGCAAAGACTTCGCCAGCAAACCCTGGAATTCGCATTTTCAGACCCTGGAGATCTTCGAGGGTTTTGATTTCGTTACGGAACCAGCCACCCATCTGGTTGCCAGTATTGCCGCCCGGAAACGACAGCATGTTGTGGGGCTCATACACTTCCTGCATCAGCTCCATGCCACCGCCGTGATAGAACCACGCCCACTGTTCCTGAGCGTTCATGCCAAAGGGCATACTGGTGAAGTACAGGGTGTTGGGGACTTTGCCTTTCCAATAGTAGGAAGCAGAGTGGCCCATGTCGTATTGGCCCGCTTTAACCATATCAAACACACCAAAGGGTGCTTTGTGACGGTTAGCGGAATCGATCCGAATTTTCAGGCGGCCATTAGACATTTTTTCGGCCATTTCAGCCATGTTCTTGGTAGCGTCACCGAAAATCGGGAAATTCGGGCCCCAGGTTTCAGCCAGTCTCAGCGTGAAGCTTTCCTGCGCAATGGTTGGGGTGCTTGTCAGCAAGGCGGCCAGCGCCAGCGCTGCTGTGGATTTTATTAGTGAACGAATCTTCATCGGTAGGCGTTCCTGTCTTTATTTTATTATGTTGGAAACTTGGCCACTCGCGGAGGGTATTCCAATGCGACTGCCAGGCAGCCAATTCTGCCTTTTGAAATTAGCATGCCTAGTTTATGAAATGAACTAAAAACCCGCTATGGTCGACTTAAGTCTGAGTGAGGATCCTGCTCATGCGAATGCCATTACAAGCAAAAGTGCTAATTCGGTAAATACCACGCTTGCCCCCAGGGCGTCGCCGGTATAACCGCCAAGTGTGCGTTTGAGATTACGGCCCCAACAGAAGGTAACCACCGCAACCGCGATCAGAATGGGTACTGCGAGTAGAGGCCACCAGGCCCATAGCACCAGGCTGATGCCCAGTACGAAGAAGGAAGCGACCCACAGCCGGGCGCCGGAGAACCTTTCAGCCACAGGTTTGCTCTTACTTTTGTCGGGGTCAGTAACGTAAGTCATGAGATACATTAGTAACAAAGGCGTCAGGCGGGAAGCGCAAGGGGCTATCACCAGAGCCAGCCATATCTGGTCAATATCCACCAGCAAGGCTGCCTTAAGCCCCAGCGCCATCACCAACGCGACGGTGCCATAAGTGCCAATACGGCTGTCTTTCATGATACGCAGCCTGGCCTCAACGGTGTAGCCTCCGCCTAAGGCGTCCAGGCTATCTGCGAGGCCGTCTTCGTGAAAGGCGCCGGTGATCCAGAGATGGAAACTCATCACCAACAGAATGCAAATCAAGGGGTTGAGGGCCAGATTCAGGCCATAAAACAGGGCAGCGTAGAGGCCGCCCAGCAGCAGACCGACGAGCGGAAAGTAGACGCTGCTCTGGTTCATCAACGCCTGGGAATAATCGATCCTTGCCAGCATGGGAATACGGGTGAGGAAACCCAAGGCCAGCCAGAAAGCCTGCCACTCTTGCCGAAGGCTGATACCACTTGTGTGCACAGATGCTTCCTTTGATTCGTAAAGCTTTGGTTATTGATCGCGACATTGTAAAGCAATTTTATGTCGGGGCACGGCCACTGCTCATTGCATCGGAGACTGCACCCCGCCCTCGCCTTAAGCCGGAAACAAAGCGTTATTCCATCGAAGTCGCACCGATCCGGTGAATACTGACATCCGCACCATTGAACTCTTCCTCTTCGCTCAATCGGAGCCCTGAAACAGCTCTGACAATGCCATACACAACCAGGCCGCCAACAAACGCCACCACCACCCCGGCAACTGATCCAACCAATTGCGACATCAGGCTAACACCACCGAGCCCGCCCAGCGATGACTGGCCGAAGATGCCCGCAGCGATGCCACCCCAGACCCCGCACACACCATGTAACGGCCAGACACCGAGAACGTCGTCGAGACGTTCGATCCTGTTCTGGGCCCACTCGAACAGGTAGACGAAAATGGCCCCTGCAACGCCACCAGCGACAAGGGCACCCACCGGGTGCATCAGGTCAGAACCGGCACACACGGCGACCAGACCGGCCAACGGGCCGTTGTGGATAAAGCCCGGGTCTTTTCGGCCTGCGAGCATGGCAACCAACAGGCCGCCCACCATGGCCATCAGACTGTTCACGGCCACCAGCCCACTGATGCCGTCCAGAGTCTGGGCTGACATCACGTTAAAACCGAACCAGCCAACGGTCAGAATCCAGGCGCCGAGCGCCAGGAAAGGAATGCTGGAGGGAGCGAATGCGACAACCTTGCCGTTGCGATAGCGGCCTTTTCGGGCTCCCAAAAGCAGGACCGCCGCCAGTGCAATCCAGCCACCAACGCCGTGCACTACAACAGAGCCGGCAAAGTCGTGAAAAGCTGCACCAAACTGGCCCTCCAGCCATCCCTGGAAACCGTAGTTGCCATTCCAGATCATGCCCTCGAAGAACGGGTAAACGAGAGCAACGATGAGTGCCGAAGCGATCAACATCGGGTAGAACTTCGCACGTTCTGCTATGCCGCCTGAGACAATGGCCGGAATGGCTGCAGCAAAGGTTAGCAAAAAAAAGAACTTGACCAGCTCATAGTCCTGGCTGGTAGTAAGGGTTTCAGCGCCACTAAGAAAATGGCCGCCATAAGCGATGTAATACCCTACAAAGAAATAGGCAATGGCGGAGACACCAAAATCGGTGATGATTTTTACCAGCGCATTAACCTGGTTCTTATGTCGGACAGTGCCCACCTCAAGGAAGGCGAATCCGGCGTGCATGGCCAGTACCATAATGGCACCGATCAGTATAAACAGCGTATTGGCGCTCTCGGTCAGGGTTTGTACTGCACTCGTGATGTCCACGCGATGTTCACTCCTGAGTAGTGGCCGTTCATGGATGTCGGCTCTGGGCATTGTTAGAGTGCAGTATGAGCAAGAGGTGTTCCAGAATTGAGCAATGTGCGTGATGAAAGGGCGTTACATGGGTAGGCATTAAACGTTGATCGATAGCAGATCAATTATATTCCTGATTAAGCACTATAATGGTGCAATTTGTTGGCTTGTGCCGTTTATTGGTGCTTTGGTGCGCCAGAGCGCCCAGCATGGATAAATGATGCGATGTGTGCCATAAGGTTCGATATTCGATGATCAGAGATGTTTTAAGGGAGCAAGGCTCGTGAAAAAAGAAAGGATCCATCTGTGGTTAATCTTGTTGGTCTGCCTGGCGGTTATCGGCGGTTGCGCCTCTGCTCCGGAAACCTCATTGCCCAGTCCTGAAGCCAGTCTGACCAACACTTACTGGAAGTTATTGGAAGTAGGGGGCGAAGAAGTTCGGGTTGAGGACAATCAGCGAGAAGCCCATCTTATCTTTCGTGACGACTTTCATGTTATTGGCCATACCAGCTGCAATAGTCTTAAGGGCATGTACGGTGTCACCGAGGGCAATATCGGCTTTATGTCCATGGCGTCAACGCGGATGGCCTGTCCCGGAGACACTACTGAAGAACCGATGCTGCAGGCTCTGAAGAATACAGCGGACCTCATTATTGAGGGTGACCGGATGACCTTATTGAACGAACAGGGCGAACCGTTGGCGATCCTCGGAGCGGTGTATCTGAATTGAAGTCGCCCTGATGGCTTCGTAATGGAGTAACGAATTAGCGAGATGGAACACGGCTCGACCTTGAATCTGCGCTCAGGACGCGTCCGCTGTTGGGGCGGTAGGTGTTACCAGTTCCGGCTGCTTGGCCGGGTGCCAGATTACCCGATTGCGGCCTTCTGCTTTACCTTGGTACAGCCGATGGTCAGCAGCGGCAAGCATGGCCCGTAGCTCGTCGCCGTCTGGTCCAAATTCGGCTACGCCAATGCTCATGGTCATGGCAATGGAATCGGCTCCGATCTCAAAAGGGTGGGTCTCCAGGGCTGACCTGAGTTCCTCCGCGACTTGCATCGCCCTACGCCCGGGTGTATCTACCAGTATAATGCCAAATTCCTCACCACCCAGTCGGCAGGCAAGATCCGTCGCCCGCAGCCGTTTCTGAAGAAGCCTGGCGACGTAAACCAGAGCTTTGTCGCCAGCTTCATGGCCATACTGATCATTCACTTCCTTGAAGTAGTCCAGATCAATGACCAATACAGTCAGGGGGTGTTTCTCCCTTATAGCCCGGCGTCTCTCCCGCTCGAAAATATCGTTGAACCGGGCGCGATTGGCCAAACCAGTCAGAAAATCCGTTTGCGCCATCAGAAACAGCCCCAACTCGGATTTTTCCCGGCTGATCTCATAAACGTGAGAGAACGCCAGGATCGACAGTGCAATAATAATGATATTGGCGATAGGCAGAGGTTGCATTAACTCCGGGCTGTCACCGTGTTTATAAAAGAAAATGATGCCAGCGGTAGCGATGAAAAAAATTGCAACTCCAAGGCCGAGCCGACGGCCAAGTAACAGGTGCGCAAGAATCGGTACCAGCAACACCCAGGCAAACACCGACGGTGTCGTGCGGGGTGCTGTCATGGCAAACATCATAGCGGTAAAAAAAGGCAGGACGTAAGCCAGAATCCAGCGTTCGAGATGCGGCGTCTTACGGATGATATAGAGCAGAAAAACCGAATATCCCACCATCAGGAGTTCAATGAAGGCGAGGGCCTGAGAGCCAAAGAGGAAGTTCAAACCAGCAAAAAACACTCCGGCGGTGATTGTCACCCAGAGCAAGGCGGTTAAAACGACTTTCCGATGAGGTTGCGCGAGCTGCGCTGCCGTTTCCTGGGTGGTTTCCATACCGTTTTCTATCTGATTGGTAATGTACGAATCGATAAATTAGTCGAGCTTCCTTGTGGTTACAAGATGCCGAAATGCCGAACGATGCTAAGTCTTTGATACTCGAGTTTGGTTCCATAAAAAATGACATTTTATAGGACTAAAGTCTAAGTCTGATTGGGGCGCTAAATCGGTTGTTTGAACCCGGCGGAGCCAGAGCGCCTTCAGTCGCGATTCGGTTCACGTAGCGACCCGTCAATAGGTCCAGATCCCTCTGATGACGGCAGCGGCGCCCGCGACGGCTGCTATGCCGAGTATCAGCGGTCGCAGGCTACCGAAAGACACCCGATTCACCAATAGAGCAGACAGCAGGAACCCGGCCAGCACGCCAGGGAACGTGACCACAAACAGCATGACCTCACGCATCCCCAGATGGCCGGAAATCAGCAGGGCAGTGGCACTGGCGAAGCTGGCAAACAGAAAGAACGCTGACATATTGGCCCGCACCAGAGGGCCTTGTTCGTTCTGATAGATCAAGGCGATGGGTGGTCCGCCCACGGCGGTAATCGTTCCCATGTAGCCGGAGGCCGCCCCGGCAATCACACTGTTTCGCGGTGTCAGTGTTGGCCGCAAACCGGCAACACTCAGTGTCACCGCCGCCAGAATCAAGCCGCCGAAAATCAGTCCGAAGGCCTGGGTGGATATCACGGCCAGGGTTATCCCCGCCATTACAGTGCCTACCACATCACCACCAATAGCAAACCGCACGTCGCGGAAACTCAGGCTGGCGCGATTACGGATCAGCATCAAGACGGTCAGTATTACAGCGTTGAGCACCAGCGGGCCGGGAATTAGCAGGGGACTGATCAGGAACATCAATGGTGCCGACAAGGTGCCGATCCCGTAGCCGGCTACCCCCTGCAGACAGGCGCCAGCAAGCAGGGCAAGGTTGGCCAGTAAAATCTGGATCAGGCTGAGGTCAGTCACGGAAATCGAAGCTCCTGTTAAAGTCCGTTTTGCCAGAATGGCTCCGCATGAACCGCAAATACTCAGTGAAACGGGGCATACCTGCGCTTCATCATGCGGCTATAAAAGAGGCCAGTCCGCTGCGTCCACGGTGTGTAGTCCCACAGGTTGCTCTGCCTCACCGCCCCAACGGTCTATGAAGGTACCGACCGGGTCGTATTGCTGGGTCTGTTTAACCAGATTGAACTGACGTAGCCCACGGGGGTCCGCTCCCACCCCAGCCAGATACTGCCAGTTACCATAGTTGCTTGCCACATCATAATCGATCAGTTGTTCTTCGAACCAGGCAGCGCCATAGCGCCAGTCCAATCCCAATTCATTCACGAAGCAACTGGCCGCCAACTGTCGGGCCCGGTTGCTCAAGTAGCCGGTTTCCCGTAACTGGTTCATGGCTGCGTTCACAATCGGATACTCTGTGTTGCCCTCGCACCATGCCTTGAACCGATGTCCGTAGAAGGTTGCCTGGCGCCGTTTGCGTTGGACGCCATTCCGGCGGAACAGATTGGCGCCATGTCGGATGGCATACCAGTGGAAATACTCGCGCCACAGCAGCTCGAACCATAACCAGTAAGTGGACTCGTTTCTGGTTTCACAGGTTTCGTATTCCGTTAGCGTTTCCACAACCTCGCAAACAGACAGGCTGCCGTTGGCCAGCCACGGGGAAAACTTGGAGGACGCATCCCAGTCTTCCAGGGCGTTGCGGGTTTCCTTGTAGCGATCAACTCCGTGGGTGGTGTAAAGGAACTCGTGCAGCCGGGCCAGGCCGGCCGCCTCTCCGCCTAAAAAAAGCAGTGGGTGTTGTGGCTCCGGGATGGGTGGACAGTCGCCCCGGTTGTCTTCAGGAAATCCCGGTGGCGGTGGTAACGCCGTCAACGTACGGATGCGTAGCCGCTCTGACGGACGATCTCCGGCGCCCTCTATGCGCTTACGAAACTGGGAGAAAGTATCCGGCAATTCCGCCAGTGGGATAGGCAAGGAACCTTCGGTGAACAGACTCAGGGTTTCGAATTGCTGAAACACTGCTTCAGCCGTTTTGGCCTTGATAACCTGCCACTGCGATGCCTCCCGGGTACCCGGTTGCCGGGATTGGATCACCCTGTCCACGGCGTGACTATGAATCAGCTCCGGAATAACCGTTTCGGGTTCACCGTAAGCTATATGAAGGCGCTGACCCAGTGGTCGAAGGCTGCGCTCCAGCGCCATCAGACTTTGCCATAAGAAACGCCAGCGGTGGCCGCCCATGGCTTTGCTTTGCAGCGGCCCCGGAGCAAACCAACGTGGATCCACCACATACACGCACAGCAGCATGTCGGACTTTGAGGCGGCCAGAAGTGCCGGGTTGTCGTGCAGGCGTAGATCCCGGGTAAACCAGTAGAGAGTATTCAAGGTACAAGCGTCCCTTTTACGGCGGGTCTAAGCACGGGTTTACGTTGATCGCAGTGCAAAAGATCAGACCTGCAAATCCGAGGGATTAAAGCTCCTGGGCGGTCGGCCGCAGGATGATCTCATTGATATCCACGTCGTGGGGCTGCTCGATGGCATAAACAATCGCACGAGCGACGGCATCCGCATCGATAGCCACTTTATAGAGCTCTTCGGCCGCTTCGGCCGCAGATGGGTCGGTGATGGTGCTGGTCAACTCGGTGGCTATTGCACCCGGCGAGATATTGGTGCTGCGAATTTCCTCACCAGCTTCCATACGAAGACCTTCAGACAGAGCCTTGACGGCGTACTTCGTGGCGCAATAAACGGCCGCACCCGGGAACAATTTGTGACCCGCCACGGAAGACAGGTTGATCACGTGGCCGCTGTGCTGTTCTCTCATGGTTGGCAGCACAGCCGCGATACCGTACATCACACCTTTGATGTTCACATCGACCATCTGGTCCCACTCATCAACCTTGAGTGCGTCCAATGGCGCCAGCGGCATCAGACCAGCGTTGTTCACCAGCACATCAATACGGCCAAAGGTCTCTTGGGCAGTGTTGGCGAGGGCTTCAACCTGCTTGCGGTCGGTCACATCGGTAGTTTGCCAGATGGCCTCACCGCCGTTGGCCTTGAGTTCCTCGGTCAGTTTGATCAGGCGCTCTTCCCGACGCGCGGCCAGAACGAGCTTGGCGCCACGCTCTGACAGCCGGCGGGCAGTGGCTTCACCAAGCCCACTGCTGGCGCCGGTAATGATAACGACTTTGCCTGAAATCTGGTCATTTGCTGTAGTCATAAAGAATCCTTGTTAAATGCCTGGAATGATTTACGCGGTGGTTGTTTGGTCGGCCAACGATGGATAGTCGATGTAACCCTCGGCATCGCCACCATAGAAGGTGCTGTCGTCCCACTCGTTCAGTGGTGCATCCTGGCGGAAACGCTCCGGCAGGTCCGGGTTGGCAATAAATGGGCGTCCGAAGGTGACCAGGTTGCAGCGTCCAGCGCTGATACGGCGTCTTGCCTCTTCCGCGGTGTAGGCGCCATTGGCAATGTAGCTGCCTTTGAAATTGGCCTGGATGGCATCAATGACAGATTCCGGCCGACCGTTGGCGTGGTTGCCCTGGAACGAGTCTTCCACCACTTCGATGTAGGCCAGGCCCAGGTCGTTCAAGTGTTTGGCCAGGACGCTGTAGGTTTCCAGGGGGTCTTCGTCATACATGGCGTTAAAGCTGCCCGTTGGGCTGACGCGAATGCCCACGTTTTCCTTGCCCCAGACATCAATGGCCGCCTGGGTGACCATCAGCGTGAGCTTGGCGCGGTTCTCGGCGGAGCCGCCGTATTCGTCGGTACGTTGGTTGCTACCGCTTTTAAGGAACTGATCAAGCAGGTAGCCATTGGCAGCGTGTACTTCCACGCCATCAAAACCCGCTGCTTTCGCGTTCTGCGCACCAACGCGGAACTGCTCCACAATGCCGGAAATCTCGTCGGTCTCAAGGGCGCGAGGCTCCGGTATCTCGACCATGCCGGAGTCGGCGCTGACAAAGGTCTTGGCGCCTTCGGGGGCAATAGCTGAGGGTGCAACAGGCTTGCGGCCGTCCGGCTGCAGATCCGTGTGGGAAATTCTGCCTACATGCCAAAGCTGAAGGTGGATACGGCCGCCGGCCTCATGGACTGCATCGGTGACTTTTTTCCAGCCAGCAATCTGTTCATCTGAATGAATACCCGGCGTGAAGGCGTAACCCTTACCCTGAGGCGATACCTGAGTGGCCTCACTGATGATCAGGCCAGCACTGGCGCGCTGTTGATAGTACTCGGCGTTCATGTCGTTAGGTACGTCGCCGGGCTGGCTTGAGCGTGAACGGGTCAGGGGCGACATCAGCACACGGTTTGGCAGCGACAGGTTGCCCAGCTTGAAGGATTCGAACAGCACGTCCTGGGGGTTGTTGCTCATATACGTTACTCCTGTTGGATTAACTTAAATTAATTAGACCAGTCTACTAGGGGCAAAACGAAAAAAATTTACCCAGTGCGCAGGCACTGTTTGAAGAAGACTTTAGCGAACCG
This sequence comes from Marinobacter sp., assembly GCF_040882185.1. Taxonomy (GTDB): domain Bacteria; phylum Pseudomonadota; class Gammaproteobacteria; order Pseudomonadales; family Oleiphilaceae; genus Marinobacter. Next base: position 15,109 of record NZ_JBBEBW010000030.1, on the reverse strand, counting down.
TTCCATGGGCTCGGTGGATTTCACTACCTTGGCGCGCAGAATGGCGCCTTCCCAGCCAGACAACAGAAAACTGGCTACTTCGTCGGCATCCAGGGTATGGTCAATATCACCGTTTGCCTGGGCTTCTGCGATGCAATGGGAGAACTTCTTTTCCCAGCTAGAGAACACTTTATCCAGCCGGGTCCGAAACATTTCATGCTGGCCAGCCAACTCCTGACCCAGATTGCCCATCAGGCAGCCTTGTGAGTACTCACACTCTGTCATGGTTTCCAGGCCGGTATCGAAATAGGCCTGGAGGCGGTCAATACAGGATCGGCTCGGATCTGTAAGGATCTGTTCCAGCTTGCTCTCGTATTCTTCACCGAACGACTCAATAACCGCCAGGCCGAAGTCATTCTTGCTGCTAAAATAATGGTAGAACGAGCCCTTGGGCACACCTGAAGCTGTGAGCACCGCATTAAGACCGGTTGCACCGAAGCCTTTGCGAGCGATCAGATCGGCCCCGACCTGAATGATGTGATTGCGGGTATCGTTTGAAGTCATGGTTGTCATATTAGACCGCTCGTCTACAATGAGTCAAACACGTAAAACCCGAAACACGCTTATTCTGAAACGAGTTTATAAGGAGTTACCAGTGATCAAATCTCGCGCGGCCGTGGCATTTGCCCCCAACAAGCCACTGGAAATTGTGGAGGTGGACGTTGCACCACCTCAAAAAGGCGAAGTACTGGTGCGCATTGTGGCCACCGGTGTCTGCCACACAGACGCTTACACCCTGTCTGGCGCTGATTCCGAAGGTATTTTTCCCGCCATTCTCGGTCATGAGGGCGGCGGTATCGTGGAAGCGGTTGGCGAGGGTGTGACCTCGGTTGAAGTAGGTGACCACGTTATACCGCTCTACACGGCAGAGTGCGGCGAGTGCAAATTCTGCACCTCTGGCAAAACCAATCTGTGTGGCGCCGTGCGCGCGACCCAAGGCAAAGGCGTAATGCCTGACGGTACCTCCCGTTTTTCCTACAAAGGCGAGCCGGTCTACCACTATATGGGCTGCTCTACGTTCTCCGAGTACACCGTATTGCCAGAAGTATCGCTAGCCAAAATCCCGAAAGAAGCGCCGCTGGATAAAGTCTGTCTGCTCGGCTGCGGGGTGACCACTGGCATTGGCGCTGTCTTGAACACCGCCAAAGTGGAAGAGGGCGCAACGGTGGCGGTCTTCGGTCTCGGCGGTATCGGTCTGGCGGCCATCATCGGCGCGACTATGGCCAAGGCCAGTCGTATCATCGCCATCGACATCAACCCGGGTAAATTCGACATCGCCAAACAGCTTGGTGCGACGGATGTGGTTAATCCGAAAGACTTCGGCAAGCCAATCCAGGAGGTCATCGTTGAAATGACCGACGGCGGTGTGGATTACTCGTTCGAGTGCATCGGTAATGTCGATGTCATGCGGTCAGCTCTGGAATGCTGTCACAAGGGCTGGGGTGAGTCCGTCATTATTGGTGTCGCTGGCGCTGGCGAAGAAATCAGCACCCGGCCGTTCCAACTGGTTACCGGCCGGGTCTGGAAAGGTTCTGCTTTCGGTGGCGTAAAAGGTCGGACCGAATTGCCGGGTTATGTGGAAAAAGCCAAAACCGGCGAGATTCCGCTGGACGTATTCATCACCCACAATATGCCGCTGGAAGACATCAATGAGGCGTTTGAGCTGATGCATGAGGGTAAAAGTATTCGGACGGTTATTCACTTTTGATTTGGTGATTGTGACGATGTTGCTCTTCTGCCCTGATTCTTCGCGGATGGGAAGCTGGTGTCATCGGTGTGGGATTACGGTGGCCGAGTCAATCCGTTTGTGGACAGCGTGTTCGAACGGGAGAAGTTTGTAATCGATGGACACGAATACAGCCTGAGCCAGATGGAAAAGGAAGTCCTGCTCGGGGATGAATACGCGGACAAGGGCTGGAAAGACGCCCGTGTTCATTTTGCGGTGAACTGTGCATCTGTTGGTTGTCCTCCGTTGCGGGACCAGGTCTACACCGCCAACAACCTGGAGGACCTGCTGGCTGAGAACACCCGGCGGGCATTTGCAACCGACCACCACCTGAAAGTTGAAGGAAAAACGCTCTATCTCTCGAAATTGTTCAAGTGGTACGAGGAGGACTTCAGAGAAGCTTCCGGGTCACGGAAAGCGTTTATTGTAAAAGGGGCGGGTTCCTCCATGGTGAATCGTGTTGCAGAAACATTGGAGATAAAATTCATCGATTACAACTGGGCCCTGAACAAGCCAGCCAACTTACCGGAATTACATTAGCCCCTGTCCACGGTCGTTCAAAACCGCTCACAAGATAGCCGCTGTTCCGGAAAATAGCGGCTTCTTTTTTCAATTATTTGGCAGTTGCTTTTACATCTGCAACCTTCTCTACGGTTTTATCCGGATAGCTCCGCGCCTCATTCACCCGGTCGGCCTGACCACCCATGGCCAATGCCGTACTTGCGGAAAACGAAAGAGCGATGGCTGCGAGAATCAGTCTGAGCTTTTTCATGGTTTGGTACCTCAGGTTGTGGGCGACAGGGACAGTCTGTTCAGTGTTGGTCAGGTCGCCCTCGCATGCTATAGACATCTGTCTGGGCCCCTCCGTTACAGGTTTTCGAAGGTATTCGGCGAAGGAAAACAGAGATTTGCATATAGTAAAACATTATAAAAACCACTCTATGCATGCATGTTGATTGGATTCATAATGATCGCTCAAAAATCATCAGCAAGTAGAGGAGAAACGCCATGCGCCTTTTATTGGCAATGATTCTGGTCTTTGTCAGTTCGCTGGCATCGGCTGAAGGTGATAAGCCACCGCCGCTGGTGGATGCGGGGTGGCTGAATGCCAATCTAGACCGGGATGATCTGGTCGTACTCGATGTACGTTCCGGCATCGATAATGGCGGCGACCGCAGCAGTTTCCAGCAGGCTCATATCCCAGGCTCAATTTATAGCAGCTACACCGGGGATAGCTGGCGTGAGAGTCGGGACGGTGTCGCCGGATTGTTGCCACCGGTTGTCAGTCTGGAACGTCTGATTGGTAGCCTGGGGATTGGTAATGACGATACGGTTGTGGTTGTGCCTGCTGGCACCGGCGCCACAGATTTCGGTAGCGCGGCGAGGGTTTACTGGACCTTTCGCGTACTTGGTCATGATGGCGTCACGATTCTCAATGGCGGCTTTGCCGGATGGAATGCCGGAGGGCATGAGATTGCCAGTGGCGAAGGGCACCAGCGTGCTGTCACACAGTTTGAGGGCAACCTTCAGCAGGAGCTGATTGCTTCACTTGAGGAAGTCGAAGAAGCGCGTGGCACTCAGGCCCAGTTGGTGGATGCGCGCCCATCGGATTATTTCCGGGGCGAAAACCAGTCGCCTGCAGCCAGGGCGCCGGGTACGATTCCGGATGCGCGGAGCCTGCCCCATGGGGATTTTCTGAGTGAACGTGGCCAGGTTTGGTATCTCGACCAGGACAGCATCACCGCGCGGGTAAACCAGGCCGAACTGAACCCCGCCACCCGCACAATTGCCTTCTGCAATACCGGCCATTGGGCCGCTACAGACTGGTTCGTACTGAGCGAGCTGGCGGGGTTTGAAGAGGTTGCGATGTATGATGGCTCCATGGCTGAGTGGTCTCAGGACAGCAATCGTCCATTACAGGTAGCAAAGAAAGGTCTTGGCAAACTTATGGACCTGTTTAATTGATTCAGTTAACCCGGTGGACATGTAATGAGTGATTCGGCAATTATTCAGCCAGAATTTCAGCAACCTGGCTGGAGAGTAGACCGTTTTATCGTGTCAACGGCGCTGGTGAGCCTTTTTCTCTTAGGCGGGCTGATCTGGCTGGAAACTGCCCCGTTTATGGTGGTGTTGTTTGTGATTGGCACTGTGCTTGGCATGACGCTGTATCACGGCGCTTTCGGCTTTACTGCTGGCTGGCGCAACCTGGTGGTAAAAAAACGAGGCGCGGGCATGCGCGCGCAATTGCTGCTGTTTGGAGTCACCTCGCTGATTATGGTGCCGATGCTCCATAGTGGACAGGCTGGCTTGGTAGGTGCGGTTGCGCCGGTTGGTACTTCCCTGGTGGTGGGCTCTTTTCTGTTCGGCCTGGGCATGCAGCTGGGCGGTGGCTGTGGCTCCGGCACCCTGTTTACTTTGGGCGCTGGCAACATCCGTATGGCGGTGACGCTGGTGTTCTTTATTGTTGGCGCAGTGCTTGGTTCCATCCATCTGCCCTGGTGGCTGGACCAGCCGGGGTTTGATCCGGTACCGCTGGTGGACACCTTTGGGGTCAGCGGCGCCATCGTGATGCAACTGGTCGGGCTGAGCCTGATTGCCTGGTGGGTCAACCGCATTGAGCGAAATGCCCATGGCAATGTTGAAAAGGACGAGCTGCTTTGGAAAGGTCAGGAGCACGGCGTGTTCAGGACGCTGCTGAGCGGCCGCTGGCCCTTCACCTGGGCCATCTTGATTCTGGCGGCTGGAAATGCCCTCACACTCGCGATTGGTGGGGCACCCTGGAGTATCGTCTTTGCGTTCAATGTGTGGGGCGCCAAAGCGTTGGAGATGGTGGGCGTTAATATGTCCCAGTTCGAATTCTGGACCTGGGATTATCCTGCCATGGCGCTGAAGGATTCCGTGCTCACTAATATTCCCTCAGTGATGAACTTCGGGCTGCTGCTCGGTGCCATGCTGGCGGCGGGCCTGGCTAACCGTTTCAACGAAGCCAGTCGCAACCGACCGGAAGGCCGCCAGTTCCTGGCCGCCGTGGTGGGTGGCCTGCTGCTGGGATACGGCGCCCGGCTTGGCTTTGGCTGCAATATAGGTGCGCTGTTTTCCGGCATCGCTTCGGCCAGCCTGCACGCCTGGGTGTGGTTTGCCTGTGCCTTCGTGGGTTCGCTGATCGGCATCCGCCTGCGCCCCTGGTTCCGGTTGCCAAACTGATGCGGGAAAACACGATGGAGCGAGCTTACAGCCAGGCCAGGATTCTCGCGATACTGGGGATTATTCTGGGGCTGATTCTGGTGGACCACCTGAACAGCCCCACCTTTGCGTTCAATTCGGGACAGGGTAACGTGGAGACGGCCTTGAATCAGCGGGATGAAACGACCTGTGCGCCTTGTGGGGCACCTTGTCCGTCCACACGGGACTGATCGATTCCGACAAACTAGCCGGTGTGACCGGCGGGAGAGACTGGTTATGAGCAAGGTATGTGTTGTCATGGGTGTGGGGCCAGGCAATGGTGAGGCTTTCGTACAACGATTCTGCGACGAGGGCTTTCAAGTGGCCATGCTGGCCCGCAGCGAAGATTACCTGAAACAGCTGGAGCAATCGGTTTCCGGTGCCCATGCCTTCGCCTGTGACATGATGGAGCCAGAGCAGATTACTGCGGTATTGTCGTCAATCGAGAGCAAACTCGGACCGGTATCGGTGATGCTCTACAACGCCGGTGGTGGTGTGTTCAAGAACGTCGAAGAGGCCAGCCTGGAAGACTTCGAGGCCAACTGGCGCCTCAATGTGCAGGGTCTGGTGGCGGCCACCAAGGCGGCACTGCCACAGCTCCGGCAGCATGACGCCGCCAGCATTATCGTTACCAGTGCTTCGGCGGCAACCCGGGGTAGGGCCAATACCGCGCCCTTTGCTTCGGCTAAAGCGGCCCAGCGCAGCCTGGCCCAGTCACTGGCCCGTCAGCTTGGGCCGGAAAAAATCCATGTGGCGAATGTGATTATCGATGGCGTGGTGGACCTGCCCCGCACCCGTGAGTGGCTAGTGGACAAGCCGGATGATTTTTTTGTGAAACCGGCGGCGGTGGCGGATGCAGTCTGGAACCTCAGCCAACAGGACCCGTCCGCCTGGACCTTTGAACTGGATATACGTCCATTCGGGGAAAACTGGTAACGGCGCTGGTGTTCGGCACCGTTTGCCGACGCAATGTCCTGATTGAAAATGCTCGAACCAGCGGCGCAGGTACATGTCGGTGTAAAAAAACGTACCAGGCCCTCGCACCAGAGGGCTTTTTCAATGCGCCGGGCAACTGGATTGTTCACGGGTCTGCTCCTTCGGCGCCCATGTGCCATTCACCAGTGATTCAATATCGGCGAGGATAGTTGGCGCACCCGTAACCAGGGCTAGCCAGCTCAGGGGGATGCCTCGCTCACCGCCAACTCCATGGATTGCCGCCATGGCTGGCCCGATAATCCACGCCCGACCACAAGAGTCACCTCCGCAATGGATATTGGCTCGAACGGCCTCGGTGTAGCTCTGCGCATGGCTCAGGATATGAAAGATCACTGGCATAGCCTCGTGGAGGTAACAGGTGCGGCCGAAGGTGTCGCCAGCACCTGGCGCATCCAAACCGGCGCCGAGCCGAGCTTTGTTGATATCCTTCGAATCGGGTGCTTCGGGGACGGCAGCGTCCAGGGCCGCTGACATGGATTCGCCCCGGAACAGGTGATCCAGAAGCCGGGTAGCGCAGCGGGCCCATGCCACGGCTTCATCATTGTGATTAGTCACCCGGACAGCCGCTTCTATGACTTCCATCAGGGTGTCGCTACCACAGTAGGCGGCCACCAGCGGCGGCAGTTTAGAAATAGCCGGAAGCTGCATGTCATCGGCGCCGCTTTCCGGTAGTAACTGACGATCAATGGTTTCCGCCAGGTGAACGCCTGCTCGCTGTATCTCCGGTTCTTGATAGGTAAGGCTGATGGCACGGGTGACCGGTTCAGCTAATTGATCACCACTCAGGCGCCGGGTGTAAGGCAAAACTTTCTGGACCAGAATACGTTTCTGCTTATCTGTCAATTCGGTTGTAATGCTCGTTTGAGCCTGTTCAATCGCGTTCTGCTCAATACTGTGCAGATTAGCAAGAGTGAGACGGGTCGGATTATCGATATAACCCTGCCATTGACCACCTGGGCCAAAGAAAGCGCGAAAACGCCGCTGATAATCGCGGATATCCAGGGTGCCTTCGCCAGCCAGCAGGCAGTGGGTCAGTACGCCAGTGGCTGCGCCATAGTGGCTGAGATCACCAGACTGTTTGCCTTCATGCGCAAAATAACCGAACCCGCCTTTGAAATAGTCGGCCTTCGGCGGCAGGAATTCCGGCGACTGGCCGCCAACTTCCATAATGCGGCTGCTGTCGTACAGCCAGTGCAGGCCCAGGCTGGCGGCGTCCGCAACCCAGCCACCGGCAAGGGCGGCAATCATTGCTGGTTTTCGGTCCCGGGGTACAATGTGGATCATTGGAAATCCTCGTCGGTTGCGCGTTGATGTTTGGCGTAATTCCAATCGTAACCGTCCCTTAACTCAAGGTCGCTAACTGATCCGCCAACTCATTGAGCCTTGCAACCGCCAGCTCAGGCTCTGGTCCCAGAGGGAACTGCTGCTGGCCGGGACGACCAACAAACGCGGAACGCATGCCAGCCCAGGTTGCTCCAGCCACGTCCCATCCGTGGGCAGCTACCAGCATGCATTCGGAGACATCCACTCCAGCCCGGCGGGCAGCCCAGCGATAAACATGGGCGTGCGGTTTGTACAGCCCAACGCCCTCGACACTCAGCGCCGACTCGAGCAGCTCGTCGAGACCAGCGTTCTTTAACTGATCGGCGACCGCTGCGTTCGAGGAGTTCGTCAGCGCTAGCAGCCGGTAATTCGCGTCACGAAGGCGTTCGAGTGCAGGGACGACGTCTGAGTGTGGAGGCAAGGAGCGCATCGGAGCAATCGCGTTCTTTGCTGCGACTTTGTCGAGTTCGATCCCTTGATTTCCCGCGACCATGCGGAGACACGCAACGGCGATTTCACCAAAGTCGCTGTAGCGGTCAGCTACCGTCGTAACCAACGAATACTGCAACATCGTGGTGAACCAGAGCGGGACCAAATCCGGGCGGTCGCCCAAGGCTTCGCCCACGGTCTTCTTTACAGGCCCCAAGTCGAGGAGTGTCTCATTAACATCGAAAAAAATGACCTTTGGTCTCACCATGACTCGTATACCTTCTACTCTCGGACCGCGTTCATCGTAGGAACTATAGCCCCAACGCGGTGATGATGGAGCGCATCGACTCAGCGCTAAACTTGTAGTGCGGTCTATTTTCTTTCTTGAGTGACCGCTCAACCTTTCAATCACGTTACCTTTCTCGTACTCACGCTTCAAGACAAACATGATATGAAAACATTACGCTAGACTTGTAGGCGGTGACGGGGGATACCGGTGAACTGATCCAGACGGCGGTAATGGCGATCAAAGCCAGAATGACCGTGCAGTAAATCAGCTATGAGCTATTCCCCTATCTGACGATGGGGGAGGGGCTCCAACTTTGTGCTCAGACGTTTACCAAGGATGTGAAGCAGTTTCCCTGCTGCTCGGGATAGACAATCAGAGGCCTGCCGCTGCGAATCTTGAAATCCGGTAAGGTGGCACATAGATCTGTTCTGCACGTTCGAAAGTAGAGAACCGGTTGAATCTTTGCATAGCCCTTAGATGTATAATATGATGTAGTTAAGCATCAAAAGTGATTCAGGATAATTTTTATGCGTACTACTGTGACCATTGACGATTCGCTTTACCAAAAGGCTTTGGATGTTGCCGACCCGGATATGAACAAGGCAGATTTATTCCGGGAGGCAATCAGTACCTTTGTGCGGGTGCAGGCCGCCAAGCGCCTTGCCGCGCTGGGTGGGACTGCCTCTGACATGAAGGATATCCCGCGCAGAAAAAGTGAGCTCGGCGCCTAATGAGCGTGCTGGTCGATACGTCGGTGTGGGTGGACCATTTCAAGCGACACAGAGAGTCGCTGGTGGTTTTGATGCTACGGGATGAGGCGCTTACACATCCCATGGTGCTGGGCGAACTGGCCTGCGGCACGCCGCCCGCGCCACGGGAGCGCACGCTTGGCGATATCGGCTTGTTGCGGCCAGCCACACAGGCGAGCTGGAACGAGGTGATGGCATTCATCGAGCGAGAAAAGCTTTACGGGCTGGGTTGTGGCCTTGTGGACATGTCATTGCTGGCATCCACCCTGATGACCCCGGGCGCCCGTCTGTGGACGCTGGAAAAGCGGCTGGCAACTCTGGCGGCGCGGTTTAATATTGCTTTTGATGCCGACTAAATGATATCGAATTGATGTGATAGCTACAGAACCCATGCGCCTCTTACCTGGCTGCACTTTCGTGTTTTAAAAAGCTTTGACTGCAGGGGGCATGCTTGCTCTTGATGTCAAGTACCTGGCGTCAGGTGTTATCTTCAGGTCTACTTTTTATGTTCAGGGCTTGAGCGATCTGCTCATCAATGCGGCGAATCAGCTCCGGATCAGGCTTGCCAGCGGAGTGCGCTCGCATAAGGTCGGTACTGGCGCGAAGATTACCGATAAATGAACGGCAATCCTTGCACATCATCAAGTGCATTTTGACTGACAGCTTCTGCGTTGCTCCCAGTTTACCATCAATGTAATCACTGGCGATTCCCTCCAAATCTCTGCACCCGCAAAAGGCGGGTACTAAAGTCGGTACCGGTCCAGAATATTTGCCATGTCCTCGCCAAGCTCGACAACATCACGGGCACGGGTGTTCCGTTGTGCAAACGAGCGCAAGCCAATGATCTGGGCCTGGATAAGGCGGGCAAGCCGACTACAGTCTACGCCAGGCTTCAGTTCGCCGTTGTTTTTGGCTCGTTCGAGCACGTCGCCAATACGGTGCTCTATGGCATCAAGGATCTGATTGACCTGATGATTAATAGCGGGATGAGTGTTACTGGATTCCAGTAGTGTTTTTACCAACATACAGGCACGGGAGGGCAGCGGGCAGCCCGGCGCACAGGCCATTGCGATTTCTCTCAGGTAGTCCTGCAAGCCATCGATAATAGACGGGTATTTTGCCATGTGGCTGGAAAGATAGTCGCCGGACTCCTTGGCATAACAGGACAACGCCTCAAGAAACAAACCGTCTTTGCTGCCAAACGCTGCATAGATGCTGCCGGGGCGCATATCCAGCGCGTGCTCAATCTGTTTGATAGAAGCGTTGTGATACCCCTTTTGCCAAAACAGAACGAGGGCTTTATCGAGAGCGGATTGTCTGTCGTAACGTGCAATTCTCGGCATGATTCTCTACTTCTCAACGTGGCTGTGCGGTCTGTCTTGACGAATATTTGAGAGAGCACAGGGTGACTTCAATCGAGATTATATATTGAATGATCGCTCAAAAATAGATACGCTAGCGTTGTTGAGTGATCAATCAACAATATTTTTAATATGGAGAATTTTTCAATGGTTAAATTTACGCTTCACGACAAACAGTCCGCTCCAGAACAATCCAAGGCGCTTCTCGACGGTTCGTTCAAGGCGTTCGGTATGATTCCAGGTTTGCATGCGGTAATGGCGGAATCTCCGCAGGTGCTGGAAGGCTATAAAAAGCTGCATGAACTGGTGCTGGCCAGCAGTTTTGACAACGACGAGACCACCGTGGTGTGGCAGACGATAAATGTTGAGCATGCCTGCCACTATTGCGTGCCAGCCCACACCGGTATCGCCAAAATGATGGAAGTTTCAGACGACATCATTAACGCGCTCCGGGACGAAACACCGCTGCCGAACGACAAGCTTGAGGCGCTGCGCACCTTCACTCTCGCAGTGGTTCGCAAGCGTGGGGAGGTCAGCTCTGACGAAGTGCAGGCTTTTATCGATGCCGGTTATGCACAGCGACAGGTACTGGAAGTGATGTTGGTGTTGTCCCAGAAGGTAATGAGTAATTATATTAATCATATCGCTGAAACGCCGGTGGATGAGCCTTTCAAAAAGTTTGAATGGAAGAAAGCTAAGTAAATCAGGCCCGTCGTTCGAAAAAGCCTCGCGAGAGAGCCAATACCTGACTGGTTGGAAGCGGTATCAGTCGGGTATACGAGCCTGAAATTTGTACCAGCAGTCGCTTCTGTGCAGAAATTACTCAATAACTTCGCTGATCTGAACAGTCACTGACGATTATTGGCCTTGTGCTTTATACACCATAAGCTGATCTCCCCGTCCATCTTCAAGTCTCCCCCTGCAAAATTGTGCCCGATTCTCTGAGTCTTTCCGGATCTAGCGGCTTACTCGTTGCGCTGTCAAATTGGTTGTTGATTGATCAGCTTTATTTATATAAGGTAAACGAATTAATAATAAGTAAACGAGGCAAGCGATGTTTGGTCAACCACTTGTGGGCGCGACGGTCCTTCAGGGGGCACACCCGGAAGAAGTGTCTTCATTCGTTAACCAGTATATCGGGCAGCATCGTCTGGAAATGCTTGACGAACGGAAAGGAAAATCCAGTCTCAGCTTCAGGGAATTTGCCGGTTTGGGGTTGTCACAACTCAGTTACGGCAACCATGTTCGGGTAAAAAGTCCTGAGCTGGATTCGATCTACCACTTTCAGGTTGTCACCCGGGGTGAATGTGTCTGGCATCAGGCGGGCGAGCGCATGAAGGTACTCGCAGGTGAAGCGGTGATGGTGAATCCTTATGAAAAAATCGACCTGGAATACTCGGAAGATTGTGAAAAACTGATCATCAGGATGCCAGAGCATGCGGTGAACAATGCCCGGGCACTGGCTAAAAGCCGGTTGCCGGATGACGGTATCCGATTCGTCCGGGCACCAGTGAAACTTAGTGAGTGTCCGACACTGGTCAACATCATGAAGGCGGTACTGTCGGAATTTGAGGAAGCGGAAGACGATGACATCAGTCTGGTGTGCGCGCCTTATCGAGAGATCATCCTCAAGAAGCTGCTGAAAACGTTTCCCAGCAACTGGTCAGGCCGGGAGTCCGGGCCTCTCTGCACACCGGCACTGGGGAAGATGCTCGGGTATATCGAGCGGAATGTCCGTAACAATATCGATATCGAGGAGCTGTCTTCCGTCTCCAATATGAGTGTGCGCTCCATCTACAACGCGTTTGCAAAAACCTTTGCAACCACCCCGAAGTGTTACATCAAACAGCTGAAGCTATTGAAGTTGCGGGAAGAAATAATTGAGGGCAAGTGTCGGAATGTCACCGAGATCGCTCTGGATTATGGATTCACTCATCTCGGACGATTCTCATCGGACTATCGAAAGAACTTTGGTGAACTGCCCTCCGAAACCTTGAAGATGGCGGGTTAATCAGAGGGCTCCTTAGGCTCCGCCATTACCCTCTTTTTGCAGTCCACAGATCTGCCGCGTCACACGGTCACTGCATTCCCGAACCTTTTCGAACAGGAAGGTGCCCTCGCTAATGTCCGTGTCCCGTTCCAGGCCCAGCAGGGTGATAACCGTTACAATACTGCCGTTGATGTCGAACACCGGCATACTCAGCACATTGATCTCGGGCAGGTAATCGCTGAAGAAGGCGCAGTAATTGTCTCGTTTGATACGGTCCAGGTATGGCTGCAACTCTTCCCGGGTGACGGGCTTGCCGCTGCTTTTGGGCAAGGTTCGGGAGCTCTTGTAATACTGGTCCACCAGTTGTTTGCGGCGGATGGCGGGCAGGTGCGCCAGGTAAATTCTGCCGGAAGCGGAATTCAGCGGCGATAATTCGGCACCCAGCCGAACGTTAACCGAGATTGGCTGGCTGGAGTCGAGCCACTTTATCACCAGCGGGCCATTACCGTTCCACACGGTAACCGAGACTGTTTTATCGGTCTGCTCGTTAAGACGATCCACCGCCTCATAGGACAGTTGGATGGGATTGATCCGACCCAACGCGGAGATGCCCAGAGTGAGGCTGGAATTGCCAAGAGTATACTGGGTGTGGTTCACCTGGTTGATATAACCTTCCCGCAGCAGACTCACCAGATATTTGTGGGCGCGGCTGGGGGACAGGTCGAGTGCGCCTGAAAGCTCCTTGAGGCTGGGCGGCCTGGGAGCCATGGAAATGTAGTTCAGGATGTGGAGACCGATTTCCAGCGATCCGATGCCCTGTCGCTTGGGGCTTTCGTCTGCCATGGGTGTATCCATTCTCAAATGACTGTGGCCGGCGGGCGTCATTGGAATACAGACGCCCTGGAGACTTTGGGCGCCTGTTTTCCGGTTTGCTCGCAAGGATACCAATTCTGACGGTCCGGATCAGAATTTGTACTTGGCCATGACCTCAACCTGCTGGCCTTCTGGCAGCAAGGGGCCAAAGGCAAGGTTATACTTGCGCCATTCCACGCCTACATCCAGGTCCGGCGTTACGGCATGAATCAGGTTGGCGCGGTGGGCCTCGTAATTCGTGTCGGCGATGTCGTCTACCTCGACGGCGGTGTAGGCCACGTTGGCGCGCCATTCGCTGTTGATGACGAAGCGGAAACCGACATCAACGCCGGTCTGGCTGACGGCATTACCATTTTCCACATCCGGGGATGCCAGACTGTTGTTCACGCCCACGCCGGTAAAGGCACCCAAACCTTCGCCGTGATGGGCATTCAGATTGAAACTGTGGGGCCCGATCATGAACTTGGAGCCAACAGCGCCACCGCCGACAAAGTCACCATTCTCCAGTTCGCGTCCGGAAGCGGTAAGGGTGACACGGTGCCCACCATCAAGATTCAGGTTGTAGTTGACGGCCAGGTCCGGCGTATCGGCATCGTTATTGACCGGATCTTGCGCGGTGAAGCGGAAACCGGCAACTTCGTGGCTGATCAGGGTGGTGCGGAAGTTGAAGCCACCCAGTGTGCCCCGTGGGCCGCCCAGGAAATCCAGATAATCGTGATAGGCCACGCCCCAGAACTGACCGGTCCAGGTTTGTCCCACGGTGGTCTGGTCGATCTTGATAAAGGCATGGCGTAGCCGCAGATCGTTGTTCTCGCCCGGAAAGGTGCCACCGTAAAAGTCCCCCTCGACAAAGCCGACAATAGTGTGGCCGTGTTGCTGGGTCACCGCTTTCAGGTTAACGCGGGTTTCGTTGGAACGACCAAAGATACGGGAATCGCCGTCATCCACTTTTTCATAAACGCCTTCGGCTTTGAAATAGCTACCAATGCTGAAGGCAGTGTCGTTGAACGTGCCGAGTTCAAGTGCGCTAGCGGCGGGAGTAGCGCTGAGACCTGAAGCAATGGCCAGCGCCAGCAGTGAGTTACGATAGTTCATTATTTTCTCCTTGTTGTTTGGCACTTGAACTATCGATTATTCGGGCCGGGTCAAATATCCGGTTAGTGAATATCCCTATCCGTTTTATGTACGTTTATACACTGAGTGCGGTTTCGACTTTCTCCAGGTTCTGATCCAGCTCTGCGGAGCTGCCGTCAAAGTGAACTTTACCTTTCACAATAACAACATGGCGGTCGCAGAGTTTTTTCAGCGCCTTGATGTTCTTGTCTACGATCAGTGTGGAAATACCCGATTCGCGGATGGTCGCAATGACATTCCAGATGTCCTTACGGATGAGTGGCGCCAGGCCTTCAGTGGCTTCATCCAGGATCATCAGGCGGGGGTTGGTCACCAGGGCGCGACCGATCGCCAGCATCTGTTGCTCACCGCCTGAGAGCTCCGTGCCCAGGTTGGACAATCGTTCCTGGAGGCGGGGAAAGGTCGTCATAACCCGGTCGAAGTCCCACCCGGATTTGCCGTTACTGTCCGGGCGGGCCGCCATCTGAAGGTGTTCCTTTACTGTCAGATTGTGGAACATGCCCCGGCCTTCAGGCACATAGGCAATGTCTCGGCGCATGCGTTTCCAGGTCGGCAGGGTGCTGATGTCCTCGCCATCGAAATACACGTGGCCACTGCGTGGCGGCACGATGCCCAGAATCGATTTGAGAGTGGTGGTCTTTCCCATGCCGTTGCGGCCCATCAGACTCATGGACTCGCCTTTGTTCAGCGTAAACGACAGGTCGTGCAGGATATGACTGCGGCCATAAAGGGTATTGAGGTTTTTTACTGCCAACAGGCTGCTGTTGCTCATGCCGCTTCCTCCTCGTCATCTTTCCCGAGATACGCCTCTTTTACCCGGGGCTCGTTGCGCACTTCCTCCACGGTACCGGTAATCAGATGGGTGCCGTTATCCAACACGGTGAGTTGGTCAGACAGCTCGAAGATGGCGTCCATATCATGTTCCACCAGCACAATGCAGTAGGTTTGCTTGAGCTCGCCCAGCAGCTCGATGATGCG
>NZ_JBBEBW010000029.1:0-75246 GCF_040882185.1 Marinobacter sp. | reverse complement strand
CCCCGTCCTCTCACACCACCGGGCATACGGTTCCGTACCACGGCGGTTCACGATTGGCTCTGAAGCCGGTTCATTGTATCCAGCAAGCTTACCAGAGACAGGCGGTTGAACACCTTCTTTGGCAACGCCGCATTCATGTGAGATGCGCCGCTATTCCACCAAGGTCCACGACCATTCGTTGCACTCATCCAGGCCCTCAGCTCTGTCAGACCCAACCGCATTAGATTACGTGCCCGCGTGCGGGTCCGTTTCCACTGCTGCCACAAGATCAAGCGGAGCCGTCGCCGTACCCAGCCCTCCAGAGCTCCGACCGAGCGCTTCGAGGCCGTCAGGCGATAATAATTCACCCAGCCCCGCAGTACCGGGTTCAGGTTCCGGATGGTCGTTGTCAGCGACTGTCCTCGCGATCGTTTCAGCAACGGTCGCAGTTTGGTCATAAAAGCCTTCAGGCTCTTCGGTGCGATCCTCAACCGTACCTGCCGTTTGTGCCAGCTCACGCTGTAGCCCAAAAAGCTCCGACGCCACGGGCGATCCACAGCGCTTTTGGCTATGTTCACCGTCAGGCGCAGGTGCGTTTCCAGATAGCGGGTAATACTAGCCATCACCCGATGTCCGGCCCGCTCGCTGCGAACGTAGATGTTGCAGTCGTCCGCGTAGCGGCAGAACCGGTGCCCCCGGTGCCCCCGGCGCTCCAGCTCCCGATCCAGTTCGGTCAGCAGCACGTTGGAGAGCAGGGGTGACAGAGGGCCGCCTTGCGGTGTCCCTTCCCGTCTCGGGCTGACCAACCCATCGTTCAGCATGCCAGCTTGCAGATAACGCCGGATCAGGGTGAGTATCCGCCGGTCCGTGATGCGACGAGCCAGCAGGCTCATCAGCACATCATGGTTGACCCGGTCAAAGAACTGGGCCAGATCCAGATCGACCACCCAGTGGTGGCCGTCGTTGATGTGCTGCTGCATCGCCTTGACCGCCTGATGGGCGCTTCGACCGGGCCGGAAGCCGTAGCTGTGATCCGAGAAGGTCGGCTCCAGCATTGGGCTCAGTGCCTGATGAAGCGCCTGCTGGATCAGGCGATCCTGCACCGTCGGGATACCCAGTATCCGCTCGCCGCCTTGCGGCTTGGGAATGCTAACCCGGCGTACCGGCTGAGGGTGGTAGTCTCCGGCCAACAACCGCTCACGCAGCGTTAGCCAATGCTGTTGCAGGTGGCCTTTCAGGGCCATGACCGGCATCTGATCGACACCGGCCGCGCCTTTGTTGGACACCACCCGCTGATACGCACGCATCAGGTTCGGGCGCTCCAGCACCTGTTCCATCAGCGCATTCGGCTCCGCGTTCGTCCACGAATGAGCCCCCGCCTCTGCTTCGACACGGACCTCAGTCTCCGCCGGGTTCCGCCCGGCCCCTCTCTGAATGCCCTGACCCATCCGGGTCGCTTCTGTCTTCATAAGCACATCACGAGAACTCATCGTCTACTAACGGCCAACCATGTTCGGTCCTTCAGTGCGCGGTGACGCACCTACTATGACCTCAGCTGAGTTCTGGCCCTCCATCCCCACCCCTCACGAGGTGAGTAGCACAGTGGCAGAGAGCCAGACTTCCCAGGGTAAGACGCGTGACCTTCACACTTATGCCTGCCGCATTTACGTCCACACCTTCCGTGCAAGTACTGGGCTTTGACGATAATGGCCGCCTTACCCGGTGTGACCGCCTGATGCGATTCCTGTTCGTCAGGCCAGTGCTTTGCCTGCGGCTTCCTTCAGATTCCACCTCGCGGTGGACACCCTTGCCGTCCGGCTAGTGGTTCCCCTTGCCGGGCCCACAGGGGACTTGCACCCCCAAGTCATCCGGCCAGCACCACCTGGACCGGAACAGCGCCCGTCAAGGCGCTACGCGCCATGCCTGGCGCACCACAAAAAAGGGGCCTTCAAGAAGGCCCCTTTCTGTTTTCTAGCCTGTAAATCGTGAAAAAGGGACCGACAAATCGCCAGCCCTTCTCACCTAGGTCATTTTGCCTTCCGCAATCAGCAACCCGCGCTCGTGGTTAAGCCCCTTGTAAAGGCTGTAGCACATAACGAGCAGCACAAAGGTGAATGGTAAGCCGGCACTGACGGCACCTGCCTGCAACGCACCCAGGGCGTCACCTCCGCCACCGAAGATCAGGGCTGCCGCAATTGCCCCTTCCATCACGACCCAGAACACACGCTGGGCAGTCGGTGCATCCACCTTGCCACCAGCGGTGATGCTGTCTATTACCAGAGAGCCGGAATCTGATGAGGTAACAAAGAATACCAGCACCAGAATGATCGCCAGGAAGGAACTGATCGCAGTGAACGGGATATTCTCAAGCATCTGGAACATCGCGAGCGACACGTCAGTGAGGCCACCCGAGGCCAAGGCACCTACGTCATTCTGTATCTGATCTAGCGCACTGCCGCCGAAGGTGCTCATCCAGACAATGGTAATCAGGGTTGGAATAAGCAGTACCGCAGTAATAAATTCCCTTACCGTCCGGCCTTTTGAGACCCGTGCGATGAACATCCCGACAAACGGTGACCACGAAATCCACCAGGCCCAATAAAACACTGTCCAGCCGTGGAACCAGGTTTCGTCTTCACGACCGAACGGGTTACTCAGGGCTGCCATGTTGCCGATATAGGATGTCGTGGTGTCCCACATCGTTTGGAAGATAACAATGGTGGGCCCTGCGAAAATAACGAAGAACAATAACAACGCTGCGATAATCATGTTCAGGTTACTCAACACCTTCACACCACCATCCAGACCTCGCAACACTGAAATCAGGGCAACCAGGGTAACACCAACGATGATCGCCATCTGGACGTTCATGCCCCCCTCGATGGCAGGAAACAGATAGGCGAGTCCTGACGCTGCCTGCTGTGCACCAAAGCCAAGGGAAGTAGCCAAACCAAATATGGTCGCCAACACCGCGACGATATCGATGATGTGACCAGGCCAGCCCCAGATTCGATCACCCAGAATGGGAAAGAATGCAGACCGGATGGTCAGTGGCAGACCTTTATTATAAGCAAAGAACGACAGGGAAAGCGCTACCACCGCGTAGATGGCCCAAGGGTGCAGACCCCAATGATACATGGTGCCGCCCATGGCGAGTTTCGCGCCAGCCGGAGTGTTGGCTTCAACGCCCAGCGGAGTGCCGTACCAATCTGTATAGTAAGCGACGGGTTCTGCAACCGCCCAGAACATCAGGCCAATGCCCATGCCTGCAGCAAACAGCATGGCGAACCACGACATGGTCGTGAACTCAGGTTTTGCATCCATGCCGCCGATGCGAATTTTGCCCACTGGCAGGAAAATAAGCGCCAGGCAAAATACCACGAAAATATTGGCACTCAGCAAAAAGAACCAGTCAAAACCGGCAATGGCACCATTCTTCGCGCCATCAAGTAATTCCTTCGAGGCCGAAGGAAAAAGCAGTGTGCCAACAACAAACAAAATGATCAGCACCGCTGTTACGGGGAAAACCACATTATGCAGATCGAGGCCGAATGTATTGACGTTATCCTGCCCCGCTACATAGTCGGTCTGGTATTCGTCTTTCACAACTTCGCCCACAGTGGAGCCTCCCTCATTGAACTTGATCGGTTTTACGATTGAATTGAAATATTCTAAAATTACGAAGATGTTAGTTTATTGTTTTGAGCTCTAAATATCAAAGTGATCTTTCAGATTAAAAGAGGACTCAGGTTTCATTTCAAGCCGAAATGCATTGTATTTTTGGGGATTTAGCGGGAAACCAACGCTAACGTCTGAGGGATAAACTCAGAAAGTGGTTGTAACCTCTCATGAGATCGTTACTCTGTTAATATATTGTAACCGAGGCGTAACCACTTGTTCACCTTCGAATACGATCAGTCATTCATTCCCGCGCAGTTGATTTATCCCCTCTTCGCGACACTTTTGTCGTGTATCTACAAACCTGAAAAGGAGTACCGACTATGCGTAAGCTAACGTCGCTTGCACTACTTTGCGCTGTAACAGCCCCAGCACTCGCCCAAGCCGAATGCGGCGAAGTATCCATTACAGAAATGAACTGGGCTTCTGCCTCTGTCGTTACCAACGTGGCCAAGTTTGTTATGGAACAGGGCTACGGGTGCGACGTATCCGTGGTGCCGTCGGATACCGTGCCAGCCGTTACCTCGATCGCCGAAAACGGTGAACCGGACATACTGACAGAGCTTTGGCTTAACTCCACCGGCGAGGTCTATAACGAGCTTGAGCAGGCGGGCAAAATTGAACGTCTGGGCAAGGTACTGGAACCCGGCGGAGTTGAAGGCTGGTGGATACCTACTGCGCTGGCGGAAAAACATCCAGAGCTGAAAACCATTGAAGGCGTGATGGAAAATCCCGACCTGGTGGGTAACCGCTTTAATAACTGCCCCGACGGATGGGGATGCCGCGTTGTCAGTGACAACCTGATACGCGCTCTGGATCTTGAAAGTTCAGGCATCGAAGTATTCAACCATGGTTCCGGTGAGACTCTTGCCTCTTCCATGGCGTCTGCAGTTCAGGACGGCGAGCCCTGGCTTGGATATTACTGGGGTCCGACAGTGCCTATGGGCAAATACGATATGACTCGGGTAGAGCTCGGAGAATATAAGGAAAAGGTTCACGAGAACAACCAGAATCAGGACGCGGATAGCCCTGGTGTTTCCGAGTTCCCCGCGGCGCCAGTGCTGACGTCTGTGACGACAGACTTCAAGGAGCGTCAACCGGAAGTAACGGATATGCTCAGCAAGATGACGTTCCAGACGTCCACCATGAGCAGCATCCTGGCCTGGATGGACGAGAATAACGCCTCTGCCGAAGAAGCTGCTGTCTATTACCTTAGCAACAACACCAGCGAATGGTCATCATGGCTTAACGACTCCGCACGGTCGAACCTCGCGGCTGTGCTGGAAAACTGATCACGCTTGTCACCCTGATCGCTTCGATCTTTAAATGACATGGCAGGGCCAGCCTTTGGCCCTGCTTTTTGCCCTGAAACAGTAACCGGATGACAGGCACTGCCCTGTCTTAAATCCGCACTGGGACCTGAAAAAAATGGCAACCTACGACTTTCTCTTCTCCGCCCTGGGCCTTAAACAATGGTGCGCCAGTGGAGAAAGCAGCGCACCCATGTCGATGGCAGATTTACTGACCAAAAACCGTGGTGGCGAAGCTGAACCCGAATCCCTATGGGATGTTCCTTTTCCGTCCATGGACGCCCTCAACGAGGCCTGCGGTAATTTCCCCCAGTCCCGGGAACTGACCAAGGGCCTTGAGCAAGGTTTCCTATCCATCAAAGATAGCCTCAGCATTGTGCTCGATCCGCTTACCCAGCCCCTGAGCTGGCTGCTGGACGGCACGCTTTACGGCATGCTGAACACACCTTGGTGGATCGTCATACCGCTGCTACTCCTCGTCGTATTTGCGGTCACGCGGACCTGGAAGCTGGTCGGCTTTGTGGCAATCTGCCTGATGCTGCTGGCGTTCATAGATTATTACGAATACGCGATGCAGACGTTATCCATTATTTTCGTCTGTGCTTTTTTATGCGTCCTGATCGGGGTGCCCATAGGCATAGCAATGTCCCGAAGTGACATGCTACAGCGGTTGACCATTCCTGTACTTGATATGCTGCAAACGCTGCCGCCCTTCGTTTATCTTATTCCGCTTATTTTCCTGTTTAGTGTCACCGAATCCAAACTCTATGGTATTGCCATTATCCTCTACGCCATCGTACCTGTGATCCGACTGACAAATCTGGGTATTCGGTTGGTGGACAAGGACGTTATCGAGGCCGCCGACGCGTTTGGCATGACCAGCCGCCAAAAGCTCTACCGGGTGCAGATTCCACTGGCGCTTCCCAACATCATGGCAGGGGTTAACCAGACCATTATGATGAGCCTGGCCATGGTAGTGATCGCGTCATTGGTTTCCGCGCCCGGACTGGGCGTGCTTGTGTTACGAGGCATCCGGAATCTGGAACTGGGCGTCGGATTGGTCGCAGGGCTCGGCATAGTCATTCTTGCCGTGGTGCTCGACCGGGTAACAAAGGCCTCGCTGGCTCGAATCAACGCCTCCCAGAAGTAACAGGAATAGCATCATGGCGCGCGACATCAAGATTTCCATCCGCAATTTATACAAAGTATTCGGTGCCGACCCGCTCGGTGCCATGGCACACGTCAAGACTGGCATGGGCAAAGCCGAACTGCTGGAACAGCACAATCATGTGCTTGGCCTACAGAACATCAATGTCGATATCCGAGAGGGCGAGATTACCGTCATCATGGGGCTGTCGGGTTCCGGAAAATCGACGCTGATCCGTCACCTGAACCGGCTGATCGAGCCCACTAGTGGCGAGATCGAGATGGACGGCGAGAATGTCCTAGCCTTCAACGACACCCGGCTTCGCAAACTGCGGCGCGAACACATGTCCATGGTGTTCCAGAAGTTTGCCTTGCTGCCCCACAAAACCGTGCTTGAGAACGCTGGCATGGCCCTGGCTGTCCGTGGCTACACGATTAACGACTTTGAAGCGGAAGCCAACAAATGGCTTACCCGGGTGGGGCTGGAGGGTAATGGCAACCAGTACCCTCACCAGCTCTCAGGTGGCATGCAGCAGCGTGTGGGCATTGCCCGGGCACTGGCATCCAATTCTCCGATCATGCTGATGGACGAGGCGTTTTCAGCACTGGACCCCCTTATTCGCTCCGACATGCAGGACTTGCTGCTGGAACTGCAGGACGAACTGCAAAAGACCGTCGTCTTCATCACCCATGACCTCGACGAAGCACTGAAGCTTGCGGATAACCTGGTCATTCTCAAAGACGGACATATTGTGCAACAGGGTGAACCACAGAATATCCTGCTTAACCCGAATGATCCCTATATCATTAATTTTATCAGTGACATTAACCGGGCGCGGGTACTTCGGGTGAGATCGGTAATGGTACGAACTTCTGAGCCACCAGCGGACAGCGCCGGAGAGATTTCTGAAAGAGATAACCTCGAATCGGTCATTGCGCTCTCAGGAGGCGACACCGAACTCACTTACCGGGTCATGAAAAAAGGCGCGCAGGTGGGCGTACTGGACATGAAGGAGCTTATCAAGGCACTGGTGCCAACCGAGGCCCAAACAGATGGTCCGCCCGGGCAATTCTGAATTGTTCGCTGCACCTTGCTCGGTGTCCAGAAACAACAAAGCCCGGATCTTTCGATGCCGGGCCAAGTATGTAATCTAATATGGTCGGGACGGTAGGATTTGAACCTACGACCCCTTGCACCCCATGCAAGTGCGCTACCAAGCTGCGCTACGCCCCGAGACGCTGAGCCAATAAGAGGAATCTCAATGGCTTAGCGGGAGCGAAGTCTACACCAGCTCCCTGCAAAAATAAACACTATAGGCAGGAGTTTGTCGAAACAATAATGACTGGCCTCCAGAGCTGCCCTAGCCTCTTAACGCGTAGGGCTGTTGAGTACATTGAGCACGTCTTCCAGCTCCGTAATCATTTGACGAATCAATTGCTTATACTGGGTAGTATCGTCTTTGATTTCATGGCTGCTGAGCTTTTGCTTGGCGCCACCAATGGTATAGCCCTGCTCATAAAGCAGGCTTCGTATCTGTCGGATGGTGAGAACATCTGCCCGCTGATAATAGCGACGGTTACCCCGGCGCTTGACGGGAGAAAGCTGAGGGAACTCTTGTTCCCAATAACGTAAAACGTGTGCCTTTACTGCACAGAGGTCGGCGACTTCACCAATGGTGAAATAACGCTTCCCCGGTATGGTAGGCAGCTCGTTATTATGACTGGGTTCCAGCATACGCCTCTACTTTTTGCTTTAATTTTTGTCCTGGGCGAAACGTGACTACGCGTCGGGCACTGATCGGAATTTCTTCACCGGT
Organism: Marinobacter sp.; assembly: GCF_040882185.1. GTDB lineage: Bacteria > Pseudomonadota > Gammaproteobacteria > Pseudomonadales > Oleiphilaceae > Marinobacter. The sequence goes on along the minus strand of NZ_JBBEBW010000029.1, from coordinate 67,316 downwards.
TTTCGGGTTCCGTCCAGGCCTCTGCTTCTTATCACGCAAGTCAAAGTTGCCAAAACCGGACAACTTCACCTGCTCGTTGTGACTGAGAGCGTCTCTGATTTCATCGAAAAAAGCTTCTACCATTTCCTTGGCTTCACGCTTATTGAGGCCCAGTTCCTCATAAAGCCGCTCGGCCATCTCCGCCTTTGTCAAAGCCGCCATTCCTCAACTCCTCAATCTTGCTTCGAGTTCTCTCTGAAGCGTCGATATGACGCTTTCGAAGAGCTCTTGCACCTCGTCGTCGTTAAGCGTGCGATCCGGATGCTGCCAGAACAGGCTCAGGGCCAGGCTGCGTTTGCCCTCACCCAAAGCTGAACCCTCATATACATCAAACGCACGCAGTGCCGTCAACTGGTCGCCAGCCACCCGTCTTACGGCGCGCTCCACGTCAGCAAACGTAACATCGTTTCCGATAATAATAGCTAAATCCCGCCGAACTTCAGGGAATTTTGAAAATTCTTTGAAATTAGGCACATATCCGGAAAGGATTGGAGTCAAGAATAGCTCAAACATAACGATCGTGCCATTCAGGTCGAGTTTTTTCTGCGCCTGGGGGTGCAATGTACCCAGCCAACCCACAGGTTGTCCGTTCAGACTCAATTGGGCCGTCTGTCCCGGATGTAGCGCAGGGTGCTGGCTCGCGGCAAACTCGATGGTAATTCCGAGCAGTTGAAACAGTGCTTCAAGTTCACCTTTGAGGTCGAAAAAATCAGCATTGCGACGACCATTTGCCCAATTCTCAGGTACTTGAGCGCCAGCAACAACACCTGCAAGCATTGGCTGCTGGTCAATTTCAGAACCATTTTTGATAAACCGCAGCCCGGTCTCAAATAGCCGTACGCGGGGTTGCTGTCGCTTCTGATTGTAATCCACCGACTTGAGAAGACCGCTCCAGAGAGTTGTCCGCATCACCGAAAGGTCAGTGGAAATAGGATTGGCAAGTGCTATGCCTTTATGATCAGGATCCACCACGGCCTGTATTTTCGGATCTACAAAGCTGTAGGTGATCGCCTCCTGATATCCACGGGACACAAAGAAATCCTGAATTGCGGACACCGGGCGACGGGCTTCAGACTGAGGCTTCAGCTCAAGCGAACCTTCGGCCTGGGTGACAGGAAGATTGTTGTAGCCGAAGATCCGGGCAATTTCTTCGATCAGATCCACTTCAATAGCAATATCTGGCCGAAAACTCGGCACCCGAACCCGCCAGCCATTTTTAAGCAACTTATCAATACGAAGCCCCAAACGGGTCAGGATTTCCTCGACCTTGGTGCGGTCAATTTCGACACCCAGCACATCGGCGACCAGTTGCTCCCTGAGATCGATCACCCGGGGCTCGGGCAGATGCGCTTCACTGGCAACTTCCACAATCTCCCCTGCTTCACCTCCGACAATGGCCATCAACAACCCGGTTGCGCGCTCCATGGCGTCTCTGGCGAGCTCTGGGTCCACGCCCCGCTCAAAACGATGGGAGGCGTCCGTATGAAGGCCGTAATGCCGAGCTTTGCCCGCCAGCCGAACCGGCTCGAAATAGGCGGATTCAAGAACCAGGTCGCGGGTTTTCCCACTGACCCCTGAATGCTCTCCGCCCATAACACCCGCAATCGCAACAGGCTTCTCATGATCGGCAATGACTAACGTATCGTTGGTCAGCTCTACTTCCTGACCACCGAGCAGCACCAGCTTTTCACTGGGTAGTGCTAAACGCACAATAATTCCGCCCTGCAATTCATCCCGGTCAAATGCGTGCATGGGCTGGCCGAGTTCGAGCATCACGTAGTTGGTTACGTCCACCGCAGCATCAATAGAACGGATGCCGGAGCGACGCAGTTTTTCCTGCATCCAGAGTGGTGAGGGTACTGTCAGGTCTACGTTTCGTAACACCCGCCCCAGATAGCGGGGGCACTCTGGCGCAGCAGTAACGGCAATATCCATCACTTCAGAGTGTGCGGCCGGTACAGGCATTATTTCAGGGCTTTCACTGACTATCTGATTCAGTACACCTACTTCACGAGCAAGACCTCGGATCGAGAGGCAATCACTTCGATTCGGGGTCAGGTCTACATCTACAGTGACGTCGTTAAGCCCAAGATAATCGGCGACGTCCTGGCCTACCGGCGCGTCATCGGGCAATTCCATGAGGCCATCATGATTATCAGACAACCCCAGCTCTGACTCGGAGCAAAGCATGCCGGTGGACGCTTCGCCGCGCAACTTGGCCTTCTTGATCTTGAAATCACCGGGCAATATGGCGCCCACTACGGCAAACGGCGCTTTCATACCCACCCGCACATTGGGGGCGCCACAGACAACCTGAACTGGCTCATCGCCGCCAGCTACCAGACACACTCGCAGTTTATCCGCATCCGGGTGAGGTGCTACTTCGAGAATTTCGCCGACAACAATACCGGAGAAAGTTCCGGCTACGGGTTCAAACCCGTCTACTTCCAGACCAGCCATAGTGATCTGATGCACCAGAGCCTGTGTATTGATGGCAGGATTAACCCATTCGCGCAGCCATTGTTCACTAAATTTCATGATGTGTGCCTTGTTCTGATGCGATAACGCCGAATTATTCTATGCTTCTGCGGATCAACGCTCCGTAGATCAACCTTAGTTGCGAAAATCAGCCACTCAGCGGAATTGGCGCAGAAAACGTAAATCATTATCGAAAAACATGCGCAAATCTTTCACGCCGTAGCGCAACATGGCGAGGCGCTCTACACCCATGCCGAACGCAAACCCCCGATAGGTTTCAGAATCGACACCGCAATGCTCAAAAACTTTTGGGTGCACCATGCCGCACCCCATGACCTCCAGCCATTTGATACTGCCGTCTTCCTCCCGACCCCACTCGATATCCACTTCCGCAGAGGGTTCGGTAAAGGGAAAGTAAGACGGGCGGAAACGGACTGCCAGGTCACGCTCGAAGAACACCCGCAAAAACGCCTCTACCGTGCTTTTAAGGTCAGCAAAACTGACGTTCTTCTCTACCAGCAGCCCTTCTACCTGATGAAACATCGGCGTATGGGTCATATCGGAGTCGCAACGGTAAACGCGCCCGGGGCAAATCATTCTGAATGGCGGCTCAGACGCTTCCATGGTACGAATCTGCACGGGTGAAGTGTGGGTGCGCAGTAAAGTACCGGGATCGAAATAGAAGGTATCATGCATGGCGCGAGCCGGATGATGGCCGGGAATATTGAGGGCTTCGAAGTTATGGTAATCGTCTTCGATCTCCGGCCCCTGCTCCACCGAATAACCGGCTTTAGCAAAGAACTCTTCAATTCGCTGCAAGGTGCGGGTAACAGGGTGCAATCCACCCAGATCCTGCCCTCTTCCCGGAAGAGTAACGTCTATGGATTCACTGGCGAGCTTCTGATCGATCGCGGCAGTTTCCAGATCGTCTTTGCGAGTTGTTAGAGCCGCCTGCACTCGTGTCTTGGCGTCATTGATTTTCTGACCTGCGGCGGGACGTTCGTCTGCCGAAAGCTGACCAAGGGATTTCAACTGCTGAGTGAGCACACCTTTCTTACCCAGGTAATCCACCCGTACCTGATCAAGCGCCTGTAAACTGTCTGCCTTTTGAACAGCTGCCAGGCCTTCTTCAACAAGTTGATCCAGGTTTTCCATCGACCCTGCTCCAGTCATAATTCGAGCTATTCCAAGTAATATCCCAGAATAAATCAAGCCAAAAAAATAGGGGAAGAGCACGCTCTTCCCCTACTAACGAGCACTCTCTGGGAGCACTCAACCGATCATAAATCGATGAAAGAGCTTAAGCCGTCAGTGACGCCTTTGCCTTTTCGACAACAGCGGAGAACGCTTGCTGCTCGTTCATGGCCAGATCAGCCAGAACCTTACGATCAATCTCAACATTTGCTTTTTTCAGACCAGCAATCAAACGGCTGTATGACAGACCGTTAGCGCGGGCACCCGCGTTAATACGGGCAATCCAAAGTGCGCGGAACGCACGCTTACGGTTACGACGGTCACGATATGCATATTGACCGGCTTTGATAACCGCCTGTTTGGCAACACGGTATACACGACTACGTGCTCCGTAATAACCTTTGGCCTGATTTAGAATCTTCTTGTGACGACGACGCGCGACGACACCACGTTTTACGCGAGGCATAGTTTAATCCTTCTCTTTTCCAGAATGCGCTTTAAAGCGCGATCATACGTTTGACGGAAGCAACATCGGCTTTGGCGATCAGCTTGGTACCGCGGAGCTGACGCTTACGCTTTGGGCTCTTCTTGGTCAAAATATGACTGGTGAAGGATTGCTTGTGCTTGAAGCCTTTGGCAGTTTTCTTGAACCGCTTGGTGGCCCCGCTTTTGGTTTTCATCTTGGGCATTTTTTAAAACTCCGCATTCTCTTTTAAAAGTAATGTGTGAGCCTGAACGACAAATCCCCCGCAGATTACGGGGGAGACGTTACCCGGTCAGGTTCACTTCTTTTTGCGGGGCGCCACGACCATGGTCATCTGGCGGCCTTCCATTTTCGGCCGCTGTTCTACCTGGGCGAACTCTTCAATATCTGCTTCAACCCGGACCATGAGTTTCATACCGATTTCCTGGTGTGCCATCTCACGTCCGCGGAAGCGGATAGTGACTTTTCCGCGGTCCCCGTTATCAAGGAAACGTAACAGGTTGCGTAGTTTTACCTGATAATCCCCTTCTTCGGTGCCGGGTCGGAATTTAACTTCCTTCACCTGCACCTGTTTCTGCTTCTTCTTGGCAGCAGCTTTCGCTTTCTTCTCGTCGAAGATCTTCTTGCCGAAGTCCATGATTTTACAGACGATCGGATCGGAATCCGTGATCTGAACCAGATCAAGAGAAGCTTCTTCCGCCTGTTTGAGGGCTTCCTCTATCGTAACGACGCCTACCTGATTACCTTCGGCATCGATCAGACGGACCTCTGTGGCTTGGATATTCTCATTAATTGACGCGCGTGGAGCACGCCCACCCCGATTCGTTCGCTGTTTAATAATCAGTTCTCCGTTTTGGTTCTGCTTTTGCGTTTGATTTCGTCAGCCATCATGGCTTCAAACGCTTCCAGCGTCATGGTCCCGAGATCTTCACCTTTGCGGGTTCTCACCGCAACGGCGTTGTTTTCGACTTCTTTGTCGCCGACGACAACCAGATACGGAACCTTGTTGATAGTATGCTCGCGGATTTTAAAGCCGATCTTCTCGTTTCTCAAGTCAGCATTTACCCGATAACCCAAAGAATCCCATTTTTTTGCCAGATTCTCGCAATAATCTCGCTGATTATCGGTAATATTCAGTACCGCAACCTGGGTCGGGGCCAGCCAGGTCGGAAAAGCCCCTTCATATTCTTCGATCAGGATACCAATAAAGCGCTCAAAAGAACCCAGAACCGCACGATGAAGCATAACTGGCGTGCGACGTTCGGAATTATCGGCGACATATTGCGCACCCAGTCGGCCCGGCATTGAAAAATCCACTTGAATAGTTCCACACTGCCAGACCCGGCCGATGCAGTCTTTCAGGGAGAACTCAATCTTCGGTCCGTAAAAAGCGCCTTCGCCGGGCAACAATTCCCAATCAACACCCTCACGATTCAACGCTTTCTCGAGCGCAGCTTCCGACTTGTCCCAGACCTCATCAGACCCGACCCGCTTTTCAGGACGGGTGGAGAGTTTGTAAAGAATTTCGGAGAAACCAAAGTCTGCATATACTTCATGCAGTAAATCGATGAACGCTGACACCTCATCCTGAATGGCATCCTCTTCACAGAAAATATGCGCATCATCCTGAGTAAACCCGCGCACGCGCATCAACCCATGCAGGGCGCCAGAAGCCTCATTGCGATGACAGGAACCAAACTCAGCAAGCCGCAAGGGCAAATCTTTGTAGCTCTTGAGGCCCTGATTAAACACCTGAATGTGACAGGGACAGTTCATTGGCTTGATAGCGAAATCGTGTTTCTCAGACTCGGTGGTGAACATGTCATCACCGAACTTGTCCCAATGACCGGACTTTTCCCACAACACCCGGGACACCACCTGAGGCGTTTTAATTTCCTGATAACCGTGCGTACGCAAACGGGCACGAAGGTACTGTTCGATTTCCTGGTAGATCGACCAGCCATCGGGGTGCCAGAAAACCATGCCTGGCGCTTCTTCCTGCATATGGAACAGGTTGAGCTTCTTGCCGATCTTTCGATGATCACGTTTCTCCGCCTCTTCAAGGCGGTTCAGATAGGCCTTCAGCTCTTTCTTGTTGCCCCAGGCCGTACCGTATACCCGTTGAAGCTGCTCATTGCTGGTGTCGCCACGCCAGTATGCACCGGCCACTTTTGTTAGCTTGAACGCTTTGAGTTTCCCGGTGCTGGGCACATGAGGGCCGCGGCACAAATCAATAAAATCACCCTGGCGGTAGAACGATAGCGGCTCCTCACCGGGAATATCCTGAATAATTCTGACCTTGTATTCTTCACCCATGCTGTCAAAGAGTTTGATGGCTTCATCCCTGGTCATGACTGAACGGGATACCTGAAGATCCTGCTTTGACAGTTCTTCCATTCGGGTTTCGATTCTGGCGAGGTCTTCATTGGTAAACGGACGATCAAATTTGAAATCGTAGTAGAAACCGTTATCAATGACCGGTCCGATGGTGACCTGAGCGGAAGGAAAAAGCTCCTGAACAGCCATAGCTAACAGATGGGCAGTGGAGTGACGAATGATATCAACACCGTCTTCGTCCCGCTCCGTAACGATAGCGAGCTCGACATCCTCTTCAATGCGATAGCTGGTGTCCACAAGCTGACCATTAACTCGTCCGGCTAATGCAGCTTTCGCAAGGCCAGCGCCGATATCGGCGGCAACATCATGAACAGAGACAGCTTCCGCAAAACTGCGGTGACTTCCATCGGGCAGGGTAACGACAGGCATTCAGAAAACTCCATCAGCGGTGATCCGTACGAGAGACCACGTGTTCACATAGACCGCGCTACAGTCGCGATTTGAAAGCACGATAGTCTATCAGCTCACCGCTGATGTTGCTACGTCAGACAGGTGTTTCGGCATTTGAAACAGGCGCATAGCCGCCCCGATCTTCATCAGTTCGACGCCGGAGTTGATTGAATGCCACCAAGCCTAATAGCAATAGTGCCGGAATAAACAACCACTCTTTATGGGGTCGATCAAGCGGCACCTGAACTGCATCAATAGTCCAGCCAAATTGTATTCCGGCGTCCTCCGCCGGGCTATCAAACTGAACAAAATCAACCATCATCCTGTCACCATCCGCGCTGAGCTCAAGCCCGGTTGCGAGCAATCTCTCCTCTGCCGTCTCTCCGCCCGGAACTTCCAGCTTAAGATAGGTTGAGACGTCACTACCATCTATCGACATGCCCGAAGCTTTGAGGACCATGCTGCCATCCTCGGGGACCGTTTCAATATATTCCGTAATCTGAGAACCCGGCCGCTCCTCATTGGGAGGATAGACCATATCCCACCAATAACCGGGGCGGAACAATGTGAAGGTGATCAGCAATAACGCCAGGGTTTCCCATATCCGGCTTTTGGTGAACCAGTAACCCTGCGTTGCGGCCGAGAACACCAATATTGCAGTCACAGCGCTGGCAATGGTGAGCAGTAGATCCACCCAGCCAGTCAAACCAATCAACAACAACTGGGTGTTGAAGATAAACATGAACGGCAGAATGGCCGTGCGGATATCGTAGGTAAAACCCTGAATACCGGTTCGAATGGGGTCTGCACCGGAAATGGCGGCCGCCGCGTAGGCGGCCAAACCCACGGGCGGTGTGTCGTCCGCCAGAATTCCAAAATAGAAGACAAACAGATGCACTGCAATTAGTGGTACCAAAAGCCCGTTCTGCGCACCCAGGGTTACGATAACCGGCGCCATCAACGTCGATACCACAATGTAGTTAGCGGTGGTGGGCAAGCCCATACCCAGTAACAAACTGATCACCGCCGTAAATATAAGCATCAGCATCAGATTGCCACCGGAGATAAACTCGACAAACTCGGTCATTACCAATCCGATACCCGTCAAGGTTACAGTACCCACCACGATACCGGCAGTCGCCGTAGCAACACCAATGCCCACCATGTTCCTGCCACCCGTGGCAAGCGACTGCAAAAGCTCTCGGAAACCGTCTGCTACGGCGGCCATTAAGGGACCCGACTTACGGAAAAACGCCTGCAATGGCCGCTGAGTCAGAATAATAAAAATCATGAACAGCGTCGCCCAAAAAGCAGAAAGCTGCGGCGAAAAACGTTCGACGGTCAGACACCAGATCAGTACAACCACCGGTAGCAAAAAATAGAGCCCCGTTTTTACGGTCGGGCCCACAGGCGGCAAAGTATCCATTGCCGCGTTCGGATCATCCACTTCCAATGGCGGAAACCGGGTTGAATAAGCAACCAGCCCGATGTAAGTCGCAAGCACAATTGGACCCAGCACCCACGGTGCATAGTCACCCATCACGGATTTGGTCCACCCTATGCCGTAATAGACAAACAGCGTGAGACCGATCAGACCCAGCAACAGGATCACCCAGGTCAACATACGCTGTGGCAGCGAGGGACGATTCAGGCGCTCAATACCCCGCATTCTGAGCTTACAGGCTTCGAGGTGGACGATATAAATCAGTGCAATATAGGAAATCAGAGCCGGTAGAATCGCGTGCTTGATAACCTCAAGGTAGGAAATACCGACGTATTCCACCATCAGAAAGGCTGCCGCACCCATAATCGGCGGGGTCAGTTGGCCATTGGTGGATGCCGCTACTTCAACAGCGCCCGCTTTGGTGGCGGGGAAACCGACACGCTTCATCAGGGGGATCGTAAAGGTGCCAGTCGTCACAACGTTTGCGATGGAGGACCCGGAGATAACACCGCTCAGACCACTTGATACAACCGCGGCTTTTGCGGGCCCGCCGCGCATGTGGCCAAGCATGGCGTAGGCAATCTTGATGAAATAATTCCCGGCGCCCGCTTTTTCAAGCAAGGCCCCAAATAGTACGAACAGAAAAACAAAACTGGTGGATACACCCAAGGCGACGCCGAATACACCTTCAGTGCCCAGCCATTGGTGCGACGCCAGCTTGCTCAGGCTTGCACCTTTATGAGCGATGACATTCGGCATGTAGGGCCCGGCAAGGGAATAAAATATAAACACTGCCGCGACAACCGCGAGGGGCAGACCCAGGGAACGACGCGTTGCCTCAAGCAGCAGTACAATACCACCCAGCGCAATCACGATATCTCTGGTAAGCGGGGCTCCCGGTCGGCCGGAAAGTTGTTCGTAAAACAGATATAAATACGCCGCCGCAAATGAAGCCATCAGCGCCAGCACCCAATCGAATATGGGTATATGTTCCGTATGCCTGCCCTTGAACATCGGGAAGGCTGTAAAAGATAAGAACGTTGCAAAAGCAAGATGAATGGAACGGGCTTCGGTAGAGTTGAATATCCCGAACTCAAATATAAACGGTAATGGTGACGCGATCCAAAGCTGGAAAAGCGACCAACAAAGCGGAACCACAAACAGCAGGGTCGCCGCTGGCCCCGTTAGCGTGCGTCCGCCAGTCTCGGTTTGAAGTACTTGGCTAATCTTGTCGACGTCTGCGGATTCGGAGGCTGTGGGCTCGCCGTTGGCCATATTGAGGTCCTGATTTTACTACGGTGAGAAATACAGAATGGCCGGGCAAGCACTGGTCATGCCCGGCTTTTGGGACAGACTTACTTTAGCAAGCCGGCTTCTTTATAGTATTTCTCTGCACCCGGGTGTAGAGGCGCACTTAAAGCATCAGAAACCATTTCGGACTTATCGAGGTTTCCAAACGCCGGATGCAAGCGTTTAAAACTGTCGAAGTTCTCGAAAACAGCCTTAACAACTTCATAGACCACATCGTCTGCAACATCAGAGGACGTCACAAAGGTCGCCGCAACGCCAAAGGTCGTGGTGTCTTCATCGGCACCGCGATACATGCCTCCTGGAATGGTAGCAACCCGATAATATGGATTATCAGCCACTAACTTCTTGGTGGCTTCATTATCCACATTCACCAGTACGCTATCACAGGAAGTCGTTGCTTCCTTGATTGAGCCGGACGGATGGCCAACCGTGTAAAAGAACGCATCGATGTTGCCATCACACAACGCCTGGGACTGCTCAGCCGCCTTCAACTCCGCAGCCAGGGCATACTTGTCCATGGTCCAGCCCATTTCCTCCATCAACACTTCGGCAGTTGCACGCTGGCCAGACCCAGGGTTACCGACAGATACTCGCTTACCAGCCAGGTCTTCAAAATTCTTGATCTGCGATCCCTTGCTGGCCACCACAGTGAACGGTTCCGGGTGAAGGGAGAAAACCGCTCTCAGCTTCTCATTTTTGCCGTCACTCTCGAACTCACTGGAGCCATTGTAGGCGTGATATTGCCAATCTGACTGGGCGACCGCGAGATCCAGCTCACCCTGGCGGATCGCATTGAGGTTGTAGATCGAGCCGCCGGTACTTTCAACGGAACACCGGATGCCGTGTTCTTTGCGGTCCATGTTAACCAGGCGGCAAATCGCACCGCCTGCAGGATAATAAACGCCGGTAACGCCACCGGTACCGATGGTGACAAAGCGCTGTTCTTCTGCTGATGCAACAGCGGAACCAACGGCCAGGCTAATAGCACCGGCAAGCGCCAATGTTGTCAGTCCAGATCGAAGTGCCATGAGAGAGTCCTTATTTATTGGTTTTATTTCGTTGCCTGTTATTACACACAGACACACAGATCGTTCATTTAAGAACATAGTCCAAAACGACGGTAAAATAAAGCATGGTTTAATTCGCTAACTACATGAATGACCATAAAAAAGCCCGCTTGAGCGGGCTCTGAAATCAAACGTAAATGCTATTTGGCGCGGGCTTTCTCAAGCATCTTGTCGGGACGCAGGAGGAACCTTGCCAATGCTGGCAGCAGCCAGATCGCGCCGATCATGTTCCAAAGGAACATAAAGAAGAGCAAGAAGCCCATGTCCGCCTGGAACTTGATCGGAGAGAAAATCCAGGTCACTACCCCAAGGCCCAGAGTCACGCCCGTGAATACCACTGCCTTACCCGTTGAGCGCAGGGTTTCAAAGTAGGCCTCCTGAAGCGATTTTCCTTCCAGAATGTACCGTTCAAGTTTGCTGTAGATATAAATACCATAATCCACACCGATGCCGACGCCAAGCGCAATTACCGGCAGCGTGGCAACCTTGATACCGATTCCAGAGACCGCCATGATGGCTTCACACAGAATCGAGGTAAGGCCCAGCGGGATGACGATACAGGCGACCGCACGGATGGAGCGGAAGGTGAGGAAACACAACAAACTCACGACGCCGTAGACGAATATGAGCATCATATTCTTGGCGCCCGAGATCACGTCATTGGTTGCCGCTTCGACACCTGCGTTACCTGCTGCAAGCAGGAAGGTATGCTCCTCATTACTATTGTTCTGGGCAAACTCTTCAACCCGTTCAACCGCAGAATCCAGAGTTTCAGCTTTGTGGTCCTCGAGGAAAACCAATACCGGGGTCAGGCTACAGTTGGTATTGATCAGCCCGGCCGGAGCTTCACGGATCGAGGCATTAATGATGGTCTGGTTCCGGGAAATTTCAAACCATTTCCAGTTACCTTCGTTAAGCGCCTTGGTCACCACTTTGGACACGTCTGCCAGTGAGACCGAGGATTGCACACCCGGAGTGTTCTGAAGCTCCCACTGCAACTGATCCATAGCGCGTAACACATTATATTGGGTGCACTGCTCAACCGGTGTCTTCACCATCACCACAAGTACATCGGCACTGGTGGAATAGTTATCAATGATAAACGCATTGTCCAGATTGTAACGGGAGTCCGCGCGCAGCTCCGGGGCGCCCTGATCAAGGTCACCGACCTTGAGATCCTGCTTGAAGTAAAGCCCGACCCCCAGACCGATCACAGCAATCAGCAGAGAAATTGGGGCGACACCCGGATGCGCAAAGTAAGACATGACCCGCCACTTGCGATCCTGTTTTTCACCGTGGTTCTGAACGTGTTTCACACCGCCCTTGGTGATGCCGATATACGACATGATCAGAGGATGCAGTACCAGATTGGTCACGATGACAATGGCGACCCCCACTCCAGCGGCTACAGCCAGATCTTTGATGACATCAATCTGGATGAACAACAGCGTAAGAAAACCAAACGCGTCAGAGATCAGGGCCAGCATGCCGGGAATATAGAGCGCCCTGAATGCCAGTCTCGCAGCCGTAATGGGATCAAACCCTTTAGCCGCTTCCACTGCCATGGCATTGACCACTTGCACCCCATGACTTATTCCGATCGCAAACACGAGAAAAGGCACCAGCACCGAGTAGGGATCAAGACCATAACCCAGCAATTTCAGTATGCCGAGCTGCCAGAATACCGCCACGATAGACGAAAACACCGGAACCAGCGTGCCGGCAATGCAGCGCGAGTACCAGAACAGCAATACAGTGGTCAGTAAAATGGTGATACCTGCAAACCAGGCGATGGAAGCAATACCTTCGATCAGGTCACCGACTTTCTTTGCGAACCCGACAATATGAATATCGATATTAGGGTTCTGGCCCTCATATTTGTCGCGTATCTTTTCTTCGAGCGCCCGCGAAAAACTGGCATAGTCCAGCGGCTTGCCAGTGCTGGGGTCGGTCTCATATAGCGGAGCGTATACAATGGTGGACTTGAAGTTATCCGCAACCAGGCGGCCAACTTCGCTGGACCTGAGGATGTTCTGACGCAGTGCTTCCAGACTGTCACGACTGCCGTCGTAGGTGTCTGGAATGACTGTACCGCCCTGGAACCCCTGCTCAGTAACTTCCACCCAGCGAACGTTAGCGGTCCAGAGTGACTTGAGACCCGAACGATCAACCCCGCTAAGATAGAAAACCTCATCGGTAATCTGCTTGAGCGTCTCCATGTACTCTTGAGTGAAAATATCGCCTTCTTTAACCTCAACAGCAATACGCACGAAATTACCGAGGTTTTCCAGATCATCCCGGTGCTCAAGCATATTGACAATGTAAGGGTGTTCAAGCGGGATCATCCGCTCAAAACTGGCATCCGGCTGGATTTTTATCGCGTTGTAACCAAGAAACAACGTCAGGAACAAAAACGCTATCAGTATGATGGCCCGATTATTAAATATGATCCGCTCGAGAAACGGCTCGGCTTTCGGCGTAGTTAAGTAATGCTCGCCCTTGTTGTGCTTGGGGTTGGACATTCAATGACCCTCTTGATTCATTCTGTCGTTGCCACATCAGGGCGTGATTAGAGATTTTTTCCGAGTGCGTCTGCAGTCACTACACCGCTTTCTCCCATCAGGAGAAGTCGGTTTTCAGCTACCGGCAAGACGGTCATCAGGCCTTCCCGGTCACTGCGAAAATAGCTGCGGAAGCTTTCGCCTCCATCAGTACTGGACAACACCACACCACCATTGCCAACAAGCACGACACGGCCATCCTCAGCGATGGTTCCGCCATTGAGCGTCGCACCGGCTTCGTTGGTGATCGTCGCCCAACTGCGACCAAGGTCCGTGGACAGAAAAATATTACCTCTTAATCCATAAGTGAGGATTTCATTGACATCACCCGTGCCGATCACTCCAAAAAGAGAGCCCGTGTAGGGGCTTTCCTGTGCTTCCCAGGTATCGCCGCTATCGGTGGACACCAGTATGACACCTGCCTCCCCCACGATTACCAGCGCACCACCGGCGACATCCGTTATGCCGTTCAGGTGGTAACCAGACGGATTTGCTACCTGATCAGACCAGTCGCGCCAGCTTTCACCGCCGTCGGTAGTTCTGAAGATCATGCCGTAGGCGCCAATCACAAAACCGTGGTCAGCATCTTCGAACCAGACATCGAGCATGGGGTTAACAGGCCCAATATCCAGGTCGGCTTTCATGTTCTCAAGCGTGAAGTACACATCATCGAGTGCCCACTCAAGGTCTTCCCGCTCTTCCTCCGGAGCCTCTTCCAGCTCTGCCTCAAGAATCTCGATACGCTCTTCCTTGGCTGCTATGGCAAGCTCCGCTGCGCGAAACCCGTCTAGCTGGATGGCCCAGGATTCACCAGCATCTGAAGAGTGCATGACCACACCACTATGGCCCACGGCCCAACCGTCAGTCGGGGTGCCAAAATCGATGGCTGTCAGGGTCACTGAAACAGGCACTTCGGCCTGGACCCAGGATTCACCCTCATCATCTGAATAGATAATATGGCCACGCTCACCCACTGCGACGACGCGCTCTCCTGCGACCGCAACGTCGTTGAGCAGATACTCTGCCGCCAGTGTTGTTTCTCGTGCCGGTGTCTCCAGCAAATCCCCTACGGCGAAAGCGGCAGGCGCCGCCGTTACCAGAGAAATGCCGAGGCAAACCGCTCCGATTGTTTTGCGCGTTAACCTTGTAGCCATTCGCATTGCCTTCATGTTGTGTTGGTATACAAGTGCCAGCACCCGTCAGAGTGCCGGCGCTGGTTGCGTAAGCAACGACTTCAATATTTCACATTATTCAGCATTGAAAACCCTGAACCTCAGCGAACGCTTCTGCGTCGAAGGGATGCCGGTGAGAAATACCGCTTGTTCGGTACATCGTCCGTGAAGACCCGTGTCTGGGGCTCCTCGGTATCCAGTCCTTGCACGTGGTATCGACGAGCCTGAAGGTCATGAAACACTTCCAGCGCAGTCCAGACGCCCGGCAGCTCATAATAGTTCTTCAGGAGGCCCATACTGACCCGCCAGAGTTCGCCTCGGCCATCATATTGATCCAGCAACACCGTATTCCAGCTGTCGGCATCAACGTAGAACCGACGCTTGCCGTAAATATGGCGCTCGCCTTCTTTCAAGGTAGCCTCGACGACGTGAACCCGGTGCAATTCCCAGCGGGTGAGGTCCGGATTAACGTGAGAAACACCCAGAATTTCCGAGTATGGCAGACCTTTCCTGCCAATTTCGTAATTGTTGTAGGGAATGTACATTTCCCGCATGCCTTCGTACTGCCAGTTATAGCGATCAAGTGCTCCGTTGAAAATATCAGTATCATCGGCAGTACGCAGATTATCGGCTGCAGCAATCGGAGAATCGTAACCCAGGTTTGGCGCTCGCCTTACACGACGCTGACCCGCGTTATAGCCCCAGCCATTGCGCGGATTAACGATCTGATTAAGAGTTTCATGAACGAGAATGGCGCCGCCGGCAAGCCGCGGAGGAGACTGGGTGAACGAGAGATAGTAGAAGATGATGTTATCAAGTTCAGCCTCGCCACCTTCCGGGTTATAGAAGTTAAAAAAAGCTTCTTGCTGAGACGTCACCAACGAATAGTCGCCATCCTGCTGGACTGCCACTTCACTGGAACGACGGGTGATGGAAATACCCCGCCAGCGAGTCAGGTGATTCCAGATAACCTGCCAGGCCTTCTCTTCATTACTGCCATGTAGAATTGGGAACGGGTAACCGCCATAAGCACCGTCCAGACCCTCGCCCTGCCCTACAATTGAAGCATTGGTGGCGTTTTCCTGGGTATTCCTGGCTACGAATTCCGGTACGGCGTGAGTCCTGCGAGTCTGGTAAACCGGCACATTGAAGCTGGCGGGATAGGTATCAAGCAATGCCTTTACGCCGTCTGACAGAAATTCACCATATTGCTCAGCGTTTCGGGCAGTAATGGTGAAGAGAACTTCGTCATTGGGGAACGGATTAATATGGTGCTGCCCTGAACCGGTATAACCGGCTGGAGCTTCCGTGAGTCCGCCAGCCCACGCAGGTATGGTGCCCGCGCCATTGCCTGCCTTCAAAGAACCGAATGGGGTGAGCTCATTACCAAGACGCGCAGCTTCGCTCGCGGAAACTGCCGCCATCACCGGTGAAGCTGCCACAGAGAAAGCGAAAACGCTGCCCAAAAGCCAATTCTTTTTGATTGTCATTAGTTACAACCCTAGATGCGTCTAGAAAGCCTTGATGGCTTCTCTTTATTATAATTACCAGGGTCCGAGATTAACTGATCGGGCAGAGTTGTCCATCGACCGAAAGTGCGATTTTGTATCCGAATGGTACAAAAACAGCCGGGCCAGCAGGCCCGGTTGTAAGGTTATTGCGCCACCCTCCTGAGGACTCAGGAGGTCAGTCAGCAAGGCTCTTGTACACAACTTCGTATACGTCCGGTGACAGGCTGGACTTATCCCGCACCGATTCAAGCGCAGCTTTCATACCGTTCCGATAGGTTTCGGCATATTGCCGCCAGCGCGTCAACGGCGCTACCAGACGGGCGGCAATCTGCGGATTGCTATCGTCAAGGCGAATAATATGACGGGCAAGAAAATCATAGCCTGACGCATCTCTGGCGTGGAAATTGATCAGGTTTTGCCCTGCAAAAACACCAACCACGGCCCGGATCTTGTTTGGATTTTTCCAGTCGAATGCAGGGTGCTCCAGCAGTGCATTAACTGCTTCAAGACTACCCGCCTTCGGGCTGCTGGCCTGCACGGCGAACCATTGTTCCACGACCAGCGGATCGTGCTGCCATTGCTGGTAGAACTCCGCCAACACCCGTGCTCTGTCTTCCTCGAAGTCAGAGTTTACAAGCGCCCTCAAAGCGGCGGACTGGTCTGTCATATTTCCAGCTTCCCGGAACTGCTTCAGAGCCAGCACACGACCTTCCTCGTCATTGATCTGTAACAGCCAGCCGAGGGCTGAATTGCGCAAGGTCCGCCGAGTCATAGCCTCTGGAGTTGGTTGGTAGGGACCAGACTCCGAATTGCGGTGGTAGCAGGCCACCAGCTCTTCCCGCAGACTCAACGCCAGGTGGTTGAGCACTCGGGTTCGGGCTTCACAAATGCCCTGTACATCCGCGGCATCATTAAGTTCCAGCAGATACGCCTCACTGGGCAACTGAAGCATTTTTGCGACCATGGCCTGATCCAGCCCTGAATCAGTCAGCAGGTGCCCATACGCAGTGACCAGCCGCGGCTCAACCGGCGTTTCGCTGGGCTGGCCCACCAGAGACTGGACCACATCAATTGCGAGACGTTGTCCTGCGTCCCAACGATTAAATCCGTCAGAATCGTAATTCATCAGGAAGATCAACTGTTCCCGGGTCCAGGAATAGCGCACCCGAACCGGTGCAGAGAAATTTCTGAGCAGGGACGGAACCGGACGTGCTTCAATATCGTGAAACTCGAAGGTGTGTTCTGCTTCGGTCAGCTCCAGTACGCGCTCTGTTGGCGCGTCATTTTCAGCTGGATCGAGCTTCAGAGGCTGATCTTCACCCTGCGAGTTCAGAATGCCCACTGCAAAGGGGATATGTTGTGGCTTCTTATTGCGTTGTCCCGGAGTATCGGGAACTTGCTGCCGAATGTTGAGCCGATAGATTTTTCGTTCGACATCGAATTCATCTTTAACGGAAATTACCGGAGTACCGGCCTGTTCATACCAGAGGCGGAACTGGCTCAGGTCGCGCCCACTGGCATCTTCCATGGCCTTGACGAAATCATCAGTGGTAACCGCTTGCCCATCATGCCGCTCAAAATAAAGATCGCTGCCTTTGCGGAACAGTTCGGGGCCCAGCAACGTGTGGATCATACCGACGACTTCGCAGCCCTTCTCATAGATGGTCAGGGTGTAAAAATTGGTGATTTCCATGTAGGAGGCTGGTCGCACGGGGTGCGCCATCGGGCCCGCATCTTCAGCAAACTGGGCGGTACGCAGCAGCGTGGCATCCTCGATACGCTTGACCGTGGCCGATCCCATATCGGATGAAAACTGGGAATCACGGAACACCGTGAAGCCTTCTTTGAGGCTGAGCTGAAACCAGTCACGGCAGGTCACCCGGTTACCAGACCAGTTGTGAAAATACTCGTGGGCGACGATGGCCTCAATGCGCTGGTAGGCCGCATCAGTCGCGGTATCGGAACTGGCAAGTACGCAGGAAGAGTTGAAAATATTCAGCCCTTTGTTTTCCATGGCCCCCATATTGAAGTCGTCAACGGCAACAATCATGAAGATATCAAGGTCATACTCGCGCCCATACACATCTTCGTCCCAGCGCATGGAACGTTTGAGTGAATCCAGCGCATGGTCGCACTTCTCACTGTTGCGCGGCTCTACATACATCCGCAGGTCGATTTCCCGCCCCGACATCGTGGTGAAGCTATCTTTCTTTTCGACCAGGTCGCCGGCGACCAACGCGAAAAGGTAGCTGGGTTTGGGGAAGGGATCTTCCCAGGTAACAAAATGCCGACCATCGTCCAGGTCACCACGCTCGACGTCGTTTCCGTTAGACAGCAGAATCGGATAACGGGCCTTATCCGCTTCAATGCGGGTACTGAAGCGCGCCATCACGTCCGGGCGATCCGGAAAAAATGTGATACAGCGAAAGCCCTCGGCCTCACACTGGGTACAGAACATACCGGAAGATTTATACAAGCCCTCTAACCGGGTATTATTCTGAGGCTCAATCCAGGTGACGATGGTCAGACTGAATTCATCCGATACCTCATGAACAATCAGCTTGCCACCCTTGTCGTCATAGTCCCCATTTGCCAGGGTCTGACCGTTAAGGGAAATGGTTTCCAGCGTCAGGCTGTCGCCGTCCAGTTCCAGCTTGGTGTCACTGCTCTCTGAGTCCGGGTTGCGACGAAGCTTCATCGTACTGTGCACTCTGGTGCCGTCCTCGAACAGCTCGAACCGAAGAGCAACATGATCTACGAGAAACACGGGAACCCGATATTCGTTGAGGTAAATGGTGCGATGCTCTTGGGTACGCATTGAGTGTCTCCAATATGGGTGCAGGTATGACGCACCGGAAATTTAGGACAGGGTCAGCCCGCGCGGGGATAAACCTGTAAACGGATATGATACGCCGTGTACTTGCGGATGTTGATTACACCCGTGTCCAGAATCAGGTACTGACCTTTGATACCCTGTAAAATTCCATTGACCGTCGGCGTTTTGTCCAGATTATGGGTTTTAACTTTCTCGGGCCAGACTTCAACCGGGTAACTCAGATCCAACGCTTCCCCGCTTGCTTCCCGCAGGGCGTCGTCGCCATGTTGCTCACGCAACTCCGCCAATTCAGGTTGAATCCGGCACAACAAAGCAGATCGCTCCCCAGCGAGATCCAGTTCAGGCACATCCCCTTTGAGCATGGCACGCCAGTTGGTGCGATCCGCCACATGCTGTTTGCAGACCACCTCAACCAGACCGGCGAGTTGACGGGTGGCTACCTGTAGCATCGGGATAGCGGATACCGCACCTTGATCAATCCAGCGGGTCGGCACCTGGGTGCCACGGGTAATGCCGACCTTTAGCCCTGAAGAGTTCGCAAGGTACACCACGTGATCAACCATACAATGGGTTTCACCCCATTCGGGTTCACGGCAGGTGCCCAGATGATAATGACACTTTTCCGGACTCATTATACAGGTGTCGCAGGCCGCCAGTTTCCGGAAGCAGGGATAACAGTAACCCTGACTGAAACTTTTATTGGTGCTCCTGTCACAATGGATACACCGGATCATGCCTTCAAATTCGATCTGTATTGGACGCCCAATCAGTTCGTTAAGGGGCAACCGGGTATCGCCAATCTTCAGGTTATAGCTGACCGGCAATCCAGCTTCAGCAGGCATTTTGGTCAACCGACCGGACACGTCAATCAAAGCAGTCAAACGTTTACCTCAGTTCAGAATACGAATGGGCGAGGTGCCATCATCCGTGTCACAGGCGTCGCCGCCAGCTTTTTTTCGATCAATGTACCCAACACGCTCCTGCTCCGGAATGTTGTGCAAGCCTTCATAGTGCAGCACGGCTTCCATGCAGATGGCGCGCTGCTCTGGAGAAATCGCCCGGCCGTCCGGCCATTTACCCAGTTCTATCGCTTTTTTCAGGCTCTGGTAGACCGCCGGATCCAGGCGCTCGATTAATTCATCGTAAGTCATCAAAATTTTCCTCAAAAGAGGTTGACAGATCTAAATGATAACGATTATCATTATTAAACCAAGTCGCAAAGGTCGTTTGCATTTGGTCTCTCTCATCAAGAGCTTTATGCTCTTTTTATACCCCGCCTTCTGGCGGGGTTTTTTTTGATAATGGCATCGCGACCGCCATCAGAAGACCTGCCAGAAAGCCGCCCAAGTGAGCCTCGTTAGCCATCCGTCCCATGCCCAGCCACTCCGGCAACGGCGTAAAGCCGATCAACATCCACACCACTGCGAATATCACCAGGGCCGGTGGAAACTGGAATCTGTGCACTCGTTGCTGACTAAGCCAACAGTAACCCAGTACCCCATATACGACGCCGGACAGGCCACCGAACAGCGGCCCGGAAATCATATACTGAAGACCATTGGAAGCCAGGCTGGTTACCAGAAAAAGCGCTATCAGCCGCCCTTTTCCGTCAAACCATTCAATCTGGCTTCCCAGAAACCAAAGCATCACCGAATTGAAAATGACATGTGGCCAGCTGAAATGCAGGAAGTCCGGGCTCACCAGGCGCCAGAATTGACCGGACGCCATGGTTTCCATAAAGGCGGTCATTCGCAGATCAAAACTGGCCCAGCCATATGCCCTGGGGTCCACAAACATCAGCCATGCCGTCAGTTCGCTCTGCCCAAGCCCCGTTACCCAAGCCATGATTGCAGCCAGTATTATGGCCGAAAGAACCAGCGGTGCATGCTTTGGTGAGGGTTGCCAGCGACCCGCTACGTGAACAGGAGAATGGCTGGCAGCATTAACCTCCGCTCGCAGTTCTGGTTGAGAAATAAACTGATCCAGGGCGGCCAGAACGGGCTCAGCCTCACCCGAATCCTCCAGCCAGAGCACCTGTTGACCTCCCTCCTCGGTGATCCGGTGAACGATATGATGCTGATTGAGCCACAAGCTAAAACCGGCTAAATCGATACTGCTCTCAATCTGTTTTACACGATACACCCACTTACCTCGCCACGCTGTCTTCCGACTGGAAGGTGCCCGCCTGCTCTGGCCGCTCCACATCCACCGAAACAAATTTGTCTTTCGACAGCACTTTTTCGCCGTCCATTCGGTACGCCACCAATTTGCCGTATTTTACGGCGCTGAAATCAATACAGGCCACATTTGACTTCAGTGGCGCAGGCTCTCCTTCCATCCAGTAATGACCTACAAATACCGGAGGCTCAGACTCGGGATAACTGAGTAATTGTTTTTTCTCCGCTTTGCTCAACGGGCGTTGGGCGATTTCGGGAGGCAACGGATCGGGCTGAAACACCACATCCGCATAGGTCTGAGGATCATCCGCCCAGAACCGAGTCCGGAAAAACTCACGTGTATAGCCATCGCTACCGGTAATCGAAAGCCCCTCCGGCAGACGCAGATCAGTACCCCTGAGAAGGTTATCCATGACCTGACCGGCGAAAGACTCAATGGCAGAGGAAGCATGGAGAAAGTCCTCATTAATACAGTTGCCGCCCTGAATCTGCTTGAATTTCTCGATCAGGTTTCTGTCCCAGCAGGCATGAACGGCTCGGAAATCCTCTTCCTCCAGAAACAGCGGAATAGTGTAGAACCATTCCAGAAATTCGTTCCATTCGTGTGGATAATGCTCAAACTGATCAAGGGTTTCCTTGATCAACCGGTCATGACGAGCGTTGTGCTCCCGCAGCCATTTGCGGCCGCTGCCCGGTCGGGCTCGGGTACAATACCCGAGCGCGTTGTATTCGTGGTTACCCATGACAATCTGGGCGAACCCATGATCTACCATATCCCGCACCATATGCAGCGCCTCACGGATGCGCGGCCCACGATCGATAATATCCCCGATAAACACGGCCTGGCGACGCGGGTGCTGATAAATACCGTTAACCTTACGGTATCCCATCTGATCCAGCAGGCGCGCAAGCGTGTTGGCACAGCCATGAATGTCGCCAATTATGTCAAAACCACGGGACGCTGATTTGTGAACAACCATCGTTAGCTCGCTGCTATTTCGCTGGCCCAGCCAAGTTTTTCACGGCAGGTGGCGTAAAAATTGTGATCCGTCGGATGAATCAGACGAATCTTGAACGGCTTTTTGGTGATCCGGATGACGTCACCGGGCGCACAGGAGATATCGGTTTGCCCGTCGAAACTTATCTGGGGGTAAGTCTCATTGGTGTCACCAATGACCAGTTTTATCTCGCTCTTACCGTCCACCACAATGGGGCGGCTGCTCAGGGTATGGGGAAACATGGGAACCAGGACGATAGCGTCCAGCTTGGGATGCATAATAGGGCCGCCCGCAGACAGCGAGTATGCCGTTGAACCTGTGGGGGTAGAGACAATCAGCCCATCAGAACGCTGGCTGTAAACAAAGTGACCGTCCACGTAGAGATCGAAGCCGATCATTCGGGTCGACTTGCCGGGGTGCAACACCACATCATTCAGCGCCGAACCGAACCCCAGAGGCTGACCGTTACGCTCCACATAGGCGTCAAGCAGGAAACGATGCTCTTCAATATACTCACCCTGCAACACTTTACCCAGGCGCTCTTCCATGTCGTGGGGAGAAACGTCGGTCAGGAACCCAAGGCGGCCGCGATTAACGCCCAACAACGGTATCTTTGATTTCGCCAGCTCCCTTGCGGCTCCCAACAAACTGCCATCACCGCCGACCACGATCACCAAGTCACAGATTTCACCCAGTATTTTCTTGCTGGCAACCTGTAAACCGTGCCCCGGCAACATGGCTGCGGTATCGGATTCCAGGATGACGTGGTAATTCTCGTTGACCAGATAGTTTCGGAGCTGGCGCAAGGATTCAACAACCTTAACGCTGCCCATTCGGCCAATCACGCCAATATTCCTGAATTGATCCATGGAAATTCCTGTAAATTAAGACTTTGATGTGCGTTATGGTCGCATCTTAACGAATTACGGGGTACTTCTGAAAACGATCATTGCAAGAAGTAAGGCGCGAAGAATGTTTTTTCACAATGAATCCGGTCAAGCCCATCTGCCAGAACACCAGCGGCGGCGATTCTGGCAGACGCCAGCAGTCCGGCATCTGGCGTGGCTATGCGAGGCACCTTCCCTGGTGGCTTGCGGTCCGGCGTTTTCGATAGCAGACCATTTGCCTGAGGACGTTCTGAAGCGGCTTCTGACACTTGATCAACACCCGGAGCCTTTGCTCGCGCACCTCGAAAACGGCTCCTCCCGGCGACTTGGGCACTATTTCGAAAGCCTGTACCACTACGCCCTGGCGTCTATTCTGGAGTGGCCGGTGGTGTTACGCAACACACCAATCAGGAACAGTGCCGGTCGTACTCTGGGAGAACTGGACTTTGTCGTGTGCAACCCTTTAACCGGCCAGTTGGAACATATCGAGGTGGCCGTAAAATTTTATCTCGGTTTTGTGGATCGCGGGGAGACGATGTGGTTCGGGCCGAATGCTCATGACCGTCTGGATCTCAAAACCCGTCGCATGATGGACCACCAATGCCGGATGACAGAGCGGGCGGAAACAAAAGCACTGCTAGGCAGCCGTGAGCTCGACAGTCCGATCACTCCGGCGATGGCGTTACCGGGCAACCTGTTTTACCCCATGTCCGGCCCCCAGGCGAGCGCACCGTGCTGGGCGAATGCCGATCATGAGAGGGGGTATTGGCTGCGTCACAGCGATCTGGCCAGTATTGATACTGATCATTGGATTCCTCTGCGAAAACCACACTGGCTTGGCCCCTGTCAAACCAGCACCGCACCGGAACCTGCCCTTGTAAAAGAAACCCTGGCTGCGGTTATCGAAACCAATCGGCCTCGGCTCTTTGCAAAGCTTGAGGCCAGGGCCGACGGACAGGGGTACGAGGAGACCGAACGTTATTTTGTAGTGCCAGAGATATGGCCCACGCCACCTCCGACGTAATCCTGGGGTAATTTAAACCGGTTGTGTCGCTGCTACCTGGTGCTCTTCACAACGGTCATCCTGACCGGGCACGAATTCGGAAGGCTGACTCACCCGCAGCAGCGGCTGGCCGCACGACTTTTTATTTTTCAGCTTGTGCAGGCAGACCGGCTTCTCATAATGGACCAGCCATTCCCGGTAGGCGGGCTCGTTGATGCCACATTTGTGGGCAGCATAGGCGACCGGATTTTCAAAATATCGCTCAATGTCGCCGTATGGCAACGTGATATGTCCAACGCCAGCGTGGTAGGCCACCAGGAACACGCTCTGCTCATGCAACTGCTTCATCAGAGATTCATCGGGGGGCTCCCGATGGCGCAGATCATGATTTTCCTGCTGCAGCAAGACGATCTTGTCGTTACTCATCTCCACTTCGCGCTGTTTACGCTCGAGCTGCTCCCGCAGAAGTACCGCCTCGGCATGGTTGGTCTGGCGATCGTGACTATTCTCACTACGGGAGCTCGATTCTGCCCCCAGCTTTTCCTGAATTGAGAGGTACTGTTCGTTCCTGTCAGCCAGCCGCTTTTTTAACTGTTCGTTAGAAAGCAGCTTGCGTTCATATTTTTGTTGCAGATCCGACATTTCACTGCGTAATTGCTGGATTTCCAGACGGTTGTCCCGCTGCAGATCCGTCAACGCATCCCGGTGAACACTTTGCAGGGTTTTTATACGCAGCCGCTGCTCCCGGATCATTCTCGCCAGACGGGTGCGCTGCAATCCGGCTTCCGGGTCCCCCAATATGGTGGCTGCCTTCACGAGCTCGGACCGAAGAATGGGAATATTTTCATCCGCTTCCGCGGTATCGGCCTGCTTCTGAAATTTCAGCGCGTTGGCTGCTGCGGCTTTCCTTACTGCCTGAAAATGGTTACTACCCGGGGTCATATCCGGGTCCCAGAGCTCATCCGAGGTGGCCGACGAAGGACACTGGCTGCGACAGACCAGCCGAATCGGGCCGGCACCGAGATCCGGACCTTTAGCGCCTTTTAACGCGAGCTTCTCGACCGGAACACTCCAGTGGCTATCCGCCCGACCCTCTTCATCAAAATAGAGGCGGAAAAATACCAGCGAGCGAATCAGCAAGTCTTTACCCATGAGCACGTACACAGCCCGTACGTCCGTGTCTGCAAGGTCGGACAGGCCCACGTAGCCATCCAGAAAAGCCCCGAATTCAGAGGCTCGCATCTGGCGGGCAACCTGAGCGCCGTCCATGAAAAACACTGCCGAGTATCCGTCAGTTGACTGATCGGCCGAAAACATTAATAACTCCCATCTGCTCATTCGCACCCGAAAATACGCCGGTGGGCGCTTAACCGCTACGAATATCCGCTACCTGCTGGACTTATTGTAGCCACAGTCAGTCAACCAGGCTGGATGAAAACTGCAAAGATTTGTGAGCATGGGAAAGCAGACAGAAAAGAGCCGACCCCGGCAGGTTGGCTTCAGCACAAACAATCCATTAGGGGCGCTACATCACAGCTCGGCAGCCAGGCGACTGCCCTGATTGATCGCTCTCTTGGCATCCAGCTCTGCGGCCACATCCGCTCCACCAATCAGGTGGACCGGCAAGCCTGACGCTTCCAGACCCTGCTGAAGTTCACGTAAAGGCTCCTGACCGGCGCAGATGATGATGCTATCCACCGGCAGGATTTTGTCTTCACCATGCTCAGCACCCTTGGGAGTAATAGTAACGTGCAGGCCTTCGTCATCAATGCGTCGATAGGTCACACCGGGTACCATTTTTACCTGACGGTGCTTGAGCGACGTCCGATGAATCCAGCCTGTGGTCTTACCCAGATCCTTACCCACCTTGGACGTCTTGCGCTGTAACAGGTAAACCTCCCGGGCAGGCTCCGGCAACTCCGGCGTCATACCCTTGATACCGCCCCGATGCTCCACGGTGAGATCCACACCCCACTCCCGCATGAAGTCACCGGTATCCAGGGCCGGTGACTTACCTTTATGCACAATAAACTCTGACACATCGAAGCCAATACCGCCGGCACCAATAACGGCCACCCGCCGGCCCACTGGCTTGCGACCAAGAATCGCGTCCAGGTAGCCCATCACGCTGGAATGATCAATACCCTCAATATCCGGTGTGCGAGGCGCCACGCCAGTGGCCAACACCACCTCATCAAAGCCACCTGCTTTAAGCTCCTCGACACCAACCCGGGTATTAAGCCGGACTTCTACTCCGTATTTGTCGAGCATGACCCGGTAATATCGCAAGGTTTCATAGAACTCTTCCTTACCGGGAATCTGTTTGGCGATATTAAACTGACCACCGATCTCCGCACCGGCATCGAACAGGGTCACCTTATGACCGCGCTCTGCCGCAACCGACGCGAAAGCCAGACCAGCGGGGCCCGCCCCAACGACGGCTAAAGATTTCGGCGATACTGTTTTGACGTAGGTCAGCTCGGTTTCATGACAGGCGCGAGGGTTCACCAAGCAGGACGTCAGCTTACCGCTGAAGGTATGGTCAAGACACGCCTGATTGCAGCCGATACAGGTATTGATTTCGTTCGACTTGTCGACCGCCGCCTTGTTTACAAGGTCCGCATCTGCCAGGAAAGGACGCGCCATGGAAACCATGTCTGCATCGCCTTCCGCGAGAATTTTCTCAGCTACTTCGGGCATATTGATCCGATTGGTAGTGACCAACGGAATGCTGACCTCGTTCTTCAGCCGGGCGGTGACCTTGGAGAAGGCTCCCCGCGGTACTGATGTCGCAATGGTAGGTACCCGGGCTTCGTGCCAGCCAATGCCGGTATTGATAATCGTCGCTCCGGCTTTTTCGATCGCCTTTGCCAGCACCACGACCTCCTCCCAAGTGCTGCCGTCTTCGATCAGATCAAGCATCGACAGCCGGTAAATAATGATGAAATCTGTGCCTACGCGCTCCCGCACCCGCCGGACAATCTCGATAGGCAAGCGAATCCGGTTTTCATAACTGCCACCCCAGGCATCCGTCCTGTGATTGGTGTGGGCTACGATAAACTGGTTAATGAAATAGCCCTCCGACCCCATCACCTCAACGCCGTCATAGCCAGCACGCTGGGCCAGTGCAGCACAGTCGACATAGGCCTGTATCTGCTTCTCGATACCAGCCTCATCAAGTTCATTAGGCTTGAAGGGATTGATCGGTGCCTGCACCGCTGAAGGTGCCACCAGCGCAGGATGATAAGCATAGCGTCCGGCATGGAGTATTTGCATGCAGATTGTGCCGTCAGCCTGATGGACAGCCTCGGTGATGATTTTATGCTTGTCGGATTCTTCCTCAGTGCTCATTTTGGCCGCGTGCTGGAAAACCGCCCCTTCCTCATTTGGACCGATACCGCCGGTAACAATCAGCCCTGCCCCACCCCGAGCCCGTTCGGCGTAAAAGGCAGCCAGTCGGTTAAAGCCATCTTTGGCTTCTTCCAAACCGGTGTGCATGGAGCCCATTAGCGTGCGGTTACGTAATTTGGTGAAACCCAGGTCCAGTGGCTCAAGAAGGTTTGGGTAATGTTTCAGGCCCGGTGTCGGCTCCGTAACTGTAGTGGCGGTCATACGGCTCTCCTCAGGATTCGCTGTTTCTTATTCGCCAGGGGTTACTTATCCTGACTCTGTGTTAAAAGGTCGCCCTAAATTAGTCTTCCTGCTTGCGGCACTCAATATCCTGAAATAACATTTTATACTCCTCAAATAACTTGTCAGACAGTATGGAACGTTTAAAGCCGGTTTCGCCTCACAACACTCTGGGGGACGTAAGTATACTTTACGTCTCGGTCATGGCGCGGGCCATTCAATACGAAGGCGCCGACCACACCGACCTATTCCGGCAATTCAGTCTGGACGACAAGCGCCTGGCCGCCCCGGATGCCACAATCAGCATTCCCCGGTTCATGCGTCTTGGGCAAGCCGCCATTGCACTGACCGGTAATCTGGCGCTGGGGCTGACAATGGGGCAACTGACCCGGCCAGTTGATGCGGGGCTCGCCGGGCTGGCGGCCCAGGCCGCCCCTAATGCTGGCCAGGGCCTCGTAAATCTGATCGACTACGCTCTACTGACCAGCCGAAACAGCCGTGGCCACCCAAGGTTGGATTTAAACACTGGCCGAGCGGACTTCTACTCCATTCGGCCTTATAACATTTTCAATTATTTTGTGGTGGATTCGGTACTGGCGGCCTGGACGCAGTTCCTGCGAACCGCCACCGGCTACCATTCTGTGCTAACTCGAGTGACCATCGAATACCCCTCTCAAGGAATGGATTCAGCGTTTGAAGAATGGTTCGGGTGCCCTGTTGTCTTTGGCGCCAACAGCAACTCTCTTTATCTGGTGCCTGGACTGACCTCAATGACCTGCAGTGGCGCCCAGTTGGCAATGCATAAAAAACTGACAGACCAATGCAGGGAGGCGCTGCGTAAGTTGCGCACTGGCTGGGGGGTAAAAGAGGCAGTAACCGAAAAGCTGGCGCCCTTGCTTGGGGGTGGCGCTGTGACTCTGGAGCGTGTAGCAGTGGAACTGGGTATTGCGCCTTGGACGTTACAACGGCAGTTAGCTTCTGAAAATACCGGTTTTCGGCAACTGGTCGATGCCACTCGCAGGAATCTGGCTGTGGATTATATCCGGGAAACCCGCTTGTCGCTGGCAGAGATAGCATGGCTACTGGGTTTTTCAAACCCCGCAGCTTTCCAGAAAGCCTACAAGAGGTGGTTCCAAGTTAGCCCCGGAGAGCATAGAAAACGCATCAGGGAAGGTGTTAACTTGTGAAGAGCGAACTACATTTCTATACCGTCGTCCAGGCCCTCATCGTCGTCAAAATCTTCCCACTGATATTCCACAAGATCGTCTTGATAGTCAGACATAGCATTATTCCCGATAAGTTAGCCTGATTGAGAATAAACGAATACTGTGACAGCACAATGACTGTTAACGAGAAGTAAGCAAACGGAAAAGGACGAATCAGAAAAAAAGGAAGGGCAAGGAAAAATGGCGGAGCGGACGGGACTCGAACCCGCGACCCCCGGCGTGACAGGCCGGTATTCTAACCAGCTGAACTACCGCTCCGCGCTGTGTTGTCTGACAGCCTCGTGAGACTGCGGGGTGACAACGAGGGCGCATTATAAAGAGGGCGGTCCTGATGTCAACGATTTTCGCAGATTCGTCGCCCCGGCACTGCAAATTCCTGCCTATGCTTCGGGTTACGGTTATTGAATGAAACTTTTCCGCACTAGTATGAAACGACAGCCGCTCAACAACGGAGATATTAAAGCATGCGAAGCCCTATATCCTATCGTACCAAGCCCCCTTCGCTCTGGAGGCTTTATGGCAAGGCACTGCTGTCTAAACGCAAGGTTGGCGACACTCGCGAGATTGTCATCCCCGAACTTGGCGCAAAGTTGGTGGGGGTAAGCAGCGGTGCGTCCCCTTTGACGCGCTACCAGGCTCTGTGTGGCTTTTCCTCAAGTGGTTTTCTGCCAATACCCTGGCCCCACCTGTTGGCGTTTCCTCTGCACCTCCATCTGCTGACCGAAAGTGCTTTCCCGCTGCCACTACTGGGGCTGGTGCACTTACGAAACCGTATAACCCATCACCGGCCCATCAACGTCGGCGAACCGCTTGATATTTCAGTCATGCTTTCGGGACAGGTGGAAACTGCCCGGGGGCTTGAGTTCGATCTGGTGACAGAAGTGTCCTCCGCAGGCGAGATGGTCTGGGAAGAAACCAGCACAAACCTGCACAGAGTTTCCAGTCACAGCAGCTGCCCTGACACTTCACCTGACAAGGCAAAGGCTAAGCGACCACCACTGGAAATATTCGAGCGTAGCCTACCGGTTACCGCTGCCGAATCTATCGGACGGCGTTACGGCAAACTCTCCGGCGATTTCAACCCAATTCACATGCACGCACTCGCCGCGAAAACCTTTGGTTTCCCCCGAGCCATTGCCCACGGTATGTGGAGTATGGCCCGCTGTCTGGCATTACTGGAGAACCACGGAAATACGCAAAGCGGACCGGTAACGGTGACCTGCGATTTCAAGAAGCCGTTATTCCTGCCTGGCGAGGCCCAATTGAACTGGCAGCACAACGGCAATACGCTGAGCTATCAATTATTGAATGATCGTGGCGATCTTCCGCATCTTGGCGGTGTAATCACTTTCGACTGATTGTCGGTTGATTTTAACAGCCCCTCAGGAACAAGGCTCAGGCCGGTTGGGGCTGACTAACGACTGGAAGCGTAAAAAAGAATCGTGCACCACTGTGCTGGGGGCGCTCGTAGCCGATATCTCCTCCTTGGGCGTGAATCAGTGACTGGCAGAGTGCAAGCCCGATGCCCATGCCTTCTTCCTTGGTGGTGTAGAACGGCAGGAACAGCTTGTGCTCATCCTCTTCAGTAACCCCCTTGCCATGGTCCGTCACGGTGATCCTGACGCACTCAGGACCTCTGCGCTCGGCCACAACTTCCACCGGTGCCCTACTGCCAGCACTGCGTGTCGACTCTAACGCATTGCGAATCAGATTCAGGGCCACCTGCTGCACCTGGACCGGATCTGCCATAACGTCGGGCACATCTTCTCCCACATAGACCTCAACACCACCGTCATTGTTGCGGGCGTCGACTTCCGCAAACTGGCGAGTTTCATCAAGCAGAGACGACAGCGACAGGACCTCCTTGCCAACAGCGGGTTTTTTCACAAACCCCCTTATCCGGCGTATGACTTCGCTGGCACGATGAGATTGGGCTTCAATCTTGCCAAGGGTTTCTTCCATGAGGTCTTTGTCCAGCGGCTCGTCAACGATCAATCGCAAGGCCACCCGGGCATAATTGGTAATGGCCGTCAGGGGCTGGTTTACTTCGTGGGCAAAGCCAGCAGCCATCTCCCCCATGGTAGACATTCGCGACGCATGTGCGAGCTGATCACGCTGGGCCTGAACTACTGAGCGGGCCTCCTCCAGCGCGTTTTCATTTTCAAGTTCCGTGGTGATATCCCGAAACACCACCACTGCCCCACGGAGCCGGTCGCCATCAAGTTTGGGGGTCGAGCGGTATTCTGCAGGAAAACAGGAGCCGTCCAGCCGACGCATCACAATGGCTCGTTGATGCTCCGGTATACCCTGCTTGCAGGTTGCCTGGACCGGACGTCCCAACTGCTCCATCGTATTGCAGGGTATGTCCTTGCCATCGAAATGCAGCTCGAAAAAGTTGCGACCAATCAGTTCCGCTGCGGTACAGCCCGCAGTCATCGCCGCCGCGGGGTTGGCAAAAATGATATCTCCAGCTTCGTTAAGACCGTAGATGCCCTCACTGATCGCGTTCAGTATCCGGCTCTGGTCACTTTCCAGTTGCCGGTTCCGAGCATGCAGTTCACGCTCGAGGCGAATCACCTGGGCGTGGGTTTTTACCCGGGCAATAACTTCCTGGGCCTGGAACGGCTTGGAGATATAATCGGCCCCACCAAGAGCAAACCCCCTGACCTTGGCGTCAACGTCGTCAAGAGCTGACAGGAATACGATAGCACTATCGGCAGTGGCACGGTGGCCTTTGAGGTATTGGCAGACTTCGTAGCCATCCATCTCCGGCATCATGATGTCCAGAAGGATGACTTCAGGCTGGTGGCGGCGGGCGAGTGCAATGGCCTTTTCACCATCGTTGGCGATCAACAGGCGATAACCCCGGTCTTTCAGGGTTTCGTAGAGTACTTTCAGATTCTGGGCATTATCATCCACCAGAAGTACTGTCGCTTCTGTCACTCCGTCAACGTTCTCAGTCATAAAGCTTTGCCCGGTTCAAAAGATACCCGAATCTTGACGCTCAATTTACCTCGCGTCGATACGGTCCTTTACGGACAAGATCATACGGACCAGATGTGCAAGTGAATGAGTGCCCATCTTGTGCATCACCCGGGACCGGTGGATTTCTACCGTGCGCTGGCTGATTTCAAGCTCTATGGCAATGACCTTGTTGGCCTGGCCAGCAATCATCCGGTCCATGATTTCGGTTTCCCGGGGCGTCAGTGTTTTTACACGACGCAGGATTTCCTGCTCTTCACCCAGTGTTTTACGCTGTTCCCGGTCCTGCTCCAGGGCAGATTCGATCTTTTCCAGCAGTGCGCCCTCGCGATAGGGCTTCTGGATAAAGTCGACCGCGCCCTCTTTCATGGCATCGACCGCCAACGGAACGTCACCATGGCCAGTCACGAATATAATCGGCAGGATTGAGTGGCGATCATTGAGCTTTTTCTGCAGCTCCATACCGTCCATACCCGGCATGCGGATGTCCAGAACGATACAGCCCGCCATAGTCTCGGAATAATCACTGAGGAAGGCGTTGGCCGTGCTGTAGGGCTTGACGGATTTCTTTGCGGATTTCAGCAACAGTTCCAGTGAGTCCCTTACTGCTTCATCGTCTTCCACCACATAGACGGTCTGATCAATATCGCTCATGTGCATTCTCTCTATTGGCATCCCATGACTGTTTAAACATCATGGTTTTTGTTAGCTATCTGTTTCCAGTGCCGTCATTTGTCAGAACCCGGCGTGTGGCCCGAGACAATAGCGGGCGCAACGGTGGCCGGATCAACCCGAACGTCGTACCAATTAATTCGCCAGTCCAGGTGAGGCCCGGTTGAACGACCGGTACTGCCCACCCGTGCCACCACATCGCCCT
The DNA here is from genome assembly GCF_040882185.1 of Marinobacter sp. Classification (GTDB taxonomy): domain Bacteria; phylum Pseudomonadota; class Gammaproteobacteria; order Pseudomonadales; family Oleiphilaceae; genus Marinobacter. The sequence continues at coordinate 34,652 of NZ_JBBEBW010000029.1, read as the reverse complement.
GCTCGACCCGCTGGCCAGACTCCACTTCAAAACTATCCAGATGCAAAAAGGTGGAGCTTACGCCGTATCCGTGGTCAATAATGAGGGTTCCGCCGGAATAGAACAAATCCGGTTCTGCCATTGTGACAATACCGTCGGCTGGAGCGATCACTGGTGAACCTTTGGGCGCCGCGATATCAATGCCGTAATGGGGCGACCGCGGCTCACCGTTGTACACCCGCTGGCTTCCATAAACGCCGCTGATACGCCCCTCTGCTGGCCAGACAAATCCACGCAGGAAACCGGTCAGGTCTGAGTCCGTACCCCGAACCTCCCGCACCTGCGCAGCCTCGCGACGAATGCGATCAAGATGGTTCGCTGACGGTGTCACCGTACGGGAAGGTACGCCATTTATTCGTTGAATATCATAATCCCGCTGGCCAAGCGTTAGCGCGCGCACCTGTTCCTGGCCATTCGACGTCACAACCCGCAACTGCTGTTGCTGTTTGGCTTCACGGCCGAACCCCACCACAAACTCCCCGTTCGCTGTTACTCGAACGGACCGATCATTGAGCCAGATCCGGCTGCCGGGGTCGGCGTTGCCGAACAGCAAACCGCCCTGGACCGGATTACCCTGCAGCTCCAGCGCCAGCGCGGGCCAACTCAGAAGCACCCCGGCAACCAGCCCAAATATTGAAAGCTTAGTGAATAGAGGGGTCTTTGTCGCTGTGCCCATGTTCCTCACGCTCCCGCTCCCGCATTTTATCCAATCGCTGCTGAATCGCCCCGAACACACTTTGCTTCGGATAGCGGCCGTTCTCATCCATCTTGCCTGCCGGTTTCCCCAAGAGCAGGGTAATGGCCTCTTCTGCAGTGCTTACGCTGTAAACTGCAAACTGCCCGCCCCGCACCGCCTCTACGAGCTCATTTTCCAGCATCAGATTCTGCACATTGGTATGAGGAACAATAACCCCCTGGGTACCTGTCATACCGGTCAAACGGCAGGTTTCAAAGAAACCTTCGATTTTCTCATTGGCCCCACCAATCGGCTGTACTTCACCGAACTGATTCACGGAACCGGTGATCGCAAGATCCTGCCGCACCGCATACCCCGACAACGCCGAGACCAGGGCACAGAGCTCTGCAAGGGATGCACTGTCGCCATCAACTTCGCCATAATTCTGTTCGAAGGTCAGACTGGCGGACAGGTGCATTGGCTCGGTGGCGGCGAAATGGGAAGACAACCAGGAAGTCAGGATCATTACACCTTTGGAGTGGATGTTTCCGCCCAGCTTGACGTCACGTTCAATATCGATGACATCACCGTCACCATAGTAGCAATTGGCAGTAATACGGTTGGACAGACCGAACTCAAATCCGCCAGTGGACAAAACCGATAGCGCGTTAACCTGACCCACTCGCTCTCCGGTGGTGGTCACCAGAGTGGTGCCATCCCGGATCGAGTCATAAAACTGGTCGCGGATACGGCTACTGCGATACCGGGCACTGGTCAGGGCCTGTTCCACATGGGAAGCCTGTATCAGCTTGGCGCCAGCCTGGCGGGCCCAATAGTCGGATTCTCGAAGCAGGTTCGCTATATCCGCCGCATGCAGGGACAGCCGATCCTGGTGTTCCGCCATGCGGGAACTGTGCTCGATGACTCGTGCCACCGCCTTCTGATGACAGTGAAGTAGTTTCTTTTCGATCACCAGACTGGCAATAAACTTGGCATAGAGGAGTTGGCTTTCCGAGGTGCGCATCATTTCATTTTCAAAATCAGCGGTAACGCGAAAGAGCTCGGCAAACTCAGGATCGTACTCCTGCAGCAGCATCCAGGTTTCCCGGTCCCCGAACAGCACCAATTTTACATCCAGCGGAATCGATTCGGGTTCCAGCGAGATGGTCCCCGAAAGTGTCAGCTCGCGCTCGAGGGAGTTGATCTGGATACTTCGGGAGCGCAGAGCACGCTTCAGCCCGTCCCACACAAACGGTTGTTCCAGTACCTTAATGGCATCCATCAGCAGATAACCACCGTTAGCCTTGTGCAGGCTACCCGGACGAATCAACGAAAAATCAGTGAATACCGTGCCCTTGTAGGTGACGTTCTCAACATACCCAAACAGGTTGTGATAGGTGGGATTATCCTCCACGACCATGGGTACTTCGTGGTTTTTATGATTGACCATCAGATTGATCTGGTAACGACGGGGCATTTTCTTGTCGAGCGAGGCATAGGCAATGGCAGCCTGCTCCTCGTTGTCTTCCAGAAATATCTCAAGGCTGTCTTCGAGATCTTTTCTGACCGCCTCAAAATGGGCCGTCACATCGGGCTCAGCCTGATATTTTGTAATTAGCTCATCAATCTGATGGCCAGCGATGCTTTCCAGGGTTTCCTGATTAAGCGCCTGCTGTTTATCAACATACTCCTGTTCCCACTCCGCCAGTTTTCTCAGTGCCTGCCTGAGTTTCTTTTCGAGCTTGTCGATAATTTCCTCAAACTTGTCTCGCTGTTCCTGGGTCAGTTTTTTGAACGTCTCGACGGTGTGAGGCTCTTCACCGCTCATCGCGACCAACCGATAACCGCCAGGAGTCGTTACAGTCAGGCTGACTTTTTTGCGTCGCGCCTGGGACGCCACTTTCTCAAGCTCATCTTCCTGTTTTTTACCATATTCGTTCTTGAGCTGTTCGGCACGTTCGAGAAAACTATCGCTATCGAACGTTTGAGGAATCACCTTCATCAGGCGGCTCATCAGACGGTCCATATCCTGCTTCAGGGCGTGACCCATACCGGCAGGCAAGCGCAGGATTTTCGGCACCCGCGGCTCTTCGAAATTGGCGACGTAACACCAGTCATGGCTTTTATGTTCGGTGTCGGCATGGTGCTCAAGATAACGCAGCATCATGGTTCGCTTGCCAAGGCCGTTACGACCTACCGCATAAACGTTGTAGCCGCCGTGAGGCATCGCCAGCGCAAATCGCACCGCTTCCTGGGCACGATTCTGGCCAACGATTTCAGCCAGAGGTTTGAGCTGGCGGGTTGTCTTGAACGGAAAATCTTTGAGAACACAGGCTTTATACAGCTGATTCAGGGACAGTGACTTCAAGGTTCGGTCCTGTAACGGTGAGAACATGGCACGGATAAAGGGCACGGATTGAAACCGAGCGACTCTGGCCGGTCATTGTAGAACCTGTCACCCGCCCTGTCGCCATGTCGGCTCAAGTTTTGCAGTAAATGGTCGTTAGCTATACTGGATGATAGCGGGCCGATAACAAGCTAGCGGCCAGAAACGCGAGGGTTAACAACGCCTATGGATATTTTCCGTACTCACACCGTGCCTTTGACATCATTGGACAAACCGAAGTCCGGTAATAATCAACGCACACCGGATGCCAAAAGCATCCAGCCACCGCCGCGCAAGCGTGACAGCGACCGCCGTTTCCAGCCAGATCGTCGGCGACGCCAGGAAGCATTTGACGGAGCTGATCGTCGCAAGCGCAGAACCCGACGGAGCCCGGGCCTGCTCCACCCCCGAACAGCTGAAGCCGCGCCTCTTGAAGATCGCCGTGGCCGGTTGGTGAGCACCAAAGCCTGATCAGCGCGACCTGACTTTTGACATTATACCAAGCAAAATTAACTGAATTTGGTTGTTATTATTTCAAAAACGTTGAAAATTAAGCAATTTAGATTTCAGATTGGTTCAATAACCCAAGGAGCTACCCATGTCTGGCGCGCTAAGCCATCTTCGAGTTCTGGATCTTTCCCGGGTGCTCGCTGGCCCGTGGGCGGGGCAGGTATTGGCAGACTTTGGCGCTGAAGTCATTAAAGTTGAGCGTCCGGGTAGCGGAGACGAAACGCGATCATGGGGGCCCCCTTACCTCAAGGGTGCGGATGGCAGAGATACCACCGAGTCAGCCTATTACCTCTGTGCAAACCGCAACAAAAAGTCGATGACAATCGATATCACCAAACCGGAAGGCCAGGCGCTGGTCCGGAAACTGGTCATGCAGAGTGATGTCGTTCTTGAAAACTTCAAGGTGGGCGCCCTCAAACGATATGGGCTCGACTATAAGTCACTGTCGGCGCTTAACCCGAAACTGATCTACTGTTCCATAACCGGCTTCGGCCAGGATGGCCCCTACGCCAACCGTCCAGGCTATGACTTTCTCATACAGGGAATGGGCGGTCTGATGAGCCTTACGGGACGCGCTGATGGCGAGCCTGGCGAGGGGCCAGCGAAGGTTGGGGTCGCCCTGACCGACATTACAACCGGGCTTTACGCTGTCATTGCGATCCTGGCGGCGCTCGCCCACAGGAACCTTACCGGTGAAGGCCAACACATCGATGTAGCCCTGCTTGACGTTCAGGTAGCATCCCTTGCCAACCAGGCCATGAACTACCTGGCGACCGGAACCCCTCCCAAACGTATGGGTAACGCGCATCCGAACATCGTGCCTTATCAGGACTTCCCTACCGCAGACGGCGACATCGTGCTGACGGTAGGCAACGACAATCAGTTTATCCGCTTCTGCGAAGCGGCGGGCAAACATGAGTGGACGCAGGACGAACGGTTTAAAACCAACGCGGCCCGGGTCAAGCATCGTGACATCCTCGTCCCCCTGATACGTCAGACTACGGTGATGCGCACAACAGACGAATGGCTGACTCTGCTAGAGCGCGCGGATGTGCCCGGAGGCCCGATCAACAACCTGAAGCAGGTCTTTGATGACCCCCAGGTGCAGTCACGGGGAATGCAGGTTAACTTGCCACATCCGTTGGCCGGTAGCGTCCCACTGGTGGGCAATCCCCTCCGCCTGTCTGACACGCCAGTGACGTATCGCAACGCACCCCCCACTTTAGGCCAGGACACGGCGGAAATTCTCGCTAACCTTCTGATGCTGCCGGACAGCGAAATTGAAAATTTAAAGACGACTAAGGTCGTTTGACTCGAACTCAAGGGCAGTGCTAGCTTTAGGGAGTCCTAACAACATCAACAATAACGTCTGCCGCCAATAATGTGGGGCGCCACCGGGCGCCAAACAGGGGCGCAGCAAAGTAGGAGATTCACTTATGCGATTTCTTCCAGTCGCACTCGCCGCTTCCCTCATCATCGCTGCACCCATGAGCATCGCCCAGGAACGTCTTTCCATCGCGACCGGGGGTACTGGTGGAGTCTATTATCCTTATGGCGGCGGCTTGGCAGAGCTGATCAATAACCACGTCGAAGGTTACACCGCCGTTGCAGAGGTGACGGGTGCCTCCGTTGAGAACATGGCGTTGATCCACAGGGGCGATTCTGACTTTGCCCTCGTCCTGGCCGACACCGCGTATCAGGCGTATACCGGAACGGCTGCATTTGAAGGTCGTAAAGTTGAGAACACGCGCGCGCTGGGTTCCATCTATCCTAATGCGGTGCAACTGGTGACCCTGGCTGAGTCGGGAATCACTTCGCTGCAGGACCTGAAAGGCAAGAAGGTTTCAGTAGGCGCTCCCGGCAGTGGCACCGAGCTCAATGCCAAGGCGATAATAGAAGCCAACGGTCTCTCCTACGACGACATGGAAACCTTCAGATTCAACTTCAACGAAACTGCGGACGCCCTACGTGACGGCGATATCGATGCGGGTTTCTGGAGCGTCGGGCCCCCTACCAGTTCCATCCTGAACCTGGCGGCCACCCGTGACATTAGCTTGATCGGCTTCAGCGATGAAGAAATAGCCAATGCCCAGGAAAACGAGCCGGTCTTTGCAAAATACGAGTTACGCAAAGATATGTACGAAGGTATGGACGAGCCGGTCCAGACGATCAGTATTCCCAACGTGCTTGTGGTGAACGCGGACATGTCCGACGATCTCGCTTACCAGGTCACTAAAGTGCTTTTCGAACGCACGGAAGACCTGATCGCTATCCACCCCGCCGCCAACGACACAACGGTGGAATTCAGCCTCAACTCCACGCCGGTTCCGCTTCACCCAGGTGCGATCCGCTATTACGAGGAAGTCGACGCTGACATTCCCGACAAGATTCGTCCCTGAACTTCGCCATGGCGCGAGTGCTACCTAAACGCAACTCATTCCAAGTGTCACCCGTAACGAGGGGGCGAGCGTCACTGCCCGCCCTGTTTTTTTTCCTAAGCATCATGATGTCGGTAACAGGCACTGCCAAGTCGGCTGTCGACTCCAGCTCTGCGCAACCAGCCGACACATCGACTTCTACCCGATTGGAAGTGATATCAGCCAAAGGCGTGGCGTTGGTGGATATTCCGCTCAGACCCGGTGAGCGCTGGTGCCTGGCCTGGAATCACTCAGTCACAGGCATTCAGGTGCTGGACTGCTACCGCTTTCACGAGGGCCGGATGATGCTCGAGCGGAGCCACCAACCGGACTTTGCTGCTGGCCTGGGGCACATACCAGGACGGGGCGTACAGGTATCAGATGGTGAGGGCGGCTACTGGATCGAAGATATCGACGAGCCGGTGCCCGGCAACCGCTATTTATTGCGAGTCGGTTCAAAAGACGTGAACCATCGAATTGTATGGCACGACAAGGTGACCAGCTTGAGTGCCTCGGTTGCCGGTGAGCGGGTAACGATCCAGCTAAGCTCGAACTCCAAGTAGCCTCCTGACGAGATTTCCATGAACGAGACCACACATCCACCCGTCGACTCTGCCAAGCCCAACCCAGTACAGCCTCGTCCAGTGCTCTGGCTAATTACACTTGTCGCGGTGACTTTATCTCTGTTTCAGCTCTACTCTGCAGGCATTGAGCCACTCGGTCTGTTCTATCAGCGCAGTATCCACCTGGCGCTGATCATGATGCTGGCGATCTTGATGTTCCCTGTCCTGGGCCCCAATCGTAAACGCGGCTTTTTTAGCTGGATTATCGATGTCGCATTTCTTAGTGGCGCCTTTCTGACCGGCTTCTACATAACTTTCTATCTCGATGAAATCATCAACCGCGCAGGCTTCTGGAATGACACAGACATCCTCGTGGGTTCTATTGCAATGGTCACAGTGCTTGAGGCCAGCCGTCGCGCAGTGGGGCTGGGCATGACCATTATTGGCGTGCTGGCGTTCCTCTATGCCTTCGCCGGCCCACGCGGCGACCTGCCCTGGCTTGCGGATTGGATGCCGGGAATCATGTCCCATCGGGGCTACAATCTGGATCGTGTAATCGGCCAACTCTACCTGGGACAGGAAGGTTTGTTCGGGTTGCCCCTCGGCGTGGCGGCCACTTATATCTTCGTTTTCGTGCTATTCGGCGCCTTCCTGGAATGTACCGGTGCCGGGCGCTTTTTCATCGATCTGGCCTACGCCGCCACTGGACGCCAGCGTGGCGGCCCGGCCAAGGCCGCGGTGCTCGCGTCCGCTGGCATGGGGTCGATTTCGGGTAGCGCTATCGCCAACGTGGTGACCACGGGTGCCTTTACCATTCCACTGATGAAACGTCTTGGCTACAGTCCACGCCAGGCAGGAGGGATTGAAGCCGCCGCCAGTACCGGCGGGCAGATCACGCCGCCGCTGATGGGAGCTGGCGCCTTCCTGATCGCCGAGTTCACGGGTTTGCCTTACCTGGAAATAGTCAAGGTCAGCATCCTGCCGGCCATCATGTATTTCGCCACGGTCTACCTGTTCGTTCATATCATCGCGCTGAAGCAGGGCATGCAAGGCATGGCCCGATCGGAACTGCCGCAGATGCGACAGGTGATGCAGGACGGCTGGCACTTCCTGTTGCCTCTGGGGATTCTGGTCTACCTGCTGATGATCAACATGTCCCCCATGCGCGTGGGCTTTTACGCCATTATCACGATCGTGTTAGTGGCGATTCTGCGCTACGCCGTATGGTTTTTGTTTATCGCTCCCCGCCAGGGCCAGAAAGTCACCGCCGATGCCATTAAGGTCGTGGCCAGGGCGGGCCTCACCAAGCTTATCGAAGGGCTTGAGTTGGGGGCGCGTAACGCGGTAGCGGTCAGCATGGCGTGTGCCGTTGCCGGCCTTATCGTGGGAGTGGTCGGCCTGACCGGGCTGGGCCTGAAATTCTCGGCCATGATGATGGCCTTCTCCGGCGGCAACATTTTGCTGGCTCTACTAATGGTATTGCTGGCGAGCCTGGTTCTTGGCATGGGACTGCCGGTGACGGCCAGCTATATCGTATTGATCGTGCTGGTCGGCCCCGCGTTGTCCGCGGAGTTCGGCATCCCGCTGCTGATCGCCCATTTGGTCGTTTTCTGGTATTCGCAGGATTCCAATGTAACACCCCCCATAGCCCTCGCTGCGTTTGCCGGGGCAGCGATCTCCGGGAGCAAACCCATGGAAACCAGCTTTCAAGCCTGGAAATTCGCCAAGGGTTTGTACCTGGTCCCATTGTTCATGGTGTTTAACCCTGAAATTATCATGGGCGGACCGGTACCACTGGTTATCTGGAACGGATTCATTGCCATCGCCGCGTTAATGGCGTTTGCGGCTGCGCTGGAAGGGTATCTGTTCGTGCGGATATCGCTGATTCCCCGGCTGTTGATCGCCGCCGGTGCGGCTGCTGTGTTCTATCCCAACCTGATGAGCGAGATCGCTGGCCTCGCGACAATCACTATATTCCTCGGCGCAAACTGGATCGCCAGCCGACGAACGTCGCAGCATGGAGAGGTAGCGGGATAGGCGTTCGCCCTATTAACAATGAGGTATGACACAGGTCTTGGCTGCAGAACTTACCGGTCAGAATAAACCTGCATCCAGACTGGCCGCCATGCAGAGCCCCAGTTCCTCACACTGGGTCTCGAACTCATCCTGATATTCGCCACGGCACATTAGTGGTTCCTGCACCGTGCGCCAACGCAAACCGGTGGTAATGGACTCTATCGCTCGACGGGTACCCGTGCCGTCGTGTCCAGCCCGAATATAGAACGTGAATGGCAACCCCTGGGTTTTCTCCAGGCAGTGGTAGTAGCTGCGGTCGAAAAAATCTTTCAACGCGCCACTCATATAACCAAGATTTTCCGTGGTGCCCAGAATAATGGCGTCGCAGGCGAGCACGTCGTCGGGACCTGCTTCCAGCGGCGCCAGGACAGTCACGTCGACGGCTTCGATGTCCGAATTATTGGCGCCCCGTTCAACCGCTTCTCGTAGCTTGAGGGTGTTCGGGGATGGCGCATGGGCGACTATGAGCAGTTTCTTTCGTGTATCCATAGCATTTAATGCCTGTCTTGCAGCATTGAAATCAGTTTAGCATTTCAGTGTTCAGCAGTTTTTACCTTGGCCTGGGCGAGCCTGCCACCAATGTTCCGTGCCGGGTTGGGGGGAGATCTTTACCGGACTGTTGGAGGCCATGGATGGCCGGAAACAAGCGTACAGGGATGTACTTGCAGCGTGTCCGGGAAAGACCTCCTCCCAACCCGGCTCTACCAAATGTGTGGTAAAGCTATGATCAATAGCAGTACAGATACGCTTTAATTGAAGCGCGTCAGATACAAAAAAAGCTGACGCATGGGCCAGCTTTCTAAAGTAAAATCTTGATCTTCTTTCAGGGCTGCATAGCCAAATCAGTTCAAATCAGTTCACTGCTCTCTTCTGCAGGCTCTTCAACCGACTCAGATCCTTTTTTGGCAGGCTTGGGCATCAGCTTTTCACGGATCTTGACTTCAATTTCATTGGCCAGATCCATGTTTTCTTCAAGGAACTTGCAGGCATTGGCTTTGCCCTGGCCGATCTTGTCACCGTTATAGGCGTACCAGGCGCCAGACTTATCAACAAAACCTTCTTTCACACCCATGTCCAGCACTTCGGCCATGTGGTAGATGCCCTTGCCATACATGATCTGGAATTCCGCCTGTTTGAACGGCGGGGCGACCTTGTTCTTAACCACTTTGACGCGGGTTTCGTTACCAATTACTTCGTCACCGTCCTTGACCGCGCCGATGCGGCGGATGTCCAGGCGTACCGAGCAATAAAATTTGAGTGCGTTACCGCCAGTGGTGGTTTCCGGGCTACCAAACATGACGCCGATCTTCATCCGGATCTGGTTGATGAAGATCATCAGACAGTTGGCATTCTTGACGTTGCCATTCAGCTTACGAAGGGCCTGGGACATCAGGCGGGCCTGAAGGCCTACGTGGGAATCGCCCATTTCACCTTCAATTTCAGCTTTCGGCGTCAATGCGGCAACCGAGTCCACGATGATGATATCCACAGCGTTGGAGCGTACCAGCATGTCGCAGATCTCAAGCGCCTGCTCGCCGGTGTCGGGCTGGGAAACCAGCAGGTCGTCGACGTTCACGCCCAGCTTTTCCGCATATTGGGGGTCAAGTGCGTGCTCAGCGTCAACGAAAGCACAGGTCTTACCCTGCTTCTGGGCTTCGGCAATAACCTGCAAAGTCAGTGTGGTTTTACCGGAGCTTTCCGGACCGTAGATTTCGCAAATCCGGCCATAAGGCAGGCCACCAATGCCAAGAGCAACGTCCAGGCCGAGAGAACCGGTGGAAACGGACGGTATTGCCTCACGGGGATGATCGCCCATCTTCATGATGGCGCCCTTGCCAAATTGACGCTCGATCTGGCCCAGCGCTGCGCTCAGTGCCTTCTTACGGTTGTCTTCCATTGCTGCCATACCCTCTTCACCTGTGCCGCCCAGTGGCGGTTTTTGAGCCGAACCGGATAACGTCTCGACGTCATCCAGGCAATTAACTGTATATTTGACCAGTATTAAAACATAACCTTCGAGACAGACCAACCCCTGTTTCCGGATTATTCCAGAAAGCGCTGCAAACCCTCCAGGGCAAATAAAACGGCTTGCCTTCTGACGGCCTCCCGATCACCCTCGAACACCTGCACAACGGCCTCAGCCGCCTTCTGGCTGCGCCCCCAGGCGAACCATACGGTGCCTACCGGTTTCTCTGAGCTGCCACCCTTGGGCCCAGCGATTCCACTGATCGCCACCGCCACATCGGCACCGGTAATTGCCAGCGCGCCCGCGACCATTTCAAGGACCACGGACTCACTGACGGCTCCATGCTGAGCCAAGCTCTGCTCGCTGACACCGAGAAGTTCGTGTTTGGCGTCATTACTGTATGTGACAATACCGCTGTGGACATAAGCTGAAGAGCCAGAACGGTCCGTGAGCACTTTGGCGACCCACCCTCCGGTGCAGCTTTCAGCGGTGGTTATCATCAGGCCCTTACGCTCAAGCGAATCTGTCAATCTGGCACCCGCTTCTGCCAATTGTGCTTCCGATACAGGCATAATGTTCTCCTTCATTTCATCCGGGACATTATTTTCTTACAATCCCGTTCACATCACCATGGCATATGTTTATTTGTGGTATTCCGTTTTCAGCCAAAGCAGCCGGGCCTTTCAATGTCAGCATTGCAGAATGATCTCTCCAGCCACACCCCAATGATGCAGCAATACCTGAAAATCAAGGGCCAGCACGCCAATGAGCTGGTGTTCTATCGGATGGGGGATTTCTACGAGCTGTTTTACGAGGATGCCAAGAAAGCCGCTGAACTGATGGATATTACGCTGACGGCGCGCGGCCAGTCTGGAGGCAACCCGATTCCGATGGCAGGCATTCCCTACCACGCTTCTGAGAACTACATTGCGCGTCTGGTTCGGGCCGGTCAATCTATTGCTATCTGTGAGCAGATTGGCGACCCGGCTACGTCCAAAGGCCCCGTTGATCGGCAGGTTGTACGTATTGTCACCCCCGGGACCCTGAGCGATGACGCATTTCTCGAGGACAAACGGGACAACCTGCTGGTCGCGATCTTCAACCAGCGCGAGCAGTTCGGATTTGCCTCTCTGGACATTTCCAGCGGCCGTTTTGTGGTCGCTGAACTGGATAATCTGGAAGCCTTACAGGGTGAATTACAACGGCTGCAACCGGCGGAAATTCTGATCAGTGAAGATTTTCCCTTCGAGGAAATTCTGCAAGGATTCACCGGTATTCGCCGCCAGGGCCCCTGGTTATTTGAAATGGATAGCGCGCACCGCGCGATTACCCAACAACTTCAGGTCCGGGACCTGACGGGGTTTGGCTGTGAGGGACTTCGCCTGGGCATCCCTGCCGCAGGCTGCCTGCTGCAATACGCTCGCGAAACCCAGCGCACTGCCCTGCCCCATATTCGCAAACTCAGCCGGGAACGCCGTGAAGAAGCCGTGATTCTCGATGCCGCCAGCCGGCGAAACCTCGAAATTGACACCAACCTGATGGGCGGCACCCAACATACCCTGGCCTGGGTAATGGACCACACTGCCACCTCCATGGGCGGCCGGCAATTACGGCGCTGGCTCAACCGGCCATTGCGCAATGTGGATGAGGTCAAACAACGCCAGCAGGCAGTTTCGGCGCTGCTCGACGGCTTTCATTACGAGCCGGTCCACGACCTGCTCAAATCCGTCGGCGATATCGAGCGGATACTGTCGCGAGTAGCGCTGCGCTCGGCCCGTCCCAGGGATATGGCACGGCTACGTGATGCCTTTGCAGCCCTGCCTGACCTGCAAACGACCTTGCGACCGGTCAACTCTCATCATATCGTTAAGCTGGCTAAAACCATCAGTGAATACCCAGCGTTGTCCGATCTGCTGGAACGCGCCATCATGGATAACCCACCGGTCGTTATCCGGGAGGGCGGAGTGATACGCGAAGGCTTTGACGAAGAGCTGGATGAGCTCCGCAACATCAGCGAAAACGCCGGGCAATACCTGCTGGATGTGGAAACCCGGGAACGGGAACGCACTGGCATCAGCACCCTGAAAGTCGGTTACAACCGGGTGCATGGTTACTATATTGAAATAAGCAGGGCCCAATCAGACCAGGCCCCGGTGGATTATATCCGGCGCCAGACTCTTAAAAATGCCGAGCGATTCATTACCCCGGAACTCAAGACTTTTGAAGACAAGGCACTGAGCGCCAAGAGCCGGGCCCTGGCCAGGGAAAAAGGTCTGTACGAGGAGGTGCTCGAGACCCTCGCGGAGCAGCTTGCGCCCCTCCAGGACAGCGCCCAGGCGCTGGCGGAGCTTGATGTGCTCAGCAACTACGCTGAACGGGCAACCTCCCTGCGCTTTTGCGCGCCGGAATTTTCTGATTCACCAGGCTTTGATGTGGAGGAAGGCCGCCACCCGGTGATCGAACAACTCCTTGAAGAACCGTTCGTGCCGAACGACCTGCTGATTGACGATACCCGGCGGATGCTGGTCATCACCGGCCCTAACATGGGCGGCAAGTCTACCTATATGCGCCAGGCTGCCCTTATCGCCCTGCTCGCCTACACCGGCAGCTTCGTGCCAGCAAGCCGGGCCAGACTCGGGCCGGTAGACCGTATTTTCACCCGCATGGGTTCGTCTGATGATATTGCCGGCGGTCGTTCAACCTTCATGGTTGAAATGACAGAAACCGCCAATATTCTCCATAACGCTACCGAGCACAGCCTCGTGCTGATGGACGAAGTTGGCCGCGGGACCAGCACTTTTGACGGTTTATCCCTGGCCTGGGCTACCGCCGAGCACCTGGCAAAAAACACCCGCTGCTACACCTTGTTCGCTACCCATTATTTCGAACTGACTCAACTAGCGGATGAACTGACCCATGCGGTCAATGTTCACCTGACGGCGACCGAGCACGATGACAGCATTGTCTTTCTTCATAATGTCCATGATGGCCCGGCCAGCCAGAGCTATGGCCTGCAGGTTGCCAAACTCGCCGGAGTGCCTCAGAGCGTCATCAACAATGCCAGGCATCAGCTCAGCCAACTCGAAGGCGCCTCGGCGCCGAAAGTCCAGCTTGCACCTCAACACGCAGCGCCGCAGCCGACACTGCAGGCTGATATGTTCGCCAGCCTCGAGCCCAGCGTTGTCGAGAAAACGCTGGCGGCGATGGAGCTGGATGACCTGAGCCCGCGAGAGGCACTAAACCGCCTGTACGAATTGAAGGCGAAACTTTGAAGGCTTTGCACTCGCCACTGATCGACAATGTCGAACGCACGGGAATAAACATATAGCCCGCCAGCGCTTGCGGCAGAGCGGGCTGCTCCCTACAATATTGCCCATTCCCAACACGTTCAGAAAAAGAGCGGGACAGCGTCCACGTGCCGAAACCGGCCAAAGCGGGCCCATGACCCGCCTGCTGATGAGATAGACCACAAGACCAGGAACCTATTTATGGCTTTTATCGTTACTGATAACTGCATCAAGTGTAAATACACGGATTGCGTTGAAGTGTGCCCGGTGGACTGCTTTTACGAAGGCCCGAACTTTCTGGTGATTGATCCGGACGAGTGTATTGATTGCGCCTTATGTGAACCGGAATGCCCGGCTGAAGCCATCTTCTCGGAAGATGAACTGCCTGCCGACCAGATTGAGTTTGTGGAACTCAACGCCGATCTCGCAGGCAAGTGGCCCAACATCACTGAGAAAAAAGATCCGCTGCCAGACGCCGAAGAGTGGGATGGCAAGCCCGGCAAAATCCAGTACCTGGAAAAGTAAGCCAAAGCTCAACGTAGGAACGGTTTCAACCGCGAGCCACAAATTTCGCGGTTGAAACCGTTCCTACATTTTTGCTCTCTCGCCGCCACCTTAAGGCTGGGTCACCGCCAACCTGGCACCGAACCCCACAAAAACGCCCCCTGTCACGCCTTGAAGAATCCGCTTCAACCCCTGGCTGACAACTACCTTATGAGACTTCACCACTACCAATGCCAAGCCGCATTGCCATAGCATCGCCAGTAAAAAGTGGATTGATGCGAGACCAATCGACTGCGCGAAAGCTGGCCCCTGCGGATCGATAAACTGGGGTAAGAACGCCATATAGAACAAAGCCGTTTTGGGATTGAGTACATTGGAGAACACACCTTCCCGAAAGGATCGGCCCAAGCTCACGGTTTGTGCAGCTCCGGCAGCCTGAACAACCTCCGGCTGAGCAGGTCTGATCGCATGATACAGACTCGATAGCCCGAGCCAGATCAGATAACACGCGCCAGCCCATTTGAGGATCGAGAACGCCCAGGCGGTTTGTACCAGAATCAGAGAGATACCAACTGCTGAGAGGGTAGCGTGCACAAAAAGGCCACAGCAAATACCGGCACTGCTGACGACACCATCCCGCAGGCCACCACGAGCGGTATTGCGAACCACCAACAAGGTGTCCACACCCGGAGTGACCGTTAATAACGCCACTGCGAGTACATAGGCCCATAACAGTTCAGTTGTTGGCATGCGCCCTCTCTATTTGACCCAAACGGGACACTAGGACTGGAGAATTTTCTTCACCGCTGCAGACTGATAGAACGGCGTCAGACGGCGGCGCAACAAGGCCTCAAGATAACCCTCCTCCCGCAACACGTCCACCAACGGCAGCAGGAAAGCATCAGCTTCCGCCAGAATCACCGCCCGGTCGACACCGACATCTGCAAGCAGGGTGTTGACGGGCTGGTCACCGTACTTCTGGAACAAGTGCTCAACCACCGCAAGGCAGCAACCCTCGAAATAGTCTGTTTGCCTGAAGCCCAACCAGAATTCGTAGCCCAGCACGACAAATTCCTGCAACTGGATCTCACCAAGACCTTGCCTCAGTTCTCCAATGGTTTTGTTCTCCAGAGACATCCAGGCCGCCATGACACTGTCGTGAACTTCTTCATCACTGAGCGCTTTGTGCAGGAACTCTTCGCTGCGCGCGACCAGCCCTGGCAAGCTATCGGACAACCAGGCTTTAATGCGTCGCTCAAAGGTCTCATCCAACCCCGGCACCGCCCGGTTCGCCATCCGTTTACCGAACTTCATCATCGACCCGACGCCCGGTACTTTTTTGGTCAGCACATTGTCTTCGTAGAGATAATTGATCAGACCGTGATACACCAAATTGGCAACCAGTTCCTGATAGACCGGATGCGCCATGAGCTCACTGATCACTCGCTCACGGTGCTCCCTCAATTCCAGAACTTCTTCCAGAAACGCAGTAGCCTGGTCACGGCTCAGAATGTCTTTCAGCGCAGTGGTGGACTGCACGGGTGCTTTCATTACCTCAGCAGCCATCTCCCCGGCCAGTTCCGGAATCCCACCATCCAGTTCCATATTTATGACAATGCGCCGGATAACCCCCATCACCTGTTGCTGGGAACAGAGTCTGCTGAGGGGGACGACGTCTCCCAGGGTCAGAAGCTCGTCTACTTCCTGCTGAACGAATTTCTGTAATTTGGCGCCCTTAAGAGTTGCCAACTCATGTTTGACATGTTGTTCAAGTAACGCAGAGGCAATATCTGTATGGCCTTGGGTCATGGATCTGGTTCCTGCCGAAAATTGAAGAGGCGTATCGTTACCTTGAGGCTAACACGAACGCCCCTGTTCACCCCTGTCCCGAGTCCCAAGCTTGTTCTGGGTAGACACTCAGGAAGGCCGATATTCCCCATCCAACTCTGACAGGGTGTCCGCCAGCAATGTACGGTTGTCTTGCTGCCAGGGATGAAACCCCTTGCGAAAGTAGGCCAGGAATTCCGGCAGGCATTTGCGCAGCACGCCGGGCTTACCCCAAAGAAAATTAAGGCCACCCACCCAGGTTCGAAGGCTCCAGAGTTTGCCCTCGGTTTTCAGCAGACTGCAGGTATTCAGGAAAGTGAATTTGAAAAAATTATAGGTCACAAACAAGAAAACAATGCGGCGCAGTCGGTCATCACCGACACACGCCCGGTAAACGTCAAACGCGACGGCCTTGTGTTCGGTTTCCTCGATCGCATGCCAGCGCCACAGCTTTTTCATGGTTGGAGTTGCCCCTTCCATCCACTCTGGATGCCGCAGGATCGAGTTTGCCAGCACCGCCGTATAATGCTCTGCCCCGCAGGTGCCGGCCAGTTGTCGATTCGGAGCAAGTTTAGCCACCCACTTCATGTGCTTCTGAAACCGCTCATCAATGGCTTCGATATCGTAACCACGAGCTTTGAGGGCTTCGTTGTAATTTTTGTGCTCGCGGCTGTGCAGGGCTTCCTGGCCAATAAAGCCGCGGATTTCCTGAGCCAGCTTCGGGTCAACGATACGGTCACGATAAAGCCTTACGGCATTGATAAACTGTTGCTCGCCGTCCGGGAACTGCAGCGAAAGCGCATTGAAGAAGGCCGTTCGGAAGGCATTGTTGCCGTGCCAAAGAGTGGTTAACTCCTCGGTCACGTCAAAACTGACATGCCGGGGCGATACGGAAATCCCCTGCGGGGTTGAACTGATCGACATAACGGCCTCCTGATTATTCTGTTTACGACACGTAGCATTTCGATCAAATTAAAGCAGTCGCTTCATTTTATACCTTAAACCTTGATACCAGGCCAATAACCAACGAATGTTTTTTTTGTTAACGGAATGCGACATTTCAGGACAGTGATTTTTTACCGGGATCGGTGCATGATAGTCGCAATCTGAAAAGAGGAGATTGATCCTTGCTGCACAATCTGTCGTTGATTCCGCTCGCCCCCTTTCTGATATTCCAGGGCAGACGTGTAAAAGCAAAAACCCCCAGGCTGGCGGAGGCCAGTGGTCCCCGAAGCGGCACTGTCGGTGAAGGTCCGCTACTGAACCTGCTTATTCTGGGAGATTCGGCCGCCGCAGGGGTCGGGGTTGAGTCGCAAAGTGATGCATTGTCAGGGCAGTTAGCAGAATTGCTCGCCAGCAAAATGACGGTGAACTGGACCCTGCAGGCCCATACCGGACTCAAGGTAGTGGATTTCCTGCCGCCAGCTGAACGCCTGCCCAAACTGCAAGCCGGAGTGATTGTGGTGTCCCTGGGCGTTAACGATGTGACCGGTAGAACTTCTGTGCGGCGGTGGACGCGTCAGGTCAACGAACTACTGGACCTCTTGCAAAGACGTTATCGCCCCAAACAGGTCCTGTTTACAGCGGTACCGCCGATGGATCGATTTCCGGCGCTACCCGAACCATTACGTTGGTATCTTGGTGAGCGGGCAAGACAGCTTAACTTTCAGCTTGAGCTGATCCTCGCCGACCGCCCCGGCGCCCGCCTGGTCCAGGTGGAGTTTGAGGAAGACCACGCCACTATGGCCATTGACGGCTTCCACCCCGGTAAAGCGGGTTACTCAGCCTGGGCCAGAGCCCTCGCTGATATGATTGAGGTCGGCTGAGCCATATTCGTTCAAGTTTCTTTGGCAACCTGCCTCGCCAACGCGCCGAGACGCTGGATGGCCTTCTCAATGCGGTCGCTCCACGGATTGGCGCCATTCAGCCGCAGGTAGTCTTCGTATTTGTCCGTCGTAGAGAACATCCGGCCAGGCGCAGTATGAATGCCCTCCTCCCGCGCCAGACGGTATACCTCATAGCCAGAAGCTTTGTCTGGCAACTGCAGCCAGAGCACAAAACCGCCCATTGGTTTACTGACGGCCGTGCCTTCTGGAAATTCCCGGCCAATGGCCGCCCGCATCCGATCAGTCGCCTCCCGGTAACGTTGCCGCGCTGTGCGAAGATATCGGTCGTAGCCACCCTGCTCCAGAAAATGGCCGACTGCCAGTTGTGGCAGGGAAGCTGTCGCCAGGTTGGAAAATACTTTTTGCTGGCTGGCTCCCGCCATATAGCGCCCTGGAATCATCCAACCCAGCCGGAGCCCCGGTGAAATGGTTTTCGAGAACGAGCTGCAGTAGATCACGTTGCCAGTCTTATCAAATGCCTTCGCAGGCCGGGGCCGCTCACCTTCGTAGGGAAGATCCCCGTATATGTCATCCTCGATCAACGGTACACCCGCAGCATCCATCATATCCACCAGGCGACGTTTGTTGTCATCGGTCAGCCTCACCCCAACCGGATTACTGTGGTTCGGTACCACAATGCACGCTTTGATCGGCCATTGTTCCAGAGCCAGTTGCAAACCTTCCAGGCTGATGCCCTCGGAGGGATGGGTGGGAATCTCAATGACCCGCAGCCCGACCACTTCCAGCGCATGCAGAATGCCGGGGAACGACGGTGACTCCACCGCCACGATATCGCCAGGTTGAGTAACGGCCCGCAGCGCCAGAATAATGGCTTCCTGGGCGCCGTTAGTGGCAAGAATATCCTCTGGCGTTACCACAACCCCGAGCGCAGTCATACGCTGCGCGAGCTGACGCAGGTAGGATGGTTTTCCGGGAAAAGCATAATCCAGGGTTTCATAGCCCTGACGCGCGGCCCAGATGGTGGCCTGCTGAATCTGGCGTAAAGGAAGAAAGTCCGGATGAGGCACAGCGGCACCCAAGGGCACCAGCCGCTTCTGGGTCTCGGAACACAGCGCCAGGGTCATGTCCCGGGCAGTGACCGGCGCCGGGCGCACCTTCGGCTTAGGCATATCCGGTACCGGAACATCTCTGCGTGGCAGGTGCACAAAATATCCGCTGCGCTCCCGTGCCATCAGATACCCCCTGGCTTCGAGAGTCTGATGAGCTTGCAAAACGGTCGAGATACTGACGCCGAACTGACGGCTCAACACCCGAACCCCGGGCAAGCGCTCACCGTCACGATAGACACCTTCGTGAATCAAGGTCTGGAGCTGGTCTGCAACGCGATTATAAAGAATTCCCATAGCTCTATCCTGCCAGACCGGTGAACGAAGACAGCAGTACAGTTAGATGACTAATTCAGCAGCACAGATTCATTCTAGACCTTCCTGTACCGGTGCAAAAGCCGCTTTTCTGAATCTGTTATGGTCTCAAGGCCCGGAGCAGAATGGTGTCACAGTACCCGAAGAAGGAACCGATGCCATGACTATACAATGCCCATACCAATGGCAGCCATCGTCTGGCCGACGCCACGGCCAGCGCAACGATTTACTGGGTCTCGCTGGCGACCACCTGGCCAAACCGGTCAGCCCCGGAAAAGCTACCATTAAACTGGCAAGCCTGGGATTCGCCGTAGAGCAGCCGGGGCCGGATCGCTGGGTGCTCTCAAAAGCAGGGGCTACCCTTCGTGTTTATCTTTATGGGCACGCCGAGTTATCCGCTTTCGCGAACCGTCGAGCCCTGGCTTATGCTTGTGGTTTCGACCATCCTGACACTTGCCAACCGACTTTGGAGACCAGACATGACAAGCCATGCCCTGTATCAGGTTGATGCTTTCACCAACCGCGTTTTCAGCGGCAACCCGGCTGCCGTGGTGCCTCTGATAGCCTGGCTGGATGATGCGCTTATGCAGTCCATTGCAGTTGAGAACAACCTGTCAGAGACCGCCTTTTTTGTGCCTGGTGCGGCCGACGCTGACCACGACTTCCATATCCGCTGGTTTACTCCCGGGGGCGAGGTGCGGCTTTGTGGCCATGCCACTCTGGCATCGGCCTGGGTTTTGTTTAACCGGCTTGACTGGAACAAAGACACCGTTCGTTTTCATTCCGCGAGTGGACCCCTGGGAGTAACTCGTAAAAACGACGACTGGCTTGAACTGGATTTCCCCAATCTGGCGTTTGAAACCGTCGAAACGCCCGACTTGCTCAAACAAAGTCTTGGCAGTATTCCCGACACAGCTTTCTTTGTTCCTAACGACACCAACTACATGCTGGTGCTGGAATGTGAAGCAGAGGTAAAAAACGCTAACCCCGATATGCGTGTCCTGAAAGCCCTGGGCAACCAGGGCCTGATCATTACCGCTCCGGGGCAAAGCTGCGACTTTGTCAGCCGCTACTTTGCGCCAGGCATGGGTATTGATGAAGACCCCGTCACCGGCTCTATCCATAGCGTGCTCACGCCTTACTGGAGTGAACGACTGGGTAAACCGGCACTGATCGCTCACCAGGTGTCCGCGCGCGGCGGCATTCTGAAGTGTGAGCTGCGCGGGGATCGGGTGGGCATCGCGGGCCAGGCAGCGTTTTATATGGAAGGCTTTATCCAACTGCCCTGATGGCAGTGATTGCTGTGCCGGACAGGTTTCAGATTCGGGCTGAGAGACTCATCGCATCTCTGCCCGTATAATCGCGCCATTCATTCAGCCATCCCGGAGTTCCATGTCTTCAAGCTACGACGTCATCATTATAGGCGCAGGGGCCGCTGGACTTATGTGCGCGGCCACTGCGGGTTACCGGGGGCGTCGGGTGCTCGTGCTGGACCACGCCAACAAACCCGGCAAGAAAATCCTGATGTCCGGCGGCGGGCGCTGTAACTTCACCAATCTCAACAGCTCCCCCGCCAATTTCCTATCAAATAATCCGCACTTCTGTATTTCCGCGCTCAAGCGGTATACCCCCCAACATTTTCTGGATCTTGTTGAACGCCACGGTATTGAACATGAAGAAAAAGCGGCGGGGCAACTGTTCTGCCAGACCAGCAGCAAAGACATTCTGGAGATGCTGCTGACCGAATGTGAATGGGCGGGCGCCGAAGTGCGGATGGAGACAGCGGTACAGTCAATTTCCGACAGCGGCAAAGGTTACACCTTGCAGACCAACGCGGGCAAACTGTCCTGTGACTCCCTCGTGGTGGCCTGCGGCGGTTTGTCGATCCCGACTATGGGTGCCACCGGATTTGGCTATGAAATCGCACGCCAGTTCGGGCTCGAGGTATTACCAACCCGGGCGGGGCTGGTACCGTTCACTTTACACCCGGAACTCAAGTCCCGGCTCGCGCCCCTGTCCGGTGTCAGTTGTCCGGTCGACGTGCACTGCAACAACGAGCATTTCCAGGAGCCCATGCTAGTCACCCACCGTGGCCTGAGTGGCCCAGCCATGTTGCAGATTTCAAGTTTCTGGAATCCCGGCGATGCACTGACCGTTGACCTCCTCCCCGGCCTCGACGCCGGTGAGGATCTGACCAGCCTGAGAGTTTCAAAACCTCAATCCACCGTCGCCTACTACCTGATGCAAACCTTGCCCAAACGCTTTGCCCAGGCCTTCAACGACCTCCATGGCTGGCAAGGCGCTCTTCAAAACCTGAAAAACAACGATATCGAAAACATCGCAAAAACACTCAACGAGTGGCAAGTCAAACCAGCGGGCACCGAAGGCTACCGTACCGCCGAGGTCACCCTCGGCGGCGTCGATACCCGCCAGCTGTCCTCCAAAACCCTAGCCGTCAACGACCGTCCCAACCTGTTCTTCATTGGCGAAGTTGTCGATGTCACCGGGCATCTGGGCGGTCATAATTTTCAGTGGGCATGGGCCTCGGGGGTTGCGGCTGGAGGGGCGGTTTAGATATTGACGGGTACTATTACGGATCGATGGAGGATCGCGACTCAGGCCCGGATGAACACAATAACTTACAAAAAACGTTAAATGCCCTGTATCCCCTGCCATCATCTCTTTTTAAACTGGCCAGACCCATACGTGTAGTTCCACGGAGTAGATGCCATCCGTTTCCTGTTGTCACGTCTGTTCAGTCTTCGCCTGCTGGTAATCGCTCTGGCTGCGATTGTCTTGCTCGCCAGTGCTGAGCTGCCGATGGTTTCGATGCTTGATCGCGTTCTGTTCGATGGTGTTCAGCAAGCCACTGGGCAAAATGTACCCGCGGCCTCCTTGGGCCTGTCAGTGCCAGAGTTTGCCAGTCAGATTGCTGCCAGTAATTACAGCCAGCCGAGCTGGACCGATCATCTCCTTCGGGGCGCCGTTGTGCTCTGCCTGGGGTTTCTGGTGTTTCTCATACCGATGCTGAGCGCCGCCATGTCGGTGGTACTGGTTCTACTGATTTCCGGTGGCCTGGTGTTAACTCAGGCTGCGCTGATGCTCTATCAGCAGCTTTGGCTTCCGCTCGGCCAGGTCGTCGTTCTTCTGGCAGCCGGTTTCATGGTCATGCTGTTCTGGATGCAGTCCTTTCGGGAGATCCGGGAACTTCGGAGCAATGTGCAAGAGGCAAGATTTCAGCTCGGTAAACTGTTACTGGGGCAAGGCAAACCGGATGAAGCACTGGACGCGCTGGCTGACTGCCCGCCGGACGATGCCACTCTTGCCCTGCAATACGACATTGCTATCCAGCAGGAACGTAAACGCCAGTATGACCAGGCCAGGCGAACCTATCAGCAGATCCTGCAGCAGAAAAAACGCTTCCGTGATGTTAAAGACCGGCTGGATGCGATGGATCGGCTGACTGCTGACTCCCCTTCAGCTTTCAGTGCCGGGTTCGATTCCACCCGCACGCTGATCATGCCGGACCAGGCGGTCAGCAAACCGACCCTTGGCCGTTATGAGATTGACCGGGAGATTGGCCGGGGTGCCATGGGGGTGGTTTATCTTGGCAAGGATCCGAAGATCGCTCGCACCGTGGCAATCAAAACCCTCAGTTACAGCCAGTTCGAGCAAACAGAATTGAGTGAACTCAAGGCCAGATTTTACCGGGAAGCTGAAGCTGCTGGCCGACTGAATCACCCCGCCATTGTCACCGTCTACGATGTCGGCGAAGAGGCTGATCTGGCATTTATCGCGATGGACTTCGCGCCAGGAAAGCCCCTTAGTGCCTATGGCAAACTTAACGGGTTGCTACCCATCGCAGTGGTGCTGAAGGTACTGTCCCAGGTGGCAGAAGCCCTGGACTACGCCCACCGTCACAAAATTATTCATCGCGACATCAAACCGGGCAATATTATTTATGACGCCAAGACCGGAGGCCTTAAAATAACCGATTTCGGCATTGCCAAGATCACCGACGACTCCAGAACCCGCACCGGCAGCGTTATGGGCAGCCCACTGTACATGTCGCCAGAGCAGTTAAAGGGCCAGAAAGTCACCGGAGCGTCGGATATCTACAGCCTCGGCGTTTCCCTCTATAAACTGGTTTGCGGAGAAACACCCTACACTGGGGACACGCTGGCGAACCTGACCTACCAAATTCTGAACAAGCGCCCGCGCAGTGTCCGCGAATTTAACCCTGAGGTGCCCGAGGGCGTGGTACGCATCATCAACAAAGCGATCCAGAAAGAGCCGGCCAAACGCTTTGGTAGTGCTGGCGAGATGGCTGAAGCGCTGCGTAAGTCGCTCACCAAAGAAGCCAATAAGGAGGCAACCGGATGACCATCACTGCAACCGGGTTGAGCGACCTCGGCACCAAACGCGACAGCAACCAGGACAGTCTGACCTGGAGGGTATCGGCCGATGGCCAGCGGGCTTTGGGCGTTGTCGCTGACGGCATGGGCGGCTATGAAGGCGGCGAGATCGCCAGCCGTATTACCGTTGAAGCGTTAGTGGAAACACTCCAGGAGCTGCTGGAAAACAGCGCTCTGGAAGCTGACAGCCTGCGCGCCCACATTCAACAAGGTATTGATCTGGCGAGTCGCCGTATTGACGATGCGCGCAAGGGCCAGGAAAAGCTCAGTAAAATGGGCACCACCGTCGTCCTGGCCTGGTTGCAGGAGGACACCGCCTGGATTGCTCATCTGGGCGATTCACGGGCTTACCTGTTCCGGCATGGCGAACTTAGCCAGCAGACCCGTGATGACACCGTTGCTCAGAATATGGTGGACGATGGCTCTATTAAACCGGAGGAGGTGCCCCGGGTGCCTTTCCGAAACGTGCTAACCCGAGCACTAGGGTCATCAACGGATAGCGCTGCCACCATCACTAGCGTCAAGCTGGTTCCAGGCGATCACCTGATCCTCTGCTCAGACGGTCTGACCGACGCTCTGTCCGATAACCAGTGGCCCGCCATCATAGGCCAGGAAAAGGACCTGGAGAGCCAGGCCCGGGCGTTGATAGACGCCAGCCTGAGGAACCAGGCGGCCGACAATGTCTCCCTTATCCTGCTGCAGTTTGACCAACCAAGGAGTATGTAATGGCGGTTCTTTCACAACTGGTGGACAACGTGGTGGTCAGCACCTTCGAATTAAGTGGCCCGCTGGTGCAGATCGGCCGTCGCGGAGACTGTGACATCCGCATTGACGAGATTTCTGTTAGTGGCCACCATGCGTTGATTGAAGTCGAGCAGAACGCCTATCTTGACGGCGCTATCGACTACTACATCACCGATAGTAATAGCACCAATGGGACGTTCATCAACGATGTCCGTCTCAGCAGCCGACAAAGGCTCAACAGCCACGATATGGTACGCATCGGCTGGAACCTGTTCCGGTTTCTGGATGAAGATGAAAACAGCCTGGAGAAAACCGCCTACATCCTCGAGGAATAGCTTACGTCCGCCGCACAAGCGTGGCGCCGGTCAGTCTACCCCGTGAAAAACGGGCGTTGACCCATAGCGAGAACATAATGACCGCTCCGCCCAGGCCCAGCCGCAATAAGTCAGCATCCCGGTTCCAGATCAGCAAGTTGACTAGCAAACCAGCGGGCACCAGGGCATTGTTCATGATCGCCAGGGTGCCAGCGTCCACCAGGCAGGCGCCCCGGTTCCATAAAAACAGCCCCAAACCTGATGCCGCCAATCCCAGCCACACCAGCACACCCCATTGTACCGGGGTGGCGGGCAACCGGCTGGCATCGCCAAAAATCAGAAAGGATGGTAAGGCGATGGCAAGGGCGCCAGCGTAAAAGTACCCGAAAAACCGGTACAGGGGCATCTCAGTGGGGTAGTGTTTTATAAGGTGTTTATAGCCCACCTGCCCGGCAGCAAACGTAACATTGGCCACCTGCAGCAACAGGAACCCGGTAACGAAATCCGCGCTCAGGCCGTCGTATCGGATAATCCCTGCACCGAGGGTAGCCAGGGCAGCCGCCACCAGGGCCACTGGAGAGAACCGGCGGTTCAGCAGATCGTCAATCAGGGTGACGTAAAGTGGCGTGAAAATAGTAAACAACAATACCTCAGGTACCGAGAGGTAGCTGAATGACCGGTACAGGCAGAGATAGGTGATGCCAAACTGCAGCGCTCCAACGACCGTAACCCCCACTTTCAGTTCTTGACGAACACCTCGCCAGCGGGTCAGTGGCAGGAACGCAAGTCCCGCGAGTACGACCCGGCTGAGGACGGCAAAGTCGCTGTCTACCTGTCCGGCCAGGAACACGCCGATCAAACTGAATGAAAATGCCCAAAGAACCGTGACAAAAACCAGAAGTGCCATAACCTACCCCATGAAAACCGGCCGCAGAGTATACGTTATCAATCCCTCAAGCCGTATACTTGTGATTCAACTGGCAACTCCTGGAGAGCGCTATTCCTCGCCGTCGGCCCAAAAAAATTCGGACCTTCACCACGCGCTATGTGACGCCGTTCATCTTCATTTCCCTGATGACGTGGCTGGTGGGCGGCTTTGCCATTGTGGTACCGGCCCCGCCATTGCGGCAGGATAACGTCTGCGAAATTTTTCGGGAACAACCGACCTGGTACGACCACGCGGCCAGCTCCCGGGATCGTTGGGGCACACCCATTGCCGTCCAGATGGCGTTCGTGCATTACGAATCGTCTTTTCGCAGCCATATCCGGCCACCCCGGAACCAACTGTTCGGATTCATTCCCTGGGAACGGCCCTCAACCGCCTACGGTTACGCCCAGGCATTGGACCCGGCCTGGAGTGACTATATGGCGGAAGCTGGCAGTGTCCTCGCCACCCGGGACCAAATGAAACACGCTCTCGACTTTATCGGCTGGTACAACCGCAAAACCCACGAACAACTGGGCATCCCGCTGAACAAATCCGACCATCTGTATTTCGCTTATCACGAAGGCCGTACCGGATACCGTCGCGGTTACCACAAACAGAAACCCGCTCTGCAGCGCATTGCGGCGAATGTCGCCACCAGAACCAAAACCTACCAATCTCAGTTGGCTTCCTGTGAAAAGGAATTTCAGTGCCGCCGATTCTACGAGTTCGGGCCCTTTTGTCGCTGACTATTCCTCCGGCTTAATCCTCAAAGAACCGCTCGATCTGCCTGGCATGGTTTTGGGCATCCTGATAACCCAATTTGATCAAAGCAGTGCAGAACCCGTGATCGAAGAGCAGATAGCTGGCCAGACTGCCTCCGGAGGCATAACTCCTGTCCGTTGCACCCGCAAGCTTGCGCAGTATCAGAGGCATGGCAGACATATGTTCTGCGGCCAGCTCATCGATAGGCTCGCTGGGGGAGATTTCCAATAATCGAACTGGATTGAGTGCAAGCCCCGATTCCGCCAGCTTATCCGGCGGAATCAGTTCAATGAGTTGATTTATCATCCGCAGGCGGTCGATATCGTAATCCAGTGTATCCAGAAACATGCCGTTGAAAACATGGGCGATAACCTGTCCGAACGTCGGCGCCTCTGGTTTGGCCGGGCGGTTTGGCGAACACATACTGTTGGCGCTGACACCAATCACTAATACTTTTTGGGCGCCAAGACGAAGCGCCGGGCTGACGTGGGCCATTTGCCGGGTAACGCCATCACCAAAATATTCCCGGTTGATCTGCACAGGCGGAAACACCGTCGGTATGGCTGAGGATGCCATGACGTGTTCAAGCCCGAGGGTGGTTCTGGCACCGGCCCGCTGGCCGACGGTCCAGCTTTTGAGCGACTCATGACCATCGAAGAAGCAGACATTCTGCCCGGTGGAATACCCGCACGCATTGACGCCAACGGCTGATATATCGCCGTCCGCAATCGTCTGCTGGATGGCCTGGAAATTCATTTCCCGGCTCATTAGCCTCCGTAGAGGGCTATTGTCGAGCAAGGAGAGATGGCTGCCACTTTTACTACCAAAGACCATGCGTCCGGAAACCCGTGTCATATTGCGAAAAATATCAACGGGATTATTCCGGTACACATCGTTCACCGTCAGCTCAGACCACAGTTTTTCAAGCCGGTAAACGTTATGGCGAAAAATGCCTCCGCCACTGGCCAGCGACAGCGCGTTGATGGCGCCAGCGGAGGTACCTACGATAACCCTGAAAGGGTGAGCCCAATCGGGGTACATATCCGAAATCGCGCGCAGCACGCCAACCTGATAGGCCGCCCGTGCACCTCCTCCGGTCAGAACGATGCCGGTCTCCGTCATGTCAGCTCACTTTTCTGCACCTGATCACTCGATAGCGTCCATTTGAGGATATTTCAAACTCTCCAGCATTCAGCCTAAGCTTAGCTCAACGAGGCAGACTAACGCAGATGAGAATCGCTGTACCGGAGAATTGTTTGTATCTGGTCAGGAGAACTCCTAGTCTGTTCGCCTCTGCCTCTCGAAGTGTGAGGGTACAGCAGTAGCGAAATTAACCTATACCATAGGGGCTCTTCGGAACTGGCCCTGTTTCCTTTCTTTTACTGGGGGGCTGCATGATTATCACGGAGATCAGGGTAAACGTAAAAATCGGGCATCAACGACCAGGCATTGCGCTCTGGCGGCGGCTCCGGGAGCCCAAGATGATCGGGTTGATCGGTGGGAGCCCGGAGACACCGGCATGAAATCTATGTCGAGCACAGGCTTCGCCCTGTTCGGTGCTGCTCTGATCGCAATCAGTTTCGGGCTCGCGCGCTTTGCTTTTGGACTGTTTGTACCCCCCATCCGCGCCGAGCTGGAACTGACACCAGAGGTAATTGGCATCATCGGCGCGCTGCCGCTCATCAGTTTCGTGCTGGCGTCCCTGGTCGCGCCTTTTACTGCCGATCGTCTCGGTGCCCGCACCACTGCGGTGCTATCCAGTGGTTTTGGTGTTGCCGGTCTCGCAGTGATCAGTCAGGCCATAGGTCCACTCTCCCTGGGCATAGGCGTGGTCGCTTGCGGCATCTGTACCGGTCTGATGATGCCCGCACTCACTGCGGCCATGCAGGCGGTAGTAAACCGTTCGTTGCACGGGCGCGTAAGCTCCGTCATGAACGCAGGCACCAGCATTGGCGTGGCCGTCGCTGTGCCGACGGTTCTGTTCTTATCGGACGCCTGGCGCTTCGCGTACCTCTCGTTTACCGTGCTGGCGGCCATCGGGGTCATTGCAGCGTGGTACTTCATACCCTCGGTGTCGCGGGTCACGCCTGCTAACGCCGCACCCCCGCCTCCGATTACTGCGCTGCAGTGGTCGCGTCTGTTTCGGCTTACATTGTTTGCATTCGCGATGGGCTTCGTCTCTGCGGCATACTGGGTTTTCGCTCCCGATTTGACCGTCACCCTCGGTAACCTGCCATCCGGCGAAACCGGGTGGCTCTGGCTCGCAGTCGGCATCGCTGGTCTCGGAGGGGCAGTGGTGGCCGACTTGGCCGATCGCAATAACCCTCCCATCACACACGCGCTTATGCTGGTAATGCTGGCCGCAAGCCTTGCGTTGCTCGCCGCCAGCCCGGGTCAGTTGTTACTCGCGGTGTTTTCCGCTCTGGTCTTCGGCTTGGCCTACATGAGTCTGACGGGGCTGTACCTGATGACTGGCATTCGTCTGTTACCGGGTCGACTGTCGATGGGACCGGTGCTGCCATTTCTGGCCGTCGCGCTCGGGCAGGCAGCCGGTTCCCCTGTTATTGGCATGTTGGTGGACAAATTCGGTTATGCCGATGGGTTTGCAATCTTCGCCTCGATTGGCATTCTGGTGGCAATGCTGTCACCGCTATATCCGCGTTATATTGATCATGAGTCCGAGGAAGAGGTAGAACCAACCGGCCTTCAGGCAGCTTACAACCTCCAGCTCCTCAAAGTGGACGGTGAGCCAATTGAACCCATCACAGGCGAAACCAAATCCCAGTAGCCGTAGAGCGTCGACGGTTACTGGGCCGGTGAAACAGGACAGCACACCATTACCGTTATCATCTCTTCATAAATTCTGTAAGATCGTGGCAACCTGAAACTGCTGGCGAATACCAAGCCGGTTCCGCCATTGCCAGGGCCCCAGTGCCATGAATAACCTGACTTTTTCATCCCATTACGCCCGCTCTGTTCTCCACGGCTTGGAACAAACCAATGCCCCGGCTGACGAGTTGTTACTACTGCGGGGCATTGACCCCGAGGTAATCCGCCAGCCTAGGGCCCGGGTGCCGACAGACCAGTTTATCCGGTTATTCCGGCTGGTGTGGAGTGTGCTGGACGATGAGTTCATGGGGCGCACCACTCGCCCCTGCAAGGTCGGGCATTTTCACCTTATGGGGTCGTTGGTTGTCCATTGCGACAGTCTGGAAGACGTCGTCCTGCAAAGCATACGATGCTATCGACTGTTTACAGACGACATTGTGATTGAACTGAATCTGGAAGGTGAAGAAGCCGAGCTGCGAATGACCCATCGCCGGCCGGAACTGGACCCGGACAGTTTTCTGGTGGAATGGTTGCTGTTGGTATGGCACCGGTTAATCGGCTGGCTGATCGGCCGAAAAATCGTGCTCAGCCATGCGACGTTTCAGCACCCGTTACCGGGGCATTTTGATGAATACCGCTTTGTATTTCCGTGCCTGTGTGATTTCGAACAGGCCCACAACAGCCTGTTTTTCAGTAAGAATTACCTCGCCATGCCCGTCACCCGCAGTCCGGCAGAACTGGATGCCTTCATTCTCAGTTCTCCCCGTAACCTGTTGATCTGGACCGATGATGACGACAGCCTTACCACGCAGGTAAGAAGACTGCTGGAAGTGGCCGATGCCACCGGCCTGCCGAATCTGGACTGGGTTGCAGAGCATCTCCACTTGACCACTTATACACTGGCGCGAAAGCTCAAAGCCGAGGGCAGCTCCTACCAGAAAATCAAAGACAACCTTCGGCGCGATCAGGCAGTGATCATGCTCTCCCGCCAAAACCTGAGCATCACCGAGATTTCCACCCAGCTCGGCTTTGCCGAACCCGGCGCGTTCTCCCGCGCCTTCAAACACTGGACCGGGCTCAGCCCCCTAGCCTACCGAAAGCAGGACCCGTGAGCGCACGCTGGCATCAGATCAGCTCGATCGCCACCGCCGTGCCTTCACCGCCGCCGATGCACAGTGACGCCACGCCACGCTTGAGACCCCGTTGTTTAAGGGCATTGATCAGGGTCACCAATATCCGTGAGCCCGATGAGCCAATGGGATGCCCCAACGCACAAGCGCCACCATGGACGTTCACTTTGGTGGCATCCAGCCCAAGCTCCTGAATAGCCAGCAGGGTCACAACAGCGAAAGCTTCGTTGATCTCGTAAAGATCAACATCACCCTGACTCCAGCCAGCCTTATCAAGCACCTTCTGGATTGCCCCAATCGGCGCCAGGGTGAACTCCGCTGGTAGCCGGGCGTGAGTAGCGTGGGCGACAATGCGCGCCTGAGGTGTAAGACCCCGGGAAGTTGCCGCCGCTTCGGTCGCCAACACCAGGGCAGAGCCGCCATCACTGATAGAGCTTGAGTTGGCAGCGGTCACCGTGCCGTCCTTGCTGAACGCCGGTTTCAGCTGGGGAATTTTTTCCGGTCGGGCATTGCCTGGCTGCTCATCGGTATCCACCACTGTGTCACCACCACGGCCAGGCACCGTGACTGCGGCAATCTCATCACTGAACCCGCCATTGCGAATCGCTTCCAGGGATCGGTTAAGGGATTCGATGGCAAACGCGTCCATTGCTTCACGTCCAAGACTGTAGTTATCCGCCGTGCGCTGGGCAAACACCCCCATCAGACCGCCTTCATAGGCATCTTCCAGGCCATCCAGGAACATCGAATCCATCACTTGACCGTGACCCATACGCATGCCACCACGGGCTTTGGGCAACAGATATGGCGCCTGACTCATGTTTTCCATACCACCGGCAATCATGATGCGGTTGGTGCCCGCTTTGATCTGGTCATGGGCCATGATGACTGCCTGCATGCCCGAACCACACATCTTGTTGATGGTGGTACAGCCCGAAGAATCGGGAATTCCTGCGGCACGGGAAGCCTGTCGTGCCGGCGCCTGGCCGAGCCCGGCCGGTAATACGCAGCCCATAATCACTTCATCGATATCCGCAGGTGTCAGCCCGGCGCGTTCGATGGCTGCCTTGATGGAGATAGCTCCCAGCTCCGGTGAACGCACCGAGCTCAGCGCGCCCATCAGGCCGCCCATAGGGGTGCGGGCCGAACCCGCGATCACTACGTTACTGTCTGACATAATTTCACCTCAATAGGTTGGATGGCCTGTTACGCCCGGCCAAGCAGCGAGCGTGCGATGACCTCTTTCATGACCTCGGACGTGCCACCGTAGATCCGCTGCACCCTGGCATCCATAAACGCGCGAGAAATCGGGTACTCGGTGGTATAGCCATAACCACCAAACAACTGTAAACAACCGTCGGCCACCCGGCATTGCATTTCCGTGGCGCTGTACTTGGCCATGGAGGCCGTGGCCGCATCCAATTCGCCCCGTTCGTACTCGGCGATGCACTGGTCGATAAACGCCTTGTTGATGCGGTAGTCGGTTTCCATTTCGGCAATCTCGAAGCGGGTGTTCTGGAACTGCTTGAGTTTTTGCCCGAACAGCATCCGTTCATCAACATACTTCAGGGTCAGGTCCAGCGAACCCCGTGCAGCTGCCACACCCAAAGCGCCGATCACCAGGCGCTCCCGGGGTAATTCAGTCATCAGATACATGAAACCCTGGCCTTCTTCACCCAGCAACGCTGAACGCGGGACCCGCATGTCTGAGAAGAACAGCTCCGAGGTGTCACCACAATGTTGCCCGATCTTTTCCATATTACGGCCCCGGCTGTAACCGAGCGTTGACGTGTCTACCAGAAACAGGCTGATGCCCCTGGCACCCGCCTTCGGGTCTGTTTTGGCCGCCACGATGACCATACCTGCGTGCTGGCCGTTGGTGATGAAGGTTTTCGAGCCGTTAAGGATGTAGTCATCCCCGTCTGCTACTGCGCTGGTGCGCATCGCCTGTAAATCACTGCCAGCGCCCGGCTCGGTCATGGCGATCGCACCGACCACCGCACCAGAGGCCATCTTTGGCAACCATTGCTGACGCTGTTCTTCATTGCCCAGATGGCTCAGGTAAGGCGCAACAATATCCGAGTGCACCATGACGTTCGTGGACAAGGCGCCGAACCCCATCCGCGCAAGTTCTGCCCCAACCACTACCGAGTACTCGAACGGCACGCCGCAGCCGCCGTACTCTTCAGGCATATCCACGCACAGCAACCCCGCCCCGCCCAAGGTCTGCCAGAGCTCGCGGGGCACGATACCGGCTTTATCCCAGCTCTCATAATGGGGTGATACTTCACGTTCGAAGACCTTCACGACCGTGTCCCGGAACAGGGCCAGCTCTTCGGCTTCAATAGCCTTCGTCATAGGGTTCTCCAGATAATTCAACAAAAAAAGCGTATGCCTGATTTTTCGCCACCCAGCCGGATTACTTGGGCGCCATCCGTAGGGCGCAATCCAGCCGGATTACTTCGCCGTTGAGAATGGGGTTTCGAACCATCTGATCCACCAGCATGCCAAATTCCTCTGGCTTGCCCAGCCGGTGCGGAAACGGAAGCGTGGCCGCCAGGCTGTCCTGAACTTCCTGCGGCATACCGGCCATCATGGGTGTCATGAACAGTCCCGGAGCAATGGTGTTAACCCGAATGCCTTCCCGCGCAAGTTCACGGGCAGCCTGGATGGTCATCGCGACCACGCCGCCCTTGGACGCACTGTAGGCGATCTGTCCGATCTGTCCTTCGTAGGCGGCTACCGAGGCGGTGGAGATAATCACTCCGCGCTCGCCGTCTGGGTTTGGTTCACGCTGAGCCATGTCCGCAGCTGCGAGCCGCATAATGTTGAAGGTGCCGACCAGATTGACCTGAATCACCTTATTAAAGCTCTCAAGGGGCATCACGCCCTCGCGCCCCAGAATTTTTGCCGCTGGCGCAATACCAGCACAATTAACGGCGATACCACACAAACCATGGGCCTCACGGGCTTTTGCCACAGCGGCCTCTGCGCTTTCAGCGGAAGACACATCACAGTGGACAAAAATACCACCAATGTCCCGGGCTACGGCTTCGCCCTGCTCTTTCTGGACATCGAATATCGCTACCTTGCAGCCTGCTGCAGCCAGTGCACGGGCTGAGCCCTCACCCAGTCCTGAAGCACCGCCGGTCACTATTGCAGCAACGTCTTTGAAATCCATACTGTTCTCCTTTTGCTTAACGGGGGCCTGACGACATCATTCAAACATGTGCCGATCAGGGAATACGAAATGCGGATAACAATAGTGTGGCCCAGTGTAAGCGCTGGCGCCATGACATAAACAGGCAGGAAATTTGTTAAAAACTGGGGTTCTTTGAAGACCGCAAATACTGCTGACGGACTTGGACCGGCATATTGGCGAGTTGTCTGTCCCCCAGTGCTTCCATGCCCCGATGCAGAGAACTGAGATTCAACTCGGGGTGAGTCAGGTTAAGCAGATGACTTATCGCTTCTGCATAGGGATGTCTATAAAACCAACTCCAAAAATTTTTCGACAAACTATAAAATTTATCAAATTCAGACAGGCCCATCAGGTTTATATATCTAAGAGAGTTACTGTCCGCCGATGTCGGTGATCTGGCTGTCGACACTGTAGGTGAGTACAGGTAGGTCGTCTGGCATGGAGTGGGCGAACACGCGGCCATCAAGATCACAGGTGTGGGCGTCACCGTCACCCAAGTCCAGCCGTTGACGACACCTCTGGCTTTCAGAGCGATTCACAATCAAGGCGCGACTTTGCAGTCATGTCTGGACCTTGCAAGAAGTCGCAACGCGGAGTGTGAATCGCTCTGAAAGCCCCGAAGGGCGCGCTCTGAAGGCTGCATCTGCGGCGTTGCGACTCTTGCCAAGGGCTACGGCCATTGGCGGCGAGCCGCGCCTTGCACCTACAGCCTTCAGAGCACGCAGAGGCGATTCAGGAGTTAATCAGAGGCTCCCTAAATTACTACCTCCAGCTAAGGCGGCACTTCTAAACATAGTAGCTCTCAAACC
>NZ_JBBEBW010000028.1:0-15418 GCF_040882185.1 Marinobacter sp. | reverse complement strand
CCAATCGTGCCCACGTTCAGGTGCGGCTTTTTACGTTCAAATTTTGCTTTAGACACGGTTATACCTCTTCCTGTTTCTTAAGTCCGGGAATCAACCCTTTTTAATGATCGCTTCGGCAATGTTCGATGGTGCTTCCATATATCTGGAAAACTCCATCACGTAAGACGCCCTTCCCTGTGTAGCAGAACGCAGGTCGGTGGCATAACCGAACATCTCCGACAACGGAACCTCTGCGCGGACAATCTTGCCCGCGAGACCGTCTTCCATGCCTGAAATCAGGCCACGACGACGGTTAAGATCGCCAACAACATCACCCATGTAATCTTCAGGTGTAATCACCTCGACTTTCATGAGCGGCTCAAGCAGGGCAGGATTAGCTTCCAACGCACCCTTTTTCATTGCCATGGAGCCAGCAATCTTGAACGCCATTTCGTTGGAGTCGACATCGTGGTAAGAGCCGTCATGAAGCGTAGCTTTAATGCGTAGCAGCGGATAACCAGCCAATACACCATTCTGCATCTGCTCATAAATGCCCTGCTGGACCGCCGGAATGTATTCCTTCGGCACAGCACCACCTACCACTTCGTTGACAAAAATGAAGTTCTCGCCATCTTCATCATCCAATGGCAGTGGCTCAAGCCTTACGTGAACATGACCATACTGACCACGACCACCGGACTGACGAACAAACTTGCCTTCGACGTCTACGGACTTCCGGATACACTCACGGTATGCAACCTGAGGCTTACCGATGTTAGCTTCAACCTTGAACTCGCGACGCATACGGTCGACGATAATATCGAGGTGCAACTCACCCATACCCGAAATAATGGTCTGACCCGACTCTTCATCTGTGCGCACACGGAACGAAGGATCTTCCTGAGCCAACTTGCCCAGGGCCACACCCATTTTTTCCTGGTCAGCTTTTGACTTCGGCTCTACCGCTACCGAAATGACCGGCTCCGGGAACTCCATCTTCTCAAGGATGATCTTGGCATTTTCGGCGCAAAGAGTGTCACCTGTGGTCACGTTCTTGAGGCCGATGGCAGCGGCAATGTCACCAGCCAATACTTCTTTGATTTCCTGACGATCCTTGGAATGCATCTGCACCATACGACCGACACGTTCTTTCTTCTGCTTGACCGAGTTATACACTGCCTGGCCTGACTCCAGCCTGCCTGAGTAAACCCGGAAAAATGTCAACGTGCCCACGAAAGGATCGGTTGCTATTTTGAATGCGAGCGCTGCAAACGGCGCCTCATCATCGGCAGGACGTAACTCTTCTGTGCCGTCCTCATCAACAATACCGTGAATCGGCTTGACCTCGTCTGGCGCGGGCAAAAACTCGATGACAGCATCCAGCACGGCCTGCACACCCTTGTTCTTGAAGGCAGAACCACAGGTAGCCAGCACGATTTCATTCGCAAGCGTACGCGTACGCAACCCTTGCTTGATCTCATCGTTGGTAAGCTCGCCACCCTCAAGATACTTATCCATGAGCGTTTCGTTAGCTTCGGCCGCAGCCTCTACCATCATTTCACGGTACTTGGCGCACTCCTCCTGCAGTTCTGCGGGAATCTCGCGCTCGTCGTAGGTCATGCCGGAATCGTCTTCATTCCAGTAAATGGCCTGCATGCGGATAAGATCGATAACGCCCTTGAAGTCTTCCTCTGCGCCAATAGGCAGCTGGATAGGCACCGGAGTTGCACCGAGTCGTTTCTTGATCTGTTCCACAACGCGCAGGAAGTTCGCACCAGCACGGTCCATCTTGTTGACGAACACCAATCGGGGAACTTCGTATTTGTTGGCTTGGCGCCATACAGTCTCGGACTGCGGCTCTACACCTGAGGAGCCGCAGAATACGACTACAGCACCATCCAGCACCCGCAGTGAACGCTCAACTTCGATAGTAAAGTCAACGTGTCCCGGGGTATCAATAATATTGATACGGTGCTCAGGGTACTGCTTGTCCATGCCACTCCAGAAACAGGTAGTTGCAGCGGAGGTGATAGTAATCCCTCGCTCCTGCTCCTGCTCCATCCAGTCCATGGTGGCTGCACCATCGTGAACTTCACCGATCTTGTGAGAAATGCCTGTATAGAACAGAACTCGTTCGGTGGTGGTGGTTTTGCCCGCATCAACGTGCGCACAAATACCAATATTCCTGTATCGCTTAATTGGAGTCTTGCGTGCCACTGTAATAAACCTCGGCTATTTAGAAACGGAAGTGAGAGAAGGCCTTGTTGGCTTCTGCCATGCGATGAACGTCTTCGCGTTTCTTAACCGCGGCACCCTTGCTGTCTGCGGCGTCAAGAATCTCGCCAGCCAGACGCTGGGCCATGGACTTTTCACCACGTTTCCGTGAATATTCAACGAGCCAGCGCATCGCCAGAGCATTCTGACGGGAAGGACGGACCTCCACAGGCACCTGGTAGGTCGCACCGCCCACACGGCGGGACTTAACTTCGACCATAGGCTGGATGTTTTCCAGTGCCTTCTCGAACATTTCGATTGGCTCGTCTTTGGATTTTTCCGTAACAATATCAAGCGCGCCGTAAACAATGCGCTCAGCAACGGACTTTTTGCCACTTTCCATCACATGATTGATGAATTTGGCCAGCCGCTGGCTATGGAATTTCGGATCCGGGATAATGTCCCGTTTGGCTGCAACTCTTCTTCTAGGCATCGATAAGCCCTTAATATCAAAAGGTCTTCAGGAACCCCTGAGATAGCATTAGCTACTCAGCCTTACTCTCACCGTTAAAAACAACGATAAAAGACACCCGCGAGGGACATCAGGACTTGGGTCGTTTTGCACCGTATTTGGAGCGGCCCTGCTTACGGTTCTGTACACCCTGGGTGTCCAGCGTTCCGCGAACAGTGTGGTAGCGCACACCCGGAAGGTCTTTTACTCGACCGCCACGGATCAGCACAACACTGTGCTCCTGAAGGTTGTGACCTTCACCACCAATGTATGAGGAAACCTCGTAACCGTTGGTCAGACGCACACGGCACACCTTACGGAGTGCAGAGTTCGGCTTCTTCGGCGTGGTAGTGTATACACGAGTGCATACACCCCGACGCTGCGGACAACTTTGCAGCGCCGGAACGTCGCTCTTTGCCGCTTTGCGTTTACGAGGCTTACGTACCAACTGATTAATCGTTGCCATGTAAGCAAACTCCAAAAAACTGGATCATTGAAACTTACCCCTAAGGGCAAAATTTAAGGGACGCAAGTGTAAGCCTGCGCCCCTCTGCAGTCAAGATGACTGATTTCTTTTTAACCAACTACCCATCAGTGAAAACCGGGGGTTAGCGGTTAAGCTCAGCGCTCAGCGCCTCTGCAACATCTTCCGCAGTCACGCCCTGCTCTTCCAGTTCACGCTTACGCTTGCGCTCGGCGTGATAGGCTAAACCAGTACCAGCAGGAATCAGCCGACCAACCACTACGTTTTCCTTCAGGCCACGGAGATAGTCCCGCTTGCCTGTAACCGCGCCTTCCGTGAGAACCCGAGTGGTTTCCTGGAAAGAGGCAGCAGAAATGAACGATTCGGTCGCCAGCGACGATTTCGTGATGCCAAGCAACAGCCGTTCACACTTGGCTGGCTGCTTATCGGCTTTTTCCGCCTCAGCGTTGGCTTCGATAAACTGGTGATACTCAACGGTATCGCCGTTCAGGAAGCCGGTTTCACCAGCATTTGTGATCTCTACCTTGCGAAGCATTTGGCGAACGATAACTTCGATATGCTTGTCGTTGATCACAACACCCTGCAAACGATAAACGTCCTGGATCTCATTGGTAATGTATTTCGCCAACTCAACCACGCCCAGCAGGCGCAATATATCGTGAGGGTTGGAGGGACCATCGGAAATAACCTCACCCTTCTCAACCGTTTCACCTTCAAAGACGTTCAATTGACGCCATTTCGGAATCAGCACTTCATAGGCGTCATCCTCTCTTGGCGTAATTACCAGACGCTTCTTACCTTTGGTTTCTTTGCCAAAGGAGACTACACCGCTGATTTCGGCCAGTATGGACGGCTCTTTAGGCCGGCGCGCCTCAAATAGATCCGCAACGCGTGGGAGACCACCGGTGATATCCCGCGTCTTCGAGCTCTCCTGCGGGATTCTCGCGACCACATCACCGAGCTCGACCTTGCCACCGTTGCTGATGGTAATCAAAGCATTCGCAGGCAAAAAGAATTGAGCTGGGCTTCCGCCCGGCAAAACCACTTCTTCGCCCTTATCGTCCAGAAGCTGGACCATGGGACGAATATCTTTACCAGCCGCAGGACGCTCCTTGGGATCAATTACCTGAACCGTAGAAAGACCGGTCAGCTCGTCCGTTTGGGTGCGCACCGTGATGCCCTGATCCATGCCCACAAACTGAGCTGTACCAACGCCTTCCGCGACGATTGGGTGAGTGTGCGGATCCCACTTGGCCACCGCAACACCGGCTTCAACTGCATCCCCATGCTTGACTGACAGCATCGCGCCGTAAGGGAGCTTATACCACTCACGCTCACGGCCCTGATCATCAGCGACTGCCAAGGCGGATGAACGGGAAACAACGATCAATGTGCCGTCTGTCCGTTCGATCGACTTCAGGTTATGCAGACGCACAGTACCGCCATGCTTGACCTGAATGTTGTCGACTGCGGACGCCCGGCTGGCCGCGCCACCAATGTGGAATGTCCGCATGGTGAGCTGTGTGCCTGGCTCACCAATTGATTGAGCCGCTATGACGCCGACCGCTTCACCGACGTTGACCAGATGACCACGAGCAAGATCGCGCCCATAACAGCTGGCACAAACGCCATGTTTGGTTTCGCAGCTGATCGCAGAACGAACCCATATCTCGTCAACACCCGCTCGCTCAACCGTTTCGATGGTCTTTTCATCGAGCAAGGTGCCAGCCGCGACAACTGCGTTGTCTTTGTCGGTTGGGGTAAACACGTCGCGAGCGGTAACCCGACCGAGAACACGATCACCCAATGGCACGACCACATCACCGCCTTCGATATGCGGCGTCATCAGCAGACCTTCACTTGTACCGCAATCCACTTCGGTTACTACGAGATCCTGGGAGACGTCCACCAGACGGCGAGTCAGATAACCTGAGTTCGCAGTCTTCAGTGCCGTGTCGGCCAGACCCTTACGGGCACCGTGAGTCGAGATGAAGTACTGAAGAACGTTCAGACCCTCCCGGAAGTTCGCCGTGATCGGCGTTTCGATGATGGAGCCATCCGGCTTCGCCATCAAGCCACGCATGCCCGCGAGCTGACGGATCTGGGCGGCAGAACCCCGCGCACCCGAATCGGCCATCATGTAGACCGAGTTAAACGACTCCTGGGTCAGGAACTCGCCGTCTTCACCTTTGACTGGCTTACCATCAGAACCAACAACCTGCTCTTTGGACAGGCGATCCATCATGGCCTTCGACACTTTATCGTTGGCGCGGGACCAGATATCGATAACCTTGTTGTACTTTTCACCCTGGGTCAGCAGACCGGAAGCATACTGAGTCTCGATTTCTTTGACTTCGGCCGTTGCCGCATCGACCATCTCGTACTTCTCGGGGGGAATCTCGAAATCGTTAACACCGATTGAGGTGCCAGACACGGTTGCATAGTAGAAACCGGTGTACATCAGTTGATCAGCGAAGATGACCGACTCTTTCAAACCGACGGTGCGATAACACACGTTGATCAGATTGGAGATAGCTTTCTTGACCATTGGGCGGTTGACGATATCAAAAGGCATACCATCAGGTACGATATCGAACAACAGCGCCCTACCAACCGTCGTATCGACGATACTATAGGTTGTGGTCTGCTCATCACTGCCCTCAACCAGCGGCGTGACTTCCTTTACACGAACCTTGATCTTGGCCTGCAGATCCACCTTGCCAGCACCATAGGCGCGATGCACTTCTTTGGTATCCGCGAAGATCATGCCTTCGCCCCGAGCGGTCTTACGCTCACGGGTCATGTAGTACAGCCCCAAAACAACGTCCTGAGAAGGCACGATGATCGGCTCACCATTTGCCGGTGAAAGTACGTTGTTGGTAGACATCATCAAAGCACGGGCTTCAAGCTGGGCTTCAATCGTCAGCGGTACGTGGACCGCCATCTGGTCACCGTCAAAGTCAGCGTTGTAAGCAGCACACACCAGAGGGTGCAGCTGAATAGCCTTACCTTCGATCAGAACTGGCTCAAACGCCTGGATGCCGAGACGGTGCAACGTAGGTGCCCGGTTAAGCATGATCGGATGCTCGCGAATAACCTCGTCCAGAATATCCCAGACAACCGCTTCTTCACGCTCAACCATTTTTTTGGCAGCTTTAATTGTCGTCGCCAGTCCGCGATGCTCAAGCTTGGCAAAAATAAACGGCTTGAACAGCTCCAGACCCATTTTCTTCGGCAGACCGCATTGATGCAGGCGAAGATAAGGACCCACCACGATGACAGAACGACCGGAGTAGTCCACTCGCTTGCCCAGCAGATTCTGCCGGAAACGACCCTGCTTGCCCTTGATCATATCGGCCAGGGACTTCAGCGGACGCTTATTGGTGCCCGTGATGGCGCGGCCGCGGCGGCCGTTATCCAACAACGCATCCACGGCTTCCTGCAACATCCGCTTTTCGTTACGCACAATGATATCTGGCGCATTCAGCTCCAGCAGGCGCTTAAGTCGGTTGTTGCGGTTAATCACCCGACGGTACAGGTCGTTCAGATCGGAAGTCGCAAAGCGACCGCCATCCAGGGGCACCAGAGGGCGTAGATCGGGCGGCAACACTGGCAGAACAGTCATGATCATATCGCCTGGGCGATTGCCGGAGTTCAGGAACGCCTCAAGAATCTTGAGTCGCTTGCTGAACTTCTTGATCTTGGTTTCCGAGTTGGTCTGCGGAATCTCTTCCCGCAGACCATCGACCGCTTCCTGGAGATCAATATCTTCCAGCAGGGCTTTGACTGCTTCCGCACCCATGCGAGCGTCGAACTCGTCGCCGAACTCTTCCAGCGCTTCGTAATACTGCTCATCGTTCAACAGTTGACCACGTTCAAGGGTGGTCATACCCGGATCAATGACGATAAACGACTCGAAATACAGCACGCGCTCGATATCGCGCAGAGTCATGTCGAGCATGAGGCCGATTCGGGACGGCAGTGATTTCAGGAACCAGATATGAGCTACCGGACTGGCCAGCTCAATGTGGCCCATCCGCTCACGGCGAACACTGGCCAGGGCGACTTCAACGCCGCACTTTTCACAAATAACACCACGGTGCTTGAGGCGCTTGTACTTACCGCACAGGCACTCGTAGTCCTTGATCGGGCCAAAAATCTTGGCGCAGAACAGGCCATCACGCTCAGGCTTGAACGTGCGGTAATTTATGGTCTCAGGCTTTTTTACTTCACCAAAGGACCATGAGCGAATCATATCAGGCGATGCCAATCCTATACGGATGGCGTCAAATTCCTGCTTCTGGTTCTGGCTCTTGAGAAGATTCAGTAAATCTTTCATCAGTAACAGCTCCGGATGGCGTTAATCTCGGGCGGACACCGGTCGGTGTCCGCTCACGCTGCCAAAAAAACAATTCGGCTCAGTCGGATTCCAGCTCGATGTCGATACCCAGCGAGCGAATTTCCTTGACAAGAACGTTGAAGGATTCGGGCATGCCCGGCTCCATTCGATGATCACCATCGACAATGTTCTTGTACATCTTGGTCCGACCATTGACATCATCAGACTTCACGGTAAGCATTTCCTGCAACGTATATGCCGCACCGTAGGCCTCAAGGGCCCAGACTTCCATCTCACCGAAGCGCTGGCCA
Source organism: Marinobacter sp. (assembly GCF_040882185.1). GTDB lineage: Bacteria > Pseudomonadota > Gammaproteobacteria > Pseudomonadales > Oleiphilaceae > Marinobacter. The sequence continues at coordinate 7,580 of NZ_JBBEBW010000028.1, read as the reverse complement.
CCGAACTGCGCCTTACCACCCAACGGCTGCTGGGTGACCAGGCTGTACGAACCGGTAGAACGCGCGTGCATCTTGTCATCGATCAAGTGATTCAGCTTGAGCATGTACATGTAGCCCACAGTCACAGGACGATCAAACGTATTCCCTGTGCGGCCGTCGTACAGCTTGACCTGACCACTGGTATCCATGTCAGCAAGCTCAAGCATATGCTTCACCTCGGCTTCTTTGGCGCCGTCAAATACCGCGGTTGCCATTGGAACGCCTTCACGCAGATTGTTGGCGAGCTCTAAAATCTCAGCATCAGAGAGGCTGTCGAGGTCAACCCGTGCCACTTCATCACTGTGATTGTAGATCTTGCCCAACAGTTCACGGATTTCCGTGACCTTGCGCTGAGCTTCCAACATACCGTTGATCTTGACACCAAGACCTCTGGCCGCCGCGCCGAGGTGAGTTTCCAACACCTGACCTACGTTCATTCGTGAAGGTACACCCAATGGATTCAACACGATGTCGACGGTCTCACCATTGGCGTCATAAGGCATGTCTTCGACCGGCATCACTGCCGATATGACACCCTTGTTACCATGTCGACCCGCCATCTTATCGCCTGGCTGGATACGACGCTTGATAGCAAGATATACCTTAACGATCTTCAGAACGCCTGGCGCCAGATCATCGCCTTGCTGAAGCTTGCGCTTCTTGTCTTCAAAGCGTGCTTCGTGGTCCTTTTTGCGATCAGCAAGACCTTGCTCAGACTTCTCAAGCAGCTCATTGAGGGCTTCGTCTTTCAGTCTCAACTTGAACCATTCGTCCCGTGGCAGCTCTGCAAGGAATGTCTGTTCAAGCTTGGCACCTTTTTTCAGACCAGGGGCACTAATAACCTCCTGACCTTCAAGCGCATTCATAAGCCGTTCAAAGGTCGCTCCCTCAACGATACGGTATTCGTCTTTCAGGTCTTTCCGGTATTGATCAAGTTGCTCTTTCTCAATTGCCAGAGCTCGCGGATCTTTCTCGATACCGTCCCGAGTGAACACCTGAACATCAATGACCGTGCCGCGGGTGCCGGTCGATACCCGGCTCGAGGTATCTTTGACATCCGAGGCCTTCTCGCCAAAGATTGCACGCAGCAGCTTCTCTTCCGGCGTCAGTTGTGTCTCTCCCTTCGGAGTAACCTTGCCGACCAGAATATCGCCCGGTCCTACTTCCGCACCGATATACACGATACCTGATTCGTCGAGTTTCGAGAGCGCACTTTCGCCCACGTTCGGAATATCAGCTGTGATCTCTTCGCTACCCAACTTGGTGTCACGCGCAACGCAGGTGAGCTCCTGGATGTGGATCGTGGTGAAACGATCATCGACAACCACTTTTTCAGAAACCAGTATGGAGTCCTCAAAGTTGTAGCCGTTCCAGGGCATGAATGCGATTCGCATATTCTGACCCAACGCCAGCTCACCCAAATCCACTGAAGGACCATCCGCCAACACGTCACCACGAGCAATGTTATCGCCCTGCTTAACGATTGAGCGTTGATTAATACAAGTGTTCTGATTTGAACGGGTGTACTTGGTGAGGTTGTATATATCGACACCCGCGTCGCCCGCATCGGTCTCTTCATTATTAACCCGAACCACTATGCGGGCCGCATCAACACTCTCGATTACGCCGCCACGACGGGCCGTCACACAGACGCCGGAATCCTGAGCCACGATACGCTCAATACCCGTACCCACCAGCGGCTTGTCAGCACGCAATGTCGGCACAGCCTGGCGCTGCATGTTAGACCCCATCAAGGCACGGTTAGCATCATCGTGTTCCAGAAACGGAATCAGAGAAGCAGCAACTGAAACGACCTGCCGAGGAGAAACGTCTTTAAAGTTCACGTTTTCCGGTGGCGTCACAGTAAACTCGTTCTGGTGACGGACGGTTACCAGCTCATCCACCAGCCGATTGTCATCATCCACCGCCGCACTGGCCTGGGCTATGATGAAATTGCTTTCTTCAATAGCCGACAGGTACACAATGTCATCAGTTACCTGTCCATCTATAACCTTCCGATACGGGCTCTCAAGGAAACCGTAGGAGTTAGTGCGGGCATAGGTAGCCAAGGAGTTGATCAAACCAATGTTTGGACCTTCCGGCGTCTCGATCGGGCAAACTCGACCATAATGCGTCGGATGCACGTCACGCACTTCGAAGCCGGCTCGCTCACGGGTCAGACCACCGGGGCCGAGTGCGGACACACGACGTTTGTGGGTAACCTCAGACAGCGGGTTGTTCTGGTCCATGAACTGTGACAACTGGCTGGACCCGAAGAATTCTTTTACCGCCGCGGCCACTGGCTTCGCATTGATCAGATCCTGCGGCATTAGGCCTTCGCTTTCTGCAAGGCTCAAACGCTCACGTACGGCACGTTCAACCCGGACCAGGCCAACTCGGAACTGATTCTCAGCCATCTCGCCAACGGACCGGATACGACGGTTACCAAGGTTATCGATATCGTCGACATTGCCTTGCCCGTTACGAATATTGATCAGCGTTCTGAGCACATCAATAATATCATCGTGGGTCAGAATGCCAGCACCAGTGCTTTCTTCGCGACCAAGACGCCGGTTCAACTTCATTCGACCAACAGAAGACAGGTCGTAACGTTCTTCGGAGAAAAACAGGTTATTGAACAGGTTTTCTGCGGACTCTTTCGTCGGTGGTTCACCAGGACGCATCATGCGATAGATTTCGACCAGCGCTTCCAGAGGCGTGCGCGTCGGATCTATACGCAAGGTGTCTGACATGAACGGACCACAGTCGAGATCGTTGGTGTACAGAGTATCGATTTCGTCGACACCGGCACCAAGAATCTTTTCCACAACTTCGTCTGTCAGTTCAGTATTACACTCGACTAGGACTTCTCCGGTTTTGGTATCAACCAAATCGCGGGCGAGAACACGACCGTAAAGATATTCTGTCGGAACTTCCAACTCTGTCATGCCCGACTTTTCAAGCTGCTTGATATGACGAGCAGTGATCCGACGGCCTTCTTCAGCAATGATACTGCCGTCTTTATCTTTGATATCGAAGGTGGCAATGTCACCGCGCAAACGACTGGGAACCAATTCCAGCTTGCAGGTTTCGGCACCAATACGGAATTTACTGGTGTCAAAGAACATCTCAAGCATCTGCTCGGATGTAAAGCTCAGTGCTCGCAACAGAATGGATGCTGGCAGTTTACGACGGCGGTCGATCCGAACGAACACACAGTCTTTCGGGTCAAACTCGAAGTCGAGCCAGGACCCACGGTAAGGGATCACTCGAGCAGAATAGAGAAGCTTTCCAGATGAGTGCGTCTTACCCTTATCATGATCAAAAAACACGCCCGGCGACCGGTGCAACTGGGAAACAATTACCCGCTCAGTACCGTTAACAACGAAGGTGCCATTTTCAGTCATCAGGGGCATTTCGCCCATGTAGACTTCCTGTTCCTTGATGTCTTTTATCGCCTTATTAGACGATTCCTTGTCGTAAATAATCAGCCGTACTTTAACTCGCAGCGGTGCTGCATACGTCACACCCCGCAGCTGGCATTCCTTGACATCAAATACCGGCTCGCCAATGCGGTAACTCACGTATTCGAGTGCCGCATTGCCGGAGTAGCTGACAATCGGGAATACGGATTTAAAAGCTGCGTGCAAGCCAGTTTCCTGGCGGGCATCAGCAGCCGCTTCCATTTGTAGGAAATCCCGATATGAATCAAGCTGAATAGACAGCAAATAGGGGACATCCATCACGGTCGGCAATTTACTAAAATCTTTGCGGATCCGCTTTTTCTCAGTATAGGAGTAAGTCATCTGCATTCCCCAGCTTTAGACCTGATACCTGGTATCAAGAAGCAACCATTTTCCTGCTTCGGGGCCGAATTGCTCGGCTTATTGCGCCGTCTTGAACAAGACTTGGGCTGTAGGTTATAGAGATAGCTGTCTTTCAATGTAGGAACCACCTTCTCTATAGCATATACAACAGAAAAAGGCCGGTGGCGCATGGCCACCAGCCCTCCCATGCCTATGGCATGGTAGCGATCATTTGAGCGCTATTACTTAAGCTCAACTGAAGCGCCTGCTTCCTCAAGCTTTTTCTTCGCAGCGTCGGCGTCGTCCTTGCTAGCGCCTTCCTTAATAGTAGAAGGAGCACTGTCGACCATTTCTTTCGCTTCTTTCAGGCCGAGACCTGTTAGTTCACGAACTGCTTTAATGACGTTGACTTTCTTCTCACCAGGACCGGTCAGAATAACATCAAACTCAGTCTGCTCTTCAGCAGCAACAGCTTCACCGGCCGCAGCAGGTGCAGCAGCTACAGCAGCAGCAGCTGATACGCCAAACTTCTCTTCCATTGCTTCAACCAGCGCAACGACGTCCATTACGCTCATTTCAGCAATTGCATTCAAAATATCGTCTTTAGACAGAGCCATGACTTTCTCCCAAAAATATAAAAATGGTGTTCAACAGAATCAAGCAGCATCTTGCTTCTGGTCGCGAACTGCCGCTACAGCACGAGTCACTTTAGAAGGAACTTCGTTCAGTGTCCGTGCAAGCTTGGTAATCGGTGCCTGTGTTACGGCTGCCAGCATCGTCAACGCCTCGTGGCGTGTCGGGAGCTTGGCGAGGCGGTCAATCTGATCTGCAGCCATTAGCACACCGCCAACAGCCAGACCCTTGATTTCAAATGCCTCTTTCTCTTTTGCGAAATCCTTCAGCAACCTTGCGGCCGCACCCGGATCTTCCATAGAGAACGCCAGAATTGTCGGACCAACCAATACATCTTTGATGCATTCGAACTCAGTACCCGCAATCGCAAGTTTTGCCAGGTTGTTACGAACAACCTTAAGGCGAACCTGTTCAGCACGAGCCTTCGCACGCAACGCCGTCATATCACCAGAGGTAACACCACGGTAGTCAGCCAGTACGACAGACAGAGCACCACCGGCAGTCTCGTTGACTTCAGCGACGATCGCTTTCTTGTCTTCGAGTCTAATTGCCACTGGATTTCTCCTCGATTTCGCCGGAATAAAACCGGCAAACCCATATTGCCCTTTCGGGCGCCCTAACGGTGTTTGGGTTCAGAGAGAACGTCTTCACACCGTCTGCGCAGGCATTGCTTTAACCCTTGTAGCTCCGGGGAGCCTCGGGGACCTGCGGTCTTTGACAGCCTTGGCTTCCGCCTAGACTACAAAGCTTCTACCGATTTCAGCAATCAGATGCTCAGACCGCCTTGATCGATAGTTAAACCAGGACCCATCGTCGTAGAAAGTGTAATCTTTTTGAGATACACACCTTTTGCCGACGAGGGTTTGGCTTTTTTCAAGTCTGCTACTAACGATTCAAGGTTTTCCTTGATCGACTCAGCAGTAAATTCAACGTTACCCAGAGGCGAATGAATAATGCCATTCTTGTCAGTTCTGTAACGAACCTGACCTGCTTTGGCATTTTTCACCGCTGTTTCGACGTCCGGAGTTACTGTGCCAACCTTAGGGTTAGGCATCAAACCACGGGGACCCAGAATCTGACCAAGCTGCCCAACTACTCTCATAGCATCCGGCGTCGCAATGACCACATCAAAATTCATATTGCCTTTCTTTACTTCTTCCGCAAGATCGTCCATACCGACGATGTCCGCACCAGCGGCGAGCGCTTTCTCAGCGTTTGCACCCTGAGTGAAAACGGCAACTCGTACCGTTTTGCCGGTACCGTGAGGAAGAACTGTACTACTACGTACGACTTGGTCAGATTTACGCGCATCTACACCCAAGTTGATCGCAACATCAATTGATTCTTTGAATTTGACCGACTGACCCAATTCGGTCAGAAGTGCCACCGCGTCATCAACAGAATACGCACGGGTAGCATCAACTTTTTCACTAATCAGCTTTTGACGTTTACTTAGCTTCGCCATCTTACAGGCCCTCCACATTCAGGCCCATACTACGGGCAGTTCCAGCGATGGTGCGAACAGCAGCATCCATATCTGCAGCAGTAAGATCCGGTTCTTTGGTCTTTGCAATTTCTTCCAACTGAGCGCGAGTCACGGTGCCAACCTTCTCGGTATTCGGCCTACCTGAACCACTCTTGATACCAGCTGCTTTCTTCAACAGCACGGGTGCTGGTGGCGTTTTGGTAATGAACGTAAAGCTACGATCACTGTATACAGTGATAACTGTTGGAATCGGCAGCCCAGGCTCCATATCTTGAGTCTGAGCATTAAACGCCTTGCAAAATTCCATAATGTTAACACCGCGCTGACCCAGTGCCGGACCAACCGGCGGACTCGGGTTTGCTTTACCGGCAGCAACCTGTAGCTTTATATAGGCATCAATTTTCTTAGCCATGATTTTCTCCTGGTGGGTTCAATCGCCTTGCAGCTCCCCTATTGAGACACAAAAAGCCCGCGTCACTCAGGTGCGCGAGCCATCACTATAACTGTCACTGTCAATCTTTCTCGACCTGCCCAAACTCAAGCTCGACAGGGGTCGAACGACCAAAAATCAACACAGCAACTTTGACTCGACTCTTGTCGTAGTCAACTTCTTCTACCACCCCGTTGAAGTCGGCAAATGGACCTTCGGTTACCCGAACGATCTCACCCGGCTCAAACAGCGTTTTGGGCTTCGGCTTATCAACGCCACTTTCAACACGGCGCAATATAGCTTCCGCCTCTTTTTCCGTAATGGGTGCTGGCTTATCCTTGGTACCACCGATGAAACCCAGTACACGTGGCGTATTTTTCACCAAATGCCAGGTGCCATCATCCATTTCCATCTGGACAAGCACATATCCGGGATAAAACTTACGCTCACTTTTACGTTTCTTGCCGTCACGCATCTCAACGATTTCTTCGGTTGGTACCAATATTTCCCCAAACCGATCTTCCATTTCGTTGAGCGCAACACGCTCTTTGAGTGTGCGCATAACATGCTTTTCAAAGCCAGAATACGCGTGAACGACGTACCAGCGCTTAGCCATTGCCCACCCCTGTTACCCGATAAATCCGGCGACCAGAAAACTGATCAGCGAGTCCATACCCCACAAAAGAAGAGCAACCACCAGAACAAATACAACAACGATCACTGTCGTTTGAATTAATTCAGGCCTGGTAGGCCAAACCACTTTTCGAATTTCAACCCGCGCTTCTTTGAGCAAAGTCGCAAATCGGCGACCACGATCAGTCTGCAGGGCAACAAAAGTAGCCACTAAAGCAATCGCAACCAGGGCCAAAACCCGATATAGAACGGACTCAGCACCGAAATACTGGTTGCCAACGACACCGACAGCTACCAATGCAAAAACAACCAGCCACTTCACGACATCGAAACGACTGGAGCCACTCTCTGCTTTTGACTCCATAGGAATCAGCTTATGTATCCGGAAGATTAAAAATGGCAGGCCAGGAGGGAATCGAACCCCCAACCTGCGGTTTTGGAGACCGCTGCTCTGCCAATTGAGCTACTGGCCTGTACCGACACTACTCAGTGCACTTACTTACTCGACGATCTTTGCAACGACCCCTGCACCAACCGTACGGCCACCTTCGCG
>NZ_JBBEBW010000027.1:0-15568 GCF_040882185.1 Marinobacter sp. | reverse complement strand
AGAGCCAGAGCCAGAGCCAGAGCCAGAGCCAGAGCCAGAGCCAGAGCCAGAGCCAGAAAGTGTGGCGCCGCCAACCCAGGATGCAAGCCCTGAGCAAAAGGTTTCTGATGCTGAGCCGACGGAAGAACAGGCCGAGGAGAGCCCGGAGCAGGTGGAACTCCGCGCTGGTTCGTCCTCCAATATCGACCAATACCTGACCCGATTGGCTCGCCACCTGAGCAGACACAGGGAATATCCCCGTCGGGCCCAACGGCTCAACATGGAGGGCACCCCGGTCGTGCTATTCCGGTTTAACCGGCAGGGGGAATTGCTGGATTACAGTTTGAGCGAAGGGTCATCCCATCACCTGCTGGACGAGGCCGCCCTGGGGATGCTGGCAGCAGCAGCACCGCTACCAGCGGTACCGGAAGACATGCAAGGCGAGACGTTCAGTTTTCAGTTGCCAGTAAGATTCAGCCTGCGGTAGGGAAACGCCCTGTATTTCCCGCTTGCAGCAGACAGGGTATGCTCCCGCCACCTGCCAACCAAAATGAGGTTGTGGCCAGACCCATGCCTTTAAGCATTTTACAAGCAAAACATCTGGGCCAACTGCTCTGTCACGTAACCACTGACGTGCTCTGGCAACCCGCCCGGGGCCGGATTCGCCAGCGCCACCCAGGTTCGAAACTGGCCTGCCGTGTCGGCTCCGGCCAGGCAACCTATCACCGGTTCCACCCTCAGGGTCGTCAGCACAATATTACCTATGGGGCGCGTATGATCGTCGCCAAGCATCGACCAGATACCGCTGCCGGCTGGCTCTCGAGCCGGGAAATCCAGCGGCGTAGATACTTCGACGGCGAGCTCTCCACCGCAAACCTGCTGGCTCACACCTGCTGCCACGAGTTTGCACACCTGCTGCAACATGTGGCCGGAAAACGTCACCGGGGCTCTGTACACAACCGGCACTTCTACGAGATTCTGGATGAGCTCCACGTCAGCGGAGCCGCCATTGCCGTGCGCGAGCGTCTACTGGCAGACGCGGCTGATCAGGGCATAGAGCTTCCGGACTCAGCTTTTGAGATAACCAGCCCCCGGGAAATGTTATCAACATGGCAGGTGGGTGACACCGTTATGTTCGGCAGCGGAAAACGGCAAACTGAAGGGGTGATTCGTCGCATCAACCGCAAAACCTGCACCGTTGACGGAACTGGCCGCTGGCAGGGTTTACGCTATCGGGTGCCGCCGCAATTGCTACGCCGACTTCCTCAGACGTTGGTTGAGTAGTGATTTGAGCTCAGGAATGCCCGCACCCGCCCGGTAAAGCGCCCTTTATTCCGCCTCAGATTCGCCACGGGCTATCCCGGCCAACTTGCGCCAGGACGGTGCAGAATGCGCAGAAAATGGACTATGAAAGGGCACAGACTTGTAACTCAACCACCGAAAATACTGCTCAACCTTCTGTTTTATAAAATTATTCCCGCATGGCACGGATATCGCTAAGGTATCACTAAGTAACGATTAAGAATGAACGTCCCGGTCAGACATCAGCGACTTCCGGTCCAGCCTTGTCTTCGGCCCGGCCTATTGTGAACAAGCAGCCTGAATTTATCGATCACGACTGATCGAATACTGAAAGAGTGCATACCATGAGCAAGAAAACCTTAATCGTCATCGGCAACGGCATGGTCGGCCACCATTTTCTGGAACAGTTTGCAGACACGCCTGCGGCTACTCAATATCAGATCATCGTATTTGGCGAAGAGCCGCTGCTGGCTTATGACCGCGTACATCTGTCTGAATACTTCGGCGGTTCAACCCACAGCGATCTCGCTCTGGGTACCCTGGACTGGTACAGCGAAAAAGGTATTGATCTGCACCTGGACGAACAGGTTAAAGGCATTGACCGGGACCAGCAGCACGTCACCACGCTGCAAGGAAATTACCCTTACGACGAACTGGTTCTGGCGACCGGCTCTTACCCGTTCGTGCCACCCATCGAGGGCAATGACCAGCCCCATTGTCTCGTTTATCGTACCCTGGCAGACCTGGATGCCATCAAGGCCAGCGCCGAAGGCGTCAAAACCGGTGTGGTGGTTGGCGGTGGCCTGTTGGGCCTCGAAGCGGCCAACGCTCTCAAACAGCTTGGGCTGCAAGCCCACGTGGTGGAATTCGCCCCCCGGCTGATGCCCGTACAGTTGGACGCGGACGGCGGTGCGGTGCTCAAGCACAAGATCATGGAACTGGGTGTGCAAGTGCACACTGAGAAAGCCACTACCGCCATCGTGCCTGGTGAAGAAGCGCGGTTACGGATGAACTTCAGCGACGATAGTCATCTGGAAGCCGACCTGATTGTGTTCTCTGCCGGCATTCGGCCTCAGGACACCCTGGCGCGATCCGCTGAGCTGGAGGTCGGCGAACGCGGTGGCATCATAGTGGACAATCGCTGCGCCACTTCTGACCCTCACATTCATGCCATTGGTGAGTGCGCCCTCTGGGAGCAACGTATCTACGGCCTGGTGGCACCCGGCTACACCATGGCCCGTACCCTGGCGGCCTGTCTTAATGATGATCCCGACGCTGCCTTCACCGGCGCGGACATGAGCACTAAACTCAAATTGCTGGGTGTGGATGTGGGTTCCATTGGCGACGCCCATGGCCAGACCGAAGGCGCCCGCAACATCCGTTTCAACGATGAAGCGGCAGGGCATTACAGTCGGATGGTGATCAGCGCCGATGGCAAGAGACTGCTCGGGGCCATCCTGGTGGGGGACAACGGCCCTTACGACACTCTGCTGCAGTATGCCCTCAACGAGATCGAGCTTCCGGAACATCCGGAAATGCTGATCCTGCCGGAAAGTGAAGGCGGCGCCCCGGCCCTGGGACCGGATGCCCTGCCCCACACCGCCGCCATCTGCTCCTGCCACAACGTCAGCAAGGGTGATATTTGCGGTGTTATTGAGGCCGGTTGTGGTGACCTTGCCGGCGTAAAGGCTGAAACCAAGGCCAGTTCAGGCTGCGGTGGTTGTGCCGCGCTGCTCAAATCGGTGGTCGAGAACGAGCTCGAAAAACGGGGCGTGGAGGTCAACAAAGACCTATGCGAACACTTCCCGTACAGTCGGCAAGAGCTATTTCACCTGGTCAAAGTCAACGGCATCCGCACATTCAATACCCTGATCAAGTCTCACGGTAAAGGCCGGGGGTGCGAGATCTGCAAGCCTACAGTGGCCTCCATTCTGGCGACCTGCTGGAACGAGCACATCCTGGCCACCGACCACGTGCCGTTGCAGGACACCAACGACACCTTTATGGCCAACATGCAGAAGAACGGCACCTACTCCATTGTACCGCGTATACCCGGTGGCGAAGTTACCCCGGACAAGCTGATTGTGCTGGGTCAGGTCGCGAAGGAGTACAACCTCTACACCAAAATCACCGGTGGCCAGCGGGTCGACCTGTTCGGCGCCACTCTGAGCGAATTACCGGAGATCTGGGAAAAACTCATCGCGGCCGGCTTTGAGACCGGTCACGCTTACGGCAAATCCCTGCGCACGGTGAAGTCCTGCGTCGGCAACACCTGGTGCCGCTACGGCGTGCAGGACAGCGTAGCCATGGCGATCTTCCTGGAGGACCGCTACAAAGGCCTGCGCTCACCCCACAAGATCAAGATGGCGGTCTCCGGCTGTACCCGTGAATGCGCCGAAGCCCAGAGCAAGGACATCGGCGTGATCGCGACGGAAAACGGCTGGAACCTGTACGTCTGCGGCAATGGCGGCATGCGCCCGCGTCACGCGGATCTGTTCGCTACCGATCTGAACGACCAGGAATTGATCAGCGCCATCGACCGGGTACTGACGTTCTACGTGCGTACCGCTGATCGCCTGCAGCGCACCAGCGTGTGGATGGAGAATCTCGAAGGTGGCCTGGACTATCTCAAGCAGGTGGTGCTTGAGGACAGCCTCGGTATTGGGCTGGAACTGGAAAACCACATGGAGGGCCTGGTGGGCACCTATCAGTGTGAATGGAAAACCGCTGTGGAAGATCCCGAGAAACGCAAACGCTTCCGGGAGTTCGTCAATGACGAGCGTAAGGACCCGGTACAGCAATGGACAGAAGAGCGCGGTCAGCGTCGGCCTGTCACCGAACCCGCTTAAGGAGAAGAGTCATGAAACCACGTACCCAATGGCACATCGTCTGTAACATCAGTGATCTGGTGCCGGATTCCGGCATCGCAGTCTGGACCAGCACCGGCCCGGTAGCCCTGTTCTACCTGCCGGACCGCCTGCCCGCCCTGTTTGCCATCGGACACTTTGACCCCTGCAGCGGTGCCGACGTATTGGCCCGGGGCATTACCGGTGACATCAAAGGTGAGCCAGTGGTGGCCTCGCCGATCTACAAGCAGCACTTCAGTCTGCTGACAGGACAGTGCCTGGAAGACGATAGCATCCGTGTACCCGTCTTCTGCGCGCTAGTGGATGGTGATCAGGTGAGACTGGAAATACCGGTTTCCAGCCAGGGTCAGCAGGCGGCCTGACTGGCAGCTATTTAACGGTCGGACTATTGGTTGAACAATCTGTTCACCTGACCGCCCTGAAGCAGGCCAGCATTCTTGTCAGATATCTGGCTGTTCAGGGTCCAGAAGTCATACAGCACGCCAAGCAGGAACAAGCCGCCGGTAAGCAGATAGATAACACCGGTAATCCACTTACCCATATACATGCGATGAACCCCGAAAACCCCCAGGAACGTCAGCAGAGTCCAACTGATGTTGTAACTGGTGTCGCCTTCGTTAAACCGGCTGTCCGCCTCGCGATCCATGGCCGGGATCAAAAAAAAGTCGATAATCCAGCCGATGAACAGCAACCCCAGGGTGAAGAACCAGATGGTCCCGGTTATGGGTTTGCCGTAATAAAAACGGTGGGCGCCCAGGAATCCGAAAATCCAGAGCAGATAACCGATGAGCTTGCTGTGTGTATCCGGTCTGTTGTTCATAACAACCCTTGCGCAATAATTGGAAGAATGTGCTGCTGAAGTGTGACAGGTCCGCGTGGCAGCGCTCATACGCAATTTCTCTGACCGGCTGGTTAGTTTACAACAGCGGTTAAATAGCTCAGCCCTCAAATACCGATTTCAAAACATTTCCCGGTCGCCCACCCCTCAATCTGCGATGTTCGTAGACGCGCATCATGATTTCGGATGCTATCATGCCGCCTGGGGCGACGGTATTGCCGATTCTCCTCACGCTCACGTTACGCCAGCCAAGTGCACACCGTGCAAAGGAAATTTTATGCCAAAAACATCAAGCACAAGGAATAAAGCTGTCGCTCGTAAACCGAATGAGATCGACATCAAACCACAGCGCATGGGGTTTGAATTTGGCGATCAGGTTCCCCGTTACTGGGCCGCGAACAATTACACTCTCAGCCACACCATGAATGCACTCTCGGTATTGTTCCCCCTTGGCGAACAGTACTTTGTGGACTCTGTGCGGCATTTTCGAGGCCAGATCAGTGACCCGGAGCTGGAAAAGGAAATCCGTGGTTTTATCGGCCAGGAGGCCATGCATTCACTCGAACACGTGGCCATGAACCAGCATGTCCGTGATCAGGGTATTCCGGTGGAGGCGTTGGAGCAGAGCCTGAAAGTGATTCTGGATCTCTCCAGGAATCTACCCAAACGCCACCAACTCGCCATCACCTGCGGCCTTGAACACCTCACAGCCATGATGGCCGATGTACTGCTGGCGCGGGATGATTTGCGGAACGATATGGATGAAAGTATGCGGCCGTTATGGATCTGGCATGCGATTGAGGAAACCGAACATAAAGGCGTCGCCTTTGATGTCTTTCAGGAGGTAGGCGGCACCTATGCAGAGCGCACCTTCTATCTGGCCTTCAGCACTGCCATGCTGGGACTCGTTGCCACCGCCTTCACCGGCCGCATGATGCTGAATGATCGCAAGAATTTTACCCTCAAGGATAGTGCTCAAGGCTTGTGGCGGATGTGGGGCAGGAACGGGACGTTCTCCAGCCTGATACCCGCCTGGCTGGATTACTTCCGCCCGGACTTTCACCCCTGGCAACATGACAACAGTGATCTGATCGCCCGGTTCAAAGATCAGGTCAGTGTTTACATTACGCCCGAGTACCGAAAAGACGCCAAACGCAGGCCCTGAGGAGACTCTCGCTCAGCCGGTCTGCACAGCCCAGGCTTCGCCGTGCGTCTGCCATTGTGAGTCCGGCACGATCACGATTTTACCGAGGTAGTTGCTACTCCGGTTGACGAAGTATTCCTCAGCGCGGTGCAGTTCCGAAAGTTTGAAAGCGCCGTGAAGTACCGGCTTAAGCTGGCCGCTGCGTATCCAGGTCATCAATTGCTCCGCTTCTTCCCGGGTGCCATGGGAGACGCCGAAAATCTGTACCTGGTACAGATAAATCCGGGTCCAGAGAATCTCGCTGATGTTGCCACCACTGGCACCGGCAATGCTGAGGCGCGGGTAGGTGCTCCGGGCGTTCATATCGAAGATCATGATATCGATGAAACGGTCAGTCATTTCGCCGCCAACAAGGTCCATCACTGCATCCATTGGCTTGCCACCGGTGGCTTCTTTAACCCGGTCAACGAAGCTATCCATATCAGAGCGGTCCAGCACCGCTTCCGCCCCCAACTCCAATAGCGGCACAGCTTTGTCCTGCTGGCTAAGGGCATAGGGAACCGCCCCGATAATGCGACAAAGCTGGATCAAGGCAGTGCCGACACCACCGCTGGCGCCAGTCACCAGCACCCGTTCCCCGGCCTGGATATTGGCTGAAGTCACCATATGCATGGCGGTCTGGTAGGAACACATGCCCATGGATGCCAGCTCCGCATCCGTCAGATCCGGATTGGGAATGTGATGAAACTGATCCGAGGGCAAGGCCGCATATTCCGCGTAGCCGCCGTCGGCACCGTGGCCGTAATAATCCGGCGTCAAATTGATATCCCGACGATCATTGGCGTAGATATTGAAATCCAGCAAGCCGCGTTCACCGATGCGGCTTTCATCAACTCCGGCACCCACAGCCACCACCCGGCCCGCGATGTCCGCACCCTGAATCCGGGGGAATACCAGCGTCGGCTTGCCACCCATTTGAAAAGACTGCATTTCACCTTTTTTAGTGGGGTAAAGGCCCTCCCGAGCTTTTCGGTCAGTGTTGTTTTTGGCGGTTGCTGTTACCTGCACCAGAACCTGACCGGCTGCTGGCGTTGGCGTGGTTACATCCTGATACTTCAGTGCCTCGAGACCGCCATGACCGGTAAGAACCATAGCCTTCATGATGTCGGGGATCATCGTAGGACCCTCCCTCTGTTGAGTGTTGAGCGTCGGGTATGCGGTATTTCAGTACTTTATATTTGTTCGTGCAACCGTTTGGAAAAGAAACTGACTTTAAATAGTTAAAACCTATAGCATCAGTGCATAAAACATCTTTAACTAATAGATTAAAGTTGTTCTATAGTCTACCTACGGTTCAATTCCGCAAATAAACGTCGAGAGAGTTGGAGAACAAAATATGGACGCATTGGACATCAACACAGAATCAGCGGGCAAATGCCCTGTCATGCACGGGTCACGAACGCAGACGGGTGGCAAAGCCACTGGTAGCAACTTCTGGTGGCCAAACCAGCTGAACCTTTCTATCCTGCACCAGCATTCTCCGAAGTCTAACCCTCTGGGTGAAGACTTTGATTACGCGGAAGAATTCAAAAAGCTCGATCTGGCAGCGGTGAAGCAAGACCTCACCAACCTGATGACCGACTCCCAGGAATGGTGGCCAGCAGACTACGGTCATTATGGTCCTTTCTTTATTCGTATGGCTTGGCACGCTGCGGGTACCTATCGTACCGGCGACGGCCGTGGCGGCGCAGGCTCTGGTGACCAACGCTTTGCTCCGCTCAATAGCTGGCCCGACAACGGCAACCTAGATAAGGCCCGTCGTCTTTTGTGGCCAATCAAGCAGAAGTATGGCAATAAACTGTCCTGGGCGGACTTGTTCGTTCTCACCGGTAACGTGGCGCTTGAATCCATGGGCTTCAAGACCTTTGGTTTCGCTGGCGGGCGCGCCGACATTTTCCAGCCGGAAGAAGATATCTACTGGGGGGCAGAGGAAGAGTGGCTGGCCACGAGCGATAAGCCTAATAGCCGTTACTCAGGCGACCGGGAGCTCGAAAACCCGTTAGCCGCCGTTCAGATGGGTCTGATCTACGTTAACCCGGAAGGCCCGGACGGCAACCCCGACCCCCTGGCTTCCGCGCGTGACATTCGTGAAACCTTCTCTCGTATGGCGATGAACGACTACGAGACAGCCGCTCTGACCGCGGGTGGTCACACCTTCGGTAAAACCCACGGTGCTGGCGATCCGTCCAACGTAGGCCCTGAGCCGGAAGCCGCTCCAATGGAGGCCATGGGCTTTGGCTGGCAGAACACCCACGGTAGCGGTAAAGGCCGCGATTCCATCACCAGTGGCCTTGAAGGTGCCTGGACACCGACACCGACCAAGTGGGACATGAGCTACTTTGATGTGTTGTTCGGCTACGAGTGGGAACTCACCAAAAGCCCCGCCGGTGCCCAGCAGTGGCAGGCCAAGGGCCTGGCAGAAAAGGACCATGCTCCGGATGCTGAAGATCCATCCAGGCGCGTCCACATCATGATGTCGACCGCTGACATGGCAATGCGTGAAGATCCTGAATATCGCAAAATCTGCGAGCACTTCCACCAGAATCCGGACGAGTTCGCTGACGCCTTTGCCCGTGCCTGGTTCAAACTGACTCACCGTGACATGGGACCAAAATCACGTTACCTCGGCCCGGAAGTACCATCCGAAGACCTGATCTGGCAAGACCCTGTTCCGCCAGTCGATCACGAATTGATCAACGACCAGGACATCGCGGAACTGAAGAGCAAGATCCTTGCCTCCGGTCTGAGTGTCTCTGAACTGGTCTACACGGCCTGGTCCTCCGCTTCTACCTTCCGGGGCTCCGACATGCGCGGTGGTGCCAACGGCGCTCGAATCCGACTGGCTCCGCAGAAGGACTGGGACGTTAACCAGCCGGAGCAGCTGTCGAAAGTACTGCAGACGTTGGAAGGTATTCAGAAGGCCTTTAACGACGCCCAATCCGGCTCCAAGAAAGTGTCTCTGGCGGACCTGATCGTACTTGGCGGTACTGCAGCGGTGGAGAAAGCAGCGAAAGACGCTGGCCACAACGTAAATGTGCCTTTTGCGCCAGGACGTACGGATACCACACAGGAACTGACCGACGTGGAATCTTTTGATCCTCTGAAGCCAGAGGCGGATGGTTTCCGCAACTACAGCCGGACCGCGTTCACCGTCGCTGCTGAAGAGATGATGATCGACAAGGCGCAGTTGCTGGGCCTGAGCGCGCCACAGTTGACCGTACTGGTTGGCGGCCTGCGAGTAATGGGCGCCAACTACAAGCAGGCTAACCATGGCGTGCTCACGAAAACCCCCGGCAAGCTTACGAACGATTTCTTCGTGAACGTGACCGACATGAACACCCAGTGGCAGCCGACGTCCGAGGAAGCCGACCTGTTTGAAGGCAAGGACCGGAAGACAGGTGAAGTGAAATGGACCGGCACCCGTGCGGACCTGATCTTCGGTTCCAACTCACAGCTGCGCGCCATCGCTGAGGTGTATGCCCAGTCTGACGCCAAAGAAAAGTTCGTTAAGGACTTCGTAGCTGCCTGGACCCAGGTGATGAACGCAGATCGTTTTGATCTGGTGTAAGCACAGCTAAACAGAGAAGGCCCGGTTAATCGCTGGGCCTTTTTTGTTTAATCCGAAGCTTGCAAAAACGTGACCACACCCGTGCCCGCAACCCAGCCACTGGCAAAGCATCCGGTCAGTAGATAACCGCCCGTGGGAGCCTCCCAGTCCAGCATCTCTCCCGCACAGAATACACCCGTCAGCCTGTTTAGCATCAGATCGTCGGTGAGGTCTTCAAACCGCACGCCACCAGCACTGCTAATAGCCCTGTCGACAGCAAAGGGCTGTCCCAAGGGCACAGGAAGCCGTTTGATATGGCGGGCAAGTTGATTCGGGTCGTTCATCACCGAGTTGGCACAGAACTCTCTCAGCAGGCCTGCTTTGACACCATCAATGCCGGCCTTACTCTTCAAATGCTTGGCCAATGAACGACGACCCTGGGGCTGGGAAAGCCGCTCCACCAGTTGGGCCTCAGTTCGGCCGGGATTCAGATCGAGCAATACCGTGGCGTGTCCATATTGGGCAACCTGTTCGCGAGCAACAGCCGACAGCGCATAGAGCAGACCACCTTCGAGCCCGTCCCCGGTGACCATCAATTCGCCGCTGTGCCAGTCCTGTTGGTCAGAATCTTCAAGGCTCAGAGCGGCCCTCACCGACTTGACTGGCTGACGTACAAAACGCTCTCGGAAGTGGTCACTCCAGCTTACCTGGAATCCGCAATTACTGGGTTTCAGAGGCGCGACGCGGAGTCCTTGCTGCTCAAGTGCTGATACCCATTTGCCATCGGAGCCCAGCTCAGGCCAGCTGGCCCCGCCCAAAGCCAGCACGGTGGCTCGGGGGTGAACACACTGAACGCCGTCAGGGGTATCGAACTGCAAGGCACCATCCTGCCAACCCAGCCAGCGCCAACGCATGTGAAACTCGACGCCCAGGCCGCGAAGACGTTTCAGCCAGGCACGTAAGAAAGGTGCGGCCTTCTTGTCCCCCGGAAACACACGCTGGGACGAACCGACAAACGTCTCGATACCGAGACCCTGAACCCACTCCACTAATTGCGCAGGCCCAAACCTGTCCAGCATCGGCGCTACCTGCCCGGTGCGTTCGCCATAGCGAGTTACGAAGCTCGGGAGCGGCTCAGCGTGCGTCAGGTTCAGGCCACCGATGCCGGCACGCAGGAGTTTGCGGCCAACACTCGGTTTGGCATCAAACACGGCCACGGGGTAGCCTGCGCGGGCGATCACCTCGGCCGCCAGCAGGCCGGCAGGGCCAGCGCCAACAACGGCGATAACAGGGGAAGAGAGACTTTCAATCATAGCGAATCTGGGTCAGTAAAGGTAAAAGGAGGATACACTCTGAGGGAATATCGCGTCAGATATGGCCCCAGCCGAACGGGACACTAGCCTACTCGGGAAAACCCGAACAAGGCAGCCAGTGGGTGCGTGCGGCCTTCAATATTGGCCCTCAGCAAACCCGCTCCAATCATGCTGTAGCTGATGCCGTTGCCGCCATACGCCATGGCGAACTGCACCCTGGGACCGTATTGCGGGTGCTCACCGAAAAACGGCAGGCCGTCCTCGGTTTCCGCGAACGTACCGCCCCAGGAAAACGCAGGGCGCATCGGCAGGTCGGGAAACAGCTTCTTCACTTTTTGGCTCAGGCCCTTGGCCTTGCCTTCAACCCGTCTGTCACGACGTGCCGGGATGTCTGTATCGTCGTCATCCCCGCCCACTAACAGTCGGCCATTGCCGGTGGTGCGCATATACAGGTAAGGCCTGGCAGATTCCCAAATCATGGTGGAGGCCAACAAGCCCAGATCTGACGCTTCCAGCGGGTCGGTAATAAAGGCGTAGCTGCTGCGATTCTTCGCCACCGACTGCTTCAGCCATTTCTGCGATGCATACCCCGCCGCCATCACCACGTGTCTGGCCTGAATCCGGAAGCCTTCCGGTGTTCGCAGGATTACGTTGTCGTCGGAGGGCTCGATGGTATCAATCACCGTGCGATCAAATACTCGGCCGCCGCGCTCTGCCAGCCGAAGTAACAACCGGGAAGCCATACGATAAGGGTCAACCCGGGCCGCCAGTTTGGTCAAAATTGCACAGGGCGCCTTGATGCCAAAACGTCCTTTCAAGCTGCCCGCATCCAGCCATTGAGCGTCGAATCCGTGTTTTAGACGCAGATCGTATTCTTCACGCAGCGCCGTCTTGTCACCCCGTTTGCTGGCGTAATACAGGCTTTCCTGCATATCAAAATCCACATCGCCCAGCTCGTGGGCGAGATCACGTAGGTCCGTGATCGCCTCTGCACAGGCCTTATAGGCTGCCACTGCGTGAAACTCGCCGTACAGCCGGGCCAGATCGACCATGTGGGTGTCAATCTCGTACTGCAGCAATGCCGTACTTGCAGCGGAACTGCCCCACGCGATATCACGCTGTTCAACCACCACCACATCAAAGCCGTTTTTGCCCAGCTCGTCGGCGATTAACGATCCGGTAATACCACCTCCTACAACAACCACATCACAACCAATATCCGCCTTGAGCTGGGGAAACGCACACATAAGGCCATTTTTCACTGCCCAGAACGGATAACCACTTTTCAGATCCATGTCTTAGTCCTTTTTGTGACAGTCAGTGGGAGCCTCCCCGCATGCAGTATAGGCCCCCCAGGCGATTTCACGCTGTCACGTACTACCCGGCACATTAATGATTGTCGCCTGCATAATGGCGATGGCCTCCCGCTGCGAGCCCTCTTCAGCAAAGATCTCTCCCTGACACACCGTTATCGTCTTCCCCGCCTTCGTAACCTTCCCGACGGCTACAAATCTGTCTGCACGGGCAGGCCGCATGAAGTTGACCTTGAACTCCACGGTCAGCACGTTAAAACCAGGTTGCGCAACGGTCATGGCCGCATAGCCGCATGCGCTATCAAGAACGCTCGTAAGGGCGCCAGCATGGATGTAGCCATGTTGTTGGCTCAACTCCGGACGCGGAGACAGCGTAATATGCACTTCACCCTCAGCGACGTGAGCCAGCTCTGCACCCAGAGTTGCCATGAGGCCCTGGGCGCGGAAGCTGTCGGAGATTCGCCGCTCGATATCACTCATAAAGTTACTCGTTTTAACTAGCTAGCCGGAGGCAGGTTGCCACCCAGCATGTTTTCGACCACGGCCGCATTATAGAAAGCCTCAACCGTCTGAATTTTGTCCTCCCGGACACGAAACCAGACGGCAAGCCGCACATCCCCGATCGGTTCAAAGTTGGTCCGGTAATCCAGAATCGCGAACACATGCTCGCCCTCGGCACTAAGCTGACGGAGGATCAGGTCTTTCTGGATAGCAAACATACCGAATTGATAGGACAGCATGTCATCCCGGTTAAGGAACCGCATATTCGGCCCCACATATTCAAATTCCTCAGCAGCTAACAAGGTCTTTGCCTCATCCAGACGCTGGTCGTGGATATCAGCAATGAACTGCGCCACGATGTCCTTTGGCTGCATGAATAAACTCCAATTTCATAACGGCGTCGGTTGGGAGGTCCGGATTCGCGCAGACGGGTAAGAATCGCGTATCCCACTCACTTGTATACTAACAAAAGATGCGGTGACAATGAGCCTGTAGACTCTGTTTTACTTCCGCCTGCCATTTTCGGTGACAAACCGGCATCGAAGTGGCGGGTTTGGCATCCGGTGCATGGCTTGGTTATGCAGCATGTAGCGGCTTGATCCGATCCACTTCTTTCTTGACCGACTGGGCCGCCGTCCAAAGATCAACAGATCGCTGTGCATTCAGCCAGAATTCCGGAGAGTTACCAAACAAACGAGCAAGCCGAAGCGCCATTTCGGGACTGACAGCACGGCGCTCGCGCAGTAATTCATTCACTGACTGGCGAGAGACACCCAGAGACTTAGCCAGCCCCGCTACCGTCAGGTCATAGTCCGGCAGGAAATCCTCTCTCAGCATTTCACCAGGGTGAGTCGGCTTGCGCTGTATGCCGCCAGTATTAGGTATAGCCATAGTCATCACCTCACTCAGTGGTAGTCATACACTTCGACCTCATACGCATCACAATCCTCAAAACGAAAACAGATACGCCACTGATCGTTTATTGAAATTGCATGCTGCCCCTGCCTGTTTCCCGATAATGGGTGAAGGCGATTGCCGGGCGGCACTTTCAAGTCCTCCAGCTGTTCAGCCAGGTTAACGTATTCAAGCTTTCTGGCGGCTCTCGGTGCGACATCCGTAGGACATTTCTTTGATTTGCCTTTGGAGTACAGCTCCTGAGTTCGTTTATCAGCGAAGGATTTGATCATAGGATGAAGTGTATTGTGTCACGTGACACCCGTCAACGAGGATTGAAAATGACTGCATAACGCCAATGTTAAGCAGCGACCTTGGAATGGTGCCAAAAGCGCCACAGAAAGGGCGTCCGGTGGAGGCCGCAGGCCGGAACGCACTTGAACGATTAGTTAGCTTTCACGGCTGATAGTTTGCTGCTGGCCATATCTCGTTAATTTCATCAGCTTGATGCTGAGCAGTAAATCGCTCCCAAACAATGCCGTTCACATCAGTATCCTGCGAGAACGCTGGAGCCACAGGGTCTTCCCAGCCCAAATGTCTCAGAGAGCCAGCCTCACAGGCAGGGCCCTGGCGCACGGAAAGGTTTAAAGACTCCGTCCGCCAAAGAGCATATTCGCCGGGAATGAATGAACATGGCTGTACCCCCAGACGAACAGAGTAATCAGCAATAGTTTCTTCTATGTTGTCCGTGGAGATTGCCAAGTGAAGCTTCTTCATAATATTCCCTCTGAACTCTAGCACCGGGTTCACCAGCTCGTCCGGTGCAACACTTGATTAGCGCCAAGCCCTTTACCCATGAAAATAGACGAGTCCGGGCATAACCCCAAAAATTGCTGTGTTGCTGAGATGGTGCTCGGAGCATCCGAACGAGATAGCGCCTCATAGCCCAACTTCTCAAAAAAATCATCAGCCGTGGTTTTAAGAAGATATAGCGCTTTCAGGTTAGCGGTGTTTCGTTTTCTGGTAATTCGAGCTGCCTCTCACTCCGCCAGACTCGTATGAGCACAACCTCTTTAGCCTGCCTGAGGTAGACAACCCGAAATGGCGCGTGGATCAACTCGCGAATATGATCCAGGTTGAATTCCGGAACAACTCGGCCAGCATCAGGGTGGAGTTGAAGCATTCCACAATGCTCAAGGACAGCAGCCACGAAATCATCCCTGGTATGTGGCACATCCCGATCTGTGTTGTACTCCTGAATAGCCTGTAAGTCCTCAAGAGCGGACTGTGCGATGCGTAATTCCATTTACTTGATGCCCAACGTTTTCTTGGCGTCCTCCAACGATACAGTGTTGCCCTCGCGAACATCCATAAGCCCCTGCGCCACCGCCTTTACAAACCGTAATTCCTCTGCGGTTCTCTCATAATCCTCGAGCCCCTGAACAACAGCTATACCGCGTCCACGACTGGTAAGCAGGATTGGGCGATGGGTATCCTGCGCTCGACCAACCACCTTTCCGGGATTGATCTTCAGGTCTGATAGAGGAATGACATCCTCGGAAAACTTCACTTCCATAGTGATTACTCGGTCAATATTTTGGTACTATTAATAGCACCAGTTAACAGGTGCGATCAAGAAATATAACGCCCGGCTCACGCGCGGCTTTGGGATGGCGGCGAAGCCGCAATGTAGTAGACGTCGCCGTGACTGACCTGGTGTACGCCCAGCATGGGCATGAACTAATGGGGTGAAACTCCCCTGTGGGAAGATCACCGTTCAATGGGTTTTACCCGATTGAACGTGTATGGA
>NZ_JBBEBW010000026.1:0-79419 GCF_040882185.1 Marinobacter sp. | reverse complement strand
CCCAGCACCACCCTGACAGCCTGACTCTCATGGAGTTCAGTGCCGGCAACCTGACAGAGCCCCATGCCCTGTGCATTCGGTTGCACCTGGATCAATGTTCACATTGTCGCAGTCGTGTCGATATGCTCGACAGTCTCGGCGCAGTGATGATGGAGCAGCAACCGCAGGTGACAGTTTCAGGCTCGATGTTTGACTCCATACTCGCCCGTATCGACAGTGAACCTACCGTTCAGCACTCCCCGACAGCTCTCAAGCGACGCCTCGGCCCGCTCGAAAAACTGTTGGGGGCTGATTTGAACGCCCTGCCCTGGAAGCGCCAGTTGGGTGATTTGAGTGTGTTGGATATCAGCGACCGATTCCCTGACCAGTCGGATCAGGTGGTGCTGCAGAAGCTGACGGCCGGTGGCAAAGCGCTGGCGCACACCCACCGTGGTGAGGAGACAACCATTGTCCTGCAAGGCGCTTTTTCGGACAAGAAAGGCGTTTTCAATCAGTGGGATTTTGTAGTGTTGAATCAGCATGATGAACACAAGCCAGTGGCCCTTGAAGGGGATGACTGCATAACCTTGTCGGTGCTCAGTGCACCGGTCAGACTGACGGGAACCTTTACTCGCATGCTGAACCCGTTTATCCGGTGAAGCGGCTCTGAACAGAAAAGTCCGGTGTCAGTCCGGGCTTTTTTATGCCTCCTGTTCCGTTCTGATCAATCCAAAACATGAACCATCGAATGCCCTCCGCTGCCAACCTGCGACTTCTCCGGTACAATTGCGCTTCGCCCATTCTCTGACCGCACACGGGGTATTGTATGACCCAGGATGATTACGCCTTCCGGTTTGGTGGCATCGAACGTCTATACGGTCGCCAAGCTACCGGCGCTTTCCGTGAAGCACACGTGGCGATTGTCGGGCTTGGTGGCGTTGGTTCCTGGGCAGCAGAGGCACTTGCACGCACTGGTATCGGCCGTCTGACGTTGATTGATATGGACGACGTGTGCGTCTCCAACACCAACCGACAGTCCCATGCCCTTGATGGGCAATATGGGAAGACCAAAACTGACGTCATGGCCGAACGCCTGAGGGCCATCAATCCTCACGCCGATATTCGTATCCATTTTGGTTTTTTGACCCCGAAGAACACCTCGGAACTAATTACCGGTGAACTAAGTGGAGTGGTGGATGCCATTGACAGTGTCAAAGCCAAAGCTGCGTTGATCGCTCACTGCCAACGCCGGAAAATTCCCCTGATCTGTGCGGGAGGAGCTGGCGGCCAACTGGATCCGACCCAGATCCAGGTTGCCGACCTGAGCCGTACCACCCAGGACCCCCTGTTAGCCAAGGTACGTAACCTGCTGCGACGGGAGTATGGCTTCTCCCGCAATCCGAAACGCCGGTTTGGTATTGAAGCTGTATATTCGCTGGAACAGCTCACGTATCCTGCAGGCGATGGTGAGGTGTGCCTGCAAAAACCTGTTGCCAATGGCCCTGTGAGGCTCGATTGCGCCACCGGCTTTGGCGCAGCCAGCCCGGTTACCGCCAGCTTCGGGTTTATTGCCGCCTCCCGTCTGATCAACAGGATTGCCCGAAAAGCGCCAACCCAGAGCCCGGCCAACGTCATTCCATCACCTCAACGGAACTGAACCCTTTATGTCAGCGAGCATCGCCCTTCTTCTTGCCAGCATCGGCATACTTTCACTTTTTTGCCAATGGCTCGCCTGGCGCTTAAGAGTACCGGCGATTCTGTTCCTGCTGGCAGGTGGCATCGCAGCTGGTCCGGTATTCAACTGGCTTGATCCCCAGCAAGTATTTGGTGATCTGCTGTTCCCGGTGATTTCACTCGCGGTGGCCATCATTCTTTTTGAAGGCAGCCTGACCCTGAGATACGAGGAAATCAGGGGCCACGGCAAAATGGTCCGCAACCTGATTCCGGTCGGGACCATCGTGACGGGCGCCATAGGCATGCTGGTTTCCTACTGGGCTCTTGATATCTCCCTTGAGGTCGCGCTGTTGTTCGGTGCAATTTCAATTGTAACCGGGCCCACCGTAATTGCGCCGCTGTTACGATCTGTCAAACCGGCGGCCCGGCTGGCGAACATCCTGCGTTGGGAGGGCATCATTATTGATCCTGTTGGCGCCCTGCTCGCGGTGCTGGTATTTGAAGGCATTGTTTCCTGGGGCCAAGGCAATGTATTCGGACATTCCCTGTTAATCTTTGGCAAAACCATTGCCATTGGTTTCCTGATGGGGGCCGCAGCGGGCTGGCTGAACGGCATCGTGCTCCGCAAGCACCTGATTCCCCAATACCTGCACAACGCCGGCACACTGACGTTCATGCTCGGTGCTTATGCGTTATCCAACGAGATGGCCCACGAGTCAGGGCTGCTAACAGTCACCGTTATGGGTATCTGGATGGCCAATATGAAGCAGGTTCCTATCGAGAGCATTCTCGAATTCAAGGAATCCTTGAGCGTACTACTTATCTCGGCGCTGTTTATTATTCTGGCCGCCCGCATTGAATTTTCTGCTATAGCAGACCTGGGCTGGGGCCTGGTAACCGTGCTCGTTGTGCTGATTCTGGTTGCCCGACCGCTCAGCATCTTCCTTTCTGCCATTGGTACCACCCTGACCTGGCGCGACAAACTGTTTCTGAGCTGGGTCGCCCCACGGGGTATTGTGGCGGCTGCGGTTTCTGCGCTTTTTGCCTTTCAGCTACAGAGCCTGGGGTATGAGAGCGCCAGCATGCTGGTACCGCTGGTCTTCATGCTGATTATCACCACTGTCACCATTCAAAGTCTGACGGCACGCCCCATCGCGCGGCTACTCAAAGTAGCGGAGCCCGCAGACTATGGCTTCCTGATCCTGGGTGCGAATCAGGTTGCCCGTCAGATCGGTACCGTATTGAAAAAACTGGAGGTTCCAGTGGTATTGACCGACACCAACTGGGAAAACGTCCGGCTGGCCCGTATGGAGAACTTGCAGGTTTATTTCGGCAATCCCGTGTCGGAACATGCGTCTACCCATCTGGATCTCACCGGCATCGGCAATCTGCTGGTTATCTCACCCTATAAGCAAATGAATTCCCTGGCGTCCTATCACTTCCTTGACTGGTTTGGGGGCGGATGCGTTTACAGCCTGTCAGAAGGCGACCACGACCAGAAATCCAGGCATCAGACCGCAGAGAAAATTCAGCAAACACGGGGGCTATTCGGAGATATCAGCTACGCCAAACTGGCCAGTCTGTCGAGCAAGGGCTACACCGTGAAAACCACGCATTTGAGCGAAGCCTTCACCTACGAGGACTTTCAGAAACAGTATGATCAGCAGGCGCTGCCCCTGTTCACTATCGATCTGAAGGAGCATATCCATGCCGTCACGGCGGACTCTGAGCTGAAACTGAACA
This sequence comes from Marinobacter sp., assembly GCF_040882185.1. Classification (GTDB taxonomy): domain Bacteria; phylum Pseudomonadota; class Gammaproteobacteria; order Pseudomonadales; family Oleiphilaceae; genus Marinobacter. The sequence continues at coordinate 76,023 of NZ_JBBEBW010000026.1, read as the reverse complement.
AGGGCTGGAAACTGATCAGTCTGGTGCCGCCCCAGCCTCCGAAGGAACGCAAGGAAAAAGACAGCGGCGAGCTCCATGACCCGGCGCCCACCCCGGCCTGACACTGACAACCCATTCGAACATTGCTGGCAGTATGGGCTGAACTCAGTCCGGATCCCGGCAATCCAGCACCAGCTTGCCCCTGACATGGCCAGCTTCCAGAAGCCGATGGGCTTCAGCAACTTCGGAGATCGGAAATACGCGGTCGACGTGGACCCGGACATCGCCGTCCTCAATAAGCTCCGCAATTTCGTCCAGATGAAAAACATCAGACCGCACCACCATGCCGTGGGCTCGCAGGCCGAGGCCCTCAGCAGCGGTAATAATATCGTCCGCCGATGCGGTGGGAATCGTTACCAATACCCCGTGCTCACTGAGCGTATGGAGGGAGCGTTTGCCAGTATCACCGCCGACCAGATCCAATACCACATCAAGGCCATAGCATTCCTCGGTGAAGTCCGTCGTGTGATAATCAATCACTTCATGAACGCCCAACTCCGCCAGAAAATCCCGGTTGTCAGAGGAGGCTGTCGCAATGACATGAGCTCCGCGGACCCTGGCAAACTGCACTGCAAAATGGCCGACCCCGCCTGCGCCAGCATGGATGAGAATCTTCTGGCCGGGCGCCAGATCAGCCACTTCAAACAACGCCTGCCAGGCGGTGAGCGCTGCCAGTGGCAGCGCTCCGGCCGACACCAGATCGAGCTCTTCCGGCACAATGGCCAGTTCGTCGCTTTTTGCCAACACGTAGTCAGCGTAGCCTCCGCCTCTCACCGGAAAACCTACCATGCCCATTACCCGGTCACCCGGGGCAAGAGTGGTGACTTGCTCACCCACTGACACCACTTCACCAGCGACATCGTAGCCGGGCGTCCAGGGCAACTGATCTTCGATCTGTTTGGCTGCAAAGCCCAGACCACGACGGGTCTTCCAGTCAATCGGATTCAGACCCGCCCCGCTGACCCTGACACAGACTTCGTCTACCCCTGGCTGCGGGTTTGAACCCGCAGTATCAAGGCGCAGAACATCGACCTCACCGAACTGATCAAACACGACTCGTCTCATGGCAGTTTTCACGTCAGCTTCTCCAGGTTCGTTGTTTAACGGTAATCAATCGAACGTGTTCAAGGCTTGAACCTTCAGATTAGCAGAAATAGTGGCCAGCAGTGCCCAATAATGGGTGGGACAAACTCAGTCAGATACGAGTCCATCGGTAATCACAGCACCGCCAAGAATTTCGCCATATTCTTTTGGCACCCTGGCAGGACGCTGGGTTCTGAGATCCACGCAAGCATGGTAGGACATCGCTCGCGCCAACACCTTACGATCAGACAGACGGACCAGTTGGAACTGCCGTGATGAACGAAAACGGCCATCAAAACTGACCAGCCAGGTCGCCATCATGAGACGATCCCCGGTATTGGCGGCTGCCAGGTAGTCAATTTCAGTGCGGGTAATAGCCATGGCTTTGCCGGTGGCCTCGTGGCGTTCCCAGGTCATACCCAAATGCTCGATATGAGCCCAGCTAATATCCTCCAGCCAGCGCACATAAACCACGTTGTTGGCATGCCCGAGTCGATCGGTATCCTCAGGGGTCACATCAAACGTTAACGTGAAAGGATCGGGGCGATCCCAGGCTATATCGGCGGTCTCGTTAACACTCATTACTCATTGGCTCCAGGCCCCGAAATGGTTCTCAACGTTAGCCTACCCACGCGGTCGTTGTGAAGTGAACCAAAGTATAGGTAGCGCCTTTACGTTAAAAACCGACGGCACAAAGTTGCGAATGTCTCGGCTTTTTCAGCGTGCAGCCAGTGGCCGGTACCTTCGATCACCTGCACCTCGGACTTGGGGAACAGTTTGCTGATCTGATCGCGATGCTTGTCCTGAATGTAAGCGGAATCTGCGCCCTTGAGAAATAGCGTGGGGCCCTCGAACGGTCCGCTGGCTGAGGGTGCTTCCGCCAGCGCGGGATAGCAGGCTTCGATAACCGGCAAGTTGAGGCGCCAGCGAAATTGCGCGCCAGCGCTGTGCTCCCGCGCTTCCTCCGGAATACGAACCAGATTCTTCAGCAGGAACTGCCGGACTCCCAGTATCTCCACAAATTCATTCAGCGCCTTATCTGCCTGCTGACGGCTGGTAATCTGACTGAGATCAAGATTTCGCATGCCTTCAAGAATGGCATCGTGGCGGGGTTTGTAGTCGACTGGCGAAATATCCGCAACGATCAGATGGTCTACTCGCTCGGGATGGGCAAGGGCGACTTGCATCGCAGTCTTACCGCCCATGGAGTGTCCCAATAAAGCAGCGCGATCAAGGCCCTGAGCGTCCATGTAAGCGACCACGTCATCAGCCATGGCAGCATAATCCATGCTGGCCGTATGCGGTGATTTACCGTGATTTCGCAGATCCAGGGCATGAATCTGCCATTCATCCTGCAACCGTTGAGCGGCCCCACCCAGATTTTCCAGTGAGCCAAACAGACCGTGCAGCAGGATCAGGGGATTGCCTGCGCCGGTAATACGGTGGTTCAATTCAACGTTCATGCTTTGCTCCCGATATTGATCATCATAACCAGGCCCGGAGTTCTCCAAGCGCGGTGGAATTCATAAGATACGAAACCTGATGGTTTACAGCCAATGTCTGGATATCGAATGCCAGGCTGGCCAGGTCCTCAGTCTGTGGGCTGAGCTTTGAATGTCCGGACACGTAACCCCACATATGCTGATAGGAGTTCTTCAGACCCCCTTTCGCGGGCGCAACTCTACTTGCACTGACCATGCTGAGCCACAGGTGATCTACGGCAATGGCTCGCGCTGCAACACGCTGGCCGAACACCGTGTAGGCTTTGGTGTTTCTCGCCAGCACACTGTATTTGTAGGTTGCCCAAAGTTCGTGGTCGTTTTTTGGTAAACGAATCCGCCCGCGCTGATCCTGCGCTACACGCGCTACCAGATAGTCGAGCTGCGCAGCCAGCGCGCCAGCATTCAGAGTCGGCCACAGGATCGCCTCGTCCGTTACCGGTACATTGCCCGGAACACCCTGCCCACGCAATCGCATTTCTTCCATCAACTGGTTCAGTTTCAGCGCGAGGGCATCCTCGTGCCCCTGCCAGGCAACCGGTGCCCGACTGTCTGTTTGAGGCGTTCGGTCGGCATTAAGCAACCCGGAAACCAGCCGCATCTGCCCTGCGAGCAATTCGTCATCCAGAAGTCCGGCATCAACATCAAAAACCGTATTATTCGGAAACACGTCAAACTCCTCGGGCCTAACTCACATAACGGGCGCCAAGTCATTTTGGTCGCCCCGGTGGCGAGTAACATTACCATTGAACTCAATAGAGTACCCGTCGATAAGCCAGCGGCGTGGTTCAGATCACAGATATGGGCTTCGAGCGCCAATTCGTCTTTACGATGGGAGATATGCACGGAGGCGGTAGGATCTCGGGCAGAAATAAAAAAGGGCCGCTACGCGACCCTTTTGGCTTGGAACCTTGGCTGTCTGCCTGTTTCAGCCAGAACTACTAACAGTAGTAGATGTTATTGAGATACTCAGCCAAGGCTTCACAGTTCTTCTTCTCATAGTCATTGTGCGGTACAAAAATTGCGATTTCCATAAACTGTTCTCCCAAGTACCAACGTTTGATCAGGTTTATTTCCAATGTCTCAATAGTACCGCTAGGCTGATGACAAACCCTTGACACGCTGTCCCACAGACTTGACATTCTGTAACAACCTTGACCATAACGCCCCACCGGAAACCATTGATGCTCCCGACCGATACCGCTGCCACGCCTACCGACCCCCAGGTTGCCGCCTCCGGAACCCTGGCGCTGGTGCATTACCTCAGGGAGCTGGGTCGTCTCGAGGTAGCGGAGATACAAGCGCTCCTGGAATGCTCGCTCGATGATCTCAAAGCCCCTGACCAGCGACTCCCTGCGGACCGCCATTATCAACTCTGGGCATACGCCGAGCGCATCACTGGCGACCCAGCCGTCGGCTTGCACGCAGGCGAGGTGGTCGATCCTGAACGTATGGGCCTGGTGGGCCATGTATTTTTCAATTGCGATACACTCGGTGAAGCGGTAACCCAGTATGTCCGGCTACATCGACTGATCAACGAATCGGTCCGGCTCAGCCTCGAGCAGATAGGAGACCAGGTTCTGCTGACGTGGCAGGCAGATTCCAATGCCCACTATTGCCGTCAGGACATGGACAGAACACTCTCGGCAGCGTTGAGCCGTACCCGACACTTTATCCATCCGGCATTTGTCATCGAATGGGCTGAGCTGGCACATCCGGAACCTGGCTACACCGGCGAGTATGAGCGTATTCTGGGCTGCCCGGTGACTTTTGGCGCCCCGGCAACCCGTATCGCGTTTCACTGTGATTACCTCAGACACCCGATTCCGCGTCGTAGCCCTTATGTTTATTCTGCTGTCCTGAAACAGGTTAACAGCGTACTGGCCCGCCTGCAGACACAGCGGGCCTTCAGTCGTAAGGTTCGACGCATGATTTCCAGGCAAATGGCGACTGAACGCATTGATGCCGACTCGCTGGCAAAGCAGTGCCATATGAGCCGGCAAACCCTGTACCGCCGTTTAAAAAAAGAAGGTCTGGGCTTCCATGAACTGGTTGAGCAGGTCCGCAAGGACAAGGCGCTTCGTTACGTGGCGGGCGATCGCTATGCGCTTGGGGAAATTGCCTTTTTGCTGGGTTTTTCGGAGCTGAGCGCCTTTAGCCGGGCCTTCAAGCGCTGGACCGGTGTTGCCCCGGCCCAGTACCGGGCTCAAAACCAGCACCAGGAGCCATGATTTTGCCTGACTTATCGTTGATCGCCCTGGCGCTGATGGCCATTTACAGCCTGGCGCTGTTCTGCGTCTATCGTGTGCTTCTGACTTATCGCACTGCCCAGGGCGCAGTCGCCTGGATTGTGGGCCTGTTAGGGTTCCCTTTCCTGGCGCTGCCGCTGTTCCTGTTTTTCGGCCGCAACCGGTTTTCAGGCTATGTTCGCGCCCGGCGCCTCGGCGACCGCTCTCTCAATCACTTCGTCGAAGAGTTCGAGCAGCAGGCCACTGCGATTCCTCAGCCGGCGCGGGAGCACTTCAACGATGAACTCCAGGTCCTTAGTAACCTGGCAAGACAACCCTTCACCGCTGGTAACCAATGCGTGCTGCTGAAGGACGGCCTTGCCACGTTCAATTCTTTGTTTGATGCAATGGAAGACGCTCATCGCTATATTCTGATGGAGTTTTACATTATCCGCTCTGACCGCATCGGACAGCGCATCAAAGCTATCCTGAAGCGTAAGTTGGCGCAGGGCGTCAGAGTTTACTTTCTGTACGACGATATCGGCAGCGCATGGCTGTCAAAGGGGTATCTGAGAGAGCTTCGCAAAGCCGGTGCTCAGGTTGCATCCTTTGGTGACGGCAATATCCGCCGCCGTCGTTTTCAGATCAATTTTCGCAATCATCGCAAAATACTGATCTGCGATGGTCATACGGGATTTGTCGGCGGTATCAATCTGGGTGATGAATACCTGGGCACAGAGGTTGATCAAGGCCGCTGGCGGGACACTCATTCTCGCATCGATGGACCAGCAGTGATTGGCCTTCAATTGGCCTGGCTGGAAGACTGGAACTGGGCGACCAACGAGACGCCCGATTTGAACTGGCGCGCTCAGGAACCACCCCCCGGCGACCAGGAAGTCCTCGTTATCCCGAGTGGTCCAGCCGATACCTACGAAACCTGCACATTGTTTTTTCTCAACTGCATCAATAATGCCCGCCAGCGGTTATGGATTGCATCTCCTTATTTTGTGCCGGACTTTCAGATCATCAATGCTCTCCAACTGGCGGCATTGCGGGGCGTGGATGTCAGAATCATGATTCCGGAAAAATCCGATCATAAATTGATTCGGATGGCGGCCTATTCCTACCTCGTGCAGGCCAGCCGGGCAGGTATCGGCATCTATCAGTATGAGCCCGGCTTTATGCACCAGAAGGTGGTGTTGGTAGACAACCGCTACGCTGCCATCAGTACGGCCAATCTGGATAACCGTTCAATGCGCCTGAACTTCGAAGTGACCGCTCTTGTCACGGCTGCCGAGTTCGTCAGAGACGTCGAGTCGATGCTTACGGAGGATTTGCGTAGTTGTAGACGAATGACCGAGCAAGATTATCAGGATCAGCCCCTGCTGTTTCGCCTTGGTTGCCGGGCCGTCCGCCTGGCGGCGCCGCTGCTCTGACCGTTTTCCGGGAGGGCAGAATGTGAGAGGATGAGCGCTCACCATGTTGTTGCCACCGGAACCACCATGACTGCCTTCAAGCCCCGTGAGACCCTGACTGAACAAGTCGCCCGCCACATTGAGAACTTGATCGCTTTCGGCCAGTTGACTTCCGGCCAGCGCATCTATGAAACTGCCATGGCGAAGCAGCAATGTGAGCAGGTGCTGAACGCTCCGAAGAACTCGGCGACGGCCCGTGATGCGGGTCAATAAAGGTACCCTGCGGGCTCTGGGCCTGTCGTCCTTCGTCGTATTACTGAGCGCCTGTGCCAGCAGTCCGCCAGGGAAGGCACCGCTGATCATTATTCCCGATCCGTCCACACCCGAGGTGACGGAAGAATCTGAACCAGAGCCCCAGCGAGAACCAGCACCTGCGCCTGCGCCACCGGCGAGTCGAACCAAAATGCCGGAACCGGCAAGACCCTGCGCCTGGAGCCAGACCCGGGGCGTTGCCACATTGACCGGCATAGCGCAAAAACAAGGTGTCGCCGAAGGCACGTGGCAGTTTTTTCCGGGCGACGAAGTGGCTTTTCATCCAGTTCCCGAGCAAGCCAGCAAAGGCGATGAATACAAAGCCTTATTACGTCGCCCGTTGAGCGGAGATTGCGAACATCCGCGGTTGATTATCGTGTCACCGGTCTGATAAATGAGGTTCAGTCGAATAACCGCTCGAAGGAAAATCCGATATTAAGGTAGGCCGTCCAGCGGTCCTCATTGTTATAGGCCGTTGCCAGCTGTACCGGTCCCATGAAGGTATCGATACCTGCAAACAGGCTATAAGATCGCAATAAATTTGGCCAACGCGCGTCCCGGATATCCGGAAACGCATTTCCGGTTTCAAATCCCGCACCCGCGAAGAACGGCACAAAAGGTCCACCAAAGGTCCGGTAGCCGTAAACTGACAACAAGGCTGCGTCGGGGCCACTGATTTCGCCCCTGGCGTAAGCCGAAAGCCGCCGAAAACCTCCGAGGCTGACAAAATTATCGACGCCTGCCTCGCCCCGGGTTACCACATCCGCATAGGCCTGACCCATAATCACGAAATCCCGCCAGCTCGCCGTGCCCACCGCCATGAAGGTGGTGCGGTCGAAGTCGCTGTCGGAGCCCATATCAGGACGCTCGAAACGGCCTTTGAGACCAAAAAACAGCCCCTCATTGGGTAGGAAAGGATCGTTGAGGGAATCATGAACAAACCTCAGATTCCAGCCGCCGAGATCCAGACGTTCGTCGGCGATATTGGCCTGGCCCACCTGCTCATCCACAGTGGAATAACCCCGTTGTACGCCACCCCGTATTTCCCCGTTGGTACCCAGTTCCATCCCGAACGAAAGGTCGACCTGACGCTGAGTGACGTCGACTTCAGCGATGCGCTCGCCAGCATCATCAAAAACACTGAACGTGTCCCGCTGATACTCGGTCCCCGTTAACATAAACCGCCGATATCCGTAATCCAGTGGCTGGAACCACTCGGAGCGCACTCGTGGCTCGGTACCTAATTGCAGCCCGGTATTCCACTCGCCACCGAGCGCGTTTAGCTCGGTCATTTGAAGGGCGGCGGACACATTAAAGCGGGTGTCACTATTAAAATTGTCTTCATAGCCCAAGCCGAAACTGAGGTAATTCGGCCCCCAACTTTTTTCTTCCACCTGAATATCGAGAACGGTTCCTGTTTCCGACGGCGTCAGGCTGTAGGTGACGGTTTCGTAGTAGCCCAGGCCATAGATGCGTTTGAGGTCGGACTCGAGCTGGGGCACATCCAGAGGCTCGTTACTCTGCTGCCGGATGCGTGACCTCAGAAACCGTGAGGACAGTTTTGAATCCATATTGACGCGTACATCCGCAATATTGTCCGCACTGAACTGGCGCCGACTGCGTTTTTCTCTGTATGCCTGCCATAGCTGCTCATCAACCTGTAAAGGGTAAAGTTCGCCTGCCTTATTACGGGCGGCTGTGGCGCCAACCTCTATAATCAGGGGGGTCTGAAAAAAATCTGCTGAGGTAAGCTCCCCGAGATCCGGTCGGATAAGAACATCGCTATCGGTGAGCCGTTCGAGCTGGGCATCAACATTTGCGCGGGTCACCAGTGTGGTCAGTTGCCCGACCACGTTAAATGCCTCGGTCAGGCCCTTACCCTCGCTGAGGGAATCGCTGATATCGACGGCTATGACGATATCAGCGCCCATTTCCTGGGCCACACTGATGGGTATATTGTTCGCCACGCCACCGTCCACCAGTAGCATACCGTCCCGCTCCAGCGGCGCGTAAACCCCGGGAATACTCATGCTGGCACGAATCGCTTCAGAGAGACTGCCATCACCAATGACAACCTCATCACCGGTTTCAAGATCCGTCGCGACCGCTCTAAAGGGGATGGGTAGCTGATCAAAATCCCGCACCAGTGCGGCTTCGCGGGTCAGTTCATTAAGGATAAAACCCAGATTCTGACCACTGATGAGACCGCGACCGAGATGGATTCCGTCAAGCCGAATACCTAGCCCCAGGTCAATCGGGTACCGCCAGTCTTCGCTTTTCCTTCGTACCGGTTTGAACTCACGGCCTGTGCTATCCCGGAAGCTATCGAGCCAGTTCATATTCACCATGCGTTGCTCGATCTCATCCACTGGCATACCCAGCGAATACATTGCCCCCACAGCCGCCCCGGCACTGGTGCCCACCACTATATCCACCGGCACGCGGATTTCCTCCAGCACCCTTAACACGCCTACATGGGCTACGCCTTTCGCACCACCGCCGCTCAGCACAAGAGCTACTACGGGCCGCGATGGCACAGAGTGGGCCGGGGTCTGGGCAAAAGTAAACGGAACATGGCCACTGACAGACGCTATCAGGGCAAGCAGAACTACACGTATCAGCACGGTCACGCTGGGATTCTCCAGGCGGGGCAAACAAATTTGGCTAACGGGGGACGGACAGCCGAAGCGGCCGCCCGCCCTTGAGCATCAATGCTCTTTCTGGTTCTCGTCCTGCAACGACAGATGCGAGACGTCAGGTACTACGGGCGGTGGTAAATCTCGCTTAACACCCAGTTCAGAGCCTGGCGGCGCCAGCGTCCAGTCATCAAGGTGTTGAAACATCGGCGGCTCAACCTCCTTGTGGGTCATCAGTGTGACACCAACCGGGTCAAGGGTAAGTGCAGAACCCGCCAGGATATCATCCACTTTTTTGCCAGCCACCGGGAGCCTGTCACCTGGCTCTGTGGAGAGCCCGGCGACATCGCCAGCTGACCGTTCAACTGGTCGGGAGTCAGCGTTCGAGACCGACGACTCAGTCCGGGGCTGGGCCGGGTCAAAGTGAGCTTTACCGGAAGATTCTGGTTTTGCAGCAGGGGCGCCTGCCATGGGCTCCACGTATGCGACCATACCGTGCTTGCGCAGAACCGCGCGATACTTTTGGGCGTGAGGCTCATCCAGCTTGTTGCGAATAACCACCGGTTGGCCGCTAAACATGCGGTCGACCTGCTCCAATGATGCTTTGAACAGTGCACGCGCGTTCGTCCGGGCGGCATCCAGATTCGTGCCCGGCGCACACTCCCCTTTAAAAATCAGTTGAAACATGGCGTTTTCCTCTCAGCTCCAGCGCTTAACGTTCATCATAGTTGATCTGTCTGCTGACAGAAACGCCGAAGCTTTACGGTGCGATAAAGTGATTCTGCAAACAATTGAAAAATGAGCACTGTGCCCCGCGCACTAATAGATAGACTCTGCAATAATCCTCAGTAACAAATTTTTACTTTACGTTACGCGTTTTGAACGCAGAGAATGCCGTCGCTATGAGTATCAGACTTTTTGCAACCCTCACCATCCTGCTGTCAACTCTGGCGGCACCCTCCGCCCAAGCGGATAATATCGACGTGGTTATGAATGGAGTGTTTCCTCAGCAGCAGCCAGCCTACATCGGGTTTGACAGTGTTGAACGCATCGACATCCCGGCTACTTCCCGAGTAGACCGCAAGTACCTTATTGTCGACTTCCGATTCCAGAGTACACCTCCTCAGCAGCAGCTTTTGGCCAGCGTTCACGAGATCTGCATGGCGCTTCTGCGCGACCGTAATCTGATCCAGTCACTCTCTGATAGCGGCTATGACATGGTGGCAGTCGCATTCGACAAGTCTTCGCAGTACGACTGCCTCTGAGCTTGCCTCATGCAAGGTCCGGCCCCTGCCCGAGTAATCCTGGAAATGCTTCGAGCGCACGGTTTACCGCATCAAGATTGAAGGCATCCACATCAGATAGCAGTTTTTCACCGTACTGGGTGACCAACACCGAACGATAACGTTGGCCCCATTGCACCAATCGATTGGCGAAATCCCGCATCTGTTCCGGGTCTCCGCTTTCCCTGACCGCTTTCCACTCATCACCGAAATCCCGGGAGAGCTGGTCATGAAGCCAGCCCCGCTCCTGCATATCCAGCGTTTCAATCATCGGTCGCTCGGCCATGTCCGGCTCGGCGTCCGGCCCCGCAATCGCTTTGGTGGCTTTAACGCCGGGCAACCGAAGTGTAAACGTTGAGCCCTTCCCGGACTCACTCACCACGGTCAGCTCACCACCCATCATGCTCGCAAGCTTGCGGCTGATGGCAAGGCCAAGACCGGTGCCACCATATTTCCGGCTACTCTGACCTTCCTGTTGCTCAAAAGCATCGAAAATACGCTCTTGCTGATCAACGGCGATGCCTATACCGGTATCAGCCACGATGATCATCAGTTCGTAACGAATGCCCTCACCAGGCTGGGGCTGCTCGGCACGGGCCTTGGCCATTACCTCAACGCGACCCTCGTGGGTAAACTTGATCGCATTGCCAACAAGGTTGAACAGAACCTGGCGGATACGGGTTTCATCCAGCACCATGGCGGGCGGCATATCCGCCGCCACTGTAACCACGAGATCAATACCCTGTTCACGGGCTCTCAAATCAAAAATGTGCCGCACATCGTCAAGCAGACGCTTGACCGCCAATGGCGCAAATTCGAGTCGCATTTTCCCCGCCTCAATGCGCGACAGGTCAAGAATATCGTTAATAAGCATCAGCAAGCTGCGGCTGCCCGCTCGAATGGCATCCAGATAATGACGATGTTTTGCATCTGTTACGCTGTTGCTCAGTAAGTCACTGTAGCCAATAACGGCGTTCATCGGGGTGCGGATTTCGTGGGACATGTTGGCGAGGAATTCGCTCTTTGCCCTGTTAGCGCTATCCGCTTCCTGGGCCAGCCGCTCTGCTTCCAGCTTGGCCGCTCTCAGATCGTCTTCACTGCGTCTCAGCGCATTTTCGGAGCGGATGCGCTCATCGACTTCCCGCGATAACTTGCGATTCCAATACAGGAAGATCAGCACCACTACCAGTGCGATCAGAATTACTCGCCTGACAGCCGTGTAGTCAGGCTCCTGCTCTACATCAAGGTTGATCCAGCGATTGTATATGGCATCTGTTTCGACACTGTCCAGACTACCCAGCGCTTTGTTGATGATGCGTATCAAATCGGGTCGGTCCTTGCGAACCGCGAGCCGGAGTTCATATTGGTAGGGCGTGATACTGGTAATACGGAGATTGGAAAGCCCAAGTCGGGCGACAGTATAGCTGACACCCGGGATATGGGTCAGCATGACGTCGAGTTCACCGTTGGACAGCGCCAGCAAACCTTCCTGCATCGAATTCACCGGATACAGATTGAGCTCCGGGTGGTTAATCAGCAGATACTCATGACTCGCCTGCTGTCGGACGGCTCCAACCCGTTCCTCACGAAGTTCCCGAAGATCGCCAATGAAACGACCATCGTCCCGGATAACCAACGCAATAGGTACGCTTAAATAAGGTCGGCTGAACAGAAACTCCCCTTCACGTCTAGGGGTGCGCGGTAGCGCTGGCAGGATGTCAATTTCGCCGTCCCGAAGGGCAGCCTCTGCCATGTGCCAATTCTCCATAGTCTGATGGTCAAAAGTGGTCCCCAACTGGGCCTCCAGTCGACTCACGAGGTCCGGAACCAGGCCACGAAGTTCATCGTCCTGCCGAAATTCGAACGGTGGCCAGTCCGTCCGGAATGCCACTTTCAGATCCGGGTTGCGCTTCAACCAGTCAAGTTCCGCACCGGTGAGCTGAATACTGGACTCAATACCGGCCTCCGGGACGCGAAAGGGCAACCAGGCCTGACGCACTGTTCGATGTTCATTATGGCTTATCGATTTTACCGCCTGGTCGAAGACGCGATAATATTGTGACCGGTCTTCCGGGACCGCCAACACCACGTCCACCGGAGTATCACTGAGCAACGTGGCGACACCGATACCGTTGATCAGCGCTGCTTGCAGGTAATCTGCGACCACCGGCACCGGACCGAGAAAGGCATCAGCTTCACCAGCCAAGATTGCGCTGACAGCTTCACTCACATTCCGAACCGGTACTGGCGTGAACGATTCGACTGATTCCAGCAGCAGATATTGATTGCTGTCATCACCCACCAGGGCCAGCCGCCGCCCTTCCAGGTCAGACAATTTGCGGATACTGGCATCACCGGCATCCACAAAAAGACCATAAGTCAGACTCATCAGTGGCTCTGTCGCACGCAAACCTTCCGCCAGCGCCTGCCCGGGAGCCCGGGTCACGATAACGGCACTGAGTTCGTCCCGAAAAAGCCGTGACTCCAGTTCAGCCCCGGTGCCGGCCACCAGCTCTAACGATTTATCAAGTTTATCGCCGAGCACTTTCAGGTAATCGATATAAGTGCCTGCAAGGGTTTCGTCCGCCGTCATGAACGCCAGGGGCACTTGCGCAGGACGAACGCCGATGGAAAATCCGGGTTGCTCCAAAAGCCAGGCAAGATCCTCACTGCCCAGCACCGGTGAGGGCGACTCAACCGGAGGATCAGCGTTGACAGGGATGGATAAAAGGGCCCACAGCAGGCCGAAAAGCACCACCATCAGGCGCAAGATCATTGGTTATCTCCGGCACTTTGGTTACAGTGAGTAACAAACCACATCACTTTGCCTGTCCGACTACTTGCAGGTGATTTTGAAAGCACACAATAGTCAGGGAGCATTTATTATGGATACCAGTCAACATACGTTCACCACGCTGTTCGAACAACTAGGTCTGCCCGCAGATAGCGCCAGCATAGAACAGTTCATCGCTGAACACTCACCACTGGGGCCATCAATAAAACTGCCCGACGCCCCATTCTGGAACGAGTCTCAGGCACGATTCCTCATTGAGGGCATCGCGGCAGATTCGGATTGGGCCGAAATCATCGACGAACTGGACGCTCAACTACGCCATTAGAGCTCAGCCCGAAAACCCCGGCACCGACTCTTCCGCGCCACCGCTTTCTCTTGCCAAACCCAGTTGGCCGGAGGTTCCACCTTCAAGCCGTAACCCCTAATCGTCCTCATTTTGGCGCATTGAGCGACGATGAGCTCTGGGGTGACTCTGGTCGTACACCTTGGCCAGATGCTGGAAATCAAGATGGGTGTAAATCTGAGTCGTGGCAATGTCTGCGTGCCCGAGAAGTTCCTGAACCGCGCGCAGATCACCACTGGATTCCAGTAAATGGCTGGCAAACGAATGTCTCAGCAGGTGGGGATAGAACCGTTGATCCGCGCCTTTCGTTATACCCCAGCGCCGCAGGCGGACCTGCACCGAACGGGTACTGATGCGCCCTCCGCGTTGACTGACAAACATTGCTGGCTGGCCCTCCGAGGCGAGGCTGTTCCGCAAACCAAGCCAGTCCTGGAGGGCTTTCAGCGCCTGTTGGCCAACCGGTAAAACGCGCTCCTTGCCACCTTTACCCAGTACCCGCACCTCGCCTGAGCGCATATCAATCGCACCGCAATCCAGCCCCACCAGCTCCGACAAGCGTAATCCGGACGAGTACATCAACTCGAACATGGCGTGATCGCGGACTTCCAGAAGGTCGTCGGACTCCGCGTTCAACAGATGGTTTACCTGGTCGACATCAGCCACCCCGGGCAGCCGTCTGGCAGATTTGGGCGCTCGTACGCCCAACGCCGGATTGTCACGGACTTTTTTTTCTCGCAACAGATAATCATAAAGACGCCGAATGGAAGACAGGTGGCGGGCAATACTGCGACCGCCGAGACCAGCCCGACTAAGCTCGGCCACATAACGCCGAAGCCTTGCGACATCCAATTCCGACCAATTGACGAGCTGTTGCCCATGGAGATAGCGGGCCAGTCGGAGGATGTCCCGTTCATAGTTGCGGCAGGTCTGCAGCGCCTGACGACGCTCGGAAGAAAGGTGCTCAATAAACTGCTTTAACGGATCGTTCAGGGAAGCTGGCAATGGGTCTGGAGACTGGCACTCACCCGCTATCCGGGAGCTATCAGTACCAGACCCGACCCCCATTAACGGGACTCAGCAACAATATCTGTGACTGGCTCTATGGAGGTGTGTCGTTGCAGGATCGGCGGCAACAAGCGGCTGAGCGTGTCGCTGATGTAGGTCAGGAAAAGTGATCCCATACTCTCGTCAAAATACCCTGACTGGCGGCTTCCCACAGCAAAAACACCCATGAGTTTATCGGTACGCAAAGGCACGAGGGCAACGGACGCAATGGGTTCATCCCGGTCGGGAAACAGGAACGCACGTTCGCTATCCCTGAACTGGCCGCAGACTGCGCGCTGGCCGTCCAGCAGGTTGCCGAGGCGTTTGTGAGCCACGTCCGGCGCAACCACCTGCAAGGCACCTTCAGGACTGGTAGGTAAAGTGGCATTGGTAAACAGAATGACAGAAGACGCGTCCAGCCCGAAATCACCCCGGATGCTGTCGTCAATGGCAGCCGCCATATCGTTCAGGGAGCGCGCTTCAATGATCAGCATCAGCAGGCGTTTGCTCTTTTCAAACAGCCGATCATTGTGGCGGGCGATCGATACCAGCTCTACCAATTCGTGACGTAGCGTGTCCCGCTGCTCACGAAACAGGTGCACCTGGCGTTCAACCAGTGAAATTGCCCGACCACTGTCGTGGGGCAAAGTCAGACTCCGCAGCAATTCGTCCTGCTCTATAAAGAAGTCAGGATTCGAACGCAAATAGTCCGCCACCTGTTCCTGAGTCAGGGCCTCGGCCTTCTGGTGGGCCGTTGGTTCTGTCATGCTGTTCTCCTTCAATCCCCAGCTTTCTGGCAGGGGCAGTTGCGCAAACTCGATTGCCTGCGATTATCGAGAAGTCTGACCAGCTCGGGGTGGTCTGCGCCCTCGCCTGGCAACAGACTCTCCGGGCAGCCGGATCTGGCCATCGTATATCCGGGCAGTCGGCCCTTCCATCATAACAGCGGCACCCTCACCCTGCCATTCAATGACCAGGTGGCCACCCGGAAGGGCCACATCCACCCGCGAATCCAACAAGCCCAGTAGGCTGCCCGCCACCACCGCCGCACAGGCGCCGCTGCCACAGGCAAGTGTTTCACCGGAACCGCGCTCGAATACGCGAAGGCGGGCGTGGGTACGGTCGACGATCTGTAAGAACCCGATATTGGCCCGGGCCGGGAACCGGGGGTGATTTTCCAAAGCCGGACCCAGCGTAAAGACCGGAGCAGTATCCACATCCGGCACCAACAGCACGCCGTGAGGGTTGCCCATCGAGACCGCGCAGAGCTGATAGGAGATACCCGCAACGTCAATGGGGTAACTCGCCTGTCGCGAATCGGCGGCAAAAGGAATGGCTGGCGGATTGAGTTCTGGTATCCCCATGTTGACGGTGACCCAGCCATTCCGGCCGACGCGCAGTTCGAGCACACCTCCGGCCGTCTGAACCCGGATCAATTTTTTATTAGTCAGCCGCTGGTCCCTGACGAAACGGGCAAAACAACGGGCTCCATTACCACACTGTTCCACCTCAGAACCATCAGCGTTAAAAATGCGGTAGCGGAAATCCACATCCGGGAGCCCCGGCGGCTCCACCACCAGCAATTGGTCAAAGCCTACACCAAAATGCCGGTCTGCCAGGCTGCGAATCATCTCCGGATGCATGCGAAAGGGCTGGCTGATGGCATCGACCACCACAAAATCATTGCCAAGACCGTGCATCTTGGTGAAGCTTAAGAGGGGCCCCTGCCCGCGACGCGAATCACTCATCTCGGCATCGCTCATTCCGGCAGACTGGCTTCGAGATGCAGTTGATCGTCCAGCGTTTCACGCTTCCGGACAACATGTACCTGGTCGCCATCCACCATCAGCTCAGGGGGGCGATTACGGGTGTTGTAGTTAGAACTCATGACAAAACCATAGGCACCAGCAGAGCGAACCGCAAGCAGATCACCCGCTGCCAGCCGCAAAGGCCGATCCTTACCCAGAAAATCACCGGTTTCGCAAACCGGGCCGACCAGATCCCAGATTTTCTCTTCCACATCGTCGTGGGGAGAGGCTGGCACAATAGCCTGCCAGGCACTGTAGAGCGCAGGTCGGATCAAGTCATTCATGGCGGCGTCGATAATGGCAAAATTCCGATGTGCTGTACATTTGAGGAACTCTACCCGGGTCAGCAGAATTCCTGCGTTGGCGGCAATGGAGCGGCCTGGCTCCATGATGAGTTCAAGAGTTCGATCACCCAGGCGCTCGCTCAACGCGGTCACATAATCAGCGGGCTGAGGCGGGGCTTCGTCATTATAGGTAACCCCCAGGCCACCACCCATATCCAGATGCCGGATGACAATGCCCTCAGCTGCAAGCCGGTCGATCAGCGCCAATACGCGGTCCAGGGCATCCAGAAACGGCGTAACCGTGGTCAGTTGAGAGCCAATATGGCAATCCACCCCTACCACCTCAAGATTGGGCAGCGACGCAGCCCGTGCATAGACAGCAGGCGCTTCGTCGATATCGATGCCGAATTTGTTCTCTTTCAAACCAGTCGAAATGTAAGGATGAGTGCCCGCATCCACGTCGGGGTTCACCCGCAGTGAGACCGGTGCCCGCACCCCCAACTGACCGGCGATGTCGTTTAATCGGTCCAGTTCAGTGTCCGATTCCACGTTAAAGCAGCGGACACCCACCTCAAGCGCCCGGCGCATTTCCCAGGGTTGTTTGCCGACGCCTGAAAACACCACCCGAGCGGGATTGCCGCCAGCTCGAAGAACGCGCTCCAGCTCACCCGCAGAGACAATATCGAAACCGGCACCTAACCGTGCCAGCACATTCAGAACCGCCAGATTACTATTGGCTTTGACCGCGTAACAAACTAAATGGGGCCGGCCCGAAAGCGCCTCATCATACGCCCGGTAATGACGCTCCAGAGTAGCTCGCGAGTAAACGTAGGCAGGTGTGCCAAAACGCTCAGCGATGTCGGCAACGGGCACGTCTTCGGCGTACAGCTGGCCGTCACGGTAAATAAAGTGGTCCATCGGGTTTCCTGTAAAAAATTGGGAGAGCGTGGCTCGACGCAGGCCAAACTGAAGTGCGGCTACCCGGGCGCCCCCTCGTTGTCAGCTGGCCTGTCAACACCAGGCTCTACTGCGGCGGGCGGCGCCTCAACCGGCCCATCCCGGTAGAGCGGACCTTTCTGCCCACAGCCCCCCAGAAAGCCCGCTGCCAGCAGCACTAAAACCATTATGCCTCGCGCCTGCATGGCCAATATCCCAGAAAATAAACGTGTCACGAGTATACCCGACACCGACCCCGGGACGCGAGATCAGCGCGGGTGCAACACCGCCTGATTCAGCGCGTGTTCCAGTTGCAGTCGGTAATAAAGATACTGGGTGGTTTGCAGGTCTTGCTGATAGCCGTGAGAGTCCAGATCGTGAGGCAGGTGGACGTCAGTCAGATAAATCGGATAGTGCTCTCCGGACTGTCGAAGGGACCGGATGTAATGAGCAACCGCAGGAATCAACTGATCGCCGTATTCCTGGACGTTGAATTCCTGGTCTCCGCAGAACATGTCAAAGCGAAGATGGCTGCCTCCTTCCTGAACGCCAACCGCCTGCACGTCAAGGCCGTCCAAGGGAACGTCATCTTCCATCCCTGACCTACGCTCAACCTGCCACTGCCCCTCTCTGGTAACCAACTCATAACAAATGCATTCAGACAGGCCTCCGGCAGAACCCGATGCAAACCGGAGTTGACGCCGTTCAATAAGGTTGTTGAAGAATCGCCACAAAGGCGCCAGAAGGTGTCGTCGGCTGGTAAATGCCTGCTGCCAACTGGAAACTGAGCCCCGCTCATCTACCACCCAAAGCGCAGCCCGTGTACCGGCAACCTGATAGAAGACCTGCACATTGTCGGGTTGGGTGGCATGACAAACCGCTCTCAATGCTGGGTCCTCCAGCATGGCGTAACGATCGAATAGAACCGGCGCATACTCCTGCTGAGGTCGCTGGAGAAAACCCAGTAATTCGGAACGACTCTCCAGGCTGACGAACCCGGGCTCCCTGGCGGCAAACTGAAGTACAAAAAACCGGCGATTCATTTCTATCACGTAGCGCAGTTGCTGCGGTCCGCAGCCGCCCGCAAAGAACGTGTCCTGCACATCGCTAAATAACTCATAAACCCGACGGGCGATGGCGCTGCCGTGCCCGAGGCTACTGCAATGCACCGAGAGCCTCGGCAACTGCGACGGCGAGCCCACGACCGTTGCCAGATAATTCTTCAGACATTGAATCAGGGTATCCCCTGCGCTGTAATGATGGAGGCTCACCTCATGCCAGCTATTCAGGGTGATCTGATCAATGTTGTGTACCAGATTTTCACGCCCACCACTGAAGCCGAGGGAGTCATGGCGGGAACTCAGTTTGTGCAGTCCACGCTCGGTGAGGTGAGCCTGGGGGTCTGTGGCGACATTAATAAACAGCAGTGTGCGCAGAGGTCGGGCACGCGCCTTTAAAGCGTCCCTACTGGCGGGCGCAACGGGCAGGGGAAGCCCCGCGCCAAGAGCCTCAAGGAGCTCCCGAAGTTCGCCCACGGTAAGCGCGCTCGCACCCGCCCGAACATTCAGACGGGTTGAGCTTGTCAGCAAACCATTGCAATAGCACCACACCAGCATTTCTGTCAGGTTATTGGAGCGCCGGATTACAGGCTGCCAGAAGGCATCCGAAGAGACCTCAAGATCCCGATAAAGCAACCAGCCATCGGCGGCCTCGTGCCCGGTCTGCTCTGACTGGTGATAAAACGCCAGGTTCTCTTCCGCCAGCGAAGGTGCAAGATTCGGATTAATAAGCTCAACCTTGCCAGCTTTGCGCTGGAACGCCGCATAGAGTTTGCGCCCCAACAGGCCCATATCCTCAGCACTGATGGAAGCCTTTCCTGCATGGGTTCGGGCCAGCCGGGACAGCAACCGATAGCTGTGGGTCAGTTCATTGACAATAGCGCGACGTAAGGTTTGCACATCGCCAGCCTTCCATTGGTGTCGGTTATCCAGGGTTTTGAGAGTCGCATTGTCCCAGGCCCAGCCTTTGACCAGGTCAGACAGCAACCTACCCCGCCAGCCTTCCGCCGCCGCCTCAGCGCGACTCAGTGGCAAACCTGCCTTCAGATAAAGGCTCTTGCGGATAAGCTCAAGCCGGTTTGATGCGGAAATCGACAGCAACCAGGTTTCCAGACGCTCGTACAGCAAGACATAAGGGTCAAGACGGTCAGCGTTGGTTTCACCCCGATAAACTGCGTCCTTGAATGCCAACGACAACAGGCCACCGGCCCGATCCCGGGCATAACACTCGATCAGCAACAGCTTTAGCAGAGATTTCCAGGGTGCATCGATACCCTTGTAGAGTTGCCATACACCGGCACCGAGGAATTCCTCCTGCGGAATCCCAGGCACTGCCCCGAAATCAATGTAATCCTCTGATCGAATAAACCGGCACTCGATCAGTTGTCTGGCGCGGGCCTGATACCGGGGCTCATCCGCCACCGGAATCAGCCACCACAGGGGGTAGCACCCTCCCAGATGGATACCGGTACGATAGAACTCATCCAATAGCAGGTAGTGCTGGGCGCTGCCACAGTTCTCACCGTTTACTTCGGCCCGTTGTCGCCCGGCACGCCAGTCTGATGCTGAAAAAACGAAGATATGCAGTTCAAGACCAAGCGAGGCAGCCCAAGCGGACACTTGAGATGATTTTCGTTCCAGTAGCCTGACGCCAGCTTCATTCAGGTCCTTTCTATGGCACAGCCACACGTCCAGGTCACTGGCCACTGAATGGCCCAGCGTGCCTGGACTGCCCATCAGAAAAAGAGCCTCTATGTCCGGTTTGCGCCTGCCCGCATCTTTCAGTGCAAACGGCCGGGCCAGGCGGTGGGCAGCCCGTAATACCTCAGCAGAAGGCTGGTAGTTGGACATGCCATAGGGACAATCGTAGTCAAGGTACCCTGGCAAGGCTGGATGATTGACGTGGAAAATCAGCGGCAAAATGTCCAACAGCGCCTGCTGTCGAGAGGCCAGGGCAGAGCGGGCCCGCTGCCAGCGGACTTCGTTGACCTGCAGGAAGCGGCCACAAAGCTGCTTCAGGGTCTTGCGGTCAAGGCCCTCGTCAAAATCGAGCGTGATCGGTGCAGCCTGGACAACCACGGTGACTAACCGGCCAGATTCTGGCGGGCCCGGGCCACCGCAGCCCGCACCTGCCGAGGCGCGGTGCCGCCCAGATGGTCCCGTGCCTGAACCGAGCCTTCCAGTGTGAGCACGTCAAAAACATCGTCGCCGATCACACCGGAAAATCCAGCCAATTCCGCCAGCGTCATATCGGAAAGATCCCGGGTTTCCGCCACACCAAACGCCACCGCTTTGCCGACGATCTCGTGGGCATCCCGGAACGCCACACCTTTCTTGACCAGATAGTCCGCCAGATCCGTAGCGGTGGAGAAACCGCGCTTAGCGGCCACGCGCATATTCCCGGCTTTGGCGTGAATAGCAGGCACCATATCCGCGTAGGCCTTGAGGCAACCCTTCACCGTATCGACAGTATCAAACAGCGGTTCCTTATCTTCCTGGTTATCCTTGTTGTACGCCAATGGCTGGCCTTTCATCAGTGTCAGCAAGCTGACCAGATGACCATTGACCCGACCGGTCTTGCCTCGCACCAGTTCCGGCACATCCGGATTCTTCTTCTGGGGCATGATTGAGGAACCCGTGCAGAACCGGTCCGGCAAGTCGATAAAATCAAACTGCGCGGAGGTCCACAGCACCAACTCTTCACTGAAGCGTGACAGGTGGGTCATTAACAGGGCAGCGAAGCTGCAGAATTCGATTGCGAAGTCGCGGTCGCTGACCGAATCCAGCGAATTCTCACTGGCCCTGTCAAAGCCCAGCAGGCGCGCGGTCATCGCCCGATCAATCGGATAGGTCGTGCCTGCCAGCGCCGCAGCCCCTAGCGGCATGACATTAACGCGCTTGCGGCAATCCTGCAGACGCTCGCCATCTCGGGCCAGCATTTCATACCAGGCCAGCAAATGATGACCAAACGTCACTGGCTGGGCGGTTTGCAGGTGCGTAAAGCCGGGCATGATGGTGTCCGCCTCGCCCTCGGCCAAGTCAAGCAGGCCAGCCTGAAGACGGGCCAACTCGTCGGCGATTACATCGATTTCATCCCGCAGGTACAGTCGGATGTCGGTGGCCACCTGGTCATTACGGCTGCGGCCTGTATGCAGCTTTTTCCCGGTTATGCCGATGCGATCCGTCAACCGGGCTTCAATATTCATGTGGACATCTTCGAGA
This sequence comes from Marinobacter sp., assembly GCF_040882185.1. Classification (GTDB taxonomy): domain Bacteria; phylum Pseudomonadota; class Gammaproteobacteria; order Pseudomonadales; family Oleiphilaceae; genus Marinobacter. The sequence continues at coordinate 54,039 of NZ_JBBEBW010000026.1, read as the reverse complement.
CTCACCGACCATTGGAACCTGCCCGCCTCAATGTCCGCCTTGACGGCCGCCAGACCCTCGAGAATCTGGTTCTTTTCTTCCTCAGTCAGCACTCCTACCGCTGCCAGCATAGTGGCATGGGCAATTGAGCCTGTGATGTCGTGGTGATAAAGACGCTGATCAAATCCCACCGACGCTGTGAACCGTTCCACAAATGCATCAGTCGGTTCGCTGAACCGACCGCCCCAGGGTTTCTCGGAGGTCTTGTTCTGATCAGTCATGGTCTATCTTTCCTGCTGACAGCCCGGCATTATCTGGCGGACCTGAATGAAATGAGGCCAGCATTATAACACTGTCTCAAGGACTCTCACCCCATGCAGAATCCCATGAAGCATCCTGTAAAGAGAAACGCTGACCGAAACCGACCGAGCAGCGCGGCACTGGACGTCTCGGACGTTTTTTTTGTGCCGGATCTCTGCCGCGTCAAGGCTGTCTTCACCCTGTTGATCACCAGCGAACTCACGGTTCTGCTACTGGCGGTCATGCATGCGGAACGGCAATGGATCGACTGGAACTACTTCGGTTTGCTGTCATTGTTCGTGCAATGGACAGTATTGACCAGTGCCGCGTTGATCTGTCTGACGCGACGCTGGCTGAAACACTTGCGGGTGAGCCGTGCAACCTTGGTGGTCACGCTGTTGGTGATGCTGGATGTGCTGTTCTTCAGTCTGTTTGCGGACCAGATACTGAATCCCGGACTTTCGCCGACTGGCTGGCAGGCTATTGGCAAAAACCTGGTGCTGGCAATGGTCATCACCCTGATGGTACTCCGGTATTTTTACCTGCAACACCAGTGGCAACAGCAGCGCCAGGCTGAAATGCAATCACGTCTGACGGCACTGCAAGCCCGGATCCACCCGCATTTTCTGTTTAACAGCATGAACACCATTGCCAGCCTGATCGCTACCCGGCCGGAGCAGGCCGAAGAGGCCGTGCTGGACCTGTCCGAGTTGTTCCGGGCCAGCCTGCGCACCCAGGACCGGTTGATCCCGCTGGAAGAAGAACTCGCCTTATGCCGCCGTTACCTGATGATTGAAGGGCTGCGCCTGGGTGAGCGATTAAACGTCGCTTGGGCTGTGGAGGATGCCTTAATGATGCAGGCCATCCCACCGCTGACGCTGCAACCTCTGGTTGAAAACGCCATCTACCATGGCGTCCAGCCGCGGCAGGAGGGTGGCACTGTGCGCATAGAAGGTTATCGAAAAGGCGACTATGTTTACCTGATGGTGCAAAACCCCCGGCCCGGCCCGAGCGAGCAGAACCATCAGGGCAACCGTATGGCCCTGGATAATATTCAGGCGCGCCTGCGAGCCTTGTTCGGCGAACCGGCGGTCCTCAAGAACAGCCAGCAAAACGATATTTATACGGTCACCGTTCGGCTACCCTGGCAGCGTGCTGCTGACAAAACACATACTTTTCCGGGTCCGCAAACATGATTGATCCCGTCCGCCAGAAGGTGCTCATTGCCGACGATGAACCGCTTGCCCGCGAACGTATCCGCCGACTGGTAGACGTGCTCGAGACCTATGAGGTCTGCGGTGAAGCCAGTAATGGAGATAGTACATTGCAGGCCGTGGCCGACCTGGAACCGGACATTATTCTGCTTGATATCCGGATGCCTGGCATGGATGGGATGGAAGTCGCCGAGCAGCTCAACACGATCCACAATCCACCGGCGATTATTTTCTGTACGGCTTACGATCACTACGCTATCGCGGCCTTCGAAGTTCACGCGGTTGCCTACGTGTTAAAACCTGTCCGCCGCGAAGCCCTCAGTGACGCTTTGGCCCGCGCCGGACGAGTTAACCGGGTTCAGCTCCGGGCGCTTTCGTCAGCCCCGGACGCGGTCAGCAATCAATTGGTAGTCCGGACCCATCGTGGCACCGAGCTGATCGAACTCAGCCGTATCCACTTCTGCGAAGCGGACCAGAAATGCGTCACGATTCACCATGACCGTGGCGAAACGGTCACTGACCATACCCTGAAAGAACTCGAGAACACCTACCCCGATGAGCTGCTCAGAATTCATCGGCACACCCTGGTTGGGGTGCGCTTCATCCAGGGGCTCGAGCGCACGGGTGACGGCCATTACAAGCTTGCCTTACGAGACAGAGCGTCGACGCTCAGTGTCAGCCGGCGTCATGCCACCGCCGTCAGGCAATGGCTGAATGACCTGCAGCCAGGTTAGGCCCGGGAGGTATACCAGACGGGACATTTGCGTCCTCACAAGGTACGCTAAGGCCACTCATTTTAAACTGTGGCAATGTACTGAATCATGGCAAAACGCACACTTCGTATCGCAACCCGTAATAGCGCCCTGGCCCTGTGGCAGGCAGAATTTATCAAGTCTGAACTGGAGCGCATGCACGAGCACATTACGGTAGAGCTGCTGGGAATAAAAACCCAGGGCGATAAAATCCTTGATGTGCCGTTGGCAAAAATTGGTGGCAAGGGGCTCTTCGTCAAGGAGCTGGAAGAAGCCATGCTCGACGGACGCGCCGATCTCGCGGTGCACTCCATGAAAGATGTCCCGATGCTGTTTCCGGAAGGGCTTGGGCTGGTCGCCATTTGCAAACGGGAAGACCCCACCGATGCCTTCGTCAGCAACGACTTCGACAACGTTGACGCCCTGCCCCATGCATCAGTTGTCGGCACCGCCAGCCTGCGACGGGAGTCACAATTGCGCGCATACCGGCCGGACCTGCAGATTCGAACTCTGCGCGGCAACGTGAATACCCGGCTGGCAAAACTCGACGCGGGTGACTACGACGCCATCGTACTGGCGAGTTCCGGTCTGAAACGCCTGGGCTTCGATGCCCGTATCCGCTACAGCATGCCTGACACGATCTCTCTGCCTGCTGTCGGCCAGGGCGCGCTTGGTATCGAATGCAGACTGGACGACCATGAACTGGTGGACCTGCTTGCACCTCTCAACCACACGGATTCCGCCGATCGGGTGAAGGCAGAGAGAGCGCTGAATCGCCGACTTGAGGGCGGCTGCCAGGTACCCATCGCAGCCTATGCCTTATTGGAAGAAAACGACACTTTGTGGCTCCGAGGCCTGGTGGGTGCTGTAGACGGCACAGAAGTATTCCGGGTAGAAGGTCGCGCACCTCGTGCGGAAGGTGAACGCCTCGGGCGCGAGCTGGCTGAAGAGCTACTGGCGCTGGGCGCGGATCGGGTGCTGGCGGAGATCTATGGCCACACTCCGACCTGAGCTGCCCCTCGCAGGGCGGCGCATCCTTGTTTGCAGGCCGAAGCCGGAATCACATCGGCTGAGTGAGTATCTGCGACAAGCGGGCGCCGTTGTGAAGGAGTTTCCGCTGCTGGAAAGGCAGCGGCTGGAGGAAACCCCTGCCCAGCGCACGTTGATTCAGAACCTGGATCAGTTTGCCCACGTGATTGCCGTCAGCCCGTTTGCTGCGCAGCTGTTGCTGGAACGTCTTGATATCTGGTGGCCGCAACCCCCGGTGGGAATCAAATGGTATGGCGTAGGCGCGGCGACCGCCGAAACGCTCACAAGTGGCGGAATCAAGTCTCAGGCACCAGCCACGGGGTTTACCAGTGAACATTTATTGGAACTGCCGGATTTGGCGACACTCGCAGGCGAACGCATTCTCCTTGCCCGTGGAGAGCAAGGCAGGGAACTGCTTCGCGACACGCTGACGCAACGTGGCGCCGACGTTACCGAGCTGGCACTTTACCGGCGAGACTGTCCGACTTATAGCAATGCGCAGAGGGAGGACGCTCTGGGCACCTTCAGCCCGGAGGTGATTATTACTTTGTCGGGGGAAACATTGAACAATCTCGTCGCGCTGAGCCAGAATACCAACCATAATCTGAAACAACAGCTTCTGGTGGTACCTGCTGAGCGCGTAGCCCAACAGGCCAGAAACGCCGGTTTCAAATGGATCAGCCTGCCAGCAGCGCTGGATGATAATGCTATCCTGACCTGTATTACCGAGCAGCTGGCTGAACGTGACCAGCACATACCAGAATAAATAACAGCCAAGTAAGGACACCTGTGACTGATTCAAAAGCTCAACTGCCCGCTACGGTCGAAAAGACTTGGCCTGCGCGCCCTCGCCTCTGGCCCCTGTGGCTGACAGCAGCGGTAGCTCTGATCCTCGCCCTGTTGCTGGCACTCTGGAGCTGGCAGCAATGGCAAACCCAACAGGCGCTGCAAAAAAGCGTTGCTTTTGTGGACAGCAATACCGAGCGATTGGAACGTCTCTACAGTCAGACCGATGGCCAGCAGGCCCAGCGCATCCAGGCGATGGAAGAGTCACTCGAAGCCCAACGAGAGAAGCTCGCCACCCAGCAGCGCCAGATTGACCACAACGCCCGGGAACTGCTCGAATCAGGCAATCGCACCCGCACTGACTGGTTGCTGGCAGAAGCGGAGTATCTGCTGCGCATCGCCAACCAGCGCCTGTTGATCGAAAAAGATTTCAAAGGCGCTCTCGCTGCTCTACGCTCCGCCGACGAAGTGCTCACTGAAACAGATGACATCGGTGTTTATCCGGTGCGAGAGCAACTGGCCAAAGAGATCCTCGCTCTGCGCGGCATCAGCGGAGTCGACCGCACCGGTCTTTACCTGCAGCTCGAAGCCGCCATCGCCAGTATTCACGAACTCACCGACAGTGCATTGGCAGGTAACAGCCCTATCGCACCTGCCAAACCTGATGACGCTCAGGAGGACACGACCGGCAACCCCCTGCAACGGGCGTGGCAGCATACCCGTGAAACCCTAAACGACGTCATCGTGGTCCGCCGGATGGATGAGACAATAAAACCGCTGATGTCGCCGGACCAGAGCGCCTATGCCCGGCTCAACATGCAACTGATGCTGGAAGAAGCTGAACTCGCCGTACTTCGGGGCAACCAGACCCTTTTCGACCGCGCGCTCACCAAAGCTGTCAAGGCTCTGACCGACTGGTATGATGACAGCGACGAGCGCATCCAAGGCCTCACAAATTCCCTGCAGGAACTTCAGGGCAGGGAGATTGATCCGGAACTGCCCGACATTAGCCAGTCTCTGGCTCTGCTGAAATCACGCATTGCTGGCAGGACCGGCGACTCGGAAAGCGACACCGACTCCCAGGATGATGCGTCATGATCCGGCTGTTACTGATCATTCTTCTCGCATTGCTGATCGGTGCGGGCCTCAGCCTGGGGCTGCAGTACGACCTGGGCTATATCCGTATCAGTCTGGGCAATTATCTGGTGGAAACCAACTTCTGGATTGGCCTGCTGGCGTTGATTCTGGTGGTGGGCGCGATCCTGCTGATAGTGGGCTTGATCCGGCGATTTGCCCGAGGTGCAAGCGTGATGTCCAAGTGGCTCGCCCGGGGCAACGAACGGCGCGCGCGACGTCGCACCACCCAGGGTCTGCTGGCGCTGGCAGAAGGTAACTGGCCCCGTGCCCGCAAATTGCTGGAGGCATCCGCCAATAATGCGGACACACCGTTGATCAATTACCTGGCGGCGGCCCAGGCGGCGTTCGAATCTGGTCAACCTGACGCGGTTGATGAATTGCTTCGCAAAGCCTATGACAGTACGCGTGGCTCCGATATGGCGGTGGGTATCACCCAGGCGCAATTGCAGTTGGCGGGGAACCGGCTGGAGCAGGCGCTGGCCACACTGATTCGCTTGAGAAAGCGTGCGCCCCACCACCCTTTTGTGCTCAAACTGTTGAAGAACACCTATGTCCGGCTTGAAGACTGGAAGGAGCTGGCCAGACTGCTTCCGGAACTGCGCAAGCGTGATCTGATTCCAAAGGATGAACTGGATCAGCTTGAACGCACCACCTGGCAGAATTTACTTTTGCGGGCTGCAGAGGACTGCAGGCGTCAGTCCGATAGTGGCAATGCGTCCCTGGAGCCACTCACCAAGTTGTGGGATGAACTACCGGGGTCAGTACGGCGCGACGAGCATAGTATCCGTGAGTACGCGCGACTGCTTGCCGCCCTGGGAGATGAAGCTCAGGCTGAAACCCTGCTCCGCAAGGTATTGCGAAACCATTGGAGTGATGAGCTGATCAATCTCTACGGCCGCCTCAAAGGGCTTAAACCGGACGAGCAGCTCCTGATCGCAGAACGTTGGCTGCAAGACCGTCCCAACAATGCCGAATTGCTGTTGGCGCTTGGGCGCCTCAGCCTCCGCAATGAGCTTTGGGGCAAGGCCCGGGAGTATTTTGATACCAGCCTGAGACTGAGGCGCAGCCGGGAAACCATGGCAGAACTGAGTCGGCTGAATGCCCATATGGGAGAAGATGAGACCAGCATGAAACTGCTGATGCAGGGGCTGGTTAGAGACAGCGGTTTGCCAGATCTGCCGATGCCCAAGGCTTGATCGGGCCGCTATCGATAGGGACCCGCTCTACGAGGTGGGTCTATTTTCGCGGTGCATATTCCAGTACATCGGAGAAAAACGCGCTCGGCGGCAGTCCGGCTTCTACCAGCGCATCCATAAGCGTATAGACCATCACCGGTGACCCGCTGGCCATCACCTGAATGCCCTGCCAGTCCTGGCCCGTCGCAAGAACTGCCCGCACCAGCTGGTCATGATGACCACTCCAATCGTTGTCCTCGTCATCCCCTACCACTGGCAAAAAACTAAAGGGGGGCCATTGTTCGTGCCACTGCTGCGCCAGAGATCGGAGATACATATCCTCGTGACGGCGAACACCCCAGAAAAGCCGCAAGGGCTGCTCGAAACCTGTGGTTTGCAGGTAATCCACCATACTTTTCATCTGGGCAAACCCAGTTCCCGCTGCCACCATCAAGAGGGGTTTGGCAGGCGCTGACGCGAGACAGGCACGACCGTGGGGCACTTCGAGAGTTACCGACGACCCGGACTTAATCGCATCAATCACTTTTTGTGCAGACACCCATTCCGGCGACGCCTGGATGTGCAACTCCAGGTTCTGTTCCAGCGGGCTGCTGGCGATGGAAAAATAGCAGGGGTCGGTATCGGGCAGAATGACCGACAGATACTGGCCAGCGTGGAAAGACAATTCCCGACGACGAGGCAACAGCAGTTCAACCCGGAACACGTCGTGGCTGATAGAGCGCACATCCACCACATTCGCCTGAAATTTCCGGGCGGTATATTCTCCAGCTGCCATAACGGTTTCGATCTCCAATTCCAGGTGGCCAAGTGCCCGGGTGCGGCAAAGCATCAGGTGCCTGGCTTCAGATATAGGTTGTTGACTACGAGTATTCAATGCCTGCCCGTGTTTCAGAATTGCCTCACACAGCTCACATACGCCATTGCGGCAGGCGGATGGCACCGCGATCCCGGAACGGGCGGCGGCACTCAGTAAATCTTCACTCTCGCTTGCACGGAACATCAGACCAGAAGGCTGCAAGGTTACGTGATGCTGTGAATTCGTGCTCCCGAACGCCTCCGAACTTTCTTCCGGCACCGAAGTCAATCGGGGCGGCCAACGTCGGATTCAATCCCGAGGCTCTGCCAGATATCATCCACCCGCTGGCGAACTTCATCCGACATGGTGATGGGCGTGCCCCACTCCCGCGTGGTTTCTCCTGGCCATTTGCTGGTGGCATCCAGGCCCATCTTTGAGCCTAGCCCCGCGACTGGCGAAGCGAAGTCCAGATAATCGATTGGCGTGTTCTCCACCATTGTCGTATCTCGTGCCGGGTCCATCCGGGTGGTTATAGCCCATATTACGTCTTTCCAGTCACGGGCGTTCACGTCATCGTCTGTTACGATCACAAACTTGGTGTACATGAACTGCCGTAAAAACGACCATACACCCATCATCACCCGCTTGGCATGACCGGGATACTGTTTCTTCATGGTCACAATGGCAAGTCGATAGGAGCACCCTTCTGGAGGCAAATAGAAATCGACAATCTCCGGGAACTGTTTCTGCAGGATCGGAATAAAGACTTCATTCAGCGCCACGCCAAGAATAGCCGGCTCATCCGGCGGACGCCCGGTGTAAGTGCTGTGGTAAATCGGATCACGACGGTGAGTAAGACGCTCCACGGTGAACACCGGAAACTGCTCAACCTCATTGTAATAACCGGTGTGATCACCGAATGGACCTTCCGGAGCCGTATCGTCAGGATAAATAAAGCCTTCCAGGACAATCTCAGCACTCGCTGGCACCTGAAGTTCACTCAACTGGGCCTTGACCAACTCTGTACGTGCCCCCCGAAGCAGACCAGCAAAGGCGTATTCAGATAACGAGTCCGGCACCGGCGTCACTGCACCGAGAATCGTTGCCGGGTCAGCACCCAGGGCAACCGCCACCGGAAATGGCTCGCCCGGATGCGCCTTCTGCCACTCAAGGAAGTCCAGCGCGCCACCCCGATGGCTCAGCCAGCGCATGATCAATCGGTTCTTGCCAATTAACTGCTGGCGGTAGATACCCAGATTCTGGCGTTCTTTGTGGGGACCGCGGGTAATAACCAGAGGCCAGGTGACCAGCGGACCGGCGTCTCCCGGCCAGCAATGCTGGATTGGAATCCTGTTGAGGTCAACCTCATCTCTGTTGTATACCACTTCCTGACAGGGCGCCGACCGCAAAATTTTCGGACTCATCTTCATAACCTGCCGAAACACCGGAAATTTCTCCAGTGCATCTCTGAAACCCTTCGGGGGATCAGGCTCCTTCAAAAACGCAAGCAGCTTGCCCACATCCCGTAAACTCTCGACATCATCCTGACCCATACCCATGGCGACCCGCTTTGGCGTACCAAACAAATTGGCCAACACCGGCATCGAGTAGCCTTTGGGGCGTTCGAATAACAGGGCTGGCCCGCCCGCGCGAAGCGTGCGATCACAAATTTCGGTCATTTCCAGGTAGGGGTCCACTTCCACGGCGATACGCTTGAGCTCGCCCTGCTTTTCCAACTGGCCGATAAAATCACGCAGATCGTTGTATTTCATGGGGGTGCCCCGTGTTGGCGTGTCAGGAAGACGTTTACGAGGATAAAAGTAAGGCAGACTTGGGTGGGGCTTTAGAAGCCCCACCCAACCAATTCAACCAGAACAGACCGCCAATTAACGACGTTTCATGGACTGGAAGAACTCATCATTGGTTTTGGTTTCGCGCAGTTTATCCAGCAGGAATTCCAGTGATCCCGTGTCATCATCCATGGAATGCAGCAACTTACGCAGAATCCACACACGCTGGATATCCGCTTCGGCCATCAGCAGATCTTCACGCCGGGTACCTGAACGACGAATATTGATCGCTGGATAAACTCGCTTTTCAGCAATCTTGCGATCAAGGTGAACTTCCATATTACCCGTGCCCTTGAACTCCTCGTAGATGACCTCGTCCATTTTGGAGCCGGTGTCAACGAGCGCCGTCGCCAGGATGGTCAGGCTACCGCCCTCTTCCACATTTCGGGCGGCACCAAAGAAGCGCTTGGGTTTTTCCAGAGCGTGGGCATCCACACCACCAGTCAATACCTTGCCCGAAGACGGGATCACGGTGTTGTAGGCGCGAGCCAGACGGGTAATGGAGTCCAGCAGGATCACGACATCTTTCTTGTGCTCAACCAGCCGTTTGGCCTTCTCGATTACCATTTCAGCTACCTGAACATGGCGGGCAGGCGGCTCGTCGAAGGTGGAGGCGATAACCTCACCCCGCACGGTGCGCTGCATCTCGGTAACTTCTTCCGGACGCTCATCAATCAGCAACACCATGACGTGGCATTCTGGGCTGTTGCGGGTGATGGATTGGGCAATGGTTTGCATCAACACCGTCTTACCAGCCTTCGGCGGAGAGACGATCAGGCCGCGCTGACCCTTGCCGATAGGTGCAACCAGATCCAGCACCCGTGAGGACAGATCTTCAGTACTGCCGCTGCCCGCTTCCAGTGTGAGACGCTCATCAGGAAAGAGCGGAGTCAGGTTCTCAAACAGAATTTTGTTACGGGCGTTGTCAGGTTTGTCGAAGTTAATCTCGTTAACCTTCAACAACGCAAAATAACGCTCTCCGTCTTTCGGAGGACGGATTTTGCCCGCGACTGTATCGCCGGTACGCAAGTTGAAACGACGGATCTGGCTTGGCGAGACGTAAATATCGTCCGGTCCGGCAAGATACGACGCATCAGCGGAGCGCAAAAAGCCGAAGCCGTCCTGGAGGATTTCCAGTACGCCATCGCCGTAGATGTCTTCACCGCTTTTTGCGTGCTTTTTCAGGATAGCGAAAATAACATCCTGCTTGCGGGAACGGGCAAGGTTATCGAGGCCCATTTCCTGCGCAATTTCGAGCAGTTCGGGTACGGATTTCTGCTTAAGTTCAGTAAGATTCATAAGTTATTAGATAATCAGGAATGGAAGTAGACAGGGTTTGGGTAGACAGGGGCAACGCCCTGGCCATGTTGTGTTAAAGGTGCTTATTTCAGTTTCGGACAGAAACTGCCTGGCGGGCGCCGGGGCAAGCTTCTTTTCAGATTACTATGTTGATTTTAATGGTTGATCTTAACGATTCGCCAGCTTTTAGCGTTGAAAGCCACTCAGGATTCGCAAGTAGAGGTCCGCCTAAACTCTTAAACCGAACCTACTAATAAGAATTGCTTCACGCAGATATTAGATCTTGAGGTCGCTAGCTGGAGAACAACAGCTCGCCTAACGAATGCCGATAGTTGTACAGGGCTGAACAGATGTCAAGCCAGAAAATTCATATTTCGCCAATTATAACAATAAACCGGCTCAATACCAGCCCTTCCCAAAGCAAGTCTGCGGCGGGATACTGGACAGATAACAATACATCACCCTTTCAATCATAGAGTGAACACCCCATGACCAGCAACACCGACGCAACCCGCTTGAATCTCGCCCTGCTGACGGTATCCGACAGCCGTGGCCCGAGTGAGGACACCTCCGGCCAGTATCTTGAGGATCAGATGCTTGAGGCTGGCCACACGCTTTACGCCAGACGGCTGCTTCCGGACGATGTATACCTGATTCGTGCGTTGGTCTCCCGCTGGATCGCTGACCCCGATATTCACGGCATCCTGATTACCGGTGGTACCGGTTTTTCTGAGCGAGACAGTACGCCGGAGGCTGTCCGCCCCCTGCTCGACAAGACCATTGAGGGCTTCGGGGAAGAGTTTCGCCGGCTATCAGCCGCCGATATCAGTTCTTCTACCGTTCAATCCCGAGCCTTTGGCGGTCTGGCCAACCATACCGTGATCTTCTGTCTGCCAGGTTCGACGGGGGCTTGCCGCACCGGTTGGGAAGGCATTTTGCTAAGCCAGCTCGATAGCGCGCATCAACCCTGCAATTTTTGCGGTCTCGTCCTGCGTAAGCCTGAACGACAAATTCACCGGCTGGACGAGCCAGTTGGCGAATCGGGGCACTACTGATGGCTAGCGAACTCGTTCCGCTTGAACAAGCACTGGACCACATTCTGAGTAACGCATTACCAATGGATGAAACGGAAGTCGTTCTGGTGACGGAATCGCTGGGTCGGGCATTAGCCTCTGATCTTGAGGTACCTGCGGATGTTCCGCCTGCGGATAACAGCTCTGTCGATGGCTATGCTCTTCGCTGTGAAGACCTCGGAGGCGGTGCAATTTTACCTGTTTCGGCGCGCATTCCGGCTGGCCAGGCGCCTGCCCCCCTGAAACCCGGCACTGCGGTGCGCATTTTCACCGGCGCCAGTATTCCCGAGGGAGCGGATGCCGTGGTAATGCAAGAGGACGTAAAGATCACTCCGGAAGGCATCCGCGCGCCCAGCGAGACGACCCTGGGACAGAATATCCGGCGCCAGGGGCAGGATCTGGCAGCAGGCACTCTGGCGCTCGCCCGGGGTGTGCTTATCAGGCCGCAGGAAATGGGCCTGATTGCCTCATTGGGACTTGACCGGGTGCCAGTCTATCGCCGCTTTCGGGTCGCGGTACTGACCACCGGCGACGAACTGGTCGAGCCCGGGCAGCCCCTGAAACCCGGGCAAATCCACAACACCAATGCACCCACACTGCGGGGGCTGCTGGCTCAGATGAATTGTGACCTGGTGATGTGTGAGACAGTCAGGGATATCCGCAGCGCAACCTCTGACGCTCTCAAGGCAGCGTCAGAACTCGCAGACCTGATTGTCACCAGCGGGGGCGTTTCGGTAGGGGAAGAGGACCACATCCGGACAGTTCTGGAATCGGAGGGCGAACTGACATTGTGGCGACTGGCGATAAAACCCGGCAAACCACTGGCTTTCGGTAAACTGAATGGCACCCCGCTACTGGGGTTACCCGGCAATCCGGCATCTGTACTGGTGACATTCCTGATGGTTGGCGTACCCTATATTCGTCGCAGACAGGGGCTCGTTAATGCACCGGTCATTGGTGAACGGCTGCCGGCTGCATTTTCAGTAGACAGACCTTCCATACGAAGGGAGTTCATGCGAGCCCGCAAGGAGCAGGTAAATGGCCAGTATGTGGTGACGATATACCCAAACCAGAGCTCCGGGGTCCTCAGTTCAGCCTGCTGGGCAAACGGCCTCGCAGTAATACCGGAGCACAGCACTGTCGCACCCGGGGAGTCGATCACATTCTATGGATTTCACGAGTTAACGGGGTAATACCAGCATGACCACCAACACGATCACCGTCTCGGTTCGGTTCTTCGCCAGACTGCGCGAGTCGCTCGATACTGACCAGCTCTCGCTGGACATGCCCGCCGGGAGCAGCGCCGGGCAGATACTCGAAGCGTTGGCCCTACGCGGGGGCAACTGGAGCCAGTTGATCGATGGTGCGCCGGTGATGCTCGCAGTGAATCAGACCATGGCGCGGCCAACGACATCGTTGAATAACCATGACGAAGTCGCTGTATTCCCGCCTGTTACCGGAGGCTGACATGATTTCCATCCAACTCGGAGACTTTGACGCAGCGGCTGAGTACCAGGCGCTACGGGATTCCGGCTCGGGCACTGGTGCAATCGTGACGTTTACCGGACTGGTGCGGGACAACGGCGACCGACCTGATGTAAGAGCACTTTACCTGGAACACTATCCTGGCATGACCGAGGCGGTCATTGAAGACGTCATCCAGCAGGCCGCAGACCGCTGGGACGTACGCGAAGCAACGGTCATCCACCGGATCGGACGACTTGAACTGAGTGACCAGATCGTCTTCGTGGGCGTTGCCAGCGCCCACCGCAGCGATAGCTTCAGTGCCTGCCAGTTCATCATGGATGCCCTGAAAACCTCAGCTCCGTTCTGGAAGAAAGAAATTATGTCAGAGGGCGAGCACTGGGTTGAGCAAAAAGCCACAGATCGTCAGCAAGCCAGTCAGTGGCATGGCCGGGAGTCTGAGCTTTCATTGTGCAAAAAAAACCGCCCATGAAACAAGTTCAGGGGCGGCTTTCTCACCGGACGCACCCCGTTAGGGGATGCAGCGGATCAGAGGTTGCTGTCCAGAAAGGCAGCCAACTGAGACTTGGACAGTGCACCTACCTTGGTAGCGTCGACATTGCCATTCTTGAATAACATCAGCGTAGGAATACCACGGATGTTGAACTTGGGCGGTGTTTGCTCATTTTCGTCGATATTGAGTTTGCAAACCTTGAGCTTGCCTTCGTATTCTTCGGCTATCTCTTCCAGCACTGGCGCAATCATCTTGCAGGGACCACACCATTCAGCCCAGTAGTCGACCAGTACCGGTGTATCAGATTTCAGTACATCCTGCTCAAAAGACGCATCACTTACGTTTACGATATTTCCACTCATTACATTTTCCCGATTCTGGCAATCGCCAAACCTGACATGGCCCGGCGTGCACTTGGATCCAATTACCGGCGACAAGCCCCTTCGCCCGTCACCCTGAAAGCTTCATTGTTATTAGCGGATACTTTACGCGAAGACTCCGTTCGCTGTGAAGCAGTTCCGTACGACAACCTGCCTCCCCCCGTCTCGCTTCCAACCAGCGGAACGACGTTGCTGACATTCCCGCAATTTTTCGCTTATAGTGGCCGAGACTTCGGTGACTGCCAGAAGCTCCATGAACGCCTGAATAACTATAAGGCCAGACAGAAGGAATTCAAGACACGTGACGGTCGCATCATCCGCCACCCCGCCCGAATTAGTTGCCGCTATTGATATGGGCTCCAACAGCTTCCACATGGTGGTGGCGCGCTTAGTTCATGGCGAAATCCGGACACTCGAAAAGATGGGCGAAAAAGTCCAGCTGGGCGCGGGTCTGGATGCCAGTAATAATTTGACCGAAGCGGCTCAGCAGCGGGGGCTGGAATGTTTGGGCCGCTTCGCGCAAAGACTCAGCGGCATGCCCCCCGAGGCGGTACAGATAGTCGGCACGAATGCTCTCAGGGTCGCCCGCAACGCGCCTCAGTTTATGGCCCGGGCCGAGCAGGTGCTGGGCTACCCGGTCGAAATAATCGCGGGTCGGGAGGAGGCGCGCCTGATCTACCTGGGTGTCTCTCATACTTTGTCTGATGACACCGGGCGCAGGCTGGTCATTGATATCGGCGGTGGTAGTACTGAATTCATTATCGGTGAGCGATTTGAAGCCCAGGAGCTGGATAGTCTTCACATGGGTTGCGTGTCCTTACGTAACACGTACTTCCCAGACGGCAAAATTACCCGGCGACAAATGGATCGTGCCGTCACTCACGGAGCCCAGGAATTGCTCAATATACGGCATCGCTTTCGGGCGCTGGGCTGGCAAAGCGCGGTCGGCTCCTCCGGCTCGATCAAAGCCATTTCAAGCGCGCTGACGGCACTCAAGTTAACCGACGGGTCCATCACGCTCAAAGCCATGAGGGAGCTGCGCCAGCGGCTGATCGACATGGGCTCTGTCCAGCGTCTCAGTGAACTGGGGATACGGTCGGATCGCCAGAGTATTTTCCCGGCCGGCTTTGCGATCCTGCTAGCCGCTTTCGAATCTTTGGGTATTGATAAGCTTACTTACGCCGATGGCGCTTTGCGTGAAGGCCTGCTGTACGACATTGTGGGCCGGATCCAGCATGAAGATGTACGTGACCGAACTATTCAGGCGCTCCAGGAGCGTTACCACGTTGACCAGAACCACGCTCGAGCAGTAGAGGAAACCGCCCTTGCCGCTTATGAACAGGTAGCCGACAGCTGGAAAATTCGTACTCCGGCCGATGAGGAAGTACTTAGCTGGGCCTGTCGATTACACGAAATTGGCCTGACAATTTCTCATAGCCAGTATCATAAACACGGTGCTTACCTTTTACGATACTCAGACCTGCCGGGCTTCAGCCAGCAATTCCAGAACGATCTGGCAACCCTTGTCCGGGGTCACCGCCGCAAGTTTTCACCCGCCATCTTTGAAGGCCTTGATCAGGAGGACACCCGTCGCCTGACCTACCTTTGTGTGCTGACCCGTCTCGCCGTGCTGTTACAGCATTCGCGTAATCACGAGGCGCCGCCAGAGTTCGATCTTGAGGCCGGTGATAACCGGCTCACTATCCGGTTTCCCGCGGGCTGGGTGGACGAACGGCCGTTGACCCTGGCTGACCTGGAGAATGAAAAAGACTATCTGGGGCGCCAGAATTTCAAGTTATCCATCGTCAGTTGATAGCCAGCCAAATGTCCTGAGGACGCCAGCTAAAGCTCAGGCCATTTGCGCCTCAAGGTCCTCGACCCGCTGACTGATTTCCAGCCATTCGGCCTCGACGTCCTCAAGCTGGCCTTTGCACTTTGCCTGCCGGGCCAATAAGTCTTTCATCTTCGCCTTGTTGGCGTCATCGTACAGGGACGGATCCGACAGAGATTGCTCCAGCTCTGACAGTTCCACCTGCAAACGCTCCATCTGTTTCTCCAGCCCGCTCTGCTGCTTGCGATATGGGCTGATTGTCTGCCGTAGCGCCGCTTCGACGCGTTTTCGGGCTTTGCGATCATCAGCACTCTCTGCCACATTTTCTGCCACATTTTCCGAGCCGTTCTGTGCCCCTGCATTCAGCCCGCTCTGGGCGATGCTCCCCGAATCCAGGGCCTGACGCTTTGGGGCAGCGGACTCATCAACACGGCGATCAGCCAGCCAACGTTCGTAATCTTCCAGATCGCCGTCATAAGGCTTGACCCGACCCTCATTGACCAGCCAGAACTCATCCACCGTATTGCGCAGCAGGTGCCTGTCATGAGAAACAATAACGATGGCGCCATCGAAGCTCTGTAACGCCATGGTCAGGGCCTGGCGCATTTCCAGATCAAGGTGGTTGGTGGGCTCGTCCAGCAGCAAAAGATTAGGCCGCTGCCAGGCAATCACAGCAAGAGCGACGCGGGCCTTCTCGCCACCGGAGAAGGTGCGAATGCTCGCTAACGCCTCATCCCCATGGAAATTGAACCCGCCCAGGAAATTGCGGATTTTCTGTTCTGAGGCTTTGGGGGAAAGCCGTTGCAGGTGCACGAACGGGCTGGCGTCCAGATCCAGCGATTCCAACTGGTGTTGGGCGAAATAACCAATCGCCAGATGTTCCCCGGTGGTACGTTCACCAGACAATAGCGTGCTCTCACCTCGCAACGCATCCATCAAGGTGGACTTACCAGCGCCGTTCGGTCCCAGCAATCCGATGCGACTGCCGGGCAGGAGCGTCTGATTAAGACCGGATAGAATCGTAGCGTCGCCATGGCCTGCAGCGCCGTTGCGGATCGACAGCAACGGATTCGAGACCTTGTCCGCCACTGGAAACTCAAAGTGGAATGGAGAATCGATGTGGGCAGGTGCAATTCTCTCCATACGCTCCAGTGCTTTCACACGACTCTGGGCCTGTCGGGCTTTGGTAGCCTGGGCCCGGAAACGGTCAATGAACTTCTGGATCTGGGCGATCTCGGCCTGCTGTTTTTCAAAACCTGCCTGTTGTTGAGCCAGCCGTTCGCTACGCTGACGCTCAAAAGCGGAGTAATTGCCGCTGTAGGTATCCAGCCGGTTTTGGTCAAAATGCACTACATGGGTAGCAACCCGATCCATGAAGTCCCGGTCGTGGGAGATAAAAAGCAGTGTGCCCGGGTAACGTCGCAACCAGTTCTCCAGCCACAGACAGGCATCAAGGTCCAGGTGGTTGGTCGGCTCATCCAGTAATAGCAGATCGGAGGGCCGCATCAACGCTTGCGCCAGATTGAGCCGGATACGCCAGCCACCAGAAAAAGCCGAGACCGGCCGGTCCGCATCGGCGTCCGAGAATCCGAGACCACGGATGAGTGATTCTGCACGACGGGCGGCGGACCAGGCTTCGTGGATATCCAGTTCGCCGTGGATTCTGGCCTGGGCATAATCATCGTCGCGAGCTTCGGCAGCAGCAAGCTCGGCCTCCAGACGACGCAATTCAATATCACCGTCCAGCACAAAATCGCGGGCGCTGCGATCTGACGACGCCACTTCCTGGGCCATGTGCGCTATCCGGCACCCTCCTGGCAGCGATATATCGCCGCTTTCCGGCGACAGCTCATCCAGCAGCAACTGAAACAGACTGGATTTTCCGGCCCCATTGGCACCCACAATCGCGACCCGCTGGCCGGACTGAATGGTAATGCTGGCGCGTTCTAGTAACCATACGCCACCACGTTGTAAACTGAGTTCTGAGATTGTTAGCATGGCGGCATTCTAACAGGGAAGTTTCCACGTCTGTTATTGTCCCCCGTATTCAGTCACACATTTTTTAGTGCTTCCGGTGCGAATTCCGAGGCACTCGTTTAATGGGAGGCCAGGACGATGACACGCAAGCCCTCATTAGAGTCACTTGATCTGGACTCCCCACTTTGGCAATTCGCCCTCATTTTCTGGCGCGTTCCGAAGGCGGAATCCCTCTGCCTGGCACTGCAGGCCAAAGGCTGGAGCGTAACCCGCATTCTGTGCGCCATTTGGCTGACTACTCTGGGAAAGACTTACAAAGATGAATCCGAAGGGGTCTGTCACTGGCGCAGGACTATGACATTGCCGCTGCGCTCCATGAGACAGGCTGTCCCAAAGGGCGTGGCTGCGCTCTCAGAACTGCGGCAACAACTGGCGGCTTCCGAGCTGGAAGCAGAACGCGTCGAACTGGCACTGGCATTCAACGCTCTTAATCGGGAAAATGAAGTCTCAGTTCCATCGCAAGATGTTGCCGACACCCTTTTTCGGTGTAACCTGTACGCAGCAGCACCGGATGCCCAAGCCATTGACCAGGAGGCCAGACGTTTGATCAATTCTCTGACTGAACTGCTGGCAGATCATTTCATCACCCCGGTGGAGCGTCAGCTGTGATCATGAAGTGGTTGATTCGCCTCGCCTTTCCTGCACTGGGCTTACTGCTAGCGTTGATCTTTTTTGGAATTAATGATCCGGAAGGACCAACCAAAACCAGCGCCAAGCCACCCGAAGTTGCAGAGCCGATACCCTCTTTTGAAGGTGTCGTACCAACACCGGTACCACAACAGAAAGGACCGGATATCGTATTTAAATGGCGCGATAGTGACGGCAGTTGGCATTATGCTGACAAGCCGCCGGCACAGGGGGCCTGGAATGCCCTGGCGGTAGAACCTGCTACTCAGGGCCTGGATGCTTCCGCCTCTTATAATGGTCTTGACGATGACTGGAGTTCGCCTTATGCAGCTCCTTTCGCCCTGGACACCGACACTCCCCGTAATGACAGCTAATTATCATTAACCTATCTAAGGACGCTTGCATGAAAAAGACGTTTTTCGCCATTGCTATTGCCGGAATTATGACTGGCTGCTCAAGTGACTCAAGCACCCAGGCAGAAACCGATCCCGTACTGGAAAACTCGGACCAGAAAGTCAGCTATGGTATGGGCCTGGTTCTGGGCGAACGCATGAACAACGATCTGCCTGACCTGCAAATGGATCAGTTCCTGCAGGGTATTCAACACGGCCACGCTGGCGGTGAAGAAGCCAGAATGACACCGGAAGAAATCCAGGCGGCCCTGCAAGAATACCAACAGACCATGCAACAGGAACAAGCCGCCAACATTGAACAGTTGGCAGAAGAGAACAAAACTGCTGGCGAAACCTTCCTTTCAGAAAACAGTGAGCGGGAGGGCGTCATGACGACGGAATCCGGCCTGCAATATGAAGTGATTGAAGAGGGCGAAGGCGAGAAACCTACAGCCAGCGACCAGGTAAAAGTTCACTACACTGGCGAATTGCTGAACGGTGACGTCTTTGATAGCTCCCGCGAGCGTGGCGAGCCGGTTACCTTCGGCCTCTCCCAGGTCATACCCGGCTGGACCGAGGGTTTGCAGTTAATGCCCGAGGGCAGCAGGTACAAGCTTTATATTCCTTCCGAGCTTGCCTACGGGCCGGGCGGCAACCGCTCCATCGGGCCCAACGAGACTCTGGTATTCGATGTTGAACTGCTGGAAATTAACCCTTAGGACAACCTGCTGAAATAAAAAAACCGGCACCTCCCGATAAGGGAGTGCCGGTTTTTTTATGACATTAACTACAATGTTTCGCCGCGACACCTGTCTCCCACTCAGGCGGATGACATTACCTTCTCACCGTGCACCGTGTGAAGATGTTCAATCAGGAAATCCTCAAGTTCGAACCGTGTCTCAAGGTTTTCACCCAGCCGGGAAAGTTCGTCAAACAAACTCGCCAGACCTTCCTTATCCAGCTTTCCGCCATCAAGCTTGTCGTTGAAATTCAACGCCACTTCGGTGGTCTTCTCAATGCGGGGATATACCTTTGCAGCCAGCTCGATACCACCGTCATCAAATTCTTTAGCCTCGGTGATCAGTTGCTCGTAGATTTCAAAATGACCGGCGGAAACGTAGTCAAGCAGGACCTCGCAAAGCTCGGTAAATTTCTCGTTCAGCGAGGCATCACCGCGTGCGTTTTCGTCTACGCTCGAGATATCCATGTAATGGACAATCAGTTGTTGACGGTCCTTTAGCCAGCGATCAATCAGGTCGCTGACGCCACCCCAACGTTCCTTGGCATTGTGGCAATTCTCTAACATGATGCCTCCTGACTGGCACAGTTCGCTTCTTGTTTGGTCGATCTTCAAGTTACCCCATGGCACGGCCTTACAGCAACTACTCAAAGCCCTCTGGGGGACTTTTTAATACATGAAAGCCGCCAACTCACAGATGCCGACTTTTTTCAAAGGCACCAAACAGCAAAACCAACCCCAGTAAGATCAGGAAACTGAAGAAAACCGCAGTCCAGCCCGCAATGCTCAAACCCATGAAGCTCCATAGCACTTTGGCACAGTCGCCCGTACCCTGGATCGCGGTTTTAAGTACGTCCAGCCAAGGCAACACATCCAGCATGTACTCCACGGACGGCCCACACGCAGGCACCTGATCTTCCGGCAACGATTGCAACCATAGCTGGCGACCTGCCAACGCGAGGCCGATCGCAGAGAATACACCCAGCAGCAAACCATAAATTCGGCCAGACCAGCCACCGGGGTTGTGCAACGCAGCGATCAGGCTGACCGCACCTATCGCCATGAAGGCATAGCGCTGTAGCCAACACAGTGGGCAAGGCTCCAGATTCATGACGTACTCCATGTAGAAAGCCACTCCCAGCAGGGCAGCGCAGACGAGGAATACAAGGAAAAAGACGTTTTGGCGAGTCAAACGGTAACCTCATTCATAGCGTGGTTGAGCGGGGAGCATCGTATAGGCTGCAACCCGACCCGGGGCCTGTTATTCTCAGCACATCTGCTGGGCCCGGTGCCCGCTCACTTAACCGCAAACAGTGAACAACTTCAAGCCTATGATGTTACCTATCACACGCCTCAATGCCGTTCTGGTGCTGTTTCTGTCCTTAGTGTTGTTACCAGCGTCCACTCTTCACGCTGAGGAGAACGGGGATGAACCTGAAACATCGCAAAGTGAAGATGAGGAGGCTGACGCTGAGCCTGCCATAACTCTGTACGTCGAGATGGGGAAGCCCTTCATAACACACGTTGGCGAACCCGCCACCAAACTGACTTACCTGAAGGCTGATGTCTCTCTTCGGGTATCGTCAGAGGCGGCTCAAACTGCCCTGGTCAATCACATGCCCCGCCTGCGTCACGAAATAGTGATGCTGTTTGGTGAACAGACTGACGTCGCAAACCTCACCTCGACACAGGGGCAGGACGCACTGAGAGAAGAAGCGCGCACCCGAATCAACACAGTGCTGACAAAGCAGCAAACCGACGATGAAGTTCAGGATGTATTGTTCACCACCTTCGTGGTCCAACGTTAGACGACAACACGCAGCTGCGGTTCAGGCTTCAAGGTAGTCTGCGAGAAACCTTTCGAACGGCTGGGTATCCGCCTGTTCGATCGCTTGCTGTTCTGCCAGGGACTCCTGACTCATACGCTCAAAGGCAAGCCTGGTAGCTTCACTCAGGCCTTCTGCATTCAGCGTTTGTTGATGGCTCCGAGACATTTGCAGTGTCCATTCGCGATGTCCCTGGTTTGCTTCCCTCATGCCCTGCAGCACTTTCACCGAAGGCATTTCATCACGGTTATCCAGCTTGGCCTGCTGCGCTGCAAGTGCCCGACCATAAGCCGTACCACCAGACCACCCATCCAGTTGCTGGGCCAAAGGTGCCAACCGCTCCATCAGTTTCCGGCCAGCCTCACGCAGGGGTATCGTGTCATCGCATAAAGACATGTCGAAGTGCTCTCTGGAACCATGCTTGATCACCTCCTTGTAATTGCGGTCAAGGCGGTTGCACTCATCGTCACTGATCTCCGAGCTCTCCGACAATAAACAATCCAACAGGAACAGATCGAGGAAATCGACCTGAGCCTCATTCACTCCAATCGGCGAAAAAGGATCGAGATCAAGGCAGCGCACCTCAATGTACTCCACGCCCCGTGCATTCAAGGCCTGTATCGGCTTCTCACCCACGTGAGTGGTCCGCTTGGGGCGCACAGCACTGTAATACTCGTTTTCGATCTGCAGGATATTGGTGTTGATCTGGATAAACTGGCCATCACGGCGCGTGCCCAGGCGTTCATAGGGCTGCCAGGGGGTGTGGATCGCCCTGGCCAGAGTATCGGTGTAGGTGCTGAGTTTGTTGAAACAGATATCCAGCGATGACTGCGCATTGTTGTGATAACCCAGGTCGCCCATCCGCAGAGACGTCGCCTCTGGGCCATACCAGCTGTTCTCATTGAAGCGGGACAGGTCGTGGGAAACGCCCTTCACAAAACTGGCATCCAGTGCGGGCGACGCGCCAAACAGGTACATCAGCAACCAACTGCGACGGCGGAAATTACGCACCAGCCAGAAGTACTGATCCGACTTGAACTCCTGCAGACTCTGGCGATTATCCAGCGCACTCTGCCAGGTTTGCCAGAAGCTGTCGGGGAACGACAGATTGTAGTGGGTGCCAGCAATACTCTGCATCATGCGACCATACCGAACCGCCAATCCCTGGCGGTATACATGTTTGAGCTGGCCAATATTGGAAGTGCCGTATTCCGCAATCGGGATACTTTCATCGCCGTTGAGTTCACAAGGCATGCTGGCCGACCAGAACACCTCATCTCCCAGGTGGGCCTGTACAAATCGGTGGATATCACTCAGCGAAGCCAGCATGGATTCGGTGCTGTCGCACACCGGGGTAATCAGCTCAAGCAGGGACTCCGAGTAATCCGTGGTAATTCTCGGGTGCGTGAGCGCGGAACCCAGGGCTTCAGGATGTGGCGTTTGCGCGATAAAGCCGTTCCGGTCCACCCGCAGCCCTTCTTTTTCGACACCCTTCCGGAAGCCGTCCCATTGTTGCGACGTAAACTGACCGAAAAGCTGCTGCCGGGATGCACCCATGAATCACTCCTGTTAGGCCGGAGTGGCCCTTGACCACTGTCCGGAATGTATCTGGAAATACCGAGCCCTCGGGAGGGCTCTAGCGTTTGTCTTTTCGAGCTGATGCCATCGCCTGGGCCAGCGCTCCTGCCATGGTGCCCTGGGGCGCATTGTCCCGCTTTGCAGGGCCGGATTGACGGCTCTCCTGCCTGCCTGTCGAACCCGACCGGGCCTGACGTTGGCTTTTCTGGTCGGATGCTCCGGGCTGATCATCCATGCGCATGGTCAGCGCAATGCGCTTGCGAGGGATATCAACCTCCATAACCTTGACCTTGACGATGTCACCGGCCTTTACCACCTCGCGGGGGTCCTTGATGAACTCGTGAGACAGCGCTGAAATATGTACGAGTCCGTCCTGATGCACACCAACATCCACAAAGGCCCCGAAGTTGGTCACGTTAGTGACAGTGCCTTCAAGCACCATGCCCGGCTTCAGGTCTTTCAGGGTTTCCACCCCTTCCTGGAAGCTGGCAGAGCGAAATTCCGGACGAGGGTCCCGCCCAGGTTTCTCCAGCTCTGCAAGGATATCCTGAATGGTGGGCAGACCAAACTGATCTGTGACGAAATCCTGCGCATTCAGAGTACGTAGAAACGCGGAATCCCCGACGATCTGGGTAATATCCCGCCCACTCTTTTTGGCGATAGCCTGCACTACACCGTAGGCTTCCGGATGCACGGAGGAACGGTCCAGAGGATTGTCACCGTCGGCAATACGCAGGAAGCCCGCCGCCTGCTCAAAAGTACGGGCACCCAGCCGCGCGACGTCCAGCAACTGTTTACGACTGCGGAAGGCACCGTGACAGTTCCGGAATTCTATGATGTTTTCTGCCAGGGTCTGGTTCAGCCCGGCCACTCTCGCAAGCAACGGTATGGACGCGGTATTGAGATCAACCCCGACACCGTTTACGCAGTCTTCCACCACGGCATCGAGGCTTCGGGCAAGCTGGACTTGTGACACATCGTGCTGATATTGGCCCACACCGATGGATTTTGGCTCGATCTTGACCATTTCGGCCAACGGATCCTGCAAGCGGCGAGCAATGGAAACGGCACCCCGGATAGTGACGTCGAGATCAGGCAACTCACGTGAAGCAAACTCAGACGCTGAGTATATCGAGGCACCTGATTCGCTAACGACAATGCGAGCCAGGTTCAATTCCGGATACCGTTTGATGACATCTGCCACCAGCTTTTCAGTCTCCCGGGAAGCAGTACCGTTGCCAATCGCAACCAGCTCGATGCTGTATTCCCGGCTCCATTTTGCCAGTTGCTCAATAGACGTGTCCCATTTGTTCTGGGGCGCATGGGGGAAAATGGCGCCATGACCGGTGACCTGACCAGTGCCGTCAATGATCGCCACCTTTACCCCGGTACGTAGGCCCGGGTCCAGACCCAGAGTCGGCCGAGGGCCAGCCGGAGCCAGTAGTAACAGATCTTTAAGGTTGGCAGCAAAGACATTGATGGCTTCGGTTTCTGCCGCTTCCCGCACCTGGGACATGAGATCGGTTTCAATCTGGGTAGAGAGTTTTACCCGCCAGGTCCAGCGCACCACCTCTGACAACCACTTATCTGCTGCCCTGCCCTGGTCACGAATCTGCCAGTGTGCAGCAATACGAGGTTCGGCTGGGTGAGGCTGACGTCGATTTTCCTCACTGTCACCTACCGCTAGGGTGTAGCTCAATATCCCTTCATTACGGCCCCGAAGGATCGCCAATGCCCGGTGAGAAGGCACCTTTCTGAGCGGTTCCACGTGGTCGAAGTAATCCCGGAACTTAGCGCCTTCATTTTCTTTGCCTTCGATGACGCTGACTTTCAGCTGCGCTTGCTGCCAGATAAAATCTCTGAGTCGGCCCAGAAGTTCCGCATCTTCTGCGAACCGTTCCATCAGGATGTAGCGTGCACCCTCCAGAGCGGCCTTGGTATCCGGGAAGCCACCGTCGTCATTCAGGTAACCGGCAGCCAGCGTTTCGGGTTCCTGGCGCGGATCATCAAACAGTGCATTGGCCAACGGCTCGAGACCTGCCTCGCGAGCAATCTGCGCCTTGGTACGACGTTTGGGTTTGAACGGGAGGTACAGATCTTCGAGGCGATTCTTGGCATCGGCTGCCTCAATTGACGCACGCAGTTCATCGCTCAACTTGCCCTGCTCATCAATGCTTTTGAGGATGGTTGCACGGCGATCTTCAAGTTCCCTCAAGTACCGCAACCGCTCTTCCAGCAAACGCAGTTGACTATCGTCTAGCGAACCGGTCACTTCCTTGCGGTAACGGGCAATAAAAGGCACCGTCGCGCCGCCATCTAAAAGCCCAACCGTCGCGTTAACCTGTTGTTCCCGAACCCCCAGTTCATCCGCAATGCGCTTTGAAATACTGTTCATGCAACCTCGTCTTCAACACGGTTGAGAAAGCGCTGGCACAAAAAAGGCGCTTTCAGAAAAAGCTAAAGCGCAAAGGTACAGCGGCTTATTGCTGCAGGCAAGCGAGGCGGTTGCGCTCTTGGAGGAATTCGATCAACTGCTTCCAAGGCATCGGGCGGGCATAATAATAACCCTGAACTTCGTCACAGTGCTGTTGTCGCAAGAAGTCCAATTGGCCCTCTGTTTCCACCCCTTCCGCCACAACACTCATCTGTAAACTGTGAGCCAGGCTTATGATCGCCCGGATAATGTGCTCGGCATCACCGGATACACCCAGTTCCTGCACGAACGATTTGTCGATTTTAACCATTGAAATAGGCAAATGCTGAAGATTACTGAGGGAAGAAAAGCCCGTGCCAAAATCATCCAGGGCGAAACTGATGCCTAACTGGTTTAGCTCTCGCAGACAACGCTGGGCATATTCGGGATCATGCATCATGGCGCTTTCCGTCAGCTCCAGCTCCAGCAGACTGGTATCGACGTTGGCATTGTAAATAATCCGGAAAATAGTTTCGGTCATCTTGCGGTCATGAAACTGCCTGAACGACAGGTTAACCGCGAAAACCAGACCTGGATAACCAAGCGCAGCTGCTTCGCGCAGGCGCTCGCATGCCTGCTCGATAACCCAGTAGCCTATAGGCACGATAAGGCCGCTCCGCTCGGCCGCCGGAATAAATTCATCCGGTGGCACCAGAGTACCATCCGGGTGATTCCACCTTAGCAGGCACTCCACACCTCGAACCTCTTCGGTGACCAGATCTATCCGGGGCTGATAATAGAGTTCGAGCTCGCGGCCTCTAAGGGCGTTTCGAAGATCCGCCTCAAGCTTGAGTTGCCGGCCAGCGGTAATGTGCAGTTGCTGGTTGTAAAAGCGGTAGCTGGTGCCGGTGTCCAGTTTGGCCTCGAACATGGCTCGGTTAGCGCGTCGCAAAAGTGTTTCCGGGCTGTCGCCAGCTTCGGGATAAGTCGCAACGCCCAGGCTGGCACTGACTTCAACTCTATTTCCGTCAACCACTACCGGATCATTCAGAGCCTGGACGATCTTTCGGATTATCTGGGTGATATCGAGGGAATTTCCTACCCGTTCGACGATGATAGCGAACTCATCGCCACCGATTCGCATCAGGGAATCCACTCGCCGTAACACCTGCCGCAGGCGTTCTGCCAGTTTGAGCATCAACTGGTCGCCCATCTGATAGCCGAGACTTTCATTAACCGCCCTGAAGTCATCCAGATTAATGTGCAGGAGGGCCAGTTGGGTCTCGCTGCGTTCGGCTCGAAGCAATGACTGCTGTAAACGGTCAAAAAACAGATCCCGGTTGATGAAGCCGCTGGCCACTTCGCAGCCAAGACGGCCATTGGCGGAATCCGCCAGTTGATCCCCGTACCAGGCACAGCGTACAGCGCGCCCGAGGGACCAGATATCAAGCCCGCCCTTGCGGAGATAGTCCGCAGCGCCGTTTATCAACATTTCAGGCGTACGTTCGGACTCCACCTCGGAACTGAGTGCGATAATCGGTTTACCGCTGCCCGAGACCGAAAGATATTGCAGGAACCCCAATTCGGAACCGCCATGAAGCACACAATCCCAAAGAATGACTTCAAACGCGGTGTTCCGGATCAGGTCGTCGCAGTCAATCAGGTCCGGGCACCAGGTGGTGTCAGGTAATATTTCGAAACAGCCACGCAGTAGGGACACATACCACAGGTAATCAGTATGTTCGGGCGTCAGAATCAGTATTCGGACACTACTGCGATTCATTGAATCCATCATTTCGGCCATGGCTGACAAGCTGCGTCCGTTCGGAACCCTGTAAGCAAGTATCTCAGAGTTACCTATAAAGAATAGCTGAAGGAACCACAAGGTACAGAAAAGCTCACTGGTGTAGAATACCGCCTCCAATCACTTAAAGCAGGTTCCTTGTGGCCGAACTCAATCCCCGCCAGCGCGAAGCCGTTCGTTTTGTGGAAGGTCCACTCCTCGTGCTGGCCGGTGCGGGTAGCGGCAAAACCAGCGTCATTACCCGCAAGATGGCCTATCTGATTGAGCAGGTGGGGATTCCGGGCCGCCATATTGCCGCCCTCACCTTCACCAACAAGGCAGCGCGGGAAATGAAAGAAAGGGTCGGCAAACTGGTCGACAAGAAGCTTGCCCGGGGGCTGACGGTCTCTACCTTTCATAACCTGGGTCTGAACATTATTCGTGAAGAGCATACCCACCTCGGTTACCATCCGGGATTCTCGATTTTTGATGCTGAAGACGCCAAGGCCCTGCTGCAGGACCTCATGATGCGCGAAGCCAGCGCCGACGCAGGTGATGAGCTTTCGGATATCCAGATGACAATCTCATCCTGGAAAAACGCGATGCGCAGCCCCTCACAAGCCTTTAGTAAAGCTACGGATGAAAGGGAACAGCGGATTGCATTGGTGTATGCCCGGTATACCGAATACCTGAAAGCCTATAACGCGGTCGATTTTGACGACCTGATTCTGCTACCGGTTCAACTGTTTCGCAGCCAACCGGAAACCTTGCAAAAGTGGCGGCGTAAAATTCGCTATCTGCTGGTCGACGAATACCAGGACACCAACCTGTGCCAGTACGAACTGGTCAAGCTTATTGTAGCGGAACGTGTCGCCTTCACCGTGGTCGGGGATGATGATCAGTCAATCTACGCCTGGCGGGGCGCCCGGCCCGAAAATCTGGCCCAGTTAAAAGAGGACTTCCCCAGCCTCAAGATCATCAAGCTCGAGCAGAATTACCGCTCCACCGGCCGCATTCTTCGCAGCGCCAACACGGTAATCGCCAACAATCCACATGTGTTTGAAAAGGCGCTCTGGAGTGACCACACCATCGGCGATGAAATCCGGGTGGTAAGGTGCCGTAACGAAGATGCGGAAGCGGATCGGGTGGCGACTGAAATCATCGACCAGAAACTGAAAAAAGGCCTTTCTTTTCGGCACTTTGCAGTACTTTACCGCGGCAATCATCAGGCCCGGTTACTGGAAATGAAATTGCAGGCGTACCAGATTCCCTATCATATCTCCGGCGGCCAATCGTTTTTCTCCCGAAACGAAATCAAGGATGCCATGGGCTACCTGCGCTTGCTGGTCAACCCGGATGATAATGCGGCCTTTTTGCGAGTGGTGAACGTGCCACGTAGGGAGATTGGTCCGCGAACCCTGGAGCAGCTCAGTCACTATGCGCGCTCCCGTGATATCAGTCTGTTTCGGTCATTGGGTGACCTGGGCGCTGAAGCACATGTTACCGAAAAAGGTCTAGACCGCCTGCGCCGCTTCGCCCACTGGGTAGACCACACCTGTCAGCGCCTGCATCAGGAAGACCCTATCCCGGTCATCAAGCAGCTGTTTACTGATATCGAGTACGAGGAATGGCTGCACCAGCATGCAGGTTCGCCGAAGCAGGCAGAGCGGCGGATGGAAAACATCTGGTACCTGGTGGACTCCATCCAGCGCATGCTGGAAGACGGTAAGGGTACAGCCGACGAACTAGGAATCGAGGACGCTATCAGCAAGTTGATCTTGCGAGATCTGATGGAGCAGCGCGAAGAAGAGGACGACAGTGATAAGGTGCAACTGCTGACCCTCCATGCTTCCAAGGGACTCGAGTTTCCTCATGTGTTTATTATGGGTCTGGAGGAGGAGATACTGCCCCATCGAAGCAGTATCGAGGAAGGTAACATCGAAGAAGAACGACGGCTAATGTATGTGGGCATTACCCGTGCACGGGAGACCCTGACATTAACGTTTGCAGGCACCCGTAAGCAGTACGGCGAAAAGCTGGAAACTATTCCGAGCCGATTTCTGGACGAGCTACCCGAAGAAGACCTCAAATGGGAAGGTATGGGCGATCTGGATGTGGAGGCTAATAACAAGAAGGGCAAGGCCACCCTGAGCGCCTTATTGGGCGATCTTGGCGCGTGACACTTTAGTGGAACCGCTTAGAGGAACTGCGTCTGAGCCACCCGCTACTCAGCAAGAAGCCGGCAATAAAGCCAGCCTCTTATCAACATTGAACCCTTATTCTCCAGCGTTACTCCAGCTCACTTACCATATATTCAACTGCGACTTGAATATCTTCATCAGAACAGCTTGCACAGCCACCTTTCGCCGGCATCGCGTTGAAGCCTTCAATCGCGTGAGTCACGAGTGTTTCCAGCCCCTTATCTACTCGACTCGACCAGGCCTCCTGATCACCAAGAATGGGAGCACCTGCCGCACCGCTGGCGTGACATGCCTGGCATGCTGCCGTGTAAACTTCATCACCGCTGCGCGGCCCGCTGCTGGCCTGGGCCGGTGCCGCTGAGGTGGCAATATCACCACAATCTTCGCCGTCAACACACACCGTACCAACAGGTTCAATTCGCGCACGGATCTGATCTTCAACGCTGGCCATTACTGCACCCGCCGTCAGACCGAACCCGAGTAATACCATCGCCAGGACTTTCATCATCTTCACAGTGCACCTCATCAGAGCGTTATAATTTCATTTGCCGCATTATAGCGACTGGGGCAGACCAAAAAAACCAACGCGGCATTTTACGCCCTTTTTTCCGGGCAAAAACATTACCCAACGATTAATTAAGAGTTTTTTCGGTAACCCTAACTCACGGAAACCGTTAACATATCGCTTGTTTTAAATGGAGCAGGTCATGCCAGAGAACTCGCAAAAAAATAACTTGCCGAAGCATCCTTGGCGAGTACCATTACTGATTGCTGAATTTTCTGCCCTCGCTGTCTTACTGGGCTCCATGTTTATTTTTAGCAGCCTGGCTCGTGATGGCACCTCGTTCAACAGCGGATGGCTGCTTTTGCCTGCTGTCGCAAGCCTGGTGGTATTTATCAGCTTTATCGGGCTCATGTACGTGCGCTGGATCGCTGCCGCAGAGGCAGGCACCGGGACCAAACATAAGGTAGTCTTTGCCCTGTTAACTTTGACACTCCTCGGAATCTGGGCATTCAGCATTGTTCAGACCTGGTCAAGTATTACTGCCACCCCCTGACATCAAACTGGATACCGTCATGATTCTGACCCGAAGCTGGTTGCTCTTTACGGCTGTTTTGATAACTCCAACCGGAGCTTACAGCCAGGCACAAACCTCTGAGCAAGGCGATATCAGCCCACGAGACTGCGCGCTGATAGAGGACGGTGTCAAGCGGCTTGCCTGCTACGATGCCAACTCTGATCCGCAGCTAGCCCGGGAAGCTGCCAGCGAGCAGGAAATTGAAGCCACTGAAACCGCCACCGAAATGCTTCAGACCGATGAGAACGGGCACACTCGACTGGCGGCTGAATCCGACGAACGCTCACCTTTGGGTGAAGCCGAACAGGATCACGAGTCGGGTTTCATGAAATCCCTGGTTAACCGTTATGTCGCCGCGGAAAAAGCGCTGTTTTCTTTTTCCGGGGGTTTTGTTTCCCATCGCCCCATGTATCTAATGCCAGCGACATGGGCGCACGAGCCTAACCAGACGCCTTTCAGCCCGCGGACCGGTACAACGAACTACGATGATCCGCTGGACAATGAGGAAGCCAAATATCAAATAAGCTTCAAAGTACCATTGCTGACCGGCATCTTCGATAACCGCACCACCTTCTGGTTCGGCTACACCCAGCTCTCGTTCTGGCAGATATACAACACCGACAACTCTGCGCCCTTCCGTGAGACCACTTACCAACCCGAACTGTTTCTGAGGTATGAGGCTAATCTGGATTTCGGGCCGGGCACTTTCAATACGGTTGCGCTGGGCTTCAATCATCAGTCAAATGGACGCTCCGAACCCGAATCAAGAAGCTGGAACCGGATCCTGAGCACGGTCACCTACAGCTATGACCGCTGGCTGTTCATTGTATCCCCCTGGTACCGTCTACCAGAGAGTGACGATGACAACCCGGACATCGAAAGCTACCTCGGTTATGCGGATTACTGGGCTGTTTACAAGCTGACCGAAGACAAGACTATTTCTCTCAAGCTGAGAAACAATCTGAAATCATCGGATAACCGAACGTCCGTCGAGCTTGGTTACAGCTTTCCATTAGGAGATGCCCTGAAGGGCTATATTCAGTATTACAACGGGTACGGTGAAAGCTTGATCGACTACAACCATCGCATACAGCGAATTGGAATTGGCATAATGCTCAACGACTGGCTTTAACCTCAGTGTTAGAGCGGAGCGACTAGTTCGACAGTCGCCCTGCCATCTTTCAGGCCTGATTCAAACGGTCCATTTCCGCAAGCAGCTGTGCTGTTTTCGCCTTCATAAGCGGGATATCGGCACGGGATTCCACATTCAGACGCACAACCGGTTCGGTGTTGGACATCCGCAGATTAAAGCGCCAGTCAGCAAACTCCACACTTAGGCCATCAACATGGCTAACGGACTTCGCATCAGGCCCATAAGTCGCCTCAATCGCAGCAATCACCTTGGCAGGGTCATCGATCGTCCGGTTAATTTCACCACTGGCCGGGTAAGCCTCGATACGGGCATCAATCAACGATGACAGAGTCTGGCCGGACTGGCAAAGCCGCTCGGCAATCAGCAACCAGGGAATCATCCCGCTGTCGCAATAGGCAAAATCCCGGAAGTAATGGTGGGCGCTCATTTCACCCCCATAAAGGGCGTCCTCGTCGCGCATCCGCTGCTTTATAAAGGCATGGCCCGTCTTACTTTCAATCGCCGTACCACCGGCGGCTTCTACCAGATCCTGAGTATTCCAGATCAGCCGAGGATCGTGGATAACTTTGCCACCGCCCGCCTTACGCAGGAACTGGTCTGCCAGCAGGCCGACAATGTAATAACCTTCAATAAACCGGCCATTCTCGTCAAAAAAGAAACAGCGATCATAATCTCCGTCCCAGGCAATCCCCATGGCGGCCTTGTTGGCGATCACCGCGTCTGCGGTTACAGCGCGATTTTCTTCCAGTATCGGATTTGGTACACCGTTGGGGAAGTGGCCGTCTGGTTCATGATGCAAACGGATATACTCAAACGGCAGGTGTGGCTCTAATGCATCCACCACCACGCCAGCCCCACCGTTGCCCGCATTAACCACAATTTTCAGCGGTTTCAGTGACCCGGCGTCGATATAACCGAGCAAGTGATCAATATAGGCTGCCTGGACTTCAAGCGTTTCATAGCGCCCTTGCCTGGCGGCATCGGAAAAAGGCTCCAGGACACGGTCACGAATGGCATTCAGGCCATTATCGGAACTGATCGGGCGGGATTCCGGCCCCACCATCTTCATGCCATTGTGATCACGGGGGTTATGGCTGGCAGTCACCATGATGCCGCCGTCCATGCCGTAATGAGACGTGGCGAAATACACTTGCTCAGTACCGCACAGGCCGATATCGAACACGTCTGCACCGGCCGCCATCAACCCAGAGCTCAGCGCTTCAGTGATTTCAGGACAGGACAGCCGGATGTCATAGCCGACAATGACCTTGCGGGCGCCGGTGATCTCTACATACGCCCGTCCGATCAACTCGGCCAGCTTAGGATTCAATTGGTCAGGTACACGACCACGCAGGTCATAGGCTTTGAAGCAGGACAGATCCATCACAATCTCCTTTTGAGGTCCTTTGGTACGGTGGAACGTTATAGAGGGTACCGAGAAATGCCATAAAAAAAGCGTGCCAGCATTGTACCTGCTTAAGCATCTGACTGGATGTGAGGGTTATGTAAGACATCGCGGCAAGTCAAATCGGGCCGGTAAAGGGCGTGAGCCGCACACCCTTCGCTGGCGACTGCTTATTCAGCGGCTGACGACTGTAGCTGGATATAATTCTCGAGGCCCATTCTCTCGATCATATCGAGCTGGGTTTCGAGCCAGTCAATATGCTCTTCCTCACTGTCGAGAATACCTCTGAACAGCTCTCGACTGGTGAAGTCTTTTACGGTCTCACAATGAATAACCGCTTCTTTCAAATCCTTGTGGGCGATCATTTCCAGGTTAAGATCGCACTCAATCATTTCCTTAACATTTTCACCAATCAACAATTTGTTGAGATCCTGCAAATTTGGAAGACCTTCGAGAAACAGAATGCGTTCGATCAATTGGTCCGCATGCTTCATTTCGTCAATGGATTCTTCGTATTCCTTTGCCGCAAGCTTGGTGATGCCCCAATCCTTGTACATGCGCGAGTGCAGGAAATATTGGTTGATCGCTGTCAGTTCGTTGCCAAGCACTTTATTGAGATACTGGATGACTTTTTTATCGCCTTTCATGACCGTTTCTCCCTAATTATTCGGATATTTTCACAAGGATAGCCCTATTCGTCGCGATAAAAAATCGCGCCGGTGAATGATTCACATATGAGAGCAGGACACAAATGAAGGGTACTCTTTACTCTATCTGGACTGTAGATGAACTCAGGGAGCCTCTGATTAACTCCTGAATCGTCTCTGCGCGCTCTGAAGGCTGTAGGTGCAAGGCGCGGCTCGCCGCCAATGGCCGTAACCCTTGGCAAGAGTCGCAACGCCGCAGATGCAGCCTTCAGAGCGCGCCCTTCGGGGCTTTCTGAGCGATCTAGGAGTTAATCAGAGGCTCCTTAGGTCTGAGAGGGGTAATCAGGCGGGCTGGGCCAGTAAGTTGGCAAGATTCATATAGTCCTGGGGCTGTGCTTCACGCAGGATTTCCCGGGCCATACAGGCACAACGACCACACTGGCGCCCTACCCCCAGATCTTTGCCAAGCTGGCGCATTGACTGACAGCCGTTTTCCGCTGCGTCGCGAATCTGATGGTCTGTTACGCCCTTGCAAAGACATACGTACATAGGAAAATTCACTGGCCCCATGAAATGTACTGATAATTATTGTCATTCGCATGCAAGAATTCAAGTGTTTTGATGTAACTAAAAGCAATTTCATAGAGAGAGCCGAAAAGCCAAAGGCAACATCAGCGCTGTAAAAATACCGGTAAGCCCCATTCCGAGGGACGCGAATGCACCCGCAGCCGGGCTGATCTCGAAGGCCCGGGCCGTGCCAATAGCGTGACCGTTCAGCCCCAGTGCCAAGCCCAGAATACGCTCATCAGCGATGTTCAGCCATCGCCCCAGGAAATCAACACAGAGGGTAGCCACCACCCCCGTCACCAGCAGACCGCCCATCATCAGCGGAACGGAACCACCCAGTTGCTGAGTGATGCCGATGGCAATCGGCGCCGTAACCGATTTGGGCGCCAGTGAAGCCAGCACTTCAGGGGAGGCTCCAAACATAGCCGCCAGCCCTAGCGCATAAAGTGCCGCCAGTGTGGCCGCCAGTGGCAAGGTAAACAGGATGGGGCGCCACAAGGCGCGAATGTGATGCATTTGCTGATACAACGGTACACCCAGCGCAACGGTGGCGGGGCCGAGCAACACAGTCAACCACTGGGCTTGTCCCCGGTAAATATCATAATCAACGCCTGCCAGCGCCAGGGTGCCTGCCAGCAGCGTGGCTGATATCAGTATCGGCGGCGTCCAGACCGGGCTACCAAAGACGCGGAAAAGATAAATACCTGCAAAATAAGCCGCCAGCGTCAAAGCAATGGCCAGGGAGGGACTTTGCAATAACGTCTGGACCAGAACATCGAATCTTTCCGTCAATTCACTCAACAGCTTTATCCTCCGCGTCTGCGGGGGCGAAATGTCGCATCAGCAGCAGAGTCGTCAGCACACTGAGAAAGGTGCCCAGCAATAACGCCACACCGATCGCCAGCCACATACCCGCAAAAGCATCTGCCAGAAAAAACACTCCCACTACGCCCGGCATAATCAACAACACCAACACCGAGATGAATGACTCACTGGCCACCGCCAGACTGTCGCTGACCCGCCCCCACAACATCAGAAAACCCGCAATCAGGATCATACCCAACACACCCGCACTCACCGGCAACCCGAAAAGCACCCGCAAAGTCTCCCCCAACAGGAAGAACATCATCAAAACCAGAAAACCGCGCAACATCACCATAAGCGTTATACTCTGCTCGCCCCATCAATTGCTTTACACTAGCTCAAATAAACAGATTCACCCCATTGCAGGAAGCCCTATGGCGCTCAAGGCCACCATCTTCAAGGCGACACTCAATATCGCCGATATGGACCGACACTACTATGGCGATCACCAGCTAACGCTGGCACGACACCCCTCGGAGAACGACGAACGCATGATGATTCGTCTTCTGGCCTTTCTTCTGAACGCCAGTGAAAACCTGGAATTTACCAAAGGCATCAGCACCGACGACGAGCCAGACCTGTGGCAGAAGAGCCTGAGTGACGAGATCGAGCTCTGGATAGAACTTGGCCTGCCGGACGAGAGCCGTTTACGCAAAGCCTGCAGCCGCGCCCGCAAAGTTATCCTTTATACCTACGGCGGCCGCGGCGTGCCAGTATGGTGGGAAAAGCACCAGAGCAAACTCAGCCGTTTCAACAACCTGAACATCATCAACCTACCCCCTGATGCGACCGAAGAACTCGCCAAACTGGCCGAGCGCAACATGAGCCTGCAGTGCACAATTCAGGATGGGGAAATCAGCATTGGCAACGAAAGTACCCTGGTCGCTATCACCCCGGAACGGCTCTATCCACGTTAAGAAACAACCGCTGAGGGGCTGGACAGGCAACCCCTTCGCACGTAAGATTGCGCACTCGAAATGGATGCAGCAGCATCCATTTGACGCGCCCGTAGCTCAGCTGGATAGAGCGCTGCCCTCCGGAGGCAGAGGTCAGAGGTTCGAATCCTCTCGGGCGCACCATATATTTCAAAGGCTTGCGTGAGAACGCAGGCCTTTTTTATTTGTCTGTGTCCAAATTGTGTCCATGGTGTGTCCACGGCTTTCGGGACGTTTTTCTCCGCCCGAAATAACTGACCTTTGCATGGAAACCGCAAACCCCTAACTTGGACACAAAAAACCATCGGAAAAAGTCCCTCTGTTAGGGCTCCGAACGTTTATGAGGGCAATATAGAGCTACCATAGCCCCAATGTAAATGCCCGGCCTACGCCTTTGGTAGACCAGTGAGAACTTCTCTGTAGCTACTCAATCCGGCTCGAAATATTCGATGCCCCCTCAACGAGATCTCCCGGCTCTGGCAGGCTGTCTAGTTCCATCACGCCATTACTCTTCTTGTTTTTTAACCTCATTTGAGGTATAAAAACAGGAAGACTAGAGTTCCGCCCTGGAGGCAACCTCATGCACAACCTTTTACACACTGAAGAGAATGCTATAGATCGACTGTCCCAACTTGGGATTCGGTTACCTGTCCTTAGAGAATCCGTCTGGCAGGGATACCTGGCAAGATCTCGCACTACGGCCAATCATCCGAGTATCTCTCGCGGGATCATCATGTGGGCAGAAACCGTTGCCGTATTACGGGAACAGCTAAGGCCTGAGGGGTGGATTAAATCAGATAAAGGCAACTAT
This sequence comes from Marinobacter sp., assembly GCF_040882185.1. Taxonomy (GTDB): domain Bacteria; phylum Pseudomonadota; class Gammaproteobacteria; order Pseudomonadales; family Oleiphilaceae; genus Marinobacter. Next base: position 17,382 of record NZ_JBBEBW010000026.1, on the reverse strand, counting down.
GAGCTTACGGTGAACGAAAAAGAGGGCTTGGCTATCGTTGTCACCACCGGAGATGATGCAACCGGTATGGTTGGGCCGACGCCTTCAAATAAGTGTCCGAAGGGAATTAATACTGCTGAAGCGATTGAGGCCAACAATCAGTTGGATATGTTCAGTGAGTTGTTGCAAGCGATAGAGGAAGCCCAAGGGCTTACGACTTGGGTACTTTTGATGCACTTGGCTGCCAACGAAGTACGCTGCGAGCTCTCCCTTCCATCCAGTATTTCCAGCGGAAAAATCAATGGTTGGAAGGAACGGATTGTTCTGCCGAGTATGCCGCTAGATGATGATTCAGTCGAAATCGAACTCCCAGACTTGCCGGATATAGAAGTACCCATTAAGAAAAAGGCATAGCATGTTCAACAATACTCGTTTTGCCCTCGCGAGAAAGCGCAGAGGCCTTACAAAGCGAGCATTGGCAAAGGTAGTTAGTGTGACAGACCGGTCAATCACTGCTTATGAGAGCGGTCAGACCGTGCCTGAAAGCCACACAATCGAAAAGATCGCGAACGCGCTCAGGTTTCCGGTCGAATTCTTCTTTGCTGATGACGTAGAAGAGCTCCCCGTCGAGGTGGCGAGCTTTCGTGCGCTTACCAAAATGACAGCTTCTAAAAGGGATATTGCTCTATCGGCGGGTGCTGTGGCACTTCTCTTGAACCGCTGGATCGATGGCAAGTTTGATTTGCCTTCACCCGACTTTCCTGAGGATTACAGAATTGCGTCGAATGTAGATTCAAAAACTGACGCTGGCCAACGATCATCTGAGGGTGACCAATATCCAGGTGTCGGGCAGAAAAATGATCCTGAAGCCGCGTCCGAAATGCTGCGCCGATACTGGGATTTAGGCGAGCTTCCAATTAAAAGCATGATCGCTTTACTTGAATCCAAGGGCGTGCGTGTATTTTCTCTATCCGTTGATGCTAGGGAAGTCGATGCCTTCTCCATGTGGTATGACGATATTCCTTTTGTATTTCTCAACACAAAGAAAACAGCGGAACGATGCCGGTTTGATGCCGCACACGAATTGGGCCATTTGGTAATGCACCGACACGGCGCACCACAAGGTCAAGAAGCAGAGAAGGAAGCTAACGCTTTTGCATCAGCGTTTCTAATGCCTAGAAGAAGTGTGCTGGCAAATGCCCCAAGAACAGCGACGTTAAAGAGCCTTATCTCTCATAAGAAATACTGGAACGTCTCTGCAGCGGCCCTTAATTACCGGCTTCATTCCCTGAATTTAACATCGGACTGGACCTATCGAACACTGTGTATTGACTTGGCTAAATTAGGCCGGGATCACGAACCTGAACCCTCGCCATTCGAAACATCGCAGGTGCTCAAGAAGGTTTTTTCCAGCCTTCGCAATGATGGTATCTCAAAAAGTGATGTTGCCAAGGAGCTATTAATTGAACCGGAAGAACTGAATGAGCTTACATTCGGTTTGATGCTGAATGCTTTGAGTGGTAATTCGCAAAGCAATTTTTCTCACAAATTCAAACCTAACTTGACGCTGGTGAAATAGCTAATTTCACCACGTTGCATGAGCGGCAGTTTTTCCTGTCGCTCATTAACCCAACTCCTTCAAGCACTAGTTTGAACCTATTTTTCTTTACAGACCATATTAAATTCGACGCCCTGACCTGTTCCCCAGTGATTAAGGGCAATCTAGCGAAACACTAATGGGCGGCAAACTGTGATCACCAGTGCAGCTAAAACAGGGAGGCTTACACTACGTCAAGATCCCTCAGCCCCTTCAATACCAGATGGACACATTCATCAGGAAACGGAGATTTCATTAACCGAAGATATTCGCTTTTTTCTAGCCCAGATCTCAATGAAATCTCAGCCAAGTCTAGACCAACAATAGAGTTCACAATTGATGAATAGTCCGCCTCCAGTCGATAACGAGATGCAACACTTTGAAGCTCCTGATAACCAGCATTGTTTGCAACCTGCCACTGTTCATCAAAAACACCAGAACCTTTGCCTGTCTCAAGAAGCTCACATATTTCAGCAACGACACCTCCAAAACCACCGAGGAGGAAGGTTGGTTTTTTATGGCGCATTGCTATCAAGAATTCTTCTAGGACTCCTGGCATTTTGCCCAAGTAGGCGCAAGTCTTGCCTCCAGCAAATATTCGGATATCGCTTGAGCTAACTGACTTTTCGCGCATCTCAGTCAGACAGCGAGACCAGACAAACCGATTCGATCCCGAATGAGGTTCCAAGAATTTCTCTTTATCGATTCCCAAAGCGACATCTTCAGGGACGTCATGTTGAACCGTTAGCATGACGTTTCGATGCCTCGCACGCCAAGCAACGATGTCAGCCGAAGATACGTAAAGCGGCCAGGCCAAGTGGTTTTCAACAAGGGGCTCACTCATCGGAAGGCGGTCCTTCAAGATGCCAGCTTCATCAAGGACAAACTCAGTAAACCCATTCTTCCGAAGATCGCCCCCGTACAGAAGAATTGCGCTACGTGATAACAAGTGCCGCGCAACATCTTGTGCTAGCCTAATCAGCTGATCACCGTGTAGATGATGCATTGAAAATCCATCGCCCAAAACTTCTGAAATAGATATCCCAGCTCTCAAGCTCTTGAAGCAATCTCTATCTTCCTCGTTCCAAAGAGGCGTAAATGCTTTACAGTTTAGGCCAGATAGCCAGTCACCCTCTTGCTCATAAATCGGCGGTTCTGGATAACAAATAGATACTGGTCTCGAATCGGCCAGAGATAGCACTTGGCGAACTTCAGGTGGCCGAGGTGATATTAAACAATCGGCGGGAATCCAGCCCTGCTTTTGGCAAAACTGTAAGGATTGCAAAGCAAATTCATGCCTTATTGTCTCAAGTATTGCAACATTGAGAATTCTTAAGATATCCCTTTTGGAGAAGCTTTCGTCCGGAGACACATGCACACAAGGAACATTTGAAGAAGCTGGAAAAACTCGGTCCTCGTAATCCTCCAAACAATCCACCACCACGATCGGACGCTGGCATCGCTTCGCATAAAGCACTTCTCTCTGACACCAATATCGCGAGGAGTATTCATCACTCGATATAGCAATCAGTGTGGATTCGGGAATATGCCTTTCGATCTCCGCTGAGAACGAGAAGCCAGGCGCAATTTCTGTCGCGTCAAAGAATCGCTTTAAATTGCTCTCATCGATCAATTCTTTTATCGCTTGGGCTATTCTTAGCCCAGTCCCGCCACGCTTCGCATGGCTTAAAAACAACGTAATAGAAGAATCTTTGCCTTTTTTTTTAATGTCTGGCTTGGCGAATCCGAAACGATAAACTTCATGAGACAACGCAACCAACGCCTTTGCTTTGTAATGGGGGCCAGCCCAATCGAATGCTCTGAGGCAATTAACCCCTGCGAGGCTTCCTTCGTGGGAGAGCCCTTCCCGGTCAATTGCCACTGGCACAGCCACAAGCCCGGATTTCTTACCAAGCTTTTCGACATATTCGGTCCATCGCTCAAAGCCCATTGTGTTTACACTTGTAAACACAAAAATTAAGTTTTTTGAAGCTAAGCTCACGGGCAGGTTTTGTGGAGGCGTGTTGGGTGATAAAGAGCTATAAAAAAACAATGGGATATTTAATGATCGCGAGAACGGACGGCTAGCATCTCTCGCAAACGAGCCTCTAACTTGGTCAACAATTGGATCGACGGCATCCCTATCAAAGGGATGCCAAATAAAACTTATTGTTAACGGTGAGAGAAACTCATAGTCCATAAGACAATGTCCATTTAGCGTCTAAAAACACTGCTGAAGTTTAGCGATAAGTAGAAGATCGCTTCGACTAAGATAAAATTTACATTTCTCTAATCACGTCACGGCTCCAGTCTTCTGATCGACTCTTGCAGAGGAGCTTTCAAAGTCACACGGGTCTGCCATAATCATATTTACCAAACTGCTATTAGAATCCAAGAACTCTTGAAAATATTCAAACGCAACGGGGTTTTTATTCAGCTCAAGTTTCCTATAATCTCTGATGCGCTTGTAGTCTAGGAGCGTCAGGTCAATTTCCCTTGATTTGGAACCGAAATAAATAAAATAATCAGATATTAAAACTAAGCTCGTTTCTCCAGTATCTCGCTTTAGGTTGGACTGATTTACAGTTCCATCCGCATTGCTGTGATGAGAGTCCTCTTGCAACCAATCTCCATGCATATCCTTGTGATAGATATTATCGCCAACCATCCGGACCTTACTCCCATTCCGAAGAGGTTTTTTGTTAGCGAATCGAGAATCATTCCAATAGTTTTGGAATGTCGTTTTTTCAGAAACTCTCATTAAAAAAATCGCTTTTCTTGAATGCTCTTGAAGCTCAGCGCCTCCCACTCCGAGAATCCAGTCCCCCACCCGAGCTTGCTTTCTAATTCGTGGTTTACATGTGGCGAGTGTACACACACCGAAGAATGGATTTGGCGCAAAGCCATAGTCTCGAGTTATAGCATAAATGTAGAGACGCGAGTTCTGATCAATTAGCATAAAACGTTAGCTCCTACTCCTTTGGGAAAAGCCTCACCTGTGGGTTTCAAAAAGTCGCCTTTACCCTCTAACGCCTCTTTAATGAGGTCACCACGCCAAGGGACTATGGCCTTGCCGTACTCAGCTAAATTTTCTGGAATCTCAACTTTATCTTTTAGCCCATGTTCATAAACGCCGATTACTTCTTTGCCCATCTGGTGAGCAATTTTTATCTCCCAATTAACCCAGTCACGCTGATGGGTTTCTTTTCCGACAATCACAACGAGCTTTCTGGCCCAGCGGAGCTTACGGCGCAGCAATCGCCTAATCGTTGCGTCACTAACCTTTTTCTCTTCGATGCGGCGTTGGTTCTCAGGCTTCACCCTGATTGAGCTATTTCTAACCCAGTAATTCCTAGCCCCTAATAGCGAGGTAAATCCATCTACACTCGCATCATCCTTGTGATGGTGACTGATGAATATATTGCTAACACCTTTTTCCATTTCAAATAACCTCGACTGAATATTCACTCCAACCTTCTCGGAGACATCACTATAAAGCAAGCTATCCCCTGTACCCTAGTGCTGAAACAATCAAGCCAGGACGTTACGTAGCATGCAACTTTTGACCTGCCCCCCTCTAGCTTAGCCTTTAAAGATTTCTTTGCCCGGCTGTGATTCGTTGTGCGTGAATCTGATTACCTATTTAGCTAGAAGGCTGCCTGACAAATATAGAGCCTGCCGAAGCTGAGCGTCGGCTATACCCGGGCGATTCAAGAGGAGTATTTCGATTTTACCGAGGATGTTCTTTAGTCAGCCAGAAGACTGATAAGAGACTCAACTTTGCTCAATGGAAGGACTCTAATTTTGTCCTGTAGAAAAGCACGGGAGCCAACACTCGAGGGATAGCCTACGTCACTAAGCAATGGCTCCCCCTCACCAGTAATAATCCAGTGTAGGCAGGGACTCTGTCCACCGGGAGAACGCAACTCTGCCAGTCTAAAAAGCTTCTCAGGATCCGGAAATGTTTTACCCTGCCAGACACGCCATAGAGTGGTGGTATTGCTGTAGCCCATCCTCGACGCCACAACCTTGTCACTCAAGCATAGGATTTCCTGAGCCAAGTATCTCAACCTCGCGCACATGGCGCCCATTAATTCAGAGTCTTTCTTCGTTCGCGACATTTTGTTATTAACAATAATATTTGTTATTATAATTGTACTATCATGAACGCATTGTATTCAAGCTCTGAGGTAACTCATGAAAAGCACAGCGCTACGAAAAAATGTGGCAGCCCCCTTATCAATAATCAGGAAGCGCCGTCCAAAAGCGTCTGTGGTTTTCGATTCATACTGGAAATTCGCAACTGAGCGGCAGACTGTTTTCAACAAACGTGTGGTCGGCGAGATCGGGCCATGGACGAACGATCCAATTTTACGGGCCCACAAGTTCACTAATGCCTATCGTGCGTCGGATCGAGTCAGCCAATACCTAATCAAAAATGTCCTTTATTCAGGCTCTTTCGATGCTGAAAACACGATCTTCCGAACGCTACTGTTCAAGATATTTAACAAGATCGAAACTTGGGAGTTGCTTGAAAGCGGTCTAGAGAAGGAAATATCGCTCAATACATTTAATGTCCCCGAATACAGCCGTCTGCTTGAAGCGGCCAAGGCCAGCAAGAGATCGATCTATTCTGCAGCATACATAATGCCCTCTGGCGCTTCTTCCAATGGAGTGCGCACTGGAAGCAAACATCGATTTCACCTAGAGCTTTTAAAATCCCTGGAAAAAAATGGTTTCTTCAGCCAAATCAGCCATGCCAAATCGATGAAAGAGGGTTATGAACTTCTTCTTTCATTGCCATCAATTGGGCCTTTTCTCGCATACCAGTATATTACAGACCTAAACTACTCGGCCCATTTCGATTATTCTGAGCAAGAATTCGTGATCCCGGGACCAGGAGCTAGAGACGGAATCAGGAAATGTTTCACTGATTTTGGTGACTACAGCGAGATCGATATCATTAGAATGATGTCTGAAGAACAAGAGGCAAACTTTGACCGCCTAAACCTACCCTTTGAGTCGCTATGGGGACGTCCGTTGCAGCTTATCGATTGTCAAAATTTATTTTGCGAAGTAGATAAGTATGCGCGAGTGAAACATCCTGAAATTATTGGAAGAACTGGCAGGTCAAGAATCAAACAAAAGTTTCAACCCACAACGCCTTCGCTCAACCTTCCTTGGTACCCACCGAAATGGGGTATCAATGCCAGAGTTTCCGAATTCCAACGCAGCATAATTGATAGAACGACTCAGGAAACGTTCTCTTTTGAGCAAAAAAGCTTAAAGTTGTTTGCGTAGGTTGCCAATGAAGATTGGTGGAAGCCTAATGTTCACTAGTTTCAGTCTTGATCCACATTTTGCGTAAATCAGCATTGAAAACTATCTGGCCGGTGAATCCGTTCCGTATCTTACGGAACATCGCGACGGACTCAACAATGTACTCTTGCCACTCCCATGGCTCGGTACTCGAGACTTCGTAATCTTCGACCAACGCCTGAATTAGTTTAATCAAATCCGCGTCGACCCTATCCATTCCTGCCAAAAATTTATTTTGCCTAGCATATGCAAAAATTTGTCCAACTATTGCCTCTTCGAGAATCGCAGCGCGCCCTCCATCTTGCACATTATCTTTTTCTGGATCGCTTTTCCTTTTTCGCTTGAGCATTCGCCGGAAGACGGGAGACCAACCTAAATAGCAGGCTGCGGCCAAGTGAAAAATGTCATGGTATCTGTAACCATCGACGCGGTGATTATTATCCGTGAGACGATCGCCTAAATGCACATTATTCATAGAAACGATGAGCTCATGGGGGCCCTCGTCGTGAGGTATTTCTAGAAAATCAACACTAAACTGCCTTGGTAGTTGCTCATGCGCGGGAAACCCCCTATCGAACTGCTCCGCAGGCCTTGAGGAGTCTGGCAACCAGTGAGATTCAATTTTAGAAACAGACACCCCAGCCACGGCATCCATAGATAGGCCCAACGAAGCTGCGGAGTTGGCCAACTCGGTAAAAATGTTGGAAAGAAGTTCAGCAGCCCTTTCAGTACTGATTGGCCCCGCAACAGACTCGACCAAATAGCTGGATATCTTGTTCTCGAGACGAACTATTTTCTCAAACAGTCCCCGGGTAGAATTGGGAGTTGGCCACTCCTTTAAGAAGAAACTATGGTGGTCAGCAATTGTCACCGCGTACCACAGAAGGTCGGCCAATTCCTCAGACATATGGGTGTCATATCGGGTGCTCGCAAAACGATCCCGAATCTTCCTTTTTAATACCGTAGCCAGAGATCCAAGCTCTCCGAGCAAACCAAGTGGAGCTATCCAGGATTGTTCCTCTACGTGCCATCTAATGACTGAGGTCCTTCTCGCTATTTCGTAGTACTGCGTCGGTTCCATTACCACTCCATATCCCCATATTGGTGGAAGCCTCAGAACTGTGTCCTAAAACTCATTTTCGCCATGGCGTTGGATAGATTTAAAAAGACAATCCTTCTGCGAAGATAAGCCGAGACCGCTGACGTTTACCCAGCAATCTCACGGCGTTTTATCAAAACGACTATTACCTCCATCTGGTTGATCAACGAACTCGAAGAGGTCTCCAACCTGACAACTGAAATACCGGCACAGCCCTTCAACTACCTCTAAATCAACTCGATTCGCAGTCTCATGGTAGAGCCTGGTTACAGTGCCTCTGTTTAAACCAGTCTCCCTAGCCACATCAACAATCTTGAGCTTCTTCTCACCCATCAGTCTGGACAGATGGCACTTAATCATTTGGCCCACCAAAGAACAAATTAACCCGCAGGAGCTCAAAAAGACTTGCTTAAGGTCCTAATGAGTGCATAATGATCTACAGGAGGACATTTTGAGGCGCTAGAAATGCGGTATGTCCTCCAGCACTCGAAGATAGCAAAGGAGCTTTCTTATGTCACAGGAATATCTCACCACTGAAGAACTGGCGGAGCGGATCAAGTACGACACACGGACTATCCGTGAACGTCTTAAAGACTCAGTACTACTCGAGGGTGTGCATTACTTCCGCCCATTTGGCGGCCGGAAGATCCTCTACATCTGGAACGTCATCGAGCAGGACATGCTCAATCACTCCAGCAGCCATGCCTTCGCTGTGCCAATGGCCGGAGGAGGTATGTGCCGTGGGTAAAATCGTAGAACGCCCCGAAACGGGCAAACTATTTTTCGATTTCCGATATGCAGGCAAGCGCTGCAGAGAACAGACAACGTTGGATAGCACATCTGCTAACCGCAAAAAACTCGAGACCATCCTTAAACGGATTGAAGCAGAAATCACTCTGGGAACTTTCGAGTACCACCGCTATTTCCCAAACAGCTCTTTGGCACAGAAGTTCACCAAACAGGCGGAAGTCCAGCGAGCCAGGGAGGCACACGACACACCGCTGTTCGAAGCCTTCTCGAAAGACTGGCTCGACGAAATGAAAATCCAGTGGCGCCAGTCACACATTTCGACAGTGGAGGGAACATTGAAAAACTACCTCAACCCCTATTTCGGGGAAAAAGAGGTTGGCCGCATCACCAAAAAAGACATTCTCGAATTCCGGGCCTCACTCGCCAAAGTTACAACCCGGAGCGGAAAAAGTCTTTCAGCCAGTCGTATCAACCGAATCATCACGCCATTGCGCATGATCCTTAGCGAAGCAGCCAACCGCTTTGAGTTTAGCTCACCCTATCACGGGATTAAATCACTGAAGGTGCCGAGGACGGATGTGGAGCCGTTCAGAATCGAAGAAGTGAAACAGATCATCGATACCGTACGGCCCGATTTCAGGAACTACTACGTCGTCCGATTCTTTACCGGGATGCGAACCGGTGAAATTGATGGGCTTAACTGGGAGCATGTGGATTTCAAGCGTCGTCAGATTTTGGTTCGCCAAGCATTGGTTCAAGGTCGGCTGGAATACACAAAAAATGATGGTTCATTCCGTACCATCGAAATGTCCCAGCTGGTGGCCGCTGCCCTTCAGGATCAAAAACGCGCAACAGGTAAACAGGCCTTCGTATTCTGCACCAGGACTGGTGGCCCACTTTGCCACAACAACGTCACCAAACGAGTCTGGTATCCCCTGCTCCGTCACCTCGGTTTGCGAAAACGTCGCCCTTACCAGACTCGGCACACCGCAGCGACTCTCTGGCTCGCCGCGGGTGAGAATCCGGAATGGATCGCTCGCCAGATGGGACACACCACGACCGAAATGTTGTTCCGGGTGTACTCGCGTTATGTGCCCAACCTGACCCGGCGTGATGGCTCAGCTTTTGAGCGGCTTTTAATTACCGAATTCGACAGCAAACCCTTGGAGGTGAGCGATGAAACCTGATCTGAAATTGGTCCAGACCAATCATGACGTGCGTGTATTAAACTCAGACTCCGTTCACAAGCTCTCCGCCTCTCTTGGGCTTGCGCTTCGAATTCAATCAGGCAAGCAACTGGTGTTTTGCCTGGGGACAGGAACAGAGCGCTCAAACGATGAGGCGCTGGTAACCTGGGTCCATTCCCAGTTGCTCCACCACGGTCTCAGTCCAACCCGTCAAGCTTTGGCGTTTCTGATCGTCGAGCTGGAGAAGGCACTTAATCGGTGGGAGATGGATCTATGAACCGTTTCGCAATGCTCAAACAGGCGTCTCACGAGATAGGTATCTTTGTTGTTGTGAAGATCCTTTTAACTGAAACCCAACCCGATGCATCGATAATGAGCGTCATCCTTCAGTCTGAAAGAGGAGATATCCTGGCTTTTCTGACACTTTCGGCAGGAAGTGGCACTCAGGTGCCGGGTCTCTATCAGCGCTTGTATGCCCTACTCCTGATCCTCCGCTTTGGCGGTCGCCAGTACGCATTCATTGAAGAGCACATACTCCTGCCAGATATCGCCTGACAAACACCCCTGCCGGCCCTTCGGCCGCCAGGGGTTCATTCCTTCTACAAGACACCCCCAGACATTTCTATCGATGGCAACATGATGATGGCGGCGGCCAAAACGAACTTCACGACCGTCCAAGTGCTCCGCAGCCCCGTTTTGTCGGCAAAAAAATCAGGGTGCGCCGAACCTAAAGGAAATGGCTTCACTTCGTCCTCGGGTCCACGTTTGATCTTTATCCGTGATTTATCCACATCAAAAACATCACTCCAATGGGTCTTTGCGCGCTGCTCGTCCATTCCCGGCGCCAACTTCAAGTGAACAAATGTCCAGCTTTTTAGCCCCACCGAATCGAGGATCGTCAAAAACTTCCGCCTATCCTCGAGGTCTTCGAATTTGAGCGCCACCTTTGTGCGTTGAAACGCCTTCAGTGAAGAGGACAGCATTCCTAATACCAGATCCGGATCATTCTCGAAAAGCTCGACCAAACGTTTATAAAGTTGCTCACTTCTTGCGCGCAAATCTTTTTCTCTTGGCGGCGCTATAAAAATTTCAGACGACGGCGCATGGTCCGGTCGGGACTTGGGTAACACCCGAGGTTTACGAGGCAGCGTCCGATAAAACCTTAGGATTGGCGTTTTTCTGTACGTCTGCGCCTGAGATAAAAGTTCTGCCCGGGAGGCCCATTCACGCACAAGCCGCTCAGGCAGGGCATAAGTGTCCGCAATTTTCAGATATGGTTCGGTATCGCGCTCAAACAGTTTTTCGAGGTTCTTTAGCATCTCATAGAGAACCAGTGGCGATGTGCCCGTGGCAGCGTTACGATCAGACTCTTCAAATTCAGGAGCGGTCGCCAGAACACGTTTTTCAAGCCTGGCCTTGATCGCGAATGGTTTCCACCGATTAGCCAGTGCTGCCAAAATATCACCGGCGCGATGGGTCCCACGCAGGTGGTGTCGATTACGAAGTCTTTCAATTCCAGTCGCAGAGACACCTACCAACTGAGCTTGTTGAGCCAACGTCAACTCGGGGTTTCGTCGCTCTGCCAGATATCGGCGCAGCACCCAATCAAATAAATGACTGTAGGAGCTCATGGTTTCCCCAGGTGTCAGATGGCCACACCAGGTACACAGTTCCCATAGATGCTTTTGAGTAGGCGACTGCGCAGAACCAAGCGACGCCAGTTGGGAAAAATCTTCTCCCCAATAGGGCAAAAGAGGTTCGCCCGAGTCTTCCGTGACCCAAGGATCTGGCAGAAACTGCCCCGGGTAGCTTTCAAGCATTCTCAAGCCCATAAAAGTAGCAAACGCGTGCCGATTATGGTGAAAGCGCAGATTGTTGTCACCGCTGGCTGTACGCATGGCTCGGGTAACGGGCTTGAACACATAGGTATCGTTTATAATCTCAGCAGGCCGTCCCTCCATGGAAAACAACAGGGCATTCGGCGGGAGGGAACCCCCCAGCTCCGCTATCCGGGTATGTAGCCAGCGTTTGAGTTCATTTATTTCTGCCTCCATCAAAAGCAGCCAGATCGGCAAACGACGGACTGCAGACTGAGATTTGTGCGTCATGCCTCTTTGATTCATTACCCTCAGTGACGGCTTATTGAAACCCGGCTCCCCCAGCCCCTCGAGATCCTGCAGTCTTAGGTGAGTGACTTCACGCCGACGCAACCCGCAACGAAACCCGATCGTAAGCACCAGTGAACAAATCACACTTTGACGAGAATTTTCAAGGGCCATCAGCCACGACTTAGCCCGAGTGTATTCTCTGGGTGTAAGAAGGTTTGCATCCACGTTTCGCACTGAGACCCCTTCTTCAACAATATCGACTGGCGGAACCATATAATGTCCAACGAGCCAAGCATGGAACTCCGAGAGGCGCTGGCGACGAGTCGCTTTGCTTTCCGAGCTCAGGTCAAAACAGATGGCTTTCTCGTAGAGCTCGATCCAGTCGTCCGCATCATAGTGTTCAACGTCCGGGTTCTGGAGACTTGCAACAAGTAATGGTCTTCCCACGGTTCCTAGATATCGCAATGCAGAAGCAGGCTTTATGCGTTTTGCGTTAAGTGCTGATTCACTGCGCAACCTCGACAGTAACCAATGCGCAACCAGACTCAGAATAGGAGATCTGTATTTAGGCTCTGCGACAAAGCGTTTGAGTGCCTCAATCGCGTTCGGGACCGACCTTTCCGCCCCAAGGTCATAGCGCCTATGCGTCAAACATAGTCGCAAAGCGTTGAGGGTCTGTTGATGGTCTTTGGCAACCCTTTGCCCAGATTGCTCACTACTCGGTAACGGCTGGTCTCCTCCAATTGTCACGCTGGGCACCGAGTTATCTGCAGGCAAAGACCGACTGATGTCTTTGGCAATCAAACCGGTTTGTAACCGAAGCCAAGCCTCTCTGGGAACCGAGGCGCCTACCTCCAACGACGACGCAAAGTGAACCAGATACCCTGGAAAATCTTTCGCAGCTTCCCGGCACGCATGTTCTTGCAGCCATCGAGAAATCCTTGGCCTACCACCTTTATGATCTACCTTCGGCAGTTCTAATGTCTTGGGCAAAGACAGAGATCGGAAGTACGCATCTAGCAAAACGTCTATTTGACGAAAAACCGGCCCTTTCGATTCAGGCCACGCTCTTCCGTACTTTTTGTACCACCTCAAAAGGAGCATGGCCGTTACAGGATCGGGGAACCATCGCCTGCGGCTCTCCGACTTGGAAAAATCGACCTTGAAACGATAGCTGTCCACATCCGACATTTGCAATTCAAGCGAAATGCTCTTCTCGTCAACCCAGACTCCTCGATGCAACGCATCGGGAAGTGCCGTCAACCACCCGGCATTCAGAATGCCCCCTCGGGTTATAGCCGAGAATAGAAGGCGCCCTGCCTCGGCTTCCCGCGCCTGCAGTGATTCTGTTTTTGAATCGCTCGATGCAGGCTCTAGCAGAATATCGCCGAAGTGCTCATTAGACATCGTCAGTAAACGACGGTAACTCACACCCTGTCGCTGCCCCTGAACGGACAGGGGAGCCTTAGGCGAGTGGTAGATCTGAATCATACTCGGCACTTCGATCTGCCAGGCCAGTTCGCGCGCACCTCGGTGAAGCCCCTCGACTATGTAATTGTGGCGATCGCGATAATCCTGATTCGACGCATGGCCCTTGAGTTTTTCGAACAACTGATTCATTTCGGTCGGGTTATAGTCAGCGTTTTGCTCGCCAGAATACAATCCAGGGGCCTCGGTTTTCAGAATCTCAAGCGCGTGTACCCAGCACTTTCGTCGCCTACGATGCCTTTCATGCGAGCGCGCTTTGTCACCCAGCTTTTCGCTCTTCTTTTTCATAGCCCTCGACCAACCGGACCACATAACCGACTCCGTCATGACAGGCCCTCCACCACGTGCCAACCTGCCTCCGAGAAAAGCGTTTCTAACGCTTTGGAACATTGGGACAGGAACACCTGAGGGTCCATGGCTGAGAACCGGTCAAAAGGGTTTTGACCATCCGACCAATGCCCCATAAAAGCGTCGACGGCTGTTCCCGGCAATCCCTGCTTGCGCAGCGTACTCCTGAGAAGATGTCGGTTGATATTCAGTGGCAAGTCATAGGTATCGCTGAGCTGGTCCTGGAGCGTTTTTGGTTGAACGCTTTGCGGCTTCAAATCGTCACTGAGGAAAAAGAAAAACGGTAACTCATTTCGAACCGGAGTTTTCAGGAGCAGGCGCATTCGAGTCAAAATGCAGTTTCTATGTCGAACGAACTTTTCCAATTGCAACAAGCAGGTCGGGACCAACGGAACCAGTCGATCTTTCTGCATGTGATCGCCGGATTTATCGTTGATGACGACAAGGCCTCGCTCCCAATCGACGTCTTCAGCGTAAGGGATGGGATCCTGAACAGCGCGATGCCCCGTTGCGAACAACACCATTACGATGACATAGCGGATATAACAGTTATGAAAATCGATCCAGGCATCCTGATGACCCCAGTTTCGTCTGGCAATCTCAATAGCCGCCTGGAGATCATTGGCCAACAACTGCAGCGGTTTTGTTTTTGGGCAGATCTCAGACCCCACCCCCAGTGTTGAGGCACCTGATCGTGCCGACCACTCGAATGTAATAGGTGCGGGTAGTCCTCCAAGGGCCTCCTTGTAAGTGTGGATGAGATCTGATTTTTTGGCCCAGTGGTAGTATAACGAGGCCGCCTGGCCAGTGGACGGCATCTGCCCGGTAATTAACGCTGCCTCCACCCGATCCCCCTCTCCAGCGATAAGCAGGTTAAAAAGTATTTGTTGAATACGCAGGAGAGTGAATTGCGTTTTGTATCGCTCGTTGAGTTTTGACAAAAAGCGCTTTACAGCCTCGAGAATAGGCGCATCACGAAGCGGGAAAAGCGGCCGCCGTTTACCGGGATTGAAATCCAACGGCAGTTCTTTGAGTCGACTCACCAGGATCGACATCAGTTCCTCAGGAATTGGAAACGTCAGCTTCGTCGTGGTTGCCTCGACATACCGCAACCACTCAGACCGCGCCGATTTAGCATAATCAGGCCTCAACACACCTCGTACCCAAACCCGTTCTCTGAGAACACAGCACAGAGCACCGGCATCGAGCTGTCGGGGGATATCGGTGGTCGATCTATACAGCTGGGACTCCAGCACCCGCTCCGCAGGGGAACCTGTGAGCAAAGAGAGCACCAGAAAAATAGATACAAAAGCATCTTCCGCTTCGTTTTCACGCAATGCCCCGATCAGAACATGTAAATCAAAAAAGCTTAATTTCCGCCACTGTGACGGGGTCATCTGCCCGTTTTTCACAGCGTGTCGATGAGCATATCGACTGCGGAAGTGCTGCTGCACCAGCGATTCACCAGACCTCGCCTTGATAGGCCGGTGACTAATCAGCAGACGGGTCTGGGACTGAACTTCATCGGGCGCGGCACCTGATCAGATCAACGCCTGGGGACTCATCCCATCGGGCTCAGCCTCAGATCGGATGGTAAACGCCTCCTCATCAGCGTACTGATCATCCGGATCGATACAGTCCACGCTCCGCTCCCAGAACTGCTTTGGTATACTGGCATGACGCTTTTTGGCCCCGGGATAACTATCGCGAAACGGGGAGCCTCTGAGCGCGAGCGCGTACGCCGATGAGCGCTCAAGGATTTCACAGGTTTTATTAAGTCCTCGGACTTGACCCCGAGGAGAGAATTGCTTGAGTCGCTGATGTAAATGCTTCGATGAATCCGGTATGTCCGGCAAAAACCCGAGCGCTTTATCGGATAGTTTGCGCATCCGCCTGCAAACCTCTCGACGGTTTTCCGCAACACCGCTGGTATTTCCTGTACCCGCAATGTTTGAATTAATTGCTTCCTGCAATGTCTGGGCAATCCAGACAACGTGAGCGCACAAATGAAGGTACTGTTCGGATAGCGTGCGTTGCGCCCCAATGTGTAGCAACAGCGCGTGAACCGGATATTCCGTTTTCAGTCCTCGGGTACCAGCAGGGTGCGCGATTTGTTTATTAGAATCAGAAACCGCGTCGTCATCGATCCATTGTAGAACGATCGAGAATGTGGCCTCCAGATAGACCCCATTGTTCACGCGCTGTAGAAATGGCCACAGCAGTCGAAGCGCGCGTTTAACCAACGCCTCACCAATTATGTCTTGCCGTAGGCCAAGCTCTGCCACGAGCCCAGGCGATAGAAGAGCTGGAGAATTGGAATCAGTCATTCATCCGCCTCCCGATAAGCCATAAATTTGGAATGGTAATATTGGGTCTGCCTTGGGAAATCGCGCCGATTAATCCCGGCAGCCTCCGCGAGACCTGATTTACTCACGAACCTCGGTGACAGTTGCCCTCGGTTATCACTGGTGTCCAACTCCTGCCAAAACAGCGAGATCAAATCCGTTAAAACACGACGATCAACTGAGTGGTTCAGAAGGCTGAGCAACGTGGATTGAATAGAGAAGATTGTGGGATCTGAGATGCTTTTCTCGGGAACCAACAGAACGGGAACTTTCTGAGTGTTATCCAACTGACTGACGAGATACAACGAGCGCAAATTCCCGAAAACATGGACTGTTTTTGATTTTGACTCCCAGCCAATGAGTGGCGATGAGGCGAGTAAGAGCTCGATGGCAAATGGCGTCAATTCGAGTTTATCAAAACAGGGCTCGATGATATTTGCCACACATCGATTTACGGAATACACCGATGAATCCAGTCTGATGTCGCTGATTTTAACCGATCGACATTTGAAATCCATGTTAATACCTGATGCAAGATTGTTCCTATAGACTATGTTGGGCGATGGTCGAAATCTAGTGTATTTACAAAATAAAACACTGTGATAAAACAAATATTAAGCTCAGGAAAGCATAAGTGTGATAATAACTTTCGCACCCAGACAAGTTGCATCTCGTTCCTATTTCATATAATAATAAAAACAAGCCAGTTTTGTACTTCTACATATGTAAAACTTGTTTTATAAAGGCGTAAAAATGAGTACGAAATGTTCCATAGCATCAGGGCCAACATTCCACCTGTACCATGAGTTAACGTTCAACCCAGTACAGCCCGAAGACGTCTTCCTCGACCTCGAAAACACACAGGGGCTCCTAGTTGAACAGGACAACTGGACCAAATTACGAACTCGTTTGCAGATACCCTGTGAACTGTTTGATCAAATCGCCATTGCCTGGATCAAGCACCGCAGGCTCCAGGGCGCCGTTGGAGGTCCTGTTGGCGGCGAATGGGGTTCGCCAGAGTGTGACTACGACTAGGAGAACGCAGTATGACCACTGATAATGGGTCGGTTTCCAGAGTGGAGAGACTTTGCAAAATAATGCAGCGAATTTCGTAAGCGGTCCACGAACCCCATCTTATCCGCCTGACCAGAATTCGCCAGAA
>NZ_JBBEBW010000025.1:0-17276 GCF_040882185.1 Marinobacter sp. | reverse complement strand
TCCCTGTAGGGCTCGGGTGTGGCCATCCTTGGCCACACACGGTCCGGGAAGATGCCTCCCCCTCCCACAGCTAGCAAACTTCGAGTTGGCTCAGGGAAAAGCCAGAACGTTTTAGATCAGGATGTTGTCTTGTTTTGCTGATGTGCTCTGGCCGCCTCACGAATCTTCTCCATCGTTATTTCTCTCACAGCCGCCTGACTGGTTCGAATATGTGCAGTGAGCTTTTCTGCAGCGGCACCCGGTTGATTATTGCTGATGGCGTCGAGAATTTCGGCGTGTTCGTTATAAGTAGCGTCGACTCTATCTGCCCTGGTGAAATCGAGCCGGCGGATAATGCGCAGGCGGTCGGTAACTTCCTGGTGGATGCGGGTCATTTCCCGGTTGCTAGCGGCGGCAACCAGCTCGCAGTGAAAGCTTTCATCCAGCGCTCGGGCGGTGCTGCCAATGGCCCTTTCAGACGGATGGTCCGGGTGCCAGATGGCGTTCAGCTGTCGCAGTATCGGCGGTGGCGTCGAGTGGCTGCATATCTTGTGCATGGCAGCCCGCTCAAGCGTGATACGCAAGTCGTAGAGTTCTTCCACCATCTGAAAATCCAGCGGCTTCACCTGCCAGCCGCTGCGGAACAGCACATCCATATGGCCCTCACGCTGTAGCCGGTAGAGTGCTTCCCGCACGGGTGTACGGCTGGCGGAAAGGCGGGTGGCGACGTCGCCCTCGCTGAATTTATCACCGGGAATGAGCCGGAATTCGAAGATGTCGTCTTTCAGTGCTTCATAGACCCGATCCGCCATGCTGCTTTGGCGGCGCGGCTTCCCGGCAGTGGCTTTCTGGCCGGTGGAACGGGTCATGATGCTGTCCTCACGTTGCTATTTCAGGTTTCGATGCTGACAAGAGGCTCTCCCGGTGAGACAGCTTTGCCCGGCTCGCAGTGCAGGGCGCTGATGGTGCCGCTGGCCGACGCGTTAACTTCAAACTCCATCTTCATAGCCTCCACAATGACAATTGGATCACCTTCGGTCACCTTATCGCCTTTTTTCACCAGACACTTCCAGATGTTACCGGCAATCTCCGCACTGACCAGCTCGCCGAACTTAGCCAGGTCGGACGGGTCGGCCTGGGGCGGGGCTTTGGCCAGTTCATCCAGGGCCTCAGCTTCGCTTTCCTTCCATAAGGCTACCTCTTTCGCGTAAGCCGCCTGCTGGTGTTCACGGAAGGCGGCGATATCGTCGGCATGGGCGTCCAGAAAAGCCTGGTGGCTCTTGAGGTCGAAAGTCTCTTCCTCAATTCTAACCTCAAGCTGTCCGGCCCGGAACTGGTCCCGCATCGTGTCCAGTTCCGCCTCGCTGACCGGGTAGTAGCAGACCTGATCAAAAAAGCGTAGCAGCCAGGGGGCGCCGGGTTCGAACTGTTTGTTCTTCAGGTATTTGTTCCAGATCGGCAGGGTGCGGCCCACCAACTGATAGCCACCCGGTGAATCCATGCCGTAGATGCACATGTAAACCCCACCGATACCCACGGTGCCTTCGGCGGTGTAGGTTCGGGCCGGGTTGTACTTTGAGGTTAGCAGGCGGTGCCGTGGGTCCAGGGGTACCGCGCAGGGCGCGCCGAGATAGACATCGCCGAGGCCCAGCACCAGATAGCGGGCGCTGAATACGACATCCTTTACCTCTTCGCGACTGGCGAGGCCGTTGATGCGCTGGATGAAGTCCACATTGTTTGGCAGCCAGGGCGCGGTATTCCGCACGGATTGCCGGTACTTGTCGACGGCTTCCAGCGTGGCGCTGTCCTCGAACGCCATCGGCAGATGAATCACCCGGCTGCGGACTTTCAGTTCATCGGTCGGCGGCAGGGTTTCTTCCAGATCGAGCAGGTACACCATCAGGGCCTGTTGACTGAGCTTGCGGGCATCATATCGAAGCTGCAGGGAACGTACCCCTGGCGATAGCTCAAGCAGTCCAGCGGGCTGGATATCCGCGATGGCTTCCATCAACGCATGAATACGCATTCTGGCACCCAGGTCGAGCACGTTCGGGCCATATTCCAGCAGGATGTACTGATCACCGGCCTGGCGATAGCTGACTTCCGGACGTTTATCATTTGCGGGCAGGTGCGCCAGCAGCGTCGCGGAAAGACCGTTCAGCGGCGCCAGATCAGGCTTTACCCAGTTTGCTCCTGGCTCGCCGTTCAAGGTTTTGACCGCGTTTTCCTGACGTTCTGAAAGCGCTACTGCGGTTTCGTTATCCATGGGTACGAAGCGGATGGTATCGCTGGGTTTAACCTGGCCCACCTTCCACAACTCGGCCCGGGCAATGGTCACCGGGCAGACAAACCCGCCCAGACTGGGGCCGTCCCGGGTCAGGATCACCGGCATGTCGCCGGTAAAGTTGATACTGCCGATGGCGTATTCACAGTCGTGAATGTTGGACGGATGCAGGCCCGCTTCGCCACCGTCAGTACGGGTAAACTCAGGCTTCGGGCCGTTGAGCCTTATGCCCAGGCGGTTGGAGTTGTAGTGGACTTCCCAATCCTGCTGGAAGAAGTTCTCGATGGACTGTTCGGTGAAAAAATCCGGCGCGCCGTGGGGGCCATAGAGTACACCGATTTCCCAGTGGTCCGGATAATTCGGAATCAGGGCCGGGTCTGCCGGGGCCGGGTCGTGGGTAGGCGCCGGCGTGGTACAGGCGGGCAGGCCAGGCTGGCTGATACCCAGCATATCGCCGGGCCGCAGGGGCCGGCCGCCGTGGCCACCAAACTGGCCGAGGGCGAAGGTCGCCCGGCTACCGAGATACACGGGTACGTCAAAGCCGCCGCGCACTGCGAGATAGGTACGGCAACCTTTTACGGCCTTGTCGACTTTCAATACCTGCCCCGCCTTGACGGTGATTGGCTGCCAGAAATCCACCGTTTTATCATCCAGGGTGGCTTCGGTCAGAGCGCCGGTCAGGGCAACCACGGTATCCTGATGAAACTTCAGGGTAGGGCCGATCAGTGTGCACTCCAGGCCAGCGGCATCGTTGTGGTTACCGACGATGCGATTGGCCAGACGGAGGGCGTAGTCGTCCATGGGGCCCGAAGGCGGGGTACCGATGTTCCAGTAACCGACCCGGCCAGGATAGTCCTGCACCGTGGTATAGGTGCCGGGCTTGAGCACTTCCGCCACAGTGGGTTTGAATTCAAAACTTTCCAGCGCACGGGTGGAGACCTGGCCCTCTGCGAAGCTCTTTTGGGCCACCACCTGACGCAGGTAATCCAGGTTGGTAGTAATGCCCATCAGGCGGGTTTCCGCCAGGGCGGCTTTCAGTTTGGCCAGCGCATCGCCGCGGTCGCGGCCGTGTACGATCAGCTTGGCGATCATCGGGTCATAGTGAGCGGACACATTTGTGCCCGATTCCACCCAGGTATCCACCCGTACATCGCCACCGGGCCAGTATACATCGGTGAGTTCGCCGGGGGAGGGCTGAAAATCCCTGAGTGGGTCTTCTGCGTAAATGCGCACTTCCATCGAGGCGCCATTCAGAGAGGGCTCGAAGTTGGCCAGATCCGGGCTCTCACCCGCAGCTATCTTCAGCATCCACTCGATCAGATCCAGGCCGGTCACTGACTCCGTTACCGGGTGCTCTACCTGTAAGCGGGTATTCACTTCCAGAAAGTAAAACTCGTCCCGGTCAGCATCGTAGATGTATTCCACCGTGCCCGCGGAGCGATAGTTGACGGACTGGCCGAGCGATACCGCGGCGTCCAGCATGTTCTGACGGGTCTCGGCGGGCAGATGAGGCGCAGGAGTTTCCTCCACCACCTTCTGGTTACGGCGCTGCAGGGAGCAGTCTCGCTCGCCCAGTGCGACGACATTGCCCTGGCCGTCGCCGAACATCTGCACTTCCACATGGCGGGCACGGGCGATGAACCGCTCCAGAAACACGCCGCTGTCATTGAAGAAGCTCTGACCCTGACGACGCACGGTTTCAAACGCTTCCCGCAGCTCGCTTTCCTGATCACACCGGGTCAGACCGATACCACCACCACCGGCGGTACTTTTCAGCATCACCGGATAACCGAGTTTGTTGGCGACCTCGACCGCCTCTTCCAGGCTGTCCAGCAGGCCGCTACCCGGAGCCAGCGGTACACCGGCATTTTCAGCAATTTCCCGGGCCCGGTGTTTGAGGCCGAACTGGCGCATTTGCTCCGGCGTGGGACCGATAAAGGCAATCCCGGCGGCTTCACAGGCTCCACAGAACTCCGCGTTCTCAGACAGAAACCCATAGCCCGGAATAATCGCTTCGGCGCCGGTGGATTTTGCGGCGGCAAGTATCTGTTTGCCGTCGAGATAGGTTTCGGCGGTGTTGTTGCCGGTCAGCTCCACCGACTCATCGGCCTGGTCTACGTGCTGGCTGTGACGGTCCGGGTGGGCATAAACCGCAACACTGCGGATACCCAGCTGTTTGAGAGTGCGGATGGTGCGAACGGCAATTTCGCCGCGGTTGGCGATCAGTACAGTGCTGAACATGATACGGGTCTCCTTATGCCTTGCCGGTCTTGAACGCGTCGATATAAGCGCGCCAGCCGCCGAATTCGGTGACGTCACGGGCGTTTTCCAGGGCGTAGCCCTCACAGATAAAGCTGTTGACCCAGCGGCCATCAGCCAGCTCGACATTGCCAATGCCCAATGGAGGTGGAATCAGATCAACGAACGAGCCAAAAGCTGTGGCGGCCACTTCCCAGACTTCCAGAACGATGGCCTTGCCTTCGTCATCACCCGACACCCGCTTCAGCCCCGGCTTGGGTGGCGAGGTGTCCGGCAGGGCGAACAGCCGGTAATTCGGGCTGGTGGTGGTTTGCTCCATCAGTACCGCGTTGCGATCTGTGAGCTGGGTATTGAGGGGCATGTCTGTCAGGTGGGCGCCTACAACGGCTACCGTGATGGTGTCCCCTAAAGAAGAGGAAATAGGAGAGCACGACATAACGCAGCTCTCTGTCTTGCCCTCTTTTGGCCGCGGGCGGTCGGTGGCGCCAAGACAGGTAGGGTTGGCGTTCAGCCACCGGCTTGCCAGTTGCTGCAGGTCGCTATCGCGCCAGGCGCCTGCAATCAAAGTGACGCCGAACGGCAGGGCATCGCTGCGAAAGCCGGCCGGTACCGCCAGGGCACATAAATCCGCCAGGTTCACGAAATTGGTATAGGTGCCGAGTCGGCTGTTGAGGGTGACCGGGTCAGCGTTCACTGCCGCAATGCTGGGTGCTATCGGGGCGGTGGGCACCAGTAACGCGTCGATGTCTTCAAGCAGGTGGTCGATCGCCCGTACCAGTTCTTCCCTGCGGTATTGCGCCTTGAATGTATCGGTGGCGTTGAAGTTGGCGGCCTTGCCAATAATGCCCCGAACCACCGGGTTCATGCTCCCCGGATGGGCCGCCATGAAGTCCTCGACGGCTGCGTGGCGTTCTGCCACCCAGGGGCCTTCGTATAGCAGTGCTGCCAGTTCCGATAGCAGGCTGAAGTCGGTGGGAACAAGTGTGACGCCGAGCTTTTCCCAGAGCCCCTGGGAGACGCCCCAGGCTTCCTTCGCGCAGTCATCCCCGAACCAGTCCGGCTCGGCGGGTACCGCGAGCCGTTTGATTTCTCCGGGTTGGCGAATGGCAGGCGCCGCTGCAGGCAGGGTGTCTGGCTTCTGGCGGGAAAAGGCATCCGAGGGCTGATACACCGCTGCCTGCTCATAGACCTCGCCTGCGTCCCCGATTGTCAGCGCAAAAATGGATACGCAATCCAGTGAGCGGCATGCAGGAACTACGCCTTCGATACTGATTGCCCCCCGGGTGGGCTTGAGGCCGACGAGGTTGTTCAGACCCGCCGGTACCCGGCCGGAGCCCGCGGTATCGGTACCCAGCGCAAACGGTACCAGGCCCCGGGCGACCACGGAGGCCGAGCCGGAACTGGAACCGCCGCTGATGACCTTCGGGTCGAACGTGTTGGGCACTTCGCCATAGGGCGATCGTGTGCCCACCAGGCCGGTGGCGAACTGGTCCAGGTTGGTCTTGCCGATCAACACAGCGCCAGCGGCTCTTAGCTTCGCGACAACGGCGGCGTCCTCGTCGGGGCTATAGGTGTAGTCAGGACAGCCAGCTGTAGTCTCAAAGCCGACCGCATCAATATTGTCCTTTATCGCGAAAGGTACGCCGAACAGCGGTAACGCCGCTGGGTCACCGCCTGCTTGAGCCAATACACGGTCCAGCTTCGCGAGGCCGTCATTCAGTTGTGCAGGCGTGGCGAGTGAAATCCACGCGATATCGTCAGCGCTCAGGGAATTACGCAATTCCTGAAGCAGTCTGGCGGGGGTTTGCTCCCTGTCGAGGTAGGCCTGCCGCCAGTCCTGCAGTGTCCATCCGATTGTTGAAGGCATTGTTTGGGTTCCATCAGGTCAGTCAACTTGTATACAACCTGCCTATCGCAACCCGCGTGCCATTTTCAGTTTTAATTTAAAAGCTAATTAAAACAGTATTTTAATAAAGACCGAGAGACTGATGGGTAATTTGAGAGCGCACCACCATAGGACTTCGCCATAAAAAATGGCGTCATTCTGGTGCAATCCGGATAATTTTCACTGTTTAAGCTACCTATAAAAAACTAAATAATTGATTTTTAAATAAATTTATAAAGGTGTTTGAAAGGGCAGTAAAACACGCCACCAAGCCCTTTTGCTGCAAAACAGCGAGTTCCGTGGTGTTCAATAGTGCAGTGAGGAGGTTGTGATCGGTCGATTATATTGGCTTGTATACTAGTTAAGTGTCTGTTCCTGAAAGGTGTTTTAAACAGTTGGAACGCCCGATGCACGGTATCCAGTGCGCTTACCTCGCACGCTAGCTAAAAAACACTGGAAAAGGACGAGCACAATGAACGTGAAGAAGAGCCTCAAACTCGGGTTGTCCGCATTGGCACTGACAGCCTCACTATCCGTTACCGCCCAGGAAGATCCGATCAAGGTCGGTATTCTGCACTCCCTGACGGGCACCATGGCGATCAGTGAAACCGCCCTGAAAGACACCATGCTGATGCTGATCGAAAAGCAGAACGAAGCAGGCGGTGTATTGGGTCGTCAGCTTGAACCGGTCGTGGTCGACCCGGCCTCCAACTGGCCGTTGTTCGCTGAGAAAGCCCGCGAGCTGCTGGCCCAGGAAGACGTTGACGTTATCTTCGGCAACTGGACCTCCGTCTCCCGTAAATCGGTGCTGCCGGTTATCGAGGAACTGAACGGCCTGCTGTTCTACCCGGTTCAGTATGAAGGTGAAGAGTCTTCTGAAAACGTGTTCTATACCGGCGCGGCGCCTAACCAGCAGGCGATTCCTGCGGTGGATTACCTGATGAACAACATCGGAGTAGAGCGCTGGGTTCTGGCGGGCACGGACTACGTTTATCCACGCACCACCAACAAAATCCTCGAAACCTACCTGAAAGATCAGGGTGTGGCGGAAGCCGATATCATGATCAACTACACGCCATTCGGTCATTCCGACTGGCAGAACATCGTCTCCGAGATCAAGCGCTTCGGCTCTGCCGGCAAGAAAACTGCCGTGGTTTCCACTATCAACGGTGATGCTAACGTGCCGTTCTACCGTGAGCTGGGCAATCAGGGCATCGCAGCCTCTGACATTCCGGTTGTAGCTTTCTCCGTCGGCGAGCAGGAATTGTCCGGTATCGACACCGGGCCGCTGGTGGGTCACCTGGCCGCGTGGAACTACTTCATGAGTGTCGACAGCGATGCCAACTATGACTTCATCGACCAGTGGGTCGCACATACTGGCGACGAAGCCGCCGTTACCAACGATCCAATGGAAGCCCATTACATCGGCTTCAACATGTACATCGAAGCGGTCAAGAAAGCGGGCACCACAGACGTGGACGCGGTTAAAGACGCCATCATCGGTGTATCGGTACCCAACCTGACCGGCGGCTACGCCACCATGATGCCGAACCACCATATCACCAAGCCGGTGCTGATCGGTGAGATTCAGGACAACGGCCAGTTCGCCACCGTATGGCAGACCCCGTCTACCGTCGCTGGTGACGCCTGGTCTGACTTCCTGCCGGGTTCCCGTGACCTGATCGCAGACTGGCGCAAGCCGATGTCCTGCGGCAACTTCAACGTCAAAGATGGCAAGTGCGGCGCCTCTGCCGGTGAGCAGGCCCTAGCCGCCGAATAAGCTGATCCATCCGGAGGTGGCCCAAGCTGCCTCCGGAACTGGCCCCGGCCAGCATGCACTATTCGAATTTGCTCACGCAGCAAGACCTATTCCCAGAGACAGGACAGAACCATGGGCATCACCCGATTGCTCACATCGCTGCTTTTTGTCATCGCCATGGCCTCCACGCCTCTGGCAACTGCCCAGGAAGAAGACCCCGGCGTTGCCCTGCTGAATGATCTGGCCACAGCCTCCCCCATGGAAGTCGAAGCAGCGATCCAGGCGATAGCAAACAGTGGCGACGTAAGGGCCAGGAGCTGGCTCGAAGCCTTCGGAAGCAACCGCCTGAGTATCATCAAAGACTCTGGCAAGATCGTTGTCGTACTGAACAATCGCGGCCGCGACTGGACCGTAGCTGACGCCGTCACCAGCGAAGATCTGGGAGAAATCTCCCGCCGGGAGCTGGACCGGATAAACATCAACAACGCCATGCGCAGCCAGCTTGAAGGCACGCTGGCGATGCTCGACCTTTACGCCGACAATCCCGAGCTTCAAGCGCAGGCAGGTAAAGATCTGCTGGGTAAAGTGGACGAGGCCCTGGTCGAACCCCTGAACGAATTTCTGCAGCAGGACCGGCCCCGAGCGGTGACCAATCGTGTGGAACAGGCCCTGGCCATTTACCGGGTGGAACAACTCGGTGATATCAAAGCGGTAGACGTGCTGGCGGGCAGCCTCCATAGCCGCGCCCGAGCTGCCCTGAACAGCGCCGTGGCCAGTGATGACCCGGCGCTGGCAGGCAAGGCCCGGATCGCGCTGGAATCTGTCGAACAGAAACTCAAACTCAACCGCGCCGCTGAGACCCTGTATTTCGGTTTGTCGCTTGGTTCGGTGCTGGTGCTTGCAGCCATCGGCCTCGCCATTACCTTTGGCGTCATGGGCGTGATCAACATGGCCCACGGCGAGCTGATCATGCTGGGGGCCTATACCACCTGGGGCATGCAGCAACTGTTCCCGAGCCAGCCTGGTTTGGCGCTGATATTATCCATTCCTGCCGGCTTCCTTGTGGCCGCCCTGGCCGGTGTCGCCATCGAGCGCAGCGTGATCCAGTTTCTCAAAGGCCGCCCGCTGGAAACCCTGCTGGCCACCTTTGGTATCAGTTTGATCCTGCAACAACTGGTGCGCACCGTGATTTCGCCCCTCAACCGCACCGTGATCACGCCGGAGAGGATGAGTGGCTCGCTGATTATCAATGACGCGCTGTCGCTGACCCTCAACCGCCTGTACGTGCTCGGTTTCGCATTGCTGGTGTTCGCGGCGCTGATGCTGATCATGCGCAAGACCCGACTCGGGCTTGAAGTGCGTGCGGTCACCCAGAACCGGGCCATGGCCCGCTCCATGGGTATCAAGGCCACCAGAGTGGACATCATGACCTTTGCACTGGGCTCCGGCGTGGCCGGGCTGGCGGGCGTGGCGTTGTCACAGCTCACCAACGTAGGCCCGAACCTCGGTCAGAACTACATCATCGACTCCTTCATGGTGGTGGTGTTCGGCGGCGTGGGTAACCTCTGGGGCACCCTGGTAGCCGGGCTTACCCTCGGCACTCTCAACCAGTTGCTGGAGCCCTGGGCGGGCGCGGTACTGGCCAAGATTGTGGTATTGGTCTTCATCATTCTATTCATCCAGAAACGCCCGCGGGGACTCTTCCCGCAAAAGGGCCGTGCGGCGGAGGGCTGATAATATGTGGCTGACACGACCTTTTCATGAGCGTTCTACCCAACTGTTCCTGGGCATTCTGTTTGCTGCGCTGCTGGTGGTCACGGTGCTGCACGTAGCATTGCCCGAGGGCCACCCGCTGCATGTGACCAGTTACACCGTCACGCTGTTTGGTAAATACCTGTGCTACGCGCTGCTGGCGGTAGCGGTGGATCTGGTGTGGGGCTACCTCGGTATCCTCAGCCTGGGCCACGGGGCGTTTTTCGCCCTCGGCGGCTACGCCATGGGCATGTACCTGATGCGCCAGATCGGCGACCGCGGCACCTACGGTGACCCCATCCTGCCGGATTTCATGGTGTTCCTGAACTGGCAGGAGCTGCCCTGGTACTGGCTCGGATTTGATATGGCCTGGTTTGCCTTTATCACGGTGCTGCTGGCGCCCGGGTTGCTGGCGCTGGTGTTTGGCTTTCTGGCCTTCCGCTCCCGGGTAACCGGTGTGTACCTGTCCATCATCACCCAGGCGCTGACCTTTGCGCTGATGCTGGCGTTCTTCCGTAACGAAATGGGCTTTGGTGGCAATAACGGCCTGACCGATTTTAAGGATATCCTCGGCTTTAACCTGCGTACTGACGCCACCCGGCTGGGGCTATTCCTCGCTACCGGTGTCGCGCTGGCGATTGGCTATGTGGTGTGCCACGCCATCGTGGCCAGCAAGCTCGGGCGGGTGAGTGTGGCCTGCCGGGATGCCGAAGCCCGAACCCGCTTTCTGGGTTACCGGGTGGAGCGGGTGCAACTGTTCGTGCTCGTGGTGTCCGCCATGCTGGCCGGTGTGGCCGGGGCGCTGTATGTGCCCCAGGTTGGCATTATTAACCCGAGCGAATTCTCGCCCATCTTCTCTATTGAAATCGTGGTGTGGGTCGCCCTGGGTGGTCGCGCAACTCTTTACGGTGCGGTGATCGGTGCCATCCTCGTGAACTACGCCAAAACCGTGTTCACCGGTGTTATGCCCGATGCCTGGCTGTTCGCCCTCGGTGCGCTGTTCGTGCTGGTCACAGTATTCCTGCCCCAGGGGATCGCCGGACTGCTCAAATCCCGTCGAAAAGCCAAACAGGACGGCCCGGATGATCCCGACCCCGACCCCGACACCCAAAACCCCAGGGAGGCTACCGCATGAGCATTATGAGTGAACTGTCCAGGCGGGACCGGGTGTTCGACTTCTTCACTCCGTCCGACTCGCCGGTAGACGTACGACACGGCCCCATCCTCTACCTGGAGGATGTGAACGTGAGCTTCGACGGCTTCCGGGCCATCAACAACCTGAACCTGACCATCGACGACGGCGAGCTGCGCTGCATCATCGGCCCCAACGGCGCGGGCAAAACCACCATGATGGACATCATCACCGGCAAAACCCGACCCGATACCGGCTCGGTGTGGTTTGGCAGCCGCCACAACCTGCTGACCATGAACGAGCCCGATATCGCCAGCCTTGGCATCGGCCGAAAGTTCCAGAAACCCACCGTATTCGAAGCCCTCACCATCTTCGAAAACCTGGAGCTGGCCATGGCCACCAACAAAGGCGTCATCCCGTCCCTCACCGCCCGCATGACCGGCGAGATCCGGGACCGCATCGACGAAGTGCTCACCATGATCGGCCTGAAAGAACTGCGGGAGCAACCGGCGGGCATACTCTCCCACGGCCAGAAACAGTGGCTGGAAATCGGCATGCTGCTGATGCAGAAACCCCGCCTGCTGCTGGTAGACGAACCCGTGGCCGGCATGACCGAACAGGAAATGGAGCGCACCGCCGAACTGCTCACCAGCCTGGCCGGTAAACAGTCCGTGGTGGTAGTAGAGCACGACATGGGCTTTGTGCGCTCCATCGCCCGCAAAGTCACCGTACTGCACCAGGGCAGCGTACTGGCCGAAGGCACCATGGACCAGGTCTCCGACGACCCGGAAGTGATCAAGGTGTATCTGGGGGAGGAAGCCTGATGTTGAATGACAACCTGATGCTCAAAATCGACAAACTCAACCAGTACTACGGTCAGAGCCACACCCTGTGGGACCTGGAACTGGACGTACTCCAGGGCCAGTGCACCTGCGTAATGGGCCGCAACGGCGTGGGCAAAACTACCCTGATGAAATGCATCATGGGGGAGGAAGACGTCAAAAACGGCAGCCTGCTATTCGCTGGTGACGTAGAACTCACCAAACGCAAAATAGAAGATCGCTCCCGCCTCGGCATCGGTTACGTACCCCAGGGCAGGCAAATCTTCCCGCTGCTCACCGTGGAAGAAAACCTGCGCGTCGGCCTGGCCGTGCGTAAAGATGGCAGCAGGAAAATCCCCGAGCGGGTTTATGAGCTTTTTCCGGTGCTGAAGGAAATGAAAAACCGCCGAGGGGGTGACCTTTCTGGTGGGCAGCAACAGCAGTTGGCTATTGGGCGGGCGCTCGTTATCGAACCCCAAATGCTGATACTGGACGAGCCGGGGGAGGGGATTCAGCCAAATATTGTGGCGCAGATTGGGGAGGTGATTCGTCGGCTAATTGAGGAAGACGGTTTGACCGTTCTCTTGGTTGAGCAGAAGTTGCCGTTTGCTAGGAAGTATGCGGATCGGTTTGTGATTATGGATCGGGGGCGGAGGGTGGCGGTGGGAGCCATTGCCGAACTGTCTGACGAACTCATCAAAAAACACCTGACGGTGTGACCATCTACGCCACCAGTCTGCTTCTCTGGCGTGCCCGGTTTATCGCGAGCAACGCTGATTACCGTTTCTATGGGGGCCGGAAATGGGCAGCGTCCATTAAACTGGGCTTTGAGGCGGGCCAGAATATTCTACTACCCGTAATTTAAAGAAAAGTTACCAATTCGAACGTTACTTTATTTGCTCCCTATCCATTTAGAGTCTATAAAACTGACATATCGTTTTAAATAGCTCGTACCAAACGCTGGCTTATCAAATTCACTACTGAAACGGCACGCGCTGGCCCGGGAAAATCATGGACATTTCACCAGCGCTTCAGCCCCTTTTCACTCTTCTGTGGTTTCTTCTCCCTTTGGCCATCCTTGGCGCCTTGGTGAAATCCCCGTGGTTCAAGGGCTGGGTAGGGGAGTGCAGGGTGAACGTGTCCGCCCGCCTGTTTCTCGACAGGAAGACCTACCACCTGATTCGCAACATCACCTTGCCCACCGAAGACGGTACCACCCAGATTGACCACATCATCGTCTCGCCCTTCGGTGTGTTTGTGGTGGAAACCAAGAACATGAAGGGCTGGATTTTCGGCAGTGCCCACCAACCCCAGTGGACTCAGAAAATCTTCAGGCACAGTCAAAAGTTCCAGAACCCGCTGCGTCAGAACTACAAACACGTGAAGACCCTGCAGACACTGCTGGGCCTGACCGACAGCCAGATCCATTCGCTGGTAGTGTTTGTGGGAGATGCGACCTTCAAGACTGAAATGCCTACAAATGTGACGAAGGGCGGTGGGTATTTTTACGGTTTATCAAATCCCACCGGAGCACGGTACTTACACCAGAGCAGGTGAATGAGGTTATTTAACGCATCGCGTCAGAGCGACTGACCGCGTCACTCAAAACTTCTCGCGCACATGTGCGCCATGTGCAGGCGTTAGTCGCTGGCAAAACCCAACAGATGGATTTTGGCGGAGCGACGGACCGGGACAGCTTGGTTCACCGAAGACACCCCCGCCGCAGGGGCAGAGGGCTGAAGCGGACTTTGGCCGTGGTTGCCATACTGATTGCGGTTGGCTATTCGGGAGCTCCAATTGAATTGACCAAATTAATCGCGGCAAACGTCACTCAGAAAGTCCAGGCGAACGTGACAGACCGGCCCCAGGTTATAGCTCCACAGGTACAGCCAGACCTTGAGGCTCAACGTGTCCGTAGGGTAGCCGCAGAAAGGGAGAGGTTAGCGGTCGCCAGGCAGTCGAAGGAGCAGTCTTTTGAACGTGCTCTTGATGAGCACTATTTGGCGCCTGAGGGCTGTGATAATTGGAAGTCGGACCGGCATATGGTGGAGTGTGTGAACCATGGGATGCGGGCAAGGGCGCAGTTCATGGAAAGGTTTTATGGTGGGTAACGTGGGGGCTAGCATGTGGTTGCTTTCAGTAGTACATAGATCATTCTCCACAATTTATATTATTTGGAATTTAGGAACTATCATGAGCTTTGCTTTGAGTAATATTTTCCGTGGTATTTTGTTCATTCAGATAACATTATTCATTACAGTACCTGCGCATGGAGACACAGAGCCAAGACAAGGGTTCGAGGACTACTTAAGTGTCTCTAAGGTTAATGATGCTGAGAGTGATGTAGAGAGAGATAAAAAGATTGCTGCACTTGTAAATATAATTACAGAACAGGGGGATAAAATAGACCAACTAGCGGAGAAGGTTCGGTATTCTAATTCGACTAATGGTATTGATTTTGCTCAATGGGTCGGTGTTTTGTTGGCGTGTGTGGCAGTTATAATAACTGTACTTGGTGTAGTTATTGCCATGTTTTCATTTTTCGGTTATCGAAAAATAATGAGTAGTGCGGAAGATAACGCAGCCGAAAAAGCTCGTGAAGTTGCCTGCGATCTTATTAAGTCTACAATTAATGAAACAACCAAGCTCGAATTAATTAAGTTATTTGAAAGCAATAAGCTAGACGATTTTCTTATGGATGCGGCAGGCAAAGTGATTTACCATGGTATATCACGAACGCATTTGGATGAAACTAACGACGACGATAATGCCGAAGAAGAATATAAGGAATTATAATGGCCTCTTTAGAGTGGGATAATTTGCCAGATAATCAAAAAAAGGTCATAGAGAAGCATCAGACGAAATTCCCAATTCCAGTCGGAGCGATTGCTAAAGAATTAGGGATAATGGTTAAGAAATCTACATTACCTGCTGGAATATCAGGTGAAATAAAAGAGATTAATGGTGTTTGTCTAGTACGAGTAAATCGGCATGATGTCAAAGCTAGACAGCGATTTACTCTCGCACATGAAATAGCTCATTTTCTTTTACATCGGGACCGCCTAAGAGGCGGAATAACTGACGATGTTCTATATAGATCGTCACTGTCAGATGTCTTGGAGGCTCAAGCAAATAGGCTTGGAGCAGATATAATAATGCCGTTTCACTTGATAAGGGCCAGCCAGTCATTTAAAAGTGATTTGAAGAAAGAAGCACAATGTGAGGCGATTGCTGAGGAGGCTCAAGTGTCACCAACTGCGATTAAAATTCGTTTAGGGATAATTTAGGAGAGGATCGTGTTCTCCACGATTAAAGATCTGGGATATAAATATGTTCCAATATTGGCTTTAAGTCCATCAGAGATGGTTGCTTATGAGGAGTTGCCCAATAAAGAAAAAGATTTAATTCTTCCGCTGTTTCCGTTAAAGGGTTGGTCAAGTTCCAAGGAGCTAGACAATTCTATTGATCGAATCGATAAATCGGTAGGGCAACGTCCTTGGATAGCCGACATTGACGGAAGTTTCTTGTCGGGAAATAAAGAATTTATGCTCACGGGAAAGTATCCGAGACCCGTTTTTGAGCAGATTGCGGCACTCTCAGATCCAAGTAATGGGTATGATAATTGGTTTCAATATGTAAAGGGATTGCCAAACTCAATTCCTGTCGTTCAATTGACCGACTTAAGTCAGTTAAGAATTCAGTACATTAATCTTTTATCATTACAAAGAGGCGTAGTTCTTCGGATACCGATGAATGATGTAAGAGCATCGGATTTACAATATATTGTTAGCGTAGTGAAAGACTTTGAGTCTAAAGATCTCTTGGTGATCTTTGACTATGGTGACATTAATGCGGAGGCTTTGGCCTTTATTGAGCAGTATTCACTCTTGCTTAGGCGATTTTATTCTGAACTAAAAGGGGGGCTTTATTCTGTTTCAAGTACATCATTTCCTTACAGTTTTCCTGGAACATATAGAGGGGAGTTACCAATTTATGAAAGAAGGCTTTATAGAAAGGTTCTCAAAGAATGTGAAGAGGTAGATATGATCTATTCTGACCGAGGCTCTACTCGGGCTGGAAAATTAACAGGCGGTGCAGGCACACCTCCGCCGCGGATAGATTACCCATTGAGGGATGATTGGAGATTTATAAGAAAGGAGTTTGGTGACCCTAAGAATATTAGCGAAAGCGAAAAGCTTAGAATATATAGAGAAATAGCGCGGGAAATAATGACTAGTGATTATTGGCAAAATGGATTGCGGCTTTGGGGAACTCAGATGATAGAACGGACTAGCTTCGGGGACGAGTATGGTATAACGTCTCCAAACCGAGCTACAGCGGTTAGGATAAACATTCATTTGTATCAACAGTTACATTATAATGATCCGTTAGATCAACTGGATACAGATGAAGATTGGGAAGACTGATTAAGGCTACTAGTTGTCGGCTTATCTTCATGTGTTTCTAGGATGGGAACTTTTCCTTGAAAAATAAGATCGATAACAAGCTCATTTGAACCTGAATGATAAGGATCAATATTTCTTTTGAACCACTCTATATACGGGCTTAACCTTTTAAGGTCATCTATTTTAACAATACCTTCAGCTTTTTGCCAAAATAATGCATTGGTTAGCTCAAACTTGCTCTGAAGCGATTTTATTGCCGTTTTTCTAATTTTTTTAACGGGTAATTCTCTGAGAGAATATATAATTTCGCTCCTATTTGAGTTATAAACTCCAAGATCTTTTGCGATTCTTGATAAATCACTTGTTCTCATGAAGGCAAGCAATAATTCTTGGCTCATTATTTCTATTATTTTTCCTCGTTGGTGAACAATTACTTTATTGTTTTTTTGCTCCCATATGGCGACATTTTTCGGCGCAATACGTAGTATTTTAGGTATGTGTTTTGTTGCAGCAACGATTGTAACTTTATCAAAGTATTCTAAGTATTTGGCTATCTGTCCTTCGAGGCGTGAAAGTGTGTCACTTTCACTTTTGATCTCGAAAGCATAGAGCCTATTTTTCGCGACCACCGCTAAATCAACACGACGGGAGAAATCACCAATTGTGAATTCATTAATTATGGTGTCTTTACTTGTTAGTTGGCCCTTTTCTATTAAGTAGTTAATAGTCGTAGCCTTCATTTGTGGTTCAAGAATCTTTGTGGAACTCATTTATACACATTCCAATGAAGGTGTTTATTTGTCACGTAGATTGTAGTTTATATTATAGCAGCCCCACTACACACGTTCACGATAAGAATTGTTGGCACCCCGTAATCAAAATTGACGCACTGCAGCATCATCCTCCGCACCGCGGTTTCGGTGGGAGTGCGCGGTAGATTTACCGTAAGCGGTCCACGAACTACACCGGAATGGTTTCGCCGTGATGCCAGGGTAATAA
>NZ_JBBEBW010000024.1:0-82994 GCF_040882185.1 Marinobacter sp. | reverse complement strand
TCAAGCGAGAGGCGCATTCTACAGACACCTCGCCCAGTGTCAACGCGGTTTTGAATAAAATCGAGAAATTCATCAAAACCGTTTAATTCGTGATCACAATCCGGGCGATCTTTTTCTTCCCCGCCTGCAGAACACACTCTTCTCCAACTTCGAATACTTTACCTGGAGGCGCTTGCACGCCGTCAATGAACACCGCACCGCGACTCAACACATCTTTTGCTGCTGCACCGTTCTTGGCCAACCCCGCCATACGAAGCACAGAGGCGATAGGCAAACTGCTCTGCCCTTCCAGCGAAACCTCTATTTGCGGAACATTCTCTGGAATAACACCCAGGGCCACCCGATTGCCCGCCGACTTATGCGCCGAAAGCGCTGATTCTTCATCATGGAAGCGAGTGATAATTTCTTCTGCAAGCACCTTCTTATAGTCCTGGGGATTGGCACCTCCCTCAACGGCTTGCTTAAACTCTTCCACTTCCGACATTGGCTTCAGGCTCAATAACTCAAAGTAGCGCCATAACAACTGATCCGGCACCGATAGCAGCTTGGTGTACATCTCCCCAGGCGAATCGTTGACGCCTATATAGTTACCTAGCGACTTCGACATTTTCTGAACGCCGTCGAGCCCTTCAAGGATCGGCATAGTCAAAATGGTCTGCGGCGACTGGCCGTGCGCTTTCTGAAGAATACGACCCATGAGAAGATTGAACTTCTGGTCAGTGCCGCCCAACTCCACATCCGCTTCCAATGCCACGGAGTCATAGCCCTGCACCAAGGGGTACAGAAACTCGTGAATAGCGATTGGCTGCTCGGCACGATAACGTTTATCGAAATCGTCTCGCTCAAGCATGCGCGCTACAGTAAATTGTCCCGCGAGACGAATCATGTCAGCAGCGGTCAGCTTGCTCATCCATTCAGAGTTGAACACGACACGCGTCTTCGCGGGATCCAGAATTTTGAACACCTGTGTTTTATACGTCAGAGCATTAAGGGCTATCTGCTCATCGGTCAGCGGTGGCCGCGTAGCACTTTTACCCGTCGGATCACCGATCTTTCCGGTGAAATCTCCAATAAGAAAGATGACGTCATGGCCAAGATCCTGGAACTGTCGAAGCTTGTTAAGGAGTACCGTATGCCCCAGATGGAGGTCCGGCGCAGTAGGGTCAAAACCTGCCTTGATCCTCAGCGGTCGACCTTGGTTCAACTTTTCTACCAGCCCATCCTCAGGTAACAACTCATCTGCGCCCCGCTTTATAACGGCGAGCGCTTCTTCAACTGATGACATGAACAACTATCTCCTGATCGTGTTAGGGGAGCGATTCGTTACACAGCTCAACAAAACAAAGCTGTGCGTTACTCCAAAGACTGGTACATTTTACACTGTTCAATAATCAAACAGCCCAGAGATGGACAGTTGTGCATTATAGCAAGAGCCTGACGAAATTCCGCGGTCTGTAGCGAGGCATTGCAGCTCTGGACACTTTTTATACCGTACCGGTTGCTCTATACTTGAAATCCGACTTTAATTAGGCTGTTCAACCTACAGATGTAACGACCAAAACAGGTTAGTAACGTGCTAAAAACATTCCCAAAGACCCACATCGCTGCCGCCGTTGTTATTAGTGCGGTTGTCGGCACTGCGATGATCTTCAGCCCGAGTGCAGAGGTTGAAGCCAAACGCATGTCTGTCTCTCTGGACCTGGAATCCGGAGAGGTGGTTCAAACAAATCTGTCGAACGGAGATGCACCCATTCCGTCGGCACCAGCTACCTCCGACCAAGAATCCGTAGCATCGACCGAAGTCGCATCCGATCAAGTCCCATTAGCAGCGGCTAGTAAGACCCCGACGCCTGCTGACGAACCTAAACAGCCAGAACTCAGCTGGACAGAGTACCAAATCAAAAGTGGTGACACTTTATCAGGCCTGTTCAAGAAAGCCGGATTCAATGATGGTTTGATGCTCTCGGTAATTCATGGCGAAGGAGAGGCTACAAAGCTGCAACGCCTTTACGCCGGTGAACGTATTGCCTTTGCGACAAATCAGGCTGATGAGCTGGTAAGCATTAAACTTCAGCGTTCCCAGCTCGAGTCGCTGCAGATCGATAAAACCGGCGAAGAGTTCATTGGCAAGACAGTCGTTAAAGAACCCGAAGTTCGTGCCCGCTACGCCGAAGGCGAAATTGCCAGCTCACTGTTTGGTGCAGGACAACAAGCCGGGCTGACGGACAAGCTCACCATGGAGCTGGCAGGTATCTTCGGCTGGGACATCGATTTTGTTATGGACATCCGCAAAGGCGATCGATTCAGCGTTGTCTACGAAGAGCTTTATCTGGACGGTGAGAAGATCGACGACGGTAAAATTCTGGCCGCAAACTTTTACAATCGCAGCCGGGAACTGGCCGCCGTCTTTTATACCGATAAAAATGGCGTCAGTGACTATTTCACCCCGGACGGGCGCAGCATGCGCAAGGCCTTCCTCCGGACGCCAGTGGATTTTGCCCGTATCTCATCAAGCTTCAATCTGAACCGCAGGCATCCTGTACTAAACACTATACGCGCGCATAAAGGAACAGACTATGCGGCCAGGACCGGCACCCCGATCAAGGCCTCCGGCCAGGGCAAGGTAATCCACGCTGGTCGCAAAGGCGGGTATGGCAATGCCGTTATCCTTCAGCATGGCACCAACATAACAACACTTTATGCGCACATGAACCAGTTCGCCAAAGGTATTCGCTCAGGAACCTATGTCAAGCAGGGACAAGTTATCGGTTACGTGGGCTCTACCGGACTGGCGACTGGCCCTCACTTGCATTACGAGTTCCGCGTCAATGGCACCCATCGAAATCCTGCTACCGTGAAACTGCCCGATGCTGCGCCGATTGCCCAAGCAGAGCTGGAACGATTTAAGGTGTCGACCGATAATCTGCTTGCTCAACTCGAAACCTATCAGGAATCCGGAAGACTCACTCTCGCAAGAGGCGAGTAGTATGGAGTCAAAGGCCTATATTGGACTAATGTCAGGCACCAGCATGGACGGTATTGATGCCGTGCTGGTGTCCCTTTCCGACCGATCTGCAAACCTTCACTCAACTTGTACACTGCCCTACCCTGATGAACTCCGTCTACGCCTTGAGCGTGTGAGTCAGAACCATGGCACTCCCGATGAAATAGGAGAGCTCGACCACGTGCTTGGTGGTCTATTCGGTGAGGCAGCGGAACGTGTTCTTGAGGGGAGCAGTTACTCCGCCAAGAATGTTGCAGGCATTGGCAGCCATGGCCAAACTGTGCGCCACCAGCCCAAGAGTCAGGCTCCGTTTTCAATGCAACTGGGCGACCCAAATCTCATCGTGGAGCGCACCGGCATTACCACGGTAGCGGATTTCCGACGACGGGACATGGCGGCTGGCGGTCAGGGAGCGCCCCTGGTACCCGCCTTCCATCGTGCCTTTTTCGGCAAAATGGGAGTTGACCGTTGCATTATTAACCTCGGCGGCATTGCAAACTTCAGTTGGCTACCCGGGAATGATCCTGAGGCAGTCTGCGGCTTCGACACCGGTCCGGGCAATGCACTTATAGATGCCTGGTGCCTCCACCAAACTGGCCGACACTACGACGAGAATGGTCGTTGGGCGGCGGAAGGAACGGTCAATAACGCACTTTTGAATGACATGTTGAGCGACGGCTACTTCTTACAGCCTTCACCAAAAAGCACCGGTAAGGAGAGATTCAACCTGGAATGGATTCGAACGGTACTCGCGCGGCATGAAGAGGTATTACCTGCGGATGTTCAACGTACCCTGCTTGAGCTAACCGTAGTAACCATTGCGCAACAGCTGCCGAACTCATCGGGAATGCGTATATACGTGTGTGGTGGAGGGGTAAAAAATACCCACTTGTTTAATGAACTCGTGCGCGCCTGCGCACCGATACCCGTGCATTCCACGGAGGAAATCGGACTGGACCCGCAATGGGTAGAGGCAACGGCTTTCGCGTGGCTCGCTCGCCAGACACTGCTCAGACAACCTGGCAATTTGCCAAAGGTCACCGGAGCAGACGGCAGCAGGATATTAGGGGCAGTTTATTGGCCGTAGTGGCGATAGTACATTAAGCCAGAATCAGATCGAGAAAGATGACCCGCAACCGCAAGTAGAGCTGGCATTGGGGTTCTGCACGACGAATTGAGAACCTTGCAAACCCTCCTGATATTCAATGGTCGCACCTACGAGGTACTGATAACTCATTGGATCGACCAGCAAAGACACGCCGTTACGCTCGATCACCGTGTCTTCGTCATCCTGGGCATCATCAAAGGAAAAACCGTACTGAAAACCGGAGCAGCCGCCACCCGTGACAAACACGCGCAGCTTGAGTTCGGGGTTTTCCTCTTCCTCGACCAATTCCCTTACTTTTGCAGCCGCACTTTCACTAAAGAAAAGCGGGGTAGGCATTTGTTCCTGAACAACACTCAATCTTGCCTCCAGACTTCAGTATGGGATGAAGTTCTAATTATCGTATTCCCGACTAAAACAATCAACTATTCTTGCCTACTCCTTCGTTACTGACTCGGCGCCCGCCGAATCGATTTTTTCAGGCCTCGCGGTAGGGTCCGCCGGTGCTTTAGTTTTCTGCAATGACGACTCCGCTTCGCTTGGAAGACCTACAGGTTCTTTCTGGTGTACCAGGTTGCCATTTACGGAGGCTCCCATCGCCATTTCGATCAAGTTGTAATAAACGTTGCCATGAATCGCTGCCTTGGTGGCCAACTCAAGATGTGAGCTGGCGTATACATCCCCACGCACCGTGCCATTGATAATAACGTGAGGCGCGACAATATCACCGTCAATCTCACCGACTTCAGACAACCGAAGGATTGCGTCACTGCCGTCTTCAGCCAGCACCTTGCCGCGTATTCGACCATCCACATGAAGCCCGCCGGAAAAGTGGACATCCCCGCTCACCGAAGTTTTACCGGAAATCAAAGTGTCAAAGTGACCGGTAGGACGTCGGGGCTTCTGTTTCTTCTTGCCAAGCATCGTTAGTTCTCCGTCAATTTACGCCAATCAAATGTACGTTCAGCCTGGGTCGATTTCGGCCCCTGAGCCTGAGCCACTACTTGAATTTCAACGGGTTCAAAATCGGGGGGCACAGTCATGCGCCCCTCGACATCCTGGAAATAGCGAAACCGGAATTTAACCCCAAGATCATCAATGTCGTCGGAGAGGTCCCGCAGTGCCACCAACTCTCTTTCCCCCTCCCGTATCCCGATAACGTTAACTGCGACCAGGCCGGATATATAATTTTTATTGCCTCCGATCTGAGTCAACACCAGCTTAAAATCAAAGGTACGGTCATCTCTTGCGGTCAAAATATTAAAGCGATCAACCTGTAAGCCCTTGCTGGTTTCAGACGGTGCCATGATATTTTTATAGAACGTCAGGTCCGACTCCAACTCCGAAATTTTTGTTTCCAGAGCGGCGATCGTGCGCCGAGTCTGATTCAGCGCCTGCTGATCAATCGTATGCCCGCGCTCAAGGTTGATCAGCTTTTGCTGCATACCCGTTTGCCGTTCCCGCACGCCCTCCAGTTCACCACGGAGGTGATCCCGCGCTTCTGAGATCTTGTTGGGCTGAAAGTTCTCTTCTGCTGAGCCAATGAAATACCCTCCCACGGCCGAGGCCGAAGAGAGCAACAGTAATATCAGCGCACGGCGCAGTCTGTACCCGGGCTTGTGGCGGATAACAACGTACTCATCCGCTTTTCTGTCATTACTCACACGGGAGCCCTACGGCAAAAATGCTGGGAAGTTAAGGCCACTGATTTCTTCCAGCCCGAACATAATATTCATATTCTGCACTGCCTGACCGGCCGCGCCTTTCACCAGGTTATCGATAACTGAGGTAACGATAACCATAGAGCTGTTCTCCTGACGATGGAGCGCCATACGACACGTATTGGCTCCCCGCACACTGCGGGTCTCAGGATGGCTGCCGAATGGCATTACATCCACAAAGGGCTCGTTCTGATAACGCTGCTCGAACAAACTCTGAAGTCGATCAAAGTCCGCAGGATTTTTTAACTCAGAATACAGTGTTGCCTCGATGCCCCGAATCATTGGCACCAGATGCGGCACAAACGTCACGCCAGCCGTATCGCTGCCAGCGGCATTCCGCACACCCTGACGAATCTCAGGCAGGTGCCTGTGGCCAGAGGCGCCATAGGCTTTAAAGCTTTCGCCAATCTCGCCATGAAGCATGCCAATATTGGCCTGACGTCCTGCACCACTGGCACCGGATTTCGCATCAGCGATCAATCGCCTGACATCCACCAGACCCGCTTCCAGCAACGGTAAAAAACCAAGCTGAACTGCGGTCGGATAACATCCGGGATTAGCAACCAGCGCCGCGTTTCTGATCTCGTCTCTGGCCACCTCCGGCAGTCCGTAAACGGCCTTTTCAGCCCATTCCGGACACTCGTGGGGCATGCCATACCATTTCGCCCAAACGTTCAGATCCTTAATCCTGAAATCCGCAGACAAGTCTACGATCCGGACACCCCGGGCGATCAGAGCGGGGGCCAGGCGCATGGCTACACCGTGAGGTGTCGCAAAAAATACCAGATCGCACTGGGCAAGGATTTCTGGCTCTGGCTCGCTGAAAGCCAGGTCAAAATGGCCTCGCAAATTCGGGTACATATCAGCAACCGCCATACCGGCCTCTGAACGAGAGGTAATACACCGGACTTCAACATCCGGGTGAGTTGCAAGAATCCTCAATAATTCCACACCGGTGTACCCGGTACCGCCGACAATGCCTACTTTAACCACCGACCGCTCCCATTTTCATGCTTGCCAAATCCGGACAGACCTTATAACTGCCAGCCCAGGCAATAATTTTACCGTGTTTAACACAGGTGCGTAGTCTACCATGATAAACCAAGGACTTATTGCGGCCAGACCCCTGACAGTTACAATGCAGTACGCTGGTTACCCTTTAAAACAAACCTAACCTCACATCATCAGACCCCATGCGAAAATTCAGGCTCAAGTTCACCGATAACCTGATACCCATGTTCCGACGTCGGCTATCGGATGTTGATGCATTGCCACAATTGGCCTTACTCGGGCTGCTCTCCGGGTTGTTTACCGGCGGCGTCATTCTGCTGTTTCGCTTTGCCATCGAATGGCCCCTCCAATACTTCCTGCCGGGCCACGATTCCGAAGCATTCGAGAGCCTTGACTGGGTTACCCGAGGTTTGCTGCCGCTACTAGGCGCAGTTACTCTAGGGCTGTTTCTGCACCGTCTTGCCGTTCAGGATCGGAAGGTGGGGATTGTCCATGTTATGGAGCGCCTGAACTATCATCAGGGCTACATATCCATTCGCAGCGCCATTGTTCAGTTTATTGCGGGCGTGGGCACTGTTGTCACTGGCCAGTCTGCCGGACGAGAAGGCCCCGCTGTCCATCTGGGCGCTGCTTTTTCCAGCCTGATGGGACAGTGGATGCGGCTACCGAACAACAGCATTCGTACTCTCGTAGCCTGTGGCTGCGCGGCGGCCATTTCAGCCTCATTTAACACCCCGATTGCCGGTGTCATTTTCGCCATGGAAGTGGTGATGATGGAGTACACCATTGCCGGCTTCACCCCTATCATCCTGTCTTCGGTCAGCGCAGCGGTCGTTACCCAGGCTGCCTATGGCCCAGAGCCCTCTTTCAATGTTCCTGCGCTCACCATGAACTCGTTGACGGAAATTCCCTGGATTCTCGTCATCGCCATTATTATCGGTGTAGCTGCTGCTGCTTTCATCCAGTTGCTGGCATTCTGCGGGCGCTATCACCACAAACCCGTGCTATTGAGATTGATCGTGGCAGGTTTGTTGATGGTACCGTTCGCCATACTTATCCCCGAAGTCATGGGCATCGGGTATGACACCGTCAACGCCACCATCAATAATGAATTGCCATTCTGGCTGCTGCTCGGGGTGGGTATAGCAAAACTGATTATCACGGCCATTACCATTGGGTTGGGCATGCCCAGTGGCGTCATTGGCCCCACGCTGTTTATCGGGGCTACGCTTGGCGGCGCTATGGGGCTGATAGGCGCCAACTTCGCGCCGGGTCTTGCTTCCTCCGTGGGCTTCTATGCCATGCTGGGCATGGGCGCCATGATGGGCGCAGTATTGCAAGCCCCTCTGGCCGCCTTGATGGCACTGCTGGAGCTGACCAGGAACTCTCATATTATTCTGCCGGCAATGTTGATTATCACCACCTCGAGCCTGATCGCCAGTGAGGTGTTCGGACAAAAGTCGGTGTTCCTCACGGTGTTGAAAAGCCAGGGGCTGAGCTATCAGAACTCACCGATCATTCAGGCTCTCCGGCGGGTGTCTGTTGGAGCCATTATGGAGCGCAGTATTCTGCGGACAGACCGGCGGCTCTCCTACAAACAGGCCCGAGATGTATTGAAATCTGAGCCCAAGTGGCTGGTTGTGGAAGGAAACAAAGGGCCTACCTCGATACTGCCATCGGTGGATCTTGCACGCTACCTGGATGACCTGGACCTGCCACAAGCCAACGAGAGTGATGAGGAGGACTCATCGGAGAAAGTCATTGATCTGATGGAAATTCCGGCAAACCGAAAAGACGTTGCACCAGTACAATATCAGGCGACCCTTGAGGAAGCCCTGAATGAGTTCGACAGCACTCTGGCGGAGGCCCTGTACGTGCAGAGACATGTGGCACCTACCATTCAGCGGGTCTATGGTGTGGTGTTGAAATCAGACATCGAAAGCTACTACCAATACAGAAATAAGTAGCGCCAACACCGGGAATTTTTATGCTTTGGGTTAAAGCGTTTCACGTCATTGCCATGGTGTGCTGGTTTGCAGGCCTGTTCTACCTGCCGCGATTATTCGTCTATCATGCCGCGTGCGAGGACCAGCCTGGCCGGGAGCGTTTCAAGGTGATGGAACGTAAACTTTACAAGGGCATCACCACACCGTCCATGATCGCGACGGTTGCACTGGGCCTGTGGCTCATCAGTTATAACGTTCAGGGTTACTTCAGCCAGGGCTGGTTGCACGTGAAGCTGCTCCTGGTACTGTTACTTGTTGGCTACCATTTTTATTGCGGCTATCTGGTCCGCGTCTTTAGGGAGGACAACAATCAGAGATCACATGTTTTTTACCGCTGGTTCAATGAAATGCCAGTGCTGGTATTGGTGGCTGTGGTTATACTCGCTACCGTAAAACCCTTCTGATCAGCTCTATCCACTACCTCATAGTCACATGGGAGTGCTCGACATCAAACTGCACCAACGTCCTCAGGTACTGATACTTTCCGGGCTCGACCCCTCCGGGGGTGCCGGAATACAGGCAGACATTCAAACCGTGACCGCGCTGGGAGGCCACCCACTGCCGATTGTCACCTGTCTGACGGTCCAGGACACCCGCAACGTATACAGTGCCACCGCGGTGGAGGCTGAACTGGTTGCAGAGCAACTGGCTTGTCTGGCGGAAGACACGCCAATTCACGCAATCAAGACCGGAGCCCTTGGGAACTCGGCCATCGTCGACGTGCTATTAGCGTTTATCAGCAATCACCCGGGTATTCCGCTTATCGTCGACCCGGTCATCAAAGCGGCTGGGGGCGGCGATCTGGCAGATCAGTCCCTGATTGCCTCAATGCGGGACAAACTTTTCCCCCACGCGGATGTAATCACCCCCAACGGGGTCGAACTGGTAGCTCTTGGCCGCTCGGCGGACGCCGGGATTGCCGCATCTGCATTGCTGCAGAGCGGATGTCACGCGGTCCTGGCGACCGGTGGCCATGGCTCCGGTCCCGACCTCACCAATACGCTC
Source organism: Marinobacter sp. (assembly GCF_040882185.1). Classification (GTDB taxonomy): domain Bacteria; phylum Pseudomonadota; class Gammaproteobacteria; order Pseudomonadales; family Oleiphilaceae; genus Marinobacter. The sequence continues at coordinate 73,142 of NZ_JBBEBW010000024.1, read as the reverse complement.
TTCAGAACCCATAGCGAACCGGTAGAATGGATTATCGAACGCATCGGTGCGGATTATGAAGGCGAGTTCCACGGCACTGGCTGTACTCTTGCGGCGGCGATCGCCGCGGGTCGGGCTGCCGGCCTTGAATTGGACACCGCCATCGAACAGGCACAACACTTCGTGTCGGCCGCAATCGCTGGCGCCCTTGAAGTTGGCGGAGGCCAGCCGGTGCCTGATCGCATCTCACGTCCGCAACCGCAATGACGACGTTCGTCAAAGGCATGGTGCCAGGGCTTTACGCTATTACCGACAGCGAACTGCTTCCGGGCAACACCGTATTGGATGCAGTGGCTGACGCTATTCGGGGCGGTGCTACACTCATTCAATATCGAGACAAGGCCCATTCTGAAGCTGATAAACAACGCCTGGCCATTGCGCTACAGAAGCTCTGCCAAGCCTCCAACGTACCGCTGATTATCAATGACAGTACAGAACTGGCCCTGCGCAGTCACGCGGCTGGAGTCCATCTGGGGCTCACCGACGGTGACCTGAAAGACGCCAGAACCCTTCTCGGGCCGAACGCCCTGATCGGCGCGACCTGTCATGGCAACCTCGAGCTTGCCCGCACAGCGGTGGCAACGGGCGCAGATTACGTGGCCTTTGGCCGTTTTTTTGATTCCGCCACCAAGCCTGACGCGCCAACTGCAGCAACCTCTGTGCTTACCGACGTTAAACCCCTTGGCGTGCCCGTGGTTGCCATTGGTGGCGTCACCTTAGAGAATGGCGCGCAGCTAATCGAAGCGGGCGCCGATTTCCTGGCCGTGGTCGGTGGGCTGTTTGGAGCCGACGACATCGAGCGGCGGGCACGCTCGTTTACGGAGCTATTCCTCCGCCACCACCCCTATTTCCGGGCGCCAGCTTGCTGACGACCTGAATCCAGCACATGAACGGGAGTTCCAAGCTATGACCCAATCAGAAACCCTGTTTGAACAGGCTCAGAAATACATTCCCGGGGGCGTTAACTCACCGGTCCGCGCTTTCCGTGGTGTGGGCGGCACACCGCTCTTCTTCAAGCACGCCAAAGGGGCTTACCTGTTTGATGAAGATGACCGCCGCTACATTGATTTCATTGGCTCCTGGGGCCCGATGATTCTTGGCCACGGGGATCCGCGCATAACCCGCGCTCTGCACGAGCAGATTGATCGCGGCATCGGCTACGGTGCCCCAACCGCCATTGAAACGACAATGGCGCAGAAAGTCTGTGAGCTGGTGCCCTCCATTGAGCTGGTCCGGATGGTGAACTCCGGCACCGAAGCCACTATGAGCACCATTCGTCTGGCGCGTGGATATACCGGCAGGGACAAAATCGTCAAGTTTGAAGGCTGCTACCACGGCCATGTTGATTCACTGCTGGTCAAGGCTGGTTCCGGAGCTCTGACCCTGGGCGTACCGAACTCTCCCGGGGTGCCGGCCAGCCTGGCCGAGCATACCCTGACCCTGGATTTCAACGATATTGAAGGCGTACGTAAAACCTTTGCCGAGATGGGCGATCAGATCGCGGCCATCATAGTCGAGCCCATTGCTGGCAATATGAACTGTATTCCGCCGGTCTCCGGTTTCCTTGAGGGGCTGCGGGAAGTCTGTGATGAGCACGGCACCGTGCTGATTTTCGACGAAGTGATGACCGGCTTCCGGGTGGCGCTTGGCGGCGCGCAGGGCCACTACGGCGTGACGCCCGACCTCACTGCCCTGGGCAAAGTCATAGGCGGCGGATTGCCAGTGGGCGCCTTCGGAGGTAAACGAAAGATCATGGAACACATCGCGCCGCTGGGGCCGGTATATCAGGCAGGTACTCTGTCTGGAAACCCCCTGGCCATGTGCGCGGGGCTGGCAACACTGGAAGCCATATCGGAGCCCGGCTTCCACAAAAGCCTGGAGCAAAAAACCGCGGCTGTGCGTGACGGGTTCAAAGCAGCGGCAGACAAGGCTGGCATTCCGCTCGCGGTTCAGGGCGTGGGCGGCATGTTCGGGTTTTTCTTTACCGAAGAAGCCAACGTAAGCCGTTTTGATCAGGTAATGGCCTGCGATATTGAACGCTTCAAGCGCTTCTTCCAGGGCATGCTCAAGGAAGGCGTTTATCTCGCGCCCTCGGCTTTCGAGGCGGGTTTTGCCTGCTCCGTGCTGACGGATGCTGACATCGAACATACATTAGACGCGGCAGCGCGAGTTATGAAGACGCTATGATAAACTCAGAGCGCCGCTGCGCGCGCTTCCGCCTGATTTGCGCCTGCGGTGTTACCGTCTGCACGGCGGATATCCGCCAACAGCATCCAACCTGCCCGTTGCAGCCCGGTGTTACTTCCTGCCAAAGAAAGCCCTTTGAGGGTGAATTGTTCGGCAGTGCCCAGTTGGTCCAATTCCACATAAGCTTCTGACAACTTATAGTAAATCTCGGCAGAGCGTGGCGAAATTCTCTGCGCTCTTTCAAGCTTTGCTATGGCCCCACGGGGGTTATCCTGCGCCAGCATGGTATTGGCCTCGCGCATTAACCCAGTGGCTGCCGGTGACAGTGCTTCACCCTGTTCCTGATATCGCGGCGAAGACAGCGGCGGGGGGCCAGGCTCGGCTTCCGGTTGCTCCGACTTGCGAACAGTACGGTCCGGTTCACTGGTCCGGGGCGGCTCCGGTGCCTCATCATAATCCGGTGAGTCGCCGGAAGGCACGTAAATAGACCCACCCGGACTGGCACAGCCGGCCAGAGCAATGGTTGCGGCGAGCCCGCTGCATAGTATTACCTGCCTGAATGTCATTGGAACAATCCTTCAAACCAGCCTTTTAGTCGCCGTGTGAGATTTCCGGAACAGCTGACCGAATCCTGCGGCTCACTGCCCGTCACAAACGGCATGAAACGTGCATTTTCACAATGCTCATCGGTTAACGTACCGGTCTCGGCATTAACCCAATGATACTGAACACCATCCGGAACTACCGGAGAAAAGCCATTCTGGGGCACCTGAGCCATAAACCTTGCCCATACGGGTAACGCGCCGGTAGCACCCGTGAACGCTGTCGGTCCATTATCATCTCGTCCTACCCAGGTCACCGCCAGCAGATCGCCACTGAAACCCGCGAACCAGCTATCACGTCCATCGTCAGTGGTTCCGGTTTTGCCTGCAAGCCCAAGGTCTTTCGATACGAAACGATAGGCGGAACGTCCTGTACCTTCTCGCACGGTTTCCTGCATAGCGTATTGAACAAGGTGGACCGCACCGGGATCAACCACCTGGTCGACCCCAAGATTGTAGCGAGACAGTGATACGCCTTGCGCAGTCGTGACCTCCCTGATGGTGCGGAGCGGGATATTAAACCCTGAGGTTGCCAGGCCCTGATAGAGTGCGGCAACCGTTACAGGTGTCATGGCAACCGATCCCAGCAGCATGGAGGGATATTCCGATACAGGCTCAGTGACACCGAGCTTCTGAAGTGTCTCCACAACCGACTCAATACCAACATCCAGGCCGAGACGAACCGCCGCCAAATTATAGGAGTGCGATAGCGCCCGGTGGAGAGGCACTTCACCGTGCTCTTCGCCGTCGTAATTCTTTGGTTCCCACCGGCGACCATCATCAAAGACCAGCGCAAACTTACGATCCTCCAGCGGTGTGATCAGGGTATAACGGTCAGGGGACTGTAACGCAGTCAAGTAAGTAAACGGTTTGATCAGTGAACCGATTGGCCTGCGGGCATCTACCGCGCGGTTGAATCCCGCGTATTTCGGGTCACGTCCCCCAACCAGGGCCAGGACTTCCCCGTTGTCTCTTGAGGTCACCACCATGGCGGCCTCAAGCACTGGTTTGGCGCGGCCACTCTCCATTTCTTTCAGGGTGTTTTCGACCGAGTACTCAGCAGCATACTGAATTGCCGGGTTCAGGGTAGTGAATATCCGCAAACCTTCACTCTGCAAGTCCTCCTGCTTGTAATCCCGGGCCAGATGGCGACGCACCAGATCAATATATGCAGGATAACGGTTCTCTGAATACGAAGGTTTGGAGGTCACACCCAGCGGCCTGGCACGTGCTTTTTGTGCTTCGGCCTCCTCAACCATATTATTAGCGAGGAGGGAATCAATCACCAGATTGCGACGGTTCCGTGCCCGCTCAGGATTACGACGCGGATCATAGTAACTGGGCCCTTTCACCAGTCCTACCAGCAGAGCTACCTGGTCCAGCTCAAGGTCCTGCAGAGACTCCCCGAAATAAAACTGACTCGCCAGACCAAACCCGTGGATACTACGGGTGCCCGCCTGACCGAGATAAACCTCATTCAGATAGGTTTCCAGGATGTCCTGCTTCTCGTAATGCAACTCCAGCAGCATCGACATCAGCGCTTCGTTGCCCTTACGAATCAGCGTCTGGTCCCGGGTAAGGTAAAAGTTTTTCACCAGTTGCTGGGTCAGCGTACTGCCGCCCTGCACTACCCGGCCAGCCTGCAGGTTAACCCAAAGCGCTCTCGCGATGGAAAGAGGTGCCACACCGAAATGGTCGTAAAATTCACGGTCTTCAATCGTCAGCAGGGCGCTCTCAAACAGGGGAGGCAAATCACTGAGCTTAACCAGCACCCGGTCTTCCTTGTGCGCCGGGTAAATACCACCAATCTGGGCAGGCTCCAATCGGGCGATGGCCGTGCTCTCGCCTGACAACACCCGAAAACTGTCAACCTGATCGCCGGTGATCGACAAAGAGAGCCGACGCCGGGGCTCGCTACCGTCCGCAAACCGGAATCCTCGTGTGCTGATAACGAAGCGGCTGCCGGATTGACTGTAGGTGCCGGCTTGGGTGCCGTTGCCAACCCGGTATCCAGACATCTCCAGTTCACGTTTCAGCGCTCCGACACTGACACTTGCCCCCTCGTATAGCTCCAGCGGGCGTGCGTAGACCCTGGAAGGTACTTCAAAACGCTGACCTTCGAATTTGGACGTTACTACAGCGTCGAGGTAAACCACCCAGCCCGTAAGCACGACCAGGCCGACCAGCAAAACCCGGCCGAGGAGAGCCCAGAAGCGACTTTTGCCGCGGCGGGGGGAGCTGCGTGAGCGTTTTTTCGGGGACTTTTTGGTATGGGACGTCTTTTTCATGGGCAGGATTATAACGAATCCCCCGCCGGGTGCGTCGCCCTTCTCTGTGTTATTTATGTAATCTCGCCGCTATGATAGACCCCAATAACATTCGGAATTAAAACACATTCGAGGAGAGGCTTGTGAGTGAGACACCAATCGGAGACCTGATTCTCGCCCTGCAGAATCCGTCGTTATACGATCACACGGTCACCAACTTCCAGGTACATGAAACCCATATATCCTGGGTTATCCTTACTGGCACCTACGCTTACAAAATAAAAAAGCCCCTCGATTTCGGCTTTCTCGATTTCTCGACCCTGGACCGACGCAAACGCTTTTGCGAAGAAGAGTTACGCCTGAACAGTCGGTTGGCCGGAGAGCTCTACCTTGATGTGGTACCCATCACTGGCACACCAGAGCAACCGGAGCTCAATGGTAATGGCGAGCCCTTCGAGTACGCTGTTCGCATGCGCCAGTTTGATCAGCGGAATCAACTCGATATTCAACAGGAAGCTGGCAAACTGAGACCCGACATCCTCAAGAGCCTGGCCCGGCAGGTGGCTCAGAACCACCATCAGCTACCCCGGGTTCCAGATGACAAGCCCTTCGGCACTCCCGACGCTGTTTTTGCGGCCATGCAGGAGAATTTTGACCAGATTCGTCCATTGTTGAGCGATGCGGCCTTGCTGGAGCAGGTGGATCGCCTCGAAGCCTGGACCCGGACCACTTTTGACCTGATGAAGGATCGTATTGCGCGACGGCGTGACGAAGGCTTCGTCCGTGAATGTCATGGCGACCTTCACCTGGCCAACATCACCGTTTACGAGAATGAAGTGACGGTGTTTGACTGCATCGAATTCAGTGAGCCATTTCGCTGGATTGACGTGATCAACGACTTCGCGTTTCTGCTGATGGACCTGGAAGCCCGTCGTGAGAGTACGCTGGCTAACCAGACCCTGAACACCTACCTGGAATTCAGTGGTGATTTTGACGGTCTTCCGCTGCTGCCACTTTATAAAGCATACAGAGCCATGGTGCGGGCAAAAATTTCCCTGTTCATGATGGGCAACCCGTCACTGAGTGAGGCCGAAAAAACCGGTCTTACCCAACGCTATCAGGATTACGCCAACCTGGCGGAAAGCTATAGCAATATTCCCAATCGTTTCATGATGGCCACCACCGGTTTATCAGGGAGTGGTAAATCGGTGGTGAGCGCGGCTTTGTCCGCGCAACTCGGGCTGGTTCGGCTGCGCTCGGATGTGGAACGTAAGCGATTATTCGGGCTCAGCCCACTCGACAATAGCAAATCCGGCCCCAAGGAAAACCTCTACACCGAACAGGCCAACCGGGAGACCTATGAGCTGCTCGCGAAGCGCTCGGCTCAACTTCTGGCCGCCGGGCTACCGGTGATTGTCGATGCGGCCAACCTGAAACAACACGAACGGGAGCAACTGGAAACGGTGGCGGAAAACCAGGGCGTACCCTTCGCTCTGATTGATTGCGAAGCCCCGGAAGCCTTGCGCAGACAATGGGTGCGGGCGCGCAAGGACGATGCCTCAGAGGCGGACGAAGCTCTGCTGGAACAACAAACACATTGGCTTGAGCCCTTGAGCGATCGTGAAAAAACCCACACCATCCATGTGCATGCTGAGCAGGACCATGTGGCCGAGGCGCTGGCAGACCGTATCCGTCAGCATTTTGGTTTGCCCGGCGCCTAACTGGTCTACACTGAAAGTAGCTGGCCCAAGCAATTACGGGCTGAGGTCTGACATTTCCGAGCCCGTGCATGACTGGTGGGAGTATTGCTATGGAAGATATACGTCACATTGAAGATCCGCTTTACCTGGCCTTACGGAATGAGGACATTGAGGCATTCAATGCAGCCAAGACAAAACTCACGTCTTATACGAGTTTTTCTCACGGCGATTTCCGGGGCCTGGATTTGCGGGGCATGGACGCCGACGACCTCGATTTGAGCCACGGCTATTTCCGGGGTTCCGATATCCGGGGTATCGACTTCAGCAGGGCAAACCTGGACGGGGCGAGTATCGCCGGGGCCAAAATCTCGGGCTGCCTTTTCCCGGTAGAATTGCACGCAGACGAGATTGTCATGTCACTTAATCATGGCACCAGAATGCGCTATAACGTCGGCAAATAGCTTTAACCAAAGGTTACAGGCACTGCTTGCGTCAAAGCTAACGATCCGTTTGGCTCCCCGTCCGTCACCAGGTTCGCTTTCCAGGCCAGCAGTTCGACCCCGGCTGCGGCAGCCTCTTTGAGCAGGTGGCCGTAAGCAGCGTCGATATGATCCGCTGATCTGACGGACTCAATACCCGTGTGATTGACACAGAAGAGCAGCACAGCGCGCTCACCAGCCTCAACCTGAGAGATCAACTCCCGCAAATGTTTTTGGCCACGGGTGGTAACCGCATCCGGAAAATAGCCTACGCCGCCTTCGCACAGGGTAACATTCTTCACCTCTACCCAAGCGTCAGGCAAGGTGTCATGGCCCGACAGATGCAAGTCGATCCGGCTTTTCTCCAAACCATAGCGAACTTCCGGGCGAATGACCGTGTACCCCACCAACTCCGGAATCAAACCTGCCTCGATAGCCGCCCGCACCTGATGATTTGGCTGCGCGGTGTTGATACAGGCCACGACGCCCGGTGCCGTCTCGACCAGCTCCCAGGTGTAAGGGAGTTTTCGCTTGGGGTTATTGCTGACACTCAACCACACCCGGGCGGATTCGGGCTGGCAACCGAGCATAGAGCCAGTATTGGGGCAGTGGGCGGTGACCTCCGAGCCATCCTGCAATTGCACGTCCGCGAGGAAACGTTTGTAGCGTTTAATGAGTTGCCCGGGTATCAGCGGGTTCGCAAACTTCATATCAGGCTCCTGGAGCTTTGGTCACAGGGTTGCTCATCATACGCAAGCGCAAGGTCACACAAAACAAAAGCCTGCATCACAGGGCTGGCGTGACCTCGGTATATCTGCTATTTTCCGCAAATTCTGGGCATCCATCAGCGCGAAGCAACGTCACGGCGCGATGCAGCCAAAACCTGCTAAGCTCCTTAATGACGCCCCCAGCACGGTCAGAAGACTATACGTAGCCGGTTGTGGCTTTCCGCGCCGGTTCCCGTTTCGGACGAGCGTATCCTGCCATTGATGGCACAAGCGCTCAGTTGCAGTTTAAGAAAGAGGCCGGGTTCAATGGCAAAGACTGATAGCAAACCACGCGAGAATTTCTCTAACTTCACCCCCTATAAAATGAAGAAGGGTGAAGACTACATGAGCAATGACATGCTCGAGCACTTCCGCGGGCTGCTTCTGAAATGGAAGCAAGAGCTGATGGAGGAGGTCGACCGTACCATGCATCACATGCAGGAAGACGCCGCCAACTACGCTGATCCAAGTGACCGCGCGACTCAGGAAGAAGAGTTCAGCCTTGAACTCAGAACCCGCGATCGCGAGCGTAAACTGATCAAGAAAATTGATCAGACCATCGACAGAATTGACAAAGACGACTACGGTTTTTGTGATCAATGCGGTGTTGAGATCGGCACCCGTCGCCTGGAAGCGCGCCCAACCGCAACCCTGTGCATTGATTGTAAAACCTTGGCGGAAATCCGCGAGCGACAGACTGGCATTTAAGTCAATTAACGTCTTTACCAATGTCCGGTGGCACGCTTACGCCACCGGCTCAGGTTGAATTATGCCAGCAAAATCCTACCGCGGGCGTTTTGCACCCTCCCCCACCGGCCCCCTCCACTTTGGTTCGCTGGTTACGGCGCTGGCAAGCTACCTCGAAGCCAAGTGCCGCAACGGTCAATGGCTGGTGCGCATTGAAAACCTCGACCCACTGCGGGAATCTACCCCTGCGGTTCACCAGATCCTTAAGAGCTTGCAGGCCCATGGCCTGATTGCGGATGAAAAAGTTCGCTTTCAATCTGACAGACATCAGGCGTATTTCCAGGCTATCGATGCCCTCCGACTCTCAGGCAAAGCCTATTACTGCGCCTGCTCCCGCAAACTGCTCAAGGCTCACGGTGGTCATCACCCTGACCAATGTCGTCAGCAAACACAGCCCCCGGCTGAGGCAACCCCCCGTGCGTTGCGTTTTGCTCTGGAAGACGCCGAAGTTCGCTGGCACGATGAATTCCTTGGACCCCAGCAACAGGTGGTAAAAGCGGAAATTGATGACCCGGTTATATTGCGCAAGGAAGGCTTCTTTGCCTACCAACTGGCGGTCGTGGTGGACGACATTGATCAGGGCATCACGGACGTTGTGCGAGGCTCCGACCTGCTGGAAATGACAGCACAGCAACTGCAGGTTTTTGCTGCCCTGAAGACGCCAGCGCCACGCTGGCTGCACATTCCTGTCATTCTCAACCATGACGGACAGAAGCTTAGCAAACAGAATCATGCCCCGGCGCTGGACGACCAAACCCCGGGCATCAACCTCTGGCAGGCGCTGCGGATGCTGGGGCAGCGCCCACCGCAGGAACTTCAACACATGGGACCGGAGCAAATCCTGGGCTGGGCTTGCACGCACTGGCAACGGGAGCTTATCCCACGACACTCCGTTGCCGTTTAAGGGTACACTGACAGCCCGGTAACAGACGTGTTATAAACGCAACACATCAACACAGTGCGGGTGCGACATCCGATGTATATCTACCGCCTTGTCTTCCTGCTGGTTCTGGCCATCTACATATTTTCACCCAATATCCTCGATTGGTGGATAGCTCCGGGCAATGCCTGGTACAGCCCCTATATGATCTGGGCTGGCCTGATTGCCATGGGTTTCTGGCTGGAGTGGCGACGGGACCCCAATGAATTTTAGCCTTCCCACTCTGCTATTTGTCAGCCTACTTTATCTGACCCTGCTATTTGCCCTCGCCCATATGACCGAGCGGGGCCATATTCCTCGTCGTTGGGTTCGGCATCCCCTGGTCTATGTTCTCAGCCTTGGTGTTTACGCAGGTATATGGGCCGTTTATGGTGCCCTGGGCATGGCGGCAGAGTCCGGGTTCGGGTTTCTCGCCTACTATCTGGGCATCAGCGGCGCTTTTCTGCTGGCGCCTGTATTACTGAATCCGATCATGCGAATCAGCCGCGCGTACCAGTTGACCTCTCTGGCCGACCTGTTCGCTTTCCGATATCGCAGCCAGTGGGCCGGAACACTCGTCACCCTGTGCTCAGGCGCCGCCATATTGTCGTTGCTGAGCATGCAGATCAAAGCAGTGTCGACGTCCGTAAGTATTCTCTCCCCCGGCGCATCGCAACAACTGATCAGCGTTCTGTTCAGCCTGACGGTGGTGTTGTTTGCGATGCTGTTTGGAGCCCGACGGGATCAGGGTTCGGAGAGTCACCAAGGGCTGGTAGTAGCGATCGCTTTCGATTCTCTGGTCAAACTTGTCGCTCTATTGTCGCTGGGGGGCGTGATTCTTTTCACCGTATTCGGTGGACTCGGCGGGCTCAATGACTGGCTCGCGAGTCAGTCCAACGAAGTCAGTGCTCTGGAGCGCAGCATTGATGACGGCAGTTGGCGGGCCCTGATGCTGATGTCGTTTGCTGCGGCCCTGGTACTGCCCCATATGTACCACATCACCTTCAGCGAGAACCCCAGCCCCCGGGCGCTGTCCAGGGCAAGCTGGGGTTTACCATTGTATCTGCTGCTGCTGGGATTGCCCGTTCCCATCATCCTGTGGGGAGGCATTGAACTGGCTGCCACCACCACACCAAGCTTTTATGTTATCGGCACCGCTATCGCCCTGGACAGCCCTGCGCTGACTTTGCTGATGTACATCGCCGGGCTTTCTGCCGCCAGCGGCCTGATGATTGTCAGCACCCTGGCGCTTGCTGGCATGGTGCTCAACCATGTAGTGCTGCCATTGCGTACCCCTCGGGACCAGGGCGATATCTATCGCTGGTTACGCTGGGTCAAACGATTACTAATTGCGATCATTATTCTGGCGGCCCTGCTGTTCCACGAAGCCGTTGGCAAACGACTGGATCTGTTTATCCTTGGCGCGCTGTCACTATCAGGAGTGTTACAACTGCTCCCCGGGGCTCTTGGAGTGATTTACTGGCCTGAGGGTAATCGTAAAGGTCTGATCGCCGGACTGCTCGCTGGCATAACTGTCTGGGTCGTCACGCTGGTACTGCCGTTTTCCGACACCGCCAATTTGCTCGACATTCTCGACCTGCCGTTCAGCCCGGATAGGTCTAACTGGCATATTTTCACCTTCGCCAGTCTGACATTGAACGTTTTCGTATTCGCACTGATGTCGGCTCTGAGCAAATCCAATAAAGATGAAACCAGCGCAGCTCAGGCCTGCTCTCTGGGAGCGCTCTCGCGACCGCAACGCCGGGAATTGGTGGCGACCTCCTCCGAAGATTTTGTCCGGCAATTGTCCGCCCCCCTCGGTTTCAACGTAGCCCAGCGCGAAGTCGAGCGGGCCCAGGTCCAGCTTAAACTGCCCGCCATCGAATACCGCCCCTACCAGCTGCGCCGACTGCGGGACCAGGTGGAAGTGAACCTTTCTGGCCTGCTGGGGCCAGCCGTGGCCCGGGACATGGTCAAACGCAACCTTGGCTTCAAACCGATGGCCAGCGGCAGCACTGCCCAGGACATACATTACGTCGAACGGGCGTTGGGTGAATATCAGAGCCAGTTGACGGGGCTTGCTGGCGAACTCGACAATCTGCGGCGGCATTATCGTCAAACCCTTCAGAATCTGCCTATTCCCGCCTGTTCACTGGGCGATGATGGTGAGATCCTGATGTGGAATCACGCCATGGAACAACTCACCGGCATTATTGCCGACGACGTGGTCGGGGCCCGGCTGCTAGCCTTGCCAGAGCACTGGCACCTGCTGCTTGATGACTTCGTCCAGGGCACTGAACAACACCGCTATAAACACCGGCTGGATCTTAAAGGACGACCCCATTGGCTGAACCTGCATAAATCCAACCTGAGCGGCCCGGACCACTCCGAGGACGGCAGCATCATTCTGGTGGAAGACCAGACCGAGACCCGACTGCTGGAGGACGAACTCATGCACAGCGAGCGGCTCGCCTCGGTCGGGCGACTTGCGGCGGGTGTTGCCCACGAAATCGGCAACCCGGTCACAGGTATCTCTTCGCTGGCACAAAACCTGAAACTCGAAACCGATGACCAGACCATTCTCGCCACGGCAGACCAGATACAACAACAGACTCGCCGGATTTCAGCGATTCTGCAGTCCTTGATGAACTTTGCCCGCACCGGAAACCATGCCCAGGCAAATCGCTATGAACCCGCCGTTATCCAGCGCTGCGTGGATGAATCCATTAACCTGCTGTCGCTCAGCGACAAAGGCCGGGGCATTGTTTACCGTAATGACTGTCCGGAAGACCTGGTGGTACTGGGAGATGAGCAGCGTCTGGTCCAGGTATTTGTGAACCTGTTGGCCAATGCCCGCGACGCCTCTCCCGAAGGTGGCCGGGTTCACGTCAGTGGAAACCGCGAGGGATACTCCGCTATCATCGAGATCGCAGACGAAGGGTCGGGTATACCGGCTGACCAGCTCGACCACATATTTGAGCCGTTTTACACCACCAAGGGTCCCAATCAGGGTACCGGCCTTGGCCTGTCACTGGTGTACAGTATTGTTGAAGAGCATTACGGCAATATTCAGGTAGATAGTCCGGCGACCCCGAACACCCGGGGCACCTGTGTCCGGCTGAAGCTACCAGCCTATGAGCCCGACGCGGCCATTGCTGGCCCGAACGAAAGGTCATGAAATCAATATGCGTCGAATACTGATTGTCGAAGATGAAGAAATTATTCGCTCCGCGCTGCGTAAGCTGCTGGAACACGCCGATTATGACGTCTCCGATGCTGGCTCAGTAGACGAAGCGGAGCGCAAGTTTGAGCTTGGGCATTTCGATCTGATCATCTCAGACCTGCGCCTGCCTGGAGCGCCCGGAACAGAGCTGATTAACCGGGCCCCCACCACCCCGGTTCTGATCATGACCAGCTACGCCAGCCTGCGCTCAGCGGTCGACTCCATGAAGCTGGGGGCCGTTGAATATATTGCCAAGCCTTTTGATCACGATGAAATGCTGGCAGCGGTCGAGAATATTCTGCAGCTGAGGGCCAGCATCCAGCCAGGCATTCCCGACACCTCCGGCGATGTTGGAGAGAGTCCTCAGGCCGGAGACCCGGCAAGTCTGATGTACGGTCAATGCGATGCCATGCAGCAGGTTTTCACCCTGATCCGCAAGGTCGCCCCGACCGAAACAACGGTATTGATCCAGGGTGAATCAGGCACAGGTAAGGAGTTGGCAGCGCAAGCATTACATCAACTCAGCCCACGAGCTTCGCACCCGCTGATATCGGTTAACTGTGCTGCTATTCCAGAAAGCCTGATTGAATCCGAACTCTTCGGCCACGAAAAAGGCGCCTTTACGGGCGCTGTTTCAGCGCGCACAGGCTTGATCGAAGCTGCTGACGGCGGCAGCCTCTTTCTGGATGAAATAGGAGAGCTCCCGGCCGAAGCGCAGGCCCGCCTTTTGCGGGTATTGCAGGAGGGTGAAATACGAAAGGTGGGGTCGACTCAAAGCCGCAAGGTTAGCGTACGTATGATCGCCGCCACTCACCGGAACCTCAAAGCCATGACGCGCACAGGGGAGTTCCGCGAAGACCTGTACTACCGGCTCAATGTCATGCAAATCCGGATTCCACCGCTTAGAGACAGGCATGGCGATATACTCGGACTGGCGTGCAAATTTCTCATCCGTCAGGGCGAACGCATGGGAAAACCGGGATTGAAATTCAGCCCCGAGGCCATGCGGGTAATGGAACAACATCGTTGGCCAGGCAACGTCCGTGAACTCGAGAACGCTATAGAGCGCTCTACCATCCTGTGTGACACCAATGTTATCTCGCCAGCGCTACTGGACCTGGAATCCGACGGCGGAGAGTTCACGGTCCCCCAGGCCCTGATCGAAGGCGATGAACACCCTGCCAGCGTGCGTGAGCCGGACGCCGCCAACGATCTGTCCCTCGAAGACTATTTTCAGCATTTTGTGCTGGAGAATCAGGACCGCATGAGCGAGACAGAGCTGGCACAGAAATTAGGTATCAGCCGAAAATCGCTGTGGGAGCGTCGTCAACGACTGGGCATTCCCCGCAAGAAAACCACGGGCAACTAGCGTTACCCATAAATACCTGAACCCTGGCTCAACCGTTACCCGGTGTTACCTCAAGAAACACGCCTTCTAATATAAGTGAGACCTGGGTAACACTTTAAGGATGCCTGCCGCACACCTGAGAAGACTAAAATAATTAACTCACTGTAAACTAGAGAATTTATAAACCTGGCACAGCTTCTGCACTCTTTATGGCGCACAACAACAAAAACAATGTGACAAAGCAGCGCCAAAACAAAAACAAATAGCTGCAGGAAAACGTTCAGCAACAAAAACAAAAATAGAGCGTAAGCGAACTGAGTGTTTTGGGTACTGAGCTTTTTAGGGGTGCCATGACTTGTATAAGTTGTAGATGTAGAGAAGAATCGTCTTCCAGACGACGCTATATTTACTACGAGCTTCTGCAGGATCATTACCACTCTCTGTATTCAAAGCTTTCCGCTTGCATGATTTGCCTCGGATAGAGGCCCAAAAGGCTTAAAGCCTTCGTAATAACAAAAACAATGCAGATCGTCTACTCTTCTGAGGCGGGTTCGTGAAAGCGACCCGCCTTTTGATTTTCTGAAACACCCTCCAATACCCTGCCAGGCAACACGACTACGGCCGCCCTGACAGCCCTTGTAATCAGAACCTCCCATTGCAAGCCATGGGCAAATGGTCGCCAAACCGTTAGACTCTCGGTTTTGCTCACTGCTGAAGCCGAATCAATGCTGAAGAAACTACTATCATTTATACCGCGTAGCGGTAAGAAAAAAGTGTCCGCATATTCCCGCCAGGTGATCCCTCGAGAACGGCACACCGTGTCCCGCTCTATACTCAGCGAACCTTCCAAAAAAGTACTGAATCGCCTGAACAATGCCGGTTTCGAAGCGTATCTGGTTGGTGGCGGCGTACGCGATATTCTTTTGGGCCAGCGTCCGAAAGATTTCGATATCGCGACCAATGCAACCCCGGAAGAAGTCCACGAACTGTTTCGGAACTCCCGGCTGATCGGGCGTCGCTTTCGGATTGTCCACGTGTTGTTTGGCCGGGAAGTTATTGAGGTAACCACCTTCCGAGGCAGCGCCGCCGATGCAAACGACGAAGATGACGACGATCGCAGAACCAGCGAGCATGGCTTACTGCTGCGCGACAACGTCTACGGCAACCAGGAAGAGGACGCTCTGCGGCGTGATTTCACGATCAACGCGCTGTATTACTGCATCAAGGATTTCACGGTCGTTGATTTCGCCAGTGGTATAAAAGATCTTGAAAACCGTCAGCTCAGGCTGATCGGTGATCCCGAAACCCGTTATCGCGAGGACCCGGTGCGCATGCTCCGCGCTGTAAGGTTCGCGGCCAAACTTGATTTTGAGATTGAGCCTGAAACTGAAGCACCCATCATAGAGCTTGCGCCGCTGCTGACCCATATTCCTTCAGCACGTCTGTTCGAGGAAGTTCTCAAGCTGTTTTCCGCCGGTTACGGCGAAGCGTCTTATTATAAATTGCGGGAATACGACTTGCTCGACGCTCTGTTCCCGGACACTGTGCGGGCACTGGACGCTGGCGAGCCCGAAGCGCTGATCATCAAAGCGTTGCAGAACACTGATCGGCGGATACAGCAAGGCAAGTCTGTTACCCCATATTTCCTTTACGCAGCCATGCTCTGGCCTGCACTTCAGGTTGAATGGCG
This sequence comes from Marinobacter sp., assembly GCF_040882185.1. Classification (GTDB taxonomy): domain Bacteria; phylum Pseudomonadota; class Gammaproteobacteria; order Pseudomonadales; family Oleiphilaceae; genus Marinobacter. Next base: position 57,174 of record NZ_JBBEBW010000024.1, on the reverse strand, counting down.
CAAGCGACAGGATGACGGCGAACCGATTCAGCCCGCCCTCCATCAGGCCATTGCCAAAGTCATTGGCCGCCAGGTTCAAGCCACGGCGATCCCCAAGCGGTTCTCCGGACCCATGAAAGAAATTTGGGAAATGCAGATGCGCCTTCCCCGCCGTCAGGGCAAAAGAGCCTTTGTGACCTTGGAGCATCCGCGCTTTCGGGCCGCTTATGATTTCCTACTGGTCCGTGAAGATGCTGGCGAAATCAAGCCGGGTCTTGGGCAATGGTGGACTGATTTCCAGGAGCAGGACGAGCGCGGCCAGGAGAAAATGTTATCGGAACTCGGTGCCGAAAGTCCGCGCAAGCGTAAGCGTCGTCGTAAACCGGAAAGTCGGGCCTGAGTCGTGCCAGCCATAGAAGTCTATATCGGGCTTGGCAGTAATCTGGCGAATCCACTTCGCCAGCTGGCCCAGGCAGTGGCTAAACTGGCATCGTTGCCGGACACGTCGTTGGTGGCTCAGTCCCCTTTCTACCGCAGCCGTCCAATCGGCCCCCAGGACCAGCCTGACTTCATCAATGGGGCGGTCAAGCTACATACTTCCTTGGAACCACTGATCTTGTTGGGCCACCTCCAGCGAATCGAAAACGCTCACGGGCGACGACGGAATCAGCACTGGGGCCCCAGAACCCTGGATCTCGACTTACTGCTGTATGGCGACCATCCGGTACAAAATGAGCGCCTTATCGTGCCCCACCCTGAACTGACGAATCGCGATTTTGTGCTGCAGCCTCTGCTCGACCTGAGCCCCGGGTTGATTCTGCCAGACGGTAGAGCTCTCCAGGTACTGCGACATCAATGTCCCGACAACGGGCTGAAGCGACTTGAACCCGAGCACAGAGATTCACCGCCATAGTATTCAGGTCAGCTTGCCTCTGGCCTGCAGCAGCATTAACCTTAAACACTACCAGGCCGGTCATATTCTGCGCCGTCTTGGTCCAACCCTTTAACAAAGGCATGGATCTATGGCTGTTACCATCAATACCCTGCGCGAATACAAGCAGAAGGGTGAAACCTTCTCAGCGCTGACCGCTTACGACGCCACCTTTGCCCAGGTTGTCAGCGAAGCCGGAGTGGACGTCATCCTGATTGGCGATTCACTGGGAATGGTGTTGCAAGGTAACGACAGCACCCTGCCGGTAACTATGGATCACATGTGCTACCACGTGCGCTCCGTCGTGAAGGGTAATCGCGGGTCCCTGATCATGGCGGATATGCCGTTCATGAGTTACGGCACGCCTGAGGCGGCTCTGGAAAACGCTGCAGAACTGATGCGGGCCGGAGCCCATATGGTGAAACTTGAGGGCACCGACTGGATGGCCGACACCATACAGGCGCTGAGTGACCGTGGCGTGCCGGTTTGCGCACACCTTGGCCTGACACCACAGTTTGTTAACAAGTTTGGCGGCTATAAGGTTCAGGGACGTGATGAAAAACAGGCCGAGTTAATGATTGAACACGCCTGCCAACTCGAAGCTGCCGGCGCCGATATCATTCTCCTCGAATGTGTCCCCACCGCGCTCGCTGCGCGCATCACGCAAGCGGTTAAGGCGCCGGTCATCGGAATTGGGGCCGGGGCCGATACAGATGGTCAGGTATTGGTCATGCATGACATGCTGGGGGTGACCCCTGGCAGACCGCCGAAGTTCGTTAAAAACTTCCTGAAAGAGACAGATTCCATCCAGGCCGCCATCGCGGCTTATCATAACGCGGTCAAGCAGCGCACTTTCCCCGGCGAGGAGCATACGTTCAAGGCATGAGAACCATTCACACGCTGAAAGAATTGCGGGCCGTTCTCAGCGGCTATCGAGAGCAGGGCAAGCGCATTGGCCTGGTACCAACCATGGGCAACCTCCATGAAGGCCATATCTCCCTGGTCGAGCAGGCCCGTCAGGCCGCCGATGTCGTGGTGACCAGCATTTTCGTTAACCCGATGCAGTTCGGAGCAAACGAGGACCTGGGCAATTACCCGCGCACCTTACAGGGCGACCAGGACAGGCTGCGGGCCGCTGGCAACTCGCTGATCTTCGCCCCCTCCCCTGAGGAGGTCTATCCCGATGGGCTCGCCCTACAGACTCAGGTCATCGTGCCCGAAGTAAGCGAAGGTCACTGTGGTGCCAGCCGGCCCGGACACTTTGAAGGCGTAGCCACCGTCGTCACCATGCTTTTTAATATGATACAACCCGATGTCGCCGTCTTTGGCGAGAAAGACTTTCAGCAACTGGCCGTTATTCGCAAGCTGACAAGAGACCTGTTTATCCCGGTCGAGATCATTGGTGCGCCCACGGTCCGCGACGCCGACGGTGTAGCCAAAAGCTCCCGCAACGGGTATCTCAGTGCAGAGGAACGCGCGCTTGCACCAACCATTTTCAGCACGATGGAAGAGATCGCCACAGCGCTGACGCAGGGGGCGACCGACTATACAAAGCTTGAAAATAACGCCCGATCAGCGCTTTCAGCCAAAGGTTTCCGTATTGATTACATCAATATTATCAACAGCCTGACATTAAGGCTGGCGAATTCGGAGGATCAAAACCTCACTGTTCTGGTAGCGGCTTTCCTAGGCACGACACGCCTCATCGATAATCTCTCAATCAAACGCTAATTACATTCAATGGAAGGAACCCGCCGTGTCCCAGACCCTCCAAACGCTTACCAGCCGTCCGGAATGGCAGGCATTGATAGAGCATCAGGCCCGGATGCAAGACACTCACATGCGGGACCTGTTCAAACAGGACCCGCAGCGTTTCAGCCGCTACGTGCTGCAAACCGCCGGATTTACCCTCGATTACTCAAAAAACCTGATCACCGAGGAATCCCTTGAGCTTTTGTTCAAGCTGGCGAAGAGCTGCAATCTCCCAGAACGGATGGAGTCCATGTTCCGGGGAGAGCGCGTCAACGTTACTGAAGGCCGCCCTGCACTGCACACAGCACTGCGCAACCAGACGAATGACAGTATTGAGGTCGACGGCAAGGACATCATGCCCGAAGTCCGCAGCACGCTCGCACGCATGGAAGAATTCGTCTGGCGGGTACACAGTACCCAGTGGCGAGGTTTCACCAACAAGCCTTTTACTGACGTAGTCAGCATCGGCATTGGCGGCTCTTTCCTTGGCCCCAAACTGGTTTCAGCGGCACTCAAGCCTTACTGGAGCGGACACCTGAGCTGCCATTACGTGGCGAACATTGACGGCACCCATATATCGGAGGTGCTGCGAGATCTTGACCCGGATACCACCCTGTTCCTGATCCAGTCCAAGTCTTTCCGAACCCAGGAAACTCTGGAGAACACCGACGTCGCGCGGCAGTGGTTTTTGCAAAATGGCGGCTCCCAGGACGGTATCAGCAAGCACTTTGTGGCAGTTACCGCGAACACCCCGGATGCGGTGAAATTCGGCATCAAAGAAGAAAATATCTTTCCTATGTGGGACTGGGTGGGTGGACGCTACTCGCTCTGGTCCGCCATCGGTCTGCCAACAGCGCTCACCATCGGTATGGACAATTTCCGGGCGCTACTGGCAGGCGCTTACAAGATGGACCAGCACTTCCGCACGGCACCCCTTGAGCAGAACCTGCCCGTTATCCTCGGACTGCTCGGGGTATGGTATGGCAATTTCTGGGGGGCAGATGCCCACGCCATACTGCCCTACGATCACTATCTCCGGGGACTGCCTGCCCACCTTCAGCAACTGGATATGGAAAGTAACGGCAAGTGTGTGACTCAGGCCGGTGAGCCAATTGATTATCAGACTGGCCCAATCATCTGGGGAGGCGCAGGCGCTAACGGACAGCACGCTTACCATCAGTTGCTGCACCAGGGAACCAAATTGTCGCCGGCAGATTTCATCATCCCGCTACAGACCCATAACCCGATTGGCAACCACCACGCCATCCTGTTCGCCAACTGCTTGAGTCAGACTCAGGCCCTGATGCAGGGCAAGAACGAAGAGGAAGCGCGGGCCGAACTAAAAGCGGAAGGCGTAGCTCTAGCCGACGTCAACCTCCTTGCGCCCCACAAGGTGATTCCGGGAAACAAACCCAGCAATACCCTGATATTCGAGCGAACTACTCCAGAGAGCGTCGGAGCGTTAGTCGCGCTGTATGAGCACAGGACGTTTGTACAAGGCGTGATTTGGGACGTTGATTCGTTTGACCAGTGGGGTGTAGAGCTGGGCAAGCAACTCGGCAAAGGCATTCTTGACCAGTTGATGGCACCGACGCTGGAAGGAGGCAAGACCGACAGCTCAACAGCGGGGCTAATCCAGCTCTATCGAAACCGGAATGGAAGTAGTCAGTGAAGCCTTTGGCCAGGCTTTCATCGACTGACAGGGCGCGGTGAGATTTTTCGTCCCTGCCAGTTGAAAGGCACTGGCCAGAGTTTCTGGTCCCGATCATAAGCCTGCCAAAGCTCAGAATAGCGTTTGCCCACCAACGGATGCAATGCCTCGGGAGCGATTTCGGCCAAGGGCTGCAATACAAAAGCATTTTTGAGAATTTCACCGCGCGGTAGTTGTACACCCTCCACGTTACCGGTGCGGTCTCCGTAAGTCAGGATATCCAGGTCCAGGGTACGGGCACTGAACTTGGGCTGATCACGACGGCGCCCGTTATCCGCTTCAATTTGCTTGAATATTCGCGACAATGCAGCGACAGACTGAGTAGTCTGAATAGCCACCACCAGATTGAGGAAATGCTCGCCATCAAAACCCACCGCCTCACTTTCGTAAACAGTGGAAATATCCAGATCGCCAAACTGTAAAGCCAGTGCATCCAGTGCGGCGGTTATGTGGCGTTCCCGCTCAATATTGGTGCCAATACTGATATAAACTCTGGCTGCGGTGTTCATTCGCGCTGCCCCCGCTCGATGCTCACCCCTACAGACCGGGCCTGGGGGATGGCTCCAGGTTTTCGGACGACCAGTTTGAGCCAGGCCACACCAAACCTGGCTTGCAGTTCTGCCGCCAGGGATTCAGCAGCAGTTTCCAGCAACTGGGGCTGCTGGTTGCCAAAATATTCAATTACATGCTGACTCACAGATGCGTAATCCAGTGCGTCGGCCACATTATCTGACACGGCAGGCACCCGGTTATCCCAGGCCAGTTCCAGATCAATCAGCAAGCGCTGCTGCACCTCCCGCTCCCAATCGTATACCCCGATGACGGTTTCGACCGCCAGGCCTTCGATCAGTACTGTATCCGTCACGTGAGCCATACCCCGGGCCGGGCCATCATCAATGTCGGCTACCCGACTGATGGCTGATTGATTGCCACACGCCAAACCGATACCTTGGGAGCGTGCAAACTGCGCCTCGTGCGCGGGGCGATTTTCGCATAAACCACCGGTACAAGTCTTCGCCTATGGAACCCCTGTTTCTGGTCGTGCTCTGCTTTGCCTCCTATGCCGCCGGGTCGGTATTGTTCGCCATGCCCATATGCCAGCTCTGGCACCTACCCGATCCGCGTGCGCAGGGGTCGCGCAATCCAGGCGCCACCAACGTCTATCGCATTGGTGGCTGGCTACCAGCGATTGTTACCCTTGCCCTCGACGCTGGCAAAGGTTGGTTACCGGTATGGCTAGCCCAGCAATTCCAGTACTCCATCTACATTCAGGCTATTGTCGCCCTATGCGCCATTACCGGTCACATGGTGCCGGTGTTTTATCGGTTTCAGGGGGGGAAAGGCGTGGCAACCGCGCTGGGTGCCGGACTGGCAATGGCTCCGGCAACCACACTGATTCTCGCTGGCGTGTGGGCAGTGGCCATGTGGAGATGGCGCATATCTGCGTTGGCCTCGGTACTCGCCGTCATAACGGGACCAATAATCAGTGCGATGATTGACCCTTCAACACTGCCACTGTTCGGACTTCTGGCCATCCTGATCGTCGTGCGTCACCGCAATAATCTGATCAGGCTCGCCCAGAATCGGGAAACGCCGCTCTGACCCGTAGCCATCATTATGCCCTTCAGTCTACTAGACCGTTTTGCCTCGGTTGATGAATCGGCGGCAAAGTATCCATCGGCCAGCGTGGCACTGAAATGATGCGGTCCCCGTCACGCTGACCCGCCAGCAAGCGCTGGCATCCAGCGTAGGCAATCATCGCACCATTATCGGTACAAAATTCGTGGCGAGCATAGAATACCCCGGCACTAAGTTTTACCGTCATAGTTTCGAGCGCGGCCCGTAGACTTTTATTGGCACTGACCCCCCCAGCAATAACCAGGCGCTTGCAGCCAGTCTGCTCAATTGCCCGGCGACATTTGATGGAAAGCGTTTGCACGACCGCTGTTTCAAATGCCAGAGCAATATCCGCTCGGGTTTGATCGTCAAGATCACCGGTCTTTTCAGCTGCGGTAACCGTATTGAGAGTAAATGTCTTTAAACCACTGAAGCTGAAATCCAGCCCCGGGCGATCCGTCATGGGACGCGGAAACCGATAGCGCCCAGGTGTTCCCTGCTCCGCCAGTGCGGCCACGCGGGGACCGCCCGGGTAATCCAGCCCTAACATCTTGGCCGCTTTGTCGAATGCCTCACCGGCGGCATCGTCTACCGACTCGCCGAGCAGAGTGTACTCGCCAATGCCATCCACCTTGACCAGTTGCGTATGCCCACCGGAGACCAGCAACGCAATAAACGGAAACGCCGGAGGATCAGGCTCCAACATAGGCGCGAGCAAGTGACCCTCCATGTGATGCACACCGAGGACAGGCACCCCCAGCGCGAACCCCAGAGCGTGAGCGACGGAGCCGCCCACCATCAGGGCTCCAATCAAACCCGGCCCAGCGGTGTAGGCAATGCCTTCGATATCAGCGCGAGTGGCGCCTGCGTCCGCCAGCACCTGATCACAAAGGGGAAGCAGCTTTCGAACATGATCGCGGGAAGCCAGCTCTGGCACCACGCCACCATAATCCGCGTGCATATCAATCTGGCTGAAGAGCGCATGGGCACGCAGGCCCCGAAGACTGTCGTAGAGCGCGACACCGGTTTCATCGCAGGAGGTTTCAATACCAAGAATCAGCATAAAGACCGCTTCAATTGAGTCCATGGAAAAACAGAAAGGCATTTTATCAGACAACGCAGCATTCTCTGCAGAATAATCCCCAAGACGTTGACCTTGACCAACGGTAGGCGCTATCATTGCCGCCCTTAATTCTGCACTGGTCTATTTTTATTCAAGCAGGCCAGGCAAATAGCCGAAGAGACCGCAGCACAAGGTCGGCGAGCACTGAGTCGCCATGTGTCGCACCAGATACGGGTAGACCTGTCTGCACTCTTCCTACATAAATCTGAATATACCAGGTAGGTGATTTTCGAATGCCAGCTGTTAAAGTGAAAGAGAATGAGCCGTTTGACGTAGCCCTGCGCCGTTTCAAGCGTTCCTGCGAAAAAGCAGGCGTGCTGTCAGAAGTTCGTCGTCGTGAGCACTACGAGAAGCCGACGTCCGTTCGTAAGCGCAAGGCCGCCGCAGCCGTCAAGCGTCATCTCAAGAAGCTTCAGCGGGAACAGCGTAAATTCGAGCGGTTGTACTAAGCGTCAAAACGCCAGTACCTGTCGCTCTTTGCTGTACGCCAAACCGATTACCTCGCACCCTGAACAGGCTCCGAGGTAGACCCAAAATGCCGCCGGGGCCTGGCTTCGGCGGCATTTTTGGCTATGGTGGTTTTTGCGGGTAATTCCCGGCGCGCTCTCTGTCAGCGGAGATTCCATGAGCGGACTGATCCCTCAGCGGTTTGTTGAAGATCTACTGGATCGCATTGATCTGGCAGAGCTGATTGGGTCCCGCATCACGCTCAAAAAGGCTGGCAGCAACTATAAGGCCCGCTGCCCTTTTCACGATGAAAAGACGCCATCTTTTAACGTTCGGCCCGATAAGGGCTTTTATCACTGCTTTGGTTGTGGCGCCCATGGGGACGCCATCAGCTTTGTCCGTGAATTTGACGGCCTGGGCTTCACGGATGCGGTAGAAGAGCTGGCTCGACGTGCCGGGCTGGAAGTGCCTTACGATCAAACCGTTCGACAGGAGATGCAGCAAGCCAGAACCCTGACGGATGCACTGGATTACGCCAGCCGGTTTTATCAGTCTGCGCTCAAGGGTCCTGAGGCAGCTTTTGCCAGGGATTACCTGGCTCAGCGCGGGCTTGACCAGCACATCATCGAGCTCTATCAGCTTGGGTTTGCGCCGGGCACCGGTACTGCGCTGTATGATTCTGCGGGCAAGGATATCCAGGGACCACTGGTTGAAACCGGCACTGTATCTGACCGCTATGGTCGGCCGAGGGACCTGTTTCGCAACCGGATCATGTTTCCGATTCGCAACACCCGGGGCAAAACCGTTGCTTTTGGCGGTCGCACCCTGGGGGATGACAAGGCCAAGTACATCAACTCTCCAGAGTCTGATGTATTTCATAAGAGCCGTGAAATCTATGGCCTTCATGAGGCCCGGCAAAGCATCCGCCAACTCGACCGGTTACTGGTTGTAGAAGGCTATATGGATGTGATCGCGCTGGCGCAGCACGACATTCATTACGCGGTGGCCTGCATGGGCACGGCGACCAACCAGGACAGCCTGGCAGCTTTGCTTCGGCAAGTGCGCCACCTGGTATTCTGTTTTGATGGCGACACCGCGGGTTATCGAGCGGCTGACCGGGCGATGGAAAATGCGCTGGAATTGCTTACTGACGGACTGCATCTGCAGTTTTTGATGATGCCGGACGGTGAAGACCCGGACACATTGGTGCGACAGGAAGGCTCCGAGGCGTTCCAGAAACGGGTAGATGGCGCTACTCCGCTGTCGCGGTATCTGTTTAACCGCCAGAGCGAAGGGCTGGATCTGAATTTGCCGGAGCATCGCGGCGAGCTGCGAGCCCGGGTTGAGCCAATGCTCAACAAAATGCCGCGCTGCACACTGCGGGATGCCATGTGGCACGAGATGCTAAGGCTGTGCGGCGGACGGCGAGACTGGCAAAGCAAAACCCAGGACGGCGGCACCAAAGGCTATGTCTATCGCAACGGCGAGCGTCAGACCCGCATTCAGGAAGCGCGGGTCGATGTAAAACTGAGCCGGGACACCATAGTGTGCCAGGCGCTGCTGGAAGCACCAGAGATGGCTTTTGAGCTGCTGGAACTTTGCCGTGAAGACCGCCAACTTCAACAGGCCAGAGGTTTTGCAGAATGGATCGTCGCCCAACAGCTGCGAGACAAGAAACAATTGATTCGGGCCCTGGCCACGAATTCGTCAGCGCGGACGCGGTTTTTCCGGCTGTTCGACGGCATTGAACACTTGCCGTCCCGGGAAAATGCCCTGGCTGAGGCACGTGAAATGCTGACACCAAATAAAGAAGCCGCCCACAAACAGCGGCTGACGGCTCTGCTTACACAGAAACGCAGCATTGGTGATTTGACTGAGGCCGAGCGCCAGGAGCTGCAGCAACTGGGCCGTCGAAAAAAATAACAGCATCGGGGCTAACAGCCCGCAGGGCAAGGAATGTCCTTGGCATTTTAAAACGGCCACTTGAAACTTAACCGGTTGAGCACCATCTAACCACTTGGTGGCAGACCTACAGAGCGGCAGCTATAATGGCTGTTTAACTTTTTTCCTTATACAAGCGAGTTCACAGGGTGTCTATGTCAGGCAATTCGCAGAAATCACGTTTGAAAGACCTCATTGCCCGAGGCAAAGAACAAGGTTACCTGACTTACGCCGAGGTTAATGACCACCTCCCGGAAGACATAGCCGATCCGGATCAGGTGGAAGACATCATCCGGATGATCAACGACATGGGCATTCAGGTTTCTGAAGTCGCGCCGGATGCCGACACCCTGTTGATGGCCGAAGGCGATTCCACGGCAGACGAGGCTGCGGCTGCAGAAGCGGCTGCCGCATTGGCAGCCGTTGAGTCCGATGCGGGCCGCACGACCGACCCCGTGCGCATGTACATGCGCGAAATGGGTACTGTTGAGCTGCTGACCCGGGAAGGTGAAATCGTTATTGCCAAGCGGATCGAAGAGGGCATCCGTGACGTCATGGCGGCCATCGCCCATTTCCCAGGCACCGCTGGCACGGTCATTCAGGCTTATGAGCGCATCATCGAGAATGAAGGTCGCATCAGCGACATCGTGACGGGTTTTCTTGATCCTGATGACGCCGAGCCGTTCATGGGCGAGGAAACCCCTGCCGCTGCCAATAACTCCAGCGACAGCGATGACGACAGCGACGAAGAGGAAGAGACCGAGAGCGGCCCGGATCCCGAAGAGACCCGCCTGCGCTTTGAGTTGTTGAGTGAAAAACTGGCTGCTGCCAACAAAGCGCTGGAAAAACATGGCCGTGGACACAAATCGACACAGCAGGCGCTCAATGAGCTGGGCCAGGTTTTTGCCCCGTTCAAGCTTGGCAATAAAGCGTTCGATGAACTGGTCAACGTCATCCGTTCCACCAATGAATTGGTGCGGGAGAACGAGCGTACGGTGATGCGTATCTGTGTGCGCGAGTGCAAAATGCCGCGCAAAGACTTCATCAAGTCGTTTCCGGGCAATGAGACCAATATCGACTGGGCGGTCAAGATCAGTAAGAGCAAGAAACCTTATGCTGCGCCCATGAGCGAGCGCCTGGACGAAATTATCCGGATGCAGAAGCGTATTGCCAATGTGCAAAACGAAGTGGATCTGGACATTCCGGACATCAAGGAAATCAACCGTCGCGTTTCCATTGGCGAAGCCAAAGCCCGCCGCGCCAAGAAAGAAATGGTCGAGGCCAACCTGCGCCTGGTTATCTCCATCGCGAAGAAGTACACCAATCGCGGCCTGCAGTTTTTGGACCTGATTCAGGAAGGCAATATCGGCCTGATGAAGGCTGTCGACAAGTTTGAATACCGCCGTGGCTACAAGTTCTCCACCTACGCCACCTGGTGGATTCGTCAGGCCATCACCCGCTCCATCGCGGACCAGGCGCGGACTATCCGTATTCCGGTGCACATGATCGAAACGATCAACAAACTCAACCGCATTTCTCGTCAAATGCTTCAGGAGATGGGTCGCGAGCCAACGCCGGAAGAACTCGGCGAGCGCATGGAAATGCCGGAAGACAAGATCCGTAAAGTGCTGAAAATCGCCAAAGAGCCGATCTCCATGGAAACGCCGATCGGTGATGACGAAGACAGTCACCTTGGCGACTTCATTGAAGACATCCAGGCACTCTCGCCAGTAGATTCTGCAACCGCAGAAGGTCTTCGCGAAGCTACTCGTTCCGTGCTGGCAGGCCTAACAGCCCGCGAATCCAAGGTGTTACGCATGCGGTTTGGTATTGAAATGAATACCGACCACACGCTGGAAGAAGTCGGCAAGCAGTTCGATGTGACCCGAGAACGCATCCGTCAGATCGAAGCCAAGGCATTGCGCAAACTGCGCCATCCTTCCCGCTCCGATCACCTGCGCGGCTTTATTGACGATCAGGGTTAACAGCACCAGTGGCGGGCGCCTGCCCTCATGGGTATAATGGCGCCCGCTGCACTCCCCTGCAGTGAAAGTTTGCTTTTAGGGCCTATAGCTCAGTTGGTTAGAGCAGAGGACTCATAATCCTTTGGTCGCAAGTTCGAGTCTTGCTGGGCCCACCATTTCTGCTTTTCTCCGCTCACAACAGTTCGTACAATCATTTCGTCTTTGTCGAATGGCCACATTTCGTATACAACTAAAGACTGGTTCCCAACAATAATTCAAGGAAACGTCATGTCCTTTCCCCCAGACTATATTGAAGAACTCAATCTGCTCGCGTTGTATAACCTCTCATCGGCGCAGGAGGGCATTAAAGTTCACCGTCATTCTGCAGCTCCGGAATCGGTCGCCGCTGCAGAACGGCTGTTCAGGAAAGGCCTGATCACGCAGGTGGACGGTGGTTATCTGACACCGCTGGGCAATGAGACGGCGGAGCATACCCATAAATTGCTGGCGATTCTTACCAGCGGCTGACGTGCATGAGTTCAAACCTGATGCTCAGCACTGGTGACTTGGTGCGTAACAGGTTTTATCGTTGCCCCCGAGGCTAATGCTTGTGAGGGTGTCAATCATCGTCAATGAAGATCAGTGTGTTGCGAGATTCTGTCGGTTGTATTCGTGGGATCTTATTGGTTGTATTTATGTAACGATTGCAGTTTTTTAACAAGCCTTGTGGGAATATGACGGACTACCGAATACAGTTTTTGGTGACGTCTGATGTATCGATTATTCGTTGTTCTTTTTCTGGCTCTAATTCTGGCAGGCTGCGAAAGCCTGCAACGGGAAAGATTTCTTGAAGCATCCAGTGAGCTATGGGGCAGAGCTGGCGAAGCCTTTAAAGGTGTCGGACAGGTACCGGCCGATGATGAATTCAGTTCAGAGCTGAACCCTCTCTTTCAACAACCTTATATAGATCCGTTGACACGCTACCTCATTCGTTATGAAGGCGATGAACCAAGGTCCGACGTGCTGGCGATAGTTCGACAGGAGCGGGACAGGCGGTGCGATGTCATTGCCGATCGATACTCAGCCAAACCTATCTCGCAAGAAGCCCTGAATCTTTATCGTGTCGGATATCGTTTCTCGTGCCCGCAGGATGTAAACGCTTATGCTCAACGGCTGAAGAAATTAGAGGCCGAAGCGAGTGAAGATGAAGTGCGTACGACCGAGCGCGAAAACGCCGAAGATGAAGAACCAGTTGCCAGTGAGGTGAGCAAGGCACCGCCCTCTAAGCAGCTCAGTGATTGTTATCTGCTCACAACTATCCGTAATTTCAGCGGAGCTTCAAAAGCCTGCCTGCAACCCGCAGAAGCTGGCGATGTTCAGGCGCAAACCAATATGGCACTGATTGCCTATTCATTAAGAGATTACGCGAAGGCACAACAGTGGGCGCGTCGTGCAGCTCCGGCCTCTGGAGGCGCGTCCTATCTGCTCGGACAGATGTACAGTACGGGCAACGGCGTTGAACAAAATAAAGAAAAAGCAAAAACATGGTACATAGAGGCCGCTGAACAGGGACATGCAGAGGCAAAAGCCGCTCTTGAAGAGCATTCGGATGGGATGTCCGACGGAGTGGCCGTTAACTAACCCCAAAAGGTTACACGTCGATGCAGTCATGGTTGCACCAGCGCCACCGGTCCTGGAAAGCCCATACGTCCATGCAATCCCTCATGTGGTTGCTGGCGTTTCTGGTTGGCCTTTTTTTCTCGGGCATGCTGCTGCTTTCTCACCTCAACCTCAGCTACTCCCAGCAGGCGATGTCAGAGTTGCGACGTGACCAGATCAGGGATGTCTTTTTTGCTGGCGTTGCCCGCATTGACGCCAGACAGATTGCGCTTCAACGGCATACCTCGTCGCTAGCGATAATTGGCGAAACTTTTTATCGTCTGGCCCAGGGGAGCGAAAATAACACCCGAAATGCCAGCATTCTGAGAGCGCAACTCGAGACGTCACTGAAAGCCCATTTAAGCGAATTTGACGGAGCCTCCGGCGCTGGCGTCTGGTTCGAACCGGGCATCCTGACAGAGGCGAATCAAAGCTACTCCCCTCATTTCATCAAGTCCGCGCGCGCACCGGGACCCACCCTGACCAGAGACTCCGGCGGTTATCGCTCTGCTGACTGGTTCAAGCGAACACTGGGCAGTAACTGGGCTCCTGAACAGCATGTACCCGGCCAGGTATACTGGTCACCTGTTTATTTCGATTTCGCCACCAAACGCGCGGTGCTGACGCTTGCCAGCCCGATGTTCGATGTCGATAACCAGTTAATCGGCATGGTCACAACAGGTTGGGCTTCGGACCAGATCATTGAACTGGTGAGCCGTGTTGAGGTGACCGAAAACAGCTTCTCGTTTCTCAATGACCGCAACAATCGCAATCTTTCGAGCCTCAGTCTCGATAACGACACTCTTCTTGAGCAACAGCTCATTGATGCCATTCTGGATCTGAAGCTCTCTGCGAAGCTACCGGACAATACGGGACTGATGCAACCGTCGACGGTACAGCCGGAGCGTCTGCAAACCCGCTCGATTAAAGTCAGCGGCCGGATTTATGAGCTCTACTACGCGGCAACCCCCGCCGGCATGGTCTATGGTGCCGGTGTTCCGAAAGATGAGATCGACCGTGTGCTCATCCCCATGCGGGACACCAATTACCGGATACTGGCCATTACGGGGTCGGTACTTTTGGTCCTGAGCCTTTACCTGTTGTATCGCATCGTTCAATTGATTCGAGAGCTGCAAGCCTCCTACACTGACCCACTGACCTTACTACCCAACCGGGCGAAACTGTTAAAAGACCTTGGTGCACGCAGCGAAGCCTGTCTGATTGTGATCAACCTTGATCGCTTTCAGGAGGTCAACAGTCTGTTTGGCAGCGCGTGTGGCGACCAGGTTCTGCTCACTCTCTCAGCCGAACTCCAGCTGTTCCTGAAAGTTCACACCAAGGACAAGCGGGCCCGGGTTTATCGTGTGGCCGGTGATGAGTTTGCCCTGCTGGGACCGGTCATCCCCGAAGTTGATACCAGACAGTTAGCCAACAAACTGAACGAATTTCTACAGCACCAGCGGATCTCCTGGCAGCAACAGATTCTGAACATTGACGCCACCACCGGGATCGCTTTCGGTCCCGTAAAACAGAGCGCTGCGTCTAGGGACCAGCTTCTGAGCCAGGCGGCGATTGCATTGCGTCTTGCCAAGGAACAGCGTCGTAACTACCTGATTTATGATTCCCAGGAGCAGATCGAGAAGAACTACGAGCAAAATCTTTATTGGGCGCAACGTCTTAAAGAAGCGCTGGCAAAGAACCGAGTTGTCCCCCATTTCCAGCCCATTTACGACAACCGCCAGGGCCGCATAAGCAAATACGAATGCCTGGTAAGGATGCTCGATGAAGAGCACGGCGTCATAGCCGCCGGGCAGTTTCTGGGCATCGCCAATAAACTTCGTCTCGACCGGCAGATTACCCACATCATGATTGATAAGTCCTTTGCTGAGTTCAGACACCAGCCTTATGAATTTGCGATCAATATGTCCTATGCCGACCTGGTGGAGCCGGAGATTCTTGAGTTGATTCTCAGTCATCTCCAGGCAAGCACCATCGGTAAGCGATTGATCTTTGAAATTCTTGAATCCAATGGCATCGAGAACTACAACGAAGTGCTGCATTTTATAGAGCAGGTAAAGCCGTTCGGATGCCAGATTGCAATAGATGATTTCGGCACTGGCTACTCCAACTTCGAGCAACTACTGCGCCTTAACATCGACATCATCAAGATTGATGGCAGCTTGATTCGGAACCTCGATGAAGACTCAACGGCTTTTACTGTAACCCACGGCATAGTCCAGTTTGCCAAAAGTCTTGGCATTCGGACCGTGGCAGAATTTGTGCACAATGAAGCCGTACAGGCAAAAGTGCTCGAACTGGGTATCGATTTTTCTCAGGGAGAATACTTCAGTATGCCGGGGCCGAACATTCTGGCACAGAAGTCTGGCGTTACTCATTTGCAGATTATGGACAAACGCTGACGCCTGCTGAAAAGTTTCTGCTAGAGAGTTCCTGCTGAAGAATACGGCACCTATTTTCCCCATTGGCACTCAATGGAAAAACCCGCACTCAAGAGTGCGGGTCCGGGTAGGTGTAGCGAGGTTATTGCTTCAGGATCACTTTATCCTTAGACGACGTTTGATCCCCATTGCAAAAAGGCCCAGGCTCAATAAGGCTAGCGTGCCAGGCTCCGGTACTGAAACAACCTTATTGCCAAGTGTCGCAACGTGACTGATCGTCAACTCTTGGCCATCCGGAAGGTTAAAACTGGAATTAAGCAGTGCTGTGTCGATCACCGCCCAATCAAAGTCAGCATTGTTCTGAAACAGTGCCCACCAGGTTGCGTTCTTGATCATAAAGTACTCGGTTGGACTGTCCAGCATATAGCCGATCAGGCTGCTGTCCCCGTCCACGAACTGGTAGGTCTGATTCTCTGTTTTCACGCCATAGGTTGTATCGGGCTCCAGCACGGTATTGATCCAACAAAGTTCAGTAGTCGGACTGCCGCCGGGGCCACAAAGACTCGACACATCGTCTTTGTCTGCCTGCGCTATCAACAGATCAACACCCCCTACGAATACCCCACCTATCAGATTTGCGGAAACTCCGCTCGCCACTGTCGATAAAGCTACTAAAACCAACGCCTTTGAAAATGCATTCATTACTGAATCTCCAAATTATCGTCGATGTCCTCGTGATGAGGAGCAAAACCGTTCGATTGATTACCCGCTTAGCTCCCACCTTTCTCTGGCATTGCCCCTATTGATCCGGAATTTTCGAATGCCTGACTGGAGGTAGGCAGAATCTATACCTATAGCTCGTTAAGACTTAAAAAACAGAATGTTATAAGAATACTTCTAATACTCTGCGTAAATAGTGTGTATATTTTTTCGACACTAAAGCTAGCTTGTACTGCAGAAAACGGAGCGAGTTTGCGAGTACTGGTTCCCATTAGGAGGGCATTACTCACCAAAGCAACCCTCGGTTTTCCCTCAAAGCAAAATCCTGATAATCTGGTTGCCTTACAAAACCAATATTCCAATAACAATTGTAGAATCGGAGAGAGCACCATGGAGAACGGCACTCATTACCGCACCTGTCACTTGTGTGAAGCCATGTGTGGCGTGGCCATTGAAATGAAGAGCGGGCGTATAGCGTCTATCAAGGGCGATGATAACGACCCCCTGAGTCATGGCCACATCTGCCCCAAAGCCATCGCTCTACAAGACCTCCATGAAGATCCGGATCGCCTCAAAAAGCCCATACGGCGCACGTCTACTGGCTGGCAGCAAATGGAATGGGACGAGGCTTTTGACCTCGTGGCTGAACGGCTGCACGAGGTTCGCAAGCAACATGGTAAGAATGCAATTGGGGTATACCAAGGTAATCCAAACGTGCATAACCACGGCGCCATGATAGCCTCACTACCCTTTCTCCGGGCCATCGGTAGTCAAAACCGATTCTCTGCAACGTCGAATGACCAACTTCCACACATGCTTGCCAGTCTGGAGATGTTCGGGCACCAGATACTCTTCCCGATTCCGGACATTGATCGCACTGATCTCTTCATGTGCATTGGAGCCAATCCCATGGCCTCCAATGGCAGCCTGATGACAGTGCCGGATATTCGCGGCCGACTCAAAGCTCTTAAAAGCCGCGGGGGAAAACTGGTGGTGATTGATCCCCGTAACACGGAAACCGCCAAACTGGCAGACGAATTTCACTTCGTGCGCCCGGGCAGTGACGCCCTGCTTCTGATGGCTATGGTCAACACTCTGTTTGCCGAAGACAGGGTCGATCCAGGCCACGCTGAGCCCTGGATCAAGGATATCGACCTTATACGTTTGGCAGCTTTACCCTTTACACCGGATGCCGTGAGCGCCCACACCGGATTGATGCCTGAGGCCATCAGAGATCTTGCACGCCAGCTTGCCACGACTCCGAAGGCCGCTCTGTACGGACGCATTGGAACCAGCACCCAAGCCCATGGAGGCGTCGCAACCTGGCTGATTTATGTGCTCAATATCCTGACCGGCAAGCTCGACACGACCGGTGGTGTGATGTTCACCCAACCTGCGATAGATATGGTGGAGCTCGGTGCGATGTCCGGCCAGAAAGGTCATTTTGGTCGACGTACCAGTCGGGTCAAAGGGCTGCCGGAATTTGGCGGTGAGTATCCCTCAAGCACCATCGCGGATGAGATTCTGACCCCAGGCGAGGGTCAGATAAAGGCCTTTGTGACGGTAGCGGGAAACCCCTTGCTCTCCAGCCCCAATGGTGGGCGTCTCGAGGAAGCCTTCAGCGGCCTGGAGTTCATGGTCTCGGTGGATTACTACCTCAATGAAACCACCCGCCATGCGGATGTCATCCTGCCGCCGACTGCCGCCCTGGAACGCAGTCATTATGACCTCATATTCAGTATGTTTGCGGTTCGTAATACCGCCAAGTACAGCGAAGCGTTGTTTAAGCCAAGCCCCGATGCCCGCCACGACTGGCAAATTATGCTGGAGCTTGCTCATAGGCTTGAGAAGAAACGCAAAGGCGGTCGCCTGCCGCTCCGGGCGGAAGCTGGATGGAGAGCATTCAAACAGTTAGGACCAGATCCATTGCTCGACATCATGCTTCGTAGTGGCCCCTATGGCACCGAATTGGGGCCAGCAAAACCCCTGATCCAACCGGCCATGGACCTGCTGATGGGCATTCTGCCTGAGCGGCACCCGCTGAAAGGACTCGCGCGACTCAGCCCATTAGATCGTCGATGGCGTGATCTTCCCAAAGGATTATCACTGTCAGCGCTCAAGGCCAACCCTAGCGGTATTGATCTGGGACCCCTGCGCCCCTGCTTGCCAGACCGAATATACACCCGAGATGGCAAGATCAATCTCGCTCCCCGGCGCTATCTGCGTGACCTTGATCGTCTGATCGCCCGACTCGAAACCCCGGCATCCGATGAACTCATGCTTATTGGCAGACGCCATGTGCGCAGCAATAATTCGTGGATGCACAACAGCCAGCGTCTAGTGAAAGGCAAAGACCGCTGTACGATGATGATTCATCCAACGGATGCGTCCCGCTTGGGACTTTTGGAAGGCGATGCGGCAGAGCTCAGTACCGACGCTGGCAAAATCGTGGTGCCGGTAGAAATCACCGAGGACATGATGCCCGGGGTGATTTCCGTTCCCCATGGCTGGGGTCATTCTCGCATGGGCACCCGTCAGGCAGTCGCGGAAGCTCATGCAGGCGCCAGCATCAATGACATCATTCGGGATGACCAAATTGACCCGCTGAGTGGCACATCGGTTTTGAACGGTCAAACCGTCCACGTCAAAGCCTGGAAAGCTGAGCGAAGTCGAAAGCGGGCCTGATAGATAACATGTTCGGGCGTCCGACCTGCCAGCAACTGACATAAATGTCATGGGCCGTTCGGGAGGCGCGCCGTATTCTTTGTTATGCTGGCGATCTCGGAGCGCCGTCTCTTAAATGACAAACGAGGACTTTCTAGTATGCCGGTCTGGTCGCAATGGATATTAATACTCGCGGGGCTAGCGGCAATCGTGCTTCTGGTGGTGTTCATCAGCCGCCAAACGAGGGTGCTTAAACGTGATAAGGCGACTGCTGATCGGACCAAGGCGTTTCAGGATGAACGTCGGGCCAGCATGATAAAGAGCATTCAGGTACTGGCGATGGCAGTTGAGCAGGATCAGATCGAGTATTCCGAAGCCTGTCTGCGCATTAAAGGCTTGCTGGACCATGTCGCTCCCGATTTACTGAATCAGACCCCCTACCGGATTTTTCAGGAAATGCATGAGCACATGCAGCATATGCCGACCCATCAGGCGCGTCAGGACACAGATTCCAGATTTGTTCAGAAGATGGACGAGGAACGATTTGCGCTGGAGAAGCAACATGCCGACACCATTCGTCGCGCCGCGACCGCCATACGTCATCATCGCTTTCAATAATTTTGACGGTAAGGTTTGCACCGGACTGATTTTGTGTAATTTTTTGTAATCAGTCGTCGGTCACGGAAATGTAATAGCTTTGTAAAATCAATCCACTTGCCGCCGCTCGGAAAGCTGACGCTCCGGTCAAATTTCTCCTGTCGCATTTATGGACTTATATTTTCCCACCTATTGACTAGATTCAAATCAAAGCAACCTATCCATTAAGCCTAAAAGACTAAATCCAGCCAAAGCAGCAATAGTTGGCCTGACTGGATCGGGGCGTTCAACGCATTACCCAGAGTAGTTGTTTTGATCTGCAACAAGCGGGTGAGCTTGCCGGCCTCAGGGCCGGCTTTTTTATGGCCTCAAGCCAACACCCTATCCCCATAATCAGGATTGCATCATGCCAGCCATCGCCATAATGCTAGCTTTGTTCTGCACCAATTCATCGAATTGTTCTTCCACCATCTTGCGATTCAAGCCCAGTTGATCGAACACGGAGTCAGGCACGCTTTCTCCGACCCCAACCGGAATTCCCCGGGCAGTGAGTAGTTGGCGACCGAGCCAGAGCAGTTTCGGATAGACAGAATGCGTGCCAGCGTAATCGAGATCTTTCTGATGGCGAATTGCGGTGTTGATCTCATCCGGCATGCCCCAGTTACTCATTAACTGAGCACCGATCTGTTCCCGGGTCACCCCCAGAAGATGATGTTCCACAATCGCAGTATCGAGGTGGGGATTCACTTCCCAGCTACGGCAGGCCAATTTGAAATGCGGCGGAAAAACCTGGGCCAGTACCAGATAGCCAAAGTTGTGCAGCAATCCTGCAAGATAGGCCAAGCCATAGGCCGGGCGTTCTCCGCGACGCATCATACTAGCCAGAGTACCGGCAGATTGCGCTTGCCAGATTGCCTGTTGCCAGTAGCCGAGGTACCCCGCTGGCTGATCGCTAGGCTGTTTCAGGGCACGGCCAAGGGCCAGGCCCATCGCGAGATTCATCACCAGATCAAACCCCAGTATCCGTGATACCGCGTCGTGAACGGAGCGAACCTCGGCTGCCGAGGCATAAAATGAAGAAGATGCCCAACTGACCACCTGGGCCGCGAGGCTAGGATCGCTCTCCACCACATCGACCAGATCACCCATCACGGCATTCGGGTTTACCCGAAGATGGATAATTCGCTGGGCAGTTTCCGGCAATGGTGGCAATTCGAGAGTGTCATCGAGGCGCTGCTGGATTCGTAAGCCGGTGAACCGCTTAAGGGCTGACTGTAGCTGGGCCTGATCATCTTCCGGGCGATTCAGGTTCACCCCGATACCAGTCACTGGCACCGCGGCGGCAACCCTATCAGAGTCCACTGTGAGCAATCCGAATGCCTTGCCGTCCAGCAGCAGTCGCTCGGAGCTATGTCCATCCACGTAAACGCAGACCGCTGACGAGCTATCCACCGTCTTATCGATATAGCAGGGCAGCCCTGTGAGCGTCGGCAGAGCTGGCACAGTTTTAACACCAAGCCGTTCGCAAACTCGCATCTGGTGCTTTAAAGGCACAATGTGGAAATCACGGCCTAATTGCTCATTAAAGGTCGAAATATCGAATAGATCCTGGTGCCGGAAAATAACCTGAACCTGGCCCTGATCATCGCCGAGAAGCACCGTACGAAGCACATCACTCACATCGTCACTGGACTCTCGCAACGCCCAACCGGGCACAGTCTCTTCCAGCAACTGCCGGACTGAGACGGGTAATTCCATGATATTCCCCTATGGTGGAGGTCGGCGGTATCCCTGGAGGGACCCCCGACCCGTGATAAATATCTGATTACAGTCTAGAGCAGACAACGCTGGCCAGAAACCCCAGTGTCACGCAGTAGGTCAACGACTTGGCCAGACGGGACACCGATAACAACAGCAAACCCTGATGGTCTGTAGCTGGGTGCTCACCATGCGTGGCGCAGGTGATCTTTTTACACATCACCGTAACGAATACGTTCCCCCAGCCAACGACGGATGAGCGCATCCACCATTGTTCTATCCTTCATAAGCGTGGGAGCAATCCCCCGAACGGTTTCAATCCAACCTTTGTCCCGCTCAAAATCAGCCAGTCTGAACTGCATCATACCGGTCTGGCGAGTCCCTAGCACCTCGCCCGGCCCCCGAATCTCGAGATCTTTTTCAGCAATTATGAAGCCATCCTGACTTTCCCGAAGCGCCTGTAACCGGGCCTTGCCGTTCTGGGATAGCGGTGGGTGATACATCAGTACGCAGAAGCTGGCCTCCTCACCCCGCCCCACCCGTCCACGAAGTTGGTGCAACTGCGCAAGACCAAGGCGTTCGGGATTTTCGATAATGATAAGGGACGCATTCGGAACATCAACACCCACCTCAATGACCGTGGTCGCTACAAGCAGATCCAGCTTCCCGGTTTTGAACCGGTCCATCATGTCGACTTTCTCAGTCGCTTTCAGGCGACCATGGACCAGCCCCACTTTCAATTCTGGCAGTCGATCAGCCAACGCTGCAGCGGTCACCTCTGCCGCCTGGCATTGCAGTGCCTCGGATTCTTCAATCAGCGTACACACCCAATAAGCCTGGCGACCCGCACTGCACGCATCCCGAACTCGTTCGATAATATCGTCCCGGCGGCTGTCTGGGATGGCTATGGTTTCGATCGGCTTGCGCCCCGGGGGGAGCTCATCGATGACCGAAGTATCCAAGTCAGCGTAGGCGCTCATCGCAAGCGTGCGGGGGATCGGGGTGGCAGTCATGATTAACTGATGGGGCGCGAGCTCACCGGCAGCCCCCTTTTCCTTCAGCGCCAGTCGTTGGTGGACACCAAAACGATGCTGTTCATCAACGATAACGAGCGCCAGCCGGTCAAATAGTACGTCATTCTGAAACAGCGCGTGGGTACCTACCATCATCTTGGCCTGACCGCTCGCAACGTCCTCCAGCACTAGCGCCCGAGCCTTGCCCTTGATCTTGCCTGACAACCAGGCCAGCCTGATACCCAATGGATCAAGCCATTCCCTGAAATTGGTGAAGTGCTGTTCAGCCAGAATTTCGGTCGGCGCCATCAACGCCACCTGGGTCCCCGCTGCAATCGCCTGCAAAGCTGCCATCGCCGCGACCACCGTTTTGCCAGAACCCACATCACCCTGCACCAGGCGCAGCATGGGAAGAGGTTGGCTGAGATCCTGACGAATTTCCCGGCACACCTGCTCCTGGGCGCCAGTCAGTTTGAAGGGCAGGCTATCCCGGAATCGGTCAGTCAGTTCCCCGCTCGGCAACAATGGCAGAGCATGCCTGGCCTGAATCTGCTCTCTCACCCGCAACAAACTGAGCTGATGCGCGAGCAGTTCTTCCATCACCAGGCGTTGCTGCGCTGGATGACGGCCTTCCATCAACAAGTAGACCGGGGCATCCGCTGGAGGCGCGTGGACCAGTTCAACCGCTACAGAAATACCGGGCAGCTGATAGTCCGCCAGCAAAGCTGGAGGTAGCCAGTCACGGATCGGATAGCGCTTCAGATAGCCAAGCGCCTGCTGACACAGCCCGCGAACCCTGGGCTGCTGAATACCCTCAGTTAACGGATAGACAGGGGTCAGCGTAGCTTGGTCTTGGGCAGGCATCGGGGGCGGGTTAACCTGGTATTCCGGGTGGTAAAACTCGTAGCCCGCCCGACCCGGCCTTACCTCACCATAGCAACGCACCCGCTGGCCTTCTGTAAGCTGGCTCTTCTGGGCGGCATTGAAATGAAAAAACCGCATCACCAGGAAGCCGGAACTGTCTTTCAGTGTCACCTGCAAACTGCGACGCCGGCCAATGACCAGATCTGTTTTGACCACCTCTCCTTCCACCACGCCCACATCGCCCACCCGAAGGCTCCCCATCGGAATAACCCGGGTACGATCTTCATAACGATGCGGAAGATGGAACAGCAGATCCTGCAAGGAACGGATTCCAAGCTTTGCCAGGGTCGCTGCCAGAGCGGCCCCGACGCCTTTGAGAGTCGTTACCGGGAGGTCGTCCAATGACGTCATGGCATGCTCAGGCGCTGACCTTTGTCGGCGATGCATCTTTTGTGGGCGGTGTGTCTTTGCTCGCTTTTTCGATGACGCGGCACTGGCTTGCGGCCAGAGACAACACGTCTATCGCTTTTGGCCGGGGGAAGGTAACACGCCACGCCAATGCCACCGTGCGGGAGGGCACCGGCGCCACGAAAGGCCGAACAACCAGAACGTCCTCGTGATACTGCATCGCGGTCGCAGCTGACAGCGGCAAGACGGTAATCCCCAGCCCAGAAGCCACCATATGACGGATCGTTTCCAGGGAACTCCCTTCGGTTACAAGAGAGGGGCCGGAGGTTGCAGTGGTGGCTCGAGTAGTTACCGCAGCCACCAGCGGTGGGCATGATTCAAGCACCTGATCCCTGAAACAATGACCAGGGCCGAGCAATAACAGTTGCTCCTGGGCCAGCTCCTCGGCTGTTAACGCGTCTTTGCTGGCAAGGTGGTGTTTCGCCGGCAGCAGCACCACGAACGGCTCGTCATAAAGCGGTAGCGTGACGACTTCAGGCTCTGTAAAGGGTAACGCTATAATAATCGCGTCCAGCTCTGACTGACGTAGCTTCTGGCGCAGATTAGCTGTGTAATTCTCTTCAATAAACAAGGGCATATCCGGTGCGCCACGGCGCAATTCCGGAAGCAAATGCGGGAACAGGTAAGGCCCGATGGTATAGATCGCGCCCACTTTTAACGGCGAGTTGAGCTGGTTCTTGCCGTCCTGGGCCATATCCTTGATTACACCCACCTGATCGAGCACCCTTTGGGCCTGGTCAATTATTCGTTGTCCGGTCTCAGTCACCCGTATACTACTTTTGCTACGCTCGAACAACGGAATTCCGAGCTCGTCTTCGAGCTTTTTAACCGCCACACTCAGGGTAGGCTGGCTGACATGACACCGCTCGGCTGCCCTGCCAAAATGTTTCTCGCGGGCCAGGGTAACGATGTATCGTAATTCGGTAAGGGTCATGAGCAGCTCCGTTCAGTGTCCGAACTTATGATCTACAGAATAAGGATTGAGATTGACTATGGCAATCACAGAACACAGAAACCGACCCTGTATTCTGGTCGCTGGATGCGGCTCACTGGGTGGTGTGATCGCGCACACACTGTGTGAAAACGCAGAAGTCTACGGATTACGACGCAATGCAGATGCTATCAAGGCACCGGTTTTGCCGATTGGTGCTGATCTGCTGGAGCCTGCCGAACTCGCCTCAGCCATACCAGCGAACGTGGATGCCCTGATTTACTGCCTGACGCCGTCCAGTTACGATGACGCGGGTTACCAGGCTGCGTATGTGACCGGACTGAAAAACCTGCTTGCTGTGCTCGGCAGTGAGAACCTTTCCCGCGTGATATTTATCAGCAGTACCAGTGTCTATCATCAGGACGACGACGGTTGGGTAGACGAAAACAGCCCCACCGTGCCGGCAAAATTCAGTGGCCAGCGAATTCTTGAGGGCGAATCCGTGGCTCTGAACTGTGGCATACCTGCCACGATTATCAGGTTCAGCGGAATTTACGGCCCCTCAAGGCACCGTTTTCTCGCCGCGGTAAGACGGGGCGAAATGAATCCTTTAAATCCAGCGCCTTACACTAACCGGATTCATGAAGTCGATGCCGCCAATGCAGTAGTTCATCTGATGCAGGCGTCATTGCGAGGGGAAGCACTGGCGGAGCATTACATTGCCAGCGATTGTGAACCAGCTAGGCTGGCCGAAGTCGTCGCATGGGTACAAAACCAGACTCACTGCGCCCAACCCAAATCAGGAGCACGAGCTGGCGGCCGGGCAGGAAGCAAACGCTGCCGAAACCAGCGGTTGCTGGATTCCGGCTTTTCATTCCGCTATCCGGATTACCGGACGGGATACAGTGAAATGATTGAGCAGATAACCTAACTCAGCACCATGACGGCTTCCATTTCCACCGGTACACCTTTTGGCAAAGCTGAGACTTCAACGGCGGCTCTGGCCGGATACGGCTCCTGGAAGTAAGTCGCCATGATCTCATTGACCGTGGCGAAGTTGCTCAGGTCCGTCATATAGATATTGAGCTTTACAATATCCTGCAGACGGCCACCCGCTGCCTCGCATACGGCCTTCAGATTTTCAAATACCTGCCGGGTATTGGCAGCGAAGTCACCAGCTACAAGCTCCATGGTTTCCGGCACCAAGGGAATCTGGCCGGACAAGTAAACGGTGTCTCCGGCCTTGACCGCCTGAGAATAAGTGCCTATCGCCTGTGGGGCGTTTTCAGTCTGAATCACTGATTTGTTGGTCATGACGTCAGAGTCCTTATCTTGACTGGTTAGAAACGGAAAAACGCAATCCTCTCCCCTGCCCTGCAGGACTGTCAACCCCCGTTAATAGCGAACCCGACTGATGTGGGTCACTGCTTTAATGTTACGCACTCGCCGCATTACCCGTGCAAGATGCCGGCGGCCGTTCACGTGAACCACCAGGCTGACGATACTCAGCCGCGCGTTCTGCTCTTCGACATTGATCCGTTCGATGTTGCCGTCCGCTACCGCAACCGCATTTGCCACCTCTGCAATGACGCCGCGCTGGCGCTCCAGTTCCACCCGAAGCTCCACTGAAAACTCATCAGTGATGTCCTTGGCCCATTTGAGATGAGTAAGACGCTCTCTGGCTTCGCCTGCATCCGGCAGTCGCGTGCAAGTATCACTATGAATCAGCATGCCTTTACCGGAATCCATCACGCCGACCACCGGATCGCCGGGAATCGGCTTACAACAATTAGCGAAACGAACCAGTAACCCCTCGGTCCCCCGAATCGTTACCGGGCTGCCCGCATGCTTCCTGCCGGGCTGATTCAGGTCCGCGCCATCGTCCTTCTGTTCACTACCTGCGCCGCTCAACAATTGGCGCGCCACCAGATAAGCCATTCGATTTCCCAGCCCAATCTCGCAAAGCAGGTCCTCAAAACTGCCGACCTGATTGTGTAAGACCACGGCTTTGATCTGGCCTTCACTGATACCCGACAGTTTCTGATCGAACCCATTAAGAGACTTTTTCAGCAGGGTTTTACCCAACTCCAGTGACTCGGCTTTCTTCTGGAACTTCAACACATGGCGAATACTGCTGCGGGCTTTGCCGGTAATCACGAAACTCAGCCAGGCTGGATTGGGGCGTGCGCCGGGCGCTGTGATAATTTCAACCGTCTGTCCACTTTGGAGGGGCTGACTAAGAGAAGACAGGTTCCGGTTTACCCGACACGCCACGCAGGCGTTGCCGATATCGGTGTGGATGGCATAGGCAAAATCCACCGGCGTCGCGCCACCGGGGAGCTCCAGAATCTTGCCCTTTGGTGTGAAAACGTAGATTTCATCCGGGAACAGATCGTCTTTGACATGCTCGATAAATTCCAGCGAGTCGTCCGCCCGTTCACGCATTTCCATCAAACCTTTCACCCAATGATCAACGCGTTTCTGGTTAACGACGGAAACCTCGGACTGGTCGTTCTTGTACATCCAATGCGCCGCGATACCATTATTCGCGATTTGCTCCATTTCTTCAGTTCGGATCTGGATCTCAATATTGACGTGCATGCCGAACAATGTGGTGTGGATCGACTGGTAGCCGTTAGCTTTCGGCATTGCAATGTAGTCTTTGAACCGCCCTGGCAATGGCTTGTAGAGACTGTGGACGGCGCCCAGGATGCGGTAACAGTCGTCTTCGGTATCAGTGACGATCCGGAAGGCGTAGACGTCCATAATTTCATGGAACGATTTGTGTTTGAACTTCATCTTGTTGTAGATGCTGTTCAAATGCTTTTCGCGCCCCAGAATCCGACCGGGCAGACCCCGCTCAGTCAGCTTTTCTTCCAGGCGACCGCGGATCTCTTCGATGATCTCATGGTGGCTGCCCCTGAGCTTGCTGACGGCCTTGGAGATATAGCGGGAGCGCATGGGATAGAGCGAGGCAAAACCGAGATCTTCAAGCTCGGTGCAAACACTGTGCATGCCAAGTCGATTAGCAATGGGGGCGTAAATATCCAGGGTTTCGTTGGCAATGCGCTGGCGCTTTTCGTAGGGCAACGGCCCCAGCGTGCGCATGTTATGCAGCCGATCCGCCAGTTTCACCAGGATGACCCGGATATCCCTCGCCATGGCCAGGGTCATTTTCTGAAAATTTTCGGCTTGAGCCTCGGCGCGTGTGCGGAATTCAATCTGGGTCAGTTTGCTGACCCCGTCCACCAACTCGGCAACAGGCTCGCCGAACTGCTCAGACAGGGCATCTTTGGGGATGCCGGTGTCTTCTATAACGTCGTGCAGCATGGCTGCCATCAGGCTCTGATGATCAAGCCGAAGGTCGGCCAGGATATGGGCGACGGCAAGTGGGTGGGTAATGTAGGCTTCGCCACTACGACGCTTTTGGCCTTCATGGGCTTGTTCTGCGTAATAGTAGGCCCTGCGCACCTGATTGATACGCTCAACGTCCAGATATTGACTCAGCTGACTAGCCAGCCCCTCTACCGTAGCCTCTACTGACACCTCGCCCCCACCGACAGATAGAAATAGATCAGACAAAAAAACCCGAATGCGTACATTCGGGTCCTTCCGCGATGCCCTTGAAGACGGGCTAAACCCCTGCCTTCTCTACTACTATAAAACCGTCAGGGCAGAATTCAATGCCGCATAGCGGCATTGACCAAGTTTATTTATTCGTCGTCTTCTACCTTTAACAGATCGCGACTGACCAGACCCGCTGCAATTTCACGCAGGGCGATAACTGTCGGCTTGTCATTTGCTTCAGGGACCATCGGCTCGAAACCTTTGGTTGCAATCTGACGGGCACGTTTGGTTGCCAACATCACCAACTGGAAACGGTTATCAACGTGTTCCAGACAATCTTCAACGGTTACTCGTGCCATACTATTCCCCGACAGTGATTTCTTGAAAATGCTTTCGCAGTAATTTTTTAAGAAGCGCTTCTTCAGATGCGCTTCTGAATGCAGCTTGAAGTAGACCGCGTAGTGTAATCGCCGGCGATCAATTTGTATACATTCAATCCCTCAACCAAAGCCGCAACTAAAACCCATTGCCGGCCACCAGATCTCCGAGTAACGCCGCATAACGAGTCTCCTGAGCTTCGACCCGAAGGCGCTGGGCCGACACAACAGACAGCAGATCCGCAAGCGCCGTTCCGAAGTCGTCATTCACCACCAGATAATCAAACTCCAGAGCATGGCTGCATTCTTCCCGCGCTTCTTTCAGACGTCGCTCGACAACCTCCGGCGCATCGGTGCCCCGACCGGTAAGCCGCGCTCGCAAAACGGCTGCTGACGGGGGAACAATAAAAATACTGACGCACCCAGGCATCAGTCGTCGCACCTGACCCGCCCCCTGCCAGTCTATTTCGAGAATAACGTCGCGCCCGGATGCCAGAGTCTCAGCCACCCAGACCTGGGAAGTACCGTAGTAATTGCCGAACACATCGGCGTGCTCGAGGAATTCTCCCCGTTCGATCATGGCTTCGAATACCGGACGGTCGACAAAGTGATAATTGGTACCGTCCTGCTCGCCGGGACGAATACCACGGGTCGTATGGGATATGGAGACGCCCAACAGTGGGTCCTGTTGCAGCATGGCACCCACCAGACTGGTTTTACCGGCACCCGAAGGAGCTGAAATGACGTACAACGTGCCTTTTTCCACGGCCTGGTTCATTGCTTCCACTACTCCGGGACTGGATAGATAATTCAGTTAATGCTGATGGTTTACTCGAGGTTCTGCACCTGCTCACGCATTTGCTCAATCAGAACCTTGAGATCAACGGCGATACGGGTAACACGGGCATCGATGGATTTACTGCTAAGGGTATTGGCTTCACGATTCAGTTCCTGCATCAGGAAATCGAGTCGGCGACCGATAGCATCGCCGCTGTCGAGCGTACCGGTTACTTCACTAATATGGGCATCGAGCCTGTCGAGCTCTTCGGTAACATCCGATTTCTGGGCGACCATAACCATTTCCTGAGCGACCCGGTCGGCGTCGAGCTCTACCTTTGCCACCCTGAACCGCTCACGAAGGTTATGCTCCTGCGACGCCAGCAGTTCCGGCATCAGATTACGCACGGTGGCTAGGTGTTCACTCATGGTGGCCAGACGGTGATCGAACAGTGGCCTTAAACGATCACCCTCCCGCTCCCGGACGACGACCAGCTCGTCAACGGTACGCTCGAACAATTCAGCAGCAACGGACTTGATCGGCTGAAGGTCGCGTTCAGTGGTTTCCAGCACGCCAGGCCATCGCAGGATATCAATTGCATTGATATGGGCCGGGTTATCGAGAATCCGGTTGACGTGATTGGCCGCGTTGTTGAGCGCCTCTGCGAGCTCATCATTAACCTGCAGTCCCTGACCAGACGACTCTGCCAACTGCAAGCGCATACCCACATCAACCTTGCCCCGCTTGAGCCGCGACCGAAGCTGTTCGCGGAAGCTGTTCTCAAGCTCCCTAAGCACCTCCGGCAACCGGAAGGACGGCTCAAGGTAACGATGATTGACCGTTCGGATCTCGCAGGTCAGCGTGCCCCAGTCGCCCTGGGTATCCTGGCGTGCAAAGGCGGTCATGCTTCTGATCATAACGACTCCATCAAAATGTGGCGTTCAGTGCCCCAGTTTAACAGGCTGGCGCGCGCCCAGCGACCTTGGCCACAAGGCTGGTCCGACCGTGATATACTTCGCGCCACTCAGGGCCGCCATTATATCCCGCTCCTGCAGCGAAGCGGCCCGATCATTCATGAACAACTTCAGGAAACACTATGCGTCCTAGCGGAAGAGCTCCGGAACAACCCAGAGACATCAGGATCACCCGTCACTTTACTCGCCATGCCGAAGGCTCAGTGTTGGTCGAGTTCGGTGACACCCGGGTGATCTGTACCGCCTCGGTAGAGAACAAAGTACCGCCATTTCTTCGTGGCGAAGGCAAAGGCTGGATTACCGCCGAGTATGGCATGCTGCCCCGATCCACGGGCAGCCGGATGGGTCGGGAAGCCGCGCGCGGCAAACAAGGTGGCCGCACCGTTGAAATCCAGCGTCTGATCGGCCGCTCTCTGCGGGCAGCCGTCGACCTGTCCCGGCTTGGCGAACACTCCATAACAATCGACTGCGATGTGATACAGGCGGATGGAGGCACCCGCACGGCGGCCATAACCGGCGGTTGCGTCGCGCTTGTAGATGCACTGAACACTCTGGTGGCAAGCGGACGCCTCAGTCAGACACCGCTGGTACAGATGGTCGCGGCAGTATCCGTGGGTGTCTATAAAGGTACGCCAGTGGTTGATCTGGACTACCCGGAAGATTCCGAAGCCGAAACTGACATGAATGTGATCATGACCGACAAGGGCGGCTTCATCGAGATTCAGGGCACTGCTGAGGGCGCCCCGTTCGTGCAGAGCGAACTGGACAACATGCTAGCGCTGGCCAAAAGCGGGATTAATCGATTGTTTGAGATTCAGAACGCTGCGTTGTCTAACCAGTAAAATCAAGAGTCGCGCCGGGGTTGATAACGACCCCGGGGACACTGATTCGCTGTGATTAAAAGCCGATTTCGATGTCGTAATCCATGATGACAGGGGCGTGATCAGAAAAACGCGTACTGCTGTCAATCCACCCGTCTGATACCGTTTTCCGGATCCCTGGAGTAACCAGCTGATAGTCGGTACGAATACCCGCATGACGGCGCCAGCCCTCTGCCCACTCCGGCCACCAGCTATACTGATTACTTTGCTTGTTAATTTCGCGGAATGCATCAATACAGCCCATTTCCTCGAATAGCCGGTCCAGCCATGCCCGTTCGTGGGGCAAAAATCCAGATATATCCAGCTTGTGATAGCGGGAGCTGGCATCGGTCACATGGTGTGCCGCCTGAAGGTTCGCGCAAAAAATAAACTGACGGCGCTTACGCAAGGTCTTCTGCATATGAAGACCGAAGGCCTCCATAAAATCATCCTTGTGATCCAGTACGGTGAGGTCATCTTCACCAAGCAGTTCATCTTCCCGGCCCAAAGCACAGGGGGCCAGTACGCAGGCGACGCTGACCTTGTCAAAATCGGCCTGAATAAAACGGCCCTCCCGGTCAGCCTGTTCGTTGGCAAAGCCATACATGATCGCCTTGGGAAAATGGCGGGTGTAAATTCCGACACCCCCATCTTCATTGTGCTCGCCATCAATGAAATAGGCCTCATATCCTTCAGGAATGAGACCGAGATCTTCAACTTCATAGGCGCGCATGCGGTGATCCTGGACGCAAACAACGTCTGCATCCTGCTTGGCCAGCCAGTCAAAAAAGCCCTTGTCAATGGCCTGGGCCAGACCATTAACGCTGATCGAAACTACCCGCATACGTGTTCCCTGATTCGCTTTGTGTGTATGATACCGGTTTTACACGTTAATAAAAGAACCACACTCGCCAGAAGCCTTGCCATGCACGACTATCAGCACGATTTTATTAGATTTGCCATTGCCCGGAACGTACTCCGTTTTGGAGAGTTCTCTCTGAAATCCGGCCGCACCAGCCCCTACTTTTTCAATGCGGGCCTGTTTAACACCGGCGATGATCTCCTGCAACTCAGCAAAGCCTACGCTGCTGCGTTGAAACGCAGCGGCCTGAATTATGACATTATTTTCGGGCCTGCCTATAAGGGCATTCCGCTGGCCACCGCTACCGCTATGGCCCTTGCTGCAGAAGGCGAAAACCGCCCTTACGCCTTCAACCGTAAAGAGAAAAAAGACCATGGTGAGGGCGGCAACATAGTAGGTGCACCCTTGGCAGGCAAGGTCCTGATTGTTGACGACGTCATTACCGCCGGTACCGCTATCCGTGAATCTATCGACCTGATAAAAAGCGCCGGGGCGGAACCCGCCGGGGTGCTGGTCGCCCTTGACCGACAGGAACGTGGGCGCGGTGAACTCTCGGCCATTCAGGAGGTGGAATCCGAATTTTCTATTCCGGTTATCAGCATCATCCAACTCGACCAGATACTCGACTTCCTCCAGAGCAACGCCGGTTTTGACACTCATGCAAGGAGCGTTGCCCAATATCGCGAAACTTATGGCGTCTGACGATTTTGCACAAACCGGTAACAATATGACGTGGTAAGAGGCGGCAGGTTTGGTATGCTCAAAATGTAACGTCGTCTGAAACCGCTGGAGCTTCTCTGTCATTATTATGAATCGTCCAATTCAAATCAGCGCCTGCCTGTTCTTCATTTCCTTAATAATCACCAGCACTTCACTCCAGGCTCGCATGTATCGCTATGTCGATAAAAGTGGCCAGATGGTCATTAGCAACACGGTGCCTCAGGAGGCCTCAACCCGAGGCTACGATATTCTCAATGCCCAGGGCAGAGTCGTCGAAACCGTTGCCCCCGCTCCAACCGAAGCAGAGCTCGCTGAACGCGCGGCCGCGAAGGCACGGGAGCAAAGAGCTCAACAACAACACCTGAACGACACCAAACTGCTACGCCGCTATAGCCACCCGGACGATGCGGTGCGCGCAATGCATCGTAAACTGAATGAAATGCAAAGCCTGAGCCAACTCAAGGAAGGCAACATATCTGTGATCGTGAACCAACTGGACGACGAACAATCCCGAGCAGCGAATATGGAACGCTCCGGTCGCGAGATTCCGGAAGCAGCGCTGGAAAAGATTGATCGGCTTCAGAGCCAGGTACGTGATATCGAGCGTGAGATTACTATCCAGAACTTTGAGGTGGAAACGATGCGCAAACAGTTTATGCGTGACATCCGCCGGCTTGAAGAAATCACCGGCGAAGAGCGCACACTTTCCACAGAGCCGACTAAGCCGGGCAGCGAATCAAAAAGCTGATATCTCCTGGCGCCCCCAGAACACTGGGCTTTGGACACGCCCGATAATAATTCGTGGATACAAAAAAGGCCGCCCTCAGGCGACCTTCCTTTTATCGACCCTGCTTTCAGGCAGATTCAGTCGTCGTAGTCTTCTTGGCCGGGCTCTTGCGTGCAGTCGGCTTTTTGGTATTAACCTTGTGCTTGGTTGACTGAGCGACACTGGTTACGTCGTCAGCGGCGTCAGATACGGTATCAGATACCGCATCAGTACCGTCAGCTGCTTCTTTCTCCAGCTTTGATACAACGTCGGCCGCATAGCCATTCAGGCGAAGGTTCAAACTGCGAAGCTGCTCGAACAGCGTTTCGCTGTAACCATAGTAACGCTCACGCAGAGCCTTGACACTGTATTCACGAGCTTCGGATTCGAGCTTCTCAGCGTATTGGAAAGGCTTGGCCGACAGTTTCTTCTGTTGCTCTTCTGCGGCATTAATACCTTTCTCAACGATTTCTTGGATCTGTTCCTGATATGTCTTGAGTTTACCCATTTTGATTCTCCTGATTGCCAGTGATCGCTTCGATTGAAAAACGATTCACGAAGCGAATGTGTCGACAGATATCCGTCGAACCTTTAATTCAGGAGTAAGCCTACGGTGAAAAATTAGAGTGTTCATACTAGAGCGTAAAAAAATATCAAAGAAGGAAAATCGCCTGCTACCACCGGAAGATGACCCAACTGGGCACAAGTATGCGAGTCTCATCCTCCCGAATCCAACCGCCTCCCTGCGCAGGCACCAGGTAATATTCAAGTCCCACCGAAGGCACCACCTTGATCTCCACCAGTTCTCCGTTTACCCGATACTCATAGAAGGTGGCATTTTCCCCTGACCGGATAATAATCTGGGGCTCGAGAGGGTCCGGCTGGTAATCCGAAACCACCACAGGCTCTTTTGGTAACTCGACTTCGTCTGCTGAAACCCAGGAAGCCGTCAGGCAGATGAGGACGAGCAATCCGGCGGTGTTTTTCATTTTCGTGGTAACCTTTAGGCCCAGCTATATACCAAAGATTACACAAGATAATTAACACTTCAATCTGAACCCGGGCCCGATTTGATATGAGTCAGCAGCAAACCCCTCCGATTATTCTCGTGGATGGTTCATCCTATCTGTTCCGTGCGTTCCACGCGTTGCCACCTCTGACCACCAGTAAAAATCATCCCACCGGTGCTATTAAAGGTGTGATCAGCATGATCCGGCGGCTAGAGCAGGACTTTCCAGCGTCTAAAATCGTGGTGGTGTTCGATGCCAAAGGCAAAACCTTCCGTAATGACCTTTATCCTGAGTACAAGGCTAATCGGCCCCCGATGCCCGAAGACCTGGGCTGCCAGATCGCGCCGATTCACGACATTATCAAAGCTATGGGTCTGCCATTACTGGTCGTGCCCGAAGTTGAAGCTGATGACGTCATAGGCACCCTTGCCAACGAGGCCACCGACAAAGGTGTTGAAGTGGTTATTTCAACCGGTGATAAGGACATGGCACAGCTGGTCAGCGACCATGTCACGCTGATTAACACCATGACTGAAACCCGGATGGACCGGGAAGGCGTGATCAGTAAATTCGGCATTAGCCCGGAGCAGATTGTGGATTACCTCGCCCTGGTGGGCGATCCCGTCGATAACATTCCCGGCGTTAACAAATGTGGGCCGAAAACCGCGGTTAAGTGGCTTCAGCAATTCGACAATCTTGATAACGTGATGGCCAATGCCGACCAAGTCAAAGGCAAGATTGGCGACTATCTTCGAGAAGCATTGGACAAGCTGCCGTTGAGCCGCCAACTGGCAACCATCAAAACCGATGTAGAGATGGACTTCGGCATTCAGGAACTCGAGCTGGCCCCTCAACACGACGGGAAGTTGCTGGAGCTGTTCACAGAGTACGAGTTTAAAAGCTGGATCGCGGAACTCAGTCAAGCGCCATCCTCGGCTGAGGCCGACAATCAAACAATACCCGCTGAAGTCACATCGAAACTCGCCCGTACCGAGCGGCGTTATTCTGTTGTTACCGATCAGGCTGAGCTGGACCAGTGGGTGAAGAGACTCGAAAAAGCGCCATTGTTTGCATTTGACACCGAGACCACCAGCCTGAGCTACATGAAAGCGGAGATCGTTGGTGTCTCATTTGCTATTGAGCCAGGCGAAGCTGCCTATGTGCCCTTGGGCCATGACTACATGGGCGCGCCTGAGCAGCTCGATCGCGACGCGGTGCTAAAGCAACTCAAGCCCCTGCTTGAAAACCCGGATCGACCAAAGCTCGGCCAGAATCTCAAATACGATAAAAACGTGTTGGCCAATCACGACATATCTCTTGAAGGCATTGCCGAAGACACCATGCTCGAATCCTACGTGTTGAATTCCGTGAGTTCCCGACACGATATGGACAGCCTGGCCCTGCAACACCTGGGGGAGCAAACCATCACCTTCGAATCCATCGCCGGGAAAGGCGCCAAACAGCTGACGTTCAATCAGATCGACCTGGCGCAGGCGGGCCCTTACGCGGCTGAAGATGCCGACATTACCTTACGGCTCCATCAGGTGCTCCGACCAAAACTGGCTGAAACAGGCAGACTCGAGTCGGTCTACGAAGAGATTGATCTGCCGCTAGTGCCTGTGCTGTCGCGTATGGAGCAGCGCGGGGCGCTGATTAATGCCAGTACGCTGAGGCTGCATAGCCAGGAATTGGCTGAACGCATGGCAGAGCTCGAGAAAGAAGCCCATGAACAAGCTGGCGAGACTTTCAATCTGGGTTCCCCCAAGCAGCTTCAGGCGATTTTCTACGACAAGCTTGGTTTGCCAGTGATCAAAAAAACACCCAAAGGCCAACCCTCAACGGCAGAACCCGTGTTGCAGGAACTTGCCCATGACTACCCCCTGCCCCGGGTCATTCTCGAGCACCGCAGCCTGAGCAAGCTCAAGTCGACCTATACTGATCGCTTGCCAGAGATGATCAATCATCGCACTGGTCGGGTTCATACCTCTTACCATCAGGCAGTTACTGCCACAGGACGCCTGTCCTCCTCCGAGCCTAACCTGCAGAACATTCCCATTCGAAGCGAACAGGGACGCCGGATCCGACAAGCCTTTGTGGCGCCCGACGGATTCAAACTGATGGCCGCAGACTATTCCCAGATTGAGTTGCGCATCATGGCCCACCTCTCCGGCGATAAGGGCCTGCTGACGGCTTTTGGAAAAGGTGAAGACATTCATCGCGCCACGGCGGCGGAAGTCTTTGGCAGCGATGTTGATTCCGTAACGGCTGATCAAAGGCGCAGCGCAAAGGCGATCAATTTCGGCCTGATCTACGGTATGTCAGCCTTTGGCCTGGCGCGCCAGCTAGGAGTTCCTCGAGGCGAGGCCCAGCAGTACATTGACCGTTACTTTGACCGATACCCTGGCGTTTTAAGGTATATGGACGCTATCCGGAAACAGGCCCACGACGACGGTTTTGTGGAAACCCACTTTGGCCGGCGATTATACCTGCCGGAGATCAATGCCAAAAACAAACAAATGCAGCAGGCCGCCGAGCGGACGGCCATCAACGCGCCCATGCAGGGCACGGCTGCGGACATCATCAAACGCGCCATGTTGACCGTTGAAGACTGGTTACTACGCGAGCACGGTGACGACGCGCGGATGGTCATGCAAGTGCACGATGAACTGATTCTGGAAGTTCGCGAAGCCATGGTCGATAAGATTCGAGAAGGGCTGATCAAACGGATGTCAGCTGCTGCAAAACTGGACGTACCGCTGCTGGTCGAAGCCGGCACCGGGGACAACTGGGATCAGGCGCACTAGCGCCGCATCCCCTTCAGTCGTTCTGGATGGACAGTTTATCAACACTGGAAGACAGTTTGTCCGAACCGTGGGCATCGGCACCCAGCTTGATCATCAGTCGCAGGTCATTAGCTGAATCCGCGTGCGCCAGTGCATCTTCATAGGTAATCGAACCCTCAGCATACAGTTTATACAAGGCCTGATCGAAGGTCTGCATACCCGATTCGCCTGATCTGGACATCAGTTCCTTGAGCTTATGAACCTCACCTTTACGGATCATATCCGCCACCAGCGGCGTGTTGATCAGAACCTCGATAACAGCCCTTCGGCCTTTGCCATCCGGGGTCGGTATCAACTGCTGGGCGACAATGGCTTTCAGGTTAAGGGACAGATCCATCCATATCTGATTATGTTGATCCGGATTAAAAAACTGGATAATCCGATCAAGCGCTTGGTTGGCGTTGTTGGCGTGGAGCGTAGCGAGACACAGATGACCGGTTTCCGCAAACTGCACCGAGTACTCCATCGTCTGCTTGGTGCGCACCTCACCAATCAATATGACGTCCGGCGCCTGCCGCAGTGTATTTTTCAATGCAACGTCAAAGCTTGCGGTATCAATACCCACTTCTCGCTGGGTAACAATGCAACCCTGATGCTGGTGAACGAATTCGATGGGGTCTTCAATGGAAATAATATGACCCCGGCTATTGCGGTTACGATGACCAATCATCGCAGCCAGGGAGGTCGATTTACCGGTACCGGTTGCACCCACAAACAGGATCAGACCTCGCTTTGTCATCGCCAGATCCTTGATAACCTCTGGCAGTTCAAGCTCATCCAGCTGCGGAATCTTCACTTCGATCCGTCTCAATACCATGCCGCAGATGTTGCGTTGGAAAAACGCGCTGGCTCGAAAACGCCCTATACCCCGGGCGCTGATGGCGAAATTACACTCATGAGTCTCGTCAAACTCCGCTCGCTGTTTATCGTTCATGGCACCATAAACAAACTCACGTGTCTGCTCTGGCGTCAGAGCGCTCTTCGTTACTGGCAACACCTTGCCATTCACCTTCATGCTGGGCGGAACGCCGGCGGTAATGAAGAGGTCAGACCCGCCTTTTTCAACCATCAGACGAAGAAGCTTTTCGAAGTCCATTAGAGCACCTGTTCCTGGGCGTTACACATAAATAGAGGCCAAGCAGATCTTGGCTAGAAATTATCCGGCATTTTGGCTTTCATCCGTGCCGACTCCCGTGAAATCAGGCCCTTCTGCAGCAGCTTCTGCAGCGTCTGATCCAGAGTTGTCATACCCAACTGACCGCCGGTCTGAATCGCAGAGTACATCTGGGCGACCTTGTCCTCTCGAATCAGGTTACGAATTGCTGCCGTGCCAATCATGATTTCATGAGCTGCGATCCGACCACCGCCCATTTTTTTCATCAACGTCTGGGAAACAACGGCCTGCAGCGACTCAGACAACATCGAGCGCACCATGGATTTTTCTTCCGCCGGAAATACGTCAACGATCCGGTCAATCGTTTTGGCAGCGGAGGTGGTGTGCAGAGTACCAAACACCAAGTGCCCAGTTTCTGCGGCAGTGAGTGCCAGACGGATGGTTTCAAGATCTCGCAGCTCGCCGACCAGAATAATGTCGGGGTCTTCACGTAGGGCTGAACGCAAAGCTTCGTTGAACCCAAGAGTATCGCGGTGCACCTCACGCTGGTTAACCA
This sequence comes from Marinobacter sp., assembly GCF_040882185.1. Classification (GTDB taxonomy): domain Bacteria; phylum Pseudomonadota; class Gammaproteobacteria; order Pseudomonadales; family Oleiphilaceae; genus Marinobacter. The sequence continues at coordinate 18,209 of NZ_JBBEBW010000024.1, read as the reverse complement.
GGCACTTTTTGGACTCGTGCACAAACTCGATGGGGTCTTCTATCGTCAAAACGTGCTCGTATCGCGTGTCATTTATGTAGTCGAGCATCGCGGCCAATGTCGTGGATTTACCGGAACCGGTAGGCCCGGTGACCAAAACCAAGCCACGGGGCACGGAAGACACGTCCTTGAAGACCTGGCCCATGCCGAGATCTTCCATGGTCAGAACCTTCGAAGGGATAGTCCGGAAGACCGCGCCGGACCCGCGGTTCTGGTTAAACGCGTTAACCCGGAAACGTGCGACACCGGGTACTTCAAAAGAAAAATCGGTTTCGAGAAATTCTTCGTAATCCTTACGCTGCTTATCATTCATGATGTCGTAAATCAGCCCGTGAACTTCTTTATGTTCCATCGGGGGCAGATTGATGCGACGCACGTCGCCATCGACACGAATCATGGGAGGGAGGCCAGCTGACAGGTGCAAGTCAGACGCACCCTGTTTCGCCGAGAAGGCCAGCAGTTCAGTAATATCCATAAAATTCCTCGGAGGGCTTTTCTTATTCAGACCTAAAACCTATTGGCATTTCAGTGGCCTGCGGGTAACGTGTCAGCCAGCATACAGACGCATTGAGCGCCGGATTAACATGACAAACAGCATAGCAGACAACATCGGGAGCGTAACCCGACGCATACAAAAAGCAACAATGGCGGCAGGCCGCGACATCGGTGCGGCCCGGCTGCTCGCGGTCAGTAAAACTCGCTCGTCCGGGGATATACGTGCAGCGGTGTCTGAAGGCCTGTGTGCGTTTGGCGAGAACTACCTTCAGGAAGCTCTGGATAAAATGGCAGAGCTTCAGGATCTATCGGAATTGGAGTGGCATTTCATCGGCCCCATCCAGTCCAACAAGACCCGGGCGATCGCCGAGCATTTTGCTTGGGTACACAGTGTGGATCGCCTCAAAATTGCCGAGCGCCTGAATGACCAGAGACCGGATGCCCTGCCCCCACTCAACATCTGCATTCAGGTTAATGTTGACGGTGAAAACAGCAAAGCAGGCTGCACGGTGAACGAGCTGCCGGAACTCGCCCAGCAGATATCGGAACTGCCCAGGCTCTGTTTGCGGGGCCTGATGGCCATTCCCGATCCAAGCCAGTCCAATACGCGACTACAGCGCAGTTTCCAGACCCTCGCTGGAGCACTTGCGGCGATGCGGAAAAACCTTCCCGATGCCGACGCGCTGGACACGCTCTCTATGGGCATGTCTGGAGATCTGGAACTGGCGATTGCCGAAGGCGCGACCTGGGTTCGCGTTGGCACTGCCCTGTTCGGAGAACGGCCAGCCAAGAGCTGAATCGGTTTTATCCTGTTATCATCGGGTCAATTACGTCCATTCGTTTTATCGGAGTCTATTGTGAGCTCATCAGCAACCATTTCATTTATTGGCGCAGGCAATATGGCCACCGCCATCATCGGGGGCATGCTGGCAAACGGTTTTACGGCTTCCAGCATATGGGTAAGTGCACCGGACGACAGTCATTTACAAACCATCCGGCAGCGATTCGGCGTCAGCGTTACGACGGACAACCGCCACTGCGCGCAGCAGGGAGATATAGTTGTGCTGGCGGTTAAACCCCAGGTCATGCGGGACGTCTGTGACAGCATTGCGCCGGTGGTTCAAAACACCCGCCCCTTGGTGGTATCCATCGCTGCCGGGCTTGAAACGGCGACCCTGGATGGCTGGTTGGCTGGTGGACTGCCACTGGTTCGCGTTATGCCCAACACGCCCTCGCTGGTCGGGAAAGGCGCCGCCGGGCTATACGCCAATGAGGCAGTGACAGCGGCTCAGAAAGCGAGCGTCGAATCCGTGTTCAGTAGCATCGGCTCCGCACTGTGGGTGGAAGAGGAAAACCTGCTCCATGCCGTTACCGCGCTTTCCGGCAGCGGACCCGCTTACTTCTTCCTGATGCTCGAAGCGCTGGAAGAAGCAGCCACTAACGCAGGCATTGAGAGCACCACCGCACGAAAGCTGGCGATTCAAACGATGGCCGGCGCGGCGGAAATGGCTGCCCGGAGCGAGTTCGATCCAGCTCAGCTCAAACGAAATGTCATGTCTCCCGGTGGAACCACAGAACAAGCGATCAACAGCTTTGAAAAAGGTGGGCTACGTGACCTTGTCAAGGGCGCCTACGGGGCAGCATTCAAACGCTCCGAAGAGATGGCCCGGGAGTTAGCCTCCCCCGACGACGGTCACTGATTTGTTGCTGATGCGGGGTGGAAAACCGTTCTCATCACCCCTACTAAGGAGCCTCTGATTAACTCCTGGATCATCTCTGGTTTTCAGAGCGATTTACAATTAAGGCGCGACTTCGCAGGAATGTCTGGACCTTGCAAGAAGTCGCAACGCAGAGTGTGAATCGCTCTGAAAGCCCCGAAGGGCGTGCTCTGAAGGCTGCATCTGCGGCGTTGCGACTCTTGCCAAGGGCTACGGCCATTGGCGGCGAGCCGCGCCTGGCACCTACAGCCTTCAGAGCACGCAGAGACGATTCAGGAGTTAACCAGAGGCTCCCTAACTACACTATGGCTCACCACGGAGTAACCGCTTTATGCTGTCGCAGATTCTCATAACTACGCTGCAAATTGTCTCGACGTTCTACCTGACTATTGTATTGCTGCGCTTTCTGCTGCAACTGGCAAAGGCGGATTTTTACAACCCGATCTCCCAATTTGTGGTGAAAGCCACCAATCCACCCCTGAAACCTCTGCGCAAAATCATTCCGGGTCTGGGCCCGGTGGACGGCGCTGCCCTCGTACTGGCCATCCTGGTACAGATGCTGGCTTTCGTGCTGATCCTGATGACCCTCAACAGTGGGGTACCCGCCATCAACCCCATTACCTTGTTGGCCTGGTCGGTGATCACCGTGCTTGGACTGATCGTGAAGATCTATTTCTGGTCAGTGATCGCGGTGGTCGTGGTGAGCTGGATCGCCCCTGGCAGCAACCATCCGGCCATCCAGTTGGTAGCCCAGATAACCGAACCGCTGATGCGTCCGGTCCGCAACGTTATGCCGTCTATGGGCGGGCTCGACCTGTCTCCCATTGTAGTTTTCCTGATCCTTAATATTATGTCTGTGGTGATTAACCACATGGCCGCTGCAGCGGGCCTTGGCAGCATTGGCGTAGCTCTTTGAACTACGCGCCGGCCTTCGGGCCGGTTACAATTCAATAACGCAATGACACACCAACCTCCAAAACTGCAATCAATTGATTACGAAAGACTTTTGACCATTCATTGCCCTCCCTGCTATATAGATATGTCCTGACTGTAAACCGGTTCGCAAACCGAACGGCAGGGCAGACCTACCCTCGTGAATGTCCAGACTTGTACTCAGCGGAATAAAAGGCCGGCGCAATGAATGCTTCAGGAAGTTTGTCTCACCAGGTCGAGGCATACCATTCATGGAAAAAGGAACTGATCCGCCAAATCAGCCGGTACCGTCTCTGGTTGCAGGATAACGATCTTTTTTCCGAAGATATCAGCAGCCGTATTCGGCGCGGCCTTGAGCTGCTTGTCGAAGACGAGTTGACCATTGCTTTTGTCGGCGAATATTCACGCGGCAAGACCGAACTGATCAACGCTCTGTTTTTTGCCGATTATGGCCAGCGTATGCTGCCATCCGAGGCCGGGCGTACTACCATGTGCCCCACGGAACTGTTTTTTGACCGCGTAGAAAATCGGAACTACCTGCTTTTACTGCCCATTGAAACCCGGTGTGAAGACCGCTCTCTGCATCAGCTCCGTAAGGACCCGGCTCGCTGGACGCGCCATGAACTGAATGATGACGACCCCGATATCATGCGGGAGGTGTTGGCGGAAGTGGCAAAGGTCAAAAGCGTCCGGCCCACTGAAGCCAGGGAACTGGGCTTTCATGAAGACATGCTTGAGCATGACCGCGAAAGCCCCGGTCATGTGTTGATTCCGGCCTGGCGTAACGCCCAGATCAGCATCCGTCACCCATTATTCGAGCGAGGGTTACGTATCCTTGACACCCCGGGCTTGAATTCTCTGGGGTCTGAGCCGGAACTTACTATCAGCCTGCTGCCCGCCGCTCATGCCATTATCTTTCTGTTAAGTGCAGACACCGGCGTTACTGCCAGCGATATGACGATATGGAAAGACTACATTGCCACTGACAACGCTGACCATCGCGCTGGCCGCTTTGCAGTACTGAACAAGATCGACGTGCTCTGGGATGATCTTCAGGGCGAGGCCCATTTGAACGAGTCTATAGGGCGAATTCAGCATTACACCGCTGACCGTCTGGACATCCGCGCCACTGATGTCATCCCTGTCTCGGCGAAACAGGGTTTGCTGGCTCGCATCCGCAACGACGATGAATTGTTTGAGCGTAGCCACCTGAACGAACTGGAACGGTTGATCATTGATCGCATCCTGATGCACAAGGAACAACTGATCACCCAGAGCCTGATCAATGACCTGATAGGCATGCTGCAAAACAGTCACGCGGCGATGCAGTCACGGCTGGACGGATTACAGGAAGAGCTCGACTCCTGCACAGAGACCAATATGGACCGCGACGCCCTTGGAAGGCTGGCGGACCGCGCCCAGAGAGACTATGAATTCTATTATAAGAAACTTATCACCCTGCGCTCCAGCCGTCGCCTGATGCAATCCCAGGGCGATATGTTACTGGAAATGGTCAGTGAAGAGCGCTTTGAAAGCCATGCTGAGAAGGTTCGCGGGTTATTGACCAAGAGTTGGTCTACGGCTGGCATGAGCCGCGCCATGAACCATTTTTTTGAACTAATTGAAGACGACCTCAGCAACCTCATGTCCGAAGGCCGTCTGGCGGAAAAAATGGTCGGCGCCATTTATCGCCGCTACAACGAAGACACCCGCGCCCGTCATCTGGAGGCGATTCCGCTGCGTGCCGGGCGCCATGTGATTGCGATCCGTGAGCTGCGCAAGAAAGCCAACCGGTTTCGTCGCAACCCCAAGAATATGTTGACCGAACAGACTCTGCTCATCAGACGTTTCTTCAATGTCATGGTGGGTGAAGCCCGCACACTGCATCAACGGGTGCGCAAAGACGTTGAACGTTGGCCGGAGGAAGCCCTGCTGCCTATCATGCAGTACTCCATGGAGCAAAAACGGCTACTGGAGCATCAGGTTCGACGTATTCGCGACATGGTCCGCAATGACAGGGGCTCAAAAGAAGAGCGCCAGCGGCTGCAGGAGAGCATCTCTGACCTGCGTCGGCAACTGGAACTGGCAGACAACATGCACCGCCAAATCCGCAAACCAGCTCCGACTCTCATTCAGCAAAAAGTCGTCAATATTTCTGGTATTGCCTGAGACACCTACCGGTTCCCCACCGGTTGCAGCCCTGCCGTCTCGCCATTAAACTGCAGGGCTGGCACGTTAGCGGCTTTCGGTTCATTATCGTGCTCCAGAAAACATCAAAGCCGTTTTGCCTCCGGCCCACTGTCGATCTTACTCAGGATACTGTCGCGTCAATGCCCGATTTCCATTCGCCGGACTCTGTTGGAGTTGTTACACCGCAGACGCTGCATTTTGGCGAGCCCATTACACTCGCCTGCGGCAAAACGCTGCCAGTCTATGATCTGGTGGTGGAAACCTACGGCGAACTCAATGCCGATGCCAGTAACGCCATCCTGATCTGCCATGCGCTGAGCGGTCACCATCACGCGGCGGGTTATCACAGTGAAGATGATCGCAAACCGGGTTGGTGGGACAGTTGTATCGGCCCCGGCAAGCCCATCGATACCTCACGCTTTTTCGTCGTCAGCCTCAATAATCTTGGCGGCTGCAACGGCAGTACCGGCCCCTGCAGCATTAACCCGGAGACTGGTCAGGCCTATGGCCCCTCATTCCCGGTGATCACCGTAAAAGACTGGGTTCATAGTCAGGCACTGCTGGCCGACCGGCTCGGCATTCGGTGCTGGGCCGCGGTCGTCGGAGGCTCACTCGGCGGTATGCAGGCGCTGCAATGGAGTCTGTCTTATCCGGACCGTATCCGGCATGCGGTCGTCATCGCTTCGACACCCAGACTCAGCGCCCAGAATATCGCTTTCAATGAAGTCGCCCGGAAGGCCATCACATCCGATCCGGATTTTCACGGCGGACGTTTCTATGATTTCAATACCATCCCCCGGCAGGGCCTGATGCTCGCCCGAATGGTTGGCCACATCACCTATCTGTCCGACGCATCCATGGGGGAAAAGTTTGGGCGTGAACTCAGGGACCAGGCATTCCAGTTTGGTTATGACGCCGAATTCCAGGTCGAGAGTTATCTGCGCTATCAGGGTGAACGGTTTTCCGAAACTTTCGATGCCAACACCTATCTGCTGATGACCAAGGCACTCGATTATTTCGACCCCGCCTACGAGTTTGACAACAATTTGGCTACGGCACTGAAACGCTCCAGCTGCGAATTTCTGGTGTTGTCATTCAGCACGGACTGGCGCTTCACCCCGGCACGCTCAGAAGAACTGGTCAATGCCATGATTGCCGCCCGCCGCAAGGTGAGTTATGCGGAAATTGATGCCCCTTGGGGCCACGACGCATTCCTGATACCAACACCACGGTACACCGACATCTTCACCGCCTATCTGGACCGCGTAGCACGAGAGGTCGGCGCATGAGAGCAGACCTGGAAATTATCGAACAGTGGATCAAACCCGGCAGCCACGTGCTTGACCTGGGCTGCGGTGACGGCACCCTGCTGGACTATCTACAGCGGGAGAAGCAGGCCACCGGTTTTGGTCTGGAGATCAACCCGGAACATATTACAAGCTGTATGAGCCGGGGAGTGTCGGTGATCGAACAGAACCTGGATACTCAGGGGCTGAAGAACTTCGAAGACCAGACCTTTGACGTAGTACTGATGACTCAGGCTCTGCAAGCCGTCCGGCGGCCCGACTTGGTGCTGGATGAAATGTTGCGCCTTGGGCGCGAAGGTATAGTGACCTTCCCCAACTTTGCATACTGGCGTCTTCGCTGGTATCTGATGTGGCGTGGTCGCATGCCCGAATCCGAAACGCTGCCGTATAAGTGGTATAACACGCCCAACATCCACCTGTGCACATTCAAGGATTTTGAGGCGCTGTGTTATCGGAAAAAATTCCGCATCAAAAATCGAACGGTAGTAGATGGTGAGCATCAGGACCGCTGGTTCAGCGGCCTGTGGCCGAATATGCTGGGCCAAACCGCCATCTATCGGATAACTCGGGAGTAAGTCCAATGTTCAGAACATGCTTCACAGCTTTGAGCGTGGTCAGCGCCCTGTTCGCAGTCTTACTGACGCCATCAGCCGCCGCAGAATCCGTTGATTTCGGTGACTATGAGGTGCACTACAGTATTTTTGCCAGCAGCTTTTTACAGCCGGAGATTGCAGCCGAAAACGGACTGAATCGCAGCAAGTCGATCGGCATTATTAACATCAGTATTATGGAAGAAACCGAAGACGGCGGCTTGAGAACTGTGGGTGGACAGGTTGAGGGCAAAGTACTCAATGATATTCAGCAACAACGCTTCCTGGCTTTTCGTCGCATTTCAGAGGGCGACGCCGTTTACTACATCGCAGAGTTCCAGTACCGCAATGCTGAGCTGTTAACGTTTCATGTGACTGCGCGCCCCCAGGGGGGAGGCTCTGATCTTCCCATTCGTGTTGCCCATACACTTTATAACGACTGATTATGACGACTCACCAGAAGCTGGTCATTGCCAGCAATAATCCGGGGAAACTCGCTGAATTCCAGGACCTGCTGATACCGCTGGGCATTCACCCGGTCGCCCAGAAGGAACTCGGCGTCAGCGAGGCCGAAGAGCCCGCAGTGACCTTTGTCGAAAATGCCCTGTTAAAAGCCCGACACGCGGCAGAAGTGACCGGGTTACCTGCTTTGGCCGATGATTCGGGTTTGGCAGTGGATGCTCTCGGCGGTCTACCTGGCGTGAGATCCGCTCGTTATGCTGGCCCCCAGGCATCGGACCTCGACAACCTGACAGCACTACTCGACGCCCTGAAAGATGTGCCGCCGGAGCAACGCCATGGGCAGTATCATTGCGTCCTGGTCTATTTGCGCCATGCGGATGATCCTACACCGATCATTTGCCATGGCCAGTGGCGTGGCAGTATCCTCACTTCGCCCAGAGGAGAGGGTGGCTTTGGTTATGACCCAATTTTCTGGATTCCGGAACAAAACTGCACAGCGGCGGAATTGTCGAAAGCGGAGAAAGGCCGTCTGAGCCATCGCGGAAGAGCCCTGCAGGCGTTGATCAAACAGCTGAAAGAGCTGACGTCCCAACCGTGAGCCATGAAAGTAGAGGCGGGGTAACCACACTGCCGCCGCTGAGCCTCTATATCCACGTACCCTGGTGCGTGCGCAAATGCCCTTACTGCGATTTCAACTCCCACGCGTTCAAGGGGGATATACCGGAGTCGGGTTATTTGGATGCCCTCATGGAGGACCTTCGCCATGATCTGGACCTGATCGGCGGCCGGGCCATCCAGACAGTGTTTATAGGCGGCGGCACACCTTCCCTGATGTCGCCGGAGTTTTACCACAGCCTGTTTGCCAAACTGGCGGAACATGTCAGCTTTGCACCAGATGCCGAGATCACCCTTGAGGCCAACCCCGGTACCGTGGAACAGCAACGTTTTGATGGGTTTCGGGCGGCGGGCATTAATCGACTGTCTATCGGCATTCAGAGTTTTGACCCCGAGAACCTGAAAGCCCTCGGTCGCATTCACGATGACCAGGCCGCGCACCGGGCTATTGAGGCGGCACTGAGAGCCGGCTTTGACAATTTCAATCTGGATCTCATGCATGGCCTGCCCGGCCAGACACCGGAGTCAGCCGTAGCAGATCTGGAAGCCGCGATAGCGTGGCAGCCCCCGCATTTATCCTGGTACCAGCTCACCCTCGAACCCAACACCGAGTTTTATAGCCGGCCTCCGGTGTTACCTGACGACGAGCGGCTTTGGGCAATCTTCGAAGCCGGTGCTCAAACACTCCGCAATGCTGGCATGACGGCCTACGAAGTGTCGGCCTGGAGCAAACCTGGCAAAGCCTCCCGTCACAATCTTAATTACTGGTCTTTCGGAGATTACCTTGCGATCGGCGCCGGTGGCCACGGCAAAATCACCCGCCCCTCGGGCGAGGTCATCCGATACTGGAAAACCCGACAGCCGGCTGCCTATCTCCGTCGCATCGGTAGCCGCACTTCCGGCAGCGAGGTCATCGAACCGGAAGAAATGGCACTCGAATTCATGATGAACGCTTTACGCCTCAACGAAGGCGTCGACGAGCAACTGTTCACAGAACGTACTGGTTTACCCATCGGACAGGTTGCTGCAATATTGGAGGGTCTACGGAAAGATCAGCTGCTTCAGCCCGGCCGTTTGCAAACGACCGAACTGGGCCAGCGCTACCTCAATAGTTTGCTGGAGCGATTTCTCTGATGAAGTCTATCGACCACCCTTCCTGATGTGCAGCCCACCCCTGCCAGACGTTTCTGTTGCCCCGTCTGGCTAATTAGTGCGACGGAACATCAAATCCCACACACCATGGCCCAGGCGCTCTCCACGCTTCTCAAACTTGGTCACAGGCCGGTAATCTGGCTTCGGCGAGAACTCACCGTCGGTTTCAGCGTTGGCAAAACCCTCCGACGCGCTTAGTACCTCCATCATATGCTCGGCGTAGTTTTCCCAGTCTGTCGCCAGGTGGAATACCCCTCCCACCCGTAATTTATGTCGAATACGCTGAACAAAATCATGCTGCACCAGACGGCGTTTATGGTGACGTTTTTTATGCCACGGATCAGGGAAGAACAGCATGACTTGATCCAGACTGGCATCGGGCAGGCAGAAATCAATCACTTCGTTAGCATCAATGGCATAAACCCGCACATTTTGCAGGCCTCGGTCTTCAACTTCCTTCAGCAAAGCACCAACACCGGCGAGGTGTACTTCGACGCCAATAAAATCCTGCTCCGGTGCCGCCTCTGCCATGTCGGCCAGCGACTGCCCCATGCCAAAGCCAATTTCCAAAGTGAGCAGAGCCTCCCGACCAAACACTTGTCGCGGATCAATCATGCCATGCTCGCGGGTGAGACCAAACTTTGGCCAGCAGCGCTCGTAGGCACTTTTCTGGCCAGCCGTCATCCGTCCCTGTCGCAGGACAAAGCTGCGTATGCCCCGCCGGTTTGTCGCCTCAGGTGCATCAGACTGATTTTGTGGGTCTGTCATTACATTACCTCGCCACAGGCTGGCTGAAACGCCAGCAATTAAGGATTCAAATAGCCTCTGGTAGAGACTCATCAAACTCGAATGCAGTCGACAGTCTAGCAAACACCAACGCGAGTTCGGAGCCGTCAAAGCGTCGGATCTCAGTTTCTGTTCTGTTGCCGATCGAGTTTACGATAGCCAAGTGCTTCCACAAGATGACCAGGCGCAATGGAATTCTGTCCCGCAAGATCCGCCAGCGTTCTCGCCACCCGGAGGATACGGTGCAGTGCCCGCGCGGAGAGACCGAGCTTTTCCATTGCCCGGGACAGCAACACCTCCCCCTCCTTGCAGGGCTCACAGAAACGGTGCATGGCGTCGCCCGAAAGTTGTGCATTGGCGGCACCGCGCGCCAATTGTATAGCTCGAGCGTGCTTTACCCGTGCACGCACTGTCGCACTGGATTCAGCCGCCGAGTGACGCTTCAACAATATGTCGCCGCTCTGAACAGGCACCTCTACATGCAAATCAAAACGGTCCAGCAAGGGGCCGGACAGTTTTGACTGATAACGCAACACCTGCTGCGGCGTACACTGACAGTCAATGCCTGGATGACCGCGATAGCCACAGGGACAAGGGTTCATGGCAGCGATGACCTGAAACCGGGCCGGATAGGTAACCTGGCGGGCGGCGCGGGAGATCACAATTTCCCCGGACTCCATAGGTTCTCGCAATACTTCAAGCACCTTGCGATCAAACTCCGGCAACTCATCCAGAAACAGCACGCCTTGATGGGCCAGTGATATTTCACCCGGCCGCGGGCTGCTCCCGCCTCCCACCATGGCCACGGCTGACGCAGTGTGGTGAGGCGAGCGATACGGGGGCTGGCGCCAGCGTCCGTGGCGTACTGGCAATCCTGCAACCGAATGCACACTGGCGACTTCCAGGGCCGCCTGACTCGTCAAAGGGGGCAGAATGCTCGGCAAGCGACTGGCCAGCATGCTTTTACCCGTACCCGGCGGGCCGAACAACAAAAGGTTATGGCCACCGGCGGCGGCAATCTCAAGGGCCCGCTTTGGAACATGCTGGCCCCTGACATCAGCAAGGTCCGCAGTATCGAACTCGGCCACCGAATCTGTCATGGGCGGCAGCGGTTGCAGCCGCAGGGTGTCAGTAAGGTGTTCACAGACCTCAAGCAAATGTCCGGCGGCGAACACATCATCGGCAGCGGCGAGCGATGCTTCGTCCTTGTTTTCGGAGGGAATCAGAAGCTGGCGGCCAGCAGCCCTTGCAGCGATAACGGCAGGCAATACACCACGGACCGGGCGTAAAGCGCCATCCAGCGATAACTCGCCCATGCACTCAAGCTGATGCAAGCGTTCCGCCGGAATCTGTCCTGAAGCCACCAGGATGCCCAAAGCAATCGGCAAATCAAACCGGCCCCCTTCCTTGGGCAGGTCTGCAGGCGCAAGATTGATGGTGATGCGCTTTGCAGGAAACTCAAACCCCGCATTCAGCAGTGCACTGCGAACGCGGTCCTTGCTTTCCTTTACAGCCGTTTCAGGCAGGCCTACGATGGATAATGCTGGCAGACCATTGGAGAGGTGGATCTCAACCGTCACCGGGGGTGCCGATACGCCCAGACGAGCGCGGGTATGGATTGTGGCAAGCATAACAACCTTCCTTGGTCGGAGAAGAGCCGGTCCGGGCTCCCTAATTCGTGATAGTCAGCCGATGCGTTTCTCAAGTTCCGCTACTTTCTTTTCCAGCGCTTCGACTTTCTCTCGGGTGCGCAGTAAAACCGCCTGCTGGGCATCAAACTCGTCACGGGTGATCAGGTCCAGCCGGGATAGCACGGCCAACACGGTGGCCTTGGCCTGATTTTCAAAATCGCCTTTCGCCGCTCTGGCCATGTCCGGCACGAACTGCCCGAACTGGCCTTGCAGTTGGGAAAAGAAATCCTGCGGTCCTTTCACAAAAACACCTCTCGACGCTTGGTACGGGTATGGGTATCTTCAGGTAGATCTGAAGTGTAACACACCCGCGCTCCTGCCATACTGATGGGGTTGTCCAGCATTATAGGTGAGGACTCAGCGAGGCAACTCGGAGCCCTGAGACATTGTCTGGCATCACCCTGCACCATAATGGCTCAAGCAGTAAGCGAATGCTCTATAATGAGGCGAACACGCTTCCTATTTTAGAGCTAAAGTTAATCAAAGTACTGTTTTAAAAATGTTTTTTTGCGTTGGCACATACGATGCTAAGTACCTCGTACGCAATCCGCACAATTGGTGTGCGAGGTGGCAAGCATCCCGAACTCAATACCGGCATCCCAGGATCAGAAGTATTGAGGCGGCTATACCAAGGAGAAACCAATGAAACTTGTGACTGCGATCATCAAGCCTTTCAAGCTGGATGATGTCCGTGAGGCTCTATCCGAGATTGGCGTTCAAGGCGTTACCGTGACTGAGGTGAAAGGCTTCGGACGGCAAAAAGGGCACACCGAGCTATACCGTGGTGCTGAGTATGTGGTGGATTTTCTGCCAAAGGTCAAAGTTGAAGTCGCCATTGGCGACAATCTTCTGGACCAGGTAATCGAATCCATCACCAAAGCGGCAAATACCGGCAAAATCGGCGACGGCAAAATCTTTGTGACAGAGCTCGAGCAGGCTATCCGGATCAGAACCGGAGAAACCGGCGAAGAAGCGGTCTGATCTGACCATCTGACCCAATAAAACAGCCAGCGCAAAAAACTTTTAAACCTGATAGGCCTCGTGCGGAGGGCTTCCCATGGAAAGCAATATCTTTCATTTGCAGTATGCGATAGATACGTTTTATTTCCTCGTTTGCGGTGCATTAGTCATGTGGATGGCGGCTGGTTTCGCCATGCTCGAATCCGGACTGGTGCGCGCCAAGAACACCACGGAAATTCTCACCAAAAACGTGGCCCTGTATGCGGTGTCCTGCACCATGTACCTGATCTGCGGCTATGCCATCATGTACGGCGGCAACATCTTCCTGTCGGGCATGGGCGAGGTGGACTCAGCAGCGGTGCTGAGTGACTTTGCAGCCCGTGAGGGCGGCTTTGAAGGCGACTCCATCTACTCTGGCGCTTCCGACTTCTTCTTCCAGGTTGTATTCGTGGCAACCGCCATGTCGATCGTATCCGGTGCGGTTGCCGAACGTATGAAACTGTTTGCTTTCCTTGGTTTCGCGGTAGTCATGACCGGCTTTATCTACCCGATGGAAGGTTCCTGGACCTGGGGCGGCGCTTCTGTCTTCGGTATGTATACGCTTGGTGATTTGGGCTTCAGTGACTTTGCCGGCTCCGGTATCGTACACATGGCTGGCGCCGCGGCAGCTCTTGCTGGCGTTATCCTGCTAGGCGCCCGCAAAGGCAAATACGGCCCTAATGGCGAAATCCGTGCCTTTCCTGGCGCGAACCTTCCGCTGGCAACCCTTGGTACCTTCATCCTGTGGATGGGCTGGTTCGGCTTTAACGGCGGCTCGGTGTTGAAGTTGGGTGACATCAGCAGCGCTCACTCCGTTGCGATGGTATTTCTGAATACCAATGCGGCAGCAGCTGGCGGCGGTATTGCTGCCCTGATCACTGCACGCCTGATGTTCGGCAAGGCCGACCTGACCATGCTCCTGAACGGTGCGCTGGCTGGTCTGGTTACCATTACGGCTGAACCGTCCACGCCAACTGCCCTGACAGCAACTCTGTTTGGTGCACTGGGCGGCATCCTGGTGGTATTCAGCATCGTTACCCTGGACAAACTGCGCCTTGACGATCCCGTGGGCGCGATCTCTGTTCACGGTGTCTGCGGTATTCTCGGCCTGTTACTGGTTCCGATCACTAACAGCAACGCCAGCTTCTCCGGCCAGATTATCGGCGGCCTCACCATCTTTATCTGGGTATTCGTCGCCAGCTTGATTGTCTGGGGTATCCTGAAAGCGGTTGTCGGTATCCGGGTTACCGAAGAAGAGGAATACGAAGGCGTTGACCTATCTGAATGTGGCATGGAAGCCTACCCTGAGTTTGTCAGCAGCAAGTAATCACTGGCATGGCTCGATAGTTGAGGAGCCTCAGGTATTTAAAAGGGCGCCCAAGGGGCGCCCTTTGCGTTTCAGAGGATATCAGTCTTCAAGAATATCCAGCATGAATTGCGGCATGGCCAGCGCCCCCCGGTGGACTTCATCGTTGTAATAACGGGTGACGAAAGGCCGTTCTCCAGCATCCTCTTCCCGGAAGTACTTCAGAGGTTTTTCCTTGCCGCCCAGCGTACAACTCCACCAGCCGGTGGGATAAACAGGCTGGGGAAACGGCAGGGTCTGAACATGATCAAAACCGGCCTTTTTCATATCCCCATGAATGGTCTTTATAATGCTTCCGGTGTGCAACAGCGGTGACTCACTCTGTTGCACAACAATGCCACCGTCCCGCAACGCAAGCATGCAATCCCTATAGAAATCTACCGCAAAGAGGCCCTCTGCGGCGCCGACCGGATCTGTGCTGTCGACAATAATGATATCGAGGCTGTTGGGTTCCACATCCCGCATCCACTGGATACCGTCACCAAAAAAAAAGTTGGCTCTGGGGTCTTCGTTGGATTCACAGAGTTCTGGGAAGTATTTTTCTGATAACCGCGTCACTCGTTCGTCAATCTCCACCTGCCAGGCCTCTTCCACACCCGGGTGCTTCAGCACCTCTTTGAGCGTGCCACAATCACCGCCACCCACAATCACAACCTTTTTCGGTGATTTATGGGTAAACAAAGCGGGATGCGTCATCATTTCATGATAGAGAAAGTTATCCCGACTGGTCAGCATTACGCAACCATCAAGAACCATCAGGTTACCGAACGTCTCAGTTTCATAGATTTCCAGCTTTTGAAAGGTGCTTTGCTCTTCGTGAAGCTTGGACTTCACTTTCAGTGAAAAGGCGGTGCCTTCGTCCTGGAATATCTCGGTAAACCAGCCTTCATTCAATGAACTCATATGCCGTCTCCAAACTCTGTGAATTGCCCTGATGGCCGGGCGATATTGTCTGACTGCTATTGTAAGTGCCTGGTGCCCCAAGCTAAAGCGCCCGAATAGAGTAATTTTACGCCAGGCGGTCTTTTAGCCGCGCTGATGAACTCTTACAATGGCCGATTGTATGCTGGCATTGCCAGCGGCTCGCCTCACCACAGGGACTGCACCATGATTGAGCTACCAAGCTCGAATGCCCAGAAGGTATACAACATCCCGCACTGGAGTGACGGCTACATCGATGTGTCCGCCCAGGGTGACGTGTTGATCCGTCCCGACCGTGGCCGCACCGGCGATGATATTAACCTGCCCGAACTGGCCCGGAAGCTGATGGAGAGTGGCCTGCAACTGCCTGTGCTAGTTCGTTTTACCGACATTCTTCATGACCGGGTTAACAAACTCTGTGGCGCGTTCAACAAAGTGGCAGCTGAACAGGGTTATGGGGGTGGTTACACCGCAGTTTACCCGATCAAGGTCAACCAGCAGCGCCGGGTGGTGGAAGAACTCATTCGTGCCGAACCTGCCGCGAGCCAGCAACAGATTGGGCTTGAAGCTGGCAGTAAACCCGAGTTGATGGCCGTGCTTGCGCTCTGCACGCCCGGCTCCGTCATTGTTTGCAATGGCTATAAAGACCGCGAATACGTGCGACTCGCGCTGATTGGCCAGAAGCTCGGTCACCGGGTGTTTATCGTGGTGGAGAAAAAGTCGGAGCTGCCGCTGATCCTGGCGGAAGCAAAAGCCCTGAACGTTCGGCCCTTGATGGGCGTTCGCGCGCGCCTGGCCACCATCGGCAAGGGCAACTGGCAGAATACGGGAGGCGAAAAATCCAAGTTCGGCCTGTCCGCCAGCCAGATTCTGGATGTCATCCAGCACTTACAGGATGCCGATGCTCTCGACTGCCTGCAGTTACTGCATTTTCATCTGGGCTCACAGATCGCCAACATCCGGGATATACAGACCGGTCTGCGTGAATGTGCCCGTTTTTACAGTGAGCTGCGAGCCATGGGTGCGCCCGTTACGACGGTCGACATTGGTGGGGGCCTGGGTGTCGATTACGAGGGTACTCGCTCTCGCAGCAACTGCTCGATGAACTACAGCGTGTATGAATACGCCTACAACGTTATCCATACCCTGCAGATTGAATGCGACCGTGCCGGTATTCCGCACCCGGACCTGATCAGCGAATCAGGTAGGGCCCTGACCGCCCACCATGCGGTGCTGGTGACCAACGTTATTGACCGAGAGGCCCCGGAAAGCCGCACCCCCTCGGCCCCAACTGCCACATCTCCTGGCCCGCTGCATGATCTGTGGCGTGATTATAAAAGCCTGAAGGATGAAGGTAGCCCACGGTCACAGATTGAGATTTATCATGATGTCCTGCACGCCATGAGCGACGTTCATGCACAATTTGCTCACGGCGTGCTGTCACTCGCTAACCGGGCTGATGCCGAGTGCCTGTATACGGCCTGCTGCCGGCTTCTGAAGGCCCAGCTCAATACCGCCAATCGCGCCCACCGGGAAGTGATCGACGAACTGAATGAAAAACTGGCTGAAAAGCTGTTCGTGAACTTCTCATTATTTCAGTCATTGCCAGACGTCTGGGGGATTGATCAGATCTTCCCGGTACTACCTATTTCAGGTCTGAACCGCCCATTAACCCGGCGGGCGGTCATTCAGGACATTACCTGTGACTCTGACGGCCGTATCGATCGCTATGTTGACGGCCAGGGCATCGAAACCACCCTGCCCCTGCCCGAGGACGACCCGGCCAAACCCATGTTGATGGGCTTTTTCATGACCGGTGCCTATCAGGAGATTCTTGGCGATATGCACAACCTCTTTGGAGACACCCATTCGGTGGACGTGAAAAGGGAAACCGGTGGCGGCTACCGCATCAGCGATGCAATTCAGGGCGATACGGTGGCGAAGATCCTGCGCTACGTGAATTTCGAACCCGAAGATCTGGTACGAGCCTACACCGAAAAATTTGAAGCCAGCGATATACCCGCCAGCGAGCAAACCGCTCTACTGTCGGAGCTCACTGGCGGCCTCAATGGCTACACGTACCTGGAAGAGTAATTTCCCGCCTCTCCTGGCATGTCGCCAGAACAGGCGGCAAGCGGCCACCCATTTTACAAAGTGTTGCAATTAAGTTCTGAGTTTATTCATCCAGGCCCGCCGCCCGAGCGTAACTAGAGAACTGACAAACCGGGGACGAGTGCCTAAAATGATCAGACAACAGAATCAAATGCACGCCACGACCAAGGAGCGTCCGGTGAGTACACTGGATCACAGACCAGCACGTGCTGAGGGTCGCAAGGATCCCTGGAGCCAGATGCTGGAAAAAGTGGGGAAAAGTCAAGATCGGGAAGCTTACCATGCACTGTTCCAGCACTTCGGCCCCCAAATAAAGTACTACGCCATGGCGAATGGCCTGTCCAGCCATGCTGAAGAACTCGTGCAGGAAGTTTTTGTTTCAATCTGGCGCCGGTCCTGTCTTTACGACTGGCGCAAAGCGGCGGCTTCGACCTGGATTTTCACCATTGCCCGAAACCAGCGCATTGATATGTTACGCAAAATGCGGCGCACCAGTGCCGAGATGCCGGTCGAGACCGAAGACCTATGGCAGATTCCTGGTGACAACGAAGACGAGCCCGTTACCTCATTACACCGGTTGATGTCTGAGCGACGTATCCGTGAGTCACTTAGCCAACTTCCGGAAGAACAGACAACGGTGATTGCAAAGGTATACATGGAAAACAAATCTCACCAGATGGTGGCCAACGAGCTGAACATTCCGCTCGGCACCGTGAAAAGCCGGGTGCGCCTGGCATTAAATAAGTTGAAAGTGATTTTGCAGGATCAGAACGTATGACCCAGCACCACCCTGACAGCCTGACTCTCATGGAGTTCAGTGCCGGCAACCTGAC
>NZ_JBBEBW010000023.1:0-82999 GCF_040882185.1 Marinobacter sp. | reverse complement strand
TAGGGACCTACCCAATCCGCTATTCGGAAACAAAGAACGCTGAGGTCGCAAAGCGAACATTCCGATTTTGGAATAACGCAAAGCGGCGCGGCAGTTTAGGAGATCAGCAGAAAATTTTATCGGCAGCTGCGTCTTGTTATACGGCACTTAAATCTACCTCAAAATCTCAGCATAGGGGCCGTGCCAGGCGTAGAAATTTCCCGAAATTGGACGCTTAATCGTTTATCCATTGCTCAACTTGGGAGCAAGTCTCCACGCCGTAATATACAAAGGCTATGCTGTATCTCGCCCGTGTAATAGCAACATAAAAAGTGTTTCTTGCCTTTTCTGTTTTGTCATCGTTGAACACTGCGAAATCCCCCGATATAAATTTTCGATGCTTTTCCGTTGAGATAACCAAGACACGATCAAATCCAAGCCCCTTGGCCTCACCAAAGTTGAAAGAAC
This sequence comes from Marinobacter sp., assembly GCF_040882185.1. Classification (GTDB taxonomy): domain Bacteria; phylum Pseudomonadota; class Gammaproteobacteria; order Pseudomonadales; family Oleiphilaceae; genus Marinobacter. The sequence continues at coordinate 82,552 of NZ_JBBEBW010000023.1, read as the reverse complement.
TGCGATCTTTGCACACTTCCATCTGTGTTGATCGGTTAAGTCTCAAAATAACAGGATTATATTTATTTATATATTCCGTTAGGTCATCGGAATGAACAGAAAAAACACCAACATGATTTGAGAATTTATCTGGTATCTCATTAACTTTAGATGATGTGGGCAAATAATGCCCTTCTTCTGCGTGAACTAGATCTGAAAAATCGCATATTGATTGGATGCAGCGCCAACTAACACTTAGGTGTTCATCTTGAAATCCAATATCTTTGAATGCTTGAAACTTTTCTGCGTTGTTTTTAGGTGCTTTCGAGGCGATACTGGTTGCATAGACTGTCTGTCTGAAGTCGCCAACGCATACAAAGTCCTCGCACGTCGATTTATTTATAGCTTTAAGAACTTCGAAATCGTACCCTACTAAATCTTGAACCTCATCAATATATATGGCGTCAAATATTTCAGCAAGCCTAAATATAGGTTTGCTCTTTGATTCTTTTATAATTCTTGAAGCAAGCTTGGCAATGTTTATTGTATGGACCTTGTTGCTGCCCTTCTTAAGGTAATGAATAGGGTTGTACTCTCCATAAACTCGCTCAGCTGTTCCAGGAATATTTTTTCCTTTACTGGTCTTATGCGGATTCTTGCTATTGAAATTTACTCCTTCTATACGCTCCGGAAATATGCACCGTTGATATGGTCTTATCATATCCTCTAACAAAAATGTGAACCAACCTTTTATAGTGATATTAGCGGGTTTGCATCCGTTTTCTAGGCAAATTTTTTTCAGCAATTCTTTTTGATTGTTTTCCGTGTAAGTTAACAAAAGCACTGAACTCCCGGCGTTCGCTTTTTCGATAGCTTCACCTACTAAAAGGCGAGACTTCCCGGCACCAGCACTTGCGAGAATAAGCCTACGCATCAAAATCTATCGCCTTTTCTAGATATTCTGGAAACTTAATATCGTGGTTGGTATCGAAAATTCGAATAGCGGAATCAACTTTTTTAGAACCACTTTTCTCGTCACTATACCAATCTTTAAAGAATGCCTTTTTTTCAGCAAGGCCTGTACGTCCGTTGTATTTATTGTATGTTTGCTTGGATAGCATTACATTAGCGAGCAGATCGAGGCTTTCTTCAGTATCCCCATTTGCCTCTACTAGAGCTGGTTCAAGAGAGTATTGCTCAGCTGACTCGGGAGAAAAGAATTTTATAAAGTCATATTCTATATAATCTTTTGACCATTCTAAAATGTTCTCTTGAAAACTCCCATCATTATCCTTTACAACTCTAATTGGATGCCTAAGAGGCTTTACTATATTAATATAATTCTTAAACCCGATGCCTCGGACAACTATAATGTCGATTCCATTTTCTTCGGGAAGGCAATTATACTTTTCTAAATATATTTTTTTGAGCACCAACTCGTCAGAGGGGCCTTCTACAAGAACAATTTTCTTTGCTAGAACGGCACGAAGTGTGTCATATCCAGGAAGTCTCGCAAGCGTCTTTACAGTACCAGACTCAACTTCCTTTAGTCGTATGTATCTATCTGACAGCAAACATAGCTTATCAAAGCTCAGCTTATTGAGAACATATGAGCTATGTGTGCTAAGGAAAACCTGTTTCTTTCCATGTTTATTTTCTATATAGCTTATTAGCTGAACGAGGTTGATATGGGAGAGGTGGTTTTCTGGCTCTTCGAGCATTACGATATCAACGTCTTGAGCTTTGTTCTGTAAAGCAAGTTTAATTTGGATCTGGCTCTGCTCGCCCTTTCCAATCTGATTAAAGGAGATATTATCTACTGCTAACTGTAGACCACTTTCCCAGCTAGTGTTCGTGGCAATATCAGCAGTTATTTTGAGCGACTTATTAGATATTTCGTTATCCGCATCAATTTTATTATTAATTTCAATTACGTCAGCTTCATCATCGAACTTGGCTTTAAGTTGGCGATAATTAAGATTAAGAGTAGATCGAGACTTTTTTTCAAGAGCTGCGTTAATGATATTGTTTATGTACTTTGCTCGCCCATATGTTGGATGGAGTCGTGTAGGATCCACAAACAGACAATTTATATTCTTATTATGATGCGTTAGCCGATTCCATCCAAAGCTATACCAATCTATCGTATAGAACTCAACAGGCAAAGTTGAGACCTTATCTGGTTCCTTTTTAAACGTAGCGTATGAGTCTGATAATTCAGTATCGAAATAGATTCTAACGAAGATTCCTTCGACGTCCACCTTCTCGCTATTATTATCGCCTTTTAGTTTGGGATTACCGTCTAAATAGGCTTCTATTAGTAACTCCGGGAGGGTTTCCTGTGACTTATTTCCAGCAAGATATTGATTGATACAGTCGTTATTAAAAAGATCAGTGGTCAATTCGGAGCTAAGAGGTTTACCCCGATAAGTGAAATTTAGACATATTTCGATTGCCTCTAGCAGAGTACTTTTTCCGCTTTCGTTATCTCCGACAACAATGTTGACATCATCGTTGAAGTCAAAAAGTTGATTATCGAACCTTTTAAAGTTTTTGAGCTTTAGTTTCTTAATATGCATTTATCAACTATCCAGTAGCTGGTGTAAAGGCGCTCTCACTGTCCGCTTTTGAGTACTTCACTGCCTTTGAGCGCCTAATTTGGATCGGCAGCGAATACCAGAGTGATGCAGCTTAAAGCAGAGCGAAGCGGCGGCCCGTCAGGGATTTCTGCGTTGCGCGGTTCGTTACATCAGTTAAGAAAATCCGGCACATTCTGGGGCTGTGGATCAAGTACATACGATACGATCCCATGTCGCATATTCTCCAGTACTCCGGACCGGAACTCCTTGAATTCTGACACACTGTCTTTCCCCGATACGAAGGAGCGCCAATGAATGTTTTCTTCACCAATAGGAAGTTTAAATTTTAATAGCCTAGTAATGGCCATATGTGCAAAGAGCGCAGATGTGTCTTTGGCAACCGAGTGAATTAAAATATGACTACCGATATCCTCCTGGGATTCTTCTAGGCTCCAAGAGTAAAATATGCTCTGAGCTATAGGTGATAGATCCCTCACGGTATCGCTCTTACCATTCGTGTAATAGACATCATCAATGACTACTTCCCAGTGCTGCGGCTCACCGCCTTGCTCAGATTCTACGAATCGTTGCTTTTTACAGCTTATATGTACTCCTGCCCCAGATTTGACCGTGTATGAAAAATCACCGGCAAGCATTCCAAGTAAGCTATTACACAAGGCGTTTTCGAAATTTATATTGTAATTTATTTGCGCTTTTCTCAGGTTTGAAAGAGGAAATAGAGCCCAAATATCCCATCTCGTCCTCCAAGCTACCAAGAGTGGAAGCTTTACTGTGTCAGCGTATTTCTGGAGCCGTTCTTTGTAGTCCGGCCTGAAAGATAGGGTATTCTTCCAACTGGACTTAACTTCAATTAGGACCGGGATATCTTTTCCGTTATTCTCAAAAACTGCCAAAAGATCAGGTGCCTGTATTAAAGCCGAAGAGCCTTCGGGGTACTGGCTTTGATCCAGCTTGTGTATCAACTTGCATTTTCCAAGCCACCCACAAACGACACTGAATTCATCTTCGAGGGGAAGGCCGAAATCAAGCCGTTTTACCCTTTGGGCAACTTGCGAGGCATCAGTCGACCACCCAAGTTGCTCAAGAGATTCGTGAATCAATCTCTCCAGGTCATCATTAGGCATCAAAACTCCCTTTGATATAACAACAGTTAGGCTCGGGCTTTATCATCACAGAATTTTACTGCGTCATTTCACTGATTCTGAACCATTAAACGCGCTGCACATAAATCCTTAAAACAATAGCCTAGCCGTTCATGACCATCTCTGCCATGTAATCATTCAACGCCAGCAATTCGCTCCGCCAATGACAATAGCTGAAATGGCTGTGATTAGCGCGGAGGCGCTGGAGGAAAGCCCTGACCTGAACGTCCGCTTTCGTTTAGGAATTCGAGGAGCCCGGCCTGGTTGCAAAGCGAACATTCAGCTTGCTCATCGCTTTTGTTCAGCGGTGTGCCCGTGTAACGCAGCGAAAAGGGCATCCGGTGGAGGGCCCGCAGGCGCGGAACGAACTGGAACTATTGGTGGGCGATATGACTATAAGCGCCTACAAAAACAACACTTTCTCCAGCAACCCCGGAACGTATTGAGCCGTTCTCATCAAAGCCAAGTAAACCAGACTAAACGGGACAATGATCTCGAAACCTATGATTCCCAGCCACTTGGTAACCCTTTGATTGCAAGTCGCTTTCTCTAAAGAAGTCAGTTTTTTGAGTGATATTTCAATCTGATCTTGGGCACCACTAATTATTTTATTTTGAATAGAAAAGTTCTGTTTCCATTGTTCTGGTAAAGAATCGAGCCCTTTTAACCTAGCTCTTTCATGATGCTTATAAACGTATTCAACAATCTTTTCCCAGTGTGGATTCTTCTCTGAAATCGCCCGTTCACAGTTCTCTATTTGTATGGTGAGCTGAGAGTAGGTGTCTTCCATTTTACTTTCCCACTCGTTGATCTTTTCCGAAAATCCATCATATGAGGAAATTATACTCTGCTCAGCTTGGAGAATTTCAGAAAGGCAATCGCGAGCTTTTGCGCCAATAAAAGCTGTTTTTACTGAGTACCAGCTCAGCAAATCTTGCCTTAAGTAAAATAAATACGAGACGGAAAGATAGATAAGGAGCACAGCAACTGCCCCAAGGGCATGCTCTCTCGTAATCCCACCAAGGTGGACTAAGCTCAGCGGTTTCTCATCAAAGACCGCAGCCAAAACAGTATATGCAGACACAACCAACAACAGGATCTTTTGGCGGTGTGTCCGTGGAGAAAGGGAGTCCGTTAGAAAAACTTCCCACCCTCTATCATCCGTTTCTACCTTCGGGTGCACCCATCCTCCTTTAATTCAATTTAGGCCTTAGAGAGGCTATTACAGGCCATTAGTTATACCAAGGCCCGCCCATTACATGGAGCCGAAGGCGCAGTGTGATTGGCATCGCCGTGCCTGCTCTTGTTAAATGTCGCCCCACTCTTTGGACAAGAAATCGTCGCCAGAGGACTGCAAAAAGCCGCTAGCAAAATTCCTGATCGAATTGAACATTTCATCATTGCCGAGTGCTTTGACAGCGAATGCAAAAGTCAGAACTCCACGGTAAAAATAGTTCCATAGGTCAGCACGATGTTCAGCTTGTCTGGGCGTGCCACGCATTCCCTTCATGTGGAAGCCCGGCGGATTACCACCAAACATTTCCATAATGTGGGGGGATGCAGCATGAACATAACCTGAGTATGCCTTGCTGAGCGTTCGGGTTGCCTCCCGGCCCGTGCTGGGGTCTTGCACTCCTTCAACTGAAGCAATCCAGGAACGAATCTTCTTACGCGGTATCATCGGCCTTCGTTGTGATGAGGTCATCGCTGAACCTGAATCAAACTCTTCCTCAAAAAACGCTTCGAGATAGGAGTCGTGAAGGCCGGTCCAGTCTTCGAAGATAATCCCGAAAGCCAAAAACGTGATGTCCTCTAACAGTTCATCCAAAATCCGCTGCATTGCACCTTGCTCTTGTACAAAGCCATGGGACCATAGCAAACGGGTAGCATGTAGGCTGCTGACTAGTCTCGCCAATTTTTGCACGATTGCTTGTTGCGCTGTTTTCTCAACATGGCGAAAGATAAACCCATCTTTATACGAAACCTTCTTCGGTTGGGGAACTTGGGTAGCCAGGGCCTCAACCGTTTTTTCCATGTGGTTCAGTGTTTGATCGAAAAGCTGATCTACATGCATTAGAAATTTAACGCCAGTGGTAGTGGACGCCAAAGGAACGCAGCGCAGTTGGCGTCCCGTTGACCATATTGTTAACCAATTTTTTGACTTTTGCGCATTTTTGCCAGCATTTGGTGATTAATTTCGAGCTTTTTCGCTCTCTGCTTTGAAGTAAGATTTCGTTTCCGCATGTTGTCGAAATAGAAGTTCTTTTCCCACTCATTGATCCACCCGCTGCGATACGCATGGTCGATCGCCTCAGCGTTTAGCGATTTCTCCTGATCCTTCCGGACCCGTTTCACGGCCTGGAAAATTTTGTCTGACGGGAGGCCAATAAACTTTTTAACGCAGCAATTTCCGACTGTTACAGAGCTGCGATTCAGCTTATTCGACAACACGCAGCACTCAATAATGGGATAGTGGCCGCAAAGGCAGGTCTCGGGCTCATCAGCCTCATAGACCTCACTCAGCTCCCATTCCAATTTTGCCTCATCCCAGTTGGATGATACGGAACGGTCGATGATTTCCTTTGTCAGCCTGTACTCAGACATGGTCTGCCTCCCTGATTAACGCCCAGCATCACCGGTGAAAGAACCGCAGCGAAGCAAAGGTTTTGGCATCCGGAGCATGGATTGGTTATGCATGACGACAGATTGAAAACAGGTAAGCAATTCCATCTTCAACCCTATTTTTTATCGATAGCAACTTTGCGATGCCGAATTTCCCGGATGACCCATGAGTGCCATCATTGAAAACACGAAAGAGGCTGAGCACATTTTTGACATCCTCATCCACAAAATTGACAGCTTCCTCTGTGAGTATTCCGGAACGCCCCAGCAAATACTTAATTTTCTCTTTGCGCGTTGGTTGACCTTGAGGAGTCTTATCGCAATCCGGTGCTTTTTCCATCACTTTTTCATCTGGAGCGTTGATGTCTAAAATTTGGACAAAAACTTCTCGGGCACTTGTGCAGAAATGTCGAGCCGCATCCGGGTTTTCTGGATTCAAAGAGAATAAGGCTCCCTTCCAGCGATTGCTCAACTCGGGCGACAACTCTTGCAGCATGTCGTTGATCTCAGTGCGAAGGAGATCGGATTGCTGCCCTCCGCTATCCTCAACGTTAGATTCAAGTGTGTTTGAAAGAGCTAAGCTATTCGCATTTTCTTGCTCTGATCTGTCTAAGAAGTCATAGCCAAAGTTGGAATGTTCAAAATCATTCTCTCTAGCATCTAAACGCTCATAATAAGTATTGAGCGTCATGGCGGAAGTTCTAACTATCTGGTATTGAGACGAGTTAGACGACCTCATTTTTCGGAGTTCGGAATTGATCTTTTGTCGATTGGCCCTGACTCTCGCATTGTGTTTTCTTACTTCGCTATTGTATCTATTAACTCCCTGCTTAACTTTCTGATTATGCTGCCTGACCTCACGGTTATACTTAGCTATAGCCTGTTTCTGTTTATTCTGTGCCTGCCTAAGCTTGCTGCGCATTTGCGCAGAACTTATTCTTCTCGGCATGCAAGCCTCCTACTCATTTTTTGCATAACAGCACAATTAGGCAGCGCGCTTTATCGTTGCAAAAATTCGACTGTGTCATGATTATGGACTTTGCACCATCCATCGCGCTGCACATAAATCGATAAAACAATAGCTTAGCCGAGCATGGCTCTCTCTACCTAGGATCAAAAACCTAGTTCACAAGACAGGTTTCGATTTCCTTTTAATAAGATACACGCGGAGAACGAGCCTCTCTTTCCCTCGGCTATGGGAAAACGGCGCCTCTAGATAGACGCGCCAAGACATTATGCACTCAACGAGACCGTTTCTCCCCCGTTGAAGCGGCTCTCATTATAACCGTATAAATAAACAGAGATTAGGGACGCTGGGGCGGTACTTCCAGAACACCATTTTGGATCACCGGTGGCTGGCTCCCAACCAGCCAAACAGGATTCATACAGTGCTAGGGAGCTGGTTTAAACCGACTCAAACGGGAGACATCTGAATGTCCGCTTTTGTTTAAGCTTGAACTTATCCTGGTGCCCTTGCCACTCCTAGCCTATGAGTGAACCTACCCCGGTTCAGACTCCCTTCACTGGCTCATCTCGTCGCGGTCAAAAGGTCCGCTTTCCAATGTCCAGGCCAGTCTTCCAGTTTACGTTTCTCCGCTGCCTGTTGACGTTGATGCTGCTGTTACCACTGTATCGCTACATTGACTCCCGGCGTCTGTTCCAGGGCCTGGGCGTCCACCTGCTCCGGGCTCATGTGCACCTGGCAGGCATGGTCTGCATGGTGATTGCGATCGGATCACTGCCGTTGGCAACCGCCAACGCGATCTTTTATGCCGCACCCATTCTCGTGATGCTGTTTGCAGTTATATTTTTCGGCGAGCGCCTGACCGGCCTCAGTCTGCTCGCGGTGGTCAGCGGCTTCGCTGGCATCATCGCCATCCTGCGTCCCGTGGCTATCGGGTGGGGCGCTATAGCTGCGTTGGGTGCTGCGCTGGCATTGGCAATTGCTGCGGTTATGGTACGCCAGTTACCCCGGAAGCAATCCACGGTACACAAGCTGGTGCTCAGCTACCTGTTGATTTTGCCAGCCAGTTTTGTATTGATGGTCATTGAAAACGCCCCCTGGGATCCGGCTATACTCGTTAATTCGTTTGGCTCAACGGTGTTCATTCTGGGCTACAACATCACCGTGTTATTGGCCTATAAACAGGTAGACGCCAACCAGGTCACCAGCGCCGAATACACCGGGCTGATCTGGGCCGTCGCCATTGGTTGGATCTGGTTTAATGAGGTGCCGGACTTGTGGTTTCTGGTCGGCAGCGTGATGATTGTGGTACCGCTGGTATTGATCGGATTGCAGCACCGAAAGCTGGGGGCGGCAACCATAAGAAACGGTTCTGGCGGGCTTATACAGGCAACCGCCCGTTCCACACATTGACATAACTGGCAAAATTATAGAGAAGCGATGATCAACACCGCCTTGCTGGCCGCGTTTATCCCTACCTTTGTGCTGGTGTCCCTGACGCCAGGCATGTGTATGACCCTATCCATGAGTCTGGGCATGACTATTGGTGTGCGCCGTACCTTCTGGATGATGGCTGGAGAGCTGGTCGGTGTCGGCCTGGTGGCGGTTATGGCCGTGGTCGGGGTAGCGGCCATTATGCTCAGCGCTCCGATGGTGTTTACCCTCTTCAAATGGGCGGGCGGGCTCTACCTGATGTGGCTGGGAGTGGAACTATGGCGCTCCCGTGGCAAGCTCGCTATCCCGGAAACCGGTGAATCCGCCAATACCCTGGCCAGTCCTCTGCAACTGGCAACCCAGGGCTTTTTTACCGCTGTCGCCAATCCCAAAGGCTGGGCATTTTTTATGGTGCTCCTGCCACCGTTTCTGGACAGCAGTCGGCCATTGGCACCGCAATTGTCAATCCTGGTCGCGGCGATTCTGATGATCGAACTGATGTCACTGATTCTCTACGCTGCTGGCGGCAAAACCCTGAGTAAGCTGCTATCCAACGGACGCAATGTAAGACTGATCAATCGACTTGCAGGCACCCTGATGATGGGGGTGGGCGTCTGGCTGGCGCTGGGTACCTGACAAATCTGGCATTCCGGCGGGCAGCCGGGGCCCGCGCGCCAGCTTACTGAAGACTTGTGCTCTGAATAAACCCCGCTATACCCGTTAACACAATTTCTGCCGCCATAGCCGACAGAATCAAGCCACTAATTTTCGACATGATATGCAGGCCCGTTTTGCCCATGGCTTTCTCCAGAAAACCCGACAGGTAAAGTAACCCCGCCAGCCCAGCCAGACTTGCTACCAATCCCAGCAGCCCGCCCGCTACCTCAGACACGGTACGAAGTTCAGCGCCATAGACCAGAATCGCACCAATAGTCGCCGGCCCGATAATGATCGGAATAGCCAGCGGCACCACCGCAACATCGTCACGATCCTCTTCCGGCAGGCCGGTGGCGTGGTTGCGGGTGCCGTCACTGACCAGACTGATTGCCGTCAGGAACAACAGTGAACCGGCGCCAATCCGGAACGAGTTGAGAGTGATGCCGATGGCGTTGAACAACAAAGGTCCAGCGAAGAAAAGCGCAAGCCCGAGGATCAAGGCAGAAATACAGGCCCGACGGATGATGGCGCTCTTCTGGGCTGCACTCTGGCCTCGGGTAAGAGCCAAAAACATGGTCACCGCAAAAAAGGGTGCCAGCAGGAACAGGAATTTCAGAGCGCTGGTCACAAAGGTGCTGAAAAAAACGGCGATCATAGAGAACCCGGAGTCGGCTAAAGAGAATTTGTCAGAACGAATGCTGCAGTTTACGGGGGCTCGCGCCAGTCGTCATCTGCTCAGGCCTCGAAACGTCCGTTGTGCGTTCCCTTTTTCAAGACCCTCTACAAGACCGTCTGGCAGAGGAGCGCGTAAATCGCTACATTGGTACCACAATAAAAGGACCTGAACCGATGACTACAACCCATTCAAACACCGTCATGATTGAAGCCTTTGGCGGCCCCGAAGAACTGAAACTGAAGAATGTTGAAGTTGGGGAACCCGGCCCCGGCGAGCTGCGGATCCGCCACAAGGCCTGCGGCCTCAACTTCATTGATGTTTACCAACGCACCGGTTTATACCCATTGCCGCTGCCAACGGCTCTCGGGCTGGAAGCATCCGGTGTAGTTGAGGCTGTGGGCGAAGGCGTCACCCATATCAAGCCGGGGGACCGTGTTGCCTATGCTTCTGGACCACCGGGGGGCTATTCCGAGGCCCGCGTGATGCCAGCTGCGCAAACATGCCCGCTGCCAGAGGCGATTTCCTTCGAGGAAGGCGCCGCCATGATGCTCAAGGGCCTGACAGTGCAGTACCTGTTCCGGCGTACCACGCCTCTCAGCAAGGGCGATACGGTACTGTTTCATGCCGCTGCCGGAGGTGTGGGGCTGATTGCCTGCCAATGGGCGAAGTCCGAAGGCATTACTCTTATCGGAACCGCTGGTACGGATGAAAAATGCGAGCTGGCGCTGGCCAACGGTGCCAGCCACATGATCAATTACCGCACGGAGAATTTCACCAAGAAAGTCCGGGCGCTTACCAATGACAAAGGCGTTGATGTGGTGATGGACTCGGTGGGCAAAGACACCTTTGAAGGCTCCCTGGACTGCCTGAAGCCATTGGGTATGATGATAACCTTCGGCAATGCTTCCGGAAAAGTGCCGCCGGTGGATGTAGGTCAACTGGCCGCAAAAGGCTCGCTGAAACTTACCCGTCCGACACTGTTCACTCACATCGGAGACCACGAAACCTGCCAGCAGATGGCGCGGGAATTGTTCGAGAAAGTCACCTCCGGCGCGATCAGAATTCATATAGATCAGCGCTTCCCGCTGGCGCAGGTCGCTGATGCCCACCGGGCACTGGAAGCCCGGCAAACCACTGGCGCAACCATCCTGACGGTTTGACCCGATCTGTCCCCGGCTCTATTGGAGCCTTGGGGCAGAGGTGTTTCCATTAGCGGGTGACGTAAACCCAATTCTTGCCAACGTTATCGCAAACCACGATATCCCGGTTGATCTCGGTGCACAGGTTTAAACTCTTCGGAAGCTCGTCGTGATAACGGGCTTTCACCGCCAGGGTTTTCTTGTCCTGCTTCAACAAGTGATAGGTCTGCTCCAGGCGCCTGGCAAAATCGACACCACCGTTTTCCATACTATGAAAAGCGTGGTGAAATGCCGTAAAACTCATGGTGGTACCGCCCAGCCCGATCGCCAGCATCTTGGGAATGTAAATGTCGTAGGCATCCGACAGGTAACGCCGAACCGCCTCGTCATCGTTGCGCTCGCCTTCGAAGGAAGATAACGACAAAGTATTGCCAGCTTCCAGTACGCCGGGCAACAACTCGCTATTGTTTTGATTAACGGCCAGTTCAAGTCGGCGACCCGGGCAGAGAATAGACTCGCCCTCCAGCCGGCACTTAGCAAGACTGCGCTGGGGCGCTGTGCTGACCGGAGAAGCTGGTCGCGCATCACGGCTATCGTTGGCGGGTGCTTCAGGTAACTCGTCTGTTGATGAGGGAGGCGGCATATCAGTGACTTTGGCCGGGGACGGTTTTGACTCGCCGCCCGGGGCAGGTACTGCCAAACCCAGACGTGCTGCAGGGCGTCGCAACAACAACGCCTGCACCTGAGGATCGTTACGCTTGAAATCCGCCCTCGACGGCAAACTGCTGCCCTCGCCACGCGACGTAATCTCGCAGTAAAGACGCTCCAGATCAGAGTGGGCCGAAGCCATGCAGGCGTCATTCGCACCGGAAGGTAAAATCCAGCAGGCAATAAGAATCATGAGCAGTCGTTTGATAGAGTTAATCAGAGGCTCCCTCCCGCTGCCCCAACACCACCCGCGCCATCAGGTCCTCAATCCGACGGATGGCCTCGGCGTCACCTTTCTTTCCGGTCAGTACCACCTGGGAGCCGATAGTTGCTACATACAACAGCAGCGATAGATCTTTGACGCGCTGGGCATCATTGCTCAGATGCTGGAACAGCGTACAGTTCTGCTGAATACGGGCGGCATCTACCTGGGTTACCAGGTCAGCGGCGTAATCATTGCGGCGGGCGTAGTCACGCACTGCCAGCTCTACCTGCAGGCGCCGGATATTGCGGGAGGCATCCGTCAGGAGCAATTCCAGAATCTCCCGCAGTTCGGTCTCTACATCCCCGCCTCTGGGTTTCCAATACTGCAATTCATGAAGGCGACGATCCCGCCAGCGGTTGAGAAAGCTGACGACCAAGTCCTCGTGGTCTTTGAAATGCCAGTAAAAGCTGCCACGGGTAACACCCAGTTTCTTTGCCAGGGTCAGTACCCGCAAGTGTCCAAAGCCGCCAGCAGCGACCTCTCCGGCCGCTGCGTCCAGCCAGTTATCCCGGGTCAGTTGAGCTTTTTCAGAGGCTTTACGGCTGCCTGGCGAAGAAGCTTTGGGTTCGGTCATTCTGACGGCGTGTCCTGTTGGGTTTGAATAAGTGTGAATTCTACCTGAAGCGTTGACCACACCTACAACATACATTAGTGTATGGACAGACAATACACCAGTGTATGGAAATAACAAGGAGCCGCACATGAGTACTGCGCACTACGATATTAAAGGCCAGATCGCCGTTATCCGACTCGATAATCCGCCCGTCAACGGGCTTGGGCTGGCGCTGCGCGAGGGCATTGTCAGCGGTATTCGACAGGCGGAAGCCGACGATGCAGTAAAAGCTGTGGTGCTGATCGGCTCCGACCGTGCCTTTTCCGGCGGCGCCGACATCAGTGAATTTGGCACATCCAAAGCCACCGCCGAACCTAACCTGAACACCGTCATCAACTATGTGGAAAGCAGCCGCAAGCCGGTCATCGCTGCCATCAGCGGTGCCTGCATGGGCGGCGGTCTGGAACTTGCCCTGGGCTGTCACTACCGCACTGCCAAACCAGACGCGCAGATTGCCCTGCCGGAAGTAAAACTGGGCCTGTTACCTGGTGCTGGCGGTACCCAGCGCCTGCCCCGGTTAATTGGTGCCGAGCACGCGGTCAACATGATTGTGTCCGGGAGCATTGTGCCCGCGAAGCAATTCAAAGGCAGTGCGCTGTTTGACGAGATCGTCGACGGCGAACTGCTGGATGCGGCCATCGCTTATGCCACCAAGGTGGTCAGCGAAAAACTGCCACTGAAAAAAGTGCGGGACCTGAAAGCCAAACACCCGAACCCCGAGGGCTTTTTCATGTTCACCCGCAACACCGTGGGTGCCATGGCGAAAAACTACCCGGCCCCGCTGAAGTGTGTGGATGCGGTTCACGCGGCGGTGACCAAGCCGTTTGACAAGGGCATGGAGTTTGAGCGGGAAGCCTTTTTGAACCTGATGCAGACGCCGGAATCCCGCGCCATGCGCCATGCCTTTTTCTCTGAGCGGCTGACCAGCAAGATTGCCGATGTACCGGCGGACACCCCGGTTCGCGATGTTAAGTCGGTCGGCGTGATCGGTGGCGGCACCATGGGCACAGGCATCAGCATCAATTTCCTCAATGCTGGCATTCCGGTGACGCTGGTGGAAATGAAACAGGAAGGCCTGGACCGTGGCATCGCGGCCATCCAGAAAGTTTACGAAAGCCAGGTCAAAAAAGGCCGCATGAGCGAAGACGACGCCAAGGCAAAGTTGGCGCTACTCAAGCCTTCCCTTACCTATGACGACCTCAAGGATGTCGATCTGGTGATCGAAGCCGTGTTCGAGGAAATGGGCGTGAAACAGTCCGTGTTCGAAAAACTGGACGAAGTCTGCAAGCCCGGTGCGATTCTGGCGTCCAACACTTCCACCCTGGACCTGAACAAAATCGCCAGTTTTACCAAGCGCCCACAAGACGTCATCGGCCTGCACTTCTTCAGCCCCGCCAACATCATGAAGCTGCTGGAAGTGGTCCGTGGCGAGAAGACCGCGAAAGACGTCCTGGCCACCGCCATGAAGCTGGCCAAGGTCATCAAGAAGACCGCCGTGGTGTCCGGCGTGTGTGACGGCTTTATCGGCAACCGCATGATCAACCAGTACCAGCGCGAAGCCCTGCTGATGCTGGAAGAAGGTGCCAGCGTGCAGCAGATTGACAAGTCCATCGAGAAGTTCGGCTTTGCCATGGGGCCGCTGCGCATGGCCGATCTGGCCGGTGGCGACATTGGCTGGGCCATCCGCAAGCGCCAGTACGAAGAAAACCCGGACATGGTGAAGATGGTCGTCGCCGATCGCCTGTGCGAAATGGGCCGCTACGGCCAGAAGACCGGTGCTGGCTTCTATCGCTACGAGCCCGGCAACCGCAACGCCCTGCCAGATCCGGAAGTCGACAAGGTAGTGGACGAAGTCCGTGCCGAGCTAGACATTACTCCGCGCAAAATCAGCAATCAGGAAATCGTCGAGCGGTGTGTCTACGCCCTGGTGAACGAAGGCGCCCAGATTCTGGACGAAGGCATCGCCCAGCGCGCCTCTGACATCGACATGGTGTACCTGACCGGTTATGGCTTCCCCGTGTTCCGTGGTGGCCCCATGCATTACGCCGAGGAAGTCGGGCTGCCCAACGTCGTTCGTGCCATGCAGGCCTTTACCGAAGACCGCCACACTCAGCCAGGTTTCTGGGAACCGGCGGCGCTGCTAGCCAAGCGCGCTGAGGAAGGCAAGGGTTTCGATAGCAAATAACCGGAACACGAATTGATCCGGGGCGGCCTAAACACCGCCGCTCCGCACTAGGAGAATTGTTATGTCCAATGATGTTGTCATCGTATCCACCGCCCGCACGCCTCTGGCCAAATCCTGGCGCGGCGGCCTGAACATGACCCACGGCGCGACCCTGGCCGGCCATGCCATCCAGCACGCAGTCGAGCGTTCCAAAGTCGACCCCAACGAAATCGAAGACGTGCTGATGGGCTGCGCCCTGCCGGAAGGCTCCACCGGTAACGATGTGGCCCGCATGGGCGCCATCCGTGCCGGACTGCCGGTCACCGTAGGCGGCGCCACCATCAACCGTTTCTGCTCATCCGGCTTGCAGGCCATCGCCATGGCAGCTCATCACATTGCCGTGGACAAGGTGCCGGTGATGGTCGCAGGCGGTGTGGAGTCCATCTCCACCGTGCAGGCCAATGTGAATCAGAACTACTTCATGGAACCCTGGCTGGCCAAGAACAAGCCGGAACTCTACTGGTCCATGCTGGATACCGCCGAAACCGTGGCCAAACGCTACGGCATCAAGAAAGAAGATATGGACGAATACGGCGTGCGCAGTCAGCAACTGGCTGATCAGGCACGTCAGGACGGCAAGTTCGACGACGAAATCGTACCCATCACCACCACCATGGGCGTCGCCGATAAGGCCACCGGCCAGCTCAGCAGCCAGGAAGTGACCGTAAGCCAGGATGAAGGCATCCGCCCTGACACCAATCTGGAAGGCGTCAGCAAGATCCGCTCCGCGATGGAAGGTGGTGTAGTCACCGCCGGCAACGCCAGCCAGTTCTCCGACGGTGCTTCCGCCTGCGTCCTGATGGACAGCAAAATCGCCGAACAGCGCGGTGTTGCCCCGCTCGGCATTTTCCGTGGCTTTGCGGTAGCCGGCTGCGAGCCCGACGAAATGGGCATCGGCCCGGTCTTTGCGGTCCCCAAACTGCTCAAGCGCGCCGGTCTGACCGTCGACGACATCGGCCTGTGGGAACTGAACGAAGCCTTCGCCGTCCAGGTTCTGTACTGCCAGCGCAAACTGGGGATCCCGATGGACCGCTTGAACGTCAACGGTGGCGCGATCGCGGTAGGTCACCCCTACGGCACCACCGGCTCACGCCTGGTCGGCCATGCGTTGATCGAAGGCAAGCGTCGTGGTGTTAAGTACGTTGTCGTGACTATGTGCGTCGGTACAGGTATGGGTGCTGCCGGGTTGTTTGAGGTTGCCTAAATTCTTGGCCGCCTGAGGCTTTGGGGGAGAGCGGCTAGCAGGTAGGGCTGTCCAAAACGCGCTCCTTCGGCACATCCATGTGACGCTCGGGCTCCGCCATCCATGGCTCCGCACGGTTTTGGACAGCCCTACCTGCCAGCCGCCCGGAGCTATGTGCTATGGCCAAACAGCAAAGATGCCGAGCTTTGGGCGTTTAACCCTCAGAACGATATTGAAAAGCAGGCCCGAAAAGACTCGAAGCGTCGGTCGGGTATCCCCTTTCAAAACTGTGCGGAGCCATGGATGGCGGAGCCCAAGCGCCCCAGGGATGGGCCGAAGGAGCGTGTTTTGAAAGGGGATACCCGACCGGCGCAACAGCCAAAAGTTGAAGTCCCAGCATTAAAATTCCCAGGCAACTCAGATAGCCGAACATCAACCTCAGCCAACAGAAGAGGTGCTCTATGGATCTTAATTACACATTGGAACAGGAAGCCTTTCGCGAGGAAGTCCACCAGTTCCTGCAAGACAACCTCCCGGATGACATCCGCGAACGGGTTCAGAAACGCCTGCGCCCAGACAAGGCCATGACCGAACGCTGGCAGAAAATACTGTTTGATAAAGGCTGGGGAGCCTCCACCTGGCCGGAAGAATTCGGCGGAACCGGTTGGGACCCGATCGAGCAGATTATCTTCGAAGAAGAAAGTGCCCTCGCCGGTGCACCGCGCCAACTCGACTTCGGGCTGCGCATGGTCGCACCTGTGATTATGACCTTTGGCAACGACGAGCAGAAACAGCGCTTCCTGCCCGGCATCCTCAGTGGTGAAAACTGGTGGTGCCAAGGTTATTCCGAGCCTGGCGCGGGCTCGGATCTGGCTTCGCTTCGCACCAGTGCGAAACTCGAAGGCGATCATTATGTGGTCAACGGCCAGAAAACCTGGACCACCCTGGGCCAGCATGCGGACTGGATCTTCTGTCTGGTACGGACCAGCAACGAAGGTAAACCACAGCGAGGGATTTCCTTCCTGCTGATCGACATGAACGATCCCGGTATCGAAGTGCGGCCGATCATCATGCTGGACGGTGAGCATGAGATTAACGAGGTTTACTTCGATAACGTGAAAGTTCCGGTTGAAAACCTCGTGGGTGAAGAAAACCAGGGCTGGACCTACGCCAAATTCCTGCTCGGCCACGAGCGAACCGGTCTCGCCAACGTCGGACAGTGGAAGGCGCTGATGAAGCGCCTCAAGGAAGTGGCCCGGCAGGAGCAGGATGGACAGCGGCCGCTGATCGAGAATACCCGCTTCCGGGACCGGCTGGCGCAGTTGGATATGGAGTTGAGAGCTCTGGAGCTTACGGTGTTGCGGGTTTTAACGGACAAGAACGGCCCGGGAGCACTGGCGTCAAGCTTGAAAATCCGGGGCACCGAAGTCGGCCAGCAGCTATTCGAGATGCTGATGGAAGCGGGCGGTCAGGACGCCATTGCCCATATTCCGGAGGCGCTGGAGCGGGACTACAACGGCCCACGTGCAGGCTCGATTGATGCCACCCCGTCAGCGGGCGATTACTTCAACATGCGCAAGCTGTCGATCTTTGGCGGCTCAAACGAGATCCAGCGCAATATCATTGCCCAACTCGTGCTTGGCTTATAAGGAGGCGGTATGAATTTTGATCTGACCGAAGAACAGCAGATGCTGAATGATTCCCTGCGTCGCTTCGTCGCCAATGAATATGGCTTCGAGAAGCGGCAGAACATCATCCGTTCCGGCGCAGGTACTGACAAAACCACCTGGGCCACCTTCGCGGATATGGGCCTGCTGGGATTCACGTTTCCCGAGGAATACGACGGCCTGGGCGGTAACGCTATCGACACCATGGTGGTAATGGAAAACTTTGGCCGCGGCCTGGTAGTCGAGCCCTACCTTGCCACCGTCGTGCTTGCTGGCGGATTGATCCGGGATGCGGGCAACGACAGCCAGAAAGCCGATATTCTACCTGCCCTCGCCAGCGGTGAGCGGCTGCTGGCCCTGGCTCACAGCGAGCCCGGCGCCCGCTACCAGCTCAATCAGGTGCAGACCACGGCGCGTAAAGACGGGAACGATTTCCTGATCAGCGGCCAAAAGACGGCGGTGATCCACGGCGGCCAAGCGAACCAGCTGATCGTCTCGGCGCGAACCAGTGGTGGCGTGAATGACGAATCCGGCTTGTCCCTGTTCCTGGTGGATAGTGGCGCGAACGGCGTCAAGATCGACGACTTTGCCACCCACGATGGCCACCGCACAGCCGAGATAAGCTTTAGTAACGCGGCCGTGAATGCCGAAAACCTGATTGGCAGCCTAGATGAGGCTTTCCCGACCATCGAAAAAGCCATTGATCTGGGCATTGCCGCCCTGTGCGCGGAAGCGGTCGGCGCTATGGAAGCCATGAACGCCGCCACCCTTGAATACATCAAAACCCGCAAGCAGTTCGGCGTACCCATCGGTAAGTTCCAGGTGCTCCAGCATCGCATGGCGGATATGTTCATCCAGACCGAACAAGCCAGAACCATGGCCATCCTTGCCGCCAGCGAGGCCGACTCCGATGATCGGGCGAGCCGTCGGGAAGCCACCTCCATGGCCAAGACCCTGGTCGGTCAGGCGGCACGTTTTGTGGGCCAGGAAGGGGTGCAACTGCACGGTGGCATGGGCGTGACCGATGAAATGTTCGCCGCGCATTTGTTCAAACGCCTGACCCTGATTAACCTGTTGTTTGGGGATGCGGATCACCACTTGGCGCAAGTCAGCGATGGCTTGCTGGCAAAGACCGCCTGACTTCCAAAGGAGATAACCATGAGTGTAAAACAATTACTGGATCTGACCGGCAAGGTGGCCTTCATCACCGGCGGCTCCCGTGGGCTGGGCCTGCAAATGGCAGAGGCCTTGGGCGAAATGGGTGCCAGTATTGCCATCAGCGCCCGTAAGCAGAATGAGCTGGATGAAGCCAAGGCACACCTGGAAGGTCTGGGTGTAAAAGTGATCACTATTGCTGCTGACCTTTCCAGGCTGGAAGGCATTCCTGCGGTGGTGGATCAGGTCGTCAACCAGTTGGGTGACATCGATATTCTGGTGAATAACGCCGGCGCCACCTGGGGCGCTCCGGCGGAAGACTATCCGGCAGAGGGCTGGATGAAGGTAATGAACCTCAACGTCAACGCCGTTTTCTTCCTCACCCAGACGGTGGGCAAACGGTGCATGATTCCCCGCAATACCGGCAAAGTCATTAATATTGCCTCAATTGCGGGCCTGTCTGGCAACCCGGAAGGGATGCAGACCATCGCCTATAACACCAGCAAAGGCGCCGTGGTGAACTTCACCCGGGCATTAGCCTCAGAGTGGGGGCATCACAATATCAATGTGAATGCCCTTTGCCCGGGGTTCTTCCCGTCCAAAATGTCCCAGGGCTTGCTGGAAACCCAGGGCGACACCATGCTTGGGCGTATTCCGCTCAACCGGTTTGGCGGCGAGGAAGATCTCAAGGGGGCTGCCGTGTTGCTGGCCTCGGAGGCTGGCCGGCACATTACCGGACAGTGCCTCGCGGTGGATGGGGGAACGTTGGTGAACTAACCAGTGTCTGAACATCAGAATGCCAAAAGCGGGCTTCCAGAGCCCGCTTTTTTATGAGAGAAGAACAGGCTCTTACGCGGCAATTGCGTCCTGATCAATCCTTCGGCACATTGGGCCGCTCGAATGTAGGCCGGAAAAATCGCAACACCAGCAACGAACGGCATTTGTGAGTGCGAATAATAATCTATATCATCACCGCAAATTTCCAGGTGTCGCCATGCTTTCCAATCCGTTGTTGACTTCGAGTGCCAGGAGGGATTTCGTCGCCAAAGTGATCCTGTGGCTGCTGGTCGTTGTCGCAAGCCCCTGGGGCTACGCCGACCCTTCGCGGCAACCAACGGTTCAGACGTTAAATCATGCACAGGGAGAAACCCGGATCACGGGCACGCCCGTACGGGTGGTGACGCTGTTCCAGGGCGCAACCGACACTGCGGTGGCTCTTGGCATAACCCCCGCCGGAGTCGTCAACGCCTGGGCTCAGGGCGCCAACTATGATTACCTGGACGACGCCCTTGAAGGCGTGCCCCATGTTGGTCTGGAAACCCAGCCCAGCCTTGAAGCCATTGTCCTGCTGGAGCCAGATCTGATTATCGCCTCCAGACGCCGCCACGAAAAAATCTACAACCAGCTGTCGCAGATCGCCCCCACGATTTCTCTCGAAACTGTTTTTGATGTTCAACAAACCCTGGATGTCATGGGCCAGGCACTCAACCGGGTAGCCCGCGCCGACGAATTGTGGACCGCGTGGGAGCGACGTCTGGCGAATTTCAGGCAGCAGGCCGCCGCCTCCCTCGGCGACCGCTGGCCCATGTCCGCCACGGTACTGAATGTTCGAGCTGATCATGTCCGCCTCTACCTCGATGGCAGCTACGCTGGCACCGTCCTCCATAACCTTGGGTTCACACGCCCACCACCGCATCCGGAAAATCAATGGGTACTGAAGCTCACCACCAAGGAAAGCATTCCGATCATCGATGCTGACGTGGTGTTCTACTTTATGGAAGATGACCAGGCTGTACACAACAGCTTCGATGCGTGGACCAGCCATCCTCTGTGGCAAAACCTGACGGCAGTGCAAAACGCTCGGGTCTATCCTGTGGATCGGGTGGACTGGAGTCTCGCTGGCGGCTTCCTCGGTGCCAATCGCATGCTGGATCAACTATTCCGGCACTTTGGTCTGGAGGAGGAATCATGAGCGCTACGGCTGCAACCGCCGGGCTTTTGCGTCAGTCCCGAGCCGCACGGCCAGCGAGCCGGCTGGTGTTCGGAATGGTACTGGCCACCACCGCCTTTTGCGCCAGCCTCGCCTTAGGCCAGACAGCCATTTCACCAGCCACCGTGGTGCAAGCTCTGTTTCAGTTCGAAGCCACCAACACTCAACACCTGATCGTTCAGGGCTCCCGCCTTCCCCGGGCGGTGATCGCTACCCTGGTAGGTGCTTCACTGGCGGTTGCCGGTGCACTGATGCAAGCGCTGACCCGTAATCCACTGGCCTCCCCCGCGATTTTCGGCGTCAACGCGGGGGCCGTGTTTGCCATCGTACTGGCCACCACCCTGCTGGCTGTTTCGGCCATGAATCACCTGTTGTGGATTGGCCTGGCGGGCGCCGCAGTGGCTGGCACCCTGGTTTACGCCCTGGGCACCCTCGGCCGCGAAGGGCCAACACCGGTGCGGCTGGTCTTGGCTGGCGCTGCGATCACCGCGTTGTTCGTTTCCTTCACCCAGGCACTGCTGGTTACCAATCAGGAAGGCCTGGACAGTGTGCTGTTCTGGCTCGCTGGCTCAGTATCCGGACGCAGCCTGGACATGGTAGTGCCCACTTTGCCGCTGATCCTACCCGCCCTTGCCCTGTGTTTGCTGCTGGGTCGACATATCAATCTGCTGATGTCTGGCGACGACATTGCCCGTGGCCTGGGCCAGAACGTGGGCAGGTTGAAAATCATTCTCGGCCTGCTCACCTTGTGTCTGGCTGGCAGCGCTGTGGCGATGGCCGGTAATGTCGGCTTCATGGGCCTGATCGTGCCACATATGGTTCGCGGCTGGTTGGGTCGGGACCATCGCTGGGTAATCCCCGGTTGTGCTGTGTTTGGTGCCAGCCTGCTGTTGGTGGCGGACGTGGTGGCCCGCTTTCTGATCATGCCGCAGGAAATTCCCGTAGGGGTGATGACGGCGTTGATCGGCACCCCTTTTTTCATCCACCTGGCACGGCGGGGGTTGGGCCATGGATAGACTATCCCGCCTGGCACTCGGGCCTGTGTCCCTGGCCATCAATCCGCGCACCCTGGCGATTATCGCCGGGCTTCTGCTGCTCGGGCTAATCCTGATCCTGGTGTCGTTATCCGTTGGTCACGTCACCCTTTCACCGGTCACCGTCGTGGGGGAACTTCTGCGTAATACAGACAGCCCTGAAGGCTTTATTATCAACACGCTGCGCCTGCCCCGAGTGGTCATGGCCTTTATGGTGGGCGCCGCCCTGGGGGTCTCCGGGCTGATTCTCCAGGCCTTGGTGCGCAATCCGCTGGCCTCACCGGATATCATCGGCATCAGCGGTGGCGCCTCGGTGGCCGCCGTGGCATTCCTGTCGTTCCTCACCCCCTATCTCGGCATCCACTGGCTGCCGGTGGCTGCCATCGCCGGAGCCATGCTGGCAGCCTTGGTCATCTACATGCTGGCCTGGCAACAGGGGGTGACCCCCGTACGCCTGGTATTGATCGGCATTGGGCTGTCAGCCGCCATGGGGGCCGCCACCACCCTGATGATTACTCTCAGCCCGATTTCCACCACCATGACCGCCTACGTCTGGCTCACCGGCAGCGTTTACGGATCTGACTGGAGCGATGTTCGCGCCCTCGCTCCTTGGCTGGCCATACTGCTACCCTTGGCGCTGACCCGAGCCCGGGCCATCGACCTGCAGGAATTTGGCGATACCGTGGCCCATGGCCTGGGCCTGGCAGTGCAGCGCAACCGGATGCTGCTACTGTTGCTCAGCGTAGCCCTGGCCGGCGCCGCTGTAGCCCATGCCGGTGCCATCGGTTTTGTCGGACTGATGGCGCCGCACATTGCCCGCAAGCTGGTGGAACGACACTTCGCTGGGCTGGCACCGGTGGCAGCCATAATCGGCGGATTGCTGGTGATGATCGCTGACCTGATTGGCCGCACCGTGTTCGTGCCGCTGGACCTGCCTGCCGGGATTTTCGTGTCTGCGGTGGGTGCGCCGTTTTTTATCTACCTGCTGTTCCGCCAGCGTTACTGACCAGGAGTTGGCCATGTCTTCCGCCATACCGCCGCTTGAGACCCGCGCCCTGCACCTGGGCTATGAAGATCACCAGGTCATCCATAACCTCGACCTGCGAATTCCCGAGGGTCAGATTACCGTGCTGGTAGGTGGCAACGGCTGTGGCAAGTCCACCCTGCTGAAGGCCTTTGCCCGCCTGCTGAAACCCCGGCAGGGCACGGTGCTGCTGGACGGGCACGACATTCAGCACCGGGCTACCCGACAAGTGGCACAACGGCTGGCCATCCTGCCTCAGGGCCCGACCGCCCCGGAGGGTCTGACTGTACACCAGTTGGTGCGCCAGGGCCGCTACCCCCACCAGCGCTGGTTGCAATCCTGGACTCGCGAGGACGAAGATCGGGTGGACCAGGCTCTGGCAGACACCGACCTGGAGGACCTGGCACATACCCCGGTGGATGCTCTGTCCGGCGGCCAGCGCCAACGGGCCTGGATCGCCATGACCCTGGCCCAGGACACCGGCATATTACTGCTGGACGAGCCCACCACTTACCTGGACCTCACTCACCAGATCGACATACTCGATCTGCTGGCAGAGCTCAACACGCGGGGGCAAAAGACCATTGTGATGGTGCTGCATGACCTCAACCTGGCCTGCCGTTACGCCCACCATATCGTGGCGGTACGCGATGGCCGGGTCCACGCAAAAGGCCGTCCCGATGAGGTGGTAACCGAAACCATGGTGCGGGAGGTGTTTAATCTGGGCTGTCGCATCATCCGCGACCCACTGTTCGACACCCCGCTGTGCATACCTTTCGGCAAGTCGATGGAAACCCGTCGAGAGGGAGCTCCCAATGCGGTTGATGCTTGACCCCGGGCAAAAGGAAGAACTGGCAAGCCAGTGCCGGCTGATCATGGCGGAGCAGCAAGACCGCGACTTCGCCCTGCCAGCGGCCAGGCTGCTGGAGCCGGAGACCTGCCGCGACCTGCTGGACCGACTGGCCCCGGTAATCGGTTCACCGAACCGGTACGTCACGGCCTCGCTGCTGGCCAAGCGCATCGCCTTTCTGACCACCGGAAGCGCTCTTTATGCAATGTCCGCTCTGGACCGGGGGCTGGACCTGTCGATTGATAACAGTATCCTGGAATACCGCCATCAGGATGGCCTCTGGCAATCCCGCCTGCCGCTGGAAGATCTCACGGTAACTGCCCCCAGCGCCGGTGCGCGCAACGACTGGCGGGCTACCGTGGTTCACCGGCTGTTCGCCGGGCATCTCGCTCCCCTGTGGCGAAGTTTCCGCGCCGTCGCGCGAGTGCCACTCCCGGTGCTTTGGGAAAACACCGCAGTGCGAGTCTATTCGCTCTACGAAAGGCGGCTGGCAGCTCAGAGCTGCCCACACCGCCAACAGCGTATTACCGACGACTTTCACTTCCTGATCCACCAGGCGCCCGCTGATCTGTTTGGCACTGACCACAATCCTTTGCACCGCTATTTTCAACCGCGGCAATGCGGCGAAGACCCCAACATACGCATTCGCAAAACCTGTTGTTACTACTTCCGGGCCGCTCAACCCGCCAAGTACTGCTCCACTTGCCCCCTGCCGCTAATCAAAGCCGAACCTCGCGTCATAATTAAAAATTGACACACAATAAGTTATAACAATCATTTCGATTTGATAATCATTATCATCTAATTTAGAATTCGGCCACTTTATAACAGCCAACAACGCAACAACTCACTTTCAGGATTCGCAACATGTTATTGAAACCTGCCCCCTGTGGCATTGCACTGCTTTCCCTGGCAGTTGCCTCCGCATCCGTTCACGCCGACACCCCCACCGCGCTTGATGCACTGGTGGTCAGCTCCAGTCGCTCGGGCACTCAGCTCGATGAATCGCCTCAGGTCGTCACCGTGATTACCCGCGAGCAGATCGAACAACAGCTCAACCTGACGTCAGACTCATCCCAGGTACTCAGCAACCTGTTACCCGCTTACTCCCCCAACCGTCAGAAAATGACAGGTTCCGGTGAAACCTTCCGCGGTCGCAAAGCGCTGTTCCTGATCGACGGCGTACCACAGTCCAACCCCCTGCGTAGTACTGGCCGCGGTACCCACACCATCGACATGGCCATGGTGGAACGTATTGAAGTGATACACGGCGCCAACGCCATCCACGGCCTGGGCGCCACCGGCGGCATCATCAACTTCATCACCCGCCGCCCCACCAGCAGCGAAGTTCGCCAGCACGCCAGCATCCAGGGCACTGCGCCGACTGACGATCCCGATTCTGACTCCATGGGTTTCAAACTAAACTATCGCGTGGAAGGCACGCGAAAAGATTTTGAATACCTTGTGGGTGCCAGTTACGAGGAACAAGGCGTTTACACCGACGCCAACGGCGATCTGGTAGGTGTGGACAACACCCAGGGCGATCTGATGAATTCCCGCGCCTACGACGTGTTTGCCAAGCTGGGTTACTGGATCGACAACGATCAGAATGTGGAGTTCGAGATCAACCGCTATGACGTCACTGGCAAGCAGGACTACATCAGCGTGAACGGTGACCGCGATGCCGGTATTCCCACCACTTCGGTGAAGGGCGATCCGGAAGGCAAGGCGCCCCGTAATCAGGTCCTGACTACCAGTGTGAAGTACCAGCATGACGACCTTTACGGCATGGTGTTCAACGCCCAGGCCTACAGCCAGCAGTTCGAGGGCCGTTTTGGCGCCACCCTCACCCCGACCTTCCAGGACGAGAGCATTGCGCCGGACGGCACCCTGTTCGACCAGTCCCAGGCGGAATCCGATAAACTGGGAGCCAAGTTTACCCTTACCAAAGCCAACCTGTTGAATGATCGCCTGAAACTGACAGGAGGCCTCGACCTGCTCAAAGACACCACGGCCCAGACCCTGGTGCTGACCGATCGGTCCTGGGTGCCGGAAACTGACTTCAACAACTACGCCCCTTTCCTGCAGGCGGAGATCAAGCCGGTAGACAACCTGATTCTCAGCACTGGCGTGCGCCATGAAATCGCCGAACTGGATGTGGACACCTTCCAGACCCTGGACTCCGCCAATGGCGTGACCGTCGATGGCGGCAAGCCAAATTTCGAAGAGACCCTGTTCAACGCCGGCGTCGTTTACAAACCGCTAAACTGGTTGAGCCTGTTTGCCAACTATTCTGAAGGCTTTGGCATGGCGGATGTGGGCCGGGTTCTGCGTGGCATCAGTCAGGAAAATCAGGACGTGGATGATTTTCTGGATCTGCAGCCGGTTGTCACTGAAAACCGGGAAATCGGTTTTCGCGTCGATTACCACCCGGTGGATTTTGAACTGAGCTATTACGAGTCGGACTCCGACCTGGGTTCGCGGCTGGAATTGATTAACGACACCTATTTCGTTCAGCGTGAGAAAACTGAAATCAACGGTTACGAGGCGACCCTGGGCTTCGCCGCCCATGAGCAGCATCGGCTGGAGCTCGCCTATTCCCGCATCAATGGCGAATTCGACAGTGATCAGGACGGCGACGTGGACAGCAAACTGGACGGACTGAACATACCGCCCAACCGGCTTACGACCAACTGGCGCGCCCAATGGAACAACAAACTCGATTCGTTGATCCAGGCCAGCCATGCCTTCGACCGCAGCTTTGATGACCCGCAGAAGGAGTTTGACGGCTACACGCTGGTGGACGCCTCATTGGGCTATCGCCTGCCGGCCGGGAAAATCAATCTGGCCTTGGCCAACCTGTTCAACGAGGATTACATCACCTATTACTCCCAGAGTGCCCAGGTGAACGATACCCGTTACTTCAAGGGTCGTGGCCGCACCGTCACCCTGGGGTATTCTCTGGATTTCTGACATATGAAGTCCACCATTCGGAATATTCGAGTGAATAGCCGGTGTATCAAGGGTAAGCGCCAAAACGAGGCTTACTTATTGGTGGTGTTGTAGACGTAAGAGGCGACCTTGCCCTCGCCGTCGAAACGTACCACCAGATCCGTGGTTTCATCATCTCCAAACGCAGACCAGCGGTAGTTGCCGTAAGTCCAGGTTCGCATGCCGTCCTCGACCCCTGTACGCCAGGGTTCGCCGAACATAGTCTGGATGTCTGCCCGGGTAGTCTCACCAACCTCAATCTGGTCTACATTGTGGGTCGCAAACTCTTTCCCCACCGTCGCACACCCGGCTATAAACAGACTGGTTGCCATCAGCACGATGGCAACAACTGACTTAACAGATCCCATATTATCCCTCATTCGTGAATGCATGACAGTCCCTATCATACGGAAACGTGCCAGGGAATCGACTACAACGGGCCCGCACCGTTTGCGAAAATCACCGGGTATAATGAAGCCAACAGCAAAATTGCCATCGCAAAATTAAACAGCCTCAGCCGCAGCGGGTTAGTCAGCACTCGTTGCAACTGCTCGCCAAGTAGAGTCCATGTCGACACCGACGGCAGGTTAATCAGGCCGAAGATCAGTGCGACCAGCACAATAGCCCCGAGATCCTTAGAGGGCGAGTAGACGCTGATTGCAGTCAGCGCCATGGCCCAGGCCTTGGGGTTCACCCATTGGAAAAGTGCGGCCTGCAGGAAAGTGAAGGGTGTCCCGACGTGCTCGACCTCCCGTGGTGGCGCCGCAGTGGCGATCTTCCAGGCCAGAAACATCAGGTAGAGCACACTCACCACCATCAGTACGGTGTAGCTGACCGGATAAATCTGGAAGACTTGCGCCAGACCCATCCCGACCAACACCACCATCACCACAAAACCACCGGCGACCCCGAGCATGTGAGGCACGGTGCGACGAAAACCGAAGTTGGCGCCGGACGCCATAAGCATCAGGTTATTCGGCCCCGGTGTAATGGACGCAACAAACGCGAAGACCATGAGGGCGACTAACAGGTCAACTGTCACTGTGAGTGCACCGCTGAAGTATGAGTAAAACGGTCAGTACCCATCGGTACAGGCTCCTTTGAACAACGATTAAGGGCTTCAGCTTTACAGAGTTTTTGATGCAGGCACAGACACAGTAAGCAGCCGACGGACCAGTACAGATGCCATACAACTGTCGCAACAAGCGTAATGTCCTGAGACCCAGATCAGCGCAGGTAACGCTCAAGCGCAAACACATGAGGGTCGTCATCACCCAATGCTCGCAGCGCTGTGGCGAGCTTCAGGAGATAATCGATATTGCGGCCGCTGGGGCCCTCGGCGGTGGCGATCTGGCTGGCAATTTCAGCGTCTTCGGCAGGGCCGAGGAATGCGGCGTTATCTTCAGTGGCGATATAGACCAGGCCGTCTTCACGGGTCCCATCGGAAAAAATCATAGGAGTGACGAATCGCAGATAACCATTTTTCTCCCGCACATCCAGGTGGGCGAAAACTTCGGGCGACACCCGGTAAGCCATACCCTTACAGCAGGTTTTGGGCGACTCTATCAGGGTTACCACACGCCCCGGTGAGGCCGGGGTACCGCGGTGGTCGTGGGAGCCCTGCCAGAAACGGCGAGCCCAGCCTTCAATGCTCGCGGGGCGTTGCTCCAGAAAGGGGAAATCGACTTTGTAGATCAGGGAGCCGTAGCCAAACAGCCACACCGACTCTACCCCATCAAAGCAGTAGCGCCGGCGGTTGTGTTCAGTGGTATCAAACGACATGGTGCTGGTCAGATTCCTCTACACCCGGATTTGACGTCAATATAACTTGCTAAGAGACTTCTTGGCGAATGCTTCCACGTCTGCGATCCGGCCTTCCTTCACTTTGACCAGCCATTGCGGATCCTGGAGCAGCGCCCGGCCAACAGCAATCAGCTCAAACTCGCGGTTATTCATACGCTCCACGAGTTCGTCGATACCTGACTGCTCGACGGCTTCCTTCTTGCTGGCAAAAGTGCCGCTGATAAAGTCCTCGGTCAGACCGACACTGCCTACAGACATCGTCGGCTTGCCGGAGAGTTTCTGGGTCCAGCCCGCAAGATTAAGATCGGAACCCTCAAATTCCGGTTCCCAGAAGCGACGGGTGGAGGCATGGAAAATGTCTACGCCAGCGTCAACCAGAGGCTCCAGGAACTGCTCAAGCTCCTCGGGTGTGTTGACTAATTTAGCCTCATAATCCTGCTGCTTCCACTGGGAAAACCGCAACATGATAGGGAAATCCGGGCCGACGCGCTGGCGGACGGCTTCGATAATCTCAATGACAAAACGCTGCCGATTCGCCATGCTGCCGCCGTATTCGTCGGTACGCTCGTTAGTACCTTCCCAGAAGAACTGGTCAAGCAGGTAACCGTGAGCACCGTGGATCTCAACGCCATCAAAGCCCAGAGCCTTCGCATCCTGGGCTGCGTCAGCAAAAGCATTGATCACGTCGGTGATGTCTTCCTGTGTCATGGCTTTGCCATTCGGCTTACCCGGGGCGAACAGGCCGGAAGGACTGAAGCCAGGCACGCTCGGATCTGGCTCAATGCCTTCCTTGCGAACAGCGCCCACGTGCCAGAGCTGCGGGAAAATCGCGCCGCCCGCGTCATGTACCGCATTCACGACGTTCTTCCAGCCCGCAAGGGCCTCATCACCGTGAAACGCTGGTACGTTGGGGTATCCATTGGCGCCAGGATGATTGACTGTGGTGCCCTCGGTGATCAGCAGGCCCACGCCGCCTTCGGCGCGCCGACGATAGTAATCCACCACGTTAGCTCCCGGCACACTGCCCGGTGAAAAATTGCGGGTCATTGGAGCCATCGCAACACGGTTACGCAGTTTCAGGGATTTGTCTTCAAAAGGCTGGAATAACGGACCGAGGTTCATGGTCATCGGGGAGGCTCCTTAAATGAGTAGCAACCTTGCTAGTTTGGTTTCTTAAAGCAACCATATTAAATCTGGTTTTAAAATGCAACCCTATTAGGTACACTCGATTTCATGGCCAGAAAACGTTTTGATGACTCCAATTGCTCCGTCGCCCGTGCCCTCAATGAAGTAGGGGACTGGTGGTCTTTGCTGGTGGTGCTACAGGCAATGTACGGCACCCGGCGTTTTGTCGACTTTCAACAGGAACTCGGGATTGCCCGGAATATCCTGTGTGATCGTCTCGCCCGGTTGGTGGATAACGAAGTCCTGCGCAAGGTAGAGGTGGGTGAACACGGCTCACGGCAGGAATACCGCCTGACCGAAAAAGGGCGGGACTTGTTCCCGGTGGTCATTGCGTTGCGCCAGTGGGGCGACAAATGGAACCCCTCACCCGAGGGTGCACCGCTGAATTTGCGTGACCGGGCGACCGGCAGACCCATTACGCCAATGGCGGTAACCGATCCAGACGGTAATGCCCTCACCGTACGGGACGTTTTTATGCCAGAAGCCTCCGAGGCCGTTTTGCCATACCCGG
The DNA here is from genome assembly GCF_040882185.1 of Marinobacter sp. GTDB lineage: Bacteria > Pseudomonadota > Gammaproteobacteria > Pseudomonadales > Oleiphilaceae > Marinobacter. The sequence goes on along the minus strand of NZ_JBBEBW010000023.1, from coordinate 52,136 downwards.
ACGAGAAATCCGGTTGATCGGAGAACGTTAAAATCGGCGCAAAATAAAAGCCGCTCCCAGTAATGGAAGCGGCTTTTTTTATACGCCCGCCAGGTGCTTACGCACTCTGCGCCGGGCGACGGCTTACAGGTCGACGAGATTGAGCGTTACCGCCATTACTGCTGTTGGCACTGCTGCGCCCACGATTCTGGGCGCCATTGCCGCCACGGCCACCACCGGGACGTGAGCCCGGCCTGGGTGCGGCAGATGCACGACCGCTCGGCTCAAAGCCTTCGATGGTCTTGCGTGGAATATCCTTCTTGATCAACCGCTCGATACCCGTCAGCAGTTTAAGCTCATCCGCGCTGACCAGTGACAACGCGTGCCCACTTTCACCGGCACGACCGGTGCGGCCGATACGGTGAACATAATCTTCCGGCACGTTTGGCAGCTCGAAGTTAACCACTTGCGGCAGTTGCTTGATGTCGAGGCCACGGGCAGCGATATCGGTTGCAACCAGAACCCGGACAGAGCCCTGCTTGAACTCGTGCAATGCACGGGTCCGGGCACCCTGGGATTTATTGCCGTGGATTGCAGCAGCCGTAATGCCGTCTTTTTCCAGCTTCTGGGTCAGACGGTTTGCGCCATGCTTGGTACGGGTAAAGACCAATACCTGCTGCCAGTCATTATGCCTGACGAGCTGGCTAAGCAGCGCAGATTTCTGGTTCTGGTCGACCGGATAAACGGTCTGATCCACATTATCAGCCGTGGCGTTGCGAGTCGCCACTTCAATCTGAACGGGATTGGTCAACATGCCTTCCGCCAGTTTGCGGATATCCCCGGAGAACGTCGCTGAGAACATCAGGTTCTGGCGCTTGGGTGGCAGCAGGGCCAGTATCTTGCGAATGTCACGGATAAAGCCCATGTCCAGCATGCGGTCAGCTTCATCCAGTACCAGCGTCTCAACGCCGTCAAAACGCACGGCACCCTGTTGGTACAGATCCATCAGACGACCCGGCGTTGCCACCAGTATGTCGACACCGCGACGCAGCTTGGCGATCTGCGGGTTGATCTTTACGCCGCCGAATACCACGGCAGACGACGTCGGCATGTAGCGGCTGTAGAGCTCCACGCTTGCGGCTACCTGGGCGGCCAGTTCGCGAGTCGGCGTAAGGATCAGAGCTCGAATACCCTTACCTTGACGCGGTGTTTCTGCCAGCCGCTGCAGTAAAGGCAGCGTAAAACCAGCGGTTTTGCCGGTACCGGTCTGGGCCGCAGCCATCACATCCTGACCGGAAAGAACAGCCGGAATGGCCTGGGCCTGGATAGGTGAAGGGGTATCATATCCCTGGTCAGCGGTTGCACGTACCAGCTTCTCGGACAAACCGAGTGAAGAAAAATCCATAATTTAAATCTCTTGCGGCTCTTGCCCACTGAAATGCGGGGAAGACCGTGAACTAGTCATCGAATGTATAACGACTACGGCCGCGCGATGCTGCTGGCGCCGTCCTCTGAAAGGTCGTATCGGATGGGGTTCGCCTTTAAAAGACGAAATCCTTCGAGGTAGGAAGGCGCGCATCATAACAGACACCCTGAAAAATAACGAACGGGAAAACCCCTATGCCCCGGGCAACAGCCGGGCCGTTTACTTTTTAAGCATTGACGTTAACGTAAACCCCTTCTATTCTTTCCCTTGTCAGGCCCCACAAAGGCATAGACAACTGGAAATCAGTCAACCGGCTTATCCGCCGGGAGGCCAAAAACAAAACGACCGCCAACGCCGTGATCCGGCAGAGTGGAAGAGGATTTCAGCATGTTATTGCTCAATATGTTCGCGAGGGCAGGCTATACCAGCCGGTTGCCCCCACCAGCTTTAATGTTACCCGACGCCCCTGCCCGCTTTGCTGCCCCTGGAATGTCCAAGAGGGAGTGCCAGCCATGACGGTCTTTACGCATCCTGAATTCGATAATCACGAACATCTGTCTTTTTATTGCGACCCCGACTCCGGTCTGCGCGCCATTATTGCCGTGCACAATACCTCCCGCGGACCCGCCCTGGGCGGCTGCCGCATGTTCCCTTACGACAGTGATGAAGAAGCCCTGCGCGATGCCCTCAGGCTATCTCGCGGCATGACTTACAAATCCGCTCTGGCAGGCCTGAACCTAGGGGGAGGCAAGTCGGTCATCATCGGTGATCCTAGGGAGCACAAAAGTGAAGCCCTGCTCGAAGCCATGGGCCGTTTTCTCAATCAACTCGGTGGTCTATACATTGCAGCGGAAGATTCCGGCACCAGTGTTGCAGACCTGAAAATCATGGGGCGCCATACGGTCCACGTGGCCGGTATCGCAGACCGCCCCGGTTTCGACGGCAAACCCTCCAATGGTGATCCCTCACCTGCCACTGCCTACGGCACTTTCGTCGGCCTGCAGTCGGCGGTTCGGCACAAACTCGGTCGCAGCGACCTGGAAGGTGTAAAAGTAGCCATCCAGGGCATTGGTAATGTCGGGTATCGCTTGGCCCGGCACCTGAAAGACGCCGGCGCACAATTGTGGGTTTATGACATTCATCAGGACCAGGTGGATCGCGCTGTTGATGAGCTGGGGGCAGTTGCTGTCAGTGCCGACGAGATTCTCACACTGCCCGTCGATGTGGTCGCACCCTGCGCTATGGGGGCGATCCTGAACGATGCGTCTATTAAACGCCTGCAAGCGCCCATTATTGCAGGCGCTGCTAACAATCAACTGGCAAACCCCAGACATGATAACGCCCTGTGGAACCGGGGCATCCTTTACGCTCCAGACTTCGTTATAAATGCCGGCGGCATTATCGACGTTTATTACGAGCGCCAGGGGCCCGATCCGAAGGCGGTCCGACGTCACGTCGAAGCCATTGGTACTACATTGGATGAAATATTTGCCCGGTCCGCCAACGAGGGCTTACCCACTGGGGTGATTGCAAATCAGCTCGCGGAAGAGCGTTTTAAACACACGGCCCGGTAGCCAGAATCTCGCTGGCCGCTCCGCGGCCTGTCTGACCTGAAAACAACAACAGTCACCAGGAGAAAATAATGAACGAATCCCCTTCCACCAGCGTCAAACGGGGCATGTGGTCGTCACGGCTTGCCTTTATTCTTGCCGCCACTGGCTCCGCAGTCGGGCTGGGCAATATCTGGAAATTTCCGTATATCACCGGCGAGAATGGTGGCGGGGCTTTCGTTCTGGTCTATCTGTTATGTATCGCTGCCGTCGGCGTACCGATCATGATGGCGGAGGTGCTGATTGGTCGTAGGGGCGGCCACAGTCCGGTTCGCAGCATCCAGTTGATCACCGAGCGGGATGGGGCCAACCCGGCATGGCGCTGGCTTGCCGCCGTTGGCGTTCTGGCGGCGTTCCTGATTCTGTCGTTTTATTCAGTGATTGGCGGATGGGCCATGTCCTATGTGGGCACCGCTGCCACCGGCCAACTGGCAGGCCAGACCGCCGATGAGATCGGTGCCATCTTTACCGGCCTGCTCGGCAGCCCCGCCACCCTGTTGCTATGGCATACCGTGTTCATGGCCCTGGTGATGCTGGTGGTGGCGAAAGGCGTTCGATTCGGGCTTGAGCGTGCCGTCAGTATCCTGATGCCAGCGCTGTTCGTTTTGCTGCTTCTGGTGGTGGGCTACGCCATGACGACTGGCTTCTTCGGTCAGGCCGTGGCTTTTCTGTTCCAGCCGGACTTCTCCAAACTGACGACCTCGGGGGTACTGGTTGCCCTTGGCCATGCTTTCTTTACCCTCAGCCTGGGTATGGCGGTCATGATGGCCTACGGCTCTTATCTGCCCAAAAACATCTCCATCGCCAAGACCTCCCTGACCGTATCGGTAATGGATACCGGGGTGGCCCTGCTGGCCGGGCTGGCGATCTTTCCTATCGTGTTTGCCAATGGCCTTGAACCGGGCGCCGGGCCCGGGCTGATTTTTCAGACCCTGCCGCTGGCTTTTGGCCAAATGCCCCTGGGCAGCCTGTTCGGTACGCTGTTCTTTGTGCTGCTGGTTTTCGCTGCCTGGACTTCCGGTATCTCCCTGCTGGAACCGTTGGTGGAATGGCTGGAAGAGCGCAAGGGCATGAACCGCCTGATGAGTACGCTAACCGCTGGTATCGCCTGCTGGGCCGTAGGTATTGCTTCCATTCTCTCCCTGAATCTGTGGTCCGACTTCGCTCCCCTGGGCATGTTCGGCATGTTTGAAGGCAAGACCATTTTTGATTTGCTGGACTTCTTCACTGCCAATATCCTGCTGCCACTGGGCGGGTTGATGGTCGCGGTGTTTGCAGGCTGGGTGATGACGCGGGAAACTCTCGAACAGGAGTTGTCGATGTCGCCAGCGGCGTTCTCACTGTGGTATCGCACCCTTCGTTATTTCGCCCCGGTCGCCGTTGCTGTGGTGTTTGTCTACAATCTGGTCTGAGCACCAGCCTGGCGTGGGCCTGCCGAATCCAGGCAGGCCCACCGGTTCCAGCGCTGATTCATCCAGTTGCTGAATGCTGGACGCCATCATCGTCCGCTTTATTCAGTCGCTTCCTTAGCCTTTCCAGATTCTTTCGGTAGCCCGTCAAGATATTCCATTCTCTGTTTCTCGTAACAGAATTCCCGGTCGTCAGTATCCACGATGGTACTGCAATTGATTTCTCCAGGGCCGTCAGTCAGGTCCTGAGCCCCGTTTGAACTACAGCCTGTCAACAACAGCGCGACAGCCGCACCATAAACACCGCTTTTCAAAGTCACATTATTCGCCTTTTTATGAGAGCGTTTGCGGGAATTAACGGCTCTCCAGCCGCCACTAGAACGATACTATCAACTGTTTAAGTTGCCCATTCAATTCATCTGCGGGCAACACTTCGTCACTGATAGCCTCCAGCCGCGAAAACGACCCCGGCTCTGCAGACACCACAGACAGAGCACCCTCCGCTACGTTCACGGCGCGCCAGCCTTCGCTGGTATTGACCACCGCCTTGAAGCGCAGAAACCGACCATCCAGGGCCAACGACAGCAACTGGCATTCATCCAATCGAGTATCCGGGTGTACCCGCCAGCCTACACTGGTATGACCCTGCCCCTGGTTGGTCACCATTTGCCAGGGGTCCTCATCCAGCGACGGTGGGGCGGGCTTGGGTTCATGACCGGCATGATGATGGGCGTGGGGCGCAGTTACTTCATTCAGATCCGTGTCACCTTCAAGCCAGGCAGTATTCAGACGGCCGTGTCGGGTATGGAACACCGCCCGTTTCTTTGGTGATAACGCTTCAGACCACTGGTCAAAATGCGAAAGCTGGGCGTCGTTACACAGGTCGGTTTTATTGGCCACCAGGATGTCGGCAGCCGCCACCTGATCCCTGAACTGAACGTTCTCCAGTACCCGGGGTTCCTCGAGGCGACGAGGGTCTACCAGACAAAGCACCGGTCCGAGTGAGAGCACCTCCTGATAATGCTCGCTGGTCAGGGTTTCAATGATCTGCGACGGATGCCCGAGCCCGGTGGGCTCGATCAACAGACGATCCGGCTTAGCCTTATGAATCAGCCGATTAAGGCCGATCTGCATGGGCAGACCCGCCACACAGCACATGCAGCCGCCAGGCACCTCACGCACAAACGCACCGTCCTGCTCCAGCAGCGCACCATCAATACCGACTTCGCCAAATTCATTGACCAGTACGGCCCAGACTTCATCGGCTGGCTTGTACTTCAGCAGATCGATAATAGCGGTGGTTTTCCCCACCCCCAGAAAACCGAGAATTAAATTGGTCGGAATAGGCTGCTTCATCGGTGGCCTTTTGTAAATTATGGGTCCGGTACTATACTTTGGTTACACCACACTTTGGTCGCAATATGCGACCCGAATAGTAATAAAAACAACATTCAGGAGCACATTCATGGCGATCGACCCGCAGAAGAAAACCTCTCTGCACTGCCTATACTATTGGGCGGAAAACGCCCCGGACAAGACTTATCTTACCCAACCGTTTGTCGATGGCCATGTTGAATCCCTGACCTGGCAACAGGCGGCTGATGAGGTTTCCCGGATGGCGGGTTATCTCAAGTCATTGCAACTGCCGAGGCCCAGTAACATTGCCGTACTGGGTAAAAACAGCGCGCACTGGATACTGGCCGACCTGGCAATCTGGGCGGCAGGCCACGTCTCTGTGCCTTTATATCCGACCCTCAACGGCGAAACCGCAGCTTACGTTCTGGAACACAGCGATGTCAGACTACTATTTCTGGGCAAGATGGACGGTAAGGCTGATGGCTGGAACGACATCAAGGGCTATCTGCCCGACGACCTGCCAATTATCTCACTGCCCATGTCTCCCCGGAACGACACCCCCACCTGGCAGGATATTGTCGCCAAAGCCGAGCCGGTTACGCCTGAAATGCCAGACCCGGACACCCTGGCGACCATTGTTTACACATCCGGGAGCACCGGCCGGCCGAAGGGCGTCATGCACAGTTTCCGCACCATGATCTCGGTGGCGGATGGCCTGCAACAGTTATTCCCGGTTGGGGCGGACGAGCGCATGCTCTCCTACCTGCCGCTGGCCCACGTGGCAGAACGCGCAGCGGTTGAAACCCAGTCGCTTTATTACGGCTTTGAGCTTTATTTTGCCAACTCCCTGGATACCTTTCAGGAGGACCTCCAGCGGGCCCGGCCCACCCTGTTCTTCTCCGTGCCGCGGCTGTGGATGAAATTCTATCTGGCAATCAACAACAAATTGCCACCCAAAAAACAGAAGGTCCTGTTCAACATCCCCATCCTCAACAAACTGGTCAAAAAGAAAGTGCTGAAACAGCTCGGACTGGACCACTGCCGAGCCGCCCTGACCGGTGCCGCGCCTCTGGCGCCGGAAATCATCGGCTGGTACCGCAATCTGGGGTTGGAATTGTTGGAGGTCTACGGCATGTCCGAGAACTTCGGTTATTCCCACTGCAACCGTCCAGACGCTGCCAAAGTCGGCACGGTCGGCGTTTGTAATCCCGGCGTAGAGCATCGTATCAGCGCCGCCGGCGAACTCGAAGTTAAAAGCCCGGGGCAAATGCTCGGTTATTACCAGAATGACGAGAAAACTCGTGAAGACGTCACCGATGACGGCTTCCTCAGAACCGGTGACATGGGTGAGATTGATCGCGAAGGATTTCTTCGCATCACCGGGCGGGTGAAAGACCTGTTCAAGACGTCCAAAGGTAAATACGTGGTCCCTGTGCCGATCGAAAATCGCTTTAACCATCCCAAGACGGAAGTCATCTGTGTGGCTGGCGCCAACCAGAGCCAGCCGTGTGTGATGGCACTACTCTCCGACGAAGCCCGGACAGAACTGGCGAACGGCGGCAGTCAGAGCGCTCTTGAACAGGAACTGGAGGCAGAGCTCGATAACGTCAATGCAAACAGCGAAGCCCATGAGAAACTGGCCTTCGTGGTGGTAGTGAAAGAGCCCTGGACCATGGAAAACGGCATGCTGACACCCACCATGAAAATAAAACGCAACATCATCGAAAGCCACTATTCCGACAAGATGGACGGATGGTATACGCAAGGCAGCAAAGTAGTCTGGGAGTGATGTTATTGAGCCAGCAGGCCTGTTGTGCCAAGGTGCGATCTCTCAATTTTCTGAACGGGTCCATCCATGCTCACTGTCTTCTCCCCCCTGCATAACCGCCGGACTGCCAAAACCGAGCTGGACGGCGGCATGCTGATCGAACCACACGAAAAGCCTTCCCGGGCGGAGACTATTCTCGCCCGGGTTATCCACCAGGATTTCGGTGAAATCATTGCCCCCGAGGAGTTCGGGCTCGGCCCGATTCTGCGAATTCATACGTCCGATTATGTGGACTTCCTTGAGCACTGCTGGGACGACTGGATTGCCGCCGATAAACCCGGCGAAGCCATTCCGGCGGTCTGGCCAGGCCGTGGCATGCGCCAGCGGATTCCCAAGGATATTGACGGTCGCCTGGGTTATTTCAGTTTTGCCGCAGAAACCTCCATTACAGAAGGCACCTGGGACGCCGCCCTGGCATCAGCCAATGTCGCCCTGACTGCCCAAAAAAAGATCGCGCAGGGCGAACGGGCAGTCTTTGCCTTGTGTCGTCCCCCGGGACACCACGCCGCCGCCGATCTGTTCGGCGGTTACTGCTTCTTCAATAATGCTGCCATTGCTGCCCAGGCGTTCCTCGATCGGGGCGCCAAACGCGTGGCCATTCTGGATGTGGATTTCCACCACGGCAACGGCACCCAGAGTATTTTCTATGATCGGGCGGATGTCTTGACGATCAGCCTTCATGGGGACCCTGACCTGGTGTTCCCGCACTTTCTGGGCTTTGAGGATGAAACCGGCAACGCTGACGGGGAAGGCTATAACCTGAATCTGGTGTATCCACCCAATACACCTTTCAGTGTCTGGCGCCAGGGACTTGAGGCGGCCTGCGATCGCATCGGGCAATACCAGCCCGATGCGCTGGTTATCCCGCTTGGGGTGGACACCTTTGAGGATGACCCGATCTCGTTCTTCAAGCTTAAGTCCGACGATTACTTCACGCTCGGCGAGCGCCTTGCCAAGCTCGGTCTGCCAACCCTGTTTACGATGGAAGGCGGCTACGATGTCGAGGCCATCGGCGTCAATGCCGTCAACGTGCTCGACGGCTTTGAACGGGCGTGTCCGGATTAAGCCTGCGCCCGTACCTGCTTATGACGGTAATCCGGATCTGTCCAACAGGTCGGCAAGGCCTCACCAGAGGGGAACTTGAGACCCGCCTTGTCAAACGATTCCGGGTCCTGGGCTTCTTCGCCATAGTGCAGGCTGGCTTTGACCGTGGTTTTGAGTGGGTCGAACAAAGCATGAAGATCAAGCACTTCAACTATGTGGCCGGTAGATTTTTCGGCTAGCAGCATAGGATTCTCCAATCAGCCTCGCCCGTTAATGCAACTGGCAGGGGCTGGTGCAATTTAAAAAGTTTACCCGTGCAGCGTAACAGTGAAAGCCAGACCCCGGAACACCCGACACCGAGTCATCAGAGATCAGCTGCGAGGTTAAGCGTCAGCTCACCCGCGGGCACCTCACGGCAGCCGGACGGGTTTTGCCCGCACCATAGTGGTGAGAAATCACCGGAACCTTGAGCCTCTGCCTTGGTTCGCAGGGGCGCGATCGCTGACGTGGCAAGAGGAAACGCTGGCGCCAGGCTACTGATCGGCCCAAGATCCCGCATCACCCGATTGACGATACCGCGGGCCGGACCACCGGAGAACAAATTCGTCAAAGCGGTATGGCGAGCAGCATCGCTCTTGAGCGCAGCCCGGTGTATCTCCCGCGTGGTGGCTTCGGGGCACAGCAAATACGCCGTCCCTACCTGAGCCGCGATCGCGCCCATTGCGAGCACAGCCGCAACCCCCCTGGCATCGGCAATGCCCCCGGCCGCGATAACCGGGCATTTAACCGCGGCTATAATCTGCGGCAGCAAGGCAAAGGTTCCAGCCTGAGTGGTCAGATCCTGGGTCAGGAACAAGCCCCGGTGGCCCCCGCCTCGAGACCCTGCGCAATGACCCCATCGACGCCGTGGCTCTCAAGCCAGAGCGCTTCTTCGACGGTGGTGGCGGTGGAAAGTACCTTTGCCCCCCAGGAATTCACCCGTTCCAGCAATTCCAAGGAGGGAAGACCGAAATGAAAACTGACAATGGCCGGTTTGAATTCTTCCAGCACCTCCGCCATTTCGGCACTGAAAGGCGCACGGCCCGGCCCCTGGGAAATCATATCAGCCTCGATGTCATACTCGCGGTAATAGGACCCAAGTGCCGAGCGCCAGGCCTGCTCCCGCGCAGCATCCGGCTCCGGAGGCGTATGGCTGAAGAAATTTACATTAAAGGGTTTATCGGTTTCTGCCCGAAGGGCTGTCAATTCTGACCGCAGATCGTCGCTACTCAACATGGCGCAAGGCAATGATCCGAGGCCCCCGGCATTTGAAACTGCCGCCGCCAGGGCGCTGTCCTGAACGCCCGCCATCGGGGCCTGAATGATCGGCAGCTTCGTGCCCAGAAGTTGCTGGAATGTGTTCACATCATGCCCCTGTTATTTTGCCGGATGAAACTCATACCCAGTATTCACGGGATTGAAGGACACAGCAAGAAAGCTACTTCCGATTCCTGCCATGCTACAGTGATAAGCTTCCGTAAAACCATCCAAGGGCTATCTATACATGATTTTCGGAATCGCCTGGTTCGCAATGATGTGGTTTGGCCTGATGATGGTCGTGCTCGTGGCTGCCGTCGTATTTATCCTGCGCCGAAAAGATGATGCCTCCGATGAAACCGAAACGACTACGCCACAGCAACAAAACGAGGCCCGCCAGCAAGTGCTTGAAAAGGTAAAAGGTATGCATGCCGCAGCCGAAGGCCTCCGTGGCCGGGCTCGGATTAAGGCGCTACGGCAGTACATGGACAGCATGAGCGATGGCCTGGAACTGGCCTCTGAAATCCGCCCTCCTGCCAACCACGCACCGAAGGGGGAGTGGGTGATTGCACCCGGCGCAAAACCCGGCCGCCGGATTCTATACATTCACGGCGGCTCCTGGATCGCTGGCAGTGCCAAAAGCCATCGCGTCATCACTGACCGATTGTCGAGATTGGCTAACGCCTGCGTGTTTGCCATTGATTATCGGCTGATGCCGGAAAACCGCTACCTGGACGGCATCATCGACTGCCAGGCCGGTTATCGCTGGCTGCTTGAGAACGGGCCTGACGGCATTGCACCGGCTGATTTTGTTGTCATCGCCGGAGACTCCGCTGGCGGCAGCCACACCCTGGGGCTGATCGCATGGATACGCGATCAGGGCCTGCAACAACCCAATGCGGCCATCGCGCTCTCACCCTCTACCGAGCTGATGCTGACCTCCCTGAGCAGCCGGGCCAATCTGAAAACCGATGCCATGCTGGGGCCGACGGTGAAAAAGCTCTCGCGAGTGCCTCTACCATTATTGTGGTGGGGAACCGTACTGGGCATGCGGGTATTACCCACCAGCCCGATGGCGTCGCCCCTGCGGGGAAAGCTACACGGCCTCCCGCCAACCCTCATTCATGTCAGTGAATCAGAATTACTGCTGGAAAACGCGCAACGGTATGTCGAAAAAGCACAGGCTGCAGGCTCACCGGTGGAAGTAAAAACCTGGCCGGACATGGTTCACGTGTGGCACCTGTTTGCGCCACTGTTACCGGAGGCAGAAGAAGCGTTCGAACACATCGGAGAGTTTCTGGCGAGGGTTGAATCAAATCCGGCACCATAACGTCAGCCTAGCAGGCGCTCTTTGGCTTCATTAATACGGGCAGCCAAGTAATTGCTCCCACCGCGGTCAGGATGCATCTTCTGCATCATCCGGCGGTGGGCCTGGATGATCTCTTCCCGAGTGGCACCGGGTTCAAGCCCCAGAATGTCACAGGCTTCGTTCTCTGTTAATGGTCCACCACTGTCACCTTTACCACGCTCATCTTGTCCCGCGCCGTCATCGCCCGCCGGGTCGTCCGTGCGCCAGGAGTCTCCAAAGCGGCGGTCCAGATAGCTTTCCAGCAACCGGGCTGAGTCTTCATCGTGGTCCCGGCAGTAGTGCAACAGCTCAATAAATTCGCTCTCGCCCAGGTCCGCCAGCGCCCGCCCGACCATGGGGCCCTTCACTATTTCACCACTCATGTTGCCGGAGTCATGGTCCAGGGTCATATTGAGGATAGCGCTTGAAACATGGGACTGATTGCCGGGTTTGGCCTTTGCTTCACCCCGTCCAGCGCCTGCCATGCGGCCCATCAGTATCGATGGCAGCACCCGGCGTAGCAGCGGAAAAAGGAACGCAAGCGCTGCAAACAGGAAGTGCAGACGCCCGGTTAACGCCATCAGAACCACCATCAGGATACCGGCAGCCAACACCAACTTGATGATTGCAGGTTTACGTTGGCCGGCGGGCTGGTTACGCAGCCAGACCCATGCGACAACCGATAATACGACAACCAGAAGCGTTAGTGGCACTCGGAGACTCCGGACTGATCAGCCCAACGATTAATGGCAACAAGCGCTATCGGAGCTGTCCGGTCAGGCGCTTGACCTCAGGGGAGCTGCGGCTGGAATAGTCCTGCAGGGCCTTGGCTCCCCCGGAAGCATAGACCGCGACCGCGGCCATAAGATCCCTGAGTACCTGTGGACTGTTGCGATCAAAGGGAGCATAGGCGCCACCAGACAGCTTGCTCACTTGCTGGAAGACTGCCCGGCCATGGGCATCGGCGCCCTCGTGGAACATAAACACCGGCGTTCGCAGCATGCCAAGCTCGCCTGCGGTATGACAGAGCTCGTCTACCGGCTCTTCGCAGCAATCCCCGATAAATACCACGGCTTTGATTGCCTTTGCCCGGGTTTCTTTTACCGCATGGGCCAAGACCCGGCTAATCTGGGTGCGCCCCCCCAGGCAGGAAACACCGTTCATCAACTCAAGCAACTGGCCGGTTTCGGTAACGAATCCCGTGGCTTTGAACTCCCCGAAGCCACGGTAGTAACACAACTGAATAGCGAGGCCGCCCAAATCCCTGGTCGCGACGAACAATTCGCTTTGCAGATGACAAGCCTCGTCCCAGGTGGCCTCACGGCTGGCGGTGGCATCCAGGGCAAAAATGAGTCGGCCCTGTCCACCCCCGCCACCCTGAGTGGGCAGCTTGCGAACCTGGTGGATAAACTGGTCGATCGACTGTTTATCGGATTTAGTGCGTAGCTCTTTATCTGACATAGCTTCTGCAAACCGTCTCGCCGGGCCAGTGGGATCCTACAAGCGTAGGGGAAAGGCTGCGTAATTCACAGCCCCGCCAGACCGATGCAGCCAACGGACCTTTGCGTTACAGTTTCGCCAGCGCCTCGTCCACCGGCGCATCACCGGAGACCACATCAAAGACACGGTTAGCGGTATTGTCGGCATTCAATACCGCCAGCAGGACCCGGGCAACATCCTGTCGTGGAATCTTGCCAAAATCTTCCAGCCTCGTACTGACTGCAACTTTGCCTGTGCCCTCGTCATTGGTCAGTTGACCCGGCCGAACGATGGTATAAGCCAGCCCGCTGTTTTTCAGGTGCTCATCGGCGTTGTGCTTGGCTTGAAGGTAATGCCGGAGTTTTTCCGGGCCCTTCTCCGGCTCCTCCACACGCATGCTGCTTACCGTAATAAAACGCTTTATTCCCATGGCCTTGGCCGTATCTATCAGCTGGATCGCACCGTTCTGATCCACATCGACGGTTTTATCGGGCCCGGTATGGGGGCCTGAGCCAGCTGTGAATATAACAGCATCACAGCCTTTCATCGCCTCACTGCAATCTTTCTCCAGATCGCCCAGCACAGTTTCAGTAGCGCCCAGTTGCTGCAGTTCCGGCCCCTGGTCCAAGTGCCGGATCATGGCGCGTGCCTCATGCTCACTGTCTGCCATTTCCCGCAATAGATGTTGCCCGATTTGCCCGTTAGCTCCTGCAATGAACACATGCATGGTGGGTCTCCCGATTGACGATTTTGCTTAGCTGATCCCTCTACATGGGTGCCGCGCGTGCTCGATTCAAGGCGCCAGCCAATACCTAAGGAGCTTCTGATTAACTCCTGGATCGTCTCTGGCTTTCAGAGCGATTCACAATCAAGGCGCGACTTTGCAGTCATGTCTGGACCTTGCAAGAAGTCGCAACGCGGAGTGTGAATCGCTCTGAAAGCCCCGAAGGGCGCGCTCTGAAGGCTGCACATGCAGCACACCATCGATGCGAAAAGGGCGAATTTGGCGCAAGTCGGATCTGACAGTTTAGCGCTTTGCCAGTTACGCAAAACTGACAAAAGTAAACTATAAGTCACATGGAGAGCCTCTGAACCGGAAACTAACGTCCCATAAGGATGAGGAGAATAAAATGGCTGGCAAATATTCACGCAGATCGTTTCTCAGAACCTCGCTGATCGGCAGTGGGGCACTAGCTCTGGGAGCCCCGGCTTTTCACGTAGGGGCGCAAGAGAAAACTATTCGTTGCGGGGTGGTCACCTCACTCTCAGGAGACAACCGCTTTGGTGGCAACCTAACGCGCCGGGGCTATGATCTCTGGGCTGAGGAAATAAACAAGCTCGGCGGTATTGAAATAGCGGGCCAGCGTTATCCTGTGGAAATGTTCTACGGTGATGCCCAATCAAGACCTGCCTCCGGAGCAGACGCGGCTGAACGGCTGATTATCCAGGATGAAGTCAACGTGCTTTTTGGTCCCTATACCTCCGGCGTCACTCTGGCGGTGCAACCGATCAGCCAAAAATACCGCGTACCCATGATCTCCGGTTCTGCCGAGTCTCCGAACGTCTGGCTGGCAAAGCCACCGTTCAATTTCGGCATGATCCCCGCGGTGGACCTGACCACTGACAAGTCCATCGCCGTGCTGGCGGAAGCCCTGGGCAATAAAGCCAAATCGGCCGCCGTCATTGGTGTGGATGAGCCCTTCTCGAAAGAGACCGCTGAGGGTTTCCGTAACGGGGTCAAGGATGCCAACCTGGAACTCAAGCGGTTTGAGCTATTTCCCGCCAATGCAGACCTGTCCTCTATTATCTCCAACCTGAAGTCGGAGGATCCGGACATTGTTGCGGTCGGTGGCCATGAGAATGTTTTCATCAATTTCGTCAATACCGCCAAGGCGCTCAACTACAAGCCAAGAGCCCTTATCATGCACTACGGCGTTACCTCAGCCGCTTTCATCAATGAAACCGGCAAAGACTCCCACGGTGTCCTTGGGGTTTCCCTCTGGACCGAAGGCCTGCCATACAAGGATGACCTGTTCGGCAGTGCAAAAGACTACGCCGACCTGTCCTTTTCACGCTGGGGAACCCGCCCCGACTATACTGAGGCGGCCTGCTCGGCCAGCGGTCTGGTGTTGCAAGACGCCGCCAGACGTCTCGGCAAGGCGCCACCCTGGGATCAGAATACCCGGGCCGAACTGGCAAAAGCGATCGAAGACACCGATATCGAAACCTTCTATGGCCCGGTGGCCTTTGCCAAAGAGGGCAGCCATTACCACAACAATATCAAGCCAATACCCGCTGTCATTCAGATTCACGAAGGTAAGGTGGTACCGGTTGCTCCCAGTGATGCCTCAGAGGGTGATCTGATCTACCCCATGCCGGGCGCAACATAATAGCGCCAGCACGGAAATCCAACGACTAGTCTTGGAGAGGTAGGTTTCGACCGGGAGCAACACCTTGGACCTTTTTCTGCAAACCATTATCAATGGCGTGCTGATCGGCGGCATTCTGATTTGCCTGACTATCGGTTTTCAGCTGACCTTCGGCGTACTGCATGTGATCGATTTTGCCGTCGGAGGCTGGGCGATGCTGGGCGGCTATACCGCCTATTGGCTGGTAACTCTGGCCGGTATGGACCCGTTCATCAGTATTTTCCCGGTGTTCATGCTCTTTGCCCTGATCGGCCGCGGCCTCGGACCGCTGATCTACCATGTCCGAACCAGCCGCTACGCCAGGCCAGACCTGATGGCGCTGGCCTTTACCTTTGGGCTGTTCCTGCTGATGCGAGGCGGCGCGCTCTGGCTCTGGTCGTACAACACCCGCAGTGTGGAATCGGTATTTTCTGGCGAGTTCCTCTCTATCGGCGCAGTCACCATCCCGTTGTTACGACTTTCAGCCTTTATCATGGCAGCGCTGATCAGCCTCGGGCTGTTCATCCTGCTTTACCGGAGCCGTTTTGGCATGGCTGTGCGGGCCCTGGCCCAGAACCGTGAGCATGCCGGTTTGATGGGCGTTGATGTCAAGCGGGTGTCGTCCTGGGTTTATGGCATTTACACCGGTATTACCGCCTCCGCGGGTGTATTGATTGCGACCATTTATTCGGTCAACCCGTCAGTTGGGGTGCGCTATACCCTGTTTGCCTTCTTTGTCGCAGTACTGGCCGGCCTGGGATCGGTGGGCGGAGTCCTGGTTGCAGGTCTCGCGCTGGGACTTCTGGAAGCCTTTGTCTCGACTTACATTGGTGCCCGCTATTCACTGTTAATCGTGTTCGGGGTGCTGTTTCTGACGTTGCTGGTAGCGCCTAAGGGAGTTCTTGGCCGTGGCATTTGAATCGGGTCAGATCCGCACGCTCGTCACTCGGCTCGCTGCCATTGTTGGTGGCCTTGTCTTATTGTCCTTACTGCCGGGCTTCGTTGATGCGTATACACTGCGTATTGCCACCGGCGCACTCATGTGGGCCGGTCTGGCTTGCGCCTGGAACATTGTGGGCGGCTATGCTGGCTACATCAGCTTTGGACATTCTGCATTTTTCGGCATTGGCGCCTACACCACAGCCATTCTGATGCAGTCAGGAATTGGAGCACCGTTCTTTGTCACGCTGATACCGGCTATTGCGGTGGCGGTTGTCGTCGCCGTCATTATTGGCGGACCCACCATGCGGCTGCGCGGAGCCTATTTTGCCATTGCTACCTGGGCATTCGCCGAAATGCTGATGCAATTGGTAACCGTCGTGGACTTCACCGGCGGAACCGCCGGACTTTCCCTGCCTGCCTATCTCAATGAGTTTTTCTTTTATTACACGATGTTGGCTGCTACCGCGGCAAGCTTTCTGGGCGTCTGGTATCTGATCGAGCATACCCGGTTCGGTTTTCGGCTCAAGGCATTGCGCGATCATGAACCCGCAGCCGAGGCCATGGGCATACGCACCAACCTGGTCAAAGTGCAGTCATTTGCCCTGTCTGCGGCCATCACCGCGCTGTTCGGCAGTGTGTATGCCTACTGGACCACGTTCATCGATCCCCATTCGGTAATGGGCCCCGAGATTACTGACCAGATGGTGGTGATGGCACTGCTGGGGGGCCTGGGTACAATCTGGGGGCCGGCGCTGGGCGGTGTTCTTCTATGGGTGGTCAATCGGTATATCTGGGCTACCTTCGGCGATACCGTTATCTACCTGCCGATCCTGGGGCTGATCATTGCTCTGGTGGTGTTGTTCCTGCCCAACGGATTGATCAGTCTGCTCAAGGGCGGCAGCGAGCGCGGGCATGAGCTGATTTCACGTATAATCCGGAAGCTCTAGGGAGCCGCATGATGTCGTCGGGGACAAACCAGAGTCATTCATCACAACCCTCACCACTGGTGCTGGAGTCAGTGGCCAAGCACTTCGGCGGTATTACCGCGGTTGCCGATGTCAGCCTGGAGGTAACCACCGGTGAGGTGGTCGGTGTCATCGGCCCCAACGGCAGCGGCAAATCCACCCTGTTCAGCCTGGCGGCGGGCGGGCAGAAACCCGACAACGGCAAGGTATGGCTGAACGGCAAGGATGTTACCGGCCTGGCGACCTGGAAAATAGCCCGCGCCGGTATCAGCCGAACCTTCCAGATACCCTCACTGTTCGACAACATGAGTGTTCGTGAAAATCTGCTGGCAGCGGCCGTAGAAGGAGACTGGAAAGGCGCCCCACAGCGAGCCTCGGATATCATGGAAATGCTGGAGATCAGTCACGTGGTCGACAACCTGGCGTCCGAGCTTTCCGGCGGCCAGCAGAAACTGCTGGAATTTGGCCGGGTGTGCATGCGAGATCCCAAAGTCATCTTGCTGGATGAGGTAACTGCTGGCGTTCACCCCAATATTCGTCGCATTATCCTGGATGCCATACGGCGTTTGCGGGATACCGGCATAACTTTTCTGATTATCGAGCATGACATGGAAATGGTGCGGGAAATCTGTGACCGTTTGATTGTGATGGATCAGGGCAGAGTTGTGGCAGAAGGCAGCTTCGAGGACATTGCAAATGACGTGGAGGTCCAAAGGGCCTACCTGGGACGGCGAAAATGAGTGACGAACTCAAGGTCGAAGGTCTGGTTACCGGCTACGGTAAACAGGAAATTGTCCACGGTATTTCCATATCCGCGAAACCGGGCCATATCACCTGTGTGTTTGGCCCCAATGGCAGCGGTAAGTCCACGGTGATCAAGGCCATCGCCGGACTGTTACCTGCCTGGGCTGGCACAATTACCCTTGGTGAGACTGAGCTGACCGGCCTGCCGGTGCATGACATGGTACGCAAGGGCATTGTAATGATGCCTCAGGGCGGCGGGGTATTCCCGCGCTTCACGGTGATGGAGAATCTTCGCATGGGTGGCTATTCGCTGAATGATGCCAACAAAGTGGAAGAGCGGGTCGAAGCGTTGATTGCCGACTACCCGAACCTGCAAAAACGACGCAACGTGCCGGCCGGTTCGCTGTCCGGTGGTGAGCAGATGATGGTAGCTATCGCCCGGGCCCTGGTGCCGGATCCGACTTTCGTGATGCTTGACGAGCCATCCGCCGGCCTCTCTCCCGCCCTGGTTAACGAGACCATGGATCGAGTGCAGGCCCTGCGCGAACGGGGTGTGGGGGTAATCATGGTGGAGCAGAACATTCGCGAGGCCCTGCCGGTAGCGGACAGTGTTTACGTCTTTGCAGGCGGCAACCGCAAATTCGCCGGCTCCAGGGACGACATCAAGGGCGACGATCACCTGATGTCAATTTACATGGGGGGAGATTAATGCTTCTGGGGTCCCGCTGGTTAGTGGGCCAGAAGGTGCCTTACATGAAGTAATGCCGCAGCAACTGCAGTACCACCACCAGCGCCATCAACGGTATGACCCACCGTGTGATATTGCCGTAGTCCCGCGCCTCACCCTTAGGGGCATATTTCTCGATCAGCGGAATAATGATGATCAAAGCAATAAAAAGAACTGCGAGAATCGTCAGCAGGGTTCCCATGGTGCGCTCCTTCAAACGGCAGGTACGCTGCAAGCCAATGCAGTTAAGTAACCCGCCCAGTCGAGTCGAGCCAGCAGGTCAGATAGTATTCGGAATCAGGTTCGGATCGCTCGGGCTTTGGATTGTCACTCAGCGTCTGAGTCAAAATAATAAACCTGATTGCGACCGTTTTTCTTCGCCCGGTACATGGCCTGATCGGCGTGTTTCAGGAGCAGGTCCGGCGAGTCGCTGTCCATGGGATAACGCGCAATACCGACACTGCCGGAGACATCCGATTTTTGATTTCCGACATCAAATGGTTTCGTCAGTTCATTGATAATGCTCTGGGCAAGCTGCTCTATCTGCCCCAGGTCATCAATGTCCAACAGGATGACCGTGAATTCGTCTCCACTGAGCCGGGCAACCGTATCTTCATCACGGACACAGCCAAGAATACGTTTTGCCACCTGCTGCAATAGCTGATCGCCCGCTTCATGCCCCAACGAGTCATTGACTGCTTTGAAGTTGTCGAGGTCGATGAACAGCAATGCGAAAGGCGCTCCAGTGCGCTCGGAATGCCGGGTTTGCTGGTTCAGACGGTCCCGGAACAGGCGTCTGTTGGGCAGGTCCGTGAGAAGATCATAGTTAGCATGACGCCAGATCTCAGCTTCGGCATTGCGCCGCTCGGTAATATCACGGGCAGCCCCGGCAATGGCTTCGACCGAACCACTGCCATTCAATACTGGTGAATAGATATATTCATACCAGCGTCTATCTGATCCTGCCCCTACCGTAACTTCGCCGCGAAGGGTTTTCTTCATTTCTATGACGGTCTCGAACTGGCTAGACAAGTCATTATCCTGCTCAGGCCACAAGTCAACCACAGCAACACCTGCGAGCTGATCTACCGGCTTGCTCAGCAGAGTGGCTGTAGCAATATTGGCGAACACAATACGGCCGCTGATGTCGACGAGGAAAGTAGGATCCGGAGAACCCGACAACATGGAAACGAAGCTCCGCTCCTGTTTTTCCTTTTCTTTGGTAAAGCTTTCGATCGACCCAAGGAGCGCCTGGTCAATGGCCTGGTCAAACAACACCAATTCGCCCAGACCGGTCGAGGTTATCGTGTGGGCGTCCTGGGTCCAAAGTTCAACGACGCTGCGGCGCAAAGCAAAAAATTCGCCCGCAAGCTCTCCAATATCCAGCCCCAGCTTGCGGCGTTCCTGCCCATGCTCACGGGCAGATTTACTGACTTCAACTGGCGTCGGCGTCCTTGCGGTCTCGCCCTCACGTGGTCGTTGAGCTTGAGGCTGTTCTATTTCTTTAACAATAGAAAACAGCATGGCCTTAGCATGATCGCGGCGTTCGACTTTTGAAGCGGATTTGTCATGCAAGAGGTCTTTGGCGTTATCCTCCCAAGCTTGGAGAATTGCCTCCATATTGATCAAGATCCATTCTGATAGGCGCATGCTGTTTACTCATTATTAGAAAACTGGCGGATCAGATCAGGCCAGAGCCCAACGACTCCTTAAAGCCCCTGAGCCCCCCGGCGCAACCAGTCGTGAACAAAGGCAAGCTTACGGCGCGCCGTATCTGACAGCATAAACGGATACAGATCCGACAACCCCATGGAGCGGTTGATGTGGTTCACTCCGACTGCGAGGCCAGCTGCAATATGGATAAGCCGGTAGGCATCCGGCTCAGAGTATGGGTCCCAGCCCGCGCTCGGGATCTCTGGCGACGACAGCCCTGCCGCCACGAAACTGTCCGTGATATCCGTCAGGTGCATCAAGTGGGCAGCGGTTTCAGCCCAGTCTTCATGGGGGTGCGCCGAGGCATAGGTGGTCAGGTAATACTGCCGCCAATCAGGCGCGGGACCTTGGTTATAGTGGCGCTGGAGTGCGGCGGTGTAATCCGCACGTTCATCTCCGAACATGGTCCGAAACGCATCCAGGAAATCCTGGCGCAGACTCAGGCGCCACCAGAGCATATGGGAGATTTCATGGCGCATGTGACCGATCATGGTGCGATACGGCTCATCCAGCGCCTGGCGACGGGTTATACTCAGTACAGGGTCTGCTTCCGCTACGCTGATGGTCACAACGCCCTCGGCGTGGCCCATGAATACAGGTGTAGGGCCCTCAGCGAGCATATGGAAAACCGGCCGAGCACCGGGATCTTCGGGCCGGAACCAGTGCCAACGGCCCAGATTATCGATCGCCCAGCGTTTGGCGGCCTCGGTCGTCGCCCAATTTGGAAAAGCCCCGGTTATGGAGGGGTCCGGAGCGAGTGCTGTCATGGCGCAGGATCGGCAGAAAGCACCTTGTTCAGGGGCAATCCAGTTGCAACCGATCACCTCCCGGTTCGCACAAAAAGGCGGCATGGGCAAAAAAGCCCGGGCCTGGGGATCATAGGCAACAGGGGTACCGTCAGCAGTGGCGAGGTTATCGAACCAAAGCGAACCTGAACCGACAGGATTGGAGAATACACGCATAGAGCAGTCCTCCAGAAGAGCAACGGGGAAAAGGGCAGACAAGTGCGTATGACACTCTTCTTTTACCCCGGTTTTGTCAAGTTTCGTAACTATCATACTGGCGCGCGCCTTCAAGCTCCCGATGGTTCTGCAGCGCTCCTTGACGCAACGCACAAACTGTCCAGAATTCAGAGGACATGGTACTAACGGCTTCGAGAGCGTTATGATGCTGTAAAGCCCGGATACGACGATTTTCCAGGAGGAAACCATGGCTAAAGGTGCAGCAAAGACAGATCAAGACAAGGCGCTATCTTTATTTGCGCGTTCAGGCTACGCGTCGCGAGGTATTGTATACCTGCTAATCGGGGGTCTGGCAGCTTTAGCAGCGTTTGGTCAAGGCGGCCAGACCAAGGGTAGCCGAGGCGCTTTGGAAAGACTGTTGATGGCCCCAGGGGGAAGTGTATTGTTAGGTGCCGTCGCTATTGGCTTGCTAGGGTACGCCACCTGGCGCCTGATTCAGGCAGTGAGAGATACCGATCACCACGGCACTGACACCAAGGGCATTGTTATCCGGTCTGGTCTGATGGTGAGTGCGATCACACACATTTTACTGGCATATTTTGCGGCCAATCTTATCTTCCATTTTGCCGCCTCGTCCGGAGATTCCGGTGGCGGCTCGCAAGGCGCAGCAACTGAGCTTATGAAACTGCCCTTTGGTCAATGGCTAGTTGGCGCCGTCGGTCTCGCCATCATCGGTGCTGGCATCGCTCATGGCATCAAGGGCTGGAAGGCGCAGTTTGATCGCCACTTCGACATGCCTCTCAGCACTCAACAATGGGCCTACCCCATCTGCCGCTTTGGCCTGGCAACTCGCGGCCTGGCGTTTGTGCTTGTCGGAAGCTTCTTTATTATTGCCGCCTATCAGTTTAAACCCGACGAGGCGGGCGGCCTTGCGGAAGTGTTCAGTACCCTTCGCAGCCAGGCATTCGGCAGATGGCTGCTGGCTTTTGTCGCAATTGGCCTGTTTTCATTCGGACTCTATAGCTTGCTGGAAGCTGTCTATCGTCGGGTGAATCCGTCTTCCTGATCAGTTTTTGCTGTTATGTGTGGTGAGCGACGTTTGGAAACCTCTCGGGATGCTCAATAATTTCTTCCGTAAGGTCAACGTCAAGCTCAGGCCAATAGAAGTGCCCTGGAGACTGCTCCTCGACATTCACAATTGCACTAACTGGCTGTTCCTTGAACCAAGCAAAAATGGTGTACGGCATGAAAAACTCACGGTCGTGCGCCAGAAGCCACACGCCATGTGCAGAGATATTTGTCACCTCAACTGCCGAAGTGCTGTTTCCAAGCGCTGACGAGCTCATCGCGGTGATCCTCCACCAGTGATTCGATTTCTTTCAATTGCTGCCG
This sequence comes from Marinobacter sp., assembly GCF_040882185.1. Classification (GTDB taxonomy): domain Bacteria; phylum Pseudomonadota; class Gammaproteobacteria; order Pseudomonadales; family Oleiphilaceae; genus Marinobacter. The sequence continues at coordinate 29,508 of NZ_JBBEBW010000023.1, read as the reverse complement.
GTTGTATCCGTAATTCTTGGCAAGCTCAAGATCTGGTTCCAGCCAGAATTTAGCTTCACCGTCTCTTGATACTACATGAACATGCATAAGCGACTCTTCCCGCGAAAAGAAAAAGAAGCGGTATCCCTTCTCTCTGAATACTGTAGAACTCATCCATACTCCTCTCACATAACGCTCGGCTCACGCGCCGGTTTGGAGGTCGAGTAGGCAATGGGAACCGCCCCCAAAGCCTCTCACAGAACCGTACGTGAACCTCTCGATTCATACGGCTCTTATTACCCAACCGCCACCTGTTATCCCGCCCAGTGCGCAAATAGCCGAGGGTGTCGCCACCTCAAGGCATTTACCCTACGGGCAGCCTGAATCAGTCCCCTGAGCTTCTTGTACTTCTCTTTTGCCCACCGGCTTAGTCGCAAGTCGAAGTGAAACAGCACATTGCGAATGTAGCGGCGACCAAATAGGCCATAGTACTGCATCCAACCACGGATTCGGGACTGGCAGAACCGGACAAATTGCCCAAACTCCCGCTGACGCCAACGTTTCCAGGGCCACTCAGTGATCTTCGTACGGATCTCTTTTGCTGCCCGTTGGCTAATGGCTCCCATGGAGTACACTCCCCGGCGACCCTGCCGGTGTTGCCCACCCTTACAATAGACGATATTCGTCTTCTCTGGGTGCAGCGTCAGACCGCAGGCTTTGAACCGTTCCTCAAGGACCACTTTGAGCGCCTGAGCTTCCCGCTCACTGGAGCAGTGACACCAGTCTGCGTCGTAGCTCTTCCCGGAATTTCGCGGGGACTCCGATTCTGACAGCAACATTCACCGTTTCGACACCCCATCGACGGTTCAATTTCGTTCATCTCCTTGGGCACTTACCTGACCGCTCTTGGCGGCCTTTTCCCTGTCGCTCACAACCCGCACTCTTAATGCGAGCCGCACAGGGCGGTTTGATCCCGGTGTCCGGTCACCGAGACCAAGGGGCCTTCCCTCATCTTGAGTACAGCAAAAGTACACTGCGATTAGGAACCTGTTTTCACAAATCATTCCTTTCTACAATCCTGCTTGGGCAAGTGACCGATAAAAACTGGCATTGCGGTCCAGCGCCCGCTTTGCTAATTCACAACGCTCACGAACGCTCACCTTGCCAGCACGGGCAATACATAACTTTTCATTCAGAGTGTCGTGCAATGGCACCTCGTACCGCTCGGAAAGATAATACCGATCTGCCACGTAGGCATCGGGCAAGTCCAGTTCTACCAGTTTTGTCAAGGCCTTTCGCATTATCAACTTACGTTGTTCTTCGTTCAGTACCGCGTGCTGGTCGAGATAACGGGTAGCTTCACTCAAGGCACTGAAGGTAGCGTCCGGTCTTGCGATAAACGCCACCGCCATCTTTGCTGCCTGCTGCTGGTCGCCCAGGGCCTCCAGCCGACGGAACTTAAGCAGTTGCAGATGGAGGTTGTCGGGCTCCTGCGCCAACGCCCGATCAACAAGTTCAAAGTAGGAGGAGCTCGTTGGTTTCAAATCCCGGATGTTTTTCAGTGAGATCACCGGCTCCAACGCTTCCAGGTCGAGCTTCATCGAAGTGAAAGAACGGGCCAACGTAGCGGGCTCAAGACCATAGATAACGACGCGTGCAATCTGACGACGTTCCTCAGAGGACAGATATTCTCGGCCTCCCATATCACCGGATACCGATTTCAGCCATTTCTGAATCTGATTATCGCTAATCTCGGTATCTTCCTTTTTTATTTTACTAACCACGGCCGCGGCCATTTCTTCATACGCTGACCCTGCAATCGGGATATCCTCTTTCCCTTTCTGGAGTTTTGTCAGCAGGGCAATCATGGCCATGGGGCTGTACTGGGAGTTTTCCAGTACTTTTGCCGCCAGCAGATCAGCTTCCGTTTCCTGCTGCCGATTCCATTGCGTGAAGCCGGCCGCCGCTATCAGGGCATCCGTGGAGCCCCCCACGCGCATGGTGGTTTCCTTGGCATTGTCATCGTTACTGAATAGCGAAATGGCTTGGGCCAGGTCGGTCAGGCCCTTGGTGGTGGATTGCATTTCATTTTTTTTGTGGTGGTCCAACCATAGGTGCGAAAGTTCATGGGCCAGCAGTGCCGCTACCTCGTCGCGGGTGTCGAGATGCTCCAGAGTACCGGCCTGAATGACGATGGTGCCATGGGGATAAGTGAAGCCACCAAAGCTGTAGCTCGGCCCGAGGCGGACCTGACAGCGGCAGGGTTCTCCCGTCCAGCTTTGTGACAGTTCTTCGGCAATGGCCTGAAGCTCAAAGGTCACTGAGGCAGCCGTGAGGGGCGCGACGCTGTCACTTCGTAACGATATTGCATCAGCCATCGGGTCACGGCTACTTGCGTTGTGCTGCGCCGCTCTGGATACGAGTTCGTCCAGGTGTTTCTGGCGCAATTCTCTGTCTTCAGACCACTTATCGGATTCGTAAGGAGAGGTGCTGCAGCCAGCCAGCAACAGCCATATAGATAGGGTAAACCCTGTAAACAAATAGGGTCTCATCACTTACACTCCTCCCCAACGCCGCGTGCGCTGGCTATGCGGTAGTCGTCTGCCAGAACGACTGGCGACTGATCGCAATAAGCGATCGGCTTCATTGGTTCACCGGTCACAACTTCCGGTACATACACCCGGTACTGTATGCCTTCCGGTCCTGTGAACAGGTACTGCCCGTTCTTTTTGCCGGTAATTTCAACAGGCAGTTTCAGTCCAGGTTCAAGCTCACGCACAGGTACAAATGCCCCCTCGGGGGTCATGACAAAAGCGTGATCATGATCGTGGAAGCTTTCGATATACTGAGTTTCGGCCAAGAGTGGGCTGCTCATAAGCGCGAGCAAACCAACCCAGCGATGATATCCTCTCATTTTCCATCTCCTTTCGTTCTTTACGGATGGCAATCAACAACAGCGGTGTAAGGCCAATCAGATCGGCCAAAGGTCCGGGGGTTCGGTGACAGGCAAGCGTCACCGAATAAATCAGCCCCAGCAAAAACAGCACTATCACGATCTCAACGAGTTCAACTGCCAACTCCGACCATTGCGACGCTTGCGAAGGGCTATTTCTTTCCCACCGCCAATTCAGGATGAGTCGGACCCCACCAACGACACCGATTAACAGAATCGGCCAGGCCACCAGCAGACCGAGCGCCACGGACCATCCGGGCAGCCCGATGAACCCGAGATTCAGTGATAGTCCTATCGGTTTGAAGTAGTCCGCCCCATGGAGCAGCAAGTTGCGAAGAGCTTCAGCATGCAGGTAAACACCCGGCAGACGACCGGGTGTGGGCGGATCAAACAGGTCCCTGGCGGAGGGTAAGGAAACACCTACCATGGCAATCCGTTCTCCGAGGGGCTCGCTGTTTTCGAAAAAAGAATCACATTCGCGCAGTGAGCAGAACACATCGCTCAAAGTAGCTGTTGGAACGGGAGGACAGGTTTGCAGGCTTTCGTGATCGACAGTTTCTGGCCCAGAAACGTTTTTCTGCAAGATGTACATCAGCTTGCGAAAAGTTGAATCTGGTTTAGGCGGCTGGCAGTTGACAGATGGTCCCATGCGCGTGGCTGGCATTCCCCAGTTCAGGTGCATGCCTTCAGGCTTAGGGACCAAAAGGGCTTCTTCCGCCTTCGACAGATCTTCACAACCGGACCAACCAGTTCTCTGACAGTATGCCCGGTAGCCAGCCACCGCCAGGGTCAGAACTCTGTCACCGTCAGGAAGCACCTTTTCCAACGGGTAATGATCACCATGGCCTGACCATCCGGTTAACCCCACATTGGAAGCAGCCTCGACCAGTGGGTGAATCGACGGCTCAAGCTCATCCGGGTCTTCGCCTGCACTAAGAATTACGTTCATGCCAACGCTATCGCGAAAATGTGTAAGCCGGGTGACCAGGCTGTCGAAACTGTGATCCGTGCTCCGGGCCCGGTAAAACGTGGTGTCGAGAATGACCGTGCCATAACCCCGCCGCCGCAGCGCATCGATTATTACGCCGTGATCGCTGTAGGCCAGTGGCCAGTCGTTTGCCGCGAGATAGCCATTCTCTTCATCGGAGAGCATGCGAATGGAAAAATCGTCTATGAGAATAACGTCGACCAGATCGGCCGAGTCTGACCCTTCGGCGGCGAGATTTGCAGAGTAGAAGGGGGAAACCATGCGATCAAAAGCATGGGAGATGGCTTTGCTGGTGCTGGTGCTGATGCCGAATGGATCAACGAACACCAGAAAATAGCCGAGTACCAGCACCAGCCAGTGACGCCGCAATATTTTCCGGAATAATATGCGCTTGCCCATGCCTTGCACTCGAGCCTCCGCGTCGGGCCTGGTCCCGGACAGCCCGCACTGCGGAAGCGAGCAATTCACCACAGTTTACTCACGCAAATTTCAGGCCTTTGATCAAAGTTTGATCTGTTGACGGGTGCTTAGGTAACGTGATGGCGATACATTATTAACAAAATGTAAAGTAAATCGACGTTTACTCACTACTCAAAAGGAACTTTAGAGCCACTCATAGCTCGAATCGGAGTGGCACTCTTCTGGAGATTTTCATGCAACCACGTTCACGTTCGGCGATCCTGGCGGTCGCGCTGTTGGTACCCGGCTTCGCTTTGGCGGGCCCGAACCAGGCGATAGCCACATTCTCAGCTATCGAATCCATCGAGGATGGCTGGGAGCCGCTGGAATTCCCTAACATTGATCGTCACAGCCGCTATGAGCTGGTTCAGGATAACGGCGTTCAGGTGATTAAAGCCCAAACGTCCAACAGCGCTTCCGGCTTGATCGCCAGAGTTCGCCTTGACCCCGAACAGCGACCCGTTCTTGAATGGCGCTGGAAAGTAAGTGGCGTGTATGAACAGGGTGATGCCCGCAACAAATCCGGGGACGACTATCCGGCGCGGATTTACGTGGCTTTCGAATTTGAGCCAGACAAAGCTGGCTTTTTCGAGCGCGCCAAACGTAAGGCCATGGAGACCTTGGCAGGTGAGGAATTACCCGGCAATGCGCTGAATTATATTTGGGCCAATAAACTGCCGGTGGGGTCCGTGGTCCCCAATCCGTACACCGAGGCCACCCAAATGATCGCGGTGAATTCGGGCGTGAGCCAGGCAGGGGAATGGGTAACGATCTCGAGAAATATTGTGGAGGATTATAAAAAAGCGTTCGGTGAAGCACCGCCGACCATTGTTGGTATCGCCATTATGTCGGATTCTGACAACACCGGTGAAACTGCCACCGCCTGGTATGGGGACGTGACACTGTCGAGGCAGTAGCCCGACACGCTCAAGATCTATCTCGGGGACTGAGCTCGGGAAAGCCGGGGAAAACCGGTTGGTCGACAGCATTTATCAAGGGAATAACCTCGCCCCTTTGTACAAGGCGGTTATACGCCTCATCAAAAGCGTTCCGCAGCTGTGGTGTGCGAGGATTCTGTTTCGAAAACAGCCAGGCGGCATAACGGTGTCGCACCACAGACTGTTCCAGATTGTGCGCAGGATAGCCTTCCAGTATTTCCTCGATGGGCAAACGGTAGTCCAAAAGGTAACTGGCTCGGTTGCGGAGCAACATATCAACAGCGGCCTGATGGCCGGGTGCCGCAGTAATACTGGCCTTGTCGCTGTTTTCCAGATAGTCGGCTAGCCCGCCATAGGTGTAACCGGCGATGACGATGATTTTGTGGCCATACAAATCCTCAAACCTTTCCACCGGTGGGGTTTCCTCCCGGCGCCAGAGACTAAGCTCAACTTCAATCGGCCGGTTTATACTCTCGACCACATCGTCCGCCAGCGCCGGAATACTTGCGAGTCCGGGCCAGAGATCAATTTTCCCTTGCTGCAGATACAAATAAACCCGAGTCACAGGGATATGAATAAAGTTAAGGTCATAGCCTGCCTCCGCGGCCACCTGGCGAGTGAGTTCAATAAACTCTCCGGCCGGACGGCCTTCATTGTCGCGGTACTCCAGCGGCGGAAACTCGGTGTAACCTACGTTCAGGGGCAGGCCGTCGCCCGCAGGCAGTGAAGCGCCAGGCAGCCCAAGCCAAAGAATCAGCACTAGGATCCATCGTTGCCATTGCAGATACAAACCAGCGTGCCCCATACTCAGTTCATCCAGGCGACTTACGGTGACAAGAGCTCCCCACGCTCAGCAGCACCTATTATTCATCCAGAATAACAGGCGCCGCCGGGAATGCACTGTTGGGGGGCTATTGTTGTTGATTTTCACGTTATATGCCCCAAAACCGGGACGCAAACCATGATTACTCCTCATATTTCGTCCGCTACCTGGCAAGACCACACCTCCGCTATTCTGAGCGGGTTTCTGGGAGACTGGCTTGAGCACCGGGCCAATCCGCTGGCGGTCGACCTGCAAATTCGCCATCAGAGCCTGCCCTTATGCCTCGCTCACCCGCAAGTCGACGGACCAGAACGAACGTTAATCGTTATGGTCCATGGGCTGACGGAGCTGGAGTCGATCTGGGATTATCCCGGTAAGCCCGGAATAAATTACGGTACCCAGCTCGCCGACATGCTGGACGCCACACCGCTGTGTTTGCGCTACAACTCGGGCCGCGCCATCTATCGCAATGGCGAGGCATTATCCGAGGCTCTGGATACGCTGGTCACTCACTGGCCGGTGCCTGTCGAAAAGCTGATCCTGGTGGGCCACAGCATGGGCGGGCTGCTGATTCGCAGTGCCTGTCATGCAGGGACCCGGGCCGAACGTGGCTGGACAGCGTTGGTCGATAGCTGCGTTTATCTGGGTTCGCCCCATGAAGGGTCGTGGTTAGCCAAAGCTGCTCACTCAGCGGCAGGTCTGATGAATCGGCAGTCCCGGGATTATCTTAAAGCGGTCGGGGATGTGCTGGACCTTCGTAGCGAAGGTATCCGCAACCTGAGCCGGGGTGAGGTGCTGTCAGACCAGCAAGACATGCCGCCACTGCTCCCGGGCGCCCGACATTTCGCCATTTCCGGCCTGTTAGCCAACCATCCAAACCACCCGGTGAATAAACTATTCGGAGATGCCCTGGTACTGGATACCAGCGCCCGGGGCACGCACCAGCCAGGCTGGCAGCTTACGGCTACGGCGTGTTTTCCTGGCCTTGACCACATTCGCCTGACCCACCATGACAAGGTATATCAGCAACTGAAGGAGTGGCTGGCATGAACCGGACTCGGCAGCAATCAATACAATGGTGGCTGGGAGTGCTTGACGTATCGGCAACTGGGGTGGCTGAAGGCGCCTTGCGGCTGGAGCGAGTGCATCATGCCATTGCCGACGAGAGTTTCAACATTCTGGCCAGAATACCGGTCACCCGCCCGATCAGTGAGCCGGTACGAGTGATTCATCATGGCATATCACGCCTGAGTTACCGCAGCGTGGCCTATATTGCTGCCGGGGCGCAGAAGCTGAGCGGCCTGCCGGGCAAACCGCTGAAACCTGCTAGCGTAGAATAACCAGCGGCTTGAGCGCGGTTTTCAGCATGTTGGTGGTGGTGCTGCCCACCAGGAATTGACGAATGCGGGAGTGCCCGTAAGCGCCCATGACCAACAAATCGATGTCGTGCTCTTCTTGATAGGCGTGCAGCGTCTGTTCAACGTCGCCGGCACGGATCGCCAGATGAACTTCGCAACCGATTGCCGCCAGGGTCTTCTCCGCCTGCTTTAATTGGTCCCACTTATCTCCCGTGTCCGGACCGATCATCACCAGGTGTAGTGGAAAGTTCCGGAATACCGGGCTGTTGGCGAGCAGTTGCACACCTTTGAAGGCTGTTGGGCTGCCGTCAAAAGCCAGCATTGCGCTGCGGGGCTCAGTATAGTTGGACGGCACCAGCATGGTCGCACGGCGTATGCTGCGAATCACCGTTTCCAGTTGACTGCCGATATGGACGTCCCGATCAGAACTACTTTCCCCGTGGAGCCCCATCACCAATAGCTGGATTTCCGATTCAATGGCCATCAGTGACTCTGCCAGATCCCCATGGCGCTGGCGCTGGCGCACATCGTTTGCACCCCGTTCACGCACCCGCTGCTCGGCGTTCTGGAGCATATGGTGGCCGTGCTCTAAAGCCAATTTGCTGCGCCTCTCGTCCAGCTCTGCCAACTCTTCCATCAGGTGCTCGCGACTGCCGAGCCCGATATTGCCGGTCAGATCCTGCTCAGTTGGGTACCGGCTGTCGTCCAGAACGTGGAAGAGCATCAGCGGCGCTTCCATCCGCTGACTTGCCCAGGTGGCGTAATCGCATACGGCAGGCGCCGAAAGCGACCCATCAATACATGCTACAACGTGTGACATTCTCACCTCTTGCGCTGTGTTGTTATGTTTATTGTCTACGCTGCCTGATTGATGTGGATGACTGTCTTCGGGCTTATTCACTGTCATGGTCAGTGGCCTCCCATCAGATCATCTACAGCACCGGGCTTATCGTGCACGGCAAAGCGGTCAACTATGGTGGCGCTGGCTTCGTTGAGACCGATGACCTCAACATCCGAACCTTCACGCCGGAACTTGATCACAACCTTATCCAGAGCGCCAACGGCGGAAATGTCCCAGAAGTGTGCCCGGCTGAGATCAATAACCACCTTGTCCACGGCTTCTTTAAAATCAAAAGACGCTGTGAATTTTTCACAGGAACTGAAGAACACTTGCCCGATCACGGTATAGGTTCGGGTATCGCCAGCTTCGTCCAGCTCAGACCGCACCAGCATAAAGTGCCCGATTTTGTTGGCAAAGAACAGTGCCGCAAGTAATACCCCTGCAAACACGCCGAATGCAAGGTTGTGAGTCGCCACCACAACCACCACAGTGACCACCATGACGATGTTGGTGGACATGGGGTGCTTTTTGAGGTTGGTGATCGAGCTCCAGCTGAAGGTACCGATGGATACCATGATCATCACCGCCACCAGTGCGGCCATGGGAATCTGTACCAGCCACTGGTCAAGCACTAATACCATTAACAACAAATAAACGCCGCCAGCCATGGTCGACAATCGGGTACGGCCGCCGGATTTGATGTTGATAATGGACTGGCCAATCATCGCACAACCCGCCATACCGCCAAGCAGACCAGACCCAATATTCGCAATACCCTGGCCACGGCATTCCTTGTTGCGGTCACTGGTGGTGTCGGTGAGGTCATCAACGATGGTGGCAGTCATCATGGATTCGAGCAGGCCGACAACCGTTAATGCCACTGCATAGGGCAGAATGATCATCAGGGTTTCGAGATTCAACGGCACGTCCGGCCACAGGAAAATAGGCAGAGTATCCGGTAACTGTCCCATATCACCCACCGTGCGAATGCCCATATCAGTAAACATGGCGACCACCGTCAGCGCTACGATACAAATCAGCGGCGAAGGCAGCAGCCGTCCGATCACCGGTAGCAGGGGGAACAGGTAGATAATGCCAAGGCCAGCAGCGGTCATGGCGTACACATGCCAGGTCACGCCGGTCAGTTCCGGCAACTGTGCCATGAAGATCAGGATGGCCAGGGCATTCACGAAGCCGGTGACCACCGACCGGGAAACAAACCGCATCAGGCTGCCGAGCTTGAGATACCCCGCAATGATCTGCAGCAGACCGGTTAGCAGTGTTGCTGCTAGCAGATATTCGAGCCCGTGCTCCCTGACAAGCGTGACCATCAGCAGCGCCATGGCACCGGTGGCGGCAGAAATCATACCCGGGCGACCGCCAACAATGGCGATGACCACAGAAATACAGAATGAGGCGTACAAGCCGACCTTCGGGTCTACCCCGGCGATGATCGAAAACGCGATCGCCTCGGGAATCAGAGCCAGGGCCACAACAATACCGGCAAGGAGATCCCCACGGATGTTGGATAGCCAGTTTTTCTTCAATGAATTAAACATTCAGGAGTCCAGTTATTGGTGACAGGGTAAGGCCGAACATTACCGTTCCAGGCATTACGAAATATTCTGCGTGATCAGGTGTGGCTCGAAATGTGGCGAAGCGACTGCTTCAGCACTGAGCTGTGGCTATCGAGGGTGGCATCTCGCTGGCAAGCAATCTGAAATGGCCGCTCACCGATGCCTGAATAGCCGAACGCTAGGGCGGAGTGATCTGAAAAAGGCTGTCCGAAAAGGGCATGGTTTAAAGTATCTTCTGTGCGACCGTGATTTTAAGGGCGCGAAGCATACCAGAAACCCATATTAATAGTAAGCGTATTAATTATCTTAATCAGTGTCCCGTCTGGCTAATTCGTTGACCTACTGCGAATTAGCCAGACGGGACACTAGGCAGGGAAATCTTCCTAGCCCGACTTTCAACCAATAATGGCACCCGGTCGGGCTTGCGGGCGCGCGGTTAAATCATCCTTCAATACTTATAGGAAACCGACGCAGTGATGTTGCGCTCAGCGCCAAAATAGCAAAAATCCAGACTGTTATAACAGGACGCCACGTACTCCTTATCCAGCACATTGTTGACGTTAAGCCTGGCACTCACCCCGCTCAGGCCAACTTTGCCCAGGTCATACCCAAGGGCCAGATCTATCAGCGTATAGTCCGGGACTTCCTCTGTGTTGGCGTCGTCGGCGTAGATATCGGCCACGTGCCGAACCCCGAACCCTGCGTTGGCGCCATCAAGCAGCCCGTTGGTGAAACGATATCCCGTCCACAGGGTCAGCTGATGTTCAGGCACCTGGCTGGCCGAATTACCCTGGCGGTAGGGCTCGGATCTTTCGAAGGTTACGTCGGTATAGGCGTAGCCAGCCTGAACATTCAGGTTGCTAGTGATCTGGGCTTTGGCCTCAAGTTCGACGCCCTGAGACTGTATTTCACCAATACGGCGATAGAAACTCTCCTGCGGCAGTTTGGCGGCCAGATTCTCCTGGTTAATGCGGAACAGCGACACGGTGTACTGGTCGGAAGTGCCCACAGGCTGATATTTGAGGCCGGTTTCGATCTGCTTGCCTTCGTTAGGCGCCAGCAAATCTCCATTCGCGTCTGTGAAGGCATTGGGCGAGAACGACGTTGAGTAGGACATATACGGGGCTATACCGTTCTCAAAGAGGTAAAGCAGCCCTGCCCGGCCACTGAACTGGGTATCGTCCAGCTCAGTTTCAACGTTGGTGTCCCGGTCGGTATTGCGTATCTCAACCCAGTCATGGCGACCACCCAGAGTTAAACGCCAGCCGCCCATCGCGAGCTGGTCCTGCAGGTATATACCCGTCTGTTTCTGCTCACGCAGATTGCGAACCGCCGGGAACAATGCGCTGGGCTCTGCCCCGTATTGAGGGTCGAAAGCATCAATCGTAGGGAACGCGCCGGAAGGCCACACCACATCGTTTTCCCGCTGTTGATAATCCAGGCCCACCAGCACGGTATGGTCAACCGCACCAGTGATAAGATCAGCCTGCAGCTGATTGTCGACGGTGATGGCTTCAAGATCCTCGTCACCACCGGAGTAATAACGGTTCAGTTCCGTATCTGTCGCCCAGCCAAAGGCATAGACCTGCTGCAGTTTCACATCGGATTCAAGGTATCGAACCTTCTGGCGGGCAGACCAGGTGTTATTGAACCGGTGATCCAGGTCATACCCCACCATGGTCATATCACGCCGGAACAGATCGTAATCGGGCTCTCCTTCAAAGAAGGTGTTATCAATCTTCCTGCCATTTCTGGACTCCACCGTGCCGTCGTAGGGAAGACCGCTGTGGTAGCCACCCTCGGGGTCTCGCTGGAGGTAGGCCAGCAACCTCAGACTGGTATCATCGGTCATGTCCCAGGTCAGGGACGGGGCGATGGCCCGGCGTTCCTCTTCTACAAAATTCTGTTGGCCATCGGCTGCAGAGGCGATACCGCTCAGCCGATAGGCGACCCGACGATCAGCATCCAACGGGCCGGTGACGTCAAACGCCACACTGCGCTGGGCGTTATTGCCGAGGGTGACCCGAAACTCACCGCTATTTTCGAATTCCGGCTTCTTACTGGTAAGCGCAACGATGCCACCGGGCGAACCCTGTCCGTAGAGTACCGAGGTGGGTCCTTTCACGATCTCAATGCGCTCGAGAAACCAGGGATCAATGGCAAAGGAGCTGTAGGAGCCGCCGTCATTCATCACCCGGAGACCCTCAAGGTAGGTGTTATTAATGCTGCCGTCCGAAAAGCCCCGGAGAATCAGATAATCGTAACGGTTAGACGCCCCCACCTGGTTGGTTGCGACGCCCGGCGTGTAGTTGGCGGCCCGCTGGACCGTTCTGGCACCCTTTTCCTCCCATTGTTCACTTTCAATCACGGAGATCGCCTGGGGAGTTTCAACAAAAGGCGTTTCGGTTTTGGTTGCGCCTCGAGTAGCGGTGACTGAGAGCGCTTCAAGCCGGGTGGCATCCGCCTGGTTTTCAGCAGCAGACGCACCCGAATGTCCGGTCAGACCCGCTATGATGATGGTTAGAGCCAGAGACAACTTGGTCGGTTGGAGCATGGGGGGAAACCTCGATTGGACAATTCACGACACGGTAATGAGAATTATTACTTTTTAGATCCCAATTGAGGTATGGCATCTGACAAGGTTTGTATGAGAAATGACATATCTGGATCAATGTCAGGCAATATCGCTGGGCGACACCCCGAATTGCTTGCGAAACGCAGTGGCAAAATTAGTAGCATGCCGATACCCGGCTTGGTGCGCGGCCTGCTGTACCGTAGATCCCTGGACCAGAGACGTTTTTGCCAACTCAAGTCGGCAGCACCGCAAATATTCAAAAACTGACACTCCGTAAGTCTGACAAAACTTCATTCGCAAGCTGCTAGTACTCATCGCGGCCCGCCCGGCAAGCTGTTTTAACGAATAGGTGTCGGCGGGCGCAATTTCAATGAGTTGGCGTACGGACTCAAGGCGCTGGTACTCGGCCGGATTTAACCCGCTTCTGGCGGCTTCGGCCGCACACTCCCCAGGCAGACCGTAACCCATAAGCTGCAAGGCAATGCCTTCGAGAATGAGTTGCCTTGCCAGATCCGGTGATGTTATGTCGAGGTTGTTTTTCAGCAAACTTAAAAGGCTGGGTGGCACTTGCCACGCATACACCGGCTGTGGGGAAACCTGCAGGATGTGGTTCAGCAGGCCACTATGGGCTCCTTCCTGATCAGGGTGTGTCGGGTCGAAAGCCAGGGTCACAGTTTTGAGATGCTGACCGGACGCCTGAACTGCATGTAGGGCGTGATCGGACTTCAGTTGCAAGCTAATGGCCCTGCCCGGTTGCAGCTCGCAGCGATAAGCGCCGACATTGAGGCTGATGCTGCCCTGTAGCACGACGACAATCAGCAGTGGTGATTGGCCGAGAGATACGGATTCATATTGCTGCAGCACGTCCAGTTCCGAGGAGGTATACCTGAAGCCGGAAGGCAAGTCCCATTCCTGGATGCTGCCCCGGGCCACTGCCTGGTGAACAGGTTGGCGCTGATCGTCCCCAGCCAGGCCCGGAAACTGATAGTCAATCCCGTAATGCCGTCCAAACGTCAGGAAATCGTCTACGGAGAAAGGCCGATGGTCAGCAGTCTGGTGGGTTTCAAGCAAGCTATTAGTCTCCGTTATCAGACCTGATTAGCGGAGTGCAGAATATCAGGTGCCAGGAACTGCCTCAATAATAATGAGAGTTATTATCATATCCGTCGTTTAGTGGGTAAAACGTTGACTGCGCACTATGCCGATCTACACTTATTCAGCATGCACACCAGAAGTAAATAAAAACAAGAATCGAAAAAACTACAACCAACAAGGGAAGAAACTTCAATGTCTCAGAAACCGACCATGCGGTCGCTTTCCGGGGTCATGGCAACAGCCATGATTGCTGGCTTGGCGACTACCGCAACTGCAAACAAAGATACCCCTGAACTAAGCCATACCACCGTAGTGTCCGGCCTGGAAAATCCATGGGATATGGCCTTTCTGCCGGACGGCACGATGTTTTTTACCGAGAAATGTCGCGGGCTATCGGTGCGGCTCCCCAACGGTGACGTCAACAAACTGCTAGGGATGGAGGACACCGAAGATTATGCCACCACGGCAGACGATCTGGTCTGCCAGGGTCAGGCCGGCATGAACGGTGTAACGGTCGATCCCGATTTCGAGGAGAATCGAACGGTCTATGTTTATTCGGCATCCAGCATGTCTGACGAACGCACAAACCGCGTTCTGCGGCTGAAGGTCAATGACGACATCAGCAATGTTTCGGACCGCACCGACATTGTCGACGACATTTCTTACAAACCCGCCCCCACCGACCATCCATTCGGCGATGCTGGCGCGCACAATGGCGGACGTATCCGTTTCAGTCCGGAAGACGGTTTCCTCTATGTCACCACCGGCGACACCCATAACGGCGAAGTACCCCAGTCTCCCACCATGCTCGGTGGCAAGGTGCTGCGCATCGACCGGGACGGCAAAGCAGCGGAAGGTAACAACCCGCCGGAAGGCTTTGATCCCCGGATATTTACCTATGGCCACCGCAACGTACAGGGCATCACCTTTCACCCGGAAACAGGTCAGCCGATCGTGACTGAACACGGCCCCTGGCACCACGATGAGATCAATGCGCTTGTCAACGGCGGCAACAGTGGCTGGGACCCGCGCCCGAACATGGCCGGTCGTGATGATTGCCCGGACAATTACTGCGGCTATCAACCCAACCAGGGTGAGGGCATGGACCCGGATGAGCGGGAAGCTTACATGCCAGTGACGGACACCGAGACCTACCCGGACGCCATGAAACCGGCCTGGCAAAACAACAGTCTCTCTCAGGGCATCGCCACAGCAGAATTTCTGACTGGCGAGCAGTGGGGCGGCTGGGATGGGCGTCTGGTTATCGGCTTTCTGGGCATCGGTTTCGGAGGTACCCCAGTGGGACAACGCATTAATTTGATAGACATCGCGCAAGATGGTCTTTCCGTCAATGACGTTTCCGAACTGCCCTTACCTATGGGTTCTGCTCGCTTCCGGTCAATCGTCCAGGGTCCGGACGGTGATCTCTACACGCTGGTAGATGAGGGTGATATTTACCGAATCACGCCGGAATAATCTGATTGCAGCCGCGCTGTCGTATGACAGGGCGGCTGCAGGCCCACCTCAAACTTTCTTTAAATCGAAAAATCACCAGGATAAACCACGATGAAAACGCCACTGTTTATTGTCATTGCGACGGCTTTGACAATGGGTTCAGCCATTGTCCAGGCTGCGGACACCTCTGCCGGTAAAACAAAGTATGCAGACTCATGTGCTCAATGCCACGGGCCAACCGGCAAGGGGATGGCCAGCTTTCCATCCCTGGCTGGCCGGGATGCGGACTACATTACATCCCGCCTTGAGACCTACCGCGCCGGAGAAAAAGTAGGATCGAATTCCGCCCTGATGATTCCCAACGCCGCCGATTTGTCCGACGATGACATTGCCAATCTCGCCGCCTATATTTCGGAAAATTTCCAGTGAGGTGGCGAGTGCCAGTTACCGGGCCTTACGTTGCATCGGCACACTCTTCGACACTTCGAACCAAGCCCCGCAAGACCTCAGAATAAAGACTGGTTCCCGGCTGCAGACGGGCACCCAGCGGGTCCATCACCGGCGTTGCCCGTATCTGTGTGGGAGCGAACACGCTTTTCACCAGGCCGGGGTTGTACTGGGGCTCGGTAAATACGCAGCGAATGTCCAGAGACTCGGTGACGTCCCGTAATTTTTTAATGCGCGCGGGGCTGGGGTCTGAGGCGTCCCCGATCGAGATGGCGCCCTGGGCAACCAGGCCGAACCGACGCTCAAAGTACTGATAGGCGTCGTGGAAAACAATGAACCTGACCCCCGCCAGGCCTTCAACCCGTTGTTCAAGTTCCGCCTGCAGGTCGGTCAGTTGTTGCCTGGTAGTGGCCGCGTTACGGCGATAGGTTTCGGCATTCGCCGAATCAAGCCTCGCGAGCTCTTCGGCAATATGGTTCAGCCACACCTTGGCGTTCTCCGGGTCCAGCCAGGCATGGGGGTCGTGGTGCTCGTCATGACCGTGGTCGTCGTCGTGATGGTCATGCGCCTCAAAAGTGGCGCCTTCGCGAATGTCGTGAAGCAGGGTGCCCTCGGTTTCAAGCAGTTCAACGTTGATCGCATCCTTCGCAAGGCTGGCGATGGAACCCTCCAGCCAAGGCGTCAGGTCTTCGCTCATCCAGAACACCACGTCTGCATCCTGCAGTGCCTGGGCTTCGGAGGGGCGTAGTGTGTAGCCATGAGGCGATGCCCCGGACTGAATCAGCAAGGCAGGCGACCCCACCCCCTGCATCACACTGGCGACCAGAGAATGCACGGGTGTGATGTCCGTGGCCACTTTCGGGGGGGCTGCCAATGCAAGGGCAGGCAGCAGACATAGTGATAAAACAGCACGCAGCATAGGTTTCTCCGGTTTCATATAGCGCTCATGGCACCCAACGGGGTGACACCAAAAATGTTATGTTATAACATTCATGTTTAAACCACAAAGCGCGAACTGCTACGCGTTAATTAACCACCAGTCCCACGAACACAGGAGCCGCTTCAATGCTGGTATCAACGCAGGGGTTATCGGTTCAGTTGGGTGGCCACAGGGTACTGCATAATATCGATATGTCCGTCGCTCCCAGCGAAATCGTTACCATTATCGGCCCGAACGGGTCCGGCAAGTCGACGCTGCTGCGCGCACTGATCGGTGCGGTGAAGCCCGCATCCGGCTCCGTTCAACGGGCAGAGGGCCTTACCATCGGCTATGTGCCGCAACGGTTGTTCATCGATGACACCTTGCCCATGACGGTCGCCCGATTCCTATCCCTGCCTGACCGGCAACTCCGGAACAAAGTGGCGGCGACCCTGGAACAGGCCGGTGTCGGCGGCCTCGACAAGCGCCAGATGATGGACCTCTCCGGCGGACAGTTTCAGCGGGTGCTGCTGGCCCGCGCCCTGCTGGGCAGCCCTGGCCTGCTGCTGCTGGACGAGGCCACCCAGGGCCTGGATCAGCGCGGCTCGGCCGCTTTCTACCAGCAGATCGAACAAGTACGCCAGACCCTGGGTTGCGGAATTCTGCTGGTCAGTCATGAGCTGCGTGTGGTGATGCGCGCCACCGACCGGGTCATCTGCCTGAACGGTCATGTGTGCTGCCATGGCACACCGGAAACCGTGGCCAGCACGCCGGAATACCAATCCCTGTTCGGCCTGGACGACACCGACACCTTCGCTACCTACCTACCCACACCAACCCAATACCAGACCAACACTGGAGAGAATCAACTAATGAAGGGTGTGAACTGATGCTGGACGACTTTCTTACGCGGGCGGCCCTCGCCGGTGTCGGCGTCGCCCTGGCAGCGGCTCCTTTGGGGTGCTTCATTGTCTGGCGGCGTATGGCCTACTTCGGGGATGCCACCGCTCACGCCGCCATGCTCGGCGTGGCCCTGTCGCTGACACTGTCCACGCCCATCTTCTGGGGCGTACTGGTGGTATCGCTGCTGATGGCCATCCTGGTATCCACTCTCAGTGGCCGGGGCTACGCCATGGATACCCTACTCGGTGTGATGGCCCACTCGGCCCTGGCCTTTGGCCTGGTGGCGGTGTCGTTCCAGTCCGGCATTCGGCTGGACCTGATGGCCTACCTGTTTGGCGACATCCTGGCCGTGACCCCCTCCGATCTGGGCGTTATCTGGGGCGGTTGCGCCCTGGTAATAGCCCTGGTCGCCTGCCGCTGGCAGTCGCTGTTGCTCGCCACACTCAACCCGGACCTGGCCCACGCCAGCGGCATTTCCCCCGGCCGGGAACAGCTGGTGCTCACCATCTCCCTGGCCATCGTGGTGGCAGTAGCAATCAAGGTAGTGGGGGTACTGCTGATTGCCGCCATGCTGATAATCCCGGCCGCAACCGCACGCCCGTTCAGCCGCACACCAGAAGCCATGGCCGCCATCGCCGCGTTCATCGGTTGTGGCGGTAGCCTGGCGGGGCTGCGTTTGTCCTATCATCTCGACACCCCCAGCGGCCCGACCATCGTCTGTTTCATCGCTACTCTGTTTCTGGTTTCCATGGCGGTGTCGCGGGGGTTTGTGCGGAAGTACCGCCACAGTACGTGAGCCGACCTCACGAAAACTTGATCGTCGCTTGGGCCTGGCGGCGTGTCCGGGGCTAACAATCCGCTAACCGATTTCCCGTTCGCTCAGGTGGTCGGCAGGCACCATTCGCTTATGCAGCACGCCAAATACAACAGGTTGTTGTGTATGAACCAAGTAGTAAATGATGTGACTACCATGGGGGAAACTCAGCACACCCGGGCCAATCTCCGGTCTGGCTTTGCCCAAGGAAGGGTTTTCCGTCAGGAGTTGCAGGGTCTGTCGCAGGCCTGACAAATATTTTCGTGATTGGTCTGCACCCCATCGCGCTAACGTGAATCGTCTGATGCCGACCAGGTCCGTCTGAGCGTCGGGCGTTAACCTGTAACTGGCCATCAATCGAGGTGGCCAGCTTCCAGGTCATCGAAAAACGCCTCGCCGTCAACTAGGTTGCCCGACGCAATAGCGTCCCTGGCTTGCCTGGCTCTGGCCTGCAAAAACTGTTGCCTGAGCAGCTCGATACTATGGTATTCCTCAGAGGAGACCATCACAGCAGTAGGCTTGCCGTTTTTGCTGATTCCAACAGGACCCCGCTGCACCCTCAGCAACAGATTACCGAATTGCGTTTTGGCTTCATTGGCGGAAAGGTTATCCATACTGATTACCCTAAATATCGTTCGATTCGTTCATTATGATTGTTTCGATTTATACATGTCAAAACCTCACGTTAACTCCAAGTCGGAAACGGGTCTCATTCAGGGTTTGCCAGAACGCTTTGCCCGCCAGCAATTGCTCTTCGTCCAACAGGCAATCGTCCAACTGCCGGGTAATCGCTTGTTCGTCAAGGTTCTGGCCAATAAACACCAACTCCTGACGCATATCGCCGAAGGGTTCTTCCCAACTGGCCCTAATGGCCTGGCGATATTCGGGATTGTCTAGCCAGTTATTTCTAGGCACCGCTTTCCAGGGGCACCTTGCCGTTACGGATCGGAATGATCTGTGCCTCTGTGTTCAGGCTGCGCAGCACACCCTGCAACCGATCCAGTTCCTCCGGGCTGGCAAGGTCTGTCTTGCTGATTAGTATCACATCGCTGAGCTCTACCTGGTCAACCAGCAGGTCTGAAACGCTTCTTTCGTCCTCTTCCCCCCAGGCTTTCCCCGGTTTCCTGAAGGGATTGCACCAAGAAAACCAGAAAGAACTGTAACGGGTAGCTTACTGTTTTCAATCATTTTTCCATTCCCTCTCTTATCGTCGTTGGCCAAATGCGATGCGTAGGACTTCACATTTATTATGTTATAACATAACATTAACATAAGAATCGATGAGTAAGGGCAAAACATGGCCTCCAGAACTGCTTCACTTCAAAAGCCCATCGCCGTTTCAGGCGACAAGGCCGAATGCCTGACTGAAATCTTCCGGGATGAAGTCAATCTTGCGGTCTGGAACCGATCATTGCAGCCAGCGGTTATCCGGTTTGCTGAGGCGCTCAGTGCGAGCGCAGGGCAACTGGAACGGTTTATCAGTCTCTCGGAGGGCGACAGTGCCGCAATGGTGTTGCCAAAGTGGACACTGGAACTGACAGGAGCAGATGCCTGGGTGGCCGACGCCAATGAAGTTATTGACATGTACCGATGTCTGTTCGAGCCAGAAGCCGTCGGTCTTCGGCTGCATGTCCTGCAGGGAGCCATGTGCCCGCGTTTTCACGTCGACCGTGTGCCTGTGAGGCTGCTTTGCACTTACCAGAGTATTGGTACGGAATGGTTGAAAGAGGAGCAAGTAAACCGCCCTCAGGGCCAGGGCCCGTTGCCGGATCAATCGGTTGATGCCTTCGCTGTAGAACCCCTGGCAACCGGTGCCGTTGGGTTGCTCAAAGGGGAAGCCTGGGAAGGCAATGAAGGGCGCGGCCTGGTACACAGGTCACCGGCGCCGGGCGATCAGCCACGGTTGGTGATGGCACTGGACTGGCTTTGATTATATTTCAATAAAGTAACGTTATAACATTCTAAAACAGGAAATTAACACATGAAATCATTGCACACCCGCACCGGCACGCTTGCGCTGGCTATCCTTCCGCTAACCGTAATTCAGGCCAACGAACTGAACCCGGATGTCAGTGTGGTTCTGGATGGCTATTACAAGCAGAACCACACCGCCTTGTCGCCGCGAGAGGAGGGTTTCGGGCTCGGCCATACTGAGTTGTCTCTATCGTCGCCGATAGACGATCTGTTTAAAGGCCAGTTGACGGCGGTGCTGGAAGACCACGAAGGCGAAACCGAGTTGGAACTGGAGGAAGCCTTCCTACAGACCACCAGTATGCCATACAACCTCAGCGTTCGGGGTGGTCGGTTTCTTTCCCAGGTGGGCTATCTGAACAGCCGTCACCTGCACGAAGACGACTTCGTCGAGCGGCCCGCCGCCTACCGGGCGCTCCTTGGCACCCACTATTTTGACGATGGCTTACGCCTTAATCTGCTATTGCCCACGCCGTTTTACTGGCAGATTGGCGCAGAGGCCTTTGACGGCAACAAGCTGTCCGAAGGCGACGAGGACATTGGCGCGTATACCGTCAATACCCGTTTCGGGGGTGACATTTCCCGTTCTCAGAGTTGGCAAGCGGGGCTGTCGTATCTGAATAATCGTCAGATCCATGGCGAGCATGGTGAAGAACACGGCGGCGAACATGAGGAAGAGCATGAGGAGCATGGCCACGGTGCCGAATACACCGGCGAAAATCTCTACATTGCGGACGTGGTGTGGAAGTGGGCACCGGGGGGTAACAACCGGCAGCAGCAGCTGACACTCAGTGGCGAATATCTTTACGTCGATGACCTGAACGAGCATGCGACATCTGATGACGTACACGAAGGCTGGTATGCCTCAGCGGTTTATCAATTTGCACCCCAGTGGTCCGCCGGGGCACGTTACGGTGAAGTCGAGCTTAAAGAAGCTCACGGTGACCACTTCCACGGTCAGGAGCTGAAAGAAACGGACGTCATGCTGGCCTGGTCCCACTCGCACTTTTCCACCGTGCGCCTGCAGTATACCCACCAGGAAGCGCACGGGTTTGATGAGGCTGACAACACCGTCATGTTGCAATACGTTATGAGTTTTGGAGCACACGGTGCTCATGGATTTTAAACAACACATTACCGGCGTGATACTTGGGTTGGCCATGATGCCGGCTCAGGCGGCCCTGAATGTCTTTGCTTGCGAACCTGAATGGGCGGATCTCGTCCGTGCGCTCGTTCCGAATGCGGACATTCACACGGCAACCGCGGCCAGGCAGGATCCCCACTACATTGAGGCCAGACCCAGCCTGATTGCGGCCATGCGACGCGCGGACCTTGCCGTGTGCACCGGCGCCTCGCTGGAAGCAGGCTGGCTGCCAGCTCTGATCAGCCGTGCCTCCAATCGCGATATTCAGCCCGGCAAGCCGGGGCTGTTCTTCGCTACGGAGCAAGTCACGCTGCATCAGCCTCACGACCATGTGGATCGCAGCATGGGCGATGTGCACCCGGAAGGTGATCCTCACGTCCACCTCGACCCGCAGCGGGTACCAGAGATAGTCGATGCCCTGGCGGATCGCCTGATCGAACTGGCCCCCGACCACAGCAACATGATCCGACTGCGCCAGCTACAATGGCAAGTTCGCTGGAAGCTCAGCACTGCGCAATGGCAAGAGGCGGCAGCCAATCTGAAGGGTATGCCAATAGCGGTTCAGCATGCCACGTTCGGCTATCTTCTGCGCTGGCTGGGCGTCGATGCCGCCATCGACCTGGAGCCAAAGCCTGGCCTGCCACCCAGTGCCGCGCACCTGCGCAAGGTACTCTCCGACCCATCCCTGCAGACGGCAAAGCTGGTATTGATTGCCACCTACCAGGACGAGCGTCCGGCCCGCTGGCTATCGGAGCAGACCGGGCTACCTGTCGAGGTTTTACCAGGCACCGTGACCGACGAAGCCGGCACTGACAGCCTTGCTAACCTGATCAGCCATATCATTGAGCGGCTTCAGCAATACCAGGAAGAGTCACCCCCGGAGGTCGGCAGTCATGGCTAACGGCTGGTGGCTGCTAACCCCGTTGGCAGCCAGCCTGTTGATGGCCGCGTGCCTGGTACCGCTGGGCTATCGGGTTCTGGCGCGGGGCGTGGTGTTTGCGGATCTTGCGATTGCCCAGTGGGCGGCGCTTGGCTCCCTGGCCGGATTGTTCCTGATGCCACACCATACCATTGCGGGTACTTCGGTAAGCGGCCTGATATTTGCATTTCTGGCGGTGGCCATGGTGCACCTGATCCTGAAGTGGGTACCCGACTATCGCGAAGCGATGATCGGAACCCTGTATGTACTGGGTGCAAGCCTGGCGACCTTGGTGGTAAGCCACGACCCTCATGGCGCACAACAGCTGGCAAAAATCCTCAACGGCGACCTGCTGTGGATAACCAGTATCTCGCTTGTGCCGCTTGCCGCCGTGACCCTGGCGGTACTGATGTGGCGGAACAAAGGCTCCGAGCGGATTCGTTCGAGGCTGTTTCTGCCGCTGTTCGCAGTGGCAGTTACCATGACAGTGGATATGGCGGGTGTCTATGTGGTGTTTGCAACGCTGATCGCAGCACCGCTGATGCTGTGCTGTCTCAGGGGCTACGGCTTGTGGATGGCATCAGGCTTCTGCTTTGCCGGGCATGGCCTCGGACTCTGGCTGTCAGCCACCCATGACATACCTGCCGGGCCAGCTGTGGTGGTCTCGGTGCTTGGCTGTTGCCTGCTTGCCACCGCGGTGTTCAGAAGGCCCGCGCGGTCACCAATAACAGGAGAACTGTTTTGATCGGGCTTTAATGTGCTCCGTCAACTCTGCCAAGGTTACTTAGACGCAGCACTGTCTGCTCAACCTGAAATACCTAAAAAGATCGGGATGTAAACCACCAAGAGTAACACGGTAATTAAACCAAGCAGGTAAGGAACTATGGCGCGAGTGATGCGTTCCAGCGGCAAACCGGTGACAGAGGACGCAACATAAAGGTTGATTGCCACCGGAGGCGTAATCATACCAATGGCCAGGCCCACCACAATTATCAGGCCGAAGTGGATGGGATCGATGCCAAGCTGGAGAACTAACGGTAACAGGACTGGAGTCAAAATTATCAGCGCACTGGCGGTTTCGATGAACACGCCTGTTAGCAGGATGATACCGACAACGAGTAACATAATGATGTAAGGGTCCGTTGATAGCGACAGGACGGATTCAGCAATCGCGCCGGGTATCTGCCAACTTGATAGTGTCCAGCTCAGAACGGCAGATGTGGCAATGACGAACATGATGACGGCGGTTGTAATGGCTGAGCGGATTAATATCCGGTAGATATCCGGAAGCTTAAGGTCGCGGTAGATAAACAATGAGACTAGAAGTGCGTAATTGACCGCCACCACTGCAGCTTCACTGGGTGTGAATATGCCAGAAAATATACCGCCTAAAATGATGACGGGGGTCATTAGTCCCCAGCTTGCACTCTTGAGCGTGCGCCAAATGGTAGCGAGGGATAATGCTGTGCCGCGCGGGTAATTGCGACGGTAAGCTTGAGTAATGGCAATAGTCATGAGCCCCAAGCCCATGATGAGGCCGGGAATAAAACCATTCAAAAATAGCTTGGAAACCGATTGCTGAGCAATAACCGCATAGATAATCATCGGCACTGACGGCGGGATAACCACTCCGATAGTGCCAGCGGCGGCAATTAAACTGGCTGCTGCTGCCGGGTCATACCCTTTTTTACGAAGCTCCGGCACCAGACTGGAACCAACGGCTGCAGTGGTAGCGGCCCCCGAGCCGGATATGGCAGCGAAGAACATGCCCGCCAGTACGGCAACGATAGAAAGCCCACCTTTCAGGAAGCCAAACAGCGAGTCCGCAAAATTGACCAGCTTCTCGCTCACCTTCCCCTGGGCCATAAGGTCACCAGCAAGTATGAACATAGGCACCGCAACCAGGGCGAAGGAATTAATTCCCTGAAACATCTGTTGGGTAACCACCATCAGTGGCACACCCTGAAAATACAGCGCCGCCATGGTGCTGGCACCGATTGATACAGCAATGGGTACGCCTAAGAGCATGAACAGAAAAAAAAGAACGAAGAGCAGGGCTGTCACGGTGGTGGGTCACTTATATCAGAGCCAGTTTCTGCGAAGTCAGGTCCTTCGGCGACCAGTTCAACCAAATCAACAAATGCGTACCAACTCATCAGCGCTCCACAGACTGGGATAATCGAGTAGACATATGTCATTGACCAGCCCAGAGAAGCTGATGTCTGGAAACTTTGCACCTGAGTGTAGCGATAGCCAATAAGCACCAGTGCAATCATGAAACCCAAAGCAATGGCCACAGCCAGAATACGTGCCACTTGTCGTATCCTGACTGGCAGTGCATTTACGACAAAGCTAACAGCGATGTGTCGGCCCCGCTGGAATGCGAGGGTGGCGGCCATAAAAGTGATCCAGACCAGTAGGAATCTCGCCACTTCCTCGGTCCAGCCCACAGCCGTAAAGAAAACCCTGGAGATAATTTGCAGTGTGATCACGACAATCAATGCCACCATCGCCGCAAAAACGATGGGTTGCATGATGGCATCAATTGCACGCTCAGTTCTCTTCAGCATTCCCAACATAACTTCGCCGGGTCCTTTAACTATTGCTGCTGAGATTCACGAATCCGTTCCAGGTAGTCACCAAACTGAGCACCGTACTTTTTATAGACTGGTGCAATAGCATTCTGGAAGGCCTCAATGTCTGGATTTTCTACGATTTCCATTCCCGATGCTCGAAGCTCTGCCAACTGCTCGGACTCCATTTCAGCATTTACACTGCGCTCATGTTCTGCGGCTTCCTGGGCGGCCTGTTTGATTACGCCTTGAGCGGCCTCTGGCAGGCGGTTCCATACTGGCATTCCCATAACAAATATCGCTGGCGCATAAGTGTGCCGAGACATCGTCATATAGCCCTGAGTCTCATTGAGCTTAAAGGAATGTACGACGTTGACAGGATTCTCCTGACCATCAATAGTGCCTTGTTGCATTGCTGTCAACGCCTCGGTCCAGGCCATGGGAACGGCATTTGCCCCCAATTCACGGAATGTATCGACGTAAACAGGATTCTCCATGACCCGCACGCGCAAACCGTCAATGTCATCCGGGTGCCTTACGGGCCGCTCGCTGTTAGTGAGGTTACGGAAGCCACGCTCGGCGTATGCGAGGCCTTTGAGGTTGACCTCGCTCAATTTGTCCAGCAAATCCTGGCCAATGGGGCCGTCAAGTACTGCATAGGCGTCTTCTGGGGAAGAAAACAGGAAGGGCAGCTCAAATACTGCCATTTCTTCTACGAAATTGGCGACCGGACCATTGGTTATGACGCCCATATCCACTGTGCCAATTTGCATCCCCTCAAGCAGGGTGCGCTCGTCGCCGAGAGAAGCATTAGGGTAAATTTCGATTGTCACCGCACCTTCTGTGCGCTCACTGACCAGTTCCTGAAATTTAACAGCAGCAATGTGAAAGCCATCTTGCTCGTTAACAACATGAGCCAGGCGTAAAGTAACAGGGTCCATATCCGAAAATTCATTGGCAAAGACTGAAGAGGCCAAGCCAAGCGTGAGGCCAAGTACGACAGCACTGTGGGCAAGTTTATTCATTATGTTCTTCCTTTTTATTTTGAGTAACTGGTGGAGTCTGAAACTAAGCCCCTGGCCGTCGCTGAAACTCCCTTTCTGAAACCAATTTCAGCATAGCAACAATCAACTATACTCACATGCATTCCCAGAGTTCAGATTAATGAAGGTCTCCGTTATAGCCGGTTATTACGTCCCTGCGGCGAACGGCCTCCCCGGTAACCTGTTTTGACGTTATCAAACCAAGCAGCCTCAATATACAAGAAGCATAATAAAGTTAGTAACTCTTTCAATGTACAGGAATTTAATGGTTGACGGACTTTGTCACTCTGCCACCTGGTTGATCGATTCGACGTCCAACCGCCCCCAACCAGACCGATTACAGCGAAAGTTCACTACCTTGTAACCTGAACGGATAACCCTCGTGATGTTGGCAACGCCAGCTGCAAATTCTCATGCTCAGAGGCTTTGGCCATTCGGTACAATATGCACGGACTGACAGTGCTCATCATAATAAGCTTTTGCAGCATGCGCTAATGAACTCAACCTGTGCGGCTTAACATCGCCAGCAACAGTCGGTGTACGCAGACCTTGGAGGATTCATCAACACAGGAAAATTCCTGAACATACAACTGATGGTTGCGAAGAAGGTCGCGTAAACGATGGGCATTGAGTGTAATGGACACTGTTTCTGAGTTGGAACTGCCAAGCCAGTCAATGCCTTTTTCAACAGTACCTTGCCTATATCCCTGAACCGGGTGTCTGAATGGCATGCCCATGATACCCCCCTGATTCAGTGAAGCAATTTAGAAAAACGCCTGTCAGCCAGGCCAAACGATAGCGATGGCCAGTTCAGGTAGTCTGTGAAAAAATCCGCCTGGCGCGAGCGATCCAACAGTACTGAAACGCACTCGTTCAGCTCACAGAAGTCATTGGCTGCCGTATAGCGCTCATCTGCCAAACACTCCAATGCGTGAAAGACCACGTGCTCCGATCCGGCGCGATCTCCGCAGCCCCGCAGCTCTTGGGAAACCAGGATGGCCGAAAGTGTCAGTTCGATGTGCATACAGGAATCGTCACGGGTTCCGTCCAGGCACGCCAGATCAAATGCACTGCCAGCCAGGGAGATTGCTTCTCGCCCTCGCTCGCCGCAGGCACAGGCATTTTCCATCCAGAACAGCCAGAGATCCTTTCGCTCCCGCAATGGAAGGTCCGCAAATTGCTTACGATGATTAGGGCACAGAAAGTCCATATCGTTCTCCTTGCATCATGTCACAAATGATAATAATTATTATTTGCATTAATGGCAAGAAAAAAGATTGGCAATGTCGGAGTACAATTCAACTCGGCAGTCCGCGGATTAAGTATACCGACAAAACCTTAGACGGCTTTCCTGAGCTTACCACTGCCGAAGCTAGCCCAGTTTTCGAAGGGAGACCAGAAGCAACTGCTCTAGGGCTCTAGGGCTCTAGGGCTCTAGGGCTCTAGAAACAGGCAGATGCTCCTGGTGTAGTGGTCAAGTGTTTTAGGCTGTTTTCGGGCTTGTGTAGTATTGGAATAGGGTTGGTAACTCAGAGCTGTTCGACCTGTAGCGCATCGAGTTACGCACTGCGAAGGGCAAACTTGCAGCGTTTGACGATAGCCCTAGTAAGAATTACACGGACGAGACGCTCGAAACAGTTTCTTCGCCTATGTTCGGAGAGCTTTGATTATTCTCGATTAAGTGAAGCATAACGGCGTTATACAACTGATTGCATATAGAGTTTTCGTTTTTGTTTGAGCTTGCCAAATTGACGTTTAAAGATGGTAGCCGAGGGAGCCCGTGCTGCCTATCAAGACGCTTGAGCGTGGAGGGTATTGTCGTCTTGGGTAATGCAGAAACTACAGCGCCGCTTTCTACCGCTGCGACTAGCCCTCCATAGCTGTATGTTTCGAACTCAATCTGATACTCACGTCCCGCTCCTTTTAGCGCATTGAGCATAATTTCTCGATCCGGACAGCCTTGCTCGAATAATGCGACGGGCACCGTCCTTTGTTTCCATGCTAACGAAGCTCTGGAGCAAACCCATTCCAACGGTTCGACTCTGATGGGCACGGCGTTGATGTCTGAAGGGCAATGCTGAGCCAGAACAATATCGAAATCCATTTTTCTAAATCGCTTCCAGATATCGGTGCTGAAGCTGCAATCCACCGACACCTGAACATCAGGAAACTGGCATTTCCAACGCTCAAGTAGGCCTGGCAACAGACAACTTGCGAAGCAGTCTGTAGTGGCAAATCGAATGATCTCGCGATCAGTTGTGTTCTGAGTCAACCACAGCTCAGCTTCATCGTTTGCACTAACAATCTTTTGTGCTTTCAGATAGAAGGCCGCGCCTTTCTCAGTGAGGGACACGCCGGTGTGATTGCGGTGAAGCAATGGGGCACCAATTTGACGCTCAAGCTGCTGCACTTGCCAACTGACGGTAGACTGAGCCAGAAACAGCCGTTCCCCCGCCCGCGAGAAACTGCCCACATCCGCAACACATGTAAATGTGCGCAATTGATCCAAGCTCCATTTCATTTTGACGCCTTCTGCAGTTGGTTCGTCTTATTCGCTTGATGTGGCCATGTTGGGTGATCGAAGTGGCAATCAGATGAATGAACAGTGGCTCTAAACGAGTATCGAATTAGTTGATACCCCATGGCAAATTTTTTCGTTTCCAACTGGCTCATGTCGCTCTGTACGCTCTTGTTCTGGAAACACACACATGGACGCGACTATGACTGTAATGACGAATTCCTTTGACACCGGAACCATAGGCGGAGTTGCTCAAGTGGGCCTCTCAAAAATGCTTCGCCCTGAGTGCTATACCCATGAAAAATGGTTCGAGCGCGAACTACAAGCCATTCATTTTCCAGCTTGGCATTTTGCCTGCCTGTCTTCATCAATTCCTGATACTGGCAGTTTCGTTACTCGTCGGTTCTTGGGGCGCAGTGTCATTGTGGTGCGTAGTGAGGATGGCGCTATTCGGGCATTTTTAAACAGCTGTAGGCATAGAGCGGCGCCTTTAACTAGCCAGACGTGCGGGCAGAGCCACCATTTCAAATGTCCTTTTCACGAATGGACCTACGATACATCGGGAAAACTGACGCATGCTCCTGGCTTAGGTGGGTACGTGACGAAACATGATCTTCCCGGGTTAAACCTAAATCTCGTGCCAGTTAAGTGCGAAGTTGCTGCCGGTTTGGTGTTCATAAACCTGAGCGATGATAACGAAACACCCCTTGAGAAATACCTGAGTAATTACATCAATAGCGTAGCCGTTCCACACCAGATCCAGAGAATGCACTGTGTCCACGAAAAGGCTTACACGTTAGCGACAAATTGGAAGCTTTACATTGAGGTTGATATGGAGACTCTCCATACCAACTTCATTCACAGTCGCTCGATTGGCAGCCAACCAGTTAAACCAGTACAACATGATCGCAACTGGTTTGGTGTCTATCATAAGAATTCTCATTCTCCGGCGCTATTTCCCGAGAAGCGCAACCTTGCTTTTTCACCACCTCCTGACGTTATCGGCGAAGCCGCAGATGGAACTCACTTCTGCGTTATTCTGCCGGGCTTCTTCGTTGTGACCGCGCCGGAAGTAATGTGGTGGATTCAGAAGACACCTATCTCGGCTACTCGTACCAGTGTCAATGTTGGTTACGCGTTCCATGAGGAAATCTTGGCTCGAAACGATTTCAATGAGGTTGCTCCGTTCTATTTCGAACGCCTTGATCAAGTCATC
>NZ_JBBEBW010000022.1:0-83058 GCF_040882185.1 Marinobacter sp. | reverse complement strand
CCAGCCGTGCTGTCTGGACGGATCGGCAACAGCATTTCAGCGTGCACTACCTCGAACGTCAGGGCAGGAGGTTGAACCCGTAAGAATTCTCTGAGCAACACCAAGATGTAAGATATGGTGGTCACTATGGGTTGATGGCGCAAGGAAAAACCAACATGATTTTATGGACGATACTTCTCATTCTGTTTGGCCTGCCCCTCTTGGGGGGTGGTGTATGGTTAATCTCACTTGGCGGCAGCTGGTACTACGCTCTCGCCGGGGTCGTCCTGATCGTCGTTGGCCTGCTGCTAAAACCCCGGCGTAGCACTGCGCAAATGCTCTATGCGCTGCTTTTGGTGGCGACAGCCATCTGGGCCTATTGGGAAGCCGGTTTCGACTGGTGGCCTCTGGCGTCGCGGCTCGGCGTGCTGCTGGTGCTGGCGATCCCGTTACTGCTCCCAGCCCGCGGACAGGGCCGTCAGGGCACTGCCATGCTTGCCATCTCCTGGGTTGCAGTGGGATTGTTTACTGTCGCGAGCATTCCCTACGATGCTCATCGCATTGAGGGCGAACTCACTACCGATTCCGTGATTCAAAATCCGCCTCTTGGAGAAGTACCGCAGGGCGACTGGCTCAGCTATGGCCGCAGCAATCTAGGCCAGCGGTACTCGCCCCTCGACCAGATTACGCCAGAGAATATCACTGGGCTGGAGCTTGCCTGGGAATATCAGACGGGTGACCGCAAAGGGCCCGATGACGTTGGCGAGACCACGTACGAAGCCACCCCCCTGAAAGTAGGCAACACCCTTTACCTGTGTACCCCCCATAACTGGCTGGTGGCCCTGGATGCGGACACCGGCGAGGAACGCTGGGTCTACGACGCAAAAGTGCCAATGGAAAGTCAGCGCCAGCATCAGACCTGCCGGGGCGTGTCTTACCTTCCGCCCAGTGCCGGTCTGGAGGACATTCCTGAGGTCGAGACTCTCCAGTCACCCGCAGAAGGTCAGGCCAGTGTAGAATGCGATTCTCAACTCTTCCTGCCCACCTCCGATGCGCGGCTACTGGCCCTGGACCCGGTTACCGGAGCCCGCTGCAGTAACTTTGCCGATGACGGGTCGCTGAACCTGCTGCACAACATGCCCCACACACAGGACGGTTTTTATTATTCTACCTCGCCACCGGTGGTGGCAAATGGCGTGGTGGTGGTCGCTGGCGCCGTCAATGACAACTACGCCATCAACTCCCCGTCCGGCGTTATTCGCGCCTACGACGTGAAATCGGGGGAACTGGTATGGAATTGGGACCCAGCAAATCCGGACCAAACCCAGCCTATCGGTGAGAACGAAACCTACTCCACCAGTTCTCCGAACAGTTGGGCGGTGGCCAGCGCCGATGAAGAGCTCGGGCTGGTCTATTTCCCCATGGGTAACCGCACCCCGGACCAATTAGGGATGTATCGCACCCCCGAAGAAGAAACCTATTCGTCGTCGGTGGTCGCTCTTAGCCTCGAAACCGGAGAGGTGGAGTGGGTGCAGCAGTTTGTCCATCACGATCTCTGGGATATGGACACACCAGCCCAGCCTAGCCTGGTGGATATCGAGACTGAACAAGGTCTGCAGCCGGGGCTGGTGGTGCCCACCAAGCAGGGCGATGTGTACGTACTCAACCGGAAAACTGGCGAGGCATTGATACCGATTACGGAACAGGCCGCACCCCAAGGCGCCATCGAAGGCGACCATACAGCCCCGACCCAACCGGTATCCGGACTGAGCTTCCGCCCACCGGCGCTGGAAGAGTCCGATATGTGGGGCGCCACGGCCATTGATCAGATGGTTTGCCGCATCAAATTCCAGTCTCTTAGATATGAAGGTATTTACACACCACCGTCGGTCCAGGGCACCCTGGTTTATCCAGGCAATTTCGGCGTATTCAACTGGGGCGGCGTTGCTGTTGATCCGGAACGCCAGGTGATGTTTGGCATGCCCCTGTACATGGCGTTTATACAGCGGCTGGTGTCGAAAGATGACGACACGCCCCTGGGCCCTACCAATCAGGGTGAACAGGGCATGAACGAAAATGCCGGGGCGCAGTACGCAGTGGAGATGAAGCCACTGATGTCTCCCCTGGACATACCTTGCCAGCGCCCTCCCTGGGGTTATGTGGCCGGGGCAGACCTGCGCACAGGCCAGATCATCTGGAAACACAAAAACGGTACCGTGGAAGACATGGCTCCGATCCCGATACCACTGGAACTGGGCGTACCCGGCATCGGCGGCCCCATCATCACCCGTGGAGGCGTGGTTTTCCTCGCGGCTACCGTGGATAACTATTTACGTGCCTATAACCTGACCGACGGTGAAGAGATCTGGCGAACACGTTTGCCAGCAGGCGGTCAAGCAACACCTATGACCTACCTGAACAGTCAGGGTGAGCAAATGGTAGTGCAAGTCGCCGGGGGGCACGGCTCGATTGGGACAACCATCGGGGATTACGTACTGGCCTATAAGCTGAAATAGGTCGCGGGAGGGTGTACCGGCGCCAAGCATAATGATTCGGTAAATTTGGGTAACGGACAGGAAAATATGACATGCCACCAGTCGTTACCAGTAGTCAGGCTGGTGGCGCTGCCCCTCTGATCACGTATAGGACGCTCCATCAATAACTATATAACATATTGATAATAATATACATATAAGACTGATGAGCCCTAAAATACCTCACTAATATCGCCGCCTGGCACGTACCTTGCGAGAGTAGTGGTGTCGCCGGGACAAGTGCCCGGATTTTAAACTCAAACAGGGAATAACCATGTTTAAGCAATTGCTTATTTCAACAGCTATTTCAACAGCTCTGATCTCAACGCCACTGCTGGCGCAAGGCACCAGCATGGGTAATGACAACCCACAAACTACAGGCCAGACACGCTCTGGACCCAATGATGCCGGAGGGCAAGCCAGCACTAACCAGTCCACTGACAGATCCATCGGCACTACCGGCGAACCTGGCGAGTCAAAAGAAACCGCTCAGGCCGGAACATCTTCACAGAGCCCCGATTTTGACAGCCTCGATCAGAACAAAGATGGCCAGCTCGACGAAGACGAGCTCAACCGTTTTGGTGATACTGCAGCAGGAAGCTCTAACACCATGGGCGATAAAGAACAAAGTGGCGATATGCTGCAGATGTACGATCGTAACGACGATGGCAGTGTAAGCAAAGAAGAGCTGGAGAGCGGTCCAAAATCCAGATCAAAAGATAAAATGACCGAATAAACCCGTCAATTTAACGAGGGATTGTTAAATTGGCTGGAGGGCGTCAGCTTAAGTCGCCCTCCAACGGTTAAACCGACCTGTCCACACTCCAGTTTTTCATCTGGTTAACTTTATGTCGCATAACGTTTCAGCCACTGACGAACCTGTTGCTTGTATCGCCGAGAGGTCCTGTGCGTAGTGTCGATAGACTCGGGGGTCAGGGTGAGCTCTCCGGCATCGTTCTCTGTCAGCTCAAACCGTCGGACGGCGCCGAATGCATCGTCGTCGGAACCATAGATACACACTACGTGAAATTCGATGGCCTTGAGTTCAATATCCGTATTCACCGGTTTAGAGTTCTTGAGCTCAATCCCGCCTACTCTGGCAGCGCGCTCCAACAGGAGACGATAGGACAGCAGTTCAAGGTATTTACCGGACTCGACAGGCCCCTGTCTGGTTCTGGCACTCAACGCACTGGTGTTGTCTCCCATTGCATCGACTTCACAGTCGGTCACCGGAACATGGATCGATTCTTCGGACGTTTCGAGGATTACCAGAATGAAATACACATAAACCGCTTCCTCGCTCATATTGCATATGAGGCATGGAGAATCCAGCCCTTCACCGCCCACCCCTCGGTTAATCAACACCCGGGGTCGCCTTTGGCGCCGATACCCGCTGTAAAGCAATTGGGCGTAGAACAGCCACACCAGCAGTGTTCCGATGTTAGTAAGCGTTGTGATCCAGTCTTTGTTATCACTCAGCCATTGAAACATGGATGACCTACCTCCCTTGGTTGTTCAAATTAAGCGTAGGAAATAAACAGTATTTGCGCGAGGGGGTAATTAACACAGGTTAACTCCAACATTCGAGGACTCTGATTTAATGGTCTGGTATTAAGAGATCAGTTCACCCAGCCCGCAATGTTTGCCCAATGGCCTGTCTTCCTGGCATCACCAAAGGCGAGCTATCTGTATATCCGGGGAGACACCTGCTATCGGCTACCGATAGCGGGTGTCATACCCAACCATGGCTTTCATCACGCAGTTAGAGCCATCTAACGAACCAAGGAGCCAAAAAATGTCGACCAAAAATCAAGGCTGTCCCTTTGCCGTCGGAACCGGCGGAGAACTTCACCAGCAAGCTAAAGGTCCAGAAGATACTCTTACCACCCAGCAAGGCGCACCTGTTGCCGATGACCAGAACTCCCTGAAGGCTGGCGCGCGAGGCCCCACCCTGCTGGAAGATCAGGTCATGCGGGAGAAAATTTTCCATTTTGACCATGAACGTATTCCGGAGCGGGTTGTCCATGCGCGCGGCGTAGGTGCCCATGGCTACTTCGAAAACTACGAATGCCTGTCAGAGCTTACCGGCGCCGACATTTTTCAGCGCGCCGGTGAGCAAACGCCGGTCTTCGTAAGATTTTCCACCGTCCTTGGTAATAAGGGCTCAGCGGATGTTCCTCGGGACGTGCGCGGCTTTGCGGTGAAATTCTATACCCAGCAGGGCAACTGGGATCTGGTCGGTAACAACATTCCGGTGTTCTTTATCCAGGATGCCATGAAGTTTCCGGATCTGGTGCACGCAGCCAAACAGGAGCCCGACCGTGGGTTCCCTCAGGCTCAGTCCGCCCACGACAATTTCTGGGACTTTGTCACCCTGATGCCAGAAAGCATGCACATGATGATGTGGGCAATGTCAGACCGCACCATTCCCCGCTCCCTGAGATTCATGGAAGGCTTCGGCGTCCACAGTTTCCGTTTTGTGAATAAGGCGGGCGAGTCGAAATTCGTGAAGTTCCACTGGAAGCCCAAGTTGGGCTTACAGTCTGTGGTCTGGAACGAGGCCCTGAAGCTCAACGGTGCGGACCCGGATTTCCACCGTCGCGACTTGTGGGGAGCCATCCAGAGTGGCGATTTCCCCGAGTGGGAACTGGGGGTCCAGATATTTGACGAAGCCTTTGCCGAGCAGTTTGAGTTCGACGTGCTCGACCCGACCAAGCTGATTCCCGAGGAACAGGTTCCGGTCAAGCCGATCGGCAAGATGGTGCTCAACCGGACGGTGCAGAACTTCTTCGCCGAAACGGAGCAGGTCGCTTTCTGCACCCAGAACATTGTGCCGGGCATCGATCATTCCAACGACCCGCTTCTGCAGGGCCGTAACTTCTCCTACCTGGATACTCAGACTAAACGCCTGGGCGGACCGAACTTCACTCACATCCCCATCAATGCCCCCAAGTGCCCAATGCGTCACTTCCAACAGGATGGCCACATGGCGATGCACAATCCGGTCGGCCGGGCGAATTACGAACCCAATAGCTGGGGCGATGAGGGCGGTCCTCGAGAGAACCCGGAGACTGGCTTCCACAGCTACCCCGAACAGATCCAGGGCGAGAAACAGCGAGTCCGTTCGGAGACGTTTTCCGATCATTACAGCCAGGGTCGCCAGTTCTACATCAGCCAGACAAAAACTGAACAGGAACACATGGCTGACGCGTTTGTGTTTGAACTCAGCAAAGTCGAGCGTGAAGATATCCGGGTCCGGATGGTTGCCCACCTGCTCAATATGGACAAGGATCTTGCCCAAACCGTCGCAACCGGCCTGGGCATTGAAAAACTGCCCCCGGCCGCCAAAGCGGCTATGCCGACGCGGGAAGACCTGCCTGCATCCGACAAACTCAGCATCCTGAAAAACGGTCCTGATAGCTTCAAAGGCCGCAGGGTTGGCGTTTTAACCACAGATGGCGTCGATGCCAAGCTGTTCGCAGGTCTGAAAAAAGCCGTAGAAGCAGAAGGCGCATCGCTGGTAGTGGTTGCTCCGACTATTGGCGGTATCAAGGCAAGTGACGGTACGCACATTCCGGCTGATGAGAAAGTGGATGGCGGGCCTTCGGTGCTGTTCGATGCCGTGGTTCTGATGCCCGGCGCAGAGAAGAAGGACATACTGGCGAAGCACAGTCCTGCCAGAGATTTTGTCAACGATGCCTTTGCCCACTGTAAGTTCATTGGCTACTCGAAAGAGGCCATGCCACTGTTCGAGTCTACCGGACTTGAAGACATGCTGGACGGGGGCTGTATACCCATCAACTCGGCCAAAGAGGCAACAGGGTTCCTGAAAGGGTGTAAGCAGTTGCGCTTCTGGGAGCGCCAGAGCGCCGTCGATAAACTGTAACCGGGAAAACCTGAGGGCGGCTGATCCACCCGACGATCAGCCGCCCCACCGGCGTTGCATTTGCCAGTATCCTCGCCACCCTACCCAACTGGCAGCAAGCAGATACGGTATAGCCCCCAAAACCCACATAATTAACCCTGCTAATTGCTGATCCTGCAAGCTACGACCGGCTCCGTATAAAGGGCTTTGAGCGAACGTGAGCATCGCCCCCAGGAAACCGGTATGCATCAGGGTAAAGAGCAGTGCAAATAAAGCCCAGCCCACCGTGCGCTGGGCACTTTTCAATACCGCCCACCAGAACAGGCCCGCGGAGATCAGGAAGCACCCGTGTTCCACCAGGTGCCACCAGGGATTCTCCAATGCCAACACGTAAAACCGGGGGATATGCCAGAACCAGATCATCCCGCCGTGAAGATAGGCCATATAAACCGGATGCTGAACCAGCTTGAGCATAGGTTGCCACACCCGAGCGAGCACTCTTCCGCTTCCCGACGCGAGTTGAGGTAAAGGCTGAGACAACGCCCACAAAGGCGCAATCACTACCATGAACATCATATGCTGCACCATATGAGCTGCAGCGCTGGTTTCCGCCCAGTGGTCCAGGGGTCCCCAGAGGGCGAGAAAACTGAGGATCATGGTGCTGTTGAAAACCAGAGCTTGCAGCCAGGTAGGTACTACCCGCCAGGCGCCGACCAGATAGACAAACCAGACCAATCCGAAGATGACCAGGCCGAGCAAGGCGGTGAACTGCTCCGCGCGCCCTGCACTGAGCACGCTATGGGCACCAGCAGGCGTACTCAGGCAAAGCAGGACAACAATAAGCCACTGCCTGATACGACCACTTAAACACATGGCGGCAAGAGTATTCCGGGCAGCCCCAACACCAGGTTAATTGGATGGAACGGGGACGGCCTCATTATACGCCCCATGCCATCGGCAGCAGCAGGAAGACGGCAAAACTGAGCCAGAAAACGCCCAGGGTATACACCCAGAAAGGCTGAATCACGACGGGTTCATAAGGCAATTTAGCGCCGACAAAACCCAGCTTCACCCGCAATGCCTGTAATATCGTGAAGACCACCGCAAGCCCGCTATGCAGCAGCAAATAGTACAACGCCACCGTCAGTACAGCATCGTGGGCCAGCTCTGTGGGCCGCAACCCGGACGCCAGCAGCACCCAGACCAAAACGCACCAGTGGGCCAACCCCAGAGCGGCCGAGCCCCAGAGCCGCAGAGCCAGATTGTCAGCCTGACCTTTGCGCAAACCGGCGACGGCACTGCGGTAGATCATCACTGCCAGCGACAGCAGCACCCCGCTTGTCACCATGGGAAACAATGCCACCCGGCCCTCTTCGGGAGTCGACCATTGAGGCGCGGCGGTCCAGAGATAGAACCAACCAAACAGCAATGAGACATACAGCGTGCCGTTGGCCATCAAGCTGACCACCATGCCCCATAGCCCGGGGCCGTCGCAGGTGCGGGAGTGCAGCGGTGGATCTACGGGATCATCGTCGCGCACCGGCGCAGCCCGGGGATGGGCACCGTTATCCCAGCCCCACCGTAGCACAAGAGCCAGCGCCACCACGGCGGCTGCGAGAGCAACCAAGTAAACTTTAACCAGCAGACTGATGCACACTACCGCCAGCACCGCGGCCGTCAACAACGGCAGCCAGGAGTTGGTGGGCAGGTGGACGACTTCCCGAATCTTTCCGGTCACGGCGTCGGAGCCGTAAATATCCCGCCGCACGTTCTGTACTTCCGCCAGACCATGCTCACCTGCTGCAATGCTCTCTACAAGCTCAGGGTTCTCCCACATCGGGTGACGGGTGGTGATATCCGGCAGGCTGGAAAAGTTATAGGCGTTCACCGGCATCGGAATGGCCCACTCCAGGGTATCCGCGCCCCAGGGGTTCTGTTCCGCACGGCGCCCGAAGCGGAAATGTAGAACGATATCGACAATGATGACTGCCACGCCGATAGCCATGATGAAGCCGCCGATGGAAGACACCAGATTCAACCAGTCCCAGCCCAGCCCGGCTTCGTAGGTGTAGATCCGCCGGGGCATGCCCAGCAGCCCGGTCAGATGCATCAGCAGGAAAGTGACATTAAAGCCCCCGAAAAACAGCCAGAACCCCCAACGACCCAGTTTGTCCGAGGGCATGCGGCCAGAGACATGGGGCAACCAGTAATAGAAACCGGCGATCAACGGAAACAGCATGCCACCCACCAACACGTAATGCATATGCGCGACAACAAAATGAGTGTCGTGCACCTGCCAATTGAACGGCACCAGCGCCAGCATCACCCCGGTCAATCCGCCACACACGAACACCACGAGAAAGCCGATGATCCAGAGCATCGGCAAGTGGTACACCACCTTTCCCTGCCACAGGGTCGCCAGCCAGGCAAAAATCTGGATGGCCGTGGGGATCGCCACCAGCATACTGGCCACCGAGAAGAATGCCTGGGCCATTTGCGGTATACCTACGGTAAACATGTGATGTACCCACAGGCCAAAGCTGATGAAGCCCATGGTAATGATGCCCAGCACAATCCAGCGGTAACCCACCAGCGGATGGCGGGCGAACACCGGAATCAGCGTGGACACGATCCCCGCTGCGGGCAGGAAGATGATGTAAACTTCCGGGTGGCCAAATAACCAGAACAGGTGTTGCCATAGCAGCGGGTCACCACCGCCGGCGGTTTCAAAGAAAACAAAGCCAGCCGCCCGTTCGAGCTCCAGCAATATACTGCCCAAAATCAGCGGCGGAAAACCGAAAACGATCATCAGCGCCATCGCCAGTATGTACCAGCAGAAGATCGGCATCTTGTTGAGTGACATGCCGTTAGCCCGGGTGCGCAGGATTGATACCACCAGTTCCACCCCGGCCGAAATCGCGGAGATTTCCACGAAGGTAATGCCCAGCAACCAGAAATCCGAGCCTGGCCCCGGCGAATAAGTGTTGCTGCTCAAGGGTGTATACATAAACCAACCGGCGTCCGGTGCTACCTCCAGCACCAAACTGGACAGGATAATCACCCCGCCAAACAGGTAGCAGTAGTAGCCCAGGGCACTTAACCGGGGGAAGACCAAATCCCGCGTGCCGATCATCTTGGGCACCAGGTACATGGCCACACCTTCGAGTACCGGGATGGCAAACAGGAACATCATCACCGTGCCGTGCATGGTGAAAATCTGGTTGTAGAGGGCCGCGCCGATAATCTCCTGTTCAGGCAACGCGAGCTGGGTGCGAATCAACATTGCCAACACGCCGCCGATCAGAAAGAACGCCATCCCGGTGACCATGAACCGGAACCCTACCGAGGTATGGTTGACTGCCGCCAGCGCCCCCCAACCGGGCAAGTTGCCCCAGACATGCTCCAGCTCTTCCTGCCGTTCTCGGTTGGCCTGCTCTGGCAAATTACTCATCGCTAGCCTCCTGCCTGAGCCAGGTCTGGTAATCCTCAGGGCTGTGAGCGATGACCGTAAATTTCATGTGAGCATGTTGCGTGCCGCAAAACTCTGCACACTGGCCACGGTAGGTTCCAGGCTCGTCGGCGTGCAGCCTCAGTACATTGGTGCGGCCCGGCAGCATATCCAGCTTGCCACCCAATCGTGGCACCCAGAACGAATGGATGACGTCCGCACTCGTGAGATGCAAATCAAGAGGTACACCGGCGGGAATGTGCAGTTCATCCTTCAGGGTGATATCCGACTCCGGATAGTGCACTTCCCACCACCACTGATGCGCGGTCACGTTTATTCTCAGGGCTTGCCCTTCCTCAAGCGGCAACGGCAGCATCCGGTGTCCTGCGGGAATGCCAAGCGCCAGAATCACCGCCATACTGGTGATTGGCAGTACCAGGCCGCCCCAGATAATCCAGCGTTTCTGGACTTGGCCTGCGCGGGCTTCTGAGGTGGCCGTGGGCGAACGCCGGATGGCATAAAGCCAAAGTGCGATAACCACTACCAGCACCAGAGTGAACCAGCCAAACATTCCCCACCATAACCAGGCGGCGGAATGCGCATTAGGTCCCGCAGGCGCGAGGATGGAAAACGCGCCCTCACACCCAGCAAGCAATCCGCTGGTGCCAATACCAGTTAAGGCTGTTACTCTTTTTACAGCCGATTGCCAGTAATTCCTGTTTCGCTCGTGCACCTTTAAAGGATGACCATGGCCAAGGAACAAATCGTAAGTCGCATGTCGATTTTGGGTCATCCGATCCATCCCATGCTGATCCACTTCCCGGTAGCTGCCCTGTTGCTGCTCATCGCCACAGATATTGGCTATGTGCTGACCGGAGACTTTTTCTGGGCTCGCGCTGGAGTCTGGCTGGCAGGCATAGGCATGGCCGGGGGTTGGGTGTCTGGCTCGGTCGGACTGCTGGATCTCGTCATTGTAGAACAGATTCGCCGATTGATTACTGCATGGTGTCACGCATTGCTGGCGGTGATGCTGCTCTCCATCGCGACTCTTAACTGGTTTATCAGGGTCGGCGAACCGGAGGCGCTTATTCTGCCTTGGGGACTTTATCTTTCGCTGCTGACCGGATTTCTGATCACTATCACCAGTTTGTTGGGCGGCGAGCTGGTCTACGATCACGCCGTGGGCGTTTCTCCCGACAAGATGGCTGAACGTCGGCACAGTCCCTGACAAAGGAGCAAGGCCTGCTTGCCCAACGGACTTCATGAAGCACCCTCAAAAACGGGTTTTGCGAGTACCGCCCAGAGTATTGCCGCTATTAAAATGCAGGTCACCAGGGCCGAGACCAGACACCACCTTCGCACCGGCTTGCCATTAGCGGCCTCCGCTCTCATGATCAATACGCCCAGCAAGGTATGATTAATCACCAGCAACACCACCAGGCTGAGCTTGACCACCAGCCAGATACCAATATTGTAATGGACCACGAATACCAGTGTACCGGCGATAATGGAGAGCAGGGCCACCGGTGTGGCGATATGGGTAAAGACCAGGCGGGGAAGTCCTTCTCGGGCTGCAACACTGTCTTCTATATCAGCAACGGAGGATGAAGCGGTATAAACAGTTCCGGCCAGCAACGCTGGAAGGTACACCAGCAGGGCCGTCCAGAACAGCAACGCCACGATGTGAAGAACCAGAAGCCAGTTCATAGTGCAGACAACCTCCCTGTTGCGGCGGTGGTTAGTTTGATCAGCGTTTAACCCTATCACTGAGCTCGAGCGGCTCGCACACATTTCGTATTACAACTACGGTGCCTCGGATCTAAAGCTGCCCATACCCGGAACCCCGTCGGCTGCGACCACTCAGCCAGGCAACGCTCAGAATAAGGCTCCGCAGAATTGCCATAATAATCGGTGCTACCAGCCACAATAGCCAACTGCCAATGTAGAGTGCAGGTATGAGGATCAGCAGCCAGCCCAGAAACTGGA
Organism: Marinobacter sp.; assembly: GCF_040882185.1. Classification (GTDB taxonomy): domain Bacteria; phylum Pseudomonadota; class Gammaproteobacteria; order Pseudomonadales; family Oleiphilaceae; genus Marinobacter. Next base: position 71,246 of record NZ_JBBEBW010000022.1, on the reverse strand, counting down.
CTGCCCAGGCTGGGTAACCAAGCACCTCGGCAACACCCGCCAGCGCGTCATTGATAAGGCTGGGATGAGCGATGACGAGGTAGCCGGCGCCAATAATTACCGGCCACTTGGCGTACCGGGCGCTGCTCAGCACCATTCTGCCACTGTGTGTCACGCGCGCGGCGAAGGCGGCGGTGCGGGTGCCCCGGCTTGCACCCTTGGTAGTCACCGCAGCCGCACGTCCCATACGGAGCACTTTCAATGCACTGGCAAATACCAGCACATCCACCGAGGCCCAGCCAATATCACCGGCCGAAACTTCTTCCCCAGAGCGGTAGCTGAGTTCCAGATTACGAACGCCACTGGCGAAAAACTGGTTCAACCCCTCCAGCACCCGCTCTGTTCCAACCCATTGGGTGTCACCGTCAGCATCAACAATGAACTGACCCAGAAAGTCATGACCCTCACTTTGTATAAAGTTGACGGCGTACCAGCCACGCTCCTCGGGGGAAAGTTCACCCGGCTGCCTCTGAACCTGCTGTTCGGAGGTTTGACCTTCCGGGCTCCCGGTAAAGAACTCTTTAACTACCTGATATTTTTGTGCCGTCCTGTTCATGAGCTCGATAGAACCGATGGGGCGGCTGACAAAATGATGAATCGGCGGCAGTATGTTTTCTCCATAACCCCTCAGAATGTCCTGGAACTCCGGTTCAGCCCCGTAGAGCGGAAAAATCACCCGGGCCATTTCAGGATAGCGGAGGAAGGCAGACTTCGCTTTCAGGCGCAGCAGTGGGTCATCGGCGAGATCAAGTAAAGCTGCTTGCACCTCGACAGACTCTTCTTCAATAGCGGGAAAGTCTTCAAGCACATCACTGGCGTGAACCCGTATCAACTTCTGTTCTACCGGCATTGGCCTGGAGACAGTGCTGACAAGGGCCGCCACCAGCAAGGCCAGACCACAGATCAGAAGTAGTTTTTTCACAGTTCCACCACAGGAAGTCGGTCTACCCGTTAGATAACGATTACCCGAATTATGACTCATCGTGTCTAACCAGGCATCAGTCTCTAAACATACAGGCCTCGGGCCTGCTCTGCGAGCAAACAGGAAGTACACGAATTACTTCCAGCTTGGTGGTTTGCTTTAGCTCATCGGTTTAATTCTGGCTAGCTCAAACACCCTAAAAGCGGCAGACTGGCCTACACACCGCTCATTCGCTTCGCTGGCTTCTGTGGTTAGGGGGCCGGAATGAGCGTAGACTGTTCATTTTATAAGCAGGATTTTGTCTATGATGTATTATGCCCACGAAATGAGCCGTACCGCCCTGACGCCGATGCGTTTAATAGCCAAAGCTCAAAGCTCCCTGCTGCGTCATCCACTAAACCCGGTATCCCGCATTCCGGGTAGCCGTAGCATGGCCTCGGCATTCGGCGTGTTCAGTGATCTGACTCGTCGCTATCCGAAGCCAGCCTTTAATCTCGATACCACCGTCTGCGACGGCGAAACGGTCCAGGTCAGGGAGCGTATTGCCCGACGCAAACCGTTCGGACAGCTCAAGCATTTTGACCGTCAGACCGAACGTCCGAACGACCCTAAGCTACTGATCGTGGCACCTCTTTCCGGCCATTTCGCTTCCCTGCTGCGGGGCACTGTGGAAGCCATGCTGCCAGAGCATGATGTCTACATCACCGACTGGCGCGACGCCTGTATGGTTCCGGTCACCGAGGGCAGTTTCGGACTGGACGACTATATAGACTATGTAATTGATTTCATTGCCCACCTTGGGCCAGACACCCATGTACTGGCCGTCTGTCAGCCAGTGGTTCCGGTACTGGCTGCCACCGCCATCATGGCGGAAGAGCAGCACCCGTCCGCCCCGAGGTCACTGGCCCTGATGAGTGGGCCTATCGACGGCCGCGTTGACCCGACGGCGCCCTGTGAATTGGCAACCAAGCACCCCCTTTCCTGGTTCAAACGCAATCTCATCTATTCGGTACCCGTCCCTTACGCTGGTGCCATGCGTCGGGTTTACCCGGGCTTTTTGCAGCTTTCCGGATTCATCAACATGAACTTTGACCGCCACGTGGACGCTTATCGCGGTCTGTTCCGCTCCATTCGCGATGACGATGCCGAGGAAGTCACCCGACACCGGGACTTTTACGATGAGTATCTGGCAGTCATGGATCTGCCGGAAACCTACTACCTGGATACCATCCAGCGAGTCTTCCAGGAATTCCAACTGGCCCGGGGCTGCTTTAAGCACCGTGGCCGCCTGGTCAACCCGGCAGCTATCCAGAACACCGCACTGATGACGATAGAAGGCGAAAAGGACGACATCTCAAGCCCTGGCCAGACCAAGGCCGCCCACACCCTCTGCAGCAATGTGCCGGACTCAAGAAGGGTTCACCACCTCCAGCCAGGCGTCGGTCATTACGGGACCTTCAACGGTCGCCGTTGGCGGGAAGATATCTCGCCTCGCCTGCAGAAATTTATTAGAGCTTCGTAACCACCGATATCACGGAACTTCCTTGTGAGTACCCCCTTGCTCTGCTAGCTTGAAATGAGGGCGTCCGGCCTCTGGACACCGGCGCCCCACGCAGTTAAAAAATAACAAAGGGGAGAATGAAATGCAGGACCTCAAAGGAAAAGTCGCCATTGTAACAGGTGGTTCTCGCGGTATCGGCCGGCACATTTCGCTCCTGCTTGCCAAGCGCGGAGCGGATGTCGCCATCAACTACCGTTCCCGGCAGGAAGAAGCGGACGCCACCATCAAAGAGCTTGAGGAATTAGGTGGCCGGGCGATGGCGGTTCAGGCCGATCTATCTGACATGACCGCTGCCAGAAATCTGATTCGTAAAGTGAACCAGGAGTGGGGCCGGATAGACATTCTGGTCAACAATGCGGGGATCACCCGCGACAAGACCATGAAAAAGCTCACTGACGACGACTGGAACGACGTTCTCAACACCAATCTCGGAAGCGTATACGCCACCTGTTCTGAAGTGCTTGAGATCATGATGCAGCAGAAGTTCGGCCGCATCGTGAATATCACGTCCTTTGTCGGGCAGGCAGGTAACTTTGGCCAGGCCAATTATGCGGCCAGCAAAGGTGGCATCATCGCGTTTACCAAAACCCTCGCGCTGGAAATGGCAAGATACAATATCACCGTCAACGCCATCGCGCCGGGCTTTACCGAAACCGAAATGCTGGGCCAGGTACCTGAACATATCCGTGAAAAAATCATGGAGCGAGTACCAATGGGGCGTTTTGGTCAACCCGAAGAAATCGCCCGGGCCGTCGTGTTTATTGCGGCTGAAGGTGATTACATCACCGGTCAACAAATTAACGTCAATGGCGGCGTTTACATGTAATAGCGGAGCACACCTCGATGTCTGCAAAAGCTGTCAAAACAACTACTACTGACGGGTTTGAGCCCAATGTTGTGGGCAAATCACTCGTGCGCGCCAGCCGCCATGGCAGCAGGTTGCTGGCGCGCTCCGTGGTTCGGCGCCTCAAAGGTGGCCGCCCCAATCCTGCCAGTCTCAAGAGCATTGTAAAACCGTTCTTCCGCCTGTCCGGCAAACTGGCCACTCAACCCGACACCCTGATCTCAGCGCAAATACGACTGCTTCAGAATGTCACGATTCTCAGTTCCGGGGCACTCACCAGCCTGGTCAGCAAGGAACCGCTGAGAATCACGGCACCGGAACGGGGCGATGGACGCTTCCGGGACCAGGCGTGGCATGAACCGGGCATGTTCAATTTCATCGAACAGGCCTACCTGATGTCGAACCAGTGGGTCATGGACACGATTGAGGATGTTCGGGATCTGGACGAGCAGGACAAGCGCAAGCTGCGTTTCTTCACCGGCCAGGTGACCGATGCTCTGGCGCCGAGTAATTTTATTTTCAGCAACCCGGAAGTTCTGCGTGCCACCGTCCGAACCCGGGGCCGCAATCTGTTGCGGGGGCTGGCCAATCTTCTGCGTGATCTGGACCTGGCCGACGGTCAGGTCTCGTTCCGCATGTCCGATCCGGATGCCTTCACGGTAGGTGAGAATCTCGCCAATACACCGGGTGATGTGGTATTCCAGAACGATCTGATGCAACTGATCCAGTACCGGCCCACCACCGCCAAGGTTCACCGTCGGCCGCTACTCGTGGTGCCGCCCTGGATCAATAAATACTACATCCTGGACCTGGGAGAGAAGAAATCTTTCATCCGGTATTGGGTTGAGCAAGGGCACACAGTCTTTGTGATTTCCTGGGTTAATCCCGGTAAGACCCATGCTCACAAAGGCTTTGAAGATTACATGCTGGAGGGGCCGGTAGCTGCCCTGGACGCCGTCGAGAAAGCCACCGGTGAACGGGAGATCAACACAGTCGGCTACTGTATCGGTGGCACGTTGTTAGGATGCAGCCTGGCTTGGCTGGCCGCGAAGGGGGACGATCGGGTCAAGAGCGCCACCTTCCTGAATAGCCTGCTGGATTTTTCCGACGTCGGTGACCTGTCTGTCTTCATAGATGAAGACATGATAAAGAAACTCGAAAAAGCCATGAAAAAACAGGGGTATCTCGATAGCTCTTCAATGGCTGCGGCCTTTAACATGCTGCGCGCCAACAGCCTGATCTGGTCCTTCTACGTAAACAATTACCTGTTGGGTCGGGATACACCGCCCTTTGACCTGCTCTACTGGAATTCGGACTCCACCCGGCTGCCCGCCGCCATGCACAGTTTTTATCTGCGCAACATGTATCTGCACAACCGGTTGAAAGAAGCCGGGGGTATTGAGCTGGCGGGCATACCCATTGATCTCGCGAAGGTTAAGGTGCCCAGCTATTTTGCGTCCGCCATCGAAGATCACATAGCGCCTTGGGTCTCCTCTTACCAGGGTTCCCGATATCTGGGTGGCCCGGTTCGCTTTGTGCTTGGGGGATCAGGCCACATCGCCGGGATCATCAATCCGCCGGCCCAGAAGAAATATGGCTATCGAGTCAATGAGGCACCCGAGGTATATCCTGAGGACTGGCTGAAAAGCGCTTCGGAATTTGAGGGTTCCTGGTGGCCAGATTGGGCCAAGTGGGTGGAGCAATTCAGCGGAGGCGAAGTTGACGCCCGTCAGCCTGGTGAAGCAGAGCTGCCGATCATTGAGCCAGCACCCGGGTCCTATCTGAAAAATGAGCCCGCCCCGCCCATACCGATCAGGCGCACAACCAAACCAGCGGCGGCGCGGAAAAAGCCTGCGGCCACCAAAGCGAACCCACGTAAACCCGACAATAAGGCGTCCAGCGGGTAAGTTTGATTACTGGACCTCGGTCTCCCCACTGAGGCCCAGTTTCTTGCGAGCCCATAGAACACCGATGACAAAATGCAGGGCGGCCGCCAACCATGGCGCCGCCGATGGCAACAGCTCGCCGAAGGCGGGCCGCGAGATGATCCAGTAAGCCAGAAAGGCCAATAGGCAGCCCGCCACGATACTTAACACGTTTATCATAAGTGCATTCATTGCTTCGCCCTCGTGTCCCTGGCCGTCGATTGTGTACCCCTGAGCATGGCCTGCAATAATTCCTCTGCGTCAAACTTGGTCAGGGCCTCATTGGCGCCCACCTGATTGGCATAACTCAGGCTCATCTCACTGTTCAACGAAGTATGAAGAATAATGTAGGGCTGCTTAAGGGCGGCATTGTCGCGGATATTAAAGGCCAGTTCGTAGCCGTCAAGCTCCGGCATTTCAATGTCACTCACCAGGATATCAATGGGTTGGCTGGTATCGGCAGCAGCCAGCATAATGTCCAGCGCCTCCCGACCATTCGTGGTTACCTGGTAGGAAATATTCTGACTATCCAGCATATCCGACAATTGTTTACGAGCCACGTGAGAGTCATCAACCAGGAGGATGCTCTGGGCGTTCAAAGACTCGCCTTCCACATCGCTCAGTACCACATCCGTCACGTCCACAGACGCGGGATAAACCATCGACAACAGCAATTCGACGTCCAATAACTGGATGATCTCGCCCTCTATATCAATCAGACCCGTAACAAATGCCCGGTTACCCAAGACCGAGGGCGGCGGCATGACATTTTTCCAGTCAGCCTCCACAATATTCCGGACGTTTCGCACCAGAAAACCGATCTCCTTGCGCTGAATGTCGGTCACAATGATGGAACCTTTGCGCTTCTCTTCATCGCTGAGCGGGGGATACCCCACCGCCGCCGCCATATCAATCACCGGCAGCGCCGCACCGCGAAACGAAGTGGTACCAATCACTGCGAAGTGGCTGTGAGGTAGCTTGGTCAACCGCACGAAAGGCATGATCTCCCGGATTTTCAGCGTACCAATGGCGAAGGACTTCTGGCCCGCCAGATTGAACAACAGGAGTTTTTGGGAATGCGCCGCTTTGCTGGACTCCAAAATCAGACCCTTCTGAAAAGTTAACGTTAATATCAAGTATGCAGTGTAAACCACAGGACGGCCCACGCAAGCAACGGCTGGCAGTTCATGCCTTTTGGGGTATAGCATTGGAACAGTGTTGGGCCAACTCTTTCCAAGCGAGCACCTTGATGAAGCACCTGTACCTGGTACGCCACGCCAAATCCAGCTGGTCAGATGAGACTCTGGGTGATCGCGATCGCCCGCTCAATCCCCGGGGGCGACGTCAGGTGGCAGCCATTGCCGCGCCTCTGTTGAAGCTTGGTGCTCTGGATGGGCCGATTTATGTCAGTGGTGCATGTCGCACACGGGAAACCATAGAGGGGCTGATGGAAAATCTGCCCGGGGAAGCTCTGGCCCAGCGGGTGCACCTGCGGGATGATCTCTACACCTTTGAGGTTAAAGATTTGATGGATTGGCTGGCCCAGAATGGTAAATTGGGGCATAGCATCACCCTCATTGGGCACAATCCGGCGCTGCTTGAGCTGGCACGTCGCCTGGCCGGGGATGCGCCCAATCGGTTACCCACCGGGGCTGCGCTTTATCTTCAACTACCAACAAACTCCTGGGGAAAGATCCGCAAGCACAGCGGCAAGGTTGTTAATCAGCTAACCCCTAAAGTTGCCAGCTATAAACTGTTCAAACGCAAAGCTCCGCGCCCGCCGGAAATCCAGCATCTCGCGCTGCCGCGCCGTGTGCCGTTAATACTGGAACACCAATATCACCTGGTCAGGGCACTCGAAGCAGGCGTGATGGCAGGCCACGATCCGGAATTTCTACACCAGTACCGCATCAATATTCGTCGCAGCCGGGCGATTGCCGAATCGCTCCTCGATATGACCGATGACAAAAGCCTGAAAAAAGCCGTCAAAGCCCTTAAGCGTTGGGGTCAGGCCACCAGCCGTTTGAGATATCTGGATGTATTCATCGGCGAATTGGCGCTACAGCAGCACCCGACTTGCACACAGGCCCTGCGCGAGGGGCGGGTACAGACTTTCTACCAAGTCTGGGCTCGTGAGGAACATAAACGCCTGAGCGATAAGATGAAGACCCGAGCCTATCGTCAGGATCTCACCCAGTGGCGCGGCTTTATAAAGTCAGAAAAGTTTAAGAAACTGCTCGGCGGCTTGGGAAGCGACTCCATCCAGAAAGTGTTGGAGCAACGGGTAACCCACCAAAATACGCTTCTACAGCAGCTTTCCAGCACTACAGCTGACGCTGACGTCCATAAGATCCGAAAAATGGTCAAGCGAATCCGATATCTGGCAGAGCTCGACAAGCCCGTCTTCAGAGCCACTCTCAAGAAACTAAAAAAGCGGCAAGAGATGCTGGGGCACTTCCAGGATCTGTGCGTCCGGATCGATTTTATCGACGCCTTTTCAAACTCTTATCTTGCTGCCGCTGTGCCAGAAAAAGCCATGAAACAAATCCTGGCACTGGCCGGACGATGGCGAGCTGAAAAGCAGGAAACTCTGGACCGGATCCGACTACTCGACGTTATCGCAATCGCCAGATGACCCGGGGCCAACAACCTGCCCGGTAATTCTGGCCCGTCGCGGTTGAAACCGCTTCTACCGTACAGGGTAAACTTTTACAGCATCCGAAATCGGAGCCAAGCCACTATGAGAATTGTCTGCATCTCTGATACCCACAGTATGCATCGAGAGATAGAAGTGCCCGAGGGTGACTTGCTGATCCATGCCGGTGACTGCCTGGGTTCGGGAACGCTGACGGAGCTGGAAGAGCTGAATGAGTGGTTAGGCACCCTACCCCATCGTCACAAGATTCTGATTGCCGGTAACCACGACTGGGTCTTTCAGACCGACCCAAAGGAGGCCCGGGAGCGGGTTACCCACGCAACCTACCTGGAGGACAGTGGAATCACCGTCGAAGGGCTGAAATTCTGGGGCAGTCCCTGGACGCCGATATTCTTCGACTGGGCATTTAACCGTCCTCGCGGAGAGGCCATGGCGGAACGTTGGTCGTTGATTCCCGCCAACACGGATGTCCTGATTACCCACGGGCCACCAGCAGGCATTCTGGACCGGGTTCCGACTGGCACCGACATCGCTAACGTCGGATGCGCCGATTTGCTGGAAGCGGTTGAAAAACTTCAACCCAAACTGCATTTCTTCGGCCATATTCACGAAGATCACGGCCAACAGGAGTGGAACGATACTCTTTTCGTCAACGCGAGCACCTGCCGCGGCGATTTCAAACCCCTCAACCCGGCAATCGTCATTGATATCTGATCGCACCCCATCTGATGTATCGTAGGCACTATGGGAAACTCAAAACAGCAACATCAGCAACTGAAAAAACAACTCGCAGAAGCCGTGACCTACGAGCAGTGGTTCGCTGCCGCAGAGGCTCTCGATGAAATGGAAGGCCTACTCGAGTGGCGGGAATCGAGGGGCACTGAATTACTCCATGAGTCACTGATTGGCGAGCACATACAGGCCATGCACCAATGTCGCGAACGGGGCGATACACGGGCCCTGACCCGTGTGCTGCAGGAAAGTCTGTACCGGCATCTGGGCGAGCTGGCCAACCCGGACCTCTATGCCGTCGCCCGCACCGGCACCAAATATCTGGCAACCGAGTTCCTGGACGAAGTGGAGCAGTCCATGAACTTTATCTGTGACCACCCGATGCCAGGCGTTGCCGAAGCCCAGAAACTGGATCTGTTCCGGGATGCCGAACGGGTGTATGGCCAGCCAGCGTTAATGCTCAGTGGCGGTGCAGCCTTCGGCATTTATCACATTGGTGTCACCCGGGCACTGTGGCAGCAAGATCTGCTACCGGAGGTGATCGCCGGTTCCAGTATGGGCGCCATTGTTGCTGGCGCTATCTGTACCCGGAACGACGCCGAGCTGGAGCGCTTCTTTCTCGAGCCTGGCCACATTCATCTGGATGCCTTCCGCTGGCTAGAACCAGGTCGGATCTGGCAGAAGCGCCATGCCATGGACCAACGCCAGTTGCTGGAACACATCCACGCCAACATTGGCCAGCCCAGTTTCCGGGAAGCTTTCGAGCATAGCGGACGAACCCTGAATATTTCGGTATCACCGACCCGCACTCGACAGAAGCCTCGCCTGCTGAACAATATGGCGTCTCCGGAGGTATTGATTGATTCAGCGATTCTGGCCTCCTGCGCCGTGCCCGGCATTTATCCTCCGGTAACCCTCCAGGCCCGGAATGCCAGCAGGGGAATCACCGAGGGCAAACCCTACATGCCCACCGAGCGCTGGATGGATGGCAGTGTCCATGGTGATCTGCCGTTAATGCGGATGGCTCGTCTGCACAACGTCAACCGCACCATCGTCAGCCAGGCCAACCCCCACATTCTGCCGTTTATCAGCCATCACCATGAACGTGGCGCCAAAGCCTCCCTCAAGCAGGCGGCGGCCTCGCTTCTGCACGCCCCGGTTGCCACTACCCTGGAGCTTACTCGTAATTCGTGGTCCCTCGGCATGCTGCGGCCTTTCCTCCAACAGGCTCACGCGATGGCGACCCAGCCCTACTTGGGCGACATCAACATCCAGTTTCCATTCCGGCCGATGCTCTATCGCAAGGTCCTGTCAAACCCAAATCAGGAAGACCTCAATATGTTCATCAAACTGGGCGAGCAGGCAACTTGGCCACAACTGGCAATGATCCGGGATCAGACCCGGATTAGTCGGGCGTTTGCTGAGTGTATCGAGAGATTGAAAGTCAAAGCCGGGAAAGAACGGCTAAATGCGGTCAGCTGATTAGCCATGGCAGTTAGCTAGGGTGGAGCAAAGCAAGCGGGTAAAGCTTTCCAAAACACGCTGTAAATACTTCCCTGTACGCTCGGGCTCCGCCATCCATGGCTCCGCACGGTTTTGGAAAGCTTTACCCGCTCGCTTTACCGCGCTCGTTGAATATCTCGCGCTATCAGCTACGAACCGGTCTCTGCTTTGCTACTTTACCGTTCTTGCCTCGGGCTTTTACCGGTCCACGTGCCGGTTTGGGTGCGCTGCCATCGGTGGACCGTGGCGGCAGGCCGGTATGTTGGGTCAGCAGAGGTTTAGCGGTTTTGCCACCACTGGCCGGTGTAGAGTTCTTGCGCCGGGCACTGTGGTAACCCTCGACTGCAGGCTGGTATTTCGGGATTAGCTGGTGCTTACCGTTACCGATAAGATCCGCCCGCCCCATCGTCATTAACGCTTCCCGCAGCATCGGCCAGTTTTTGGCATCGTGGTAGCGCAGAAAAGCTTTATGCAACCGGCGTTGCTGGGGATCTTTTACCGAACCCACCTTCTCGGACTTGTAGGTGACCTTCCGTAACGGATTGCGGGCGGTGTGGTACATGGTGGTGGCGGTCGCCATCGGCGAGGGGTAGAACGCCTGCACCTGGTCGGCCCGGAAGCCTTTAGCTTTAAGCCACAAAGCCAGATTCATCATGTCTTCATCGGTGGTGCCCGGATGGGCGGCGATGAAATAGGGAATCAGATACTGCTCCTTACCCGCCTCTTTCGAGTACTTTTCGAACATCTGCTTGAAGCGGTCATAGCTGCCAATACCGGGCTTCATCATCTTGTCCAGCACACCTTCTTCCGTGTGCTCTGGCGCAATCTTGAGATATCCACCCACGTGGTGGGTGACCAGTTCCTTGACGTATTCCGGAGATTCCACCGCCAGGTCATACCGAAGGCCGGAGGCAATGAGTACCTTCTTGACGCCCGGCAACTCCCGGGCACTGCGGTAAAGCTGGATCAGCGCGGAATGATCGGTATTGAGGTTTTCACAGATACCCGGATACACACAGGACGGCTTACGACAGGCGGATTCAATTTCCCGGGATTTGCAGGCAATACGGTACATATTCGCCGTAGGGCCGCCCAAATCCGAGACAACGCCGGTGAAGCCCGGAACCTTGTCCCGCATGGCTTCGATTTCCCGCAGGATGGAATCTTCCGAGCGGTTCTGGATGATCCGGCCTTCGTGTTCGGTGATGGAGCAGAAGGTACAGCCACCAAAGCAACCCCGCATGATGTTTACGGAGAACCGGATCATGTCATAAGCCGGAATTTTGGCTTTGCCATAGGAGGGATGTGGCACCCGGGCAAAAGGTTGGTCAAAAACGTAATCCATCTCTTCCGTAGTCAGCGGAATCGCTGGCGGGTTGAACCAGATGTCCTGTTCGCCGTGCTTCTGCACCAGCGCGCGGGCGTTGCCGGGGTTGGTCTCCTGGTGCAGGACCCGGTTGGCGTGGGCATAAAGCACCGGGTCGTTGCGAACTTTTTCAAACGATGGCAGTCGGATAACCGTATTGCCCCGGGTGACTTTCGAGCTCGGCAGCAAATCCACCACGACGGTCTCGTCGCTCTCTTTCTGGGGACCTTCTGCCTGCGTCGAGGAACAGCTTTCCAGTTCCTGGGTGTTGATGTAAGGGCTGAGGATTTTGTCGACCCTGCCCGGGCGGTCCACCCGGGTGGAATCCAGTTCATAAAAACCTTCGATCACATCCTTGCGCACAAACGCAGTACCGCGCACATCGGTGATGGTTTCCACCGGGTGCCCCAGCGAAAGACGATTGGCCACATCAGCGATGGCCCGCTCCGCGTTACCATAAAGCAGGATGTCAGCGCCGGAATCGATCAGGATGGATTTGCGAACCTTGTCCTGCCAGTAGTCGTAATGGGCAATACGCCGAAGCGATGCTTCGATGCCGCCCAGCACCACCGGCACGTCACCAAAGGCTTCTTTGCAACGATGAGTATAGACAAGGCTGGCACGGTCCGGTCGTTTACCACCCATGCCGCCAGGCGTATAGGCATCGTCTGAGCGCACTTTGCGGTCGGCGGTGTAGCGATTGATCATGGAATCCATGTTGCCCGCCGCCACGCCGAAAAACAGGTTGGGCTTCCCCAGCTTCAGGAAATCATCCACTGAGTGCCAATCTGGCTGCGCAATGATACCGACCCTGAAACCCTGCCCTTCCAGCAAGCGCCCGATGACCGCCATGCCGAAAGACGGGTGATCCACGTAGGCATCACCGGTCACGATAATGATGTCACAGCTATCCCAGCCCAACTGGTCCATCTCTTCCCGATTCATCGGCAGGAACGACGACAGTCCGAAACATTCGGCCCAGTATTTCGGGTAATCAAAAAGTGGCTTGGCAGACTGCATAATAGTGACCGGGGCTCCTCGTCGCATCGACGGTAGAGTGAGTGGGACTGCGGCTTGATTTATTTCGAAAAGGGCGCGGAATATAGCACATTTTTTAATCAAAACCTATCGGTAACCAACGCTTACCAAAGATCATGTATGGATACTTTACAGTTCTTCATTACCGGACTTTAATACTAGGGAGTTAACTGTTCCCCACCAAGCCATGCCCCGTGACGTGGGCGTCTGCTTGCTGCTAACCGTTCCGCTCTCATGATTATCAGGAAGTAGACTATGAGACTGTTGTCCCTTTATACCAATCTGTCCATCGCCGTAAAGCTCTGGAGCGGGTTCGCAGTGCTGATCCTGTTGTCCCTGCTGATCGGTCTCGCCGGCTCCCAGGCGTTAAACAGCTACCATCAGCGCTCCAGTATCGTGGCGACCACCAGCACCATTGAAACGGCCCTGCTCGATGCGCGTTCGGAAGAGAAGAGCTTCCTGCTGACCGGCGATCCCGACTATCTTGAAAACGCCAAATCCCAGAGCAACAGGGTAATTGAAGGCACCCAAATGCTGGCCGGGCAGTTAGTGATCGCCTCGGACCTTACGCTGGTCGACACGGTCAGCGACAACGCACGCCAGTATCTGAACCGGCTCGATGAGCTCGCCTCCCGGGTGGCGGCACGACAAACCGCGATCACCGAAGTTGAAACCAGAGGCTGGGCATTGGAAGGCCGCTTGGCTATCGAGGAGGACCTCTTTGCCGTCAACTCCCTGCTTCGACAGATCCGGCGCGATGAACGCAGCTTTTTGATTGATAACCAGAACAGCGTGGTCATGACCATCGAGAACACGGCCAGCCGGGCTTTAAGAGTGATCGAGTCGTCTTCCCTGGACCCGGACATGAAGCAGTCCGTAGTTGATCTGTTTCAAGGTTATCTGGATGCTTTCCTGGCTACCGTGGTGGCGGTGGAGCAAGCTGCTGAAACCGAGGAGGCGCTGAAGGTGCTGGCAAGTGACAGCATCGTGGCCGCCACCAGCCTGAGGAAAATACAGCTTGGCCGGATGGATGAGGATCGCAATGATGCCATGACCCTCATTATGGCGACGACAGCCATTGTTATTGTTCTCGGTGTTTTGCTGTCGTGGCGCCTGACCCGGAGCATTTCTCTTCCGGTTCGAGAGGCCGTCACCGTTGCCCAAAGGGTAGCCGCAGGTGATTTGCGCAAGGATGTCAAAACCGACCGTCATGACGAGTTCGGCCAACTACTAAAAGCACTTGGGCATATGACGACCAATCTGCGGAGCCTGGTCGTGGGCATCAACGGCGGGGCCAATAACATCGCTGCAGCGGCGGAGGAACTTTCAACGGTAACCGAACAAAGCAGCCTGGGCGTTAACCAGCAACGGGATCAGACTGACCAGGTTGCGACTGCGATGAATGAGATGGTTGCTACCGTTGCCGAGGTTGCCCGCAGCGCCGAGAGCGCGTTTTCGGCTGCGGGCCAATCCAGCGAAAAGGCAAAATCCGGGGAGCAGGCCGTCGAGGGCACGTTGTCATTTGTCAATCAACTGGCCGAAGAAGTCGAAACCGCCCGAACCCAAATCGGCAAACTGCAGACGGAAACCCGCAATATTGGCTCCGTGCTCGATGTCATCAAATCCGTCGCTGAACAAACCAATCTGTTGGCTCTGAATGCTGCGATAGAAGCCGCACGTGCTGGTGAGCAGGGTCGTGGGTTTGCCGTCGTGGCGGACGAGGTTCGATCACTGGCCAAACGAACGCAAACCTCTGCTGTTGAGATCGAAGGGTTGGTCACCAGTCTGGTCAGCAGTGCCGAAGCTTCTTTCAGCACCATGGAATCCAGCAGCAAGCTCGCCAGCCACACCCTGGACAGCGCCCGTGCTACAGGTGAAACCATTCTCGCCATTGCGCAGTCTGTCGGGGCTATACGAGACCTGAACAGTCAGATCGCGACGGCGGCGGAGCAACAAACGTCGGTTGCGGACGATATCAACCGGAATATTACGGTTATTCGGGATATCGGTGACCAGTCAGCCGCTTCCGCCAATCAGGTATCTGGCTCGGCGAATCAACTGGCGCGACTGGGTGAGGAGCTTCGCACCCAGGTTGAGCAATTTAACGTCTGAACTCAAACCTATGTTCTCACCAGCTCTTCCTTCAGTCAGCCCAACCGACCCGCCTTGACCAACTGGCGCCGGATGCCAGGCACCGGTCGGATCAAGAACAGATCAGCTTTGCGCCTACGAATACCAGAAGCGGATAAAAATCACCTCCATCGGCAGAGCGCAGTGCGGTGATATAGGCCGCACGACGCTCGTTGTCGGCTTGTAGGTCAAAGCCGCTCGCCCAAACCACGGGTGAATGATCGTAAACTTCCTCTAAAAGGATATCGGTGGCGATACGGGCGTGGCGGCCATTTCCGTTTGGAAAAGGGTGTATCTGGACCATCCGGTGATGAAAGCGCGCGGCGGCCTCAAGCGGCGTAAAAACCTCGTGTTTCGACCAGTAGTGCGCATTCTCCAACAGCATGCGAAGCTGCGCTCCAATCTGGAATGGATCAATGCCGATGTTCTTTTCGGTGAGGCGATACTCGCCCGCCCAACGCCAGACATCGCCAAATAGCCGCTTGTGGAGCGTCCGAATGAAACTATCGTCGAAGATATCGCCTCCGCGCCGCCGCGATACCCACGCAAGCCCTTGCTCGATATTAGCCTGCTCCAGTTCGTCCAGCTCACCACGTGTGGTTACATGACTTAATTTTAGCCCTTGATTCTCGTCAGGATCGAGCGGCGTTGCTCCGTCGGGTTCCTCGAAAATCATTTGATCTCCCAGAAATCCGGCGGCAGGTCACGCGCCAACTCGTCGGCAAGCTCCTCGATCCGCTGTTTTGTCTGGGCGCTCGGCAAGGACTGCTTCTCAAGCGCCATGTGGGCGCTTGCGCGGCGGATACGGGCTTCGGCTTTGCGCCGCGCCTGCGTGCGAATCACCTCATCAACGCTGCCCTCGGGGACGATGGCGTAAACAAAGCGCCCGCCCATGGCTTCGGCGAGCTTCTGCATCTGGTTGATCGTGATCGCGCCGTCACGTTCGTTGCGCTCAGCCTGATAGACCGCGTTGCGGCTGACGTTCATGCGGACGGCAACCTCTGCTCCAGACATGCCGAGCGCCTTGCGCATCGTGACAAGCCATCCTTCAGACGGCATCTGGATAGACTCAAGCTGCTGCGCAGCACGATCCGCGATCCTCACATATTGCTTTCTGACCGTGCTCTTAATACTCATTACCTATCATCTCATGGGCATTAAAATAATTTTGTATATCATATGATAGTTTAAAATCATTCTATGTCAATTTATTGATGTTCAAAATGACACTAATGCCTATCAGATAATTAGCAAAAAACCTTATCACCCTATCTGATGATAGGCATAGAAAAGTTGTCCTTATGTAAACATCCCTTAAAATCGGTGCATGCGTAGTTAGAGTTCTCCGGCCTACAATGAGGCAAACGGAGGACTGGATGAAAAAATCACGGTACAGCGAGTCCCAGATCGTCAATATCCTGAAAGAGGTTGAAGGCGGCAGACTGGTCAAGGAGGTGTGTCGGGAGTACGGCATCTCCGATGCGACCTACTACAACTGGAAGTCCAAGTACGGCGGTATGGAGGCTTCTGATGTGAAACGCCTGAAGGAGCTTGAGGAAGAGAATCGGCGACTGAAGCAGATGTACGCTGCGCTGAGTCTGGATCACAAGCTGCTGAAGGATGTGATCGAAAAAAAGCTGTAAAGCCAGCCGTTCGACGAGAACTGGTGGATTACCTCAAGCAGGCTCATGGCGTCAGTACCCGCCGAGCCTGCCGAATTGCTGGCATCAGTGACTCCGTGTATCGATATAGAGCAGATGCGTCCCGAGATACACCGGTGATTGCGGCGCTTCAGACGGCTACTGAACGCTATCCAGCCTACGGCTTCAGCAAGCTGTTCAAAGTGCTGAGGCGATGGGGACATGGCTGGAATCACAAACGGGTGCACCGGCTGTACTGTGCGCTCAACTTGAATATGCGTCGAAGGGGCAAGAAGCGGCTTCCTACGAGAAATCCTGAGCCTCTGAGCGTGTCAGCGACTGCCAATAAGTGTTGGTCCATGGATTTCATGAGCGACAGCCTGTTCTGTGGTCGCCGATTCCGGACGTTTAACGTAGTGGACGACTTTAATCGGGAAGTGCTGGCCATTGAGATTGACCTGAATTTACCGGCACCGAGAGTTATTCGGGTACTGGAACGCATCATCGCCTGGCGAGGCTACCCGGCCAAACTGCGCATGGATAACGGTCCAGAGTTCATTTCAATTGCTCTGGCGGATTGGGCTGAGCAACACGGCATTGCGCTGGAATTCATCAAGCCGGGAACACCCACCCAGAACTCTTACGTTGAGCCCTTTAATCGAACTTACCGGGACGAGATTCTGAATATGTACGTCTTCCGGAACCTCACAGAAGTCCGACAACGAACAGAATCTTGGATGACGGAATACAACGATGAACGGCCCCACGATTCACTGGAAGACCTGACGCCATGGGAATATCTGGCGAAACACCAACGGGCGGAAAACTCTAATCAGCGGTGCAACTAAAACAGGGATGTTTACACTCAGGCCAGCCGCGCGATTTCTGAAGTTAAAACAGTGATAGACTAAGCCCCGCTTCATACTTCAACCGTGCCGTGACGAACACACTCGCACCGTCATGACGCGTCACAGTTTCAGAGAAATTATAGCGCTGGCGATAGCTGGCCTCAGTGTCAGTAAGCGATGTTTTCAAAGGGGTCAAAAAATTGATAGGAGAAGAAACGCAACCGGAGAGCAAGAGCGGGGGCACCTCGTGAAGGTGTTGACATAAAGGACCATATCCCGCTGTCAATGGCCATTCATTTAAACACTCCTGCAGCATTCAAATGTTAATTCCATCATAGGATAGCCCGTGATGTCGTAACGCCTTGGTCATCTTGCCTTCCAAACTGCGGCTACTCCAAGGCTTGAGCCAAGCCAGCTCGTCCTGATCCAGATCAGCTATAATTCTTCTATGACTTTGTCATAGACATATAGCTTTATTGGACTTTCCTCTCTTCCTAACTCTCGATTGCATATGCAACCGGTCTAGACCCGCGCCAATACGCGGATGGGATTATTCTGCACGTTCAAAAGAGAGGTAGGAGAGGTACGCACACTGGAGCGAGCCTTATTCAAGCGTTTAGGGCTATGAGGTACGCCGAACTAAACAGCCAGTCACGGTTGGCGATACACTTGCAATGGCTTAAGGCCGAATGGCCGAGACCGATGAGGACGGGCTCGATCCACAACGGCCCAACCTATGGTCATGTTAAAAGTAGGCAAGTATTCTAGTGATTTTGAATAGGTATGTCAGCATTCTTCCAGGTCCCCTTGCCACTATCCACTGGAATATGCGGCGCAATTTCGGCAACGGTTCGCACGTACAGCGCAGGTGGGCTTTGATTCATATCCCAGACGTGAAAAATGTAGGACTCACCGGCTTTCTCTGCCTTATTCCATTCATGGCGAGTCACAATGAAACGCATGGGCGAGAGTGTGGTGGACTTAACCTCGATTAGCTGGTTCTCAATGCCGAAGGGACCATGCTCATACGAGAGGACGTCATAGCCTGCAAAATTGTCGTCGAATCCAGGCCATTTAGGCTCCAATGCAATGCCGATATCGCTTAGTCTACGTCGTTCATGTTCTATGGTCAGCAATTCTGCCGCGCGACCCTGCTCCATTTTTTGTTGATCAGAAGCCAGCCTTGCATAACCAGAAACATCGTCCCACCACACCACGACATGCAGCGGCGTCGGATTCAATGTTAATCCTGCCGCTGCAAACACATCTTGATCATTGGCGCTAAGCCTCTTAATAAAACGGGCTCGACCCTGACGCATGAGTTTTGCCCAGATCGGCTGGTGCTTAAGCAATACTCCCTTGATGCATGCCTGATAGAATAAATGTCCGTCTAAAGGACCGTCTTTCTCTACAAGTTCAGAGAGATAAACAGAAGCCTCCATATCCAAAGAATGAGCATCAGCTTCGACGCTGTCTATGAGCGCGAGCAAATCCGATACGATTAAATCTGGATGACCGAATTTATACTTCCTGAAGAGCCTTAAGCCCTCAAGGCACGGCAAAGATAGTAGTCTCTCCGTGGAGATCAGCACGCTCATACCTCCTCCAGCGGAACATCCGCAGCGGCACCCTCCATCTCTGAGATGAGGTCGATGATATCTTTAAGCTCAACATCATAATCGATGGGGTCAGCCGCCTCTTCTTCATCGAACGCGAGCTCGTGCAGGTCGGGATCGTCCAACAACGACTGCATGTTTCGAATTTTCTCGGTCAAGCGCCGACTAACTGACATATCAATACTCCCTATCACAGGCGGAGCTTTCGAGCGATAGATGTGTATGTGGGTCTCCTGGTCAGGCCTGAGCCCTAAACGATGTATTCGGTCGATGGATTGCAGATAATGTGTGGAGACGTAACTGCGATCTGCATAAATAGCATTATGACAAACGGTATGAAGACTTATGCCTTCACCTGCAGCAGCCGGATTAGCAACGAGAACGAAGCAACCGTCATCTTCATGAAAGCGGCGAATTTTCCCTTCACGACTTTCAGGATCACTGGGCGTCCCCGACGGAACCCCTCCGTGAATAAAAACAGGGTTGAGGTCAGCCAAAGATGACACGAAACTGTTAATGGTATCTGTAAAAATTGTCCAGATAACCGATTTCTGACCCTTCTCGGCCAACGCGTATGCATGGTCCATCACAGCTCGCATTTTAGCGGAATGTCCTTCCTCTAAAACTTGATCGACTATTGCGGACTCGACCCGCACATCGTCATTAGCCATTGAGCTTAAGGCCAAAGTAGGGTTTACGGAAAGCTGCAGCAAACGCATAACTGATTTGCGGGCGCGCAAAAACTGAGCAGCGCCCATCCCCTTCGAGAGCTGCCTGGAGTGATCCCGCACAAACTCATTTCGGATTACAGAATACAACGCAAGTTGTCCAGGATCCATACTCACGTCAATAAAGTGGCGTTCAGCACGAGGGAGCCCCAACTCCCTTTTTGTAGTACGAACATAGAGGTTACCAAGTACATCGCGGGGGGACTTGCCATGGGAGATTTCGAGCCCGTAGCCATGTCCTGGCCAAAGAAAGTCGAGTTGAGACTCCATGTCTGATGCGGCTTGCGGCATAGGAGTACCGGTAAGAATGTCACGCCGGACGGGATCGTCGGCAGTCCGTAGAAAGAACGCGCCCCGTTGTGATTGCCATCCCGCTTTCATGCGATGGGACTCATCAAGTACAAGATGAGTTCGTGTGGTGGCGAAATGCGACGCTAACAAGCCTTGCTGACGAATCATCATGTCATAGGAAATAATGAAACGTCTCGCGCCGGAACTCAGGGCTTTGCGTGTCTCGTCTTCCGAACCAACTAATAAAGTGAATGGTTCAGCCCCGCTGTCTGGCGCATTTTCCTCCATGCATTCTTCTACGATGTCAATCCAAGCTTGGAAAGCTGCTTTCGGAGCAACGACAATCAAATGCTGATTTGATTGCTGAGTAAGCATATGTAGTGCGAATGTTACGGTAGTCTTTCCCGCGCCAGGTACAGAGAAGTTTGCGCCGTTATTTAAAGAGAGCAGATGAGAAAGGTCGCGAAGTTGAAAGTCCTTCAAATTCCGTTTTGTAAAACCGATCTCCTTCAGGCGTAAATCAATCTCTTCCGGGGACAGGGCGTTGCTAATCTGGTTACGCTGTTCGCGTGTCTTCCTTAACTGGGCAGAAAATGCGCTCAACTTTTCTTCGGCCACTCCTTCCGGCCTAAACCGAAAGTGAAGACTTTTCTGGTTGGACTTGCTGCCGAGTTCCCTTACAACGCCTAGTGTGTCTGGCCACGAAAGGTTTATCTCGCCCTCCGAGATAGTGTGATCTAGTCGTTTTGTACGAATGGAAAGCTTCAGGCGTGCCCAGATTGCGGTTTCTAGCGCATCGCCCTGGAGGGACAGAGTGCCGCTGTGATCTTCATTGTAGCGAATTATTACGGTGGTCGGTATTTCTCTCACACCACTTACTCCTCGTTCTCATGGCCCGAGGTTGCCTTGTTTTTACGCTCGACTATCACAGCCTCTATCTTATTTAGACCGTTACGTATCGACTCGATTTGCTTGAGCATAGCTGGCAGAGTTTTCGACCCTGCCATGCTCACGTCGATACTCGTAATTCTTGAATTAATTTGTGCAAGTGCTTTAAGCGCTGCCTCATCGTTTTGTTGACCTTTCGCCAGTTCTATAGCTGTCTCGCAAGCATCGATAAGGGTGCTAACTGCCTCATCTTTGGCGGTTTCATCACGCAGAGCTTCAATGATTGCCGTATAGTCTTCAGTCGATTCATTTGAATCAATGTCTATGGCGAAATCTTCATCGTCATCTTTTGCATCGTGGTTGCTTGGTAGCTCCAGTTGGTCTTCGAGAATTTCTAGGACTTTCGGAGCCAGTTTGCCAAATGCGGAATTAAGTCGATACACGCGGCCACTGACCCTTTCCCGGTTCTCGTAAATCGACCATGCAATGGCGCGACTTGCGTTCTGAAGGTTGGCGTCCTTCTTAGCTATGGCCTTTGGAATGTCGCCAAAAATCTGCTGACCCTCCTGGACAAGATCATACTCGCCAGGTTTATCGATCCATTCACTTAGGTACAGATCAGCTTCATCTAGCGCTTGGAGGACATTCTCAATGTCGAGCTTGCTGCGACGTAGGCGGTCTGCGACCTGCTTAGTAGATCTATTCTTGCCAACCTGCCGCCGGATAAGGCGAGCATCTCCAATCCAATCGTAGTCCAGCTTTGTCTGTGGTCTCGCCTGCAGGTCAGCTTCAATATCATCTATTTCATCTCTGGTAACATCCGACGGTAGAACAGAACAACGAACATGCGTGAAGCGCTCATCAACAGAACCATCTTTGCGTGAAAGTAGCTCGCGTATTGCACTAAGTCGGCGGTTTCCATTCACGACAGTGCCGGTACTTGTGATAAGTATCGACTCTCGTTGACCGTCCTCTTGCAGAACAGAGATGATCGGGGTGACAGAATCTGTGCCCTGATTGGCAAGTTTCGCAAGGATGTTATGCTGAGCCTGTTGCGCGGAGGTTAATTCTTGACCTTTCTCGAAAAAATCCTTTTCTCGTCCCTGCCGCGCTATCTCAGTCTGCTGGGCACTAAAGGTTCGACAGTTCTCCATTCGATAAACTGGCACATCAATCGGTAGGGAAATTACTTTTGGGGTATGACTACCGCTTCGAAATTCATAGATTGTTTCACCGAATTCGTCAGAAGCCTCAAGGCGTTTGGCTATCATGGCCTCGCGTTCTGAGCGAGGCTTTATCTTAATGCTGTAAGTCATTCAGCCCCTCACTTTTACTCGAATGCGACCACGAGGATCGGAACGGTGATCACGCGATCAAAGAGCTGGAGCTCGTTGATTACTCGTTCTGCGTTCGCAATGTTGTCTCCGATTACCTTAGCAGCTTCCTTCGTCGGCAATGCTAGCGCCGCCGCATTGATCTTCTGACTTTGAAACAAATACTGTAATTTCAAAAGGTCATATGGGGCCCTACTCATATTTCCCGTTTGAAGCTGAAATGCTAGATCGTCCTTCATCGAAAAAACCTTTATTCCTGAATCCGAATCAAGTCGGACGTCGAGCGCCCAGCCCTCATTCATAAACTCGCCTTCTACGTGCTTGCGTATATCCGAGGTACAACGGGGTTCGATCTTAACTGCAGGAGCTTCAAAAACGTCTGTAAGCCACTCTTTCAGCTCCCGACGTTCCCACTCAGTACCTGCACTATGATGGTTATCGTATGTGTATGCGAGCTTCATGGAGGCCTACTTTTCGTTTGGGTCATAGACGGGCTTGTTCATTGGACGGGTTCTCAATTTGCCGGCTCGCAGTTCATGAACGCGCTCCCAGGCAATATCGACGTATCCTTTATCTAAATCACATCCAAAGGCATGGCGACCATGTTTGAGTGCAGCAATTGCCGACGAGCCTACGCCAAGGTATGGATCTAGAACATTCTCACCTTCGTTAGTTAAAGCCAAGACAAGCCGCTCGACTAATCCCACGGGGAACTGGCATGGGTGGTCTGTCTTTTCCACGTGATTCGACTTAACATTGGGGATATCCCAAACATCAGAAGGATTCTTTCCCAGAGGGTTGCTAGAAAGCTCACCTTTGTTGGGACCCTTAAAGTGCTTCTTGTTTGGGTATTTGGATGGGATGCGAACTGGATCAAGATTGAAGGTATAATCATCAGATTTTGTGAACCACAAAATTGTCTCGTGGCGTCCAGAAAAACGTTTCTGACAATGCAAGCCGTGACCAAAAGTCCATACAATTCGGTTGCGAAGCTGTAACCCATGATTTTTAAAGAGAGGGTACAGGAGAATGTCGAGTGGGAAAACTTCACCACTATCTATGTGATTCCCAACTTGCCAGCAAATTGAGCCATTTGGAGAAAGTAAGCGCACCGCTTCCGCAATGCAGGATGCCTGGTCTTCTATGTATTGGCTTTGAGTTGCGCGCTTTTCGTATTCTTTCCCTATATTATAAGGAGGAGACGTAACAATTAGGCCCATAGATTCATCCGGAAGACGACGCATGAACCTAAGATTATTTTCGCATGATATTTCTGCATCGGTATCGCGCTGAAGTCTTTTAATTTGAGCAGAAGAGTGACTACCGTTTGCCTGAATGCTCCCTAATGATGTGCTCATGTTGCCTCTATGTTTTTTCTTTTCCTGCACCAGTTGATTTTAGCTTGTGCGTCTATCAAACATGGAAGCATTATATAATATATCTTTTTTTAGTGTGGCATAGGATGTGGTGGGCGGCAAGCGCTCTCCGCCTATCGTCTTCGCTGACAGTAGAGCGATACGGGCGATCGCCTAGCCTCAGTCGACGTTGGATACAATACCTTTGGATTACGCGGCAAACAAGGCAAGATAACGACATCAAGCCCAGCCGTGGTCCCAACAATAGTGGGCCGGAATGTTCTCTCAGGTATTCGGCGACTAACCAGGCGTGCGTGGTTCGGCGTACCAGCGATACATCACTTCAACGCCCATATTGAGTATGCTGCTCAGAGCCTCCATACGCTCCTCATTATCTCGGATCGCGCGAGCACCGAAAATAACCCCTATGCTCTCACTAACCCTTCCTTCAGCCAACCCAACCGCCCCACCCCGACCAGTTGGCGCTGAATGCCAGGCACCGGGCGGATCATGAACAGATCACCGTTGCGGGGGAATGCGAGATTACTCGCCGGCGTGGCTGATCACGACTCCGGGCCCGCCTTGCTCAAGCAGCCCTCGGACCTGGTCTGAGATGACCGTTTTCGCCATCTCGGACGGCCGGATCAGCACATAGGTTATATCCGCGTCCAGAACCGGATCGGACTCACCATAGCGGAATAATTCGAGGTGTAAGACAAACGAAGTATTGCCTATCCGACCCGGAATCAGTCGCGCTTCCAGCACATCATCAAATCTCGCCGGGGCCTTCCAGTTCATGGTCAGGCTCACCACCTGAATGTCCAGGTCCTGAGCCAGCATATTCTGATAATCCCCGAATAGGGTCCGGATGTATTCATTGACGGTAATATCCACAAAGTCCGCGTATCGGGCGTTGAAGACCACCCCCTGGGCATCACATTCGCCGTAGCGGACTCGAAAACGGAAAATAAACGGCTGGACCGAGGTTTCTGTCATCGTTTTTTGTCCTGTCAAAGTATTGATGACTCCAAGAGTAACCATCAGAGCGTTCAATAGACAAATCTCCTGCCATCCATCAGGATAACGTCCCTCTGGAAACGATCATGTCTTCACGCCTGAGCCAGGAGACTCTCTGCCATGCCTGCCCCTTTCGATTCTCCCCTGTTCTGGTTGCTGGCCGTTATCGGTGTAATCATCACCGGCATTTCAAAATCGGGGTTTGCGGGTGGTGCCGGGGTACTTGCAGTGCCTTTGATGGCGCTGGTGATTCCTTTGCCAATGGCCACAGTAATCATGCTGCCGGTACTTCTGTTCATGGATGTAAAAACCATCCAAATCTACCGCAAACACGCCTCCGTCGAGACTCTGAAACGTATTGTACCGGCCGCGCTGGTAGGCATTGTGTTGGGTGGCCTGGTGATGGGAATGTTATCCAATTCTGCGCTGGAACTGATCACCGGGGCCATTTCAATAGTGTTCGCCAGTTGGCAGCATGTGTCCGGCGCCCTGCGTCGATTTCAGCAGGCAGGTTGGTTCTGGGGAACGGTTTCCGGAATCACCAGCACTCTGATTCATGCTGGCGGACCACCCATCAATGTCTACTTTCTGGGCCGCGAACTGGCCAAGCTGCAATGGCTAGGCACGGCAGCCGTCCTGTTCGGAGTCATGAATCTGGTCAAGGTTGTGCCCTACAGCCTCAACGGCTTCTGGGAAGTCCGCCTGCTGTGGATTTCGCTCGCGATGGTACCTGCAGCATGGATCGGAGTGCAGTTGGGTCACACTATCCAGAAGCGTTTTGATGGCGAAACCTTCACCCGAATATGCCGGGTGCTTCTGGTGGTGTCCGGTACCGGGCTGGTGGTGAAAGGACTGTTTTTCTGACGCTCCAATAAGATGTCTCAGGTTTCCAACGTGTGTGCCGATAAGCAATTAACTGTTGAAAACATTTTCACTACTAATCCTCTGGTCAGTGAATCAATTTCATCCTAATTGCTTAAGGTGCTCACTATGTCAGTGAACAGGAAGTTTCTTCTGGCGGTCGCCATACTTATCGCCCTGATAGCCGTCATTGGCTCGGCCCTCACCATTTATACCCAGAAAAATGCCATCGTCGAAGCGGCCAACGATCAAGCAAATGAAGCCAGCGACAATGCTATACGCATTCTGACCGTCACCGACGAAATCATGATGGCACGGGTTCGAAGCAGCATGAAAATTCTCGTTGCGCGGGGGCTGCAAATCGGCCAACCCAGTTTGGGAAACCGGGTAGAAGTGGGAAACAAAAATGTCCCGGACCTTTATCTGGGTGGTGAGGCGCAGGCGAACAACTATGAGCTGGTTGACAGTCTCACGGCGGACATGGGGGGCACGGCCACTTTGTTTGTGTTTGACGGTAAGGATTATGTCCGGGTTTCAACCAACGTCCAAAAGGAAGGCAAGCGTGCAACCGGCACGGTGTTGAACCCGGAAGGAGGAGCCTTCAAGGCCATCAAATCGAACCAGGCGTTTTACGGGCAGGTTGATATTCTCGGCAGTCCATATCTCACTGGTTATGCACCTATCAATAACTCGGTAGGAGAAGTCATCGGTATCTGGTACGTAGGCTATTCGGCGGACATGTCGACCATAGCGGACAGCGTCAGCAATGCAGCCGTTCTTGAAAACGGGTTCACTGCCCTGGTGGACAACCTGGGGCGGATCCGTATGCATTCAGACAACCACTCTGCCGAAACCATCGAAGCGGCGCTGGCAAGTCAGGATGCCGATTGGGTAATAACCCGCAAGCCATTCGCGCCCTGGGGCTACGAGGTGGTTTCCGCGTACTCCAATGACGATGTGGCTGGCATGGTTGCTTCTGCCTCAGTGACGGTGGCGTTAATTATTGGCGGTATTGGTGTTTTAATCATTGCAGCCATAAGCGGGCTCATCGCCTCTGTTATCGCACGGCCCATGAAGGCCCTGACCAGCACCGTCAACAACATTGCTGAGGGGGAAGGTGATCTCACTGTGCGCTTTAATTCAACCAGCAAGGATGAGTTCGGCAAGATGGCGCAAGGATTCGACAAGTTGCTGGACAAGATCCAGGCGACCATCCGTGAAGTGGGGGATTCTGCAGCGGAACTGCTCTCATCTTCAAAAGAACTTTCTTCTATCGCTGAAGGCTCCAGCAAGGCCGCCAGTGCGCAGACACGGGACACCGAGCACGTGGCCTCATCTATGCACCAAATGTCTGCAACAGCTCAGAATGTCGCCGAAAGTGCCTCCATTGCAGAGGAAGCGGCCAAGAGTGCAGACACTCAGGCAAAGACCGGCCACCAGTTGTTGCAAGAAACTATCAATGTTATTGAGCAGCAATCAAAAAGTATCAGCGAGTCCGTGGCTGCCGTGACCGAGCTTGATGAGCACAGTAATAATATTAGCGGTGTGCTGGATGTAATCCACTCCATTGCGGAGCAGACCAACCTGCTCGCTCTGAATGCCGCCATTGAGGCCGCCCGCGCCGGTGAACATGGCCGAGGGTTCGCTGTGGTATCCGATGAAGTGAGGTTGCTGGCCAATCGCACCCAGAGTTCGATCGATGATATCCGGACCCAGATTGAACGTCTCCAGGCAGGTTCAAAAGATGCCTCGAGCAAAATGAAGGGTAATCAAAAACTGGCGGAAAGTATTTCGAACAAAGCGCGGGAGTCGGGCGACGCTATCAGTCGGGTGCTTGGAGCGGTAAGCAGTATATCTGAACGCAATACCGATATTGCCAGCGCAGCTGAGGAGCAAAGTCAGGTTTCCGAGGAAATCAACTCAACGCTCGACCGCATCCGCCAGAATGCAGAGGACACCTCAGTGCGGGTCGATGAAACACGAGTTTCCAGCGAAGCTCTGACAGCCCTCGCTGAACGACTGAAAACCCAGTTGGCCCACTATCGAGTTTAAGAATGCCCCGATAGAATTTTATATTCCTCAGTCTCCGATAGCCGCTTGGGCTTCTCAACGCTATTTGAGACGGGTTTTCTGCTACCAAAGGTGGCTTGGTGGCTTGTAAACCCGGTATCACCGCCCCATTTTATTACCCATCACGCTAACTGCATCATTGGTCAACCACCTCTAGGAGTTCACCATCGCCAGCCGATTGAACCGGGCTCTTGCCCTCGCCCGACACTTCATCGCACCCTATAAAAAGGCGGTCGCGGGCGCCTTGGTGGCGCTGGTTTTTACTGCTGGCGTAACTTTGTCACTCGGCCAGGGGCTGCGTATTCTGGTGGACAAGGGCCTGGCTACCAGCTCCCCGGAGATGTTGGCGCAATCAATCGGCTTATTCTTTATTCTGGTTCTGGGGCTGGCCATTGGCTCGTTTGCGCGTTTTTATCTGGTGTCCTGGATTGGCGAACGGGTAGTAGCGGACATTCGTAAGCAGGTATTCAACCATTTGATTGACCTGCATCCGGGGTTCTACGAGCAGAATCGCAGTCTGGAGATTCAGTCCCGGTTCACCGCAGATACCACGGTACTTCAATCAGTGATTGGCTCCACCGTCTCCATTGCCCTACGCAATGCCCTGATGCTGATTGGCGGTGTGATCCTGCTGTTCATCACGAACGCCAAACTGGCAGGTATTATTATCCTTGGTTTTCCGCTGGTGGTGGCACCCATCCTGATTTTCGGGCGCCGGGTGCGCAAGCTATCCCGGCTGAGTCAGGATCGTATCGCCGATGTTGGCAGCTACGTGGGCGAAAGCCTGACCCAGATAAAAACGGTACAGGCCTATAATCACCAGCCCCATGACCGGAGCCGTTTCGCAGCAGTCGCTGAAGAAGCCTTCGCCGTGGCCCGGATACGTATTCGGCAGCGGGCCTGGCTCACGACCATCGCGATCACTCTGGTGATGGGTGCAGTTGGTGTGGTGCTCTGGGTTGGCGGGCTGGATGTGATCTCCGGCCGTATCAGTGCCGGTGAGCTGGCCGCCTTCGTGTTCTACAGCCTGCTTATCGGGTTGTCGGCGGGAGCCCTGAGCGAGGTGATTGGTGAGCTGCAGCGCGCTGCCGGAGCCGCCGCCCGCATATTTGAACTGCTCCGTACCGATAATCAGATCACCCCACCGCAAGACAACCTACAGCAACTGCCGGACCGCATTGCCGGGCGTATTGAGTTACGGAACCTGCAGTTTTTCTATCCGTCCCGGCCCGATATTCCTGCGATCCAAACGTTCAGCCTGAAGATCGAACCCGGTGAAACCCTGGCGCTTGTTGGCCCCTCCGGCGCAGGTAAATCAACATTATTCGATCTGTTACTGCGGTTTTACGATCCGCAAGCGGGCTCTATCCTGATTGACGGTGTCGATAGCCGGCAGCTAGCGCCCGCAGATCTGAGGCGATGTTTTGCCTTGGTTTCCCAGAACCCGGCGCTGTTCTTCGCCAGCATCGCCGACAACATCCGCTACGGCCGGCCTGATGCATCACTCGCGGAGGTCAGGCAGGCGGCCACCGTGGCTCATGCTGATGATTTCATCCGCGCGCTGCCCCAGGGTTATGACACGCCGTTGGGTGATAATGGTCTCGGGCTGTCTGGAGGTCAAAGGCAACGGCTCGCTATTGCCCGGGCGCTGCTCGCGGATGCCCCAATCCTGTTATTGGATGAAGCCACCAGCGCTCTGGACGCCGAGAGTGAACATTTGATACAGCAAGCCATGCCGGAGTTGATGGCTGGCCGGACCACCCTGGTCATCGCCCACCGGCTGGCAACGGTGCGAGACGCGGATCGTATTGCAGTGATCAACCACGGCATATTGGAAGCGGTCGGCACCCACGATGAACTGATACGCGACAACCCGCTCTACGCTCGTCTGGCTGAGCTACAGTTCCGGGTCGTCGCCGAAGACAAGACCTTGTAAGGTCAGACCTTGAACTGTGACACCAGGTCCCGCAGGTTCTCACCCAGACGGGCAAGTTCTTCACTGGCCTCGTTGGTCTGGGTCACCCCGGTATCACTCTGATGTGCGGCTTCCACAATTCGCACCACATTCTTGTTGATTTCCTCCGCTACCTGGCCTTGCTGTTCTGCCGCAGTCGCAATCTGGGTAACCTGCTCGTGAATGGTGCCGACGGACTTTTCGATGGTCCGCAAGGCATCGCTGGCATGGTTGATACGATCAACCGTCTCACCTGAACGCTTACGCGAAGCCTGCATGCGCTCCGTCGCGGCACGACTTTCGGACACGAAGCCATCGATCATGTCCCGAATCTGGGAAGCCGATTCAGCACTGCGCCGAGCCAATTGACGTACCTCATCCGCCACTACAGCGAAACCGCGACCATGCTCGCCGGCCCGGGCCGCCTCAATAGCAGCATTCAGGGCCAGCAAATTCGTCTGATCGGTTACCGCATGGATGACATCGAGTACTTGCTGTATGTCATCGGATTTTTCCGCCAGCTTCTCAATACTGCTGGCGCTCTCGGCAATTTCACTGGACAACTCGTTGACCGAGGCCTGGGCGTTACTGATGGTCTTCCCACCCTCGCGCGCCAGCCGGTCCGCATCCGAGGCTGCGCTTTCAACGTGGTTGGCATTGCCAGCAATCTGTTGAATGGTGGCCGCCATTTCATTGATGGCAGATGCAATCTGGTCAGTCTCGGAACCCTGGGTTTGCACAGAATGCCGGGTTTCAGTGGCCACCCGGCTCAGCTCTTCGGCGGCAGAAGCTACCTGCTCCGTAGTGGTGCCCACTTCCTGGATGGTGGTCTGTATTTTCACCACAAAAGCATTAAAGCGACGCCCCAGCTCTGCCAGTTCATCTTTGCCCTCATCCGGTAAGCGCTGGCGTAAGTCTCCCTCACCATCAGCGATTTCCTGCATCATACTGCTGACTCGCTTTAACGGTACAGTCACCGTCCGACCTACCAATATCCCCAACCCGAGAGCAATCAATACCACAATAGCCGTCACCAACACGATGAAACCCAATGCTGCTGCGACCTGTTCGTCGACTTTCTCACGAGCCGCCGCCACAACCAGCTCAATATCCGTGGTATACACACCAGCACCCAGCATCCAGTCCCATTCAGGAATCAGGACAGAAAAAGAGACTTTTGGCTCCTCCTGACCGGTACCCGGGTTCGGCCAGTTGTAGCCGTAGAACCCGCCCCTGGCGGCAGAATCAAACAAGTCCCGGACCAGCTTCTGCACCGCAGGGTTCGTGGTTGGACCCTCAATGGAAGGTTTTGGGCGGTATGCCAGATTCATCAGATCGCGGTCATACAGGAAGACATAGTTGTCACTTCCAAAACTCATCGAACGAATGCGGTTTCTCGCTTCTGTCTGGGCTTCACTTTCGCTCAGCCCGGGCTTTGCCATGGCCTCCCGAACCACGGACCTTGCTACGTCCACAACGCTTTTGAGGCCCTCCTTACGAGCATCAAGAAGGTTTGCTTCCAATCGCTCCAGTTCCCTTTCCCCATTCTGTTCAACCTGAGCGAGGGCAATCCAGGCGATTGTGCCTGCCGTGATCAGTACCGGAATAATGGTCGCCAGCAATAGGCGTGTGCGAATACGGAAACGGTTCAGCAACTGCATCTCAGTGGGACTCCAGAAGAATAATAGATCGTGGCTATTATCCTGATTAATCCAGTCTGTGCAGTTCTGTTTTGTAAAGGCAGGTTGCGAGAGGAGCAATACAGTTACCTGGCAATGGCACCGATACAGTACAGATTTTAATCAATCTGTACTGACGAGATTGCAGGGCAGCTGCCTCTGTTCAGCTTGCGGGACTCGGCGCAATATTGTGCAGGCATCGAACAGAACAGTGAGGAACAAGCTATGGAATCCGTCAGCAGACACCCGAACAGGAGCATGAAAGAATTCTCAGGCAGCTTTCGCTCGATACAACATCTTGCGGGTGTCTGGTTACGTCGCTCCCGGGAGCGACGTCGTCTGCGGCAGGACGTGGGCTATGATGCGGACCGGATCCAGCGCCTGGAACTGGACATCGGACTGCCCAAAGGGTCCCTTGAGAAGGAAATGACCAAATCCTTCTGGCAGGCGTAATGGACCGGTACAGATAGAACCTTCAGGTGTTTACAACGACTTCACAGAGCACCTGGAGCCGCCCCGATTCACAGCGCGCCTCCAGGGGCGTTGAGCTGACAACTTCGCCATCGGCGGTAATGGTTTTCGGGCGTCGGGTGGTGACGCTGCAATGGCGGCCTTTGAAATGGACTATGGTGGCGTTCTTCCGGGCCTCCCGCCCGAATATTCTGACCATGACATAGGCCAGCAAAAGACGGACAAATGATCGTGGCCGCACGGCCACTACATCAAGCTGGCCGTCATTGGCCGCCGCTTGGGGAATGGGATTACCGCCCCCGTAGAAAGCGCCCGAAGCAACCGCTATGGACAACCATTTACCTTGAGCGGTATCGCCGTCACAGCGAATGGTTGCGGGAAAGCCCCGATAAGCCCACAGCCTGCTGACCAGGACCCGAGCGTAGCCGAGCTGACCCCAACGTTTTTTCACCTCACTGGTCGCACCCCGAACCGGCCAGGTACCTACGCCGACATGGCTGACATTAAGGAATAATTGCTCGTTCATCCAACCGACATCCACCGACTGCTGACTACCGCTTGCAATCAGATCACACAGCGCCTGGGGGTCGTCCGGCAAGTCGAGATTGCGGGAAAAGTCATTGGCAGTGCCAGAAGGCAACACACCCAGCACCGCCTCCTTGTTGACACAGATTTCCGCTGCCCGGCTGACAGTGCCGTCTCCGCCAGCGGCCAATACCCAGTCTCCGGGCTCGATGCGCTCGACCCAGCCATCGTTTTCAAGATCACAGGCGGTGAGTTCAGTGAGTCCCGAAACTTCCAGATGAGAGCGCCAAAACGCTTCACCCCGATCACCAGCGCCTGCTTTTGGATTTGCTATCAGCCAGATCGTCATTGGTTATCCCGTACCTGATCTATGTAGAATCCCTTCGACCTCAATACTGACTCAGTCCTTGAACTCCGACTTGTCGAGGCCGTGCTTTTTCATTTTGTCGTAAAGGGTTTTGCGGGCAAGTCCCAACTGTATCATCGTATTCTTGATGCTTCCCTGACAGGCATTTAATGCAGCGACGACTGCCGACCTCTCAAAGGCGTCCATCATTTCAGAAAGCGTCTGACGGCCGGAGATATCAGAGGATTCAGAACTGTGATCATCAGCGAGCGCCATAGGCCCCAGTAGCACATATCGTTCCGCCTGGTTACGCAATTCCCGGACGTTACCAGGCCAGCTGTGCTGGACCAGTCGAGCGGCCTGGCTGGCGGTGAGGGGAATACTCTCGCGTTCGTATCGGGCAGCTGCAATCAGTACGAAATGATGGAACAGCATGGCGATGTCCTCCTTACGCTCCCTCAAAGCCGGTATCTCCAACTGAACCACATTCAGGCGGTAATAGAGATCTGCCCGGAAGTCGCCCTTATCGCTGAGTTCCTTCAGATCCGCCTTGGTGGCCGCTATTACTCTCACGTCCACATCAATCGCGGCGTTACTACCGAGCCGCTCTACTTTGAGCTCTTCCAGTACCCGGAGCAATTTGACTTGCAGCGGTAACGGCATACTTTCTACTTCGTCGAGAAACAGGGTGCCCTGATGGGCATGCTCGAACTTGCCGATCCGGCGTTTATCGGCCCCCGTAAAAGCACCGGATTCATGACCGAAAAGTTCGCTCTCGATCAAATTCTCCGGCACGGCACCGCAGTTGATGGCGACAAAGTTGTGTTTGCCACGAGGGCTGTTTTCATGGATGTATCGGGCAATAGCATCTTTACCGGCACCCGTTTCCCCCCGCAACAAAATGTTGGCAGAGATATCCAGTAGCGGCTCAATGGTCGACATCAGGCGCTGCATGGGTGGTGATTCCCCCAACAGCCTCGGGCCCGGGCGGGCCAGTAGTCGAAGCTGTGTTTTCAGGCGGCGGTTCTCAAGAGCCAGTTGGCGCTTCTCAAGAGCACGCCGGAGCAGTTCAATTAACTCATCGTGATCAAAAGGCTTCTCGATAAAATCGTAAGCACCCTGCTGCACTGCGGTTACCGCCGTACTTATGTCGCCCTGCCCGGTCAGGATAATGACCGGAATACTGTCATCCACCTGCCGGACCGCCTGCAGCACGTCTAACCCGTCCATGCCAGGCATGTTGTAGTCAGATAGCACCACACCGCCAAAATCCGGTGAGATCGCTTTGAGACACGACGGCCCATCGGCAAAGCACTCCACCCTGATATCTTCCAGATCCATGGTCTGCGCAATGGCCTGGCGGATATCCGGATCATCATCGATAAACATCACGTCTGGTCGGCTCATTCCATTGTCCCTCGTTTGTTCAAAGTCAAAACGAACTCGGCTCCGGGGCCGTCAAAACGGTTACGACCGGTGAGGCGCCCCCCCAATGCATCAACGATCTGCCGTGAAATCGACAGGCCAAGCCCCAGTCCCTGCTTCATGGATTTGGTGGTGAAAAACGGCTCAAAAATCTGCTCTGTATCCGACGGCAGCCCCGAGCCGTTGTCCAGAACCACGCATGACCAACTTTGGCCACTGTCGGTCAGTTCGATCCTGATGATCGGGTTTTCAACCCCTTCAACGGCCTGCATGGCATTGGTAATCAGGTTCACCAGTACCTGTTCAACGCGTATCAGGTCACCATGACACATGACCGGTGCTGAAGGTCGCGACCATTTGAACTGAATTGCTTCACTGTTGTCCTGAGCGGTAATAATTTTCAACGCTGCGTCCACCGCCAGTCGAAGATCAACGCTGCTCGGTGGGCCCTCCGATTTTCGGGCGAACACCTTGAACTGCCGCGTCAGCTCGGCCATTTTGTTACACAAGCTGGTAATTTCGCCAAGGTTGGCATCCACCGTAGCGGTGTCGCCCCGTTCCAGGAAACGTCGGCTATTACGGGCATAGGCCTGAATAGCCGTCAGAGGCTGGTTCATTTCGTGGTTCAGGCCGGCAGACATCTGCCCCAACACCGCAAGTTTGGCGGCCTGTATCAGCTCCCGCTGGGTTTCCTTGAGTTCGTTCTGGGCTTTCTCACGTTGCCGGATTTCATCCACCAACTGACGGTTTGAGGCTTCAAGATCCGCCGTACGCTCAGTCACCCGGCGCTCAAGCTGCTCGCCCCGTTGCGCCAGCTCGGCTTCACGGCGGTAGCGCTCGCGCAGGTAAAGCCAGGTCTGGAAACAACCCAGAAAGATCACCAGTCCTGCGACCAGAAATCGCACCTGGGTCCAGAACACCGACCGGGTACCGATCATGACCTGCAGGCTCCAGTCGAGCTGTGGCAAGGCAGTACGGATGCTCAGGTACTCCCGGCTGACGCCCTCGTCGATAATCCGTATCCGCCTCGATTTCTCAGAGCCACCCAGGGGTTTGCCCAAATCGGTTATATCCATAGCGCTCAGCGTACGTAACGGATAGCGTTGCCGAATGCGAAGGTCGACTGGTTGTTTCCTGATCTCAGGTTCAAAATTCCGATAGAGCCAACTCTCTCTGCTGGCGAGAAAACTAATCCCATCACCGTCGAGCACCACCATTTCGGCCTCATTGAAGTTGGCAGGTCGCTGCCATTGCAACTCCAGTTCATCCACCTGAACCTTGACCGCGATCACGCCCAATACTGAATCCTTCCGACCCCTGATCGGGTGGGAGAAATACAGACCCCGAAGATCAGAGGTGGTACCCAACGCAAAGTACAGGGCGGACTCTCCGGTTTTCAGGGCGTCCTGAAAGTAAGGGCGAAAATCAAAATTGCGACCGATAAAACTGCTTTCCAGATCATAATTGCTAGCTGCAATGGTCAGTCCGGTGGCGTCCATCAGATAGACATCGGAGCTGCCAACAATCGACGCCATACTCTTCATTTCTTCGTTGGCGAGGAAGATCAGTTGATCACTGCCGGGAGATTCCAGCGTCTCCCGCATCAGCGGATGTTCCGCCATCAGTTCGGGAATCGGGCTGTAACGCTTAAGCTCGTTTGCCACCAACTGGCTGTAGCGGAAAGATTCTTCGATGCTTTCCTGCTCTACCAGACGGAATCCAGACCAACCGCCCAGTTGCCAGGACAGAAACGCCGTTATAACAAAGAGGGAGGCCGTCCAGATCCGATAGGTCATGTTGGGTTATTAGCGTTGGGCCAGCGGTTCGCGCTTACCGCGCTGTTTCTGCAGCAAGTAAGCAACAATCGCCGCAGCAATACCCGCCACGTCAGTGATCAATCCACCTTCGATCATCAAAAGCGCAGCAACCAACAGCAACACTCGGGTGATGGCGCCTGCTGGCTGATCAAAAATCCAGGCCTGCACCGCTCCCGACAATAGATACACCCCAAAGGTGGCGGTAATCAGCGCGCGAGCAATTTCCATCACCGAAGCGTCCATTAACAACGCGCTGTTGTAGAAGAACATGAACGGTACGATAAACGCAGCCAGACCGATCCGGAATGACGCCACCGAGGTTTCCATGGCGTTAGCCCCGGAAATACCCGCCGCCGCATAGGACGCCAGTGCGACCGGAGGCGTGATGGCTGACACTACCGCGAAATAGAACACGAAGAAGTGCGCTGTCAGGGGTTCGATACCCAGCTGCACCAGACCCGGCGCGACAACCGAGGCCGCCACAGCGTAGGCGGCCGTGGTCGGCATTCCCATGCCAAGCAGAATCGAGATGCACATGGCAAAGATCAGTGCCAGCAACTGACTGGTTTCCGCGACGCCCAGCAACAGCGAGGAGAATCGCGCGCCAACGCCGGTCAGCGATATAACGCCTACGATAACACCAGCACAGGCACACACGACGATAATCTGAATCGACATCACACTGGCCAGGTTCAACGCCCTGAGGATAGACATGAGACCCATCTTGTGAGGAGATAACCAACTCACCACAATCGCAGAGACGGTCGCCAGCGTACCAGCACGTATCACCGAGTAGCCCATGAACAGGGCCACGATCAGGATGATAATGGGAGCAAACAGATAAACCTGTTTGATCAGAGCTTTGAACAATGGCAGCTCATCCTTACGCATGCCGCGCATGCCGGTGCGCGCCGCCTCAAAATCCACCATGAAATAGACCGACGCGAAGTAGAGAATCGCCGGAATAATCGCCGCAATGGCAATTTCGGTGTAAGGAATGCCGGTTATTTCCGCCATGATGAAGGCGCCAGCACCCATGATCGGGGGCATGATCTGACCACCGGTAGAAGCCGCCGCTTCAACCGCCCCAGCGGATTTTTTGGTATAACCGACTTTCTTCATAAGGGGGATGGTGAGCGAACCGGTAGAAACGACATTGCCGGCACTGGTGCCGTTGATCATGCCCATCAGACCGGAGGCAAAGATCGACACTTTTGCTGGACCACCACGGGAGCGACCGGCAACTGCAAACGCAAAATTTACAAAGTAATCACCCACTTTGGACGCCTGCAGGAAAGCTGCAAAAATGATGAACAGAATAATGTACGTCGAAGACACCGCAGTAGTTGGACCCAGTACCCCTGCGTCGGTGTAAACCTGACTAAAGAAACGCTGGATCGACAGGCCCGGATACCCGAGGAAACCCGGTAGATAGGGTCCTGCAAATACGTAAATCAGGAAGATCAACGAAATGACCACAAGTGCGAGACCGGTCAGGCGCCGGGTCAGTTCCATGATCAGGGCCACGCCCGCAACAGCCGCGAACGAAATGCCCACCGGGGCAAAGGAAGTTCCGGTGCTCATACGCATAGACGTGTTATAAGCCACCAGGAAATACGCTGCCGAGGCTATGGAACATACAATCAGCACCAGGTCCGGCATGCTGAAAGCGGACCTTGCCCGCTGATGGAACCAGCTTACGACAATACCCAGACCCGTCGCAGCGATCAGTGGCCAACCAAAATGCCAGGTCTCGATATCTGTCGGAATTCGCATCGCGCCATCCAGCACCATCTGGTACATGAGGACGGTCTGCACCAATGCATACACACCGGGCACCAGCAACACCCAAGCCGCGATGGTTGTCCAGGTGCGGGGGGAGGAAGGCCCTTCAGAATCGGTAAAACGAGCACCCGCAAACAACAGAAACCCCAGAATGAGCGCACCGCAAACGTGGATAATCCGGAAAGACCAGGTCTCCAGCGGAGCAATATTCAGCGTGTAAAGGTGAAAAACTGCGTACGCAATTCCCAACACCGTCATTGCTGGCAACAACCAACCTTCGAAAAGGCGGCGGTTAGTCTCGACCGGCTCGTCGTCCACACCGTGGGCCAGCACAGGGCCGTCAGCAGGCAGGTCCGATGCCAGGCCCTTTTCCTGATTTTCAGTTGTCATGATGAACTCGAATCCCGTAAGAAAAAACGGCCAGCGGGGTGCTGGCCGCACATCAAAGGCGGGGCTGAAGAAAGCCCCGTATTGCTTACCAGACAATTATTGCCGGGTAACGGTTACTTGATCATGCTTTCTTCGATGGTGTACCCGTTCTCGTTGAACCAACGAGCCGCACCCGGATGCCAGGGAATAAACGTGTTCTTGTCGTAGTTTTTCGGAATGCTGGTGGTGGCAGCTTTATGAATGGACACCATCTTATCGTTGTTTTCCATGGTCAGCTTGGTCATCTCGTAGACAAAGCTTTCTGATACATCGCAGTTTGCAATGGCAAAGTTCCACATGGAGACAGCGCGGGCATCTTCCGTAAGGGTACTGTACGTGCTGGCTGGAATAGTGAACTCAGAGACCGGGAACGCCTCGGTGATCGTGTTCATTTCTTCTTCAGTGAACTCGATGATGTTCACGTCAGTCTGCACCTCCAACTGGCTCACCGCTGGGATCGGGATACCTGCTGCAAACGCAACTACGTCAATCAAGCCATCCTGGAGCTGGCCGCCAAGATCAGACCAACTGCCGTTACGGCGCTCATAGTTGACACCGAGGGTATCCATCATTTTCGGGAAATAGGTGTCAGAGGTAGAGCCCGCCGGTCCAAACCCGATGCTTGCCCCATCAGGAATATCAGAGATGGACTCAATGCCGGAGTCGGACAGCACGGTAACGGAAAACGGTGTCTCGTACATCGGGAACAGCGCACAGACGTTATCCATCTTCATGCCAGGAGCCAGGGAGCTATTGCCATCCATGGATTCCCGGGCCGGGCCCATGGTGGTCAGACCGAAGTTGATATCTCCGGTGTGAACGAGGGCCATATTCTGCATAGGACCACCGGTGATTTCAGCTCCACCGGACACGCCGAGGTTTTCTGCAACAAAGTTGGCCCAGCCTGCGCCATAAGCGAAGTAAGTTCCGCCCTGGCTGGCCGTGCCTACTGTAAAGTTGGAGGGCCAGTCGGATTTATCCTGCGCGACAGCGGTGCCGGATACCATAATGGCGGCTGCCAGGGCAGCTAAAGAAAAGGATTTTGTCATCTTCATTATAAACTCCACAGTCGTTATCTTTATTGTGATGGTTGTCTAGTGCCCCGTCTGGCTAATTCGTTGACCTACTGCGTGACGCTGGGGTTTCTGGCCAAGGCGCCTGACCGAAGATATGGTGGTTCCATATCAAGGGCAGGCAACACTGGCCAGAAGCCCCAGCGTCACGCCCTTCGGGAGCCGCTGAGGGCATTGAGAGCCGCGTTGCAACGTCTCGATTTGGAACCACCAAACCTTCGCCACTGCGCCTAGCTCTCAATGCCCTCAGTGGCTCAGTAGGTTAACGAATTAACCAGACGGGACACTGACACCCACTTGAAACATCTCAGACTTCCGTGCCTGTGCACGCACAGATGCAATGGGTGGGCCAGTTGCTCGAAATACTTCAGGTAGTATTGCAGAAAACACTGTTGAGCAGCCTTGGAACCACCATTGAAGTACGTTGAAAAACTGGCCTGCACCGGGAAGACGATTAAATTTGGGTGGGAAGCTACCCATTCAGGGTAGCAGAGGGTGAATTTACCCCCACCCTATTTAGCAGAATTATCAAGCGACAGGGCACTTCAGATGCCGGATTCTGCCTCTTCAACGACCACTCCGCCGATACGCCATCCCTTATCGGTCTCAGTCAAAGTATATGCGCTATCCCAGAAACGGCCATTCGGTCCTTTAATTCTCAGCATCTGAACCATGAAACCGGGATGGGGGACCAGAGAGAGAAATTCAATCGAGCCCGCACGATAGACTGCAGGATAGCGAGCGCGCACCATCGCCATGAACGCATCGGGTGACACGAATTGCTGCTGGATATCTTCGCTGGCGTACTGCCATGCCGCCTCGGCGTCGTCAGAGGCAAACGCAACGATCTGCGAAATGATGACTGCCCGAATATCAGGCCCTGGGGTTTGATCGGGGCTATCGGCCCAGCTCAAACCCGCGCCAGCGATGAAGCTGAAGGTAATCCAGGCCAACACCAAGTACCGCCGAAGTTTCATGTCGTTCTCCAATCGCTTTGGACTAACTTACGTCATGGAAACAACGGCGGATCGGGTCGCCTTTTCTCCCTTCAGGAAACGAGGGTAATACTCACTCCCCGCCAGGAGAAATGCTATTCAGATACGCCTTATCGGAAATATTCGTCCAGGGCCGGATCGCCTTGATGTAATCGGCCTGGGACTGAATGATTTCCTGGGCGAGCGGATCGCTTTCGGCCGCTTCTGCCAACAACTTATCCGTCGCTTCGCGCAAT
This sequence comes from Marinobacter sp., assembly GCF_040882185.1. Classification (GTDB taxonomy): domain Bacteria; phylum Pseudomonadota; class Gammaproteobacteria; order Pseudomonadales; family Oleiphilaceae; genus Marinobacter. Next base: position 31,147 of record NZ_JBBEBW010000022.1, on the reverse strand, counting down.
GCATCAATCACCTCGGGCGGGAAAACCCGGGCCTCCACATTGGGATAGTTTTCCTGCATCGTACTCCAGCTCTGACCATTCATGTGCATGCTCTGAGCATACATGTCATAGGCGGCAGTACGCATGGCAACCCGAAGGATTTCCTGCAAGTCTTCTGGCAGGCTATTCCAGGTCTTGTCGTTAATCAGGAACTGAACTTCAGCACCTGGCTCCTGCCAACCGGAATAGTAGTAATTGGCGATCTGGTGAAAGCCCATCGGCAAATCCAGTGCTGGCCCCACCCACTCAAGCGCATCGAGAGTGCCACGATCAAGAGCGGTGAACAGCTCTCCTGGCGGCACATTGGTAACCGCAACACCCAGTTCGGCCATCACTTCGCCAGCAAAGCCCGGCGTACGCATCTTCAGCCCTTTTAAATCTTCAAGGGACTTGATTTCCTTGCGAAACCAGCCACCCATCTGATTACCGGTGTTACCACCCGGAAAGGACAATAACCCATGGGGTTCATACACTTTGCGCATCAGCTCCATGCCTTCACCGTAGTAGAACCAGGCGTATTGTTCAGGCGCAATCATCCCGAACGGCACGGTCGTAAAATACATGGCGTTGGGGATTTTACCTTTGTAATAATACGAGGCGGTGTGGCCCATATCGTACTGGCCAGCTTTAACCATATCGAAGATACCGAAAGGCGCCTTGTGTTTGTTACCGGAGTCGATGCGGATCTTGAGGCGACCGTTGGACATTTTTTCTGCCATCGCGGCCATGCTGCGAGTGGCATCTCCCAGAATGGGGTAGTTCGGACCCCAGGTTTCTGCGAGGCGAAGCGTGAAGGTTTTGTCCTCAGTCTGTGCCTGAGCACTGGCAAAGGTTAATAGCATAAAAGCGGCAAGTACTGCCGGCAGAAGGCGAAGTTTCATAATAGGCGATCCATTAACGGTTTTATTGTTTGATTCTCCATAACTCTAACATGATAGCTGGCAAAAATGCTCAGGCAAGCACACCGGTAACAGTTAGCAGCCAGGGCAGAAAAACCGAGTACAGGAAAGCCGAGAGTGCCATCGCCAGACCAGAGAATGCGCCCATTTGTGCACTCACCTGAAAAGCCCTGGCGGTGCCAATACCATGGGATGTCATGCCGATGGCAATACCTTTCACACTGTCGTCCCGAATACCTATCAGATCAAACAGTTTAGAGCCAATCACCGCACCAATAATACCGGTGACCACCACGAGAGCGGCGGTCAGCGAGGGTAGGCCTCCGATCTGTTCTGAGATTGCCATCCCCACTGGCGCCGTAACGGATTTGGGAGCGAGCGATAGCTGGGTTTCAAGGCTGGCACCCAGCAAGCGGGCAATTGCCACCGAACTGAACGCCCCGATAACCACGCCGACCACCAGGGCAACCGTGACAGGCAGCCACACCTGTTTCAGCTTATTGAATTGCTGATACAGGGGGATAGCGAGCGCCACCGTAGCAGGCCCCAACAGGAAGTGGACGAACTGGGCGCCATCAAAATAATCAGCGTAAGAGGTGTCGGTGGCCAGCAGAAACAGGATGAGCGCCGTAACCGACGTGACCACGGGGTTAAGCAAAGGGGTGGAGCCAGCACGGAGATAGAGCTTATGCGCGAGGCTGTAGGCAACCAACGTCATTGTGAGTCCCAGCAGGGGCGATGTCGACAGATACACCCAAATCCGGGTCAGATCCGGTTCAATCATGGTTCGGCTCCCGCCTCACGGTGCGCCGACTTACCCACTGCATCACCCATGCTGTGACGGCCATGGTGATAATAGTGCTGAGCAAGAGGGTGACGCCTATCGGCAACCACTCATTACCAAGGCGACTGAAATGGACCATCAGTCCCACTCCGGCAGGCACAAATAATAACGAAAGATGACTCAGGAGGGCGCTCGATGCCGGCTCAACCGATTTGACCAACCGGCCCCGAATCATCAGTGTCAGAAACAGCATCACCATGCCCATCACCGGCCCAGGCACAGGCAGCTCCAGCAAGCGCACACTGACCTCGCCTACCAGTTGGTAAATCAGTAACAGGGTCATTCCATTAATTAACGGCATTGGTTTGCATCCAGAAATAGCAGGGATTTAGCGAAGAGAATGTGGCGCGATGGAAGACCTGATCAGGCCATGCTCTTTTTGTTCAATGGTTCTGAGCGCGTCGCTCACGTGCGCTACGTGAGCCATAGCCGCTTTCTGAGCCCATTTGGCCTGCCGGCTAATGACCGAGTGATAGATCTGGCGGTGATGTTTGTCCATCTGTCGCTTGAATTCATCCCGGTGACTGAGATTGGCAACCGAGGCCTGTACCGAATTCAACATCAAATCCTTCAGACTGTTCAGGACATGAACCAGCACCGGGTTGTGGCAGGCGTTCACAATGGCCCGATGGAAGGCATGGTCAAGCTCCGCGTTAGTGAGCGGGTCCGCTCGCTCCATCGCTTCGAAGGCCTTGGTAATCTGGTACTGATCCTGTTCTGTCGCTCGCTCAGCCGCCAGGTAAGCTGCCTTTCCTTCCAGTTCCTGCCGCACTTCGAACAAGTCATAAAGTGTACGGGAGTGTTCCAGGAACATCTGCATCAGGGGGCCGTTATCCGAGGGCTCGGGCACCATGTGTGACACAAACGAGCCTTTGCCATGCTGGGTCCGGATAACGCCCCGGCCCTGCAATTCATGAAGTGCCTCCCGGACGATAGCACGGGAAACCCCTAAACGGCTTGCCAGCTGCCGTTCCGAAGGAATCATTTGCTCAGGCGCGAGACTGCCGTCGAGAATAAGTTGCTCGAGACGATGGGCGACTGCCCGGGACATAGGTAATGGCTTTTCCTGCATCGCTAAAACCACTGGTCAGACCAGCTCTCCATTAAAAGATTGTTATATTTGGCGAGCGCACTCTCCACAAGAATATGGCTCACCCCTCTTCATCTGTCTATAAAAACTGGTCTGACCAGCAGGCAAAACGCTGGACTTACGAGGGGATCCGAACCAAAACTTACGTTGATTGTCACTTTCAGGTGCACCGGACTTTCGCTCATAGCGACGGAAAAGTGCACGACTAAGTGGTTCCAACAACAACAAAGCACTGGATCTGGAGTTTCTGCGATGATTGATAACAACCAAAAGATTGAGCACCGAGGCGCGGCCCCCCGTCGCGGCTTATTCAAAACCCTTGCTGTCTCTGCCGCCATTGGTGCAACCTTGCTCGCAAGCAGTGTTCATGCGGCCACCACCTGGAAAATACAGTCGGTATGGGACGCTGGCACCGTTGGTTTCGACCTGTTCGAGGAATGGTGTAACGGCATTGAGGAGAAAAGCGACGGCGAACTCAAGTTCACCTGTTTTCCTGCCAAAGCGGTTGCGGCCGACAACAACGGCCTGTTTGATGCAGTGCGCAATGGCGTACTCCAGGGCATGAATCCATTCACTCTGTACTGGTCAGGAAAAATTCCGGCCTCGGTTTTTCTATCGTCTTACCCGGCCGGTCCTGACCAGCCTCACCAGTGGGACACCATGTTCTACGCTCTGGGCATGCTGGAAAAAACCCGCGAAATCTACGAAAAATTCGGTCTGTTCTATGTCGGCCCGATCCAGCACGACGCTAACATCATTCACTCCAAAGAGCCTGTTGACGGTCTTGAGGACCTCAAGGGTCTGAAAATGCGCCTTCCCGGTGGCATGGTGGCAGAAGTGTTCGCTGAATTCGGTGTATCAGCCGTCAGCCTGCCCGGTTCCGACATCTTCCCGGCCCTGGAAAAAGGCACCATTGATGCAGCCGACTACGTCGGTCCTGCTGTTAACTGGGAGCTGGGCTTTTCCCAGGTTACCAATCATATCCTGATGGGCCCTCCGGGCGTCATGTCGGTCTACCAGCCGGTGGACCTGATGGACCTGACCATCAACCTTCGTGCCTGGAATGCGCTAGATCCAAAACTCCAGCAACTGGTTGAAGACGAAGTGCGCAACTACTCCCAGAAGCACTACCTCGCGATTCAGGCCCGCAACATCGAAGCTATGGCGAAGTTCAAAGAAGCTGGCACCAGCGTGTCCCGTCTGAGCCAGGAAGACCTGCAGGAATTCCGTCGTGCGGCAATTCCGGTCTGGTATCGCTGGGCCAACAAGGATGAAGATGCCAAAGCGATCTTCGACATTCAGCTTGAATACATGATGAATGACACCGTTGGCTACATTAACGAAGAAGACATCAAGGGCATGAAGTAACAAGTTCCCCGTAACCAGGGGAGGGCGCCCGCTCTCCCCTTTTCCAATACAAACATCTGGTCACAACCAGAGGTAGTTCATCATGTCTGATCTGGAAGGCTTTGGCTTTGTAATGCCCCACTGGCTCTACTGGGGCTGGCTTGCGGTTATGCCGCTGATCATGATTGCACTGGATCGTTGGCGCAGTGCCGATCCGCAACCGGACACAGAAACCGAGATCCCGGTCGGGGGCGAACTTCAGGAAGAGCCATCTGCCCTTGCCTACCGGCGCTCGGACGAAAACCTGTTTACTCGGGGAGTAGACTGGCTGAGTGACAAAAGCGGTCTGTTCATCTCGTTCTGGACCGTTAACGCGGTGTGTTTCTATTTCTTCGAAGTCATCATGCGTTACATCTTCAATACGCCAACCATCTGGGTGCATGAGGCCAGCTACCTGTTACTGGGTATGCAATACCTGCTAGCCGGCGGTTTCGCACTGCTGCACGGCTCTCATGTTCGAGTAGACGTGGTCTATAACTATCTGCCTGAGCGCGGCCGCGTCGGCATGGATATTTTCACGTCGATGTTCTTCTTTATGTTTGCGTTGGTGTTGGTACTGACCTCCTGGACCTATTTCGTCAATTCCTACTCTATGGGCGAAACCACCGTTGAAACCTGGGGCATTCAACACTGGCCGGTCAAGGCTGTGATGGTGCTGGGCTCGGTGCTGATCCTGCTCGCCGGTATTTCAAAACTGCTGAAAGACATTTCAGTTTTTATTCGTCTTGGCCGGGAGGCATCTGAATGACCACTCAAACTGCCAACGCCAACCCTGCCCCGAAGAATCCGCTTATTGGTAAGCTGGGCACCTGGCTGATGATCCTGGCGACGGTCGGGCTCGCCTTTGTTATCTGTGTTGAAATGATCAACATCCTGTTTTTCGACCCTTACAGTGATGAATATTTTCTGTTCCGGTCTGCCGGAAGCCTGTCCGGTGTTGAAATCGGACCACTGACCTATCTGATGTTCGGCTCTCTCATGGTCGCCTTGATGATGGGCCTGCCACTGGCGTTCGTGACCGGCGGTCTTGGGGTAATGTTCGTCTATCTGGTCGGCGACACCGCGATGCTGAACATCGTGCCAAGTCGCATCTTCCCGATGATGACCAACTCCGATCTGGCGGCGATTCCGCTGTTTATTTTCATGGCCTCGATGCTGGAACGGGCGGGGCTGATCGAGGAAATGTTCAGTGTGGTCTACAAATGGATGGGTGGCCTCAGTGGTGGCCTGGCGGTAGCCACTATTCTGGCTTCCACCATTCTGGCTGCGATGGTCGGCGTTATCGGGGCTGCGGTGGTTACCATGGGCATCATTGCCCTGCCTGCCATGCTCAAACGCGGTTATGACCACCAGATTGCACTTGGCTCAATCATGGCCGGCGGCACTCTTGGCATTCTGATCCCGCCCTCGATTCTGGCGATTCTTTACGCCGTGGTTGCCCAGCAATCCGTAGGTGAGCTGTATCTCGGCTCCATCATTCCTGGTCTGATGCTATCTGTTACCTACGTTTCTTACGTGCTGATAAGAAGCTGGATCAATCCTAAACTGGGACCACCGGTACCGCTGGAAGAACGAGTCTCCATGCGGGAGAAACTGCGGCTTCTGAAAAGCCTGATCGCGCCTCTGATTCTGGTGTTTCTGGTATTGGGCCTGCTGTTCGGCGGCGTTGCTACACCGGTGGAAGCAGCGGGTATCGGGTCATTTGGTGCCATGCTGGTAGCCTGGAAACACGGCGCACTCTCCATTGCGGCGCTGCGGGATGCCTCTGTTACTACCACAAAAGCCTCTGCTATGGTGCTGTGGATCATGTTTGGCGCCTCGGTGTTTGTGGGCTTCTACATCCTGCAAGGTGGCCAGGCCTTCATTACCGAAACCATCCTGGGCATCGGTTTGTCGCCATATGCGGTGTTATTCCTGCTAATGCTGCTGCTGGTGGTTCTGGGTATGTTCCTTGACTGGGTGGGTATCCTGCTGCTGGCAGTGCCGATCTTTATTCCGATTGTTGAGGCATTGAACTTTGATGGCCTGTTCGGCTTCCCCGGTATTGAAACTGCTGACGTAGTGCTGTGGTTCGGGGTGTTGTATCTGGTCAATATGCAGATGTCGTTCCTCAGCCCTCCATTCGGCTATGCACTGTTCTACATTCGTGGGGTTTGCCCGCCGGAAATCTCCATGGCGACCATTTTCCGGTCGGCACTGGTATTTCTGGGTTTGCAGGCATTCGGCCTGTTCCTGTGCATTGTCTTCCCGGCCATCGTCACCTATCTGCCCAACCTCGTATATGGCTGATAGCTTGTAGCGCCCGGGGCGTCTTCTCAGGATGGCCCGGGCGCGGTTTTCACAAACTGTGAGAAACAGATGAACTCTCGAATCACGATCAACGGACTGAAGGTTGCGCGATCGCTCTACGAGCTGGTGGCAAACGAGGCAGCCCCGGGCACAGGTATTGAGCCAGCCGACTTCTGGGTTGCCTTTGAGGCGCTGGTGGCGGACCTGGCCCCTACGAACAGGGCCCTGCTGAAAAAGCGTGATGAGCTTCAAACCCAACTGGACCAATGGCATGATGCCCATAGAGGCGAAACCATCGCCAGGGACCAATACCAGAGCTTCCTCCGGGATATCGGCTATCTGGCTCCCGAAGGTGAGCCTTTCAGGATTTCAACGACCAGCGTCGATGATGAAATTGCCCATATTGCCGGGCCCCAACTGGTGGTACCGGTTAACAATGCCCGCTTCGCACTGAATGCCGCCAACGCCCGCTGGGGCAGCCTGTACGATGCGCTCTACGGCAGCGATGTGATCCCGGAGACAGACGGGTGCGCAAAAACCGCAGACTATAACCCGGCCCGCGGCGCGCAGGTTATCCGCTGGGCGGCGGACTTCCTTGATCAGGCTGCCCCCCTCGTATCGGGCCCGCACCGCGATGTGGTGGAGTACCGCCTGGAGCCGATGAACGGAACCATCGTATTTGAGGTGACGCTGGCCAACGGCGACACCTCCTCGCTCAGGCACCCGGAACAGTTTGTCGGCTTTCGCCGCGAGCACCACGAGCTTACGATACTGCTTTGCCACCATAGCCTGCATATGGAACTGGTGATTGACCGCGAACACCCGATTGGCTCAATGACCTCTTCCGGGGTACGGGATCTGGTGCTCGAATCGGCGGTCAGCACGATCATGGACTGTGAAGATTCTGTAGCGGCGGTCGATGCCGAAGACAAAACCAGTGTCTATCGGCACTGGCTGGGTTTGATGAAAGGCACACTGACCGACACCTTCCTCAAACATGGGCGAAAAGTGACCAGGCAACTCAATAAGGATCGTCAATATGACACTCCTACCGGCAGCGCTCTGACCCTGCCCGGACGTAGCCTGCTGTTATTGCGAAACGTCGGGCACCTGATGACGACTGATGCAGTTCTGGATGACCGTGACCAGCCAGTTCCCGAAGGCTTGCTGGATGCCATGGTCACCGTGCTATGCGCGATGCATGATCTGAACGGTCAGGGGCTGTTTCGTAACAGTCGTGCTGGCAGTATCTACATTGTTAAGCCAAAAATGCATGGGCCGGAAGAAGCGGCTTTTACCAACGAGGTGTTTGTGCGTGTGGAAAAGGCCCTTGGCCTCGCTCCTAACACCATAAAAGTGGGGGTAATGGACGAGGAACGCCGGACCTCCGCCAACCTCAAAGAATGCATTCGCGCTGTTCAAACGCGACTGGCATTCATTAATACCGGCTTCCTCGACCGGACCGGCGATGAGATCCATACCTGCATGGCAGGTGGCCCGGTGATGACCAAGGACGAGATCAAGGCGCAACCGTGGATCAACGCCTATGAGAACCGCAACGTCGATATCGGTCTGGAATGTGGGCTGGGCGGAGTAGCCCAGATCGGTAAAGGTATGTGGCCGATGCCGGACGAGATGCGTAAAATGCTAGAGGCCAAACGCGCTCACCCGGAAGCTGGCGCGAGTTGCGCCTGGGTGCCATCGCCGACCGCTGCGACCCTGCACGCAATTCATTATCACCAGATAGATGTCCGTGCCCGACAGCAAGCACTGAGTCATCGTCCGCGCGCCAGTCTCGATGACCTGCTGACGCCGCCGTTACTGGGGAACGTCCGGCTGACCCCGGAACGTATCCAGTCAGAAATCGATAATGCTGTTCAGGGCATTCTCGGTTATGTGGTGCGCTGGGTCGATCAGGGCGTCGGTTGCTCCAAAGTACCGGACATCAGCCATGTCGGCTTGATGGAAGACCGCGCGACCTTGCGTATCTCGAGTCAGTTGTTGGCAAACTGGCTATGCCACGGCATTTGTACCGACGACCAGGTGCTCGATACCCTGGAGTTCATGGCCGTTGTCGTTGACAGCCAGAACGCGACAGACCCGGCGTATCGCAAAATGGCCAGGGAATTTGACAAAAGCCTGGCCTTTCGGGCCGCCCATGATCTTATTTTCAAGGGCTGTGAGCAGCCGAACGGTTACACCGAACCGCTACTTCACGATTATCGTCGCCAAGCCAAGGCGCTGGCCCATATTCAAGCACACCATGGCCATTAATGGTCAATTCACCCGTTTCAAGGAGCACACATCATGATGACACTGAAAAGACTGGACCAGGAAGACGCCCGCCTGCTTATCGAAGGCGCCGCCGCCAAGGCTCGGGAAATCGGCATTCCGATGTGCATTGCCATCACCGACGAGTCCGGTAACCTGATTGCCTTCGAGCGCATGGACGGTGGCAAGATTACCAGCATTACGGTCGCCCAGGACAAGGCCTACACTGCAGCCGCAGCACGCAAGGCCACCCACGACTATAACGCAGCCTGCGTACCCGGCAATCTGGTGTTCGGCATCCACACCTCTCAGGGTGGCCGGTTGTGCGTGGTCGGCGGTGGCCTGCCCATCATTGTTGATGGGGAAGTGGTCGGCGGCATCGGTCTCAGTTCCGGCACCCCGCAACAGGATATGGATTGCGCCGAGGCTGGCATTGATTTTTTCAATCTTGATCGTGGATAAAACTGCCCCGTAACGGGCCGGAGTCGCGTTATGAACACTGACAGCAAACCGGTCAACACCGCCGTGAGCAAGCCTGGCAAAGCCGAGCTAGCAGACATGTTCCGGCAGTTTATTGATCCACAGTTCGTCATTACTGATGAAGAGACGCTCAAGCCCTATGAGTGTGATGGTCTGTCGATGTACTGCGTCATGCCTTTGCTAGTGGTACTGCCGGAAACTGTGGAGCAGGTGCAGCAGGTGATGCGTGTGTGTCACCGCTACCGGGTTCCAGTGGTCGCCCGGGGTGCAGGCACCGGCCTGAGTGCTGGCGCTATGCCCGACGCAGGCGGTGTAGTGCTGTCGCTGGCTAAGTTCAACCGTATCCTCGATATTGATCCGGTGGCGCGCTCGGCCCGTCTTCAATCCGGCGTGCGCAATCTGGCGATCAGTGAGGCCGCTGCAGATTACGGCCTCTACTACGGCCCGGATCCTTCATCACAGATCGCCTGCACCATTGGCGGCAACGTGGGAGAAAATTCCGGCGGTGTGCATTGCCTCAAATACGGGCTCACCACCCACAACATTCTCAGCGTCGAGATGATCACCGTGGAAGGTGAGCGGGTGGTGATTGGCAGTGATGGTCTGGACAGCTGCGGCATGGATCTGCTGGCGTTAATTACCGGGTCTGAGGGCTTGCTGGGCGTGATCACCGAAGTACAGGTCAAACTGCTGCCGACCCCGGAGATTGCGCGGGTCATCATGGCTGGCTTCGGCACCGTCGATGACGCTGGCGATGCCGTTGGCGGCATCATTGCCCAGGGCATTATTCCGGCGGGGCTGGAAATGATGGACAGTCATGCAATCGTAGCAGTGGAGGCCTTTACGGGCGCGGGCTACCCGGTGGAGGCCGCCGCCCTGCTGCTGTGTGAGGTCGATGGCACCGAGGAAGAGGTCCAGGAACATATCGAGAAAGCCGAAGCCCTGTTCCGGGATTTTGGCGCCACATCGGTCCGCACCTCGAAGGATGATGTCGAACGGGCATTACTGTGGAAAGGCCGTAAGAGTGCCTTTCCGGCCATGGGGCGGATTTCTCCCGATTATTATTGCATGGACGGCACCATTCCCCGCGCTCACCTGGCGCGGGTGCTGAATGAGATGCAGGACATGTCCAAAAGGTTTGGCTTACGGGTCGCTAACGTATTCCATGCTGGTGATGGCAACCTGCACCCGCTGATCCTGTTCGATGCCAACAAAGAGGGTGAACTGGAGAAGGCCGAAGCCTTCGGCAGCGATATCCTCAAACTCTGTGTCGAGGTAGGCGGCTGCATCACCGGCGAGCACGGGGTTGGTGTGGAGAAAATCCGGCAGATGCCCATGCAGTTTACCGATTCCGAAATCGAACAACTCAATGCCGTCAAAAACGCCTTTGATCCCCAGGGTACATTGAACCCCGGCAAGGGCGTGCCCACCCTGCGCAATTGTCAGGAGTATCGAGCCATTCACCTCCAGCCACAGGCCCCGGAAGTAAACCATGCCTGACATCACCGAGCAGCTTCAGCAGCAAATCAATGAGGTCCGCAGCAAGGGTCGTAAACTGGCCATCGTCGGCGGTGGCAGCAAGCAGTTCATGGGCCGCGACATCAGCGCCGATCGGTTGGAGGTTGGCGGGCATAGCGGCATCGTCAATTACCAGCCGGTAGAACTGGTGATGACGGTCCGCGCCGGTACGCTTTTGAGCGAAATCGAAGCAGCGCTGGCGGAGAAAAACCAGATGCTGTCGTTCGAGCCACCCCGCTTTGGCGACAGCTCCACCATCGGCGGCACCCTGGCCTGCAACCAGTCCGGCCCCGGGCGGCCCTGGTGGAACTCGGTGCGGGACCAGGTGCTGGGCGTCAACCTGATCAACGGCAAGGGTGAAAAACTACGTTTTGGCGGCCAGGTGATGAAAAACGTGGCAGGCTATGACGTCTCCCGTACCCAGGCCGGTGCCATGGGCAGCCTGGGCCTGCTGACAGAAATCAGTCTCAAGGTGCTGCCAAAACCTTCAACCACTATGACCCTGGCCAGAGAAATGGAGCACGCCGAAGCCATCCGTTTCATGAACGCCCGGGCCGCCGAACCCAAACCGTTGTCCGGCGCCTGCTGGCTCGACGGCACTCTATACCTGAGGCTTTCCGGCGCACAGTCCGCCGTGGAAGCCACCGCCAAGCACTGGGACATTCCGGTACTGCAGGAAGGCGAGCTTTTCTGGCAACAGTTGCGGGATCAACAGTTGGAATTCTTCGCTGGCGAGCAGCCACTGTGGCGTTTCTCCATCAACTCCTCTGCACCGACCCCGGCCTTGAAGGGGCATTGGCTGTTGGACTGGGCCGGCTCCCAACGCTGGTATCGCGGTGAAGGCGAGATGGCCGCCATGGAAGCCCATGCCGAAAAAGCCGGGGGACAAGTCAGCCTCTATCGCGGCGGCGACCGGACCGGCGAGGTGATGCATCGGCAACAGCCCGCTCTGCAGGCGATCCAGAAACGCCTGAAACATTCATTTGATCCAGATGCCCTGTTTAATCCCGGGCGACTCTATAGCTGGCTGTAACCTAACGGGTGCTCCATGAAGACCAATCTTGTTGCCGAATTCCAGAACACTGCGGAAGGCCAGGAGGCCGAAGAAATACTGCGGGCATGCGTCCACTGCGGTTTTTGCACCGCCACCTGCCCGACTTATCAGGAGCTCAATGACGAACGTGACGGCCCGAGAGGTCGCATTTATCTGATCAAGGAAATGTTGGAAGGCGCCGAAGTCACCAGCAAGACCCGGGACCACCTGGACCGCTGTCTGACCTGCCGCGCTTGCGAAACCACCTGCCCCTCAGGAGTCGAGTACGGCCGTCTGGTGGACATTGGCCGTGGCGTGATAGAGCAGAAGCTGGAACGGCCCCGCCAGCAGCGTCTGATGCGTCTGGCGTTGCGTAAAATACTACCTTACAGCGAACGTTTTGGGCCGCTGCTGTATCTCGGCCAGTTCTTCAAACCGCTATTACCCGGCGCGCTGAAAACCAAGGTGCCCCCCCGCCGCCGAGCCTCACCGTGGCCCACCACCAGCCATTCCCGTGTGATGATGGCACTTGCTGGCTGTGCGCAGTCCTCCGCCGCCCCCACCACCAACGCCGCTACAGCGCGGGTACTGGATAAACTCGGTATTACATTGGTGGAAGCTCCGGAAGCGGGCTGCTGCGGTGCGGTGAGCTATCACCTGTCTGCTCATGAGGAAGGCCTCAACTTCATGCGCCGCAACATCGACGCCTGGTGGCCTGCCATCGAAGCCGGTGCCGAAGCCATCGTCATGACCGCCTCCGGCTGTGGCGCCATGGTGCAGGACTATGGTCACCTGCTGCGCCATGACCCGGTTTATGCCAACAAGGCACAAAGGGTCAGTGAACTGACGAAAGACATCAGCGACGTGCTGCTGGCAGAAGATTTATCAAAACTGGAATTGAAGAACAATCCGGAGAAAGTCGCCTTTCATTGCCCCTGCACCCTGCAACACGCGATGCAGAAAAGCGGCCTGGTAGAGCAGGTGTTGACCCGGGCTGGCGTTAACCTCACTAAAACCAAAGACAAACATCTGTGCTGCGGCTCCGCTGGCACCTATTCCATCATGCAACCGGAAATGAGCCAGCGACTGCTGAAAAACAAACTCGAAGCCCTCACCATCGAGCAACCCGACCGCATCGTCACCGCCAACATCGGGTGCCAGTTACACCTGGAAACCAAGGCTCAAGTGCCAGTGCAGCATTGGGTCGAGTTGCTGGATCGGTAGAGCAGTACAAAACTCATTTTTTATTGACGCTCCCATTCAGAACGAGGTAGCTGACGTATCCGATAACCACTCCCCAGAACGCGGAGGACAAGCCGAACAGGGACATCCCGGAGGCCGTCACAATAAAGGTGATGAGTGCGGCCTCTCGATGGCTGACGTCCTCCAGCGCAGCGGCCAGATTACCGCCAATAGCTCCCAGTAAGGCAAGGCCTGCCAGCACGGCAATGAAAGCGGCTGGCAATGCGGTGAACAAGCTGACAATGGTACCCGCGAACAGACCACCAATCAGATAGAAAACCCCGTTGAAGACGCCGGCAATGTAACGCCTGTCGGGGTCTTCGTGGGCGTCCTTGCTGGTACAGATAGCGGCAGTGATGGCCGCAACAACCGTGGTAATACCACCAAACAAAGCCATCGGCAAAGAAACCAGGCTTGTAACTCCGATGATTGGCTTCGCTTTTACGTCATAACCCGCGCCTTGAATAATCGCCATACCCGGCAGAAACTGCCCCGTGAGACTGACTAAAACCAGTGGGATCGCCAAGCTGAGAGTTGAACCAATAGTCCATTCCGGCTGGATGAAGTGGGGAACAGCCATGCTCCAGCGCACACCGGCCAGGGAGGCGTTTTCAAGTACCACAGCCAGTACAACACCCGCCATCAACAACAGAACCAACGTGTACTTCGGAAAGAATCGCCGAAATACGACATAAGAAACCAGCATGCCAATGGCCAGCGCGGGAGTGGTTTCAATCGCCGTAAACGCGCCCACACCAAACTGGAACAGGATACCCGCCATCATGCCAGCGGCAATGCCCTTGGGAATGGCACGCACAAAGGCATCGAAGGTGCCGGACACGCCGATGATAAAGATAATAATCGCGGCGGTAATGTAGGCACCGATGGCTTCATTCAGGGACAACTCCGGGAACAGCGTAACCAGCAGCGCAGTACCCGGCGCGGACCAGGCGGTAACCACGGGTGCCTTTAACCAGATAGACAGGATGATGCCGGAGATCGCCGCACCCATGGAAATGGCCCAAACCCAGGAGGTCATCATCTCGGTGGAGATACCCGCGCTCGCCCCTGCCTGGAAAAAAATGGCCAGCGGACCCGAATAGGACACCAGCACAGCCAGAAAGCCGGCCACAATCGCCGGCAGGGAAAGGTCTTTCAGAAATCTCGACATAAGCGTGAATCCGTTAGAATTTGTTATAGATTCAACCTCACCCCAGATCGCCTCCTGCAACGGGAATGACCGTCCCGGTAATATAACTGGCGGCATCCGATGCCAGGAACAGGATCGGTTCAGCCTGCTCGTCCAGGGTTCCATAACGATTCATCAAACTGTTGTCCGTGGTCTGGTCAATCAGCGCCTGATACCACGCCTTTTCCTGTTCGCTCTGCTTATTGGCATTGCGCGGGGTCAAGCGCGGCGGGGCCTCGGTACCGCCAGGTGCCGCAGCATTCACACGGATATTGTGCGGTGCGTACTCATACGCCATATTCACCGTCAGTGCGTTCACGCCGCCTTTGGCCGCGCCATAGGGCACTCTCATCAACCCGCGCGTTGCCACCGATGAGACGTTCACGATCACACCGCCTTCTTGCTCCAGCATGTAAGGCAGTACCGCGCGACAGCACCACAGCGTAGTGAACAGCGAACGCTGGATTTCTTTTTCAATCTGCGCGGGCGTGTAATGCTCGAACGGCTGGGCCCAAATGGTGCCACCAACGTTGTTGATCAGGATATCGATGCGGCCGAACTGTTTTTTCGCTTCTGCCATAATGGTTTCAGCGCCGTCCCAGGTTTCCAGATCGGCCTGAACCGCGACGGCCTCGGCGCCCTGGTCACGCAACTCTGCGGCGAACCCCTGGACATAATCCGCAATATCGACGAGCAGTAGCCGGGCACCTTCTGCGGCGGCCAGCTCGGCTACACGCTTGCCGATACCCTGGGCAGCACCGGTAATCACCATGACCTTCTGAGTGAAACGGGCTTTCATGCGACCTTCTCCTTGGTTGCTGGCGCACTGGGTGCGAATTTCTCATAGTGAAACGAGTTGGGCTTGATGTTCTTCTCGCGGAAGAAGCCCAGCACAGAATCCACCATCGGGGGCGGTCCACACAGATAAACGTCCACATCGCCCTCGTTCAGCGGCGCTTCGTCCATGTGATGAATAACATAGCCCTTGCGTGGATGGTTGCTGTCGTCGCCGGACACACAGGTGACGTAGCTAAAGTTCTCCAGCTCTTCGGTGAAGCGGTCAAGTATGTCCAGGCACACCAGGTCCTCCTCACTGCTGACGCCGTACACCAGATGGGTCGGAAGGTCACAGCCGGTGGCCTTCATGTGCTCCAACTTTGCCAGGAACGGTGCCAGGCCAGTGCCGCCGGCCAGCATCAGCACCGGACGCTCGATCGGCCGCAGGTAAAAGCTGCCCATGGGGCCAGTCAGTTTGACTCTGTCGCCGGTACGCGCCTTGCCCACCAGCCAGGAGCTCATCAGACCACCCGGCACGTTGCGGATCAGGAAGCTCAGATCCCGGCTGCCAGGCTTCGAGCTGAACGAATAGGAGCGGGTTTCCGCACTCTCCGGCACCTCGATGTTGACGTACTGGCCCGGCAGGAACGCCAGGTCGTCGTCTGCAGTGATCTTCAGCTCGATGGACGTCGGTGAAATCAGATTGACCTCGGCGACAGTACCACTGACTTCGGCGTTCCCGGTCTTGCACATGGAGGAAGCGACCGGTACTTCCACCACACAGTCACCGGACGGCACCATCTGGCAGGTGAGCACCATGCCTTGCTCCAGTTCTTCATCGGACAGGGCCTCTTCCAGGTACTCGTCTCCCAGGTCGAATTCCCCCTGGTGACAGGCACCCTTACAGGTGCCACACACGCCATCGGAGCAATCCATGGGCAGGTTGATCTTTGCACGATAGGCAGCATCCAGAACCGTTTCGCCTTCGTTGCAGGACACAAAACGGGTAACGCCGTCTTCGAAATTAAGCGCAATGTTGTAACTCATGATGATGCTCTCCCCATCAATTACAGGTGGTAAACGTCCAATACCTGATTGATGCAATCGTTGTTCAGAACCAGCCGTTTCTCCCGAATCAGCGGTTGCTTGCCGGTGATGTCCAGGGTGTAAAAGGAGGTTCCGAAGAATTCGGCCATCTTTTTGTAACGGTAGGCCTTGGTCAGCCAGTTGAACCGCAGCTTCACTTCACTGTCGTCCTGGGACAGGATCTCCAGATTGCTGATGAAGTGCGTGGTCCGTGGCTCTGGCATGGAGCTGGCACCGGACCGCTCGGTCTTGATCCGATAGATGCGATCCTCCAGGCCCTCCTTATTGGGGTAATAGATGAGTGAAATCTCGCTTTGCGGATCTTCAGTCAACTCATCGTTGTCGTCCCAGGCGGGCATCCAGTAAGTGGCGTCATCGTGGTAACACTCCAGCCATCTGTCCCAATCACGGTCATCCAGAAAACGCGCTTCGCGGATGATAAATTGCTCGATATCGTGGTAACTCAGGCTCATGACGAAGTCTCCTCTGAAGTCACAGGAATGAAACGGGCACGCTCTGCCTCAATGGCGCGTGTCATCTCGACTTGCCAGTGCTGATGGTGATTCACATACAAGCCTTCATCGTCTGGCCGCGCCCCACTCATAATCGGCTTCATGTCGATCTGGTTGGCATGCTCGTCCGGGCCATCGATCCAATGCGTTGCACCACGGCTCATGTCATTCCAACGCATGTCGCTGGCTTCGTAACCGTTCTGGCAGGCGCGGAACTCTTCCAGGTCATCCGGAGTACCCATGCCCGTCACGTTGAAGAAATCCTCATACTGGCGGATACGCTTGGTGCGCAATTCTGCCGGCTCGTTCTTCGGACCAAAGGCATAGATGGTCACTTCCGTCTTGTTGACGCCGATGGGACGAGTCACACGAATTTGTGTTGAAAACTGGTCCATCAGATAAACGTTAGGGTACAGGCACAGATTCTTGGTGGTACGGACAATGGAGTCCGCTCGAGCCTCACCGTAGGTTTCCTTGAGGCGTTCAAGCTGGCTGAAGATCGGGCGTACTTCCGGATTCAATAGCCGGGTCCAAAGCATCATGTGACCGTTTTCAAAGGAATAGAAACCACCGTCCGCGGACCAGCTCTTGGCGTCGACCGCTTCGGTGCCTCCTTTCTCATAGTTACGTTGACCCATGGTGGACAGATAGTTCCAGTGCACGGAGCCCACGTGGTAGCCATCCGCACCGTTTTCAGCCGTCAGCTTCCAGTTGCCCTCGTAGGTGTAGGTCGAGCTGCCGCGGAGAATTTCCAGGCCGTCTTCCGACTGGTCCACGATGTTGTCGATGATCTTGGTGGTTTCACCCAGGTGTTCCTCGAGGGGAACCACATCGGCACTCAGGCTTCCAAACAGAAAACCGCGGTAGTTGCCAAACTTTGGCATCTGCTTCAGGTTGTGGGAGCCGTCGGTGTTGAACTGTTCCGGGTAACCGCCCGTCTTCTGGTCCTTTGCCTTCAGAAGCTGGCCATCATTGCGGAAAGTCCAGCCATGGAAAGGACAGGTGAAGGAGGTCTTGTTACCACGCTTCTTGCGACACAGGGTCGCACCGCGGTGAGAGCAAGTATTCAGAATCGCCTTGAGCTCACCGTCTTTGGTCCGGGTAATGACCACCGGCTGACGTCCAACTGTCACGGTGAAGTAATCGCCCGGCTCGGGGATTTGCTCTTCGTGGGCCAGGTAAACCCAATTGCCCTCGAAGATATACTTCATTTCCAGGTCAAATAGTTCACGGTCCGTGAAGATACCGCGGTCACACTGGTAGCGACCGGTCTCCGGGTCTGCAACAACGGCATTGCGGACCTTTTCAGCAAGTTTTTCGAGTTTTATGGTCATGTCATCTGACTCCTCTTGTTCTTGGGCAGCGCTCAGGCAGCGTCTGTTTCCAGCGCGCGTTGACGTGCATGGCGTTCCTGAAGCTCGGGCTTGTCGGTGGCGACCAGGGTCACGTTGAACTCAACCTCGGTAACCGGACCGGTGACCCCGTGCTGCGCACCGACTTCGGACTGATCCACTTTATTGGCGACCACCACCAGTTCTTCGCGGGTGGCGAAGGCAAAATCGCTGTAGGTGTATTCGTCGCCGGCAATGTTGATCTGGGTGGTCAGGTGCTTGTGGCCGGGTTTGGACACGAAATAATGGATATGTGCAGGGCGCTGGCCGTGGCGACCAAGCTGGTCAAGCAACTGCTGTGTGGAACCCTCCGGCGGGCAGCCGTAGCCAGACGGCATGATGCTCTGGGCAGCGTAACGACCCTCGCCATCGGTCTTGATGCGACGGCGCAGGTTGTACTCGCTCTGGGACTGGTCGAAGTAGGAGTAAGCACCGTTGGTGTCGGCGTGCCAGATGTCGACAATGGCGTTGGCCAATGGCTCGCCGTTCTCGTCGGTAACCTGACCTTTGATCAGAATCACTTCCGCGTCGTTGTCGGAGCCATCGTCCATACGGGCAAAACCATCGCTGATGGGCGCACCGGCAACGTACAGCGGGCCCTCGATGGTGCGGGGCGTGCCGCCGGTCAGTCCGGCCTGTTCGTCTTCGGCATCCTGACGGATGTCCAGGTAACGGTCCATGCCCAGGCCTGGAGCCAGCAGGGCCGCTTCACCGTTGGCACCCAGCTCGCCTACGTAGTAAACGGCGCTCCAGAATTCTTCAGGGGTGACGTCGAAATCCTCAACAATCTGGAAGATATCGTGCATCACGCGGTGAACAATCTTCTTCATTCGCTGGTTACCACCGTCCTGATCAAATCCGGCTACTTTTTCCAGCAGCTCCTTCACATCAGCGGTTTGCATGGTTTTAACGGTCATTGTTGGTCTCCTCGGTCTTTTGTTTTTGTTGCTCAAGACATCCCATCAGTTGGCAACAACGTGCTCTTCGGTCGTCGGTAGTGACGAATACGGGGTTAACGATCATCCTCATGAATCGAGGACGGATGACGGCATAGCGGCGCCACGGTAATGTCCATATAGGGGAACAGCGGAAGGTTGCTGACCAGATCCTGTAATTCAGTGTTATCTTCCACATCAAAGATGCTGACGTTGGCGTAGCTGCCTGCCACCCGCCAAAGGTGACGCCACTTCCCTTGCTCTTGCAGAGCCTGGGCGTACGCCTTTTCCCGAGCCTTGATGTCAGCCACAACGTCAGCTGGCATGTCGTGCGGGATGTTCACCTTCATTTCAACTTTGAACAGCATGTGCGTTTCTCCGTTTATTGGTCTTTGCGGCGATAGAAAGCGAGTTTGTCTTCGTCAATGTCGATGCCCAGGCCCGGGCCTTTGGGCAGGTCCACGCCGTTGTTATGGAAGTTCAGCGGCTTGACCACGATGTCGTCTTTCATCAGCAGCGGGCCGAACATTTCGGTGCCCCAGCGCAGGGTTTCCAGAGTGGACCAGGCGTGCAGGGCGGCAACCGTGCCGATCGTGCCCTCCAACAGGGTGCCGCCATAGAGGCCGATACCCGCCGCTTGCGCAACGGCCGCCTGTTCCAGGGCCCGCACCGGGCCACCGGCCTTGGCGATCTTGAGGGCGACGGCACCGGAAAAACCGGCGGCGGCAAGGCTGTACATTTCGCTGGCATCGGCAACCGCCTCGTCGGCCAGAATGGGGAGATGAAACTTCTGAGCCAGACGTACCAACGCGGCATAATCTTTCATCGGTGTGGGCTGCTCCACCAGATCAATGCCTGCAGCCTGTAATTCCGCCATGCCCCTGGCGGCGGTGGCTTCATCCCACGCCTGGTTCACATCAACACGGACACTGGCGGTTTCACCAACGGCGGCCTTGATCGCAGCCACATGCCGAACGTCGTCCATCAGCGCTCGTGAGCCGATCTTGAGTTTGAAATCACAGTGGCGCCCGGTTTCGATCAGGCCGAGAGCTTCTTCGATATCTTTTTCCGTGTCACCACTGGCCAGGGTCCAAAGCACTGGAATGTGCCCATGCACGGCACCGCCAAATAGATCGGACACCGAACAGTTCAGCCGCTTGCCCTGAAAATCCAGCAGCGCGGTTTCAATCGCGGACTTGGCCAGGTTGTTGCCACGGGTTGAGCGGTTTAACATTACCCTCAGGGTATTGATGTTATCCGAGGGCTGCCCGATCAGTTGCGGTTTGAAATAGGTGTCAATGGTAAGCTTCACGCTTTCGGGGCTTTCCGGGCCGTAGGCCAGGCCGCCGATGGTGGTGGCCTCACCCAACCCCTCGATGCCGTCGGAATCCCTCAGGCGCACAATAACCATGGTTTGAACGCCCATGGTTGTCATCGAAAGCTTGTGTGGCCGGATGGTCGGGATATCAACCAGAATGGCTTCGATGGACTGAATGGTGGCGGACATGGGCTCTCCGAATCGCAAGTTAAAATGCCTGTAATTCGAACAGTACGAAGTTTCAACGATATGAACCAATATTGATTAAGTACTAACCGATACCCTGGAGGTATGGATGGAGCTAAGACACCTGCGGTACCTCGTGGCAGTGGCCGAAGAGCTCAATCTGACCCGGGCGGCGGAAAAACTGTTTATCGCGCAACCTCCCCTGACCCGCGCCATTAAACAGCTTGAAGAAGAAGTGGGTGTGGAACTGTTTTTGCGAAAACCCAGAGGGCTGGAGTTGACGTCCGGGGGAGAATACTTTCTCGAACAGGCACGCCAAATCCTGCACAAGGTCGAGGCCACCGTCGAAGACACTCGCCGGATAGCCCAACATCGCAAAACCGTCTTCTCCATCGGTTTTGTGCCGTCCGTGTTTTATGGCCAGCTACCCTTGATGGTCCGCCGTCTGCGCCGCAACCGGAATCTGGAAATCATTCTCCATGAACTGAAAACCCGGGAGCAGGTGGATGCTTTGAAAAATGGCAAGATCGATATCGGCTTCGGCCGGGTTCGGATCGAGGACCCGGCTGTCGACCAGGAACTGCTGTTCGATGAGCCACTGATTGCTGCACTGCCCTCCGGTCACCCGCTGACCCAGCACCCGCCGTCCATGACGGAACTCGCCAGGTACCCGATGGTCACGTTTCCGTCCGGACCGGGCCCGAATTTCGCCGACATCACTCTGGGCCTGTTTCACCGCAGGGGCTTGCGGGTCCATGTGATCCAACAGGTGAATGACGTGCAGACCGCGCTCTCACTGGTAGCTTCAGATATGGGCTTCACGCTGGTACCAGAACAGGTCAGACGCTTGCACCGGGAAGGAATTGATTACATGCCACTGGAAGACGATAACATCTCCACACCGGTGATTGCGTCCCGGCGTCGGGGCGAGAACCCCAACGCGGTGATGCGGCTGGCGAATACCATTCTGGATGAGCTGGTGGAGAATCGGTTGAGCGGGAGGTATCCGTAAGGGGTGCGCTGAATCAGTCGCGCCCGTAATCCGGCATAATCAGCGCGTCGTTTCCCGGATATTCCCAACTGCGCTTTGCAGGCGTGACAAATACTCTCCGGTCAGGGTTTCCATATCCACCCGCGCAGCGTTGGTACTGATATTGATCGCCCCCAGCAATTCACCGTTACCGGAAAACACCGGCACCGCCACGGAACGCAAGCCCGAATCCAGCTCCTGATCCACAATAGAATAGCCCTGCTCTCGGATCTTGATGATTTTATCCTTCAAAACACTATTGCTGGTCACCGATGAAGCTGTAAACGCTTCAAGTTTCACCCGGGCCAGGAAAGCATCCAGCTCGGCTTCCGGCAACTGCGCCAACAGCACCCGCCCCATGGAGGTATAGGCTGCTGGCAGGCGGGTCCCCACCGACAGGGTAATGGCCATCAGCCGGTGCCGGGCCGCCGAGCGCACCACATAGACCACCTCGTCGCCGTCCAGCACTGCCAGTGAGGAGGACTCCCCCAGCTCAGCGGTAATGTCTTCCAGGTGTTGCTGGATCACCGCGCGGTACTGGTTCGAAGCCTGATAGGCATAACCCAACTGCAATACCCGGGGAGTCAGCTCGAACTGACGGCCACTGCGCTTGACGAATCCGAGGGCATGAAGCGTCAGCAAAAACCGCCGCGCCTTGGCCCGGTCCATATCGGTCCGGACCGCTACTTCACTCAGGGTCATGCGGAGATGTTCGGCATCGAAAGCCTGCAGCACCTCCAGCCCCGAGGCCAGGGCGCCCACGTAATCCCGGTCCCCCGGCTTAAGAATCTGTTCGTCCATTCGGGCTCCTTCAGCACCTTCGGAAATCAGTATCCACGCATGGTAACAGTTGGTTCGCACTCCGAACATCGATGCATTTTTGCCAACTGGTGAAAATTTGTACTTGACGACACCAAAATAATCACGCCATTATGTTCGCATATTAAACATTGGTTCGTATAGCGAACTTATCTAGCAGAGCATGATGGAGACACTTAAATGGCTGAATTTCTCTCCCTTCAGGAAGCCGTGAGCCGCCACATCAACAATGGCGACACGATCTGCATGGAAGGCTTCACGCACCTGATTCCGTTCGCGGCAGGTCATGAGATCATTCGTCAGGAAAAGCGGGATCTTACCCTGATCCGCATGACCCCGGACCTGGTGTACGACCAGATGATCGGCGCTGGCTGCGCCAAAAAACTGATCTTCTCCTGGGGTGGCAACCCCGGTGTCGGCTCCCTGCACCGCCTGCGAGACGCGGTCGAGAAAGGCTGGCCCAACAAGTTGGAGATTCTTGAGCACAGCCACGCCGCCATGGCCTGTGCCTACGAGGCCGGTGCTGCCGGACTGCCGTTCGCAGTTCTGCGCGGTTACATAGGCAGCGACCTGCCGAAAGTGAATGACCAGATCAAATTCATCGACTGCCCGTTCACAGGTGAGCGCCTGGCTGCAGTGCCGTCCGTGCGCCCGGATGTCGCCGTGATTCACGCCCAGCGCGCCGACCGTAAGGGCAACGTGCTGATAGAAGGCATCGTCGGCATCCAGAAGGAAGTGGTGCTGGCCGCCAAACGCAGCATTGTAACGGTAGAAGAAATTGTCGACGACCTGGGCGCCAGTGTGAACGCTTGCGTTTTGCCGTCCTGGGCCATTACCGCCATCGCCGAGGCGCCCAAAGGTGCCAGCCCGTCCTATGCCCTGGGCTATTACGACCGAGACAACGCCTTCTACAAAGAGTGGGACGGCATCGCCCGGGATCGGGAAACCTTTCAAACCTGGCTGAAAGACAACGTATTCGACAAAGGAGCTGCGTAATGAGCCTTGAATTTACCTCTTCGGAAATGATGAGCGTTACTGCCGCCCGGGCGTTGACCAGCGATATGACCTGCTTCGTCGGCATCGGCCTGCCCAGTGAGGCAGCCAACCTGGCGCGCCTCACTCACGCACCTGATGTTACCCTGATTTACGAGTCCGGCACCCTGCAGACCAAGCCGGACGTACTGCCGCTGTCTATAGGCGACGGCGAGCTGTGTGAATCCGCCCTGACGACGGTCGCCGTGCCGGAAATGTTCCGTTACTGGCTCCAGGGTGGGCATATCAGCATCGGTTTCCTGGGCACCGCCCAGATCGACCGCTATGCCAATCTCAATACCACGCTGATCGGCGACTACCGGGAGCCGAAAGTCCGCTTGCCCGGTGGCGGCGGCGCTCCGGAGATTGCCACCAATGCGAAAGAGGTGTTTATTACCGTCAAGCACTCCAAGCGCACCTTCGTGAAGGATGTGGACTTCGTAACCACCGTCGGCTTCGGCCGTGACGGTAAGGCGCGGGACAACGTGCCCAACATCGGCCGGGGGCCCACCGTGGTGATCACCGACCTGTGCATTCTGAGACCGGATCCCGAGACCAAAGAGCTGGTCGTGACTTCGCTGCACCCGAATGTGTCACGGGAACAGGTGATTGAGGCTACCGGCTGGGACATCCGTTTCGCGGACCAGCTGGACACTACGCCGGAGCCAACCGCTAAAGAACTGGAAGTACTGCGGGACCTGAAAGCCCGTACCAGCGCCCATCATGAAGGCCAACAATGAGGTCCACTATGACTGACGTTTATCTTTGCCATCCCCGCCGTTCGGCCATTGGCCGTTTCGGCGGCACCCTGGCCGGTGTTCGCCCGGACGACCTGGCCGCACATGTCTTCAAGGCGGTGCTCGAACAGGCGCCGGAGCTCGACCCCGCTGCCATCGACGAGGTGATGATGGGCTGCGCCAATCAGGCCGGTGAGGACAACCGTAATGTGGCTCGCATGTCAGCTTTGCTCGCTGGCTTGCCCACCTCGATACCTGGAACCACCCTCAATCGACTCTGCGGCTCCGGCATGGACGCGGTCGGCAGCGCCTTCCGCGCTATTCGCGCCGGTGAAATGGAGCTGGTGCTGGCCGGCGGCGTGGAGTCCATGTCCCGCGCGCCCTATGTCATGGGCAAGGCCGATTCCGCGTTTTCCCGTGGCCAGGAGATTGAAGACACCACCATTGGCTGGCGCTTCGTGAACCCGCTGATGAAAAAACAGTACGGCACCGATTCCATGCCCGAAACGGCGGAAAATGTCGCCGAGCAGTATCAGGTATCGCGGCAAGATCAGGATCTGTTCGCGCTGCGCTCCCAGGAGAAGACCGCCCGGGCGCAACAGGCGGGTACCTTCGCTGAAGAAATCGTGCCAGTCAGTATTCCACGCCGCAAGCAGGAGCCGCTGGTGTTCAATATCGACGAACACCCTCGCAGCATCACCCTCGAAAAGCTCGCCGCCCTGCCCACGCCTTTCCGCGACAACGGCAGTGTGACCGCCGGTAATGCTTCCGGTGTCAACGACGGTGCGGCTGCCATGTTGGTGGCCAGCGAAAGCGCCGTAAAAACCCACGGTCTGAAACCGATGGCGAAAATCCTCGGTATGGCCACCGCCGGTGTCGAGCCGCGGGTGATGGGCATGGGTCC
Organism: Marinobacter sp.; assembly: GCF_040882185.1. Lineage (GTDB taxonomy): Bacteria > Pseudomonadota > Gammaproteobacteria > Pseudomonadales > Oleiphilaceae > Marinobacter. The sequence continues at coordinate 6,119 of NZ_JBBEBW010000022.1, read as the reverse complement.
GGTTCCCGCTGTGCGTAAACTGCTGGAGAAACAGGGCATCGGCATCGATGATATTGACGTGATCGAGCTTAACGAAGCCTTTGCCGCACAGGGCCTGGCGGTTCTGCGTGAGCTGGGCATCGCCGACGACGATCCCCGGGTGAACCCCAACGGCGGCGCCATCGCGCTGGGCCATCCGCTGGGCATGTCCGGGGCACGATTGCTGCAGACCGCCGCCCATCAGCTACAACGTAGCGGCGGCCGCTACGCGCTGTGTACCATGTGCGTGGGCGTCGGCCAGGGTATTGCTACACTCATCGAACGGGTCTGAACCGAGGAGCCAATATGGCGTTTCTTAAACACAATGGCCGCACCCTCTGCTACCGCCTGCTGGGTGACGGCGACAAACCACTGTTGGTATTGGCCCATCCCCTGGGCATGACCCAAGGGGTATGGGACAACATGATTCCAGCGTTGCTGGGCAAATTCCGGGTAATGACCTGGGACCTGCCAGGGCACGGAGCAAGTGCAGCCTGGCCAGACCAGTCCGATGAGATCACGCCGGAAGACCTGGCCGAGGAAACACTGGCACTCGTTGCAGTGGCCGGCGCAGAAAAATTCCACTTTGTCGGCACATCGATTGGTGGTGCAATCGGCCAGCAACTCATCAGCCAGCATCCTGGCCGGTTGATTTCCGCCACACTCACCAATACCGGCGCCGTCATCGGCACCCCCGAGGCCTGGAATACCCGCTCTGCCAACGTATTGGAGCTCGGTCTCAGTACCATGGCAGTGGATATCGTACCGCGCTGGTTCGGCCCGACCGCCTGCGACCAACAACCGGCCCTGGTGGAAGGGTGGCGCGTGATCATGGGGCGCGGGGATGATCGCAGTTACGCCCTGTTATGCGAAATGCTGGGGCGGGTCGACTACCGAAAGAGACTCGGCGAGCACCGTGTGCCACTCCAGTTGATTGGTGGTTCCGACGACGTTGCCACGCCGCCGGAAACCCTGAAGACACTGGCCCATTGCAGTGGCGCGCAGGAACCGATCATTCTGGAGCGGGTTGGCCACGTCCCCTCAGTTGAATGCCCGGACCAATTCAGCGAAATCCTGATCAATAACCTGGGCTGAGCGCCACCCCTGAAACCAGGCCCGGTAGCATCCAGGCCTGGTTCCTTCCACTCCTTCCCAAGCCACTTTTCAGAATTCGGACAAAGCTCTGCATTGTGCGGATAGGCTCAGCCGCATATATGACTTAGCGTTTCTGCCCCATGCGAACCCATTCCTAGCGGAAACAGCACCATGAACAACACCCACATCTCCGAACAAGAAACCTCTGAAGCCGGATCGTCCAAGGCGCCGGTTTACGGAACGCTGATCCTCGCGATCGGCGGCACCGCTGCCCTTGCCATCATGGCAGACGGAACAGTACAGACCACGCTTGCGACCATCACTGCCGGCGTAGTTGCTACCTCGCTTGCGTTCTGCGCCAGGCTGCAACCGACCATTGTCACCATCCGGGAAAAACCCCCAGGGCCAAAAGTAGAAGCAGAGGCAGTACCAGAACCGGTGCCCGACATCCCTGTTCCGCAAACTTCAACAGAAACCCCCAACCCAGAACTGATTACTCACCTGGATGATCTGCGCAGCAATGTGGACGTGATTCTTGAAGAAATGAACGAGGCTGGCAAACTCGCCAAAGCCTCCGGCGCCAAGGTGGCCCAAAGCGCGAACTGCATTTCCGGGTCCGAGGCGTCTATTCGGGAACTGGTGGCCTACATGAACAGCATCAATGACGTCTTCACCCAATTGGGTAAACAGTCCGAGGAAATCGGCAGCATCGTCGGTAACATCCAGGACATCGCCAAACAGACCAACCTACTGGCATTGAATGCCTCTATTGAAGCCGCCCGTGCCGGGGAACATGGTCGTGGCTTTGCGGTGGTCGCCGACGAGGTGCGACACCTGGCGGTACGCGCCAACGAATCCAGCGAAGGCATTCGCGCCATCGCCAACAGCCTGAACACCACTTCAGTGGAGGCGGGCAACGGCATGGATAATATCCGCGAGTCATGTAACCAGTGCCTCGACCAGTCCGGCGAGGCGTTACAGGCAATGAAGGATATCCAGGACGGGGCCCTGGCGCGGATGGAAGTCGTCCAGGGTATTACTGACAGGTTGCTGGTTCAGCGGGAGCTCACCCAACAGTTGTACGGCGACCTCAGCACGGAGGACTGACGTGCTGTAACCGAATTACTGGTTCGCCCTCATTTTTTTAACAGCCAACTGACTGAATTTCAACGTTCCGTTATTGCCTCTGCAATTAGAGGACACCCCTGTGCAGAAAACGGATATTTTCGCCGCATCTTCACGCCTCTAATGACAGAACCCACAACAACAATCTGAGGTGTGAAAATGAGCAGGATCAAATCCCTTGCCGGTGCTGTACTGGCAACCACCCTGACCGCCGGGCTTTCAACCTCTGTCCTGGCGGCCGCCGGAGACCCGGTAAAAATCGGTATCATGCTGCCGTTTAGCGGCATTTACGCACAACTGGGCGAAGCGGGCCGGGATGGCCTGAAATTGGCGCTGAAACAGCAGGCCGAACAGTTGCACGGCTCCGAGGTCGAGTACATTGAGCTGGACACCGAAGCCAAACCTTCCCGTGCGCCGGAGCTGGCCTCTTCCCTGCTGAATCAGCACGAAGCGGACTTTGTGATTGGCCCGGTTCACTCCGGTGTTGCCATGGGCATGATCAAGATGCTGCGCGGCAAGGACACCATCATGATTATCCCCAACGCCGGAGCTGCAGCCGCCACCGGCCCCCTGTGCGCACCGAATATCTTCCGGACCTCGTTTTCATCCTGGCAGCCTTCCTACCCCATGGGGCAGGTCGCCTTGGATAAGGGCTACCAGAAGGTATACGCGATCAGTTGGAACTACGGCATGGGCCGCGAGAGCCTGGACGCATTCGAGGAATCGTTTACCGCCGGTGGTGGCGAGATTGTCGAGAAGGTTCTTCTGCCGTTCCCGTCCACCAACTTCCAGCCCCATATCAGTGATATCGCAGCCACCAACCCGGACGCGGTGTTCACCTTCTTTGCCGGTGGCGGCGCCATCAAGTTCGTGAAGGACTACGACGCCATGGGCCTGCGTGGAAAAATTCCGCTGCTGGGTTCCGGCTTTCTCACTGAAGGCACTCTCCAGGCTCAAGGCGATGCCGCCGAAGGCGTGATGACCGGCCTGCACTACGCCGAGCAATTGGATGTTCCCAAAAACCAGGAATTCCGCGAGGCCTTTAATACCGAATACGGCCACTATCCGGACATATACGCGGTCCAGGGCTATGACGCTGGGCAGGCCATTGCCAGCACCATCAACCAGCTCGAGGGTAACATTTCGGACAAGCAGGCTGTCATCAACACCATGGAGAAGCTGACCATCGACAGCCCAAGGGGAGAGTTCACTTTCTCCAAGGCCCACAACCCGATCCAGAACATCTATCTGCGGGAAGTAAAAGATGGCGTGAACGTGGTGCAAAGCGTGGCTGCCGAGGCGCTGGAAGACCCCGCCCGTGGCTGCAAACTCTGAGATCGGGCCCGTTGGCTCCCGGCAACCGCCGGGAGCTTTCCCCGAAACTACCTGCCTGCACCTGAACTGATTTCTCCGTAAAACCGTTGGGTATCCCTATGTCTACCGAACTTTTCTTCGTGCAACTCATAAATGGTATTCAGTATGGGTTGCTTCTGTTTCTGATCGCCTCCGGCCTAACCCTGGTCTTCGGCGTTATGGGCATTCTGAATCTGGCCCATGGTTCCATGTATATGGTAGGCGCCTATCTGGTGTGGTACTTCGTCGCTGTCACCGGCAGTTTTACGGTCGCCGCCATGCTCTCGGCGGTGGTCGCACTGGGCCTGGGCATACTGATTGAACGGCTGTTGATTCAACGGCTGTATAACCGTAACCACTTGGATCAGGTGCTGCTGACCATTGGCATGATCTTCGTATTCAACTCCCTGCAAAGCATTCTCTGGGGCAATGATCCTTACGGCGTGGCTGTTCCGGATGCGCTGAGCGGAGCCGTGCCTTTCACTGACAACTCCAGCTACCCGATCTATCGGATTTTCGCAGCGCTTATCTGCATCGCCATTGCCGTTGCCCTGTATTTCGTGGTGAGTAAAACCCGTCTGGGCATGCTGATACGTGCAGGTGAATCCAACCGGGAAATGGTGGAAGCCCTGGGTGTCAATATCAAAAGCCTCTACACCATTGTGTTCGCCATCGGCGTCATGCTGGCCGCCGTTTCGGGCATCATCGCCGCGCCCATGCGCTCCATTGTTCCCGGCATGGGGGAAAGCGTGCTGATCACCTGTTTTGTGGTGGTGGTGATCGGAGGTATGGGCTCCATCAAGGGTGCCTTCGTGGGTGCGCTGCTGGTCGGCATTATCAGCACCTTTGCGGCCGTCCTGATGCCGACCATGTCGAACATGATTATCTACATCTTTATGATCCTGGTGCTGTTGGTGAAGCCCCAGGGCCTGTTCGCCAAGTAAGCGGAGCCGAACATGATTTTTGAAAAGCGCACTGAACGCATTTTCCTGACGATCTTCTTCCTGATCGCTCTATGCATTCCCCTGTTCCTTGAAGAGAACTCCTTCTTCGTGGGGAAAATCACCACCGTCCTGATCCTGGCCGTATTTGTGATGTCGCTGGATTTTCTGGTCGGGCGGGTGGGCCTGGTAACCCTGGGGCACGCCCTCTTCTACGGACTGGGTGGCTACTTGTTCGTTATCCTTACGCCCGAGTATGAAGCGGTCAACTTCTGGATCTACGCTTTCTACGTCCTGGGAATCAGCGCCCTGGTCGCCCTGATCGTTGGTGTTGTCGTACTCCGCACCTCGGGCATTTACTTCATTATGATTACCCTGGCGATCTCACAGATGGCCTACTACTTCTTCTTCGACTCTTTGGAGTTCGGTGGTAACGACGGTCTGTTCATTTTCATGAAGCCGGAAACCAGCATTCTTGGCGTGAACTTCCTGAATCTGGATAACCCTTCGCACTTCTACTATCTGGCGCTGCTGGCCGTGCTAATTACCCTGCTCGTCATCAAGATCATACTGCGCTCGCGCTTTGGTCGCATTGTGGAGGCCAGCCGTCTGAATCCGGAGCGTACCGAGGCGCTGGGTTACAACATCTTCGCCTTCCGCCTGATCAGCTATGTCATCGGTAGCACCCTGGCGGCCTATGCCGGGCTGCTGTTTGCCTTGCAGTACGGTTACGTGAACCCGCAGTTCATGACCTGGGAGGTTTCCGGTACGGCGTTGGTGATGGCGATCCTTGGCGGTATGGGGACGATCTACGGGGCCATTCTGGGCACCATCACTTACGAAGGCCTGCTGTATCTCTTCGAACATATGAGCGAAGACTGGATGCTGTTTATGGGCGGCGCCATCATCCTCATGGTCCTGCTACTGCGCAAAGGCCTGGCCGGTTATCTTGAAAAGCTGCTGGAGAAATGATCATGGCCGACAACATCATTCTGGAAACGGAATCCCTCAGTAAACACTGGGGTGGCATAAAAGCACTCGATGATATTTCGCTGCAGTTTCACGACCGGCAACTGCACGGAGTGGTAGGTCCAAACGGGGCTGGCAAAAGCACGTTGCTTAACATGCTGTGTGGAACGTTAAAGCCCACAAGCGGTTGCATCCTGCATAAGGGCGAACGAATCGAGGGCATCAAACCCTGGAAATTCGTGCGCCGTGGTATCGGCCGCAGCTTTCAGAAAACCAACATCTATATCGATGTTACCTGCCTCGAAAACTGTGCGGTCGCAGCACAGCGACGGTTTGCGGGCAGCTTTAACCTGTTCGCCTCACGCCACACCAACAAACTGGTTCGGGAAGCTGCGGAAAAAGCTCTTCATCAGGTTGGCCTCGCTGACCGCATCAATACGATTGCGGCGGAAATCTCTTACGGTGAACAACGGCAACTCGAGTTAGCCATGGTACTGGCAACCGATCCTTGCATCCTGCTACTGGACGAACCCATGGCCGGTATGGGTCACGAGGAATCCCAACGCATCATCGAGCTGCTGGGCGAGCTCAAGCAAACCTACTGCATTGTGCTGGTGG
>NZ_JBBEBW010000021.1:0-17625 GCF_040882185.1 Marinobacter sp. | reverse complement strand
ACGTACTCGCGCGGCGTGTCCGGGAAGATGCCTCTCCCTCCCGCAGCCCACCAAAACCTGCTCGTCTGGGTTTTGCATTGCGTTCCGGGGAGAAACCCACATCGCGAAAGATGCTGTATAGTTAATACAAGCGAGCAGCTTCCCAAACCATTTGGGAGGCCAAATTCAGAAAATCAAAAGGCCCGCCTATGACAGATTCAAGCCGTATTGTAATTTTCGGCGCTGGCAGTGTTGGCTGTTACGTTGGCGGCCGACTGCTATCTGCCGGGGCAGACGTAAAGATGATCGGACGTCCCCGCCTGCAGCAACTTCTTGAAAAACACCCGTTGACGATCACCGATTATAAGGGCTTCGAGTTTCAGACCACGCTGGAACCCGGCACCTACTCTACTGATCCTGCCGATGCCAAAGATGCAGACCTAGTGATTGTTACCACCAAATCCGGCGGTACCGAAGCGGCTGGCCTCCAACTGGCAGAGTTCCTAAAACCCGGCACCCCGGTGATCAGCCTGCAGAATGGCATTAACAATGCTGAGCGATTGCAGGCAACCTTGCCGGAATGCGTGGTGTTGGCTGGCATGATTCCGTTTAACGTGCTGCAAAAAGCCCACGGGCATTTTCATCACGGTACTGAAGGCCATCTGATGGCGACCAGTCACCCGGCCCTTGAGCCATTCCTGTACTGGTTCCAGCGCGCAGGCCTGCCGCTGGAAGAACGGGATGATATGCCGTCGGTGATGTGGTCCAAGTTGTTGCTGAATCTGAATAATCCCATTAATGCTCTGTCGGGTATGCCCTTACTGGAGGAGTTGTCCCAGCGGGATTACCGCCGTTGCCTGGCGCTGGCCCAGCAGGAGACCCTGACATTGATGGAGATGGCTGGCATTCCAACCATCAAACTGACAGCGATCCCGACGCCTGCCATTCCCTACCTGATGAAATCGCCGGACTGGTTTTTCTCACGGTTCGCTAAAAAGATGTTGACCATTGACCCGATTGCCCGCTCATCCATGTGGGAAGATCTGGAAGCCGGACGGCCAACGGAAGTCGACTGGATCAACGGCGAGGTCGTTCGCCTGGCAGAGCGCCTTAACCTGCGCGCGCCGATCAATCAGGCGCTTGCGAACCTCATCCATCAGCACGAACAGGGGCTCCGTCAGCCATGGCCTGCGGATGATCTGTTGAAATATCTTAATCAGGCTCAGAACGACTATCACCCGGTGGGTGGTTGAATCTGACGAGACTTCTTGCAGGACTACACCCGTGTAATCTATCTCGCACACGCGGTACTAACAAAGGCTTGTTTTCTCCCCCCGGCAACCGCGTAGACTTGTTTTCAGCACGGAGGCAGTACTCGCAAGGATTGCGGGGTTGCAGGGACGCGCCGCTTGAAAGGAATTCAGGCATGCAGGATGCAAACACGGAAGAATTTCACGGATGACTCGATAAACAGGGACGGTTGAGGCCTGACGGATCAGGCAGTATTTGGCCACGGATAGGGTACACAGGGACTGTGCACCTCTCCGTGACTCCCTCTGATCGATCCTTCGTTTATTCCTTTCTCTTTGCGCCCATTGCTTTCTTTCTTTTGAGTTCAGCTTTGTGAATCCGCATCTCCCGAGTCTGTTTTCGGCTTTTAAAACCAAAACCCGAAACAAGGAGCCCTTTATGGCCCGCACATCTTTTCTTGCCACACTTGTATTGCTGTTCTCACTCGCCACCGGTTTTGCCTCTGCCAACCCTGGCGAGGCTATCAACATCAACGAAGCCGATGTGGCTACCTTGGCGAACCTGAACGGCATCGGAGAAGCCAAAGCCGAAGCGATTATTTCCTACCGCGAACAGAATGGCCCGTTCGCTACTGTCAGTGATTTGGGCAATGTCAAAGGCATTGGAGCAAAGACACTTGAAACAAATGCCGAGCGACTGACGGTTAAATAACCTCCGCATCAAGCACGCGGATTTCCAGGGCCTCGCCTGCGAGGCTTCTGACTTACTCCCTTCCGCGCTCACCAGAATTTTCCCCTCCAAAGCTTTTGCATCGAAAGTCGCCTAGACAGGCCAAGCTGTGCTGCCTATCGTAAGAGGATAAGAAGGCGATTGATTCACACGAATCATGCACGCCCCCCTACCTGCTCGGGAGAATGACAATAACAATGACTGACGCCATTAAACTGTACCCCTCCAAGCCACAGAAGGTGTATTTCTACGGCACCTGCCTGATTGATCTGTTTTACCCTGAAGCAGGTATGGCGGGCATCCAATTGCTTGAGCGCGAAGGTATCGAGGTTATTTTCCCTCGGGATCAGACCTGTTGCGGCCAGCCTGCCTACACCTCCGGTTATCACGATGAAGCCCGCTCTGTGGCGGCTGCACAGCTTGACCTGTTCCCGGATGATTGGCCCATTGTGGTGCCGTCCGGCTCCTGTGGCGGCATGATGCGCAAGCATTACCCGGACCTGTTCAAGGGTTTACCCCAGGCGGAGAAAGCCAACGCGGTTGCCAGCCGGGTTTGGGAATTGACGGATTTCCTGCTCAATGTTTGCCACATCAAGCTGCAGGACCTCGGGCAACCCACTACCGTGGCAATGCATACGTCCTGTTCTGCCCGGCGCGAGATGGGCGTTGCTGAAGTCGGGCCGAAGCTACTCGGGCAACTTGCCAATGTGACGCTGGTTGAGCAGGTGCGGGCCGAGGAATGCTGCGGGTTTGGTGGCACGTTTGCGGTTCGGCATCCGGAAATTTCAGGCGCGATGGTTACCGATAAAGTTGCCAGCCTGGTCGAGGCCGGAGCACCGGAATTTGTCACCACCGATTGCGGTTGCCTGATGAATATTGCTGGCTGCGCGGAGAAATCTGCCCGCCCGCTCAGCGGCCAGCACATACTGAGTTTTCTGTGGCAGCGCGTCTCAGGCTCGCCCATGGACCCGGTTGAGGGAGATTCACACTCATGAACCAGCCGATTTCACATGCACACACAGATCACGATGCGGTCGTACAGCAGTTCCATCCCCGGGCCAAAGTAGCGCTTGCGAACCCGCAAATCCGGAGTAATTTCCGCAACGCCATGGACGGCTTGATGAGCAAGCGCCGCTCCGCATTTGAAGGCTGGGAACTGGAAACTCTACGGGAGCTTGGCGCCAACATTCGCCAACGGGCACTCGCCAATCTGCCGGACCTTCTGGAACAGCTGGAAAAGAAACTGACCGATAATGGTGTTCGGGTGCATTGGGCCAACGACGGCGACGAGGCCTGCCGCATCATCCGCAATATCTGTGTCGCCCGGAATGCCAAAACGGTCATCAAGGGCAAATCCATGGTCTCCGAGGAAATGGAGCTCAACCATTACCTTGAGGAACAGGGCATTGAAGCGCTGGAATCGGACCTGGGTGAATATATTGTGCAATTGGCCGAGGAAACGCCGTCGCACATCATCATGCCTGCGATCCATAAGAACACTGAGGAAATCTCCGAGTTGTTGCACGAGAAAACCGGCACCAACCGCTCCCACGATGTGAACTACCTGACCGCCAGCGCCCGCCAGCAATTGCGTGAAAAATTCATGAATGCCGATGTGGGGGTTTCCGGCGTCAATTTCGCGGTCGCTGAAACCGGCACCCTGTGCCTGGTGGAAAACGAAGGTAATGGCCGCATGACCACGACCGTGCCCCCTTGTCACATAGCCGTGACGGGCATCGAAAAAGTGGTTGGGACCATGGAAGATGTAACCGGCCTGCTGGCCTTGCTGACTCGCTCTGCCACCGGCCAGCACATCACTACCTACTTCAATATGATATCCCGCCCGCGCCAGCCCCATGAACTGGATGGCCCGGAAGAGGTTCATCTGGTATTGGTGGATAACGGTCGCTCCACGATTTACCAGGACGATGAACTGCTGGATACCCTGCGCTGCATCCGCTGCGGCGCGTGTATGAACCATTGCCCGGTGTATACCCGGGTGGGCGGCCATGTTTATGGCACGACCTACCCCGGCCCCATCGGCTCTATCCTCATGCCCCATATGCTAGGGCTTGAAGCAACACAACATATGCCGACAGCCTCATCATTATGCGGCGCTTGCGGTGAGGTCTGCCCGGTCAAAATTCCAATACCGGACTTGCTGGTACGTCTGCGCAGAGAATCGGTAGATGGTGATTCCGAAAGAGCCAGCGATGTACGCGGGCATGGCATCAAGCGTCGGCGCCTGGAAGCCACGGCCTGGCTGGGATGGCGCTGGATGCACAGTCAGCCCTGGCTATACCGATTGGGCACCTCGATATCAGCCCGCTTCCGCAATCTTCTGCCCAAAACCCTGGGAGGCTGGACACAGTACCGGTCGGCGCCAAAGCTGGCGCCAACAACACTGCACCAGATGATGGAACGGCGGACGTCTTCAGAAAAACCGTCCCCTCAGTCGCCCCAGCGTCGTAACGCACCCCAGCGGGAGAACCTGTCATGAGCGCGCGGGAACAGATATTACAGCGTCTGCGGAACCGCCATGGCAATGAAATTGCGGTACCGGCAACAGACTTCAGCGTAATCGCCGATCGCGAATGGTCAGCGGCAGAAAAGCTGGACCGGTTCCAGCGGATGATTGAGTCTGTCCATGGCGAGGTGCACCGCGCGAACGAAGATGATTGGCTCGATACGCTGGCTGACATCCTGCAAGCACGATCCGCCCGGAATTTGCTGGTGCCCGTAAAGCACACTATCGGCCAGACTATCCGGGAGGCCGACCGGCCTGACTTGCCGGAACTACTGAGTTACGACGCTCCAATCGAACAATGGCAGCCCGCGTTGTTCAACGACGTCGATGCTGCGATTACCTCAACCCGAGGCGCCATTGCCGAAACCGGCTCGCTGATTCTCTGGCCCAACGCAGACGAGCCGCGCCTCATGAGCCTGGTGCCGCCGATACACATTGCCGTTCTGGAAGCAGACCAGATCTTCGCCACCTTCCACGAAGCCATCGCCCTGCAACGGTGGGCTTCCGGCATGCCCACCAACGCCCTGCTAATATCCGGTCCCTCAAAAACCGCCGACATCGAACAAACCCTCGCCTACGGCGTTCACGGACCGAAGGAGTTGATCGTTATAGTGATTGGGGCGGAGTGAAGTCAGCCCATAGAACCCCCGCCCAGATCAGCGTTATCAAGGGCGCCCTGCTGATAGCCTTGGCGGCTGCCTTGTGGGCGACGACCGGGATTGCTGCGAAATTCCTGTTTACCGGCAGTGAACTGGAACCGCTGACCCTTGGCCTAGTGCGGCTCAGTATTGCCTTTCCCTGTTTTTTTGTACTGATGCTATGGGAGCGACGCCACACGGATACCAGCCAGCGTGCCCGCATCACCCCCAGAATACTGCTGGCACTGGCGGCGCTCGGGGTCTTCCAGGCAGCATATCAAGGCACCTATCTGGTGGCGGTGGATCTAACCGGCGCTGGCATCGCGACGCTGATCGCCCTGTGTCTGTCACCGGTCATCGTTGCGATTCTGGCGGCGCCGATTCTGGGAGAAAAACCCGGCCTGACCACCCTCATCGCTTTGATTGCAGCTATTGGTGGCACAGCGTTACTGGTGGTTGGCGATATGAACACTACCGGGAACATCCGAATTGCAGGTATCGCCATGGCATTGGCGGCGGCCTTTGTTTATGCAGGCTTCACGCTGACCAGCCGACACGCCGCCAGCGGCGCACCGGTATTCGCCACTGCGTTTGTCTGCTTTTTTACCGGGGCACTAGCCTTACTGCCCATCGTAGCGTTGTCCGGCGGCCTGGCTCAGCTACAGAGTTTAGACACCGTTGACTGGTTGCTGGTGGTGTATATCGGCCTGGTTCCGACGTGTCTGGGGTATTTGTGCTTTTTTGCGGGCATGAAGAATACACCGGCCACTACCTCCAGCATCATCGTGACGCTGGAACCACTGTTCGTGGCGGCGCTGGCCTGGATGATTCTGGGGGAAAACCTGGGCGCCATAGGTGTGCTTGGGGCAGTTATCCTCACCATTGCAGTTGTGGTAGCCTCCCGCTCCGGCGCCGCCCGCAAGCCTGAGATCAAGGGGAGTGAAGACGCTCCGGCAGCTTGATAACAGGTTGCTTCCAAGCGGTTTCCGTCGGGTTAATCGTCCTTGCGCAACTTCTCGAGCATATTCGGCTGTAATATCTCAATCCAGTAGCCATCAGGGTCCTTGATGAATGCGAGACCTTTCATTTTGCCATCGTCCGGACGCTTCACGAACTCCACTCCGAGTTTTTCAAACCGGTCGGCTGCGTTGTACACATCCGGCACTGCGATACCAATGTGTCCAAACCCCTGAGGTTCGTCATTGCCATTGTGGTATTCGAATTTCTGGTCAGTTTCGGTGCCCCAGTTGTGGGTTAACTCCAGCATGGCCTCACGGCCAAATATGAAGGTGGTTCTGTGAGCATCGTCAGCGGGTACGGTGGTGGCTTGCCGGTCATCAAGATAGGCAAGGAAGTAGAGCGTGAACTTCATTTCCGGGAAATCGAGCTTGCGGACCAGTCGCATGCCCATAATACGAGTGTAAAAGTCGAGGCTTCGTTCCGGATCCTTGATCCTCAGCATGGTCTGGTTGAAGACATAACCGTCGGTTTCGGGAACGTTTTCATCGTATAGGCCGGGGGCCTGTTCAAAATGGCGATGCATGTTTGCACTCCGCTAACAGGATGAATGGTCGACCCTATACATGCTTGTGTTTGGGGCTGATTTCAAGGGGTCTCGTTTGCAGATCGCCGTAAGTCTGTTGCTGGCGGGTTTTACAGTAGTTTGCGGACTTTTTCCCTGGAGACGCTATACTTTAAAACACACGTTATTTTAACAACATGAGGCTCAATGGCACCGCTGAACGGATTTGTACTTGGAGTCTTATTTTCGCTTAGCGTCGCTCCCCATACGTTTGCTACTCAACACTCCGCCCATGAGCTGATCTTCAACATCGGTATGGGTAGTATCCCCCCGTACACCATCAAGCAGGAAGACGGTTCAGTCAGAGGTATTTTCTGGGATGTTCTGTCCCGCATAGCGCGAGAATATGATTACTCGGTGGTTGCGACTGAGGTCCCTACCAACCGCGTTGACGACTTCATGCTTGAGGGCCGCGTGGACGTCACGATGCGCGCAATTGAATGGACCAGGGAATCTCATCGTTTCCTGTTTACAGATCCTGTCACCGTAGCCCGGGACGTCGTGTTCACCCGCAAGGATCATCCCCTGCATCTGGAAACTCTAGAAGATCTCGCTGGCAAAACCCTCATTACCCACCTCGGTTATAGCTACCCTATGCTGGAGCACCTGTTTGAGTCCGGCCAGACCGTCAGGCTCGAGCTCCACGATGAAGTCAGCATGTTTCGCAGGCTTGCGGGCGCAAAGCGCTTTGATGGACTGCTGACCAATGATCGTAGCGGACTCTGGATCATGCGAAAGCATGGCTGGGAGGATGAATTCCAGGTTGAAGCGATGATTTTGAATGAATCGCCCTACCGGCTGATGCTCGCCCCGCGCTGGTCCCATTTCGTTGCGCTGTTTAATCGAGAACTGGCGGAAATGAAAGAAAACGGCGAGCTGGCCAGTATTATCGCCTCATACGACGATACGGCACTGACCAAGGAAGCACCTCAATGATAGTTTACGGCCATTGAATTGGTTGAAACCGTCGTCTGCAACAGCTTGTCTGACGCGCTGTTCACTGGACACCCCCCCTCCCTGACGCAGTAAACTGCGGGCTCTCATCACGACGAGCTCGCCATGACAGATCATATTCAAACCGATGAGCCGCCACGCACAGCCTGGCGTAGACTGACACTGTTCAGCCTATTGTTTCTGGGGCTGACAGCGGCAGGCTTGTACACAGTTTACAGCCAGTTTGCAGGTAAGAGCTTTTCCTTTGATTTCCGGCTACTCCAACCGGGTACTGTGGCGGCTTTGCTAGGGTTACTGACGGTGTATTTTGTGGCTGATGGACTGCGACTGCACTACACGCTCAAGGCGCTGGGTCACAACCTATCATTCCGGGCCCTGTTTCGCCTGGTTTTCATTAACCTGTTCATCTCCAACGTGACGCCGATGGCTACTGGTGGTGGTGTGGCGCAGGTCTGGTATCTGCAACGCTATGGTATCCCCATTGGACGGGCGACCGCTGCCACGACCATTCGAACCGTCCTGGCGATTTTTTTTATTTTTTCACTGACGCCAGTGTTTCTGCTGACCCTGAATGCCCTTGAGAACCAGCCCATTCTAAAAGATGTGAGCGTGGCCCTCGCGGCCTTTATCCTGCTCTACCTGGGCTTTTTTGCGGTAGTGCTGTTCCGAACCCGCTGGCTGATCGGGCCGCTGTCGAAGCTCTTACATCTGTTGCGCCGCTTTCACCTGCTGAGTGCAAAGAGACACTTACGTTGGCAATACAAGGCCCGGCGTGAAATGTTGAGGTTCTCCTACAGTTTCAGTGAATACCTGCATGGCCCGCGACTAAGCGTGTGCCTGTCCGTCGTCTTTACGGCGGTGTTCCTGCTCAGCCTGTTCAGTTTCCCTGCCTTGCTGATTGCGAGTCTGGATTACGATGTCAACTACGTGACAAGCACCGGCTTGCTGGTTGTAACGACCTTCATCATGTACTTCTCCCCAACTCCTGGCGCCTCCGGTATTTCCGAAGGGGTTTTCGGGAGCTTCTTCCGTGACATACTATCCGCAAACCATCTGATACTGGTGATCATCACCTGGCGTCTGCTGACTATTTATCTGGGCATGATTGCCGGGCTGATCATATTTCAGCGAGAGCTTGCCCGTCGCAGGAAGGATTCTCAATGATCAGGCGCCAGCCCCTGAAAGCGGTGTTTTACCTGAACGTGCTGATTGTGACGTTACTGATCGGCTATAAGGCCTACCTGAACTTTTTTGAACCCAGCTTCAAAGCCATTCATACCGAACAGGTCGAGCGTATCCATAACCTGCTGGCGGAGCGGGATACCTTCAGTTTTGCCGTGGTAGGCAATATCAACAACTCTGTTGGCATCTTCGAGCGCAAGATCATCCCGATGATCAACAACGCGGGGGTAGATTTCGTCGTGTCTGCTGGTAACGCCGTCAGCAGCGGTAGTGAAGACAAGTACCGCGCGGCCCAGGGCACCCTCAGCTATCTGAACATGCCCTACCTGCTGACGTTCGGGCAGCATGAATACGAGAGTTTCGGCAGCTTTCGGTTCTACGAGCATTTCGGCCCTCATTTTTTCAACGTCCGGGCGGGCAACAGCCGATTTATCTTCCTGGACAGTACCGGAAAAACCCCGTGGCGATGGCAGACGCGCTGGTTGCGGGACATCCTCAGCCAGAACAGTACGGACCACACCTTTCTGTTTGTCGGCCACCCGCTGATGCGCAGCGGAGAGGATGTGCTGTTCGATGAGGATGAGGACTACCTTCATCCGAACGAATTCCGGGACGAACTCATTGCCATCATTCGCGAATACAATATTGATGCGGTGTTCTCTGCCAATATTTCGCAATACGACAGCCAGCAACACTACGGTACCGAGTTCATTATTTCAGGCGGCGCAGGCGGCCTGATGCTTAACAATGACGTGAGCTTTCATCACTTTGTGAAGGTCTCGGTGAATGCCGACTCGGTCGCCACCGAGCTTGTGCCGCTGGAAATCAGCCAGCAGCCAGTGTTCAAGCATTTGGAAAGCCTGTGGTTCTTCGTTTATTCGTTGTTCTATGTGGGCTATGTCAATTTCATATTGATCATCAGTGCGCTGACGCTCATCGCCATCAAACTGTATGCCATCGTGTTTGTCGGTAAGGACTATTACCCGGATTATGATCTTGATCCTACGCCCTGGCTCGACAAGCCGCTACGGGTCGCCATGTTTACCAACAACTATCTGCCGTTTATCGGCGGCGTCCCGATATCCATTGCACGCCTGCGCCGAGGCCTCCAAACTTCCGGCAACCCCACATTAGTGGTCGCGCCCCGCTATAAAGACCAGCCGGAAAAAGAAGACCATGTGTTACGGGTACCCTCACTTCTGGCAATGGGTGAGAAGCGGGAATTCCGGTTAGCCAATATTTTCCTCGGCAGAATTCGAAAGCGTGTGAAAGCGTTCAAGCCGGATATCATTCACCTCCATCATCCGTTCTGGCTAGGCTCCTTGGGGCTATTTGTGGCCCGCAGGCTTCGTATTCCCGCTATTTACACCTACCACACGCGGCTTGAGCATTACGCCCATTTCGTGCCATTGCCTGGCACGCTGTTCCGCAACCTGATATCACATGCGCTGATCAAACGCTTCGCCAACAAATGCGACGCGGTCATAGTGCCTACCTACTCCACCGAAGAGTACCTGCGCATGATCGGGGTGAAATCACCGACCTACGTGCAACCTACAGGTATTGAGTACGAGCGTTTTCAGAGCGTGACTGACGAACAGGTGAACGCCTTACGATCTCAGCTCGGGCTTGGTGATGAGCGTATTTTTATCAGCGTCTCGCGGCTCTCCAACGAGAAGAACATCGACTTCATGTTCGATGCCATTGCCAGCCTGAAAACCAGGACCCAGAAGCCTTTCCGGTTCCTGATGATCGGCGATGGCCACCAGCGGGATCGCCTGCAGAAGCGGGTTGAAAACCTGAATCTTCAGGATGTCATTACGCTGGTCGGGGCAGTCCCGCCCGATGATATGGCAACCTACTATCAACTTGGGGATCTTTTCCTTTTCGCCTCAAAATCGGAAACCCAGGGAATGGTCATTCTCGAAGCGATGGCCGCCGGTCTGCCGGTGGTGGCGGTGCGGTCGAGCGGTATTGATGATGTGGTCCGGCACGGATTCAACGGCTACAAGACGCCCGAGAACCGTGACCAGTGGCGGGATCGTATCGCCAGCCTGCTGGAAGACGATGACCTGCGCAAGACCCTGTCTGACAACGCCCTGGCATTTGCAAAGGATTATTCCATCGAACAATTTGCTCAGGATGTCAAAGTCATTTACGGCACAATTCTCGCTGCCAAGGTTAAACGGCAGGGTCCTGCCAGCGGTAGCAAATCTGAACCGCTGGCAACGGATTAAAACCCGTATAGCAGAGCAAGTGAGGTTTCAGTGTCAGTGTCCTCGTTACCCGGAGGTGCGTCAGACACGTTCTTGACTCTGAAGGCCACTTTCATTGACAGGTTATCCACCACGGTAGCCTGCAACGAGGTTTCAGACAGGGTAATGACATTGTTCTCGTCCAGACCTATTTCGGTACTGAGTTTCTGTCTAAACAACGAGTTCTCGGAAATACCGTAATCAAATTGGCCCGCCAGCCGGGCAATCGCCTCTTCTTCATCTCTGGAGCCGTCGTCATTCGGTTCCTTCAGTTTGTTAAACCGATAACCGCCACCGACCGAGAGATCCAGAAACGAGCGTTCTCCCCGCTCCCATACCCGGTTACCGTAACCGGTCGTGACCGAAGACTGGAAATCGTAGCCGGAAAAACGTTGATCATCGTAAGCACCCCGCAAAAATAAATACTGGCGTGCGTTGAACTTCAGATTGGTTTCAGCGGAAGCGGCGTAACGTTCCGCCGTGGTCTCTTCATCAGCTTTGGAATAAAGGGTGCGCAGCTCGAGCAGATTCCGCCACCGCACCACTTCATGGGCCAGCCCGAGACGGCCGTTAATATTGGTTTCCTCGGTGTTGCCGGAAGTGACCAGAACGCCAAGCTCTGCTTCGCCTTCCCAGTCACGGTCGCCGGACTGCGCAAAGGCAACCGAGGACCCAACGGCGAGCAGACAGGCCGCCACTTTTGATAACTGCATGACATCTCCTTTCAGGACTGTTAAACATAACATCATGATACATCAGGCATTTGTATCATGGTCATTACGTTTAACCAATGTCCTCAGATGCCAACCGTCTCTTCAGTGGCGCTCCCCCGCCAGGCTTTTGCGAGCCTGGAGCGCGCGTTGGGCCTGCTTTTCGGCTTTTTTGGCAGCAATAACCTTTGCGGCTTCTCCGCCCACATGAACCTCACCACGCTCCCGCGCCAGACGCATCTGCCGCTCCCGCTCTGCAAACCGCGACTTCTGCCCGGCTGACAAACTGTGGGCACACTGGTGGCAACTGACACCCTGCTCGTACTCCGGTCGCTGCTTGTCGGCTTCGGTAATCGGGCGGCGGCAGGCGTGGCACTGGTCGAAGTCGCCCCGCTCCAGGTTATGATTCACCGTTACGCGGTCATCAAATACAAAACAGTCACCCTGCCACAGGCTCTGGTCCTGGGGCACTTCTTCCAGATATTTCAGAATTCCGCCATGGAGATGATAGACCTCGTCAAAACCCTGTTCCTTCAGATACGCAGTGGATTTCTCGCAGCGGATACCACCGGTACAGAACATCGCCACTTTCTTATGCCGGGCCGGGTCGAGATGCTCCTTCACGTATTGGGGGAACTCGCGGAAGGTATCAGTGGCAGGATTAACAGCATTTCGGAAACTGCCAATTTCGACCTCATACTGGTTACGGGTGTCGATCACCAGTACCTCCGGGTCGGAAATCAGCGTATTCCAGTCTTTGGGCTGGACATAGGTACCAACGATACGCCGCGGGTCGATACCGTCAACGCCCATGGTGACAATTTCTTTCTTGAGCTTAACCTTGGTGCGCTTGAACGGCTGAATATCAACCAGCGATTCCTTATAGTCGATGCCGTCAAAGCGAGTATCACTGGCCAGCCATTGCTTGAGACTATCAACCCCCAGGCGGCTGCCAGCGATCGTGCCGTTGATGCCTTCAGGAGCCAGCAGCAGAGTGCCGCACACATCGTGCTGCTGCATCAAATCCAACAGGGGATGGCGAAGGGACTCAAAATCGTTCAGGACTGCGAACTTGTAGAGCGCGCAGACAACTACGTCGTTCATGGTTTTCTCCTGCGGTCCGGACCGTAAATCCGGAGCATGATGTGTTTATTCAATCAAGCGAATGCCGTCTTTCTCGATCAGGATCAGGTGCTTCTTATACAGAGCCCCAATGGCTTGTTTGAACACACCCTTGCTGACATTGAACGTTGAATAGATCGCTTCCGGAGCGCTTTTATCATTGAGCGGAAGAAAGCCATTGCTGGCCTTGAGCGAATCAATGATCGATTCGGCGAATTCACTGACTTTGCCATAACCCGGTTGGTACAGGCTTAGTTCAACCTTACCATCCTGCCGGATACGTCGGACATAGCCAGCGTGGGACTGACCTTTACGGACCGGTTTGAAAAGTTGGTCATGGTAAAGCAGGCCCCAGAATTGGTGATTAATCACGGCTTTGACACCAAGGTCTGTGGTGTCGCCAATAATCAGGCTGACTTCTTCGTTGTCGGCCAGGCCTTCGGCCTTGTCCTTGATAAAACGGTTGAGTTTGGTGGTTGCGGCCAGGCGTCCGGTATTGTCCTCGTAGATGTATACCAGATAAGAGCGACCTTCCTGCATCTTGACACCCTGCTCCGAAAACGGCACGAACAGGTCTTTTGACAGCCCCCAGTCAAGGAACGCCCCGACCTCGGAAACCGACACCACTTTCAGCCACGCACATTCATTGACCTGGGCTTTGGGTTTTTCCATGGTGGCAATCGGGCGGTCTTCGGAGTCCAGAGACACGAACACCATCAGCTTGTCCCCAGGCTTGCACTCAGCGGGGACATACCTCGTTGGCAACAGCAGCTCGCCGGTTGAACCAGCGTCCAGCCGGGCACCGATATCCTCGATGCGCAAGACCTTCAAACGAGCATAGCGCCCAACCTCAATCATAGTAGCTCCGGTGTTCATTATTCGGGTTTCGTGGTGTCTGTGCGCGCGGGGCGCTTGCCGGGATTTGGAGGTCGACGGCCCGGCGGTTTGGCGTTGGGTTTGCTCTTTCCGCCCTCTCCGCCTTTTTTGGCACTGGACGCACCGCCTTTGCCCGTCTTTCCAGAAGCCTTTCCGGCAGCTGTCTTTTTGGCCCTCAGTTTACCCGGTGACAGCTTTGGCCGCTTGGGCTTTTTAGGCTTGGTGGTCTTTTTAAGTTTCGCTGTGGGCTCTGGGGACACTGGCACATTGTGCTCAGGTTCGAAACCATTAATGAAATCCCGGACTATCTTCTTCTTCAGTAGCCGTTCGATACCGCGCAACTCAACCACTTCGTCGTGGCTCACCAGAGAGACGGCCCGGCCTTTGCTACCAGCACGACCGGTACGGCCAATTCGGTGGATGTAATCTTCCGCCACCTTTGGCAGGTCCATATTAACCACCAATGGCAGACTCTCGATATCCAGGCCCCGGGCCGCCACATCGGTGGCCACCAGGATGCCAATCTTGCCGGATTTGAAATCTTCCAGCGCTTTATTGCGCATCGCCTGGGAGCGGTCGCCATGGATCGCGGTGCAGGAAATGCCATCGGCATAAAGCTCTTTTACCAGTTTGTCGGCACCTTTTTTGGTTTTTACAAACACCAGTGCCTGAAACCAGCCACGGGAACGAATGAGATGGCTCAAGAGCTCACCCTTGCGCTTCTTGTCGACCGGATGCAGGTTATGCTGGACCGTCACAGCGGCCAATTCTTTCGGGCTGACGTCCACTTCCAGCGGGTGTTCCATAAACCCGCGGGCCAGGGTGCGGATATCGTCAGACAGGGTGGCTGAAAACAGCAGGTTCTGTCGCTTGGCTGGCAGCAGATCGAGGATTTTGCGGATATCGGTGATAAAACCTAGATCCAGCATCCGGTCCGCCTCATCCAGAATCAGCACTTCGAGCTGATCAAAGCGAACCGCGTTCTGGCGGTGAAGATCCAATAAGCGACCCGGTGTGGCCACGAGGATGTCCACACCTTTGCGCAGCTTCATCATCTGCGGGTTAATCCGTACCCCGCCATAAACCACGTCTGCGGTCAGTTTCATGTAACGACCATACAAGGCAACGCTACTGCCGACCTGAGCTGCAAGTTCACGGGTGGGTGTAAGAATCAACGCTCTTACAGAATTGCTGCGGACCGCTTCACCATGCTCAAGCCGATGCAACAACGGTAAGGTGAAACCTGCGGTTTTGCCGGTGCCAGTCTGGGCGGCCGCCAGCATGTCGCGGCCCTGGAGAATACCCGGGATTGCCTGCGCCTGAATGGGCGAAGGTTGTTTGTATCCGCGTTCCTCAATGGCCTGAAGCAAAGGTTCGGATAACTGGAGCGCGGCAAAAGACATGATAAAACCCTGGAAGATGCGTACTAGCCGCCCCGGCAATCGGGAACGGCCACGATGTGAGCGATTATACGGGTTTTACCGGCTGTTCGTGTAAGGGATACTGCAACTATTGACCAGCGCTGGCCAATTCGCGCTTAACTACGGCAGAAAGCTGCCCCCAGCCTGGCCGGGTCAGGCGGATATTATCCACCATAACAGTGGGCGTGCTCGTCACCTGTAGCTGGGTCGCCACTTCACGGCTACGATTAACCGCTTCAAGATGAAGTTCAGATGTCATACAACTTTTAAAACGACGCGCCTCCAGACCGAGATCCTCCGCGTAGCGGGTAAACACATCCACCGCAGAATCGGTAGCACTCCAGTCGGACTGGGAGCCAAACAGCTTATCGTGCATGGGCCAGTAAGCATTTTGATCACCAGCACAACGGGCGGCCAACGCGGCAGGTACCGCGTTCTCATGCTGACGCAATGGCAGGTCGTAGTAGACAAAGCGCACGTCACCGGATTCGACAAATTCTTCTTTCAACCTCTGGCTCGCGCTGGAAAACCGGGCGCAGGCGGGGCACTGGTAATCTGCGAATTCACGCACCACCACGGGGGCGTCGTCTTCCCCAATGGATACACCGTACTGATCCAGCTGGGCTGGAAACTCACCGGCGTTTTCGCTGGCCTTCGGCAAAGAATCCGAGTCCTGTGACGGTGGCCGGGTGGCAAAAAAGACAATCACCAGGATTATTGCAAATACTGATATGCCAGCGCTGACCCACAGCGGTTTTTTCTTTTCAACTTTGGTTTTCGGGGCCGGGGTGCCGGTCTCTTTACGACGTTTTGCTTCACCCATAGGTACTCCTTTTGATTCATTACTTAAGAGGCGACTATCAGAACACGCTGAGATTCCGGCGCTCCGGAAAAGTTCCGGCGCCCATACTAACAGGAGCTACTATGCCCGTCCCTTCCTCTTTGAAAAACCGGCCTACGCGGGAACCTTAAGACCTCCGGCGTAACCATGTTGTCTTCATTCATGATCGCTCCGAACTAGTACAGAATTCGCGGTCAGTATGCCGGGTCCGGTAACCCGCGCGGTTACCGGTATTGCCTCGCTGATGAGGGATATCTTCTCGGGGTATTTCTTCTGGCTGTTCCGAGGGGCTTGGCACATAGGCTGCCCGTCTCAACAGGAATATGCCGACTGCGGCCTGCTCGACCAGACCGGAATCCAGCAGCTCTTCGAGAATCCGGGCTGAGGAGTGCCCATTGACGACTCGCTCTACCAGGTTCAGCAAACCCCCGCCAGCTTCGTCTGTAAAAGGCAGCAACGCCGGTTCAAGGTTCTCATCCAGAAATTGGAGGTCCGTTAACCAACAACTGAGAACTTCCCTGGCGTACGGGGACAACAGCAGCTCAACCAGTTCAGTCGTCTCCCAGCCCTGAAAGCGATAGCAACGAAACATCACAGTCATGATTCGTTCTCCCCATCCCGGTCTGTCTGTATCGGATCTTCGAAATAGAATACGCTGACGCCGGTGCGCACCGAACCGTTATCAACTGGAGACGCGATATTTCCAGGAATGCGTTGAGATATATCCCGATCATAGGGCGCCAGCCACCGGTCCAGGGTCTCCAGAAGTTCCTGGGATTTCTGTGCAGCGTGGGCCCGCCATTTGTAGATAATTTCCGGTGGAATGTTGTCGTAGGTCAGGGTGCGCTGATACATCGGGGGGCGGACGGGCTGAGTCGTGGTCAGATTGTGATCAACAGTCGAAATCAGATCACCCACGTCTTCCCCGAATATGTGCAGCGTTTCCTGATCATCACCTGTGGGGATATACGCTTTCTTTCGCAAAATGAGCTTATCGGTATGCTCAACAACCCCTACGCGAACCAGTTCATCCAGAACGGCCCTGGGCGTCATGTCGCCGCTGTAGCGTTTGACGAGCTCCGAGAAGCTGTTAGGGCCATCAAAACCCAGCATGGCAGGCTCTCCCTCAGCGTCCTGAAAGTGTTTGTCCCGGACCCAACCGGAAACAACACGGGATGCTCGGTTAATGTGAAGACGGGATACTCTCTGAACCGACTCGTTTCGGGTCAATTCCCGCAGCCGCTTGATTTCCTTTCGGGTCAGCCCCGTCAATACGGCGGCCCTGGAATCGGTAGGCTTGCGGCGGCTGTCACGGAAATCTTCAAAAGCAGCTTCCACATACGCTTGCTTTACCAGTTCTGAAAATTCCCCAAACGACACCCCGTTACGCAGCAAGAGCCGCGCAAGGGGTCGCAGTATCCGCGCCAGAGCGCGATGGAGAGGTTTGGTATCAGACTCATTCATACTTGGGATTGTATTCCCATAGTCGATTCATGGCCAGCCGTGTAGCCGAAGAGCCGCCCCGGCCCAAAGAGGAAATAGGTCAGTCGGCGCCATC